>NZ_FOCV01000028.1 GCF_900110205.1 Rhizobium tibeticum | reverse complement strand
CAGCCGCGCAATTTCGTCACGCAGAAGCTGGTTGTCGACCTTCAGCCGTGTGTTCTCGATCCTGAGCTGGTCGTTCTCGTCACGAAGCTTTTGGTTTTCGGCCTCGAGCCTCTCGATCCGGATGTCTGCCCGATCAGCCCGCTCTACCAGACCTGTCACCAGCTCTCGCAACGCCTTCAGCGACAGCGTGTCGGCATGCTCGATCATGGGAAGGCGGCGCTTCGTCATGAAGGAAGAATCTCATGATTTACAAAAAACAGGAATCCCTTCTGCCACCAAAAATGCTCCAGGTACTGCTGCGGCCGATTTCGGACGCTGGCTCCGCCTTGGCGCGGCTGGACGAGCGCATTGCCCGCTCGCCGGTCGGCGCTGGCTGGATCGAACGCACGCACTTCGCCGACGCCTGCGCCTCGCTGTGGATCGACGGTGAACTCGTGCATCTCGAGGACCTGGTGCTGCATGACGCCGGCGCCGATATCCGGGCGCCCACCCATGAACTGACCATCGGCCGCGACGTGCTGCGCACCCGCCGGCGGATTGCGGCGCAGCCGCCCGCCTGGGCACTCAGCCCCGACGGTCTGCGCAGCCTGCGCGGCCAGGGTCACATCGTCGCCGACGGCGGCGCCGGCGAAACAGTCGAAGGCGCTGTCGACGTCGATAGCGAGCCGGTACCCGCTGATGAGGCGGAAAACGGAGGAGGGCAGGGGACCGATGCCTCTGATCCCTTTACGGCAGAGCTGGCGGCAATCGATGCGGTGCTCGTTCGTTCCGAGGCGGCGCTCACAGAGGCGAGGGCCCCCAGCCGCGCCGGCGGCCGCGAAAAGGATCCGCTCGTTTACGATCTGGATTGGGATGAGGACGAACGGCTTGGTGAATGGCGGGTCGTCCTGCGCGAGCTCGACAGTTTTCCACCTGTGCTGCAGGCGATCCTTGCCCTCGACGCCTGGAATTCGTTGGAGGTGCTGCAGCATGCCCCCTGGCTCGGCCGGCTGCTCGCGGCGTCTTGTCTGCGCCAAGCGGGTCTCACCACCGCAGCGCATCTCGCAGCCGTCAACCTCGGGCTCAAATCCATACCCGTCGATCGCCGTCGACATCGCGATCGTGAACCCCGGTTGCTGGCCATTCTCGCCGGCATCACCGCCGCCGCCGAGCTTGGGCTCAAAGAGCACGACCGCCTGACTCTTGCCCGGCAGTCGATGGAACGCCGGCTAATCGGCCGGCGCCAAACGTCAAAGCTGCCGGAACTGATCGAGTTGGTGACGTTGCGGCCGCTTGTTTCGGCCGGAATGATCGTTAAGGCGATCGACGTGACGCCGCAGGCGGCAGTGCGGATCGTCGGCGAACTCGGGCTCAGAGAGATGACGGGACGGGGGAGGTTTCGGGCGTGGGGGCTGCTATGATGCAGCTTAGGATTAGATGAGCTCGATACCCATCTCATGGCGATGATGCGATTACGTGAATTTGCCTACTAATTTTATATGAACCGTCCTGATGTTGGGACATTCGGAGACATGAGCATGAGCGTGAGCAAGATTGATGAGGTTTTCCCGATCGATGACATCTCGGAGAAGATCCCGAGCGCGCAATTCACTGCCCTCGGCATGAAAAACCTGCCGGAAATCATTCGCCTGAAAGGCATGACGATGTTCGAGTTGGGGCTGACGGCTTGGCATGCCGCCATGATTTCCGGTCAGTTTCAGGTTGCGCCAAATAGTTTGGGAGATCTTGTTGATCGCAGGGAGCCAAACCTACTGAAGTATGTCAGCCGAGCTCTGAACCGCAAAATGGTCTTCGATATCAGCTATCAGTTTGCAACTGTCCCTAGTGTTCCCACCGCGGAGCCTAAAATCCAACTACTCATCGCACATCTCTTTCCCAATCGGCTGCATATCGCAGACGTGCAGCTCCTCAATCCCGAAAGCGTGCGGGCACACTCCAAGGCCGACGACGATCAATCACACAATAGTTTACGGTTGTTTGGCGGTCTGCTCGCAAAGGCAGAAAGGGTCGCCAAGGATATTGGCGCAGAGAAGATCACCTTAACATCCGCCAACAGCCCGCTGGTCTCTACATTCAAGAGATATGGCTTCGCGGTTGAGGATTCCGGCATGGCCCGGCAGGCAATGTCGGTCGGATTCGGCATCCCCATGGAATTGGTGGTCTAGGTCAACACATGCAGAACTTGCCAAAGTATCACCACTATCTCCCGTCGTTACCAGGCTTGGGCGTTGAGTTATCGACGGCTCCGCCTGTGTTGCCGGCGCGGCCAAGAAATTCGTGTTCGCCACCGATGATCGGCAGATGGAATTTGTAGGCCAGCATTTTGGCAGCCGGCCGCGAACGACCCTCTTTCAATATTTGCTACGCCATCGACGGAGAGCCAGAGGGTGACAATAGCCGGCTTTCGGCTGGCTCGCTCACTGTCGCCAGGAGCAAGCGCTCAGCTATTAAGTTCCCGCCGGGACGTCACTCAGAGGAAGTTTTCGTCCGGGATACCGCAGCTGCCATGTCTCTATGACAAATAGTGCAATTGCGGAGGCGGAATGGATTGCGAGCTTTGCGATGCGGGGATCAATGCGACGAAACCCCTTCTCTTTCCCATGAGCACCTCCGACATGGGTGCGAAGAGAGCCTATGCCTTGGACCGACGTCACCAAGCCAGAAAGCACGGCCTTAACATCATTTACTATCTCGGGGGCCACGCCTTCTTTTGTCGGGTCGAGGCCGAGCGGGTCTCGCACAGCTCGGTAGAGTCCCGAAATATCCTGCTTGGTAGGAAATTCGATGTCCAGTTCGACGAGGATCGATCTACAAACGCTTTCGACCACAGCACAAGCCGCCGTCACAGCGATTTCGGGATCAGTGGAAGCCGCTCGCAAGGCGCGATCAAGATCGCGGCTTACAGTATCGAAGTCTATGCCAGCGGCCATGGCGGATAGCTCGCCTGTAACTGCAGCAGTCTCGGCTATTGCGATGAGCCGCATCGTCCTTCCCGCACGCTCAAGCTTTAGACCATCAAAGAATAGGTGTTTGTTTAGATGCTCAACGACTGCAGCGTGGCGATCAGGCTCTTTGATGAAGTCCCGAGGATCCGCGGCACCTTCGATAATCCGCCGCAGCAAATCCTCATCGTCTATTAAGTTGGCCTCGCGGATCGCTGTCTTGGTCGCGGGTAGTCGGCTTTCGCCTGCAACCCCAAACGAGATGCCATAGTTTCTGAACCAAGCTTCAAGCCGCCAGGCCTGTCGATAAATACCGATGGACGGCTCAACCCCATTCGCTGAGCCCCCAGAAATGATCTCAGCAAGGGCATCGATGGATTGGTCGGATAAATCGATTCGCATTTTCGAATGTTACCATATGATCTCGACGCCACCCTTCGCTCTGGTTTCGGGCGACTGGGAAGAGGCTCCCCCGGTTAGTGCTCCATTCGTCGCGGCTGGAGTCAACGAGGGGTAAGGTCGGCGTTCGGCTCCGGCGACACAACCTCTCTGTTTATATTTTCGACCCAGACAATTTCGCCGCTGGTGAGGTAAACAACGGCACCCCCATTGGCCTTGGTCGCCGTAATATAGTCGCGTAGCTGTTGAACGTGCGCCTTGCGTACGGCGGACGTCGGGTTCACGTCCGATTTCCAGTCGATTGCGGTGTCGATACCTTGATCGCTGATAGCCAGGGCATCGGCGCGACCGGCGAGAAGAATGTGCCAGTCAACCGACCAGACCGGTATCTCAGGCACTAGACGAGGCCGCAGATCAGCAATTGCAGGCAAGGAAAGCGTGCGAAGCGCAGCTGCTGCCATTTCGTTAGGATCGGGCCGCGTTCGATCGTCGGTCTCGTGCGTAAGCTGCTCGAGCAGGAGGCGAGCGCGTGCGGTACTCGTTGCCAGATCATCGGAGAGCTCGCCGGTGAGGAGCTCCTCCATGAGCTTATGCAGGATTACGCCGCGTAGGGCGCCGGCGCCCGCAATTTCGAGACGCTCCCCCTGGCTGTCCAAGGTGATTACTCCGTCAAGAGAATCGCCAAGACGGTCGCCGTCATGTTCGCTCGGTCGGCGCCACACAAGTGGCGGCGAGCTGTCTTCGACGAAACGCTGTTCCGTCGCAAAGATTTCGGCCGATTGTTCATTCGGTTGCGAGGCGCCCGCGCGGTTGGTCAGTGGTGTGAACGATGAAAGATCCAGCTCTGGGACTTCAAGCTGACGCAGATCGACGGAACTGAACCACGAATCCTTTGACGCCTGGGGAATATGCGGAAGGATCAAGAGATTGCGAGCCCGCGTACACGCCACGTACCAAATTCGCTCGCGCTGATTGGCATCCTCAAGGCTCTCCGCCGCGCGCGCGGCAGCCAGTTCCGGGGGCGCGACACCACCAATCATCCAATGCAGGCTATTGTCGGATTGTCTGTGAACGAACTGGTCCGGCCGATAGAGTTCTGTCGTTGAATTGATCGGAATGACCACCGGCCATTCAAGCCCTTTTGCGCTATGGATCGTGACAATCTCGACCGCATGCTCGGTCGGATCGATGCGACCCTCCGGTGCTCTTGCTTTTTGGTCCCAGTCAGATTGGAGATCCCGAACGAAGGTGTGTAGCCCGGAAACGCCATAGCTGCGCGCTTTCTCGATGAGCGCATCGAGGTTTGCGAGAGCCCGTGCGTTCCGGTTGCCATGGCGCGCCGCGATTATGACGCGGGCGTTCAGCCGCTCGATGGCTTCAGCAAGGATCAGGCTCGGGGTGGCAACTGGCGCTTTGCGCCGCAAGCTTTGCAGCAACATGAGAATTTCCCGGGCCAGCGGATGCTGCACCAAGTCTGGATCTGTGCGCACGGTGAAAAAGGTTTGAGCCGTCCCATCGACAGAGAGGGCAGTCGTAATGTCGAGCAGTTCCTGATCGCTCAACCCAACCAGTGGACCTCGCATGAAAGCGCCGAAGGCGAACGTATCCGAAGAATCTGCAAGTACCCTCACAAGTGCCAGGACATCCTGCGTTTCCTGCCGTCGCATTAAGGTCTGGCCGGCTTGCGATGAAACCGCGAGGCCTCTCTGTTCGAGGGCTCGTTCATAACGCCAGAGCTCCGTATGACCGGGTGATAGAAGTGCGATGTCACCGGCCTTCAAAGGCGTGCGCTTGTTGTCGGCCCGCAGAACGGGCAGGTTTCCGACCAACGCCGCGCAGATATCCGCGACCCTTTCCGCTTCGGCTTCCCAAAACATCTCCGCGTAGATGCGCTCGGCGGTGGGGATCTCGATCGTCGAACGTGCCACGCAGGGCAGTGGCTGGGACGCATCGGATAGTGTTGGAGCAAGGGCGACATATCGGGGCTGCGAAGGCTTCTCAAAGACCGGCTCGAAGCATGCATTGACGTGATGGATGATCGGGCCAAGCGATCGGAAATTGGCCGTCACCTCGATGACTGCTCCGCCATCCTGGCCCTGGACCAGACGGCTACAAAGCTCGTAGGCTTCTATATCGGCTCCGCGGAAGCCGTAGATCGCCTGCTTGGGATCGCCGACAAGGAAAAGCGCTCCGGGACGCAGCCGCGCGGTCTCCCAGTGCGTCGGGCGCTCGGCGGTCGCAGCGATCAAGAACAGGATCTCACTTTGGATGCGGTCTGTGTCCTGAAATTCGTCGACCAGAATATACTGATAGCGCCGCCCGACCGCCTGCCGAACCTCTTCGTGTGAGAGCAGCAGGGACTGAACGTGGACGATCAGATCGTCGAAATCAAAGATTGCAGCGGCGCGCTTGCGGGCGCTGTAGCTGTCCAGGAGTTGGTCAAGCGAGCCGGATAGCGAACAGACGAGCGTGCTCGCGATGTAGCCAATGAGCTGGCTCCAGGCGTTGTTGACCGCATCGTACAGCGTCCGCCCTGTATCGTTGCCAACATCATTCTTGTGAGCGCCAAAGCCCCGGGCGGCCTCGTCATATGTCTTGAGCTGCAATCCCTTCCGTCCAAATAACCGCCCCGATCCTGGATCGCAAAGCTGCCAAAGGGGCCGGAAATACGGATCGCCTGCGATACAGCCTTGGTAGCGCGTTGCCAGCTTGCCGAGCTCCTGTGCAATCTCCTGTGCCCAGGCCCCTTCTTCTACATTTGCTCTCCATCGTTCGAAGTCATCCACCGCCTGGACGAAGTCGATATCTGGCCGCAAGTCTCGGGGAGGGGGAATCGGCTGAGCATCGGGATGCTTGCGCCGCAGGCCTGCAAGTTCGCGGATGAGGTCGACCACCTGCAACGGGATTTGCTCTGCCAAGACGACGATCGGATCGTCTTCTGAGGCGTCAATCGAGAGCCGGCGTGTGAACCATGCCGATAATTCTGCCCTAAACAAATTGTCGGCGATGGTCGCGTCCGCGATGCGAGCGCCGGGATCAAGGCCAGCCTGGACGCCGTGGCTGCGAATGATCGCCTGACAGAAACCGTGGATGGTCGTCGCGGTCAACTCGTCGAGTTGCGTCGATGCGATCGCAAGCGCGCTTCGCTGTTGTTCGGAGAGGCCCAGCGGGATGACGGCCTTCAAGAAAGCGGGAACTTGGCCCGCCAGCAGGACGTCTACCGTTTCTTTGATGCGCGAGGCAAGTTGGCTTGCCGCCAGTTCGGTGAAGGTGATCGCGGCGATCTCACCCGGGCGATGACCCGCGGCGAGCATCATCGCGACGCGCCCTGCCATGAGCGATGTCTTTCCAGTCCCGCAGCCGCCTCCACAAGCAGGATGGAAGCGAAGTCTGTCATCGCCCGGCAACGATTGTCCTGATCGACGAGCGTCATGTTGAGGCGCCCCAGAGCTTGTTGAGCTGCTGGTTGGCCGCGCGAAATTCAGAGGCTTTCCGACGAAGATAGCTCTCGCGGTCCGCTGGAAGCGCAAGGCGCATGTCATCATAGAAAGCGTCTTTTTCCCAACGGGGTGCGATCCGTCCGCTGCGCAAAATAACCATCGCAGCCGAGAGGTAGTCTGTGGCATGTGTGATCGCGTCATCGAGATCGTCGCCCTTGAGCTCGAACGTTGTCGGCTCATCCGCCAGATAAATCAGACGTGCAACCACTGCTCTCACCTCTGGCAACAGCGCCCGCACTGCAATCGCGTAAAGCACGCGCTGCAACTCGCGTCCTTGTCCAAGCGTGATGCGTTGGGTCTTTGGCGGCGGCTTGATGCTCTTATAGTCTGTAATCCGCGCGGCATCGCCGGTCGCGCGAATATCCAGGCGATCGATCCGGCCGCCGAAGACCAAGCCGGTCGGCTCGATCGGGATTGCCAGCGTGGCGTTCCACGGCGCCTGTTTCGCGAGTGGATCGACCTGGCCGAATGGCACCTCGGTCCAGCTTCGCGTGTCGGAGCGCACCAGGTCGTCTGAAGCAAGGCCCCTGGCCGTCCTGCGCGCTGCTTCCTTCACGGTATGCCAGAGGATCGACGGCGGAACGGACCGTTGCAGCGGCCATGCTGTGAGGACAGCAGCTGAAGCGCCTTCGATGGCTGCCTCGATTTCTTCGGCGCTTGCACGCGCAAAGCCCGGCGCGGGTTCGAGCGCTGCGATCGCATCACTGATTAACTCGTGCACGAGCTCGCCGAACGACGTTGCGTCAAGTTGCAAGGGTTCTGATTCTTGTCGAGGAGAGCGCCAGCCCAAGGCATATCGCCAAACAAATCCGAGCGGATCGCGCAGCAAGCGCTGCAACGAGGTCGTCGACTGGACCCGCGCCAGTGCCGCCTCGATTGCGGGATGATTGGCGTTCGACAGTCCGTCATGTGCGGTGAGATCCGCCCGCCACTGCCAATTCCGCCAGCAGAGCTGAGCCTGCCGCACATGGGGGAGCTGCCCGGCGTCGCGTGCGCGCGCCAGCAGCCTGTCGGCTGCACTGAAGGCGTGCTCTGGCACGCGGTCGCGTTTGTGAACGACCGAATCGCCGGGCCATAGGGCGCTTGGGGAAAGCTGGCCGCCTCGGGCGTTCCTCTGGGCGCGCGACAAGACGAGTTGCTCGCGTGTCTGTGCTCTTATGATCTCGAAATGAAGGCGGTCTCGCTCGGCGGTGCTGAGCGGATGCAGCTTGCGGCGCTCGAGCATATGATGTGGGATTAGAGGATCGTCGTGATCCGAACGTGGCCAGGATCGGCTAGTGAAGCCGAGCAGACGTGTGAATGGTCGCGGACACGACACCAACTGCGATGCCGGACACCAAACAACGCTGTTGGCGGGATCGCGCTGATCAGCGACGCGCAACGATTGCAGCGACAAAGCGATTGCGTGCGGTGGCGCGCTGCGCAATGCCTCCTCCCACATCGTAAGGCTGGCGCCGCTCAATAGCCGGGTACCGGCTTCGCTCCCAGCGTCTGGTCCTCGAGCAAGGAGATCGAGGATCGGCAGAAGAATTTGCTCGGAGACCTCGGGGGCAACCCGCAGCGCTCTGGCCGCTTTCAGCGCTTCGCGCCATTGATCGAGTGTCCGCAGCGCCGCCCCTCTCGGAATTCCGGCAAACCAGTCGTCGGGTAGCGAGATGGCAAGGGGCCGCGCCGGCAGGCGCCGGATCAAGCGCCAGACGCGTTCTTGGGTGAGACCATTTCCAAGGATATCTGCGAGGGCAGCACAGGTTTGACCATCCGCTGTGCTGAGTGCTGGAATGCCATGGGAAAAATGGACCGGCAGCGCGGCGCTTTTCGCGTAGGCAAGAAAATGGTCATCCCACTCTTGCGTCGAAGTCGCTGCAATCGCGATGTCCTGTGCCTTGACCTGGCCCGTCGATAGTAGTCGTCTGGCCCACCTTAGCGCTTCCACGACCTCCGACTTCTGGTCGGCGCTGGCCTCGGCAGAGGTGAAATCAGGGCCAGGGGTTGCGCTTTTTCGTATAGCGCCTTCGAACCAGGGGTGCTCGATAAGCCCCGGCATGTCCCAAGATAGCTCGGTGACGCGCGCGATGGCGGTGAGAAGTGGGCGCCAAACCGGATCAACCTCCACGATTCCGGCGAGTGTGATCGGTCCCAGCAGGTCGCGCGTGCGACCGGCGCGTCTGACGGCGGCGTCGCGAAGGTCGCGCGGCAGCAGATGGGTGGCCGGTATGCTCTCACGGATTCGCGTCTCGATCAGGGCAAGGTCGTGGAACCGCGCTGCTTCGTGCGCGAGTGAGCCTAAGTCCAGGTCCGTCCGCCAAACCGAATCGAGCGACTGAAGGACCGCCCGTGGCATGCCCGGTAAATCTGCAATGTCACCAACATCCTGAAACCCGCCAGCGGCAAGTGCCGCCTGAATCGCTGGGTAAAGCACGTCGGTCCCCGCGGGCGTCGTAAACCCGCCGACAAGACGACTGGCGAGAAGGGGAAGAGTCAGGATTTCGCGGCCGATGGCGCCACTCGTGGCGGCTGTGGCGCGAGCAGTGCGCAAAGCTAGCAAACCGTCGACGATGTGGGTGGAGCGAGTGATCATCTGGATACTTTACGCTATTGTTCGACTGAGTCTCGATGATTGCCCGGACTCTCGATCTATTGAAATACTGGGTCAATAAAGGCCTGCGATCCTGGGGGGTGCAATGCGTCTAAGCAAGTTGAGCATAAGAAATTTCAGAAACTTTCAAGCTGTCGATATTCCGCTATCTGGCAATGTGGTGCTGCTCGGGCAGAACAGAGTTGGAAAAAGCAATCTTTTATTCGCAATCCAGCTCATCCTCGATCCAACCCTACCTGACTCGGCCCGACAGCTGAAGCTTACCGATTTCTGGGATGGTGGGCCGGCCGATTTCAGTGCGCCCATTGAAGTGCATTTGGAGCTCTCGGATTTCGCGACGGACATGGCCCTGAACGCGGTCCTGACCGATTTCCGCGCGTCTCACGATCCGATGATCGCGCAACTCAGCTACGTCTTTCGCAAGAAGGTCGAGGTCACTGGCGCTCCACAGTCGAGCGCCGATTGTGAGTTTCTCGTTTTCGGCGGTGGCGATGAAACCCGTTTGCTCCCAAGCAGGGTCCGCCGCCGCATCGCGATCGAATTGCTTGACGCTTTGCGCGACGCCGAAGGGCAGTTGGGGAATTGGCGCAGTTCGCCATTGCGTCCTCTGCTCGAGGATGCCGTTTCCGGGATCAGCCGCACGGACATCGACGCGGTGGCTGCAGAACTCGACAAGGCCACCAAGACGCTCGAAACGTTTCCGACGATCAAGACACTGGAAGACGAGTTGCGGGCGGGCATCGTCCATCTTTCCGGAAAAGCGCACGACATTGATGCTCGACTGAGATTCGCACCGACGGACCCGCTGCGCGTGTTTAGAGCGATTGCTATGTTCATCGACAATGGGAAGCGTGGGATTGGGGATGCCAGTCTTGGCTCCGCCAACGTGGCGTTGTTGGCCTTGAAACTCGCCGAATTCTCATGGCGCCGGAAGAAGAACGAACGAAACTTCTCGCTCCTTTGCATTGAGGAGCCCGAGGCACATCTTCACCCGCAACTTCAGCGGTCCGTCTTCAAGAAGCTGCTTGGCAATGTCGATGCTTCGCAGGCGATGATCGTCACCAGCCATTCGCCCACTTTGGCCGCAGTCACCCCGTTGCGCTCAATCGTCCAGTTGAAGAAGCGGGCGGGGGCGACCCAGGCATTCTCGCTGGCGAACCTGCCGGTAACTTCGGACGAGATCGACGATCTTGAAACCTACCTCAATGCGACACGCGCCGAGCTGCTGTTCGCCCAAGGCGTCATTTTTATCGAAGGCGACGCGGAGGAGGCACTCCTGCCCATCTTCGCCTCGTCGCTCGGTCATTCGCTGGATGAGCTTGGGATAACGGTCTGCAATGTCGGCGGGGTCAACTTCCGCCCTTATGTGAAGCTCGCTGAAGCATTGAAGCTTCCCTACAGCGTGATCACCGACTGGGATCCCCTCGATGGCACGAAGCCTCCTCTGGGAAAGAAGCGGACGCTCGATCTTTGGCAGGATATGCTTGCGGTTCGTGGCCAGCCACTTCTAACGCTTGCGCAACTGGCAACGTGGGATCCGATGGACCATGCCGCATTCAGCGTGAACGCAGCAAAATCCGGCGTTTTTCTCAACGACCAGACCTTCGAAGTGTCCGTGGCTAATACACCCGGTCTTCTGCAGCCGCTCCTCGATGTCCTGAGCGAGCAGGACTTTGGATCGGTGCGAACGGGACGCATCTCCGCCTGGAGGGCCGGTGCAGCCGTCGATGCCGCACAATTGCTTGCCATGATCGCAAGCATTGGCAAGGGCCGGCTCGGCGCGCGCCTGTCGAAGAAGACCGTAGGCCTCAAGCCGCCTACCTATATCGAAGGTGCAATCAACGCAGTCGTTGGATTGGTCGCTCATGTCTAGCGAGCGCGCGCTTCTTCAGGCCCTAGCCGAGCTTAAGGCGAACCCGGAACAGTCGGCCGCTGTCGCTGAAACCAGACATTGCATCGTGCTGGCCGGTCCCGGAAGTGGGAAGACCAAAACCTTGACCACGGCCATGGCGCGCGTTTTGGCGCAGGACGTCGTCGAGCCGCGAGGGGTCGCCTGCGTCACCTATAATAACGAGTGTGCGATCGAACTCGAAACCCGTCTCGCCCGCCTTGGCGTTGTTCCTGGAGATCGCGCCTTTATCGGCACCGTGCACGGCTTTGCGCTGAGCCAGGTGATCGGCCCCTATGCCCGCTGTGTGCCAATCGGCCTTCCTGCGAACTTCAGGGTTGCGACGCGATTGGAAGCGAGAGCTGCGGTGGAGGTCGCGTACAGGAACGTCATCAACGGCACCGACAATCCGCACCAGCGTTGGGAGTTCGCATCCGAGAAGCGCAAGCGCGACGTCGATCGTTCGCGTCCTGAATGGCTTCGGCGCAATCCCGAACTGGCCGCTTTCATCGAGACCTATGAGGCGGAACTGCGGCGACAGGGGCTGCTCGATTTCGATGACATGCCGCTTCTGGCCTATCGCATGATCAAGGAAAACGTCTGGATCCGTGAGGCACTTCGCGCGCGTTTTCCGGTGTTGTTCGTCGACGAGTATCAGGATCTCGGTCATGCACTACATGAACTCGTCCTGCTCTTGTGCTTTGAGGGAGGAATCCGGCTTTTCGCCGTTGGCGATGCTGACCAGTCGATCTATGCCCTTGCCGGCGCCAATCCCGAACTCCTCGAGAGCCTGACGCGCCGCACGGATGTGCGGACCATCAAACTGCGGTTCAACTATCGTTCCGGCGGCAAAATTATTCGTGCGTCTTTGGGCGCACTCGGCGAAGAACGCGACTACCGTGGCGTCGATGGCGCGCCCGAGGGAGATCTGAGCTTCTGGGAGGCGCCCTATGGCCTTGACTCGCAGGCGCAAGTCATCGCCGACACGATCATCCCAAAGCTTATCGAGCAAGGATTCGAGCCCGGGCAGATCGCTGTCCTCTATCGAACTGCGAAGCTCGGCAACAAGGTAGCAGTCGCGCTAAAAGATGCCGACATTCCTTTCGTCCGAACCGACACCAACGCCCTCGTCAAGCGAAGCTCGCGCTTTGCGCGTTTCATCGAAGAGTGCGCGCGCTGGGCAACTGGCGGATGGCGAGATGCCGATCCATCCTATGCGCGGCTTTTGTCGCAGGCGATCACGCTCGTGTTCGGGCGTCACGCCAGCGAGCGCGAAGAGCAAGATCTGTCCGCACAACTCATGGCGTTCCTCAATGCCTCAATCGAGACCGCGGAGACTACGAATGCGTGGCTGCAGCGGTTATCGCGAGAGCTCATCACGCCATGGAGTGACGTTGCCCGAAATTCCGAACAAGAATGGCAAGTCTGCGACGAAATGATCGCCAATACGGATCCGGCGTGTGACCTCGATCTTTCGCTGGCACACTTCGCAGGGCGTATCGAAGGAGCAGGGCGCGTTAACCTCAGTACACTGCATAGCGCGAAGGGCAGGGAGTTCGATGCCGTCATCATGTACGGGGTCAACAATACAGATTTCCCGAGCGATCGGGATAAACGCACACCGGCCGGGCTTCGAGAAGCAAGGCGCTTGTTCTATGTCGGCGTGACACGGCCGAAAAAACACCTCAGCCTGGTTTTTCAGGAGCAGCACTTCTCCCCGTGGGTCCTCGAACTGTATCAAAGGAGCCAGAAACAGTAGCAGGCCGCATATTATTCATAATCGCCAAATGAATTTGGTTTCTGACAATCCTAGACTGGAAGGCATTATCGCCAAGCACCGCGAAAGCCCGCCTGCCTACGTTCCGTGCGAAGGTTGAATAACGCCGAGTAGCAGCGGCAGCCTGCTGTTCTTGAAATCCCACTTCGCAAGCGGGGCAAACCAGTCCGGCGCCGGTTCCCCGTCGAGCTGGATGACCTGGTCGCCGTCGATTGTCTGCTCGGCGTAATAGGTGCTGAAAATCCGGCTCGCCATGCCGATCCCTTCCCAGCCCTGATGCGTCGGCTCGACCGGGTTTGCGACGAACTCGACGCCGGCAATCTGGTCACCTTCCATGAGCGCAATTGGTCCCTCCACTTTCCATTCGCCATGAAACAGGAAGACCTGGGCGAGCTTGCGATCCTTCGGATCAGTCAGCTCGACGTCGCGGCTATAGATCCTTGCCGATGCGATCATGAAGTTGGGCAAGCCATCGTCGCTGACGGACCGCGGCATGTCCGTCGCTGCGCCGAGGACGAGGCGCAACGGCGGCTTGGTCATGATCAGCTTTTCGCCGAGCCGCTCGAATTCGTTGGCGAGCATCGCCTCTTGCATCGAGACGCGCAGCCCTCCGCTGCGGGTCCGAAAGTGCTCCGGCGAGATCACCGACCAGAACCTCCACGCGGACCAATAGATCGCGACCTTTAGCGGCGTGCCAACGGCATCGGCATAGGATTGCACCGATTCCAGGTACTTCCGCGACATCCTCAGCTCCTGCCTGGAGGGGTTCGTGCTGCGGACGTTCTTGACTTCCACAAGCCATTGCCCGCCGTCATCGAGGACAATGCGGAAGTCCGGGGCGCGCAAGGTCTCAGCGGCATGGACGCGACCAACATCCTCGGTCTTTAGGAGTTTGAACTGCCCGAGGCTCAGTACCGTCGCCTCAAATAGGCGCTCAACTCTCGACCCGTGGATTAGCACCGGATCGGCCAGCGCTTCCCGCAAACGCGGCGCGGCGTCTGCCATGAAGCGATCGACCAGCGTGGGATCGTTGAGTTTGATGCCATTCTTGCGTGCAAAGACCGCCACCGACGCCAATAGGTCGAAGGCCTTCTGCCTCTTTGGCGGCTCGGGTTGCTCCTCTTCGCTCACGGTACACCTCTGGCAAAAGGATCGAAGTCGGGCGGATTCATATAGGCCCGGAAGCTTTCGAGCGTCTCGTCGCTCGGGTTTTCGGCCTGCGGGATCGCACGGATCATCTCGGCGATGTCACGACGTGCGACGGTGTCGATGATCATGCGGCCGTTGCTCTGCTCACCTCATGCTTGGCAAGCGCAACCCGGATAAATTCCAGCATGGTGAAGGCGATTTCCGTGCGTCGCAGGTCGCCTCGCATCTGCTCGACCAGCTCCGGCCGCTGCTGCGCATCGCGGAGCTGCCGCGCCCTGAGTTCGCGGTCATAATGCCGATAGCCGAGATCGCGTTCGAGATGGCTCGCCTTGTAGTTAAGCCCGCCGTTGTCGGCCAGCCTGATCACCTCCTCGCAGCGTTGGCGCCAGGTCCTTTGCAGCTCATAGGCCGCATAGATCCACATCGGCGACATGGCGCCGAGCAAAGCCATCTGTTCGCGCGGCGGATCGTCATCAGCCTGGTGGCGCATGACCTCGTCTTCCAACGCGTTCAAAAGATTGTCGACCATCCCGAGCTGGTGCGCCTGCATCACGAGGAAAGTGTTCTCGGAAAAGCCGGCAAGTGTCTTCAAAGCGTCAGCAAGCTCTCCCGGGTCGATTTCGGTAACCGGGCGATAGCGCGGCCGGTCGTGATTTTCCTCATCGATATAGTCGTCGTCGCCCAACCGTACCTCCTCCGCTCAATCAAGTCAGCCAATACGGCGGATCGGTTACCGCCATCGGCAATGGGTCCGCCCGTCCCCAGAACCTCGTCGTCGCCCTAATGTAGCGGACGAGGTCGGTCCTTCTGAGCCTAAGTGTCTCGCTCGGCCGCGAAGGCCCCGGTAGAAGATCACGATATTCTGCGATGGTGTGGTCCCAGAGGGCGGGCGCCATGGCACGAAGGCGCTCGCATGACGGTCCCTCGCCATGGCGCACGACATTGGCTACTGTGAACATTTCGTCGAGCTCGGCGCCAAGATCGTCGGTCGTCAAATTGACGCTCGTGTGTTGGGCGCAGGCCTGCAGGTGCTCTTGGAAACCGCGCAGCTTCCCGAGTTCCTTCGTCCCCGTCGACGTTGCCCAGATGCTGAGCTGCCGTTCGAAGACCGCAGCCAACGTTAGCACAAACGATTTGGCGGCCTCGTTTGCCGTGTAATTGTCGACCTGGGCGGCGGCGCGATCCAGAAACTCATTCATCGATGCGGCTTCGCCCTGTTCGAGGACAGGATGCAGTACCAGTGCGTCCATGGTCGGTTGGATGACGCGCACAAAGAGCCGGTCGAGGTTCGCTTGGAAAATACGAGGTAGATGGTCAACGACGAGGTTCATGGATCACGCGTGTTCATTGGCTCAGTCCTTTGTTGATCGCATCGACAAAGTCCTTGAGAGAGGGTCCCGTTAACTGGCCCTTTTTATCAGTCAATCGAACGCGAAGGGCGCGGGTGATTTCGAATTGCACACCCATTCCGAGTTTTGCGCGGTTACAGATGTTCGATCGATCGATCCCTTGCAATGCAGGATTCTTGTGAGTCCCTACCGAGAAGCCTCGGTTCGAAAGTGCTTTTGCGATACTTGCTGCCAGTTTCACGTGTCTTCCCCCGAGATAGATCATCTCATCATCGCCTTCGCAACCATGCATTGCTAGGGCAACATCACTGCTTTCGACGACCGCTACCGCCTGCGGCTCATTGAAGTTCGCAGATGTCACGTGGAGGTCGCGATTGCCCTTCGGTTTTCGACCCTCAAACAAGTAGTAGCTTAGACGATCGCCAGCCACTGCTCGGGCCAAATCAGACGTTCCCACCTCAATCTTTCCGCCATGGGGAGCAAGCACGCAGATACTGGAATGCCGTTTCTCGGCCTCGATACGGAAGGCGCTTTCATCTTCAGACCCAACCAGTTCGTCAAAATTCTTGTAGCGATCGGAATGCATTTCTTTCCCCTCAATGCGTGTGGCGCAAATCAATCAGCGCGGGAATGTTGACATGTCAGATAAAAAAATTCAAGATAGCTGACATTAGGAGATTCCAATGAGCGACGGCCCGCATAAAAGCTTGCCTCTACGCCACGGATACCAACGTGTCGCAGCATGGGCGTACAAACCAGCATTTGGCATTCAACAAGTCAGCGAGGCGGCTGAAGCTGCACTCATGCGTGACGTTGGACTTGAGGTTGCTCCGGCTTTGAAGCAGCTTGTCACGATAGTTGATGGTTGGGATCTTCTCACGCTGGCTTCTTCCGCGAATGAACAACTCGACCGCCTCCGCTTCGATCCGTCGGTACAGCCTTTGGCAGCAAGCGCCATCGAGGCGACGCAAATGGCTATCGCGGAAGGACACGCTGGACTGGCTGCTGTAGAGAAGGGCCTGGCCGCATCGCTCGGCGAGCGTCTGGCCGCCGGCGCTCGCGCAATTGAAGAGCATTACCTTGTGAAAGCAGGTCCGGGCGCCTGCCAGCTGATACGCCGACGACTGGGAGAAACGATCGGGGAGATGACTGCCGGCGGAACGTTCGACCGCATGGCGAAGTCAATACTTGGCGATCGCACCGTCAAGGTAACCAGATCACCAACGGTGTACGATGGCGTCGATCAGGGGCCTCCACTATGAGCGATTCCCCGTTGGAAATACCTTTGATCCGAGTTGCGGTTGTGGAGGCCGGAGCTAAAGGAGCGGAAGGTTGGCGCACGGCTGAAATCGGAAAGGCTATCGTTTTTAAGACGGAAGACTTGAACGATTACAGAACGAAAAACTGGGATAGCCGCGTTTATGACGCGATGGTGCTCATCGCGGCGGTCGAGTATTGCGACAGGCTCTTAAGCGCCCAGGCTACGGCTGGGCACGCCGGATTGATCTGCAGCTGCCCGTGCATGACGCGGCGCGCTGGCAAAACCCACGCGTGATGGAATGCATTGCCGCCGCACTGAAGTTTTTGACCGGAGATGAGTGGAAACTGACTTTCACCGGTGCCAAGCTCAGCGCTGACAGCGATTTCGGACAACAAAGCTTGTTCGAATGGGGCGATACCGGTCGCACGATTACGCCCTTTAGCGATGGCTTAGACTCGCGTGCAGTCTCGGCAATCCTCGGTGCGCAGGGCCGAGTCGATAGGCTGATCAGGGTTCGTGTCGGCTCGAAAGCCGACGACCGGCCCGTTCGCGATCGCAGGAAGGTGCCGTTTCTGAATATTCCGTTCTCTGTCAACATGAAGCCGGTCGGGATCAAAGAGTCGTCGGTGCGAAGCCGTGGATTCAAATTTACGCTATTGAGTGCACTGGCCGCATATCTCGTCGGGACCCATGACGTGGCTATGCCAGAAAGTGGACAAGGTGCATTGGGACCGACGCTTGTTCCAACCAGCCACGGCTATGAAGACTATCGCAACCACCCCCGCTTCCTATGCAAAATGGAGGAGGTTTTTGACGCGATATTCGGTTACTCGATCCACTTTCGACTTCCGCAGCTTTGGAAAACGAAGGGGCAGACCTTGGCAGAATTTGCCGCGATCGAATCCGATCCCGAAGAGTGGAACAAAACTCGCTCCTGCTGGCAGCAGAGCAGAAATTCGTCGTTCGATAGAACGCGCCGGCACTGCGGTATATGCGCAGCCTGCATGTTGCGGAGGCTCAGTTTCCATTCTGCCGGTATCAGTGAGCCAAAAGAGAACTATATTTGGGAAGACCTGCGCTCGGGAAGTTTTGAGGACGGAGTTGTCCCGGGCTTCACGAAGGTCACGCGGGCAATGCAGCGATACGGGATCGCCGGAGCGCTGCATCTTGATCATCTCGCCGAAATGCGCTCTTCCCCCCTCCACCGCGTTCGCTTGAAGCGACACGCCTGGCAGCTGGGGGAGCGGCTGCAAATGACGACAACTGAAGCCGAGGAGAGACTTTTAGGCCTACTCGGACAGCATGACAGAGAATGGAAGGCGTTTATGAAGGATCTCGGGCCGAAATCATTTGTTGCCCAATGGTTGGCGTGACCTCATGAGCGAGAGTCACGAACAGCTCAACTCGGAACAAATCGGCGAACGCTTGCGTATCGCCCGCGAAAACGCGGCGAAGACGCAGGCGGATGCGGCAGCGGTAATCGGGGCGGCGCGTACTACCCTCGTTGCAATGGAGAAAGGCGCGCGCCGGGTCAAAATTGGCGAACTCCAACAACTCGCCCAATTCTACGGTACGAGCGTCAACGCGCTGCTGCGCAAAGAAGCTGTTCACGTGGAGCTAACGCCCAAGTTCCGCAAACTCGTCGATCATGACGAACCGGTCGTCACTACGGCTGCGGAACTGATGGCTCAGCTGGTCCGTGCGGATGTCGAGCTAGAAACGCTGCTCGGTATCGCCCATGTCCGAAACCTTCCGCCCGAGCGCGCAATCCTTGCGGGGGATGTTCGCCAGCAGGCGGAGCAGCATGCGCTGGAGCTGCGTCATTGGCTGGGGCTCGGACTGGCGCCCGTATCTGACATCGGCGCCGTTCTGGAAATGCAGATGGGTGTTCGCCTCTATGTCCGCCGCTTGCCCGGAAAAATTTCCGGATTGTTTGCATTCCAAGAGTCGGTTGGCGCTTGCATCCTCCTGAATGCGAGCCATCCTCTGGATCGTCGAACCCAGACGGCAGCCCACGAACTTGGCCACCTGGTATCGACGCGGATGCAGGCTGAAGTCAGCGAGATCGACGAATTGGAAAGCTCGCGAGAGGAAAAATATGCCAATGCCTTTGCGCGTGGGTTTCTTACTCCAGCTCAGGCGGTCCGGCAGAAGTTCGAAGAGGTAACCGCTGGCGCTTCCAGCCTGACCCGCCGCCACGTGATCGTTCTCGCGCATTTCTTCCACGTTTCGCGCGAGGCGATGGTGCGAAGGCTCGAGGAGCTGCAGCTTACCAAACGTGGGACCTGGGACTGGTTTCAAGCAAATGGAAACATCACCGATGATCATGTCAGGCAGGTCTTAGGGGACGTGACCCAAAATGATCGAATGAAGGATGACGCGGCGTTACCAGTCCCTATCAAGACCGGCCTCATGGCCTACCAAGCAGCCAAACGGGGACTTCTGAGCGAGGGCCAGATTTCGAGGATGCTGCGCCTTGACCGTGTCAAAGTGCGCGACATTCTGATGGATATCGATGCCGAAGAAAGTGGGGCCAATGCGGCAACCTCTATTCTCCGGTAAAATCTCGGCTCCTCTTGTCGTGGATTCGAGTGTGATCATCAACTTAAACGCAACGGGCCGGGCCTCCGATATCGTTCGCGCATTTGGAGTGACGCTCTGCGCGAGCACGGTTGTTCGAGATGAGCTTTTTATCGACCGTTTCAATGGGCGGGACGACGCGGGCTTGGCGCGCGCGCTGGCTGACGAACGACTTCTCGAATTCCTTCCGTTTGATGATGACGGAGAGCTCATCTTCGCCAGCCTTGTTACCGGGTCCGCTGATCAGACGTTGGACGATGGTGAGGCTGCAACCCTCGCACTTGGATTGGTGCACGGTCGAACGGTCGTCATTGATGAACGCAAGGCGCTCAGGATTGCGGCGGATCGTTTTGCTGCGATGCAAGTGATCGCGACCGCCGATATCCTGTGTTCGGATCTAATTCTGTCTACCTTTGGGCGTGAACAAGTCGCTGACCTTGTTTTCAACGGCCTTACCGGAGCCAGAATGGGCATTCCCGAGCGCCATCATGGTTTCGTTTCCGAGATACTCGGGCCACGAATTGCGGCCTGCCGAAGTCTTCCGGCCTCGTTACGACAGGTTGCCGACAGCGAGTGAGCGGCGCCCGTCTGATACCGGGCATGGTCTGCGAGAGCGCTCCGCTAGCCCTCTTCGTTCAGGTGCTCAAGGACAATCCGCGCAAAATTTGGCGTGGTGACGGCAAGCCTTGCAAGCAACTCGGCCGTGGTCAGTGTCGGCCTCCGATAGCCGCTAGCTTGCCTATGCAGCACGTCGCTCACCTTCGAAGGCGTTGCTTCGAACAATGCGCATAGAAACTCATCAGGATGCGCCGCGTCGATGCCAGTTGGGAGATCATAGAAGTCCCGAGTGTTCGCGGTGACGATCGCAACCGCGCCCGACGCAGCTGCGGCCGCCGCCACATGCCGGTCTTTGCTGTCGTTGCGCATCGCTGGTTCAAGCTCCTCCCACCCGTCGACCATCGCCTCGGGGAACGCTTCATCCATAATTTGGCGTAATGCCTCGGCTGCATCTGCCGGCATGCCGTAGTCTCTCACCAGATTGCTTGTCATCTCTTCGAGAATCTTGGAGGACCAACGGATTTGAAAGAGTCCGGCGGCAGCGCATCGCAGGAGGGTGTCGCGCAAAAGCATTGGGTAAAGGACATTTGCGTCCAGGACTACGGTTATCATTTCACTGTCGCCGCTCTGTTTGACGCCTTCGATCTTCGAGCGCGACGTCGCATACTATGGAAAGGCCGGAACTTAGATCGGCCAGCGGTGCACATCAAGTCGAGCATGCGTAGCGCCCTAGCCGCCGTGTTCGCTATGAAAACGGGGAGGTTGCGTTTATAGCGTTTATGGACCATATTGCGCCCATGGCTACATCACATCGCAATCCTTCCTCAGGAAGATCGGAACAGTCGTCTAGCGCAGTTCTCCCTATGGAGAGGACCGCCGCTGCGCGCCTCGCGAATATGCTCGTCTCCCGGTCGACCAAGCAGGCAGAGTCCGTTCAAGTCGTCCTCGTCAATGGCGAGTCGGTGGAATTGCCGAGTGTGCTTGCCGACGTAATGTTCCGTGCCGCCGAGTTGGTGGCGCAGGGACGACAGGTCACGGTGCTTGCCGATGAAGAACTCTTGTCGACCCAAGATGCAGCAGAGATTTTGGGCGTATCTCGGCAATATCTCGTTCGCTTGATCGATCGGGGTGAGATCAGTGCAGGGAAGGTTGGAACGCATCGCCGGCTCCGTGCTTACGATGTTGAGGCGTTCAAGGACGCACGCGATGCTAAGCGCATGGCGGCGCTCGATCGTCTGACCGCACTCAGCGAAGATCTTGGTGGATACGACCTGGGCGGCAAGCCTTAACCCTTCTCCCTGGAATTAGAGAGCAAGATCAAGCTGTGTATTCTGATCTGCTCCCTCCAAAATTCCAAGGCTGATCCCGAGCAGACGGATACCCTTTCTCGTCGGAAATACGGATTGGAGCAGAGGCTCCAGTACCATCCAGACGGAAGCTTCGGTGCGATTGGCTACCGGCGACGTTCGGCTGCGGGTAATGGTCTGAAAGTCGGAATACTTGACCTTCAGCGTTACGGTCTTTCCTCCGGTGTCATTGTTGCTGCAGAACTGGCACACCTTGGATACGAGTGGATGCAATTGCTCGCGTGCAGTCTCGAGTTCAAAAACGTCTTCGGTGAACGTGTCCTCGGCGCCGATCGACTTTCTCTCTCGATCAGGTTGCACTTCCCGGGTATCAAGCCCGCGCGCGATGCCATAGAAGTACGTGCCTGCCTTGCCAAAGTGTTGAGTGAGGAACTCCACTGATCGCTCTTTAATATCCGCGCCGGTCTCTATACCCAGCCGATGCATCTTCTCTGCCGTTGCAGGGCCGACACCATGAAATTTCTTCACGGGAAGCCGCTCAATGAATGAAGGCCGTTCTTTGGCGCGATGACGGCCTGCCCATTCGGTTTGTTGAGGTCACTCGCGATTTTTGCCAGAAACTTGTTGTACGAAATGCCCGCCGAAGCCGTCAGGCCGGTCACAGCCAGGATCCTTGCTCGAATCTCCGTGGCGATTTCGGTCGCAATCTCCATCCCCTTGAGGTTCTTGGTGACATCCAGATAAGCCTCGTCGAGCGAAAGGGGTTCAACAAGCGGCGTGTAGTCGTAGAAAATGTCTCTGATTTGCTGTGACACGGCGCGATAGACTTCGAACCGCGGTTTGACGAATATAAGGCCCGGACACTTGCGAGCCGCGGTAACCGAAGGCATTGCCGAGTGGACACCGAACTTGCGCGCTTCATAACTCGCGGTCGTCAGAACACCGCGCGCCCCTGAGCCTCCTACAGCGATCGCAAGGCCGCGCAACGCCGGATTATCTCGTTGCTCCACTGACGCATAAAAAGCGTCCATGTCTATATGAATTATCTTTCGCGACATCTGGAAAAGCCTGAACTGGTCTAATCCAGAGAGAATAGCACGACGAGAACAAAAGAAGAACATTTAAATGGTGGAAGATGCGCTTCGGGTCAATCAAGAGTTGATTGGTTGGAAAGGCTAGTTATTTAAGCGGCGCTTTTCCCTGCCAACCGTGATCGACCTCAGTTGTTCCAAGGCAGCCTTCCTCCCATTTTCTGTGGCGAAAAGAGCAGCGTTCCGGACCCATCCAACGACGCAAGCGCGACATCAATGCTCTGCTGAAAGTCACCTGGCGCCGACGGCGAGATGAACTTTCGTGCCATTTTATCCGGAACCGGTATCCCGTTCATCGCCATCATTATGAACATAAGAGTACGGGTCATATTCTGACGCACCAACCCCACGGTGGTGGCGAGTTCGAATGCCAACGTCATCATCAATGGACCGAGATTATCGCCGGACGGTGCAACGAGATTGACTGTCCCAGGAGATCGGGCAGCTTCCAGAAGTTGTCGTCTGGTCGCGGAGCTCCAATCTTTGATCGGCGGAAGTTGCAAATGTCTCAGATGAAAAGTGGAAATAACCAAAGGTGTAGGACGAAGGTGGCCAAGTGCTCCGTGTTTCAGCATCAGTTCATTGGATATTTCCCAAGCACCCTGGTCGTATAGCTCGTCGAGATATCGACGAGCTATCCCAAACACCGCAGGATTGGTGCTCGAACTGCAGCAGCCCAGTGTCGCAGCTGCGTATTACGCTTCAATGCGGATAGAGCGTTGACCGCGTATCCCCCGAAGCCTGGGCGGGCAATCAAACCGCAAATGGCTCCAAGGCCGTCTTCGGAACGATTGCAATCAGCAAGGGCGACTGGTTTCCCCCCTAGCAATATCAGCGCGCAATTGTCAGGATTCCAGTCCTGCAGCGAGGAGAAGCGTTCACGGATTACCTTCAGTTTGAGCGAGAGGACGAAAGCTTTCGACGCGCCGACATCATCATAGAGATATTCGATCTTTTCCATGTTGCTCCTGCTTAGATCTGCACTCTCAACCGCCGTGCAGGCTCACGAAAGCCAGCTTCTTCTCCCTCATCTGCCTTCTCGGCAACAGCGATCTCTCGGTCGAACTTCGCGACCGCTGCCTCCAGATTATGGAATTAAAGGAGGCCACACGACTTTTCGGAATTCAACCAGGCACGATCGTCCATACTGCGGCTCCACTCGCGTGGCCCAACCGATCAGGCCGCGTACCATGTGAAACATTGCGCTGATGGATGTCTTGTTTGCTGCCGCATGCTTTGCCGGCCCATAATCCTTCGACCTCAGGTAATGAAGATGTTTACGCAAGTCGTCCTTGAACTCCTTTGCCAATCTGGGCCTAGGTCCATCAACCAGCATCCCAAGCACAATCCTCCGTGCGCCGGGTCCCCGGATCGACGATTTCCGAAGGTTTGGTCTGAACCCAGCTTCGTTCAGCGCGTCAAAGACCTTGCGCTTGAAGCGCTTCATCGATTTTAGATCGTGAGGTTTCCGGCCGGAAAACGTGAGATCATCGGCGTATCTGGTGTAGACAAGACCGGCATCAGAGGCCATTCCCGCAATTCTCGCGTCCAAGGCCAGCATCGCTAGGTTCGAAAGCATCGGACTTGTTGACGCCCCTTGAGGAAGAAAGCCCTCGTAGGATGTTTGGTAGGCTGGGATAGCCGGCCACCGAGCGGCGGCAATCCAATCCGGACGCTCCGTCCCTTGCGCGATGATTGTGGTCAATCGCGCTAACTCGAATGCTACAAGCTCCGAGAAGCCGAGCTCAGCAAAAATTCGAAAAATCCGGCCTTCACTAACGCTGTGAAAAAAATCCGTTATGTCGATTTTCAGTAAATAGTCACAACCACAATGTCTATGAGCACCAAGCTCGGGACGTGACTTCGGATGATAGGCGAAGCTCGCCCCATGCGCTTTCGTATGCCGGAGGATGTTTCTGACAATCCAGTCTTGGGCAGCCTTGAGCTCGTTGCGCGGAACACAGATCAGGCGATGGCGGGTTCGGCCCGGGATCCTTTTTCGTAGGCTGAATACACGGTAAGGGACCGTTGAGCGAGACACAATCCGGCGCAAAAAGCCGTATTCAACCCCGCATAATTCGCTGAGGTGACGCAGGGTAAGTACCGGGGTGATGCTTGGATTCACAGCCGCGATGAGTTCCACTCGGGCAATCACGCTTTCGATTGTCTCGTCGGATACGCCGTGTTGAGCGCCATCGTATCGGTACTGCTGAGGGCTCCACGATTGCATTACTTTGACCCCATTCGGTGGGTAATGGCACGAGGCGCCCCCAAGACGCCGCCGGGAAAGGCTCGTGCCATTGCGCAGCATGAAAATGTCGCTACGCGAGACGAGCATCGAGAATCCGGTACTCTGGACATCCGTGATGCCCATCGCCGCTTTCGCGGCGCATTCCTAATCACCCTCATGGAGCCCTCAGCTGACTCGGATAGTAGAACGGATTTGCGTCGGATGGGAAGATTGGTTTTGGCCGCAATCTTCGTCTCAGTCGACGAAGTTCCATTCTCCCCAGCATAGTCAGCACGCCACTATCTGAAATCCATCCAGCTTCCTTGCAAAGGTTGATGTTCATGCGAACCTCGCCGAAGGGTAGACCGAGACGTGCGGAGACATTGCGCGGTCCGCGCGCACCGTCCTCTGAGGCCGCGAGGACGGCCATTGCAGAAAGCCATAGTTTTCCATCGGGTGCGTCCAAACGCGCCCTTATTTCATTCGTTTTCAACAAGCGTTCAGTTCGTCTTCTTAGGAGATCCGCCTCATCGATGCGAAAGGCCGTCTGCCGCGGCTATCGTGGTACGACCTTTGAAAATCGGCTGCCATTCGTTTGCGGTGGTCCAAAGGATTGCTGGTGCGTTGTTCGGGCAGCCATGGGAGAAGGCTATCAAAGCTCCTCCTCCCTCCCAACCAAATGGATTGCCACGCCGTTTTGCCGGATAGCGCTGGCAAATACTGTTGATCAACTTCAATCGCGTGCCACGGAACGCTGTGTAAATAGTCGGACAACTAATGATAGACCGGATTTCATTCTTCAACGGCGACCCACTTTAGCCGCGCCAAGCCGTGGTCAGAGGCAGGCACAGTCTTATCCTTGGCGTTGGCCACCTCAAGACGCACGCCGATCTTGGCAAGATCTGCCGCCAGCAACGGATCTGCCTGTGCCAGATAGCGATTCACACGGAGAATATCTGGCAGGCCGCGCAAACTCTCCGCGTTTTTCCACGCCGTCAGCAACACATCGCGCAAAGATCTGCGTTGCTTCATGGTGGAAAATGTCAGCCAGCGGATCGGCAGGCCGGCGGCGGTGAGGCCGTAGAGTAGAATGGGACTCAAACCGTATCGCTCCGCATCCGTCAGCTTTATCGGATCGCGAACAGCCACAATGCCGTGCTGAGAATGGTGGAAAAGGAACTTGGCCGTCGAAACGTAAAAGTGATGTTCCCGGTTTGGCTGTTGTGCCTGATTGTCCATGGACGCTCTCAAATGGATGAAATCAATATTCAGCATCCTACGATTTTGATGTCAGGCCCCCAAGCACTTCCTTGGTCTAACCAGCGAAATTCGCAGCTCCCCTGGCCAAAACAGCCGGACCAAGGTGGTCGTTGATTGCACCGGCGCCGATGCGTACTGTACGCTGGAGGACGCTGCAATCGGACTTGGACCGGAATGACCTCGCAACTTCACAATGCCTGTTTCGATCGTCCGTTCTGCGAAGCGTTTGAGCCGCGTGCCGCAATGGACTTCGAGGTCGTCAAGGCGATTGCGGATCAGGAAGGCCAGTCTCGTCGCCATCCACCTGTTTGATACGTCGCGGTGCACGTTCCGGTTGGCAATCTTCTAAATGCCGGGAATGAATGACATTTTGCGGAACGCGAGGCAGCTACGATGGAACTCGCTCCGTCCGGATATTCCAGTGTTTTCAGGCGTGTAGAATTCGGGGAGATGGAACGCTGGTTCGAGTCCTTTCAAGGCGACCAACCAGCTGCCGCTGATACGACCCCCGCGGCACAAAAACGGGGCATATTAACCTGGGGCAAGTCGCCTATAATCAACCCCACGATCGCATCACGGTGATACGCGCCATTTCGGGTCGCGCATCGCCATTTTTGGACCGGAAATCCTGGAACGCTGCCCAAAAAGCGCGTTGGCTATTCAGTATATTTTTGCGCCTAGATACGCTATGTTTCAATTGCTTGAAACGGGAGGGTTTTTAACCCGTAGTCGCGCCAGCGCGGCCATATCGTGCGGAAGTCCGGCGAATGAGGCGAGCACCGCCCAGGAACGGAGTATCGCATGAGTCACCTGTCGATCAGCGAAAGCGACACACCACCCGCGCGCTCCGATACTCTTGCCGGAAATGGGCAAATGCCTGCGTTCGGCAATCAAATGGGCATCCAGGAGGTCCTTGAAGCACTGCCGGAGGCGATCTACACGACCGACCCCAATGGTCAGATCACGTTCTACAACAAGGCCGCAGCCGAAATGTGGGGCGTCAGCCCGGAAATTGGGACCAGCGAGTTCTGCGGTTCGTGGAAACTCTATTGGCCAGATGGAACGCCGTTGCCACATGACGAATGCCCGATGGCGATGGCGCTGAAGGAAAAGCAGCCTATCAGAGGCCTCGAAGCCATCGCCGAACGTCCGGACGGCACGCGCGTTCCGTTCCTCCCGTTTCCCACGCCGATTTTCAATGCAGGCGGAGATCTCATCGGGGCGGTCAATATGATGATCGACCTTACCGAGCGCGCGATCGCCGACGAGACCGCTCAACGGATTGCGGCCATCGTCGAGTCCTCCGACGATGCGATCCTTGCCAAAGATCTCAACGGAACCATCATCAGCTGGAATCGCGGCGCGGAACGCCTGTTCGGCTACACGGCAGCGGAAGCCATCGGCAAGCCGGTCACCATGCTTATTCCGCTCGACCGCCATAACGAGGAGCCGGAGATCCTTGGCCGCATTCGCCGTGGGGAGCGCATCGATCACTACGAAACGATCCGGCGGCGCAAGGATGGCAACCTAATCGAGATTTCCCTGTCCGTTTCTCCGATCCGAAATCGTCAGGGTCAGGTCATCGGCGCCTCGAAGATTGCGCGCGACATCACTGAGCGAAGACGCGCCGAGGAACAGCAGCATCTCCTCATCCGGGAGATGGATCACCGGGTGAAAAACCTGTTCACCCTTGCTGGTAGCGTGGTGACGTTGAGCGCTCGCTCGACGGCAACGTCTGGTGAACTCGCGGCCGCGGTTTCGGCCCGCTTGAATGCGCTCGCACAGGCGCATGCACTCACGACACCCCGGACATCCGAAGCTGCCAGCCGAAGTGACCAGGCAACGACGTTGCATGCACTGATCGAGACGATCGTAGCGCCTTATGGCGAAGGCGCCTACGACAACCACCAGTCGCGGGCTTTCGTCACGGGTCCCGACATCATGATTGCCGGTGGTGCGGTCACGAGTTTCGCGCTGCTGCTCCATGAGTTTGCAACAAACGCTGCGAAATATGGAGCCCTGTCGGTGTCGGAGGGCCGCGTGGATATCGCCTGCGCCGAGGAGGGAGACAATTTTGTCCTCACCTGGACTGAAAGCGGCGGGCCCCCTGTCGATCACGAAATGGACGGCGAAGGGTTCGGCACTCTCCTCGCCAAAGCGACCGTGCGCGGTCAACTCGGTGGCGAGATTTTGCGCGACTGGAAACCCGAAGGCCTGTCGATACGGCTCGTTGTCGCGGCCGAACGTCTTGGACACTGAGATAGGCGTCCCTGGGTCCGACCGGCAATTCTCCAGTGCCTCACGCCCCCGGTTTGTCTTAGCGGCCTTGGCGCCGGCAACGCTTTCGGTCTGAATGAACGGTGTTGCGACCAAACGGGCTTTGCCGGAATTTCTTGGTCAGGCCGGATGCGGCCCCCGCAGTCAGAGCACGCTGACGTTCTCGGCCTTGGACTTCCCGGTCTTTCGGTCCTGGCCTACCTCGAAGCTGACCTTGTCACCTTCTCTAAGCGAGCCACCTTGCTGCAAAGCGGACACGTGAACGAATACGTCCGCTCCTCCATTCTCCGGAGTGATGAAGCCAAATCCCTTATCATCGTTGAAAAACTTAACAGTACCGGTCGCCATTTCAGTTCCTTTTCAGTCTTTGCGGCATGTCGACGTGCGAAACAAACCCTATAGCGGGAGCAATTGCCACTATCGCGACGCGTGATCCCTGGGTCGACATCGTCTCGACGGTGACTAACCCTATACCCTAAGCCGCCCCGGCTGTGGAGATCTTTGGTCGATCGTTGAGCAAGGTCGGATGGTGACAGATAAGCTATCCGTCATCGAGTTCAATCCAGACAGGCGCATGGTCGCTTGTATGGTCCCAGCCACGCGCAAACTTGTCGACACCACACGCGGTGAGACGTTGGCGCAGGGACGGGCTGAGGAGGAAATGATCGATGCGCAACCCCGCATCGCGGGCAAAGGAATTCCGGAAATATTTCCAGAATGTATAGATGCGCTCATCGGGATGAAGAAATCGGATCGCGTCTGTCCAGCCCTGGTCCACAAGGTCGGCGTATGCGGCTCTCACCTCCGGGCGAAACAACGCGTCGTCGAGCCACCGCTCCGGCTTGTAGACGTCGAGCTCGGTCGGCATGACGTTGAAATCGCCGACGAGCGCCACGGGCACCTCCAGTTCCAGTAGTTCATCCGCATAGGCGTGCAAGCGTTCGAACCAGCGGAGCTTGTAGTCAAACTTCGGGCCTGGCGCGGGATTTCCGTTTGGAAGATAAAGGCATCCCACGACAATGCCGTCGATCGCCGCTTCGATGTAGCGGCTATGACTGTCGTCGGGGTCGCCGGGGAGCCCTCGACGGGTTTCGCGGGGATCCTGATCGCGGGCGAGGATCGCCACGCCGTTCCAGGATTTCTGACCGTGCTAGATAGCACCGTACCCGGCGCGCTCAATCTCGCGGCGGGGAAACTTCTCGTCCGGCGCCTTCAGTTCCTGCAGGCAGACGACATCTGGTTTCGCCTCGGCGAGCCAGCGCAGCAGCACCTCGAGGCGCCCATTGATGCCGTTGACGTTGTAGGTTGCGAGCTTCACCGGTTTTATCGGCGCGTATGATCGCCCTTGTCACCCTGACCGGGTTTTGCGTCGTGTTTGGCATCGTGGCGAGCATCGGTCGAGAGGGAGCGCGAAACGTCAACACTCTCCTTGAACTTGCCCTCTTCATCGCGGCGCACGTACCGTTTGTCGGTTCCCGTATCGATTAGTTCGCGTTTGGTCATGGCGAGACTCCTTCGTGGTTGCTGCTTTCCATAAACGCACCTGACGCCCAAAAGATGCATGCGAATCAGTGGCCTAACCGGGACTCGTAAAACGGGCGCGGCCGAATGGCTAAGTCATTGAAAAATGATTCGTTTCGACTCGGAACAATTGCCCGCTGATTCGCTTGAATCGCCAAAGTTGCATCAGGAGTTCAGCGTCATGGTTGCCCCAAGAGCCAATTGGAAAGGCTTCATCAAATTCGGAGAGGTGTCCTGTCCGGTGGCGCTTTACACCGCAGCTTCCTCGTCGGAACGCATTGCGTTTAACACCCTCAATCGTAAGACCGGCAATCGGGTGAGGCGAGAATTCGTCGATAGCGAAACTGGCGATCCCGTCGAGCGCGACGAGCAGGTCAAAGGTTACGAGGTCGAAAACGGCCAGTATATCGTTCTGGAACCCGATGAAGTCGCCGCCGCCGTGCCTGAGAGCGACAAGACCCTGAAGATCGACGCCTTTATTCCCTGCAACGAAATCGACGACGTCTATTTCGACAAACCGTACTATCTGGCGCCGGACAGGATGGGCAAGGACGCTTTCGTCCTTCTGCGTGACGGCATGAAAAAAGCCAAGGTCGCCGCCATCGCTCGCACCGTCCTCTTTCGCCGGATGCGCACGGTCCTGATCCGCGCGCACGGCAAGGGCCTGATCGCCTCGACGCTGAACTTCGACTACGAAGTCCGTTCATCCGAGAAAGCGTTCGAGGAGATGCCGGACCTGAAGATCGAGGGTGAGATGCTCGATCTGGCGGAACATATCATCGGGAAAAAGAAGGGCAGTTTCGATGCCAGCACCTTCGACGACCGGTATGAGGCCGCTGTCGCCGAACTGGTGAAGGCCAAGATCGAAGGTCGGTCGCTCCCGAAGAAGAAGGCGCCAGTCGCTTCCAAGCCGAGCGATCTGCTCCAGGCACTGCGCGAAAGTGCGGGGCTCGGAGCCAAGGCCGAGCCGAAACGCGCAGCCGCCAATGTCAACAAAGGCACCAGTCGCCAAAAGGCCGCCAAACCTGCCGCCGCAGCGAAGTCGAAGGCCGGGTCGACGCCAGCGCGCCGCGCAAGCTGATCGGAGGATTTCATGGCAGTCCGTCCCTACTGGAAAGGCTATCTCAAACTGTCACTGGTCACTTGCCCGGTGCAGATGATGCCCGCGACTTCCGAAAACGAAAAAGTTCGCTTCCACACGCTCAATCGCGAGACCCAGAACCGGGTCGTCAGTCATTATGTGGACTCCGTGACGGGGAAAGAGGTCAGGGAGGAGGACGAGGTCAAAGGCTATCAGCGCGGCGAGGACGAATACATCATCCTGGAAGACGAGGAGCTCGAAAATGTCGCGCTCGACAGCACCAAGACCATCGACATCTCTACCTTTACCCCGCGCGATACGATCGAGTGGATCTGGCTGGATACGCCCTATTATCTGTCGCCGAACGATCCGGTCGGCCAGGAGGCGTTCTCGGTCATACGCGACGCGATGGAATCCCAGGATATGGTCGGTATTTCGCGGCTGGTCATCACGCGGCGCGAGCGCGCCGTCATGTTGGAGCCACGCGGCAAGGGTATCGTTCTCTGGACTTTGCGCTATGGTGACGAGGTGCGTGATGAAGAGACCTATTTCGAGGGCATCGGTGATGAGACAGCGGATTCCGACATGATGCCGCTGATCGGTCAACTGATCAAAAAGCAGACCCAGCACTGGAACCCGAAAATGGTCATCGATCCAGTCCAGGACCGGCTTCTCGATATCATCGCGGAAAAGAAGAAGGCGCTGAAGAAGCCATCGAAGACCAGGGCCAAGGCGCCGGCATCAGCGCCCCTACCGAGCAACGTCATCAACATTATGGACGCTTTGAAGAAGTCCGTCGCGGCAGAAACCCGGACCGGAAAATGAGCAAACGCGTCAAACCTTTGCTGCAAGACGATGCGTTCATCGCCAAATCCAAGCCCAGGCGCAAGCGCGATCCCGCCCAACCCAACCTCCCGTTCGACCCTATGCCCGATCGCGTCGAACCGTGCCTGGCGTTGCTCAAGACCGCACCACCGTCCGGACCAGACTGGGCCTATGAAATCAAATGGGACGGCTACCGCCTCGCCATCCACATCGAGCCGAAGGGCGTGCGGATCATCACCCGTGGCGGCCATGACTGGACACACCGTTTCCCGGCCATTGCCGCGGCGGCCAAGGAACTCGGGGTTGGGACAGCGATTCTCGACGGGGAGGCTGTCGTCCTCAGCGCTGAGGGCCGATCCGACTTCGGAGCGCTGCAGCGGTCGCTCGGCGGACGCGGCGGTAAACGATCCTCGACGGAATCCATTCTGTTTGCCTTCGACCTTCTGTATTTCGATGGGCACGATCTCACGAAGACCGAGCTTTCAGTCCGGCGGCATCTTCTCGAAGATTTGTTGGAAGGCGCCGTGGGCGCCATCCAGCTCTCGGAGGAAGTCCAGGGAGACGGAACAGGGTTGTTGGCCAACGCTTGCTCTCTTGGAATGGAAGGTATTATCGCCAAGCACCGCGACAGCCCTTACCGCTCGGGCCGGAGGGGAGATTGGCTGAAGATCAAATGCGTCCAGAGTGAAAGCTTCATGATTGTCGGTTACGAGCAGTCAGCCGCGGCGCGCGGTGGCATCGGCAGTCTTCTGCTTGCAGGCCGGCGAGGCCATGATTGGGTCTATGTCGGCGCCATGGGCACGGGCTTCAAGGAAAAGGATGCCGCATATCTGAAGAAGACGCTCGACATGCTGAAAACCAGGACGCCGGTCGTCCCGCTGAAAGGTAAGAACTACGTCTTTGCGCAGCCGACGTTGATCGCCGAGATCGAATTCCGCGGCTGGACCGACGACAGCAATCTGCGCCATGCCTCTTACAAAGGCTTGCGCGAAGTTCAGGATAACGCCGCGGTTTACGAGCTCGATTGAGTGGTGCCGGCAGAGGAAAAAGGGCCCGAATTTTTTCGGGCTGCGCTCTTGAATCCGAAATTCTCAAAAACCAAATCGATTGACGTCAGCCGCTGATAACAGGGCTGGCCTTGCTGGAGGCACCGTCTTCGGCGCTTCCGTACCCCATGTTGCTTCAAGGAGGATATGGCTATGGCAACATCTTACGACTACGCACCTCTCTTCCGGTCCAGCGTCGGGTTCGACCGGGTCTTCAATCTTCTCGAGAACGCCCAGCGCGCCCGCTCGATCAGCGACTGGCCGCCCTATGACATCGTCAAGACCGATGATGACAGCTATCGGATTTCGATTGCGGTGGCAGGCTTTGCCCAGGACGATCTCGACATCACGTTCCAATCCAATCTTCTGACCGTGACCGGCAAGAAGCAGGAAGTGGCCGCGGATGGCTACCTGCATCGCGGCATTGCCGGCCGGCCGTTCGAACACCGGTTCGAGCTTGCCGACCATGTCAGGGTGAACGGGGCGGATCTGAGCAACGGTCTCCTGTCGATCGATCTCGTTCGCGAGATCCCCGAGGCACTGAAGCCGCGCAAAATCTCGATCCAGAGCGAGCCCGCTTTGACGTCGGTTGATCGAGTGCAGATCGAGGCGCAGAAGGCGGCCTAATCTACATTGTCCGCTCAACAACAAGGGCGCCGTGGCGACGGCGCCCATCAACATCCGGGTTGGGAAGGAGAGAGCGATGAAACCCGATATGTTCAGACAGCCTGTTTCCATTCTTGTCGGCCTCGGCTTTCCGGCAGAGGTTTGCAGCGTGATGGACGCTTACCGACATCTCGTCGAATGGCCGGCTTCAATGCGAGACACCGCACACACGGTCGCGCTCAAGGCATGCAGTGCGGCGTTGCGCGGTGAGATCGAAGCAGAGACCGCGCGGGGACTGTTTGCCGCCTTCGCCGACAAACATGATCTGCTTGCACCGGACACCAACACCATCGCCGCGTCTCGCCTGCGAAGCGACAGGGATCCGCACGTTCGTTGAGGTAGACCGATGATGGACATCATGCTGCAGCAGGCGGTCGACAATGTGATGCTGGTTCAGGGCATGCAGCTTCGGCGACCAATCGATGTTGTGAGCGCTCCTGCTCTTTCCATCGACGACAAGCGGGCGATCCTCGCGGCCTGGGCGTCGGACTTTTACGCTGTCGATTCAAAACCGGCCCTCCGTCAGGTGCCGGGAACACCAGAGCCAGTTTCTATCGATGAAGTGCAGTCTGCCCTGAAAGAACTCGATCGGCGCTATGGTATCTGACGGATCGTGCGTTCAGGCGGCCTGCTTCATTGCCTTGGCAAGCCGCTTGATCGCCTGTTCGAGCGGTCGCTGCCCGTCGCAATAGTCCTGCCAGGCGCTTGTCTTTTCCAGAAGCGCCGGCACGGTTCGGATCGTAAACCGCTTGGGATCGAGATCCGTCTCACCTGGCTCCAGGTCAGCGGCATCGACACCGTGGCGCCGGGACGGGCGCGCGGCGACAGCGGCGCCACCGCCGTCGCCATTCGGTCATTGCGCAGATAATCGAGGAAGATGCGGCCATTGCGCTGGTTCTTCGCCATCTTGATCAGATAGCGCTCCGGATTCGCGCGCGCCATCTGTAGGCAGACATCATGGGCAAAGCCTTTTGCCTCCGGCCAAGCCAGTTTCTTACCCTTCGCCACCGCAAGCGGCGTGACCACATGCAGCCCTTTGCCGCCGGTCGTCTTGCAGAAGCTGACGAGCCCGAGTTCCTCCAGCCGGTCGCGCATCTCGCGGGCGGCTTCGACGACGCTGGTGGAGGTGAGTGTCCTGTCGTGCATCGCGGCACATCGCAGGCATGCGCCCGCCGTGCACGCCACCTGACCAAATAGCGACTTACGGAGTATCCATTATGGCCGACACGATCACGTTCAACGACTTCACCGCCGTCGACATCCGGGCTGGCACGATCATCGACGTCGCCGAATTCCCCCAAGCGCGCAAGCCGGCCTGGAAACTCACGATCGATCTCGGCCCCGAGCTGGGGACGAAACGATCGAGTGCGCAGGTCACCGAGTTGTATGCGCGCGATGCCCTGATCGGTCGCCAGGTGGCGTGCGTGGTAAATCTGGGGCCGAGGCGGATCGGGCCGTTCCTGTCCGAAGTGCTTACACTTGGATTTCCAGACGAAGCGGGCAACGTGGTGTTGGTTACCCCGGAGAGATCTGTGCCGAATGGCGGGCGCCTGTTCTGATCTCGCCGTCTCGATCGACGTTGGCTCCCCCGAAGGAAGTTACGAGGTGCCCTCGTCAGCCCGACACTTCCCTACAGAATCTCCCGTTTCAGGAGTTGCTCAAGCCAATCCGCAAAAACCTGGAGCCTGCGAGAAAGATGCTGACGATGAGGATAGAGCAGCGTCATCGGCATCGGCGCGGCGCGATGTTCGGGCATCACCTCGACGAGTTCCCCCGCATCTAGGTGGCGCGTAACGTCGTAGGCCGGGATCTGGATGAGGCCGAGGCCGGCTAGGCAGCAGGCAATATAGGCTTCGGCGCTGTTGACGCTGACGCGGCCACGAACCGGCATCATCCGCACCTCGCCATCGTCAACCCACTCCCAATCCTCAACGCGGCCGGTCGACGGCGAGGCATAGTTGACGGCGAGATGCGCGCCGAGATCGTCCGGCGCGCCTGGTGTGCCGTATTGGTCGAGATAGCCCGGGCTGGCGACATTGATCAGCGGGAGGTCGCCGATCTTGCGGGCTATGAGACCGGAATCGCTGAGCGGTCCGACCCGCAGCACGCAATCGACGCTCTCCTCGACGAGGTTGACGGCCCGATCGGTGACGCGCAGCTCAATGTCGAGCTGAGGATGACGGGCGAGGAATTCCGGCAAGGCCGGCGCGATGATGAGACGCCCGATCCGGCCCGGCACGTCGATCCTGAGGCTACCGCTCGGCCCGACCGATGTCTGCCGAAACAACCCCTCGGTCTCCTCGACATCGGCGATCAGCCGCAGACAGCGCTCATAGAAGGCGGCGCCGTCCTGGGTCGGGGAGACCTTTCGTGTGGTGCGGTGAAGTAGGCGGGCGCCGACCCGCGCTTCGAGCTCGATCACCGCAGCCGATACCGATGAGCGAGGCATGCCGAGTGTGTCGGCTGCGCGGGTGAAGCTTGCGCATTCGACGACGCGGGTGAAGGTGCGGAAGAGATCGATACGGTCCAAGGGCACTGGCTCTGTTTGATTGGTCGTCGTTTCTGACAGGTGATGTCAGAATGAGCGGCTTTATGACAAAATTATAGACGATATGGTGCGATGCAGGAAGCGGCCGTTCGGGTGGCCGCCGGCAACCGAAGGAGGCCAACGCCAATGACCGATCACAGCATCAAGGGAAAAACCGTTCTGATTGCCGGTGGCGCGAAGAACCTCGGCGGGCTTATCGCGCGCGATCTCGCCGCGCAGGGCGCCAAGGCAATCGCTGTCCATTACAACACAAGCGCCACCAAGCCGACCGCCGACGACACGGCTGCGGATTCGGCGAAGTCAGCACGGGTGGCGGTCGCGAACCGCCCTTCGCCCGCACTGCCGATCACCGCCCCGTGATGAAGCGCCGGGAGCACCGATGCCATGTGGTTCTCCATGTACCACCCATGTCGCAGCAGCACGACCGGAAGGCCAGACGCTTTCAGGAGAGCCTCTGTCCGCAGATGGTCTTCGCTAAGACCAAGGGGCGAGGTGTCGGCATGAAGCAGGCTCGTATAGGCGAACAAACCGACGCCTGCGGCCTTCGCGGCCTCGATGACATTTTGGTGCTGGGAAACGCGGTCACCCTCCATGCTCGACGAGATCAACAATAGCCTGTCGATGCCGGCGAAAGCCGCCAGGAGGGTGTCGGGCCGCGAATAGTCAGCGATGCGGAGTTCGACGCCATGCGCGGCGATCTGCTTCGCGATGTCGTGGTCAAGCGACCGGACGCCCGCAACGATGCTTCTCGCCGGAACTCTCTTGAGAAGTTCTGCGATCACGAGGCGGCCAAGCTCGCCGGTCGAGCCGGTGACAAAGAGTCGGGGCTGGTTGAAGTTCGTCATGTCGTTTTCCTTGGCCGCCAAATCAGGACTTCACGACAGTATGGGCGGTGATCGAGTAGCCGAACGGATCGCGGAACGCGAAATAGCGGCCGAACGGCCCATCCTTCGGCGCGAATTCGACTTCGACGCTCCGCCAGCCGATAAGGTTCTGGATCAACCTTACTGAAGGCAGCGACGCGGATATGTCCTGCCCACACTACATCTTCACCGGAAGCTACAACCTCAATCTTACCGACAGCGCCCGAATGCGGAAGCGGAAGCGTGCCGCGGCCGGCGATGGTCACGCGTTTTGCACCAAATGGTTCGCCATCCATATCGCTCCTCGGCCCAATTAGAATGTTTTAGCTTAGACGTGATGCTCATCTGCGTCGGGCTGGGCCAGCCAGCCCCGCCGATTGCACGCGGTGGCGCGATACTCTGCGCGATGGTTACGCAAGCGCCGCCGACTGCCGCATGGCGACCAACAGCATTTTCAATAACACGCAGGTCTACCTAAGGGCACGAAGCGTCCATTTGTTGCCGCGAACAGACACAACAGCTTGGCCCGAAAACGGCCATCGGCCGCGAGCTACACCACTCCCGTGGACACGATCGGGCATCGACTACAGCTGTTGCTCCGCGTACATTTCGCCCCATCGTTTCATCGCCTCCAGGACGGGCGTAAGCGTCCTGCCCCGCTCTGTCAGTGAGTATTCGACCCGTGGAGGCACCTCCGCGAACACTTCGCGGCGGATCACGCCATGTTCCTCCAACTGCCGGAGTTGGAGCGTGAGAGAACGTTGCGTCACCCCGCCGATCAGGCGCCGCAATTCACCGAACCGCTTTGTGCCGTCGAGCAGATAGTGAAGGATCAGCGGCTTCCATTTGCCGCCGGCAACTTCGACGGTGATCTCAACGGCACAGCGAAACGGCTTTGAATCTGATGTCATAGGGCCATTAGTATACCTTTTAGCCCTATATATCAAATCGGTGCCTTCTTGCGAAAACACATCCATGTGCGGATTTACTGCTCTGTAACGCCCGCTTTGTGGCGTCCTCGTACAGCAGGAATGATCATGCGTGCCATTCATTATGACCGCCAGGGTGCGGCGGACGATGTCCTGATCCTCGGCGATCTCCCAACGCCCGCGCCTCAGGCGGGAGAAGTTCTCGTTCGCGTACACATGTCGGGCATCAATCCGACCGACGTGAAGGCGCGGACCGGCTTTTCGTCCGCTATGCCCTATGAGCGCGTCATTCCCCACCAGGACGGCGCTGGGGTGATCGAAGCTGTGGGCAGGGGTGTCCCGGCAACGAGGATCGGCGAGCGTGTGTGGATCTTCGAGGCGCAGTCCGGTCGCGCCGCGGGAACCGCGGCCGATTACGTCGTCGTGCCCTGCGCGAATGCGGTGCAGCTGCCCGCCAACACGTCTTATGAGATCGGCGCATCCCTTGGCATCCCGGGGTTGACCGCCCATCGCTGCCTCTTTGCCGACGGAGACCTCAAGGGTCGGTGGGTTCTGGTTCATGGCGGCGCCGGGGTGGTCGGATCGGCCGCGATCCATCTTGCCAAATGGGCGGGAGCGCTGGTTGCGACGACGGTCCTCGAACCGCAGCATGAGGCAATCGCACGCGGAGCCGGAGCCGATTTGGTCCTCAACCTGCGCGGCGACGACGTCGCGGCCAGGATACGGGAAGCGACTGCAGGCAAAGGCGTCGATCGCATCGTCGACGTCAATCTCGTCGCGAACCTCGACCTCGATCTCGCCTGCCTGGCGAACGGCGGGGTCATCAGTTCCTATGCAATGCGTGACGCGACGGATGAAAGGTCGATCCCGCTGCTGCGCGCGATGATCGCCGGTGCCGTCTTCCGGTTCGTCTATATCTACACGGTGCCCTTGTCGGCCAAGCAGGCCGCTATCGTCGACCTCACCGCAAGCCTCGAAGCAGAAGCCTACAAGCCCGCGATCGGTCTGATCGTACCGCTGCACCGCACGGCAGACGCGCATATCGCTCTCGAACAGGGGGCTGTGACCGGGAAAGTGCTTGTTCGGGTAGTCGACTGATCAGGCGGCGAGGCCGCTCCGCCTGATCGCCGAACAGCGGTCAGTCGACTAAACACCAGACCCGGTCGCTCGGGGAACGGGCAAGCGCTGGTAGCCGCGCCGTGCGGCATTAGAGGGCTATAGCGTAGACGTAGTGCTCATCTTCGTCGGGCGTGGCCCAGCAGCTGATCGGTACGCCGCGACATCATTCGCAGCATCCCGGCGGGTTTGTGCTCACCCAGGACAGGTTGGACGAACTGGTGCCGATTGAACCGGCCGCAATGGAAGATCGACAGATCATCGAATGGGACAAAGACGATATCGACATCCTCAAATTCATGAAGATGGACGTCTTGGGTCTGGGCATGCTCTCCTGCATGAAGCGCGGCTTCGATCTTCTCGAAGAGCACAAAGGGATCAAGAAGGACCTCGCAACCATTCCGCCCGAGGATCCGCGCACCTATGCGATGATCAGGCGTGCCGATACGCTCGGGACGTTCCAGATCGAGAGCCGGGCACAGATGTCTATGTTGCCGCGGATCAAGCCGAGGACCTTCTACGATCTGGTCATCGAGGTGGCGATTGTTCGCCCCGGTCCGATCCAGGGTGACATGGTCCATCCTTATCTGAGACGCCGCGAAGGCAAGGAAAAGGTGCACTATCCGAAGCCGGAATTGGAGAAGGTTCTGGGAAAGACCCTTGGCGTGCCCTTGTTTCAGGAACAGGCGATGCGTGTTGCGATCGAATGTGCCGGTTTTACCGCCGGCGAAGCCGATCAGCTCCGTCGAGCCATGGCGACCTTTAAGCACACCGGCGGTGTCTCAAAATTCGGAGAGAAGCTGATCAATGGCATGATCGCCAATGGTTACGAACGCGATTTCGCCGAAAAGACCTTCAGCCAGTTGGAGGGCTTCGGAAGTTACGGTTTCCCGGAAAGTCACGCTGCCTCCTTTGCGCTCATCGCCTATGCCTCCTCCTGGCTGAAATGCTGGCATCCCGACGTGTTCTGCGCAGCGCTGCTCAATGCTCAGCCGATGGGTTTTTACGCGCCCGCCCAGATCGTCCGGGATGCCCGGCAGCATGGCGTCGAGATCCGCCCCGTCTGCATCAACGCCTCGCGCTGGGACTGTACGCTGGAGCCGACCGATGACGGCCGTTTTGCCGTGCGCCTGGGGTTTCGGATGGTCAAGGGGTTGGCCAACAAGCATGGGGCGGCGATTGTCGCGGCTCGCGAAGATCAGCCATTCCAGTCGATCGACGATCTCTGGCGCCGGGCCAGCGTGCCGTCGGCATCGCTGGTCCAATTAGCGGAAGCGGATGCCTTCCAGCCATCATTGAAAATGGCACGACGCGAAGCCCTCTGGGCGATCGAAGGCCTGCGCGACGAACCGTTACCCCTGTTTGCCGCTGCCGCCGCCCGCGAGCAGACTGTCATTCCCGAGGCGCTCGAGCCCGTGGTCGCGCTGAAGCCAATGACATCAGGTGGTGAAGTCGTCGAGGACTATAGCCATGTTGGCCTGACCTTGCGCGCTCATCCGCTGAGCTTTCTGCGCGACGATCTCAAAAAGAGGCGCATCGTCACCTGCGAGGATGCCATGAACGCCCGCGATGGCAAATGGCTGGAGGCCGCCGGTCTCGTTCTGGTCCGTCAGCGGCCAGGCTCGGCTAAGGGCGTCATGTTCATCACCATCGAGGACGAAACCGGCCATGCCAATCTCGTCGTCTGGGTGAAGATCTTCGAGAAATACCGGCGTGTCGTGCTTGGCGCCGGGATGATCGGCGTCTATGGCAAGATCCAGCGCGAAGGCGAGGTGGTGCATCTCGTTGCCCACCGGCTGACCGACCTTTCCGGCGAGCTCGCCAGCGTCGGATCGCGGGAAGGGGCCTTTCCGCTGCCGCACGGGCGCGGTGACGAGTTTCACCATGGTTCGCCGACGCTCGATCCGCGTGGGCTTCCGAAAGTCCGCGATATCGTTGATCCCTATGGCCACATTGATCATATCAAGGTCAAGACGCGGGATTTCAGATGAGTTCGACTTATGTTGGTGCAGTCGCTGGACCCTCAAAGGCGTCCTGATCGGCTGCGGTGCTCCCTAGGACTTTGACCAGACCCACGATCTTTCGCCTGACATCCGGATCTTGAATGCGCACGAAAGATCTGTTGAGAGAAAGACCTTCTGCAGTGGAAATGAAATCGGTGATTTCTCGGCCATGCATATTCTCTGTATCGGTGCCGATCGTCTCTTGACCCTCAAAGAAAAACGAAACCGACGTCTGGAGGAACTCTGCAATCGCCTGGAGACGGCTTGCTCCGACCCGGTTGGTGCCTTTCTCGTATTTCTGCACCTGCTGAAACGTAATGCCCAAGGAGTCGGCCAGTGTCGTCTGACTAAGGCCGAGCAGCCCTCGACGCATGCGGATGCGTCTACCAACTTCGACATCGATGGGATTTGGTTTCTTGGAAGGGATCTCCAATGAGGCGCTCCTTTGTGTGGTTGCCGAGCGGGGCACGTTATCGACCTATGTTCATGATGCAAGCGCCGATAGGATCACAAGACCGCCTGTTCGCCGCGGGTCTTCCCAATGACCTAGAATTCGGTAAGAGGACCCGATGATCAGATCAGAACTTATTCATATCGTCACGCTTCGAAACCCGCACCTCTATCAGCAGGACGTCGAGAAGATCGTGGGAGCTATTCTCGATGATATCGCCAATGCTTTAGCAGAGGGCGATCGCGTCGAACTGCGGGGTTTTGGAGTATTTTCGGTCAGACACAGACAGTCGCGTTCCGGTCGAAATCCGAGCAATGGAGCAGCAGTCTTCGTTGAGGAAAAGTGGGCGCCGTTCTTTCGTGCCAGCAAAGAGATGCATGAGCGTCTGAACCCGAAAAAATGACGGCGCGGCTCATCTACGTCTTCGAGCCAAATGTCTCGACGATTTCACAGCGTGCGACAACGCGTCCGGGACCATGATTTAGCAATGCAATGACGGCGGCCTGATCCAATGGGATCGTCTCCATCTTCTCGATCACCGTCGTCGCCCATCCCATCTCAGGGTCAGCCGCAACGTCGTCGCGCATGGCAATCACCGCGCTGCGAGCCTCCTCAAGACTTTCAAAGAAAATATCCGAAATGCCCGTTGGCTTCCACCTTTCCTCCTGTGGGATGCCGGCAACCGAGTAGGTGTAGAAAGTATAATAGGGTGGGTTTTTCAACGATTTCTCCTCAAGCATTGCTGGCGGTCCGCCCCCGCCGTTCAATACTCATTGACCCCCGGCCGCGGGGAGTTCGAAACCGTGTATCCACAGCCCTGTAGCCTTTAGTTCGCGAGAACCTGGACATACGCCACAGGCTCCCCGACGCTGAAGGTCAAGGAGGGAGCCTTTTAGGTAGGCCCAACCATTAGATACAGGGGTTTCGACGCCCCAGAGCAGCGCGTACCGCTCCAAGGACAGGTTACGACATCCCATTGAAATTGTCCTCAATTTTCTGCTGCGCATCGTGTCAACGGAAGCATTGGCCCTAAGCGGGACGGGTGGCGGCATAGGAAGAGGAGGGAGGGCCGACGGCGGCGAGTTAAGAGGCTGGAGGGAGTTTTCGGTCGGCTGGCCGAGGAGAAGGCTTTGCACCCCGGCGGACATGCCGTCGAGCAAATAGCCTTAACGGCGAAATATGGCCGCGAGCCGTTCGCCGATGTCTGAGTCGTCGGAGGAGCCGTCTACCTCGACGCGATGAGCCATCTCGTGGAGCCGTTCCGTGAGGAGGGCGTTGTGACGGGAAGCGCGCCTGCAACGGAGATCTGCGGGCCGTTCGGCATCATGCGAAAGCAGATGGCCCCGTGGCTGAACGGGCCTCTCTCTGCGGCCGGCGATGAGGCGGATGCCGGCGGGAAGCGGTGATGGCGGCGGATGAGGTTGGAGGGAGAGGGGGGAAGGGGTGTTCGTGGCGGGTTGAGGTTGTCGGAGAGAGGCTCCGGCCAGCCCGCTACGGAGAAACGACATGGCACAGGCCATTCAGAAAATCACGCTCAATGCGGGACGTGACATCCCCTTTAACAAGCTCGTTCTCAGCCAGCAGAACGTCCGCAAGACGAAAGCGGGCGTGTCGATCGAGGAACTTGCTCAGGATATCGCGCATCGTGGATTGCTGACCAGCCTCAATGTCCGCGCCGAAGTCGATGGCGACGGTAACGAGACGGGCATCTATCGGATCCCGGCGGGTGGACGTCGTTACCGCGCGCTAGAGCTGCTGGTCAACCAGAAGAAGCTGTGTAAGACGGCAGCCATTCCCTGCATCGTCAGCAAGGGTGACACCCTCGAAGTCGAGGATTCTCTCGCCGAAAACGTCAAGCGCCTCGATCTCCATCCACTGGACGAGTTCCGGGCCATCATGACGCTGCGCGAGCAGGGGCTCGACGAGGAGGACATCGCCGCCCGCTTCCATATGTCGGTCGCAACGGTGAAGCAGCGCCTGCGGCTGGCGTCGGTCTCGCCCCGGCTGCTCGAACTCTATTCCAATGACGAGATGAAACTCGGCCAGGTGATGGCGTTCTCGATCACCAACGATCATGTCCGTCAGGAACAGGTGTGGGACACGATCTCGCGGTCGCATAATCAGGACGCCTACTACATCCGCCGGATGCTGACCGAAACCGCGGTCCGGGCCTCCGATCGTCGCGCCGTCTATGTCGGCATCGAGGTCTATGAAGCAGCCGGCGGTGTCGTGATGCGTGACCTGTTCGAGCAGGACAACGGCGGATGGCTGCAGGATCCGGCGCTCCTGGAGCAACTGGTGCTGGAGAGGCTGACTGCGGACACGGAAGTCCTCAGGGATCAGGAAGGCTGGAAGTGGGTCGAGGCCGCATTTGACTTCCCTTACGGCCACACGTCCGGTCTTCGCCGCTTCTACGGCGACCGGGCCGAATTCACCGATGAGGAACTTGCGCGGCATGATGCGCTGAAGACCGAATACGACAAGCTCGACGCGGAATACGCTGAGGCGGACGAGCAGTCCGACGAGATCGAAGCGCGCCTCGATGAGCTGGGCAACGAGCTGGATGCCCTCAACGACCGACCCTACGTCTTTGACCCGGAAGAGGTCGCTCGCGGCGGCGCCTTCGTCTCGCTTGCCGCCAATGGCGAACTGAAAATCGAACGCGGTTTCGTGCGGCCCGAGGACGAGCTGGTCGCCGAGCCGGAAGGTGGTGACGTCCAAGGTAGCCACGGCGATAGTGACGACGCCGACTTCGCCACTTCTTCGAATGGCGGCATCTCGGTCAACGGGAAACCTGTCGGTGTCGAAGAACCGGAGGAAGACGACGGCAAGGTTCGTCCGCTTTCCGATCGAGTCATCGAGGATCTGACGGCGGCCCGCACCGTTGCACTCCGCAATGCGCTGGCGAACGATCCGGTGATGGCCTTCATCGCCGCCTTGCATGTCGTGGTCCTGAAGATCTTCTATCGATATGGCAGCGACTCATGCCTGGAGATCACCCTCCAGCACACCGCCTTCAGCCAGACGCAGGGGCTCGGCGACACGGTCTGGGCAAAGGAGATCGAGGAGCGGCAGGAATCCTGGGGCTATGATCTCCCCGGCAATGCCGACGAGGTCTGGGACTACCTGATCGCGCTCGACCAGGATAGCCGCATGGCTCTCTTTGCCCATTGCGTCTCGCTGTCGGTGAACGCAACCGTGCAGGCATGGAACAGGCGGGCCAAGGAAAACGCCCACGCCACGCAGCTCGCTCGGCTTCGGCATGGTCGCAGCCGGCTGGGCGCCGACGGTCGATAATTATCTCGGCCGCGTGACCAAGGCGCATATCCTGCAGGCGGTCCGCGAGGCGAGGGCGAGCAGTCCGCGCAACTGATCGATCACCTGAAAAAGCCCGATATGGCGCGCGAAGCCGCCCGGTTGCTGGAAGGCAGCGGATGGCTTCCCGAAGTGCTGCGGCTCCCGCTCGATCAGATCCCGACGGAGGCCGAGGTCAGTGCCGTCGTATCGGATGCTGTCGTCGAGGACGATGCCGCCGACATCGATCTGCCATCCTTCCTGACGGAAGATCAGGAAGCCCCAGACGCGGCCACCGGCTCGATCGATGGCGACGGCGAACATCTCGAAGCCGCCGAATAACCACTCCAATACGCACACTCACGAAAGCCCGGCCACCGCGCCGGGCTTCTCTGTTTTCAGGAGAGCGTCATGCCTGCCTATACGATTGAAACGACCTACACACTGCCGGTATTCCGGCATGGGACCTATGTTGCCGACACGCCAGAAGATGCCTGCAAGGCGGCGCTGGGCGACGACAACTGGGAATCCCTGAAGAAGGACTACGATTCCTCGGGCGAAATCCATGTGACGGGCATCTGGGAAGGTGAGAACACCGCCCATGCAGGATCGCCAATCACGATACCTTCGCAGTTTGATGAATCCGTTCAGCGCCGCGCCCACCACTTCGAAATTCTGCTCGGCTTGCTGAAGATCCTGTTCCACGAGGTCCAGGCGGCGCGACCTCCATCAGTCGGTTGGTTGGCCAAATCGGCCTGGGCGATAGCGCGGGGCGAGGCCATTCTCGCTTATGCGCCCGACCCCGCCGAGCCGGCCGACGCGCCGAAGCCGGGCCATGTCCTCGTACGTCTGCAGGAGGAGCGGGTCCGCGGCGCGATAGCTGCGGTCCTCGATGTTGATCCGAGTTTCAAGGGGCTGTCGCCGGATGCGGTAAGCGACGAGGAGATCCGATCGGCTTGTGAATCCATAGTAGCAACGATCGATCTCTCCGATGCTGTGAGCAATGCCGAGTTTCGCGCGGCAATGGCTGCCGTCCGAGCGACCCAACTTCGCCTCCATCCAGATTAGGCGTTGCTGGACCGCTTCGCCTCTTCAATGCGGTCCATCCACGCACTCTGGCGCCGCTCTTTCTTACGACCAAGACCGACCGTTGCGGTCGGTTTTGCGGCGACCGTGAGAGAGGAGAGTGGGGCCGGGAAGAGGGGCGAGGCCGGACCGTGGAGAGAGGGCGTCCGGCTGGAACCCTGTTGCCTCTCTGGAGAAAGATCGATGCCGATATCTGAAGTCACACCCCAAACTGCTTCCATCGTCCCCGACGAGCGCCGCCTGGATTTCCTTCCAATCCTCTTTGGGCGCCCGCTCCTGATCATTGGCGAGAACGCGGTCTACGGCCTCATGGAGCGGCTCAGCCCCCTCGACGGCGGCGGATTCTGGGATTTCTACGAGCACGAGGGCAAACCTCTGTTTCTTGCTCCGACGTCCAAATCGCGTTTCAGGATCACCGGCGAGATCACCGGCTTTCAGGGGGAAGTCTCGGCGGAAGCTGCCGGGATTATCGCCACGCTGTTTGCCTTCTCGCATCTCTCCTTCCTGCATCAATCCGAGCGTCTCTCCGAAGGCTACGGCCGCCTCTACGCCTATTCTGCTGACCACCCCGAAGCCGCGGAGATCTTTCAGGCGATTGATTGACCAGTCGCCGTGCGTTGCCCTCGGGCGGCGCGCTTGTCTGTCTTGACCGTATGCCTCTCAGCCAGGTCTTGCGGCCGCAATTCATCGTTCATCTCACCAGCCCGGTTGTCGCAGGAGCGGTCAGCCGGGCTCTTTCGTTTCAGGAGACTTCATCATGAACACCATGATTTCCAATCCGCGACCGACATCGTCTGGATTCAAGGTCGATATATCCCGCGGCGAACGCATCGGCCGCGTTTCGTCAGAATGGTTTTCGCGTCCCGACGACGAGCGCTATCTGTCGCTTTCCGATCTGCATCGCGCCGTCAGCGCCAGGACGGAACGCGCTCGCGTCCGCACAGTCGAGACCGCCGAGATCCGCGTCGAGGCCACCCGTGACAATGCCGACCGATTGTCCCTGATCGTTCCCGGCGGGCGCGAGCCCTTGGCCCCGACGCACTGGAGCTATGGCCAGCTCTGCAGCCTGGTCGGTGCACCTGCGAGTTATATGCGCCAGCTGCCCGCGCCGTTGGCGGCGATCAACCTCCAGCACGGACTCCTCAATCATAATGCCGAAATGGTCAAAACGCTGGAGATGGACGACGGTCGCCTTGAACTGCGGGCGGTGACCGGTCCCGAATACGGCCGGATCTGGGATAAGGATTTGATCGCCGCGATCATGAACATTGCTGGCAATGGCACAGGCGACACGATCTGGAAAGTTCCCGGTCTGCTCGACTGGTCGACCATGACCCACAATCCCTTTGTCGACATCACGAAGGATACGACGACGCTGTACGCCAGCGATCGCGACGTCTTCGTCTTTCTTTGCGATGACACTCACCCGATCGAAGCCGGACGACTGCCGAATGGCGAACCCGATTTGTATTTCCGCGGGTTCTACGCCTGGAACTCAGAAGTGGGTTCAAAAACGCTAGGGATTGCAAGTTTTTACCTGAGGGCTGTTTGTGCCAATCGCAACCTCTGGGGCACCGAGAATTTCGAGGAGATTACTATCCGCCACTCGAAATTCGCAGCGCAACGTTTCACTCACGAAGCAGCCCCGGCATTGACGAGCTTCGCCAATTCCTCACCTGCGCCGTTCATTGCCGGCATCCGCGCCGCGCGTGAGCGCACCGTCGCCCGCACCGACGACGATCGCTCAGAGTTCCTGCGCAAACGCGGCTTCTCAAAGGCCGAAACCGGCAAGATTATCGAGACCGTTCTCAGCGAGGAGGGAAGACCACCCGAGTCGATTTTCGATTTTGTGCAGGGGATCACCGCGCTCGCGCGAGGAAAGTCGCATCAGGACACCAGGCTTGAGCTTGAAAGCAAGGCGAAGAAGCTGCTTGAAAGCGCCGCCTGATCCCATCAATCCCCCCTCATCCCTCTCTTTTGTCGCCCGGCCGTCGTGCCGGGCTTTTCCGTTCCCCGGAAGGAAACGTCATGACTGCGCTTGAAACCAGAATCTATAGCCATCCGCCCATTCCGGTAGCCGACATCAGCAAGCTCGAAATGCTGCTTCTCACCAATGTGCTCGAATGCAGCGAAACTGAAGAGGGTCTTGTCCTGTTCACGGATGTCGGACCGACCAACCCGGTCCGCGTGCCGCGCAGCGAGCTGATCGCCGCGTTTCACGCCTCGGTGCAATATGCCGAGGATCCGCTTACCATCTTCATCGCCGGCCGCGTCCTTGCCCTTCTGCCGGCAGGCAGCAACACTGCCGAGGACGATGCGATGATCGACATCGACCTCAGCCAGTTTCCGTGGCCGTTCGTGGTTCAGGGCATCGTCGCGCGGTCAGCGGATCTGCGCGAGGTCACGATCATCCAATGGATGAATCACCCCTCTCAACGTCCGGAGAGCTTCGGCGCCAGCGTTTCGCTGATCACCGACAAGGCGATCCACCATGCTACAAGCGAGGATCTTCTCGCCCGGTTCAGGCTTCAGGATAACGCCCTCCCGCCTGCGGCATCGTCGGCTGCTTTGCCAGAAGACGATAGCGCTATGGCTGGTGGCGCAGCTCTCGACCCATTTACGGTGAAAGAGCTTGAGACGGCTCTATGCATCTGGGAGGCGATGCTTTATTTCCGCGGGCTGCATCAGGATGGGCGACCGGTGCCGGACAATATCGCCGGCATGTCCGAAGTCTGGGATGCGGTCGGATGGCAGGCGATGCGTTCTCATGTTCGCGAGATCGTGCCCTTCGCACTTGATGTCCATGCCGCCGTTTTCGAGGACCTTGAGGATGAAGGTTTCACCTTCGATTTCGATTTCGCCCCGGCGTTCGTCGAGACCCTGCTCTGGTCCGAGGATGGCGCCTTCCGAGAAGGCGAACCGGAGGAGTTCCTTGAAGACGTGATGGTGGCCGTCAGGCGCCATCGCCAGGACGTCGTCGCGCGAAACAAATCGAGCTTCAATCCGGCTTCACGCCAAGTCGACTCATGAGGAAAGGCGTTACCCATGTCCCTGTTCAAGACAGATTCACTCTCACCAATGCAATCGGGCCGACTGCAGACCGCACTCGACCGGCAATACCGCTTCGACGCGTCGTCAAAACGCTCCGGTCCCACATCGAGGAGCTGGCTGCAGCAGGCAAGCTCGAACTCAGCGAAGGGGACGGAATGATCGATTATTCCCGGACCCACTTCAACCGGCTTGGCTCATACGCAGAGCAGGACGCCTATATCGCCCGCCTCAAGGCCAAGCGACACTTCTACCTGAATGGATGGGTGGTTCCGAAGCTGGTGTACGATGCGATCAAGCGCTAATGTCGCCGGCGTTCTTCTCCGACACCGCTTCAGCGCGGCAGAGGTGCTGCGTCATCACCCTCTTCGGCCATCTCTTCGCCGGTGACCTGCTCTCCCGCTGCCACGGGACAGGCGACGCGGGTTCTTGATCTCCACAACGAACGGTTTTTTCGCAGGTTTCATGGATTCCGTCGGGCGGGTAAAGCTTCGACACCGTCGAGCTATTTATTCGCTGCGGACTGTTAACGCCCTCCGGATATAAGGATTGTGGATCAAGGCAGGCGTGGGATTTCACCCTCCGCCACCCGCCAGACCCAGGACGTGATCTCCGACCTCGCCTCGATCATGTCAGCTAGCGCCCGCTCAAATTCCTCTCCGGCGCTTGCCGGCACGATGAACATGGCGACGGGAGCCGGCTTCTGTTCGGGCAATGTCACGGACACGATCGGTGCATCCCGTGGCAGATTGAAACGCAACCCTTTGACGCTCTTTCGCTTGAGGTGGCCGAGCTTCTCCAGAAGCCGAAGCTCGTGGATGTCCTCGAACGGCAGCCAGTTCTCGTTGACCACCATCAGGGCGACCTCTTCGACCGCCGCAATGCCGGCGGCCGAAACGCCGAAGGTGGCGATGACGATCAGATGGAACGTCTCATTCGAGCGCCACAGTTCGAGTTCGAGCTCATAGCGTGCCGCGAGCCGCCGCCAAGCTCCCTCCTCGATCATCAGCGGAAAAGGCATATGCCGCACCACGATCTTTTGCCCCTCGCGTGCGGCGGAAAACTCCTTCACTTCTGCCACGATCATCATCAGCTTGCGCGGACCCGAGCCGGTCGCCTGCACGCCCTTGAGTGCAACTACACGGCGGGCGGCGATACCATCCTTGTCTTCGGGATGAAACACTTCCGGCACGAAGAGCATTTCGCCCAAGATGGCACCTCTTGCCGTCATCTGCGCCGCAGCATTGAGAAGGCTTGCTCGCACCCGGCCCCAGCCGCGCCGGCCGGCCCAGGTCGAACGCCATTCCGTCAGTTCGCCCGCCTCCCAGAGATAATGCAGCATCGCCCGCAACGACAATTTCCTGGGCTCGCTACGGATCCCATGTTCGGACGTCTCAGCCGGCGCGCTGGGCGCGGCGCGAGGCCCGCGTTTCGTCAGGGAAAATTCCAGCTTCAGGTCGGCCCTGCCACTGGCATCGATCTGGATTGCATTGCCGATCAACGGGCCGAGGCCGGAAAGCTCGTAGGGAGGCTCGTAGGAAGAGCAGGCCGGATCGTGATCGCGTCCCGACAGCGGCATCCGCTTGATGAGATACTGGTCTTCGACCCGTGCGATGTACATCGGCGCCGGTGGCGCCTTGCACATGCACATCGGGCGAAGCCGCTGCTCGTAGGCCTGCGGTAGAAATTCCTGCAATTCGGGCGATGATTCCCCGATCACCCGGTCACCGATCGAGAACTTTCGCACCTTTGTCTTCTCCGTCTTTGTTGTCAAAGCTACATGTCGATCATGCATTATACTATTAAAAAAATTGACAGTAAAACGGCGCGACGCGATGCAACCAGCGTGTCTAGAAGCGAAGCCGACGGCGCCGGACGATCGAGGGGGAGAGTGCGGCTGGCAGAAGCGGCGGCTTCGGGTGGGTAGACAGGCTTCCAGCGGCCCGCCGCGCCGTTCGTGCCATACAAAAATATCGAAGGAGGCTGGCAATGCAGATCAGACGTAAACCGCGGCCCGGCGAACAGCTGCAATATCTCGCTCACTCCCTCTGCGCGGCCGAGCTCGGGGCGCCCGACCCCGGCCATTATCGTTCGACGCCGGCCGGCGCGCCGGATGTTGCGGCACTCGTTCACCCCGGCATGGTGATCCGCACGTCGTACGGCACGGGCGGAACGGTGATCGACGTCGAAGGTCCCCATGTCCATGTCGCGCCGGATGGCACGGACTATCCGCATTTCACGATCGTCTATGTGCCCTCAGAGCGGTTCGGCCGGCACGGCAAGCTCGATCGCAACTGGATCAACGAATGCGTCGCCGTCAACGACCGCATCCTGAAGCTTCTCGAAGCCAACCTCGACGAGGTCTTTGTCGAAGGTGCGGTCTCCGGCTGGCGCTGACGCTCCGGGGAGACCCCCACCAATCTTCCTTCCAACCTTTTCCAGCCAGGCCCGGTGCTCCCAGGAGCGCCGGGCCTTTCCGTGTTTTCAGGAGAGCATCATGACCATGCCTGCACTCGACTACCCGCGCCTGGCTTCTGCGCCGATCGCACCAGTGTTCCTCAATTTCCGTTCGCAGATCGTTCGGCCCGTCTGCTTCGCCGTCGTCTATTGGGACGGTCCGGGCGACACGCTCTACGCCTTTGAGGACCGTGATGTCTTCGAGCGCCAGCGCGGCGCGGCCGATCGACAGGGCGTCCATGTCCATGAGCTGTCGGCCGAGGAGGCAGTCGATTGGATCGCCGCCGGCGGCAACGCCGTCCTGCATGAGGTATGGGTCGGGGGCGTTGCGGCGTTTAGAAACCTGAAGCTCGCGCCCGGCTGAAGGCCGGGCGCCCGCCGCCTAGATCGCCCAGAGGGAGAGAGGGGCCGGAAAAGGGCGGTCTGCCGAGGCTTGGAGAGCGTCCGGGCGGGCCTGTCCTTTCCCGCTCTCGACAGGGTTTCCTATGAACATCGTTCCTTCCCGCGTCGCAAACGCCACCACCGCCTCGCTCGCGCCGGCGGATAGCACCAGCCGAGCGGGCAAACTCGTCCGCTCAGGCCATGCGCTTTTGCCGTCTCTCGAACGTGGCCAGCCCATCGGCGCAGCCGATCTCCGCACCGTTCTGATGAACATCTTCGGCGGCTCGGACGCCGAAGGCTTCTGGTCCTGGAAAGACGCCTACGAGGCGGCCGAAGTGGCGCAGGTCCTGTTTCTTCGCAAGTTCGGCGCGGCGATCACCGCCCGCGCAAACGCGCCGCAGGCGACGCTGGCGATGCTGACCAAGGTGGCGGGCTTGATCCCCACCCACACACGGCGCTCGCCTGATCGAGGTGATTGTGGATGACCTGATAGGCTTCGGCGTAGGAATCGTAGATGCGAACCTGCTCCTCGCTCAGTTCGTGTTCGAGGATGTCGTATTCGACCCCCTCGAAGGACAGCGAGCGGGAGGCGCTGGAGGCGTCCGGAATCACGTCCAGCGGCGGCACACTCAACAGACAAGCCAAAGCGGCTGCGCGCTCTGCCTTCGAAAGCACCAAGCAGCGCTTCTTCAACCACCTCCTGACGTCGATGAAGACGCCGGCGCTGATGAGCGCGATCAAATCGGACGTGGAGGAAGGCCATGCCGCGATCGTCCAGATCATCTCGACCGGCCAGTCCATAACCGAGCGCCGGCTGGCGGAAATCCCGACCGAGGAATGGAGCGACATCCAGGTGGACGTCACGCCGCGTGAGATCGTCGCGGAATACCTCAACCACTCGTTCCCGACACAGCTCTTCGAGGAATATTCCGACGCCGAAGGCAATCTCCTGTCACGGCCGGTCTATGACGCCGACGGCAATCCGGTGCTGTGCCGGGAAGCTGTCGCGCGCCGTGACGCATTGCTCGAGCGGCTCGGCAGCCTGCCGGCGATCCCGACCGCGCTTGATCAGATCGTCCAGACATTCGGAACTGCCCAGGTTGCGGAGATCACCGGCCGCACGCGCCGCATCGTCCGCCACGACGAAGGTGGCACGATCGACCGCTTCGCCGTCGAAAGCCGACCGGGCAGCGCCAATCTCGACGAGACCCGTGCCTTCATGGACGACGAGAAGGCGATCCTGATTTTCTCGGAAGCGGGCGGCACGGGACGCTCCTACCATGCCGACCTTGGTGCGAAGAACCAGCGCCTGCGCTTGCACAACCTCCTCGAAGCCGGCTGGCGCGCTGACGTCGCCATCCAGGGTCTCGGCCGCAGCCATCGCACCCACCAGGCGCAGCCTCCGCGCTTCCGGATGATCGCCACCAACGTCAAGGCTGAACGGCGCTTCCTGTCGACGATCGCCCGCCGCCTCGACACGCTCGGCGCCATTACCCGCGGGCAACGCCAGACGGGCGGGCAGGGGATGTTCAGGAGCGAGGACAACCTCGAATCCCAATATGCCCGCGACGCCTTGCGGCAGTTCTATAAACTGATCCATAGCGGCGGCGTCGCCGGCTGCTCGCTGCAGACGTTCGAGGCGATCACCGGCCTGTCGCTGACATCAGAGGAAGGCGGGCTCAAGGACGAGCTGCCGCCGATCCATACCTTCCTGAACCGCATGCTGGCGCTGACCATCGCCATGCAGAACCTGCTGTTCGACGCCTTCGAACAACTCCTGGCGGCCCGCATCGAAGGGGCGATTGCTGCCGGCGTCTATGACAGCGGCCTGGAGACGCTAACGGCGGATCGCATGTCGGTGAAGGACCGAAGGCTGATCTACACCCATCCCGTCACCCGCGCGCAGTCGCACCTCCTGACTATCGAACGCATGGATCGCAACAAGCCGATGCTGCTCGCTGACGTCCTGGGATTGGTTGAGCGCGATCCGCGGGCAAGGCTGATGGTCAACGCCAAGTCCGGTCGGCCGGCCGTGCAGATCCCGACGCGGTCGATCATGCTCGACGACGGTTCTGTCCAGCCACGCGCCGCGCTCGTCCGGCCGATGGACGAAATCCGCTTCGAACTGCGCCAGCTCGAAGAGACCAACTGGGAGGAAACGGACGAGCAGCGCTTTTCCGCTGCCTGGGATGCGGAGGTCGCCGGTCTTCCGGAATTCTCCCTGTCGACCATGCATGTGGTCTCCGGCCTGCTCTTGCCGATCTGGAAACTGCTGCCGCAGGACTATTGCCGGGTCTATCGTCTTGAGACCGACAAGGGGGAGAGGATCGTCGGCCGACTGGTCTCGTCCGAAGGGCTGTCCCGGCTGTGCCGCAACTTCGGGCTCGACCAGACCGAGGTCGTCAGCGCCGCCGAGGTTTGGCAATCGCTGCTCGTCGGCTCGTCGGTGGTGGCGCTCGCCGGCAATATGACACTGCGGCGTGTGCGGGTGATGAACGACTATCGCGTCGAGCTCACAGGCTTTACCGATGGCATGCGCGACAGGCTGAAATCGATAGGTCTCTTCTCCGAAATGATCGCCTGGAAGGTCCGGTTCTTCATCCCGGCCTCGGATGACGGGCAGGCGGTGCTGTCGCGCCTCATCGAACGGCATCGCGTCGTCGATGTCGCGGGCCGGAGCTGACCGTCATGTTGTCCGCTTCGCAGCTGGCGGATCGTCTGGCACGCGATGCCGAGGCGGTCTGCCGTCACTACCTCTCCGCCGGCCGCCGGGCCGGCAATTACTGGATCGTTGGCGACGTTGCCAACAGCAAGGGCAAGTCGCTCTACGTCCATCTCGCTGGGCCTCGCAAGGGCAGATGGACGGACGCGGCGACCAGCCAGTATGGCGACCTCCTCGATCTCGTGCGGGAAACCTGTGGACTGGTCGATTTCCGTGACGTCGCCGATGAGGCACGGCGTTTCCTGAACGAACCCCAGCCCAACTCAACCCAACCCAGACCGGTGTCGTCCCGCCGGGACGATACCCTCGACAGCCAGCCAGCCGAAAGACCGGCTGCGGAACGTGCAAGACGCCTGTTCCGTATGACAGAGCCGCTCTCCGGCACGCTGGCCGACAGCTATCTGCGTCAGCGCGGCATCCTGCGCGCATCGTCGCATCCCGCGCTCCGCTTCCATCCGTCCTGCTACTTTCGTGACCTCGTCAGCGGCAGAATGAGCAGCTATCCGGCGCTGATCGCAGCGGTGACCGATCAGACCGGCGCGATCACCGGCGTGCATCGCACCTGGCTCGACCCGGATGGCGAGGGCAAGGCAAGGGTCGACGATCCCCGCCGTGCGCTGGGCGGGCTACTCGGCAACGCCGTGCGCTTCCGCTTTCCTGTCGATGGTCTCGTGCCTGTCATGGTCGCGGGCGAGGGCCTCGAAAGCATCTTGTCGCTCTCGCACGTGATGCCCGGTATGCCCATGGTCTCGGCGCTGACGGCCAATCATCTTGCCGCCTTCCGGCCACCAGCCGGATGCTTGCGCCTCTACGTTGCCGCCGACGCCGATGCCGCCGGCCGGCATGGCATCGAGGGACTGAGCCGCTGGGCGCAGGCGCTCGGCATCCTGCCGCTTGTGCTCACCCCGGAACTCGGCGACTTCAACGAGGATCTGCGCCGACTTGGACCTGACCGGTTCATCGCAAATCTCCGGAGCCAGCTCGCACCGGAAGACGCCTCGGCCCTTCTTCTCGTGTGATGCGGCCGCGAAGGAGGCGGTGAGGGCGCGGCTTGGCTGGCGGGCCGGTCCCTGCCGGTCTCCTCCTGGTGAGGCGCGCCTGCGGGCCTGCCGAGAGGCGACCCTTACCAGGCGGCTGTCGGGCCTTCAGCGGATCGGTCTGGTTTCTTCCCCGCGCCGGCAAGCCGGCGCTCCTCGCGGGCCAAGAAACCCTCCCTCAACCGCCCGGCGCTGCGCTGGGCCGCTTTGCTGCGCTCGCGGTTCCGGCTCGCCCGCTGCCTGGACAGGGATCGCCGTCAGGCCGCGAGAGGCGCGGCCAAAACCGACGGAGACCATCATGAACCTGCCCCTTCCCATCGACGACGCCTTCGAGCCCCATCACGCATCTTCCCCGACCGACCGCTTCATCTACGAGATGCAAGTCTTTGGCTACCGCCCCTTCCAGGACGAGCCGGACCCGCGCCCGCTGCCCGAGGAGCCGGTCGTCCGGTCGGCGCTGACCGCGATGTTCTCTGCGATGTTCGAAATGCTCGGTGACACGCGGCTGGAGCCCGATCTCGAAGACCTGCTCTGGTCGACGGTCAATCTCTTCCACCGCGCCGGCGAGCGCATCCAGCGCGAGCTTCAGCGTAATGAGGACGCGCAGCGCACCGGCCAGCGCGAGCAGGACGGCTCGGAAGTCAAAAGCGTCGAGCTTGAGCGCCATGTCGTCGAGGGCATCACGCTCCTCGAACGCCGCAACGCCTTCGAGTTCATGCGCGACTATGCCGCCGACCTCTTCGAGGCGCAGAGCGGATCGGCATGGCGACCGCGCACCGGCTCCAAGGTCAGCCACGCCAACATGACGGCGGCGATGATCGATAGCAGAGATTTCCTGTCCGCCCGCCGGCGCGCCGAGACCGAGGTGCTGATCCCGGCCGGCACGAAGATCGCCTTCGGCGGCGGCATGGACTACAACGATCACGACCGGATCTGGGCCGCGCTCGACAAGGCCCATGCCAAGCACGCGGACATGATCCTGCTGCACGGCGGCTCGCCGAAAGGTGCCGAACGCATCGCCGCCTGCTGGGCCGAGGCGCGCAAGGTTACCCAGATCGCCTTTAAGCCCGACTGGAACAAGCACGCCAAGGCCGCCCCGTTTCGCCGCAACGACGACATGCTTTCGGTCATGCCATCGGGCGTGATCGTCTTCCCCGGTTCCGGCATCACCGACAACCTTCGCGACAAGGCCCGTCGGCTCGGCATCAATGTCTGGGAACTGAAGGGAGATGGTGCGTAAGCGCCATCTCCTTCGCGAAACACTCTTTGCCCGAGATTACTTGTTCAGCGCATCCTTGAGCGCCTTCGCCGGAGTGAAGGCCACCTTTTTCTGTGCGGCGACCTTGATCGTCGCCCCGGTTGCGGGATTGCGCGCTTCGCGTTCCGGCGTGTCCTTGACTTTGAATTTCCCGAATCCGGGGATCGATGTTTCGGCGCCTGATGTCGCGGCTGTCGTGATCGCCGAGAATACCGCTTCGACAACAGCCTTGCCCTGCGCCTTGGTCAGGTTATGCTCGGCGGCGATTTTGTCCGCAATTTCGTTCGTGGTGGTCATGGCATTACCTCTTGTTTAGAACCCTTCGATCCTTTTCACCCGGATCGGCTGATGTCACGTGGTTCCGGCATTGGTTGGCGCCGCATCGCCCCCCTTTCCACAAATTCAGGGGCGATCAGGCCGGTTGCGGCGGATGCAGGCGCGTATCAAGGGCAAACGCCTCCTGGAACTTCAAAGAGTAGCTGCCGGCCGCAAGGCTCCCAACGAAGATGAGATTCCAGCTTTGTGTCGATACCGCGCTCGGGATCGCCACGAAACGATGCTGTCTCAAAAGCTCGTCTCCATATGACTGCTGTCCTGCGCTCGGAATCCCCGGCCGCAGCCAGTTCCGATTTGGGATGCTGGCGGGATCAACGACATAGACCGAGGAGGGATCGGTGATGACCGCTGCGGTCAGGACATGGGGAACCGTGTCGAGCGCACGAAACCCTTTATGAACCGCAACTTCGAGGATCGCCGTCGATGGGTCGAGCGAGCAATAGACCGCGCGGACGCCCTTGCTGTTCCAACGGCCGCCGACGCGATAGGCGCCTTCGCCGCTGTCCCATGTCGGGGCAAAGCCGCTTTGGTCTAGTCGCCAGGCGACCAGTTCGGTACCGCCGAGCGCAATCGGCAGAAGCGTCATGCATAGACGCCGTATTCGAGCCGCTCCAGGTAATCCTCGACGAGTTCGACGCCGGCAGGCGTCCCGAGCAGATCGATCGGACGGCGCTGGTCAAGTCCGATCGCCGGACGCTCCAGCCACTGTTCCGCCTCCGCCTGAGTGCCCAGGACGTCCGTCGCCTTGGACAGGATCTCGGCAAACTTCCACGCCCGCCCGCTCTGTTCCTGGCTCAACGGCTTGGTCGGTGCGTCCCTTCGGCGCTGCCACGTCCTGAGACTCATGCCGACTGCCTTTTCGAGGGATTCGGTCTTCCCGATGAACACAAGGCTTCCGACGAGGTGATCGACCGCGGAGGCCGGCAGGCCGTGGAGAAGCAGTTCGTGCGCGTCGAGCGCGCTTGTCAGCCGGCGCGACAGAACGCGCGTGCCGCCGAGGAGGGCTGCCACCTTCTGCAATTCTCCCACGTGTCCTTCAGGACGAGCCACTTCGGCCGCAACAGCCATCTTCACATCTCCTGCGTCACTTGACGCTCCATATATGACAGTTGACGCGGCTTATTTCAATAGGCGCGCTCACCTCAGGATTAGGCGGGTGCGGAATATAGGCAATCCCGTCGGACACAGTAGACCCGCCGCGGCAGCCGAGGCGGGGCGTCGTTGATCCCAAAGATCGAAGGAGGACGTTGGGATCCTCATCAACGGTGTGAACCAGTCTTCGTTCAAGGAATTGCCGTGACGAAGTGCCGATCCAAGCCATTCTCACCACGACGAGGAACCGCTTGCATTTTGGAGGAATTGTGTACACATTTCCTGCTCAACAGGAGCCTCGCCAATGCCTCAGTCCCGGCCACAGACACCATCTCCCCGCCGCGTGGGCGTGCGCGAGTTCCGAGGCAACTTGACGTCCTTCCTCAAGCAGGTCGAGGATGGGCAGCGGTTTGTCCTCACCTCCCATCACAAGGTGGTCGCGGAAATCGGACCGCCATCAAAGGACATTGTCCCTCGCAAGCCCGGCGCGTTGCGCGGGAAGATCAAAGTTGCCGATGACTTCGACAGCCTGCCGGAAGATGTTCTGTCGTCAATGGAAGACGAGGCGTGAGGTTACTCCTCGATTCGCATGCCTTGTTGTGGTGGCTGAACGACGACGGAAAGTGGGGAAGCATGCGCGTGGCCTTATCGGCGATCCCGAGAACGACGTTCTGGTCAGCATCCTCTCCCTGTGGGAAATCACCGTGAAGCTGCGGATCGGCAAGCTTGATGCCGATCTGGACGAGATTCTTGCGATCTTGCCGGAGCAAGGTTTCGATCGGCTGGACATTACGGATGCTCATCTTGTTGCTCTTGCTGCTCTTCCGCTTCATCACCGCGATCCCTTCGATCATCTGCTCATGGCCCAGGCGGTGGCGGAGGGAGCGCATTTCGTTTCGCAAGATCAGCATGTCGGGCTCTACGGCGTTCCGTTCGTGACGTGCTCTGATCCTGTCGCCTTGTGATCCTCGAGGGTTTGGTTTAGCCGACGAAGCCGGCCCCGATCGCTCGGAGGGCCTGCTTGCCGAGCGGTGTACCTGCGAATGCCGACCGCTCAGACGGCCGGACGCTGGGACGCGAGTTGCTGAAGGCCGTATCCGATCCTCCATGCGAACGGCGTCATCCGATATTGCCGCACGGTCCGCAGGCGGCGATGCGGTCACTGTGCCGACCTCGCCGACGCGCAAAGGTGTGACCTCGGCGGAGGCGTGCTCATCGCGCGAAGCTGCTGCGACAGGGCGAGCGCAGTAAGTTGATCCGGATGGCGGTGAGGCGCTCAGGAGACGCGCGGCTATATCCTTCAGGCCGGACCGGGCGGCATGATGGTTTCGCGCCCTTCAGTTGCCCCGAACCATTCCCGTTTTATGTCGCTCGTATAGACGACTGCCTGCTTTTGCGGCCAACCCCTGAAGGGGTAAGACTCGGTCAAAATTTCGCGAAATTCGATTTCAGTTGTTTGCTCCTGGTGGAAAATAGAATTTCGCAAAATTTTTGCGCGAGCTGACCGCAGCAGTCGGCCGTCTCTTCGTGCGCCATCGGGAATGGTCCCGAGCAACCGAAGGAGCAAGTACCATGGCCACCACGATCGCAACCCTGACGCAGAAGACCGACGGCATCCTCGAAGGCGTCTTCGCCACCATCCGGGTCAACGCCCCGATCGCCATCGTCCCGAACGCCAACAAGGCAAGCGAAGAAGCCCCCGACTACCGGGTCATCCACCGCAAGACCGGCTTCGAGATCGGCGCAGGCTGGAACCGCATCGCCCGCCAGACGGGCGAGGAATATCTCTCGGTCAAGCTGGAGGCCCCCGAGATCGGCGTGATCTTCGGCAATCTCGCTCAGGCGCCAGGCGGCGACCCGAACAAGAAGGTGATCCTCTGGAACAACCCGGACTGAACGGCAAGCGAGCGGCCCCGAGCAATCGGGGCCGGCTCTAGCGTGTGAGACCAGGCGGCGGGAACGATTGGCGGGAATGATTGCGGGCATCGAGCCCGCGATCATTCCTTTTGGTGCCAAACGAGACCAAACCCTGTCTGCTCAGAATGCCAAGTCTGCCGTGAGGACCGCGCCGCCTCAAGGACTTCGCGGCCCCTCCAATTTTCAGCCGACACCCTGAAGGGTGCCGTCAGAAAATCGGTTCCTCCGCTCGCCGCCTCCGGCGGTCGCTGCGCGATCCTTGACCCAGCCCGATCCTCACGACCCCCCGGCGTCATCTTTCACACTATCAAGGAGATGACGACGATGACCTACGACCTCGAAATCCACATTGAAGAACTGCGTGCCGAGGCAAACCATTGCGACCTGACCGAGCGCGCCCAGATCATCGCGGAGCTAGAAGCGGCCCGCGCCGCACTGGCAGCGGCGATCGCCGCTCAAGACGTCGAGCGCGTCGGCGAGCCTCCCCACTGACGGTGGCTTTTGCCTTGCCATCCGGGTCAGTCGTGCCGGATCGACCGGCACGACTGACCAAAGCTTTGCTCCCCCATCAGAATTTTCGCGGACTAATAATCGCCCAGTGTTTTCTGGATCGGTTTTGGCCTGTATCCGCGCGCTCGCTTTATGCGCAGCAATTCGAGAAATAGAGAAACAGCCTCCTCTTCGCGACCGAAGTGATGCACCTTTTCCTGACCGGTTGTCCCGATCCGTCCCCAACGGCGCACCAATCGGGGTGTGCCGAACAGCGTCGGCTCGATCGTCAGCAGATAGAAGCGTGCCATGTTCCGTTCGGGGTCCACGCGTTCGATATAGAGGTTGTAGGGCTGTGCGAGCATGACCGAAGAATCGCCTGTCTCGCTTTCAGCGTCCAACGACACTTTTGAATCCGGCGGCGTGGTTCGATTCATCTTGGTGATGGATGGGCAGGTGGGATAAACGGTGCCTGGGCGAGCCGGCCTATGGCCGACCGCTCCCTACTCGCGCCGTTCCGCCGCTCCCCGAGCCGGCGCTGCCGTCTCGGCCTTCGGTGACGATCACTCTCGCGGGGACGATACGGCCGGATCGACCGGCCGCCTCGTCGCAAGGGGATACCCTTCCGCACCCAGCCGGCCGATCGGCTTGATTTGGTCGATCCACGCTCTCACGGATGGCTCGTGTGCTTCGCCGATCCGTCCTTGCTCCTATCCCCGCTGCGGACTAGACTCACTAAAATCCGATAGTGTGATGCTGCCAACCGATCGCGTGGGCACACCCCAGCTGCCACGGAGATCGGCAATGATCGAAAATCAATCCATCATCGGCGCGGACCTGCGACCCGACACGCACAACCCGTTTGCCCGCATGCTCCGTTACGTCGCCCGCGTGGTCATGACGCTCGCCATCGGGGTCGTGCTCGGCGTTTTCTACTGCGCCTGGCATCTCGCCTTCTTTCTCCTGTGCATGTTCCGCCCCGTCGTCAACGTGCTGATGCTCGGTGGGGTCATCATGCTGCCGATCTCATTTGCTGCCTTCGTCAAGCCTGAGGCCGCCAACGGAATGCCATTCTGGGTGTTTCTCCTGATGGCGGTGGGCTTCATTGGGTTTGCCCTCGGCTATTCGAAATTCATCGACCGGATCACGCCGCCGGGCGAGACCGACCCGTTCGAGCGCTACCGCCGCCGTGACTGGAAATGACACGCCCGGTCCTCATGGCCTTCCCGGTTTGACAAACCGGTTGAGCTCAGCGGCCTCGTCCATGTCCTTCCGCCGGAAGTAGATCGCTCGCCCGCAGCGGATCGGACTGTGGCCCTGGACGATGATGATCTGCTCGTCCTTTCGCATCGATTGCGTGATCTCGTGCGGCATGATCAGCGGCCGGCGCTGGAAGTTGATATTTTCGGATTTTCGTGAGGCGCTGTTTTTTGTATCCCAGCCGAGATTGCGGGAGCTGCCCTTGACCTCGACGGTCATTTCTCCGCATTGCGCCGAAACGTTGCGCGCTGTGTCCAGCGCCTTGATCGCGGCGTAACTTGCGAAAGCGCACCCGTCGATCCATGACACAGCACCGTCTTTTCCAAAGTGGCGCTCCAACTGGCCGACGGATTGGTACAGCAACATCATACTGACCCCGTACTTGCGGCCACGATCGCGGGCCTCCTCGAGCACACGCATGTAGCCGAGCAGATCGACCTCGTCCAACATGAACAGTGCCCTGCGCTCGAATGCGCCATCGGCTTCGATCATCGCATTGATCAGCGAACCTATGATCACCCGGCCGATCCCGGGATAGGATCGCAGGATCGACGCGGGAATATTGAGGAACACATCTTTCCTTCCAGAAGCGATCTCGCTCGATTTAAAGGTGTTGCCGCAGACGAGCGCCGCATAGTTGTCAAGCGACAGCCATTGGGTATCCTTCGAGGCCGTCGAATAGACGCCCGAGAATGTCTGTTCGGTCATGTTGACGAACACGCCGAGCGTTTCGCGGATGAAGGCGGAGCCCGAATTTTCCTGCACATCGCGGAGCATGGCAAGCACAGACGTCTCAGGCTCGGAAACGATCTGGCGCAGACTGTGCAGGTTTCGCCGGCCGGCATATTCCGGAGACAGCATCACATGGGCGAGCAGACCGGTCAGCAGGTTGTGCGCCTGGCTTTGGAAATAGGAGCCGGTCGAACTCTCGAAGCGCATACTCTCCGAGAGCAGCATGTGGGCTATGCCGACAATGTCCTCCTCCTTTTTCTTCGACGTCTCGATCCCGTCGAGAACGTTGAAGCCCATAATCGGATTGGCCGGGTCGAGCACCACGACCTCGCGCCGAAGTTTCCTGCGCCTGTGATCGACGACCATAGGAGCGACCTCGGTCGACGGGTCGAGGCAAATGATTGGCCCGGTGTAGCGCAGCGCCGTCGGGATGACGGTGCTCGTCGTCTTGTATCCGCCGGACCCGGCGAAGAAGAGCATATGGGTCGAATCGAAATCGAGCTTGTAGGTGAGGAGCGGTGCTGTTCCACCGCGCCCCCACGTGGCCCGGTCGTTCGGATCGAACGGCAGCTCATGGACGAGTTCCTTGTCGACCCGGTAACGTTCGCCGATGATGATTTCGCCGCCATCGGGAAACAGCCGTCCTGCCGCCGACATCGGCAGCCAGTCCACGTCTCCAAATGTTCCGCGTTTGGCCCGCTTCACCGGTTCGGGCACGACGCTAGAGATACGAGCCGAGACGGCCGCCGCCATGAAGCCGGCCACCGCGCTGGTGACCGCGACCATATCGAGAAAGGACAGAGCCTGATCCCAGGTCAGCACGCCGCGCTCGACGGACGGCTCAAGCCGCACGAACTCGCGCAGCCCATAGAAGCCCGCCATCAAAAGAAAGCAGAGGAAGCTCACCATGGCCACCGGTCTTCGTCGATGCAGGGGCAACGCCCAAACCGCCAAGAGCCCAGCCAGTGGCCCGAACAACAGCACCGGCAATGGCGAGGCGCGCAAGAACCAGTATTGCGTTTTCCCTGTCATGCCGGCGGCCAGTTCCGGCCAACGCCAGTTGGCGACATAAAAGGCAAAGCCAGTGACGGCGATCGGCACGAGCATGAGCAACAGGCTGGGATGCGGTCTGGCCTTCACCGTCATTCCGCAGCCTCCGCGAAGCTTTCGGATGCCTGCGCCCTGAAGGCCACCTTGCCGATATCGCACAGCCGCCGATGCTCAGCCGTCCCGGGAACGACCCGCGTCAATTCGAGAAGCCCGCCGAGCAGGAAAGCCCGGTCGGCCTTTGAGAGGCCCGCCCTGACCACGATGCCGCCAAGCACGAATTTCTCACGCGCCTCCTTCTTTCGTTCAGCTGTCATGAGGAACCTCCGTCGCCGCTCCAGTCCCGCCATTTGCCTGTCCACGTGGCGAAGCAGGTGCGCCACCAGATCCTTTCTTCTCGCCTTTGCGAAATCGCGCCGCGATCTCTTCGAAGATGCGATCGACCTCCTCATCAGTGATCTCCATTTCCGCCAGCCCGGACTTCGTCGCGGCACGCGCGAAGCGATCCGCGGATTTGACTATCAAAGTTTTCTTGCGCTCACGCAGCTTCTCGATCTGAGCGTCAATATCCAGAATTGCCGACTTGGTGACCATTACAGGCTCCTGATGATGGATTGCGAATTGCACATTTGCCATTTAACTGACTAGAAAATAGTAGTCAAATATGTCACCATGTACAAGTCCCCAAAACGTCGATGCCGGAATCCGGCTCGGGCCGTCTTCCGGAAAAGCGGCATCGGCCTTGTCAGGCCGATCGATTTAAGGGCGCAATATACGTCGCTGGCGCGACGTGCTTGAAAGGTCAGGAGACGTCAGTGGCGATCATGTTCGTCAGAGCGCAGGTGATCAGCAGGGGAGCGGGACGCAGCATCGTTTCGGCCGCCGCCTATCGTCACCGTGCCCGAATGATGGATGAGCAGGCCGGAACGTCCTTCAGCTATCGCGGCGGCGAAGCCGAACTAAAGCATGAGGAGTTGGCGCTGCCAGACCAGGTCCCGGCATGGCTGCGCGCGGCAATCGACGGCAAGACGGTAGCAGGGGCCAGCGAGGCGCTCTGGAATGCCGTGGATGCCTTCGAGACGAGGGCGGACGCGCAGCTTGCCCGCGAACTGATCGTCGCTCTGCCGGAAGAACTGACGCGGTCCGAGAATATTGCTCTGGTGCGGGAGTTCGTGCGGGACAATCTAACCTCGAAAGGGATGATCGCCGACTGGGTCTATCACGATAAGGACGGCAACCCGCACATCCATCTGATGACAACGCTGCGGCCGCTGACGGAGGAGGGGTTCGGGCAGAAGAAGGTACCTGTGCTCGGCGCGGACGGCGAGCCGCTCCGCGTCGTGACCCCGGATCGGCCGAACGGCAAGATCGTCTACAAGGTCTGGGCCGGCGACAAGGAGACGATGAAAAGCTGGAAGATCGAGTGGGCGGAAACGGCCAACCGGCATTTGGCGCTCGCCGGTCATGATATCCGCCTCGACGGACGCTCCTATGCCGAACAAGGGCTCGACGGCATCGCGCAGAAACATCTCGGGCCGGAGAAGGCAGCGCTCGCCCGGAAGGGCGTCGAGATGTATTTCGCGCCGGCCGATCTCGCGCGGCGGCAGGACATGGCTGACCGGTTGCTCGCCGAGCCCGACCTTCTGCTGAAACAGCTCGGCAACGAACGGTCCACCTTCGATGAGCGTGATATCGCCAAGGCGCTGCATCGCGCTGTCGACGATCCCACAGATTTCGCAAACATCCGCGCGCGGCTGATGGCGTCCGACGATCTTGTTCTGCTGAAGCCGCAGCAGGTCGACCGGCAGACCGGCAAGGTGAGCGAGCCAGCTGTTTTCACCACCCGCGATATCCTGCGCATCGAATTTGACATGGCGCAGTCCGCAGAGGCCTTGTCGAAACGGACCGGCTTCGGCGTTGCCGATACTAAGACTGCCGCCGCCGTGCGAAAGGTGGAAACGGCCGATCCAGAGAAGCTTTTCAAGCTCGATGCGGAACAGGTCGATGCCGTGCGCCACGTGACCGGCGATAGCGCGATTGCGGCCGTCGTCGGCCTCGCTGGCGCGGGGAAGTCGACGCTGCTCGCCGCCGCGCGTGTCGCTTGGGAAGGCGACAATCGACGGGTTATCGGTGCGGCGCTTGCCGGCAAAGCAGCCGAAGGGCTGGAAGACAGTTCCGGCATCAGATCTCGGACACTCGCCTCCTGGGAACTAGCATGGGCCGGCGGTCGCGAGTTGCTCAAACGCGGCAATGTGCTTGTCATCGACGAGGCCGGCATGGTGTCGTCGCAACAGATGGGCCGCGTCCTCAAGATCGCCGAAGACGCGGGAGCGAAAGTGGTTCTGGTTGGCGACGCCATGCAGCTTCAGCCGATCCAGGCGGGTGCGGCGTTCCGAGTTATTGCCGAACGGATCGGTTCTGCCGAACTGGCCGGTGTGCGTCGCCAGCGCGAAGAGTGGGCGCGTGAGGCGTCTCGTCTTTTCGCCCGTGGCAAGGTCGAAGAAGCACTGGATGCCTATGCACGTGAGGGACGTATTTTTGCGGCGGAGAGCCGGGTAGACGTCGTCGAACGCATCGTCGCCGATTGGACGGATGCACGCCGTGGCCTCGTCCGCAACACCGCCGATAGCGAGCAACCCGTTCGGTTACGCGGTGACGAGTTGCTTGTCCTCGCCCATACCAATGACGACGTGAAGCGGCTTAACGCGGCGCTGCGTCAGGTCATGAGAGATGACGGCGCACTGACGGCCGCCCGCGAATTTCAGACGGAGCGTGGCGTGCGAGAGATCGCTGCCGGCGACAGGATCATCTTCCTCGAAAACGCCCGCTTCATCGAACCGCGCGCAAGGCGTCTCGGTCCTCAATATGTAAAGAACGGCATGCTCGGAACGGTCGTTTCCACTGGCGACAAACGCGGCGATCCTCTGCTGTCGGTCCGTCTCGACAATGGCCGAGACGTCGTCATCAGCGAGGACAGCTATCGCAACATCGATCACGGCTATGCCGCGACCATCCATAAATCTCAAGGCGCAACCGTCGACCGGACCTTCGTTCTTGCCACCGGCATGATGGACCAGCACCTGACCTATGTGTCGATGACCCGTCATCGGGATCGCGCCGATCTCTATGCAGCCCGTGAGGACTTCGAGCCGAAACCGGAATGGGGTGGGAAATCCCGGGTCGATCATGCGGCCGGCGTCGTCGGCGAGCTGGTGGAGACCGGGATGGCAAAGTTCCGGCCCAATGACGAGGATGCCGACGAAAGTCCCTATGCCGATTTGAAGACCGATGACGGAACGGTGCATCGGCTCTGGGGCGTCAGCCTGCCCAAGGCTCTGGAAGAGGGCGGCGTCTCGGAAGGCGATACGGTGGCGCTCCGCAAGGACGGCGTCGAACGGGTCACGGTCACCGTGCCTGTCATCGACGAGAAAACGGGGGAAAAGAGTTTCGAGGAACGGACGGTCGATCGGAATGTCTGGACTGCGGAACTGAAGGAAGCAGCCGACGCCCGTCAGGAGCGGATCGAGCGCGAGAGCCACCGGCCGGAATTGTTCAAACAGCTTGTCGAGCGTCTGGGTCGCTCCGGCGCCAAGACGACGACGCTCGATTTCGAGAGCGAGGAAGGCTACCGGGCAAATGCACAGGATTTTGCCCGTCGCCGTGGCATCGACACACTCTCCGGGGTCGCGGCCGGGATGGAGGAGGGCGCGGGCCGGCGGCTGGCGTGGCTTGTTGAGAAGCGGGAGCAAGTGGCGAAGCTGTGGGAGCGGGCGAGCGTTGCGCTTGGCTTCGCGATCGACCGCGAACGGCGCGTCTCCTACAACGACACACAGAACGAAAGCCTCAGAGCGGAAGTCCCGACTGGCGGAAAATATCTCATCCCGCCCAACACCATGTTCGCTCGTAGCGTTGAAGAAGATGCACGTCGCGCGCAACTGGCCTCGGAGCGGTGGAAGGAGCGGGATGCAATCCTTCGGGCGGCCCTGCAAAAGATTTATCTCAATCCCGATAGCGCGCTTGCCAGACTGAATGTGTTAGCCTCCGATGTCCGGATAGAGCCGCGCTCGCTCGCCGCCGATCTAGCGGCCACGCCGCGGCGTCTCGGTCGTCTGCGTGGATCGGATCTTTTGGTCGATGGCCGTGCCGCCCGCGCCGAGCGCGACGCAGCGGTATCGGCGTTAGCGGAATTGCTGCCGCTGGCGCGTGCCCATGCGACAGAGTTCCGCCGCCAGGCCGAACGATTTGGAATTCGTGAGGAACAACGCCGCGCGCACATGTCCTTGTCGGTTCCCGCGCTCTCGAAACCGGCCATGGCGCGCCTTGTCGAAATCGAAGCCGTGCGGGAGCGCGGCGGGCAGGACGCTTACAAGACGGCCTTCGCCTATGCCGTCGCAGATCGCCTGCTGGTTCAGGAGGTCAAGGCGGTCAACGACGCGCTGACCGGCCGCTTCGGATGGTCGGCCTTCACGCAGAAGGCAGATACCATAGCAGAGCGAAACATGGTCGAGCGCATGCCGGAGGATCTTGCTCCGGAGCGTCGCGAGAAACTGGCGCGCCTGTTCGCCGTCGTGCGCCGTTTTGCCGAGGAACAGCATCTTGCCGAGAGGAAGGATCGCTCGAAGATCGTGGCCGGCGCCAGCGTCGAGCCGGGGAGGGAGACGATGCCGGTGTTGCCGATGCTCGCCGCCGTGACGGAGTTCAAAACGCCTGTCGAGGACGAGGCGCGGGAGCGGGCGCGCGCTGTCGCCCATTACGGCCTTAATCGGGCGGCTCTTGTCGAAACGGCGGCGCGCCTCTGGCGCGATCCCGCCGGCGCCGTCGCCAAGATCGAGGCCCTCGTCGTGAAGGGCCTCCCGGGCGATCGGATCGCAGCGGCTGTCGCCAACGATCCTTCAGCTTATGGTGCGTTGCGCGGCTCCGATCGCATCATGGACAAATTGCTGGCCGTCGGGCGCGAGCGAAAGGATGCACTTCAGGCCGTTCCGGAAGCCGAGAGCCGCGTTCGGTCGCTGGGTGCCTCCTATGCCACTGCTCTCGATACCGAGACGCGGACGATTACCGAGGAGCGCCGTCGCATGAGCGTCTCCATTCCGGGACTGTCAGCTTCTGCCGAAGAGGCATTGCGGCAACTCTCGGCGGCGATGAAGAAAAAGGATGCCAAACTCGAAGTGGCTGCCGGCTCGTTGGATTCTGCGATCCGCCGGGAATTCGTTGCGGTCAGTCGGGCGCTCGACGATCGCTTCGGTCGTAACGCCATTTTGCGCGGCGAGAAGGACGTCATCCATCGCGTGGCGCCAGCGCAACGCCGTGCGTTCGAGGCGATGCAGGAACGGCTGAACGTCCTGCAGCAGACTGTGCGCATGCAGGCAAGCCAGGAAATCGTGACGGAGCGGCAGCGGCGGGTCCTCGACCGCGCTCGCGGCGTCATCCGATAGAACTTTAGACCTGAATGGAGATGAACATGGCTGAGCAGGAAATTTCTTACGACGCGATCCTCCGCACCGAGATCGCCATCGAAATCCTCAACCAGGCGCGCGCCATCGTCACGGCCCGCGTCTATGAGCTCGAAGGCACCGATCCCGAGGGGGCGGATGCGCTACGTCGGCGTCGTCGCGATCTTATCGCCGTTCAGCACAGCGTTGCTGTCGCCGATCGCGAAACCGCCGAAAACCTGATCGCGCTCTGGGGACCGCGCGTGAAGGACGAAGCCCGGTTCTGGGCCGAGTTCTGATCATGGCGGACGATCACGAATCCGGTCCGCTCTCGCTGGAGAGAAACGAGAGCATTTTCCGCAGCGACATTCTGGCAGACTATCTTCCGGATGGGATTGGCCGGGCAGGGCGCGCCCGCCTTATCTTGCTCGGCGGCCAGCCGGGCGCCGGCAAGACCGCGGTGCTCATTGCCAGCCACGCCGAGCTCGATCGATCCGGTCCAACAATCCGCATCGTTGGCGATGATCTGCGCTCCTATCATCCCAACTTCCTGGCGTTCCAAAAACAGGATCCAGAAACAGCGTCGCAGTTCACCCAAGTTGACGCCGGCCGCTGGACCGAAAAGCTCTTGGCCGCCGCCACGGAGCGCAACGTCAACATCGTCTTCGAGACGACGATGCGCACGCCGGAAAATGTCGCCCGCATTGTCGGCATTGCCCGCGCCGCCGGCTATGATGTCGAGGCCCGCGCCGTCGCAGTCAATCCACGGCTCAGCTGGCAGGGGAACCATTATCGCTTCGAAGAGATGCTGCGCGCAGGCGATACGGCACGCATTCCGCCGCAGCATGTTCACGACGCTGCTGTCACCGGGTTACGCGTCAGCCTCGAGAAGATCGAGAGCGAAAGCCTGGTCGACCGAGTTCAGCTTAGAACGCGGGGCGGGACGATCCTTTACGACAACGAGCGACGCCAGGGCGGGTGGTCGCAGCCGCCCCAGGCTCGGGTCGCACTCGAACGCGAGCAATCGCGGCCGATGACACGCAGTGAACTTCAGCGTTTCTCCGACGACTGGAACCACGTTCTCGGCCGCATGGAGGACCGGCGGGCGCCGGACGATCGCATCGCCGCAGTCAGGGCCCGCGCCATTGAAGATGTGAACCAACTGCTCGCCCAGCGTCGCGATGCTGACGGCGAGAATGGGCATCGGCGCGGCCGGTCGATCTTTCAGAACCGCGCCGATGCGCTCGGCCTGTTCGTCGAGTTGTATGACAACGCGCTGCGGGATGCCGAACGTCGGCCGATCGGCAATATCGAAGCCCATGCGGTCGGTCGACTATCGCAGAGCTACATGGCGCTGAAACTGGTTGAAGCCGCCCGGAACCTCGGTCTCTTTCCGGAGAACGGGACCATCGTGTCGACGCGGGCAATGGTCCAGGACAAGCGCGGCGCCCGAGAGTTTCCAGCTGCGCATCGACTGCCTGCCGATCTCGCGGTCGAAACGCCGGATGGATCCCGCCGCCGGCTGACGGAAAGTTTTGATGTCGCGCTGAACCATGCCGCCATCGATCGCGATATCTTTGGCAGAACCGATCGTCTGTCGCGCCTGGCCAATGTCGTCGACTCCTGGCTCGAGGTGGCCGGGATGCGCAAGACGCTCGCTCGCGCCGCCAACGCTGTCGCAGTCGGCATGTCAGCAGACGCCGCGATGTCTGATGTCGTCGAGCCGGGGTACGCGGCGGCAATTGCCCAGGCGCGCGGGCGACTCGAGCGCAACATGGCGATCGCTGAGCGTGCCGCGATGTCCACGATGACCGTGAATGAAAGGGGAGAGCCGGTCCGCGCGCTGCGGGACGAACTTCGGCTACGAACAGCCGATCTGGAAAACCGGGCACGAGCCAAAACCATGATGGAAGCTATCCTGAGCGAAACGGCGCAGCATACTCGCCTCGACGCCGAAGGGCGCCGTGCAGCCGGCGAGCTTGTTCGTGGTATTGCCGATAACGAGCGTAATCTTGGAGGGGGCCACGCCCGGGAGCGCAGTACGGCTCGATCTGATGTCCTAGTTCCAGCACGGGATTTGCCGGATCTCTCCGAGAGCGAGATCACGGATCGGCTACGCGGGTCTGCCCGCCTTGCGGACAAGCGCGCGGAGATCGACAATCTGTCGAGGCTGGTGTTCGGCAACAGCCAGGCGGTTTCGGGCTCTGTCGACCGGATCACGGGTGCGCAGAGCGGCGCGGCCGCCGGCGATGACGTACGCGAGGGCCGCCTTGGTGAGATGGCTGGCGAGGGGCGGACATGGCTAAAGCGACCGAACCCCGCTCGCCAATCTGCCGAGGCTCATGCACCGCGGCTTGCGGCGGCGCTCGTGGATTATGGGATAGCGGTCGATTTCGAGCGGCATCAGATCAACCTGGGCCACCGGGAGGAGCAGGCGCGACATAGGCTCGAGGTCCCCAGGCCGTCGAAAGAACTCTCCGCCTTGATGTCGGGGACCGACCAGGACCAGGTACGCCGTTTGAATACCGATCCAGCCCTCCGTCGCGAGTTCGAGAAGCTCACTCTGGCGATGGTCAAACGGCTTTCCTCGGCTGATCGAGCTGATCTGAAAGAGGGAAAGGTCACGAAGCCAGGGTCTTCCCTCGGGATAACGCCAGAGCAGGCTTCCTCACTCAAGCTCGTTCAGGATCGCGCTGGCGCACTGCAGGACCGGTCCCTTCGACAGGCGCGCCACATTGTGAGCACACCCCAGCTAGGGATGCGCCGCTGACCTGGCCGAGCGATAGTGCCGGCCAGGTCCGCACCCGTTTAGCATCCGCCGGTGCGGCCCGCCCGCCAACGGGGCACATCGAACAGCTCGTTGCTAGCTGGATGCCATTCGAGGTGGCCGGATTGATCGTTCGAAGCCCGAGATAGGGCTACCTGCAGCAAGGACCGGATCCCGAAGAATGTTAGGAGATTCTCCGCCTCCACCCGAAGGTGGAGGCCGCAAATGTTCGGCCTGATGATCGCCCTGCCGTCGCCAAAGTTCAGAACTTTGTCGGTGCAATTGGTTTCGATCGAAAGGGCGCAATCGCGGAGCGATCCGCATAGCGTCTCAGCGATTCGGTCGGCATCTGCGACCCAGACAACCGTTTCGGAGATGTGTTTGGCCATTAGCACTTCCAGGTCATTCGGTTAGGCGAATTCCAGCACCGGAGCAGAGGCAACGCGCGGTGGGAACGCTGGCAGGCGATAAAGTGGCCCCTCCACCTGGAGTTTGGTGCGCATGGCACCGAGAACGCGGTGCGAAACCTCAAAGGCGCCGCAGCAGACCGGGTAACGGCCATAGCCATCGGAACGCCCGAGTTCATCGAGTTCGGCGCCGGCTTTTTGATAAACACGCCGCATCCGCGGCTCGTAGTTCGAGATCATTGTGTGGATGCCATTGGCAAGCGCCGCCTCGCACAAGGCAAGAAGCAGCATGCAGAAGGCTCTGTCCGGACGCATGTCAGGGAAATCCCGATCGATCGCATCCTCATCGATGCACATCCGCGTGCCTCCCAGATGCCTGGCGCGATCAGGTCGCACACATCGGGAAATGTTTCCCGGAAGACGTCATAAAGAAGCGTCGGACCCGTCGTCGGCATGAGCCGTACAGAGCGGTAAAGCTGCCGTTGATCTTCATCGCACCACAGCAGATAAGCAGGGTGAAGATCGTCATAGCGATCCCGCTCGCGATGGCCGGATACGGACACGTCCCAGCCGAGCCGATCTGCGAATACTCTTTTCCTCAGTCGGAACGACTGATCGAGCAGTTTCGTATGTTTATATTCGTGTGCTTGGATAAGGAGATACATGCTTGCCTCCGCATATTGATCGAGGCCAGCGTGCAACAGGATGCGCGCGCGCGATATATTCGGAGATTAGCTCCCCGAATCCTGGGTATTGCCATACGGGTTTATCAGGCGCAGCTGAATCGCAAGAGCGGTTGCCAATGTGGTCGAAGCAGCCCCGAGCTTGTGGCGTGCAGACATCAGATATCGTTGCGTCGTATGTATCGAAAGGCCGAGAATTTCGGCTATTTCATCGTTTGTTTTTCCCAGAGCCGACCAGTAAAGGCACTCCTTCTCGCGCGGACCGAGCTGTGGAATTGGATCATGCTCGCCGTGGAGTTCGAACACCGCTTTTCGGTGGATCAGAAACGCAAGGTCGAGCCACTCGTGGCAATACGTCTCGACCAGATTGCTCCACTCGCTGGCCGGCTTTCTGGAGTTCAACGAGAAGAGAGCACGGCGTTTCTTGTCGACAATGGGAATGGAATATCCATTGGCTCCAACACCATGTTCCTGGGCGTCGAGCAGAAAGTCATGGGCCGCCTGTGGGACCTCGACCTCGCGCCAGTCAAACGCCATTTGCCGGATGAGACCTTCGCGCACGATCGGATCAACTTTTACGTATCCCCGCAGCAGGTAGCGAGCAACCCAGGCATCACGATAAGTCGTGCGAACATACGGTGTGTCGACGACGTCTGCTACGGTCAGGGCCAGATGGTAGGTGGAAAAGTCGATCCTGTATGCCGCTTCCAGAATGCGCAGCGCATCATCGACAGTTGGGGCATTCTGTATTTCAAGAGAGACAACTTGAAAACCATTTCGTATCCGTAAATTCTCCATTCAACACTCCGACAAAACACGCTCTTTGACGACATCGACAATGCGGCCAAGCATCTGCGGCCGCTAATAGTACGTTATGTTATGACATATCGCATAGCGCTTTATGGAGCTAGTCCTTACATTTCTTGTCTCAAGCTCTTGTCTCAAGCCGAGCGATATCGTTGACAGTGCGTGCTTTGAGCAGCGATCACAGGCATAACCTTTCAAGCGGTGAAAGCATCCGTATTCCTTTCTTCGCGCACGAGATCATTTGATGGGCGGTGAATGCGGCTACTTTTGCGAAACATAAGGTACCGGCGGTGATGATTTGCCTGCAGTGGTTCGCTCGACCAGAATGCTCGTTCGCGGAGGGCAACTGCTCAGATCGAAAACTTGATGATCCAGTTCCTTATCCGCCTGTGTCAGGCGATGGTGCAGTCTATGATAATCCGTCCAGGTTGGTGTTCGAAATGTTTCCAACCAGCGTGAAGGCTCCTGAACATCGCGGGCAAGCATCCATTGCCGTGCACCCACGCGGCTTTGGGCGTATCGCCGCTTCTGCATGATCTCCAGGAACCGGTCCACGTTCTCGTCAGGGATCGCATACTCCGTCGTGACGAGGATGGGGCCGCTTCTTGGTTTCAGATCAAGCGCGACCGCAGGAGCGCTGAAGCCGCCTGAGGGTTCCAGTTCCGATTCGGAGCGATTGCTGATCGGCAGTTTGAGCCCAAGCGCCGCGACAACGATGGTCGCAACACCGGACCAACCGAGCGCCAAGGGGAGCGAGTAGTTTTGGACGATGATGCCCCAAAACCAACTTCCCGCAGCGATGCCGCCATAGGTAAAGGCGCTGTAGATCGAAATCGTACGCCCGCCGATCCAGCGCGGACTTGCCAGTTGCACGTTCACGCCAAGCCCGGACCATGCCGTTACCCAGCCGGCGCCGCCAAGGGCGAGGCAGATCGTTGCGACGACAAGCGAAGAGGTAAGAGCAAGAGAAATTTCACATATGGCGCAGGCAATGCAGGCAAACACCACCAGCCACTCCTGCGTAAGCAGTCTGCGGAGTTTGGGATTCATCAGCCCGGCTAAAAGTGCACCGGCGCCAAAGCCGCCCATCATGATGCCGTAGCCGATCGGCCCGCCCTTCACGACATCTCGTGCAAGTAGCGGCAGCAGTGCCAAGGTGGAGGTGGCTGCAAACCCGAACAACGTCCCGCGAACGATCGTTGACTTGATTTCCGAGGATATCGCCGTGAAGCGCAGACCATCGTAAATGGCGGTCATCAGTGCCTCCCGCGGCAGCGACGACGTTTGAACCTTCCACTTATTACGCCACAAAACGGTGAGGGGAGCGATAAAGCCGAGGGTGGTGAGCGCGAATGTGACGAGCGGCCCAAAAGCGGCAATGGGACCGACACTGCGGACCGTGTTGAACCCGACGTTCAGGAGTGTGACGGCAGCCGGCAGATGGCGGCGCTCCAATATGTCGCCGAGCGAGACTCGCCAGGCGGGATCGCTGAGCGCGATGCCGCAGCCGTCCAAAAAGCTGAATGCGAGGATCAGCCAAGGATCGGTAATGCCGAACGCCATGAGGATCGTCAGCATCGCGGCCGCCGCCATCATCAGGCTCCTGCCGACGATCATGACCATACGACGGCTGTAATTGTCGGCAATTGCCCCGACGAAGACGGCCAGAAAGAAAGCCGGCAAGGTCGATGAGGCCTGGACGAGGGCAACCATCACGTCCGAGGTTGAAACCGTGGCCATCAGCCAGCTGAGCGCCACCGTCTGCATCAGCCAGCCGAGACTCGAAAGCTGAGACGCGAGGAAAATCGATCGAAAAGTTCGATTCTCCAAGGGCGCCAATAGGCTCGTGTGTTCTGTTGCAGCGCTGGTCATCTACTGGTCATCACATGCTTTATTCGTTCAGCTTCCGGCACTGCAATAAGGCTTCGTTTCATGTTCAATGCGCCGATACGGAGTGTCCTGCTTCAACAGGATATGGAGAAGGGTAAACAGCCGACGGGCCGTCTCCAGATCGATGTCAACTTTCGATCTGAGGCGTTCTCTGAGCAGTTCGGATGCTTCGTTGTGGATGGCGCGGCGTCCCATGTTGATTGCCTCGAGCCTCTGGGCCCCCGAGCGGGCCATTGCATCCGAGTAGCTGTCGCACACAAGGCTGTAATCCTTGAGAAGCCGGCGGAACGCAAATGATGACAAAGGATTGGCGCCCCCTTCTCAGTGGTGACGGTTATGACCAGCCGCCTGTAGGCCAATGTAAGGCACAGCCGGTAGGGTCCGCCGCCATGGCCAACGGGCGCAAAGCTGTTGTTGTCCAGGAGGTCAAAAATCGCGACAGCCTGTTCGCGTTTTTGTTCTTTGTCCGTCTGCCTTCCGGAAGACCCGTCGAGCGATACCGCACAAAGCCGAAAGCTGGACCAAGTCATGGTCGCGGTCGTCATCGCACGCTCCGTTTTGGCGCATCGGTTGCCTTCGCCACTTCGCCAAGCCGACTGGCAAAGAGGTAAGACGTGGCTGCCGTCGACGCAGGTCCGGCGACAGCCACCTTGCCTTGGGAGGCGGACGGGAAAGAGGGTCTGGTCGAGCTCAGCACTCTCTGAGCGCACCGAGAAAAAGCGGCTGCCGCTGGGAGAGGGTCAACGGCAGCCGAGTGGTCCTGCGCGGCCTGGGGTATTGCCATTCGCAGGTCAGGAGCTGAAGCAGGCGAAGTTTGATCGGTCTTGGTTAGGGTGATGTTCGCCAGACTTCTGAGACTGGAAGCCCGGGGCATGCCTTGTTCGTTCTGTGATGGGATCATGCGGACATCACCTCAGGGGCCGCGAAACGACTTCGATGGGCCGGGTCCGGGCTGCGTCCGTCGTGCGCTCGATCCAAAGCTCCGTCTGCGGCGGACGCTCGCCATCATTCAGGTCCCGGAGCCGCTCGCCGAGGTCCTTATCCGCGGCCGTGAGTCGGTGGTTAAGGCGAAGAAAATCCATCCAGGTTGGCGTGCGGAACGGTTCCGTCCAAACCGACGGCGTTTGCAGGTTGCGCTGCAGCGTCCAGTTTCGGGCACCGGCACGGCTTTGAACATGCCGTCTTGCGCGCATGCAACGCACAAACGCCTCGATGTTCTCTTCGGCTATGGAATATTCGATTCTGACGCCGATCGGACCACTTCTGGGCTTCAGATCGAGCGCCAGGTTCGGCGGATGGAAATCCGAACTCTCCTGGTCGGACTCTTCCCACGGACGCACTGGGAACACTAGTCCCGCTGCCGCGACCAGCAGCAGAGCCCCTGCGGCGCCCTCCAGAGCCCACGTGAGGGAGTAATTCTGGGCGACGGTTCCCCAGACCCAGCTGCCCGCAGCCATGCCGCCAGCGCTCAAAGCGTAGTAGATCGAGAGCGTGCGGCCAACAACCCATCTTGGGCTGGCCAACTGCACCGAGACGTCGATGCCCGTCCAAGTGATGAGCCAGCCGGCGCGTAAAGACAGTGAATGTTTGCCAGGGCAAGACGCAAGGACTTTACAACTGTGATCGGCAGCTGGGCTGCATACAAACTATCTCCATATCCCGGCCGCTCAGGCCAGAACCCTATTTCTTCGACATCAAGAATGACACCTCTGGTCAAACCGAGCGGCATTGGTTCGGGTTGCACAAATAAACGGTTTTGATCGGTTAAGGAAGGTTTAAATCGATGCGATCAGTCAATCGCCACGCCCTGCTCGGCTACGTCGGAAACCTCGTGGAGCTCAAAAATGTGCTGAAAGTGAACATCGCGGCGAACCGCGAGTGGCAGGCTGAAGGAACAAAGAGATCCGCCACCGATTGGGTGCAGGTCACCATTCTCGACAAGAAGCAGGCCGAATGGATCGAGGAGAACGTCGGGCCGGGCGATCTCGTCTATGTCGAATCCCGGATATCCAATTCCAGCTATTAACGAGACGGCGAACAGGTCTATACCACTGATATCATCGCTCGGCTTTCAATCTAGTTGCGAAGAAGGGCGCCTGAGCGCCGGCGGCGCGCACATTTCGGGCCACCGCCCATTTCGGTCGGCCGCGCTCTATGCCGATGGCACGAAGCCAGCCTGCGGCCGTCTCCGCCGATCCCGGTTACGATCGCTTGTCCGGGTGGATGCAGTCGCATCCGTCATTCGAGGCCCACGACGGGCCACATTGTTTGTTTCCGCCCCATGACATCGTCCCCCAGGCCGGTCAAGCGGCCCGTGAAGTCAGTTCATCTTCCGCGCCAGTCCGGCGGTTCGGCCGGACCCGTGAAGAATGCCCCGCCTTCCGCGCCACGCCACTTGACAGTCCCATTTGCCGCCGTGGGGCGGGCTTTCGCCCGCCCCCCTCTGTCCGGGGGAATGTCAGAGGCCATTCCCCCGGAAAGACCGGGGAGGCTTCGCCCGACAGGGCTCCCCTGCGGGAAACGGGAAATCAGGAGACAGACCATGAGCATCTACACCCAGACCGCCCGCTTCGATACCGGCCGCGGCGCCACCGAGACCGAAATGCGCCAGTTTGCGCCGTCCATCTTCGCCGTGACCGCCCATGAGAGCCGGTCCGAGCGCTTTAAACCCATTCCGACCATCGAGGTTTTGGCGTCACGACACGAAAGTGGTGAATCTGTCCGACTTTTGAGAACGTATCCGGAACTCAGGTCGGTTTAACCTTAGATGTCGTTGCTTTTTCGGCCCTGAGAGCTTCGTAGAGGGCGGTTTTCCCGATTTTCACGCGGGCCGCGGCCTCCCGGACGGCCGGTCAAGCGGCCCGTGAAGCCGGTTCATCTTCCGCGCCAGTCCGGCTTTTGGCCGGACCCGTGAAGATGCCCCGCCTTCCGCGCCACGCCACTTGACAGTCCCGTCCACCGCCATGGGGCGGGCTTTCGCCCTCCCCCCTCTGTCCGGGGAGGCTTCGCCCGACAGGACTCCCCTTCGGGAAACGGGAAATCAGGAGACAGACAATGACCGATACCAATCCAGTGATCGAAACCTTTTTCGTTGTGCTGAACAAGCTCGACGCCGATCCCAAGAACGTCCGCAAGACCTACAGCAAGGAGGGCATCAAGGAACTGGCCGCAACCATCCGCGCCGATGGCTACCGGCTGTTGCAGAACATCTTCGTGCGCAACGGCGAAAAGCGTGGCCGGTTCTTTGTGACCGCAGGCGGTCGTCGTCTTGCCGCCCTCATTCATCTGGCCTAGGCAGGCGAAATCGCCCGAGATTACGCTGTCGAATGCAAGGAGCGCAGCGGCGACGACGCAACCGAAATCAGCCTGATCGAGAACAGCGCGCGCGAAGCCATGTTGCACGTTGAGGAGTACGAAGCTTACCGCGCCATGGCGGAGGCCGGAAAGTCCGGAGACGACATCGCCGTCCGTTTCGGCACGACCGAAACGTATGTGCGCAGGCGTCTGGCGCTGGCGCGTGTGGCACCTTGCCTGCTCGAGCTTTTCCGCAACGAGGAAATGATCTTCCAGCAGCTGAGCACGTTTACGGTGTCCGACGACCACGAGCGACAGGTGGAGGTCTGGAACAGCCTGCCGACATGGAACCGCGATAGCGGGTCGATCAAGGCGGCGCTGCAAGCAGAGGCGGTCAAGGCAAGCGACAAGCGTATAAGGTTCATCGGCGGGATCGAGGTCTACGAAGCCGCAAGCGGAACCGTCAAGCGTGACCTGTTCGATGAGCAAAACAGCGGCTACGCCCTTGATGTCGCCCTTGTCGAAAAGCTGGTGGCGGCGCGGCTGGAAGCCGAGGCGGCAAACCTTCGCACGGAGGGCTGGAACTGGGTCGAATGCGTTTCCGCCTTTCCGGCCGAGGCTCATTTCATGCCGCGCATCTATCCGCAGACTGTGGCGCTCTCCGACGAGCGGCAGGCCGAGGTGGAACGGTCGGAAGTTGAATATGCCGAGCTTGCCGAACTGATCGAGGAGGTGTTGCCGACGATGACGCCGAACCGCGCGCCGAGGCGTCGAGGAGGTGTTGCCGACGATGACGCCGAACCGCGCGCCGAGGCCATTCAGGCGAAGCTGGCCGCACTGGCCGACGTGGAAGAAGCCTGTGACCCCGCCGATATCGCCAAGGCCGGATGCTATGTTCTCATCGACTACTACGGCAATCTTTCGGTTGAACGCGGCTTCGTTCGTCCGGAACCTGTGACCGAAGGACAAGACGAGGCCGTCGGTGGCGAGAGTGGAGAAGGCGGCAAGGGCGATGGGCGGACGTCCCCACAGGACGAGAAACAGCCCGCACCCTCGTTCACGCTGTCAGCCGCGCTCACGCAGGAATTGACGGCGCAGAAGACCGCCGCAATCCGGGCGGCACTTGCCCACGACCACGACGTTGCCCTTGCCGCCGTTGTCCATGCGATGCTGGCGAGCCTGTTCAATTCCTACGGCAGCACCGAGGAAACGTGCCTAGAGGTGAAGGTGACAAGCGAGAACCTTGAGACCAGCATCAAGAACCCTGCAAGGGCATCGCGACTCTGGACGACCTCAAGGAGAACTACGGTCACACCTTGCCTGGCAATCCTTTCGATCTCTGGGATTGGTGCCTTGAGCAGCCGACCGCAACGCTTCTCGACCTGCTCGCCTATGCCGCCGCAAGATCGGTCAACGCGCTGCAACTTGGTCACTACGAGCGGAAAAAGCAGCGAGCCCACGCCGACCGGCTGGCGCGAGCGCTCAAGCTCGACATGACCGCGTGGTTTGAGCCGACGGCCGATAATTATTTCGGTCGGATCAGCAAGACCGGGATCGAGCAGGCCATAGCCGAAGCCAAAGGCGCGGATTTCGCCGCACGCGTATCCCGCATGAAGAAAGCGGACGCAGCCGCTTATGCCGAGCGCCAGATTGCCGGCACCGGATGGCTGCCGGCGGTTTTCCGCATCGCCCCGGCTGCAGAAGAGGCGGGCGAACAGGTCGAGGACGCAAGCGGCTTTGATACCAACGATTGCCCGTTCGATGTCGACGACCGGTTGGAGGTCGAAAGCGACGCGTTCCCCGAAGCAGCCGAGTAATCGGCTGCGGCAGGTCGCGCCAGTCTCCGGCGCGGCCTGTTCCCTTCACTGATTTCCCAGAACCAGCCGCGATTAGACGCCGGGCATCGCCCCGGCGCTCGGCGAAACGCGCCCTGCGGCCCTGCCAGTCATAGGTGATCCCATGAGCTCCCCCCGAATCAAGTCCATCGTCAAGCTGTTCGAGACCTGCCGTTACAAGCGCGATCTCTACACGCTCTTTGGTGATTGGTGCGAATGCGCCGCGATATCGATGAGCACGCCGTCGATATCGTGAACTTCGAGAAACGCGAGGCGCGCTATCTCGAAATCGCCCGGAAATACGGTCGAGAAACCATGGCCTCGTTCTCGCATATCATGGGCGAGGTGGTCATGGCGCTGGATGAAAAGCCACAGGACATTTTGGGCATGACGTTCCATGCGCTCGAATTGCACAACAGGTGAGGGGCAATTCTTCACGCCTTATCCCATTTGCCAAATGATGGCGCGCATGGTGGCCGGAAGTTCGGAAGACATGCAGAAGGCGATTATGGAGCGTGGCTTTTTGGTCGCCCAAGAGCCCGCCGTGGGAAGCGGGGCGATGATCGTCGCACTTGCCGAAGCCATCCTTGAGGCTGGATTCAATTATCAGCAGCTTCTCCATGTGACCGCCGTGGACATTGATGCGCGCGCCGTCCCCATGGCCTATGTTCAGTTTTCGCTGCTCCACATCCCGGCGACCGTCATCGTTGGCGACAGCCTGGCGATGCGCTTTCGCGAGAACTGGCACACGATGGCGCATGTCACGGGTGGATGGGCGGGGAAGCTCGCGAGGGCAGGGGAGAACGTCGGTGGGCAGGAAGCATCTGCTGCCGCGACAATAAACGAGAGTTTGGTCGCAGACACAGCGCGTTCTATCTCGCCGATGCAGGAGCGATTTCCGCTGACAAGGCTAGAACGGACAACTGCGCTTGTTTTAGAGGCGCAGCCCTTGTCTGCCCTTTGCCGCATCGAGCGGCAAAGGGCAGGAAGCGGGGGGAGCCCCAAAGCCCCACCCCTCGCGCACCCCGCCCACCGCGAATGGCTTCTCGCATGTGCCGAACTTTACAGTTGTAAAGTCCCTTGCGTCCGCGCAAGCTGTCGTTAACTTTTGATTAACGAAAAAACCCTTGAAGAATCAGAGTCTCTCTGGCACCCCTGACGGAAATGATCGCTTAACGTGGCGATAACCGTCAAGAGGATTGAATGCTTCACCCGGCTTCTCAGAACGTCAGCGATACCGCATCGAAGATCGAAGCCTATACGTCGAAGCTTTCGGCGGAGCTTCAGGATATGCGGGAAGCAGTCTATCCGCCAGCTGCAAGGAAGACATTCTCGAGAACATTCTCGACGCTCGATCTCGTGCGATTGCTGAAGGTTCCCGAAAGTACTCTTCGGCAACTAACGATCGAAGGGAAGGGGCCTTTGCCGGAGCGGGCCGAAAACAATCGGCGGACCTATACTGTGGAGCAGGTAAAGGAACTGCGATCCTTTCTCGCGGCCCTTCGGCCCGACGCAGCTGGAGAGCTGTTGCCCCATCGCAGGAAGGGGGAAAAGCTTCAGGTCATCGCTACCGCGAATTTCAAAGGCGGCAGTTCGAAGACGACGACCTCGATACATCTGGCGCATTTCCTCGGCCTGCAGGGTTACCGGGTTTTGTGCATCGATCTAGATCCACAGGCGTCGATGACCGCACTTTTCGGCATTCAGCCGGAGTTCGATTTAGGCGAAAATGAAACCGCCTATGCGGCCATCCGCTATGACAACGAGCGCCGATCCTTAGCGGATGTCATTCGCCCTACCTATTTCCCAGGCGTCGATTTGGTGCCGGGAAACCTCGAGCTCATGGATTTCGAGTTTGACACCCCTTCCTACCTCACACAGAGAAATCGGGACGACCTTGGCATCTTCTTCGAACGCCTAAGCAATGCGCTGGCACGGGTGGAGGATCGCTACGACATTGTGATTCTCGATACGCCGCCATCGCTCGGCTACTCGACGCTCGCTGCCCTCTACGCGGCCACGTCGTTGATCGTGACGGTCCATCCCGCCATGCTCGATGTAGCCTCATGCAATCAGTTTCTCATCATGATTTCCGATCTTTCCGAAACGCTGGGACAGTTTGGCGCGCGTTTTGAGCATGATTTTTTCCGGTTCCTTCTGACACGTGTAAATCCGAACGACGGCCCGCAGAAATACATGTCCGGCGTCATGCGCCGACTTTTTGGTGATGACGTACTCGTGGCGGAAGCTCTGGAATCGACGGCTATTGCAGGCGCAGCCGTGGCAAAGAAAACCCTTTACGAACTCGAAGTCGGCGAGGTTGGCCGGGAAGCGCTGAAGCGCGCCATCGAAAGCGCCGATCGCGTTAACTTCGAGATTCTTCAGCTGATTCATAAGGTTTGGGGGCGTCGCACATGAAAAAGAGCATACTTCAAAGAATGGCGGCGGATGCTGAAAACCGCGGTGATACGGCCCAGGACAGCGAGGCGCTGGAAAAAGTCTTACCTTCTCGGCGCCACTCTTCGCCGGTCATTTCTAACGTGGGACGAGTCCTCACGCAGTTGACCGAGGACAGCATCATTTCACTCGATCCCGCCAAGGTCGAGCGCTCCCCTTACAAGGATCGCTTCGAGAATGACGAGGAGGCCGAGAAAGAACTTGAGGCGCTGAAAATATCGATTGCAAGCGAAGGGCAGAAAATACCCGTTCTCGTCCGACCGCATCCCACGAAGAACGATCATTATCAGCTTGCCTACGGGTACCGTCGCTGGGCGGCCATCAAGGCTATCATGGTGGACGCTGAACGGCCAGAGAACGTTAAAATCAAGGCATATGTCCGCGATTTGACGGATCGCCAGCTGATCGAGGAACAGTCACTTGAAAATGGCGTGAGGGAAAACCTCACCTGGATTGAGCAGGCAATGTGGGCCGTGCAGCTGAAAAGCGCGGGCCTCTCTCATCGTGCGATATGCCCTATCCTTGGTTTGTCCGAGGCGGCTGTGTCGCACTTGTTCCGGGTCACCGACGTCATACCAGAAGACATAGTCTGTGCCGTCGGCCGCGCAAAAGGCATCGGCCGCCCGAAATGGACCGCATTTGCAGAACTGCTGAAAGACTTGAACAAGGTCGCTGCAGTGCGGCGGATCGTTCAGACGCCGGAGTTTCCAAAGGCGGATGGGGCCGAGCGGATTGCGCAGGCGATGAGAGCTGCGAGCGATATGTCTGCAAAGGCAGAAGGGAAGGGGGCGGACGAAGTCCGCGACTTCGCTCTTGGCGCGAGGATTTTCGGCCGCATGAAAGCCACGTCGTCCGGGACGACCGTCACCATTCCCAAGAAAGAGACAGCATTTGCGCACTGGCTGGCAGATCGGATGCCGGACCTGATGCGCGAATACGATCAATCGGCCGATCCCGCGCAGTAGGGCGGGGCCATAGCAAGAGGTAAGCAGGTCGAGAAGGAGACACCACCGCAAAAGAAAAAGGCCCCAAAACGTTTCCGTCGTGGAAGCCTCTCTCAATTCCTAAACGAGAATCGCATTTTCACGAATCACAGTCAAGAGTCTTTGGCACCGTTTTGGTGAGCGGATTTCTTTTGCCTTTTGAAAGGTGAAGGAACATGCAGAGTGGAAATGTGACGACGCCCTTTGGGCGGCGGCCGATGACGCTTGCCTTCGTCAAAGGCCAGCTTGAGACGGCCGAGCGCAACGCCAGTAAATCCGTGGACAAGTGGAAAGTCTTCCGCGACGTCTGCGAGGCAAAGGATATCTTTGGTTTGCAGAACCGATCGCTGGCGGTGCTGCATGCATTGCTGAGCTTCTATCCGGACACTGATCTTTCCGACGAAAACGGGCTGGTCGTGTTCCCGTCGAATGCGCAGTTGTCGATCCGTGCGCACGGCATCGCCGGCACGACGCTGCGCCGGCATCTTGCCGCGCTCGTCGACGCCGGTCTGATCCAGCGCCGCGATAGCCCGAATGGTAAGCGATATGCGCTGCGCGAGGAGATCGTCAACCTTTTGGAAATTCAGCTAAAAGCAGAAAAAATGGACGGCAATGCTGTCCATGACATACAGAATTCAAAACCCGATTCCATCCATGAACTTGAACCTAGCTCTGAACAAGAGCAGGGCGAGAAGCCGAGGCCAGAACCGAGACGTATTGCCGAGCCGCTGAAGGCATTCCCATTGAGCATGGTGCTGAGGGCGTGCTCGCAGATGGCGGATTTCGCCCCGGGCGGCCGAATAGACCATTGGCGTGAGCTGATGTCGGCCGCGGTGGTGGTCCGGTCAATGCTCGGCGTCAGCCCGTCGGCCTATCAGGAGGCGTGCGAGGTCATGGGGCCTGACAATGCGGGTTGCGATTGCCTGCATCCTTGAGCGGGCGGGACACATCAACTCGGCGGGCGGCTATTTGCGCGACTTGACGCGCAAGGCGGCACGCGGCGAGTTCGGTCTGGGGCCGATGCTGATGGCGGCGATCAGGGCCAATACCGGCGGTGAGAAGCGGAGCGCATGATGGTCTCCGCGTCCACCTGGTCAGGAAATGTCGGGGATCCCGTCGGCGATCTTTTCGAGATAGTCGTCGATGGCTTCCTCGATGTAGGCGTTGAACTTGCGGCGCTCGATTGCGGCGAGGATTTTCAGGGTCTTGTGAACGTCGGCGCGGATATGAATGCCGGTGGTGACCTTCTCGGTGTCTCGGAAGCGCTTGCCGGCGATCGGATCGCGGCTTTCGCCCTTGGCGACCATGCCGCGAAGCTGGTTGCGGGCAACCGGCGGCTTGGAGGCCTGATGTTCGTCGGCGGTTTGCGGAGGAGGGGAAGCGGCTTGCTTTTCGCGCACCGACGGCTTTTGGCGGTTCGTCGAGATCAGCCCGAGGATGAGGTTCTTGTTGTCTGATGCGTCGCTCATGCCGAAACGGCCTCCGCGGTCGATCTGTAGAGGGCGAGGATCTCGCCGAGCAGCGTTTCCATCTCGGCAATCGCCTTCGGGTCGGTTTTCGCGACTGTCTGGAGTGTACCAGCGGCGCCGATCGACTGATAGGAGGCGCGCCGGGCGATGGGTTGTGAGGCAAGGGCGACGCCGCTTTCCGCCAAGATTTCGCGCAGCGGCGCATGCGCCTTTGCGCGATGGGGTGGACGCTCCCACTCAACGGCATCTTTGTGCCAGAATGGTTGTGTTGGAACCATAAAAGAGAGAGCGTCCATGGAAAAGGTTAGCATAATCGGCCTGGATTTGGCCAAGAGCATAATTCAAGTTCACGCGGCCAGCGTTGATGGCTCGGTGCTTTCTCGGCGGAAGATTTCGAGCAAGAAGTTGCTTGCGTTCCTATCGGGGTTTGATCCTTGTATTGTAGCGATGGAAGCGTGTGCCGGGAGCCACCATTGGGGCCGCGAGATTGTCAAGCTCGGGCATCGAGTGAAGTTGATCGCGCCAGTTTACGTCAAG
>NZ_FOCV01000141.1 GCF_900110205.1 Rhizobium tibeticum | reverse complement strand
GATCTGGGCGGAGCTTCTCGGGGTCGAGCGGGTCGGCCGCCACGACAACTTCTTCGAACTCGGCGGCCACTCGCTCCTGGCGGTGCAGCTCTTGAGCCGGCTGTCGCAGGCCGTTGGTGTGGAACTGCCGCTGGCGACGCTGTTTGCCAAGCCGGTGCTTTGCGATCTGGTGGCAAGCATCGTCGAGCTGTTGAGCCGCGCCGGTCCGCAAGACCTGCCGGCGATTGCGGCGGTATCGCGTCACGAGCCGGTTGTGCCGTCGTTCGCGCAGCAGCGGCTATGGTTTTTAGCGAAGCTGGACGAAGGCGGCACGAACTATCACATGCCGCTGGGATGGCGGCTGCGTGGTGTGCTCGACCGCAGCGCCTGGCAGCGCAGCCTCGACCGCTTGTTTGCCCGTCATGAGGCGCTGCGCAGTGTCTTTGTCGCACCGCAGGGCAAGCCCCGGGTTGAGGTTCTGCCGCCGGATGCGGGGTTGCCGGTGGTCGAGCACGATCTGCAAGGGCTGCCGGATGCGCAAGCCGCACTTTTGAATCTGTGCCATGAAGAGGCGCACACGCCGTTCGATCTTGCGGGTGGGCCGCTGATCCGCGGGCGTCTGATCCGGATGTCGGATGACGACCATGTCTTCCTGCTGACGCAGCATCACATCGTCTCGGACGGCTGGTCGATGGGCGTGCTGGTGCGTGAACTCAGTCAGTTTTACCGGGCGTTCGCGGCTGGACAGGACGATCCTTTGCCGCCGCTGGCGATCCAGTACCCGGATTATGCCGCCTGGCAACGGCAGTGGCTGTCGGGGGAACGGCGGCAGACCCAGGCGCAATATTGGCGCGACACCCTGTATGGCGCCCCGGCCAGACTTGCCTTGCCGACGGACCGTGCGCGTCCGGCCCAGCAGTCGTTTGCCGGAGCCAGTGTGCCTGTTGTCATCGATGCGGATCTGACGCGCGGGCTGAAGCGGCTGAGCCGGCAGCAGGGCACGACGTTGTTCATGACGGTGCTGGCGGCCTGGGCCGCGGTGCTGTCGCGTCTGTCGGGGCAGGACGACCTTGTGATCGGCGTGCCGAGCGCCAATCGAGGCCGGCGCGAGATCGAAGAGCTGATTGGCTTCTTCGTCAACACCCTGGCGCTTCGGGTCGACCTGTCGGGCGAGCCGAGCGTGTCGGAGCTTCTGGAACGGACGCGGCGCACGGCGCTCGCCGCCCAGGAGCATCAGGACCTGCCGTTCGAGCAGGTCGTCGACATCGTGCAGCCACCCAGGCATCTTGATCACACGCCGTTGTTCCAGGTGATGCTGGCCTGGCAGAACAACACCGTTGAGTCGCTCGATCTAGCCGGGTTGAGCGTGGGGGCTGCGGGGGAGGAGTTCGATCAGGTCAAGTTCGATCTGGAGTTGAGCCTGGGCGAGCATGGCGAGGAGATCGCCGGAACCTTTGGTTATGCCACGGCGCTGTTCGATGAGGCGACGATCGAGCGGCAGCGTGGCTATCTCCTGGCGCTGCTGCGGGCGATGGTTGCCGATGCCGGGCAGCCGGTCGGCCGCATCGACCTCCTGCCGGACGACGAACGTACATACCTGCTGGAGGATCTGAACCGGACGGCGGCACCTTACCCGTCGGATCTGTGCATCCACGAGCTGTTCGAGGCGCAGGTGCAAAAGGCGCCGGACGCGGTGGCG
>NZ_FOCV01000094.1 GCF_900110205.1 Rhizobium tibeticum | reverse complement strand
CATTCCCGAACAGGCCAACAAATATCCGGTTCAGCTCTCCGGCGGTCAGCAACAGCGTGTTGCCATTGCCCGTTCGCTCTGCATGGAACCTGCCGTCATGCTGTTCGACGAGCCAACCTCGGCGCTTGATCCGGAAATGGTATCGGAAGTGCTGGAAACCATGACGAGCCTGGCCCGCGACGGCATGACCATGGTCTGCGTCACGCATGAAATGGGCTTTGCCCGTGCCGTCGCCGACCGGGTGATCTTCATGGACGCGGGTCGGATCGTCGAAGAGGCCGCCCCGAACGACTTCTTCACCAACCCCCAGCACGACAGAACAAAGCTCTTCCTCAGCCAGATCCTTAAGCACTGAGGGGCAGTGTTCACAAGGCGTTGCCGGTCACGGCCAGCCGGCATCGACCTCATCGACATTGCCGAAGTAAGATTAGGGTTGCTACGATGACAAAGCTTTCGAACCAATTCCCCGACTTTGGGTTGACACCCGAGCAGGTGCAGTTTGCAGATCGTGGCCATTTCTACGAGCGGCCCGGTATGGATGGCGCGCGTGGGGAGATCTGGTGCTACAGCGACCGTTTCTCATATCGCCAAGGCGATGCGGTGCGGCTGCAGGTTAGTTCGACTGCGCACCAGTTCACCATTGAGGTTGGCCGCGATGGCGGGACTGAAATGAAGGTGTTCGAGCGCAGCGGCATCGCTGCACACTGGCAGGAAACGCCAGACCAATGCTCGGTCGAAGGTTGCGGCTGGGACACGACATTTGAGTTAAAGATTGGACAAAACTGGCCGTCCGGTGGCTATCGCTTGAAGCTGACAGCGGAAGGTAGCGATGGCCAACCAATAATTTGTCATCACATCCTCATCGTGTTGCCACAAGCTGGTCGAAAACCCGGACGGATTCTACAGGTGGCGGCGACCGGCACTTGGCTAGCCTACAACACATGGGGCGGCTCGAACCACTACGATGGTATTACCGGTCCTGCTCGCGACCAATATTCACCCATTGTCTCAACTCAGCGTCCATGGGCCCGCGGCTTTCTGGTCCTTCCACCGGACGCACCGCGCGTGCCGTTGGACATATCGACGCCGCCCTTGACAGTACCGCGCTTTCCTCACAAGGAATGGGCGTATGCCACCGGCCATTCCAAGAAATTCGCCTCCGCCGGATGGGCAAGCTACGACAGTCACTTCTTCCGCTTTGCTGAGCGCGCTGGGTATGCAGTCGATCTAGCTAGCCAGCACGATCTGCATTTCTCGCCCGAGATCCTGTTCGACTACGATTGCGTCGTTTTTGCCGGCCATGACGAGTACTGGACTTGGGAAATGCGCGATGCGGTTGACGCCTTTGTTGATCAGGGCGGCGGTGTGGCACGTTTCGCCGCTAACTTCATGTGGCAGACCAGGTTCGAGGACGAGGGTCGACAGCAGGTCTGTTACAAGTACCGGGCGCGCGCCGAGGATCCCGTTTATAAAAACGGTGACATTACCCGGGCGACCAATTCATGGGAAGCGCCAGAGATCGGCCGACCGGGCGTACAGACTTTTGGTCTCAACGCCACAGATGGTATCTATTCTGGCTGGGGCGGGTTTGCACCGCGGGGTGTCCGAGGCTTTCCAATTTATCGCCCCGAGCATTGGGCTTTCGCCGGTGCCGGGCTTTTTTACGGAGACTTGCTCGGCGCAGAGAGCCACGTTTATGGCTATGAGGTGGACGGGCTGGATTACGAAATCCGCGGCGGCTTGCCTTACCCTTCCCCGACGAGCGGTGCGCCGGAGGGCCTCGAAGTCCTCGCGGTTGGCATGGCTACCCTCGTCGGGGAATGCGCCGACTTTTGCGAAGCCGCGATATTCAGTGATCAGGACGGTCGTTTCGTCGCTGAGTTGCTCTGCGGCGAGGCGAGCAGCGCCAACATAGACAAAGTCAAACGCGGTAGCGGTATGATCGTCAATTTCAACCGCGGCAAGGGCGAGGTGTTTCATGCCAGCAGTTGTGAATGGGTAGCAGGCCTTCTTAGACAGGACGCGGGTGTTGAACGCGTAACCCGCAATGTGCTCAACCGCTATCTCGGTCGCCGATAAAAACCTATTGTCATCAAGCATTGTCGGCCTACCGCAGCGACGGATCTGAGGCACTGAGCAGCCAAACCGAATGGATCTTGTCGTTAATCATCCAACTTAAACGGAGTTAAAATGAAAAAAGAACTGCATTTCGAGATCAACGAGTTTCGGGTTCGACAGGCAGCCGTAAAAAAGGAAATGGCGAGGAGGGGGATCGACATTCTGCTTCTCTCGGAGCCGCCTAACCAAAATTATCTCACCGGCTACAACGCGTATTCCTATTATACGCCTCAAATGGTGATTGTCGCACTTGATCGCGAAGAACCCATTTGGATCGGCCGGTTCATGGACCGTGTTTCGGCGACAATGACCACCTTTCTCGCCGAGGAGAACATCAGAGCTTATCCCGACACGTATGTTCAATCGACTGTCCTTTCGGCCTACGACTTCATGGCCGATATTGTGAAGGAAGTCGGCGGGGACAAGGCGCGCATCGGCGTGGAGATGGGGGGATACTACTATTCCGCGCGGGCTCACGCCGTTCTTACCCGGGCATTGCCTCTCGCCGAATTCGTAGATGCCGACCTCCTCGTTGGATGGATACGGCTCGTCAAGAGCCCCGCCGAAGTGGGTATTATGCGTGAAGCTGGCCAGCTTGCAGACGTGGCGATGCAGCGTGTGATCGACACGGTCGAAGCCGGGATTCGTGAATGCGATATCGCGGCTGCTATATATCACCAACAAGTGTCCGGCACGGCTGAGTTCGGGGGTGACTACCCTTGTTGCCCTCCTGATCTTTGCATCGGTGAGCGCTCAATTGCTCCACATGCGGCCTGGACCGACGAGCCGCTGCCGGATTCTACCGTGGTCAATCTCGAACTGTCGGGATGCAGGCACCGTTATCAAGTCAACCTTGCTCGTACAATCGTTGTTGGCAAGCCTTCACCCGCTTTCCAAGATCTATCAGAAATCGCCGTTGAAGCCCTCAATGTCGGCCTCGATGCTGTCCTTCCCGGTCGGACTTGCTCAGAAGTAGACAGCGCGTTTCGTCAAGCGCTCGCCCGCCATGGGATGGAAAAAGAATCCCGCATTGGATATCCAACTGGCATTGGATTTCCACCCGCATCGGGAGAACGTACGGCTAGTATCCGCAAGGGAGATGAAACAGTTCTCCAGCCAGGCATGGTCTTTCACATGATGCCTGGCCTGTGGCTCGACAACGTTGGAATCACCATCACCCAGAGCTTTGCTGTCACCGATCGTGGCTTTGAGCCTTTGACAAAGACCCCGCGGAAGCTGTTCGTAAAATAGTCGAATCGGAGGCTGTGTCGCACGACGAGGCCATTTCACGACCTCGACCGCTTTTGCGGATTGCACAGCGCGAGCCGGGCCATTGTTCTTCGCCCGAAGCAGCAAGATTGAGCCCCGGCGCGACCGACCTGCGGCACCTGGAGTTCCGGCCCCGTTTGGGGCACAGCCACACGATGCATGGGCTCTGTTATCGAGCGTTTTACCTTGCGACCAATGGCACTCGTCATGCGCAATGCTGCACTTCGGCTGTTCGACGAACATCAGTTTGTTCCACGATTGAATTAGATCCCATGGGAGTGAACAGCGGCCCACCCTCTGGCAAAGTGAGGCTGCAATAACGCACTCACTTCATAGGAGACGCTGTCATGGAAGCTGCAACTTCCGGACAGCATAGGCCGGCCGCTATCCGTCCTGATTTTGGCGACCCCTCCTTGCAAAGGTTTTTTTGGCAGTGATTTGATCGGATCGCTTGCGTGCATATGTTCGGCCTGTTGTGGCGCTCACAAATGCACGCTGGCCAAGATGGGGTTCGCGACTCGTGCTCAAACAATTTTGCGACGTGCAACTGCCATTTCGACTACATCGACCATGCGCCAAGCGGAGTGTCACGAGTCCCGAATCGATCGATCATACCATCTGCTGGGGGAGCCTCGCGTGTGCGACACCAAGCCCAGAGGAAGAAGACGGCTTGCACGCCCGAGATTAAGGTATGACGGAATTTATTTCAACTCGCAACGTCCGAATGACCGGTACGCAATGCGTCGCTACGTTTGCATCATGAGAACTTATTTAAAACGTTTGTTGCAATGCGAAGCAAGTTGAGGTAAAGGTATTACTGGATTGGCCTGCCCTGCAGCACGCTCAATTCTGCTTCAAAATCAAGACTGTGCGGAAACAATCGCATCAGCAATTGAAGGATTACAATAAGGGAACACGCATGAAAATCATGACAACGACAGCAAGGCAATGAACCAGAATGCTCAATGAGGTTGAACCACTCAAGAGTAGAATAGGCTATGCGGACTATCGGGGCGCCGCCAACAACACTGCCTGAGGAAACTCTCGTTCGCTCTACTGCAAGTGTGTGGTTTGGGCGAGATTCACGATAAGCGCCGTCGCATAGTTATGTTGTTCCCCGAGGAAGCCCCTCATGCCTGCTGAAAAATACCCACCGTTGTAGGTTCAGTAATGACCGAACTTGACCGTATGGACATAGCGCTTCTTCAAGCTGTTCAAAAGAATAATCGGCTGACCTCAGAAGAACTGGCCGAGACTGTACACCTTTCGCCAACAGCATGCCAACGGCGTTTGAGGCGGCTGCGTAACGAGGGAGTAATTGAGGCGGACGTTTCGATCGTCTCCCCTAAGGCAGTTGGACGGCATATCACCATGATCGTACTGGTGTCACTGGAGCGAGAGAGGGCTGATATCGTCGATCGGTTCAAAGCGTCTATACGAACCACCCGTGAGGTGATGATGGGCTACTACGTAACCGGAGAGGCCGACTTTATGCTCGTCGCCACCGCCAAAGACATGGAGCACTATGAACAATTCACCCGCCGCTTCTTCTATGAAAATCCCGATATCAAAGGGTTCAAAACAATGGTGGTGATGGATCGGCTCAAGGCGAGCTTCGCCATTCCCATCGAGATCTAAGGATGGCGAAGAAGCGCACGTTTTGCAGAAACCCTGCGTGGTGACCATACAAATCGATAATTTTCCCTGCAAAGCGGCTGGTAGCTTTGCATCAGGCAGTGACGATCAAAAGAGCGACAGCGAGATCAAAATGAACGTTTCTACCAACAACCTACTCTCCGAAGTCGAGCGCGAAGCTGTGATCGAGATGCGTCACGCCATGCATCGAGAGCCGGAACTTTCCAATAACGAATGGAAAACTCAAAAGCGAATTATCGAAACGCTGGACAACTTCGGTATAACAGGGGCGAAGACGTTCCATAAGACTGGTGTCTACATCGATATTCAGGGAACAGCCCCGGGTCCAAACCGCTCAATCGCACTACGTGGAGACATCGATGCTCTACCGATCCAGGAAGACCGTAGTGACCTCTCGTACAGGTCGCAAGTGCCTGGCATAATGCACGCCTGCGGCCATGACATGCACGCCTCGATCGCCCTGGGAACGGCTCTTGCCTTTCACCGCATGCGGGAGAACTTCTCTGGCAATGTGCGTGTATTCTTTCAACCAGCTGAAGAAGCCGAGCCGCTCGGCGGTCGGACTGTAGCCGAAGAAAATCTGCTCGACGGGTTTGATGCGGCGGTTGGATTTCATGTCCGCACAGATATCCCCGTTGGATCCTACGGCGCTCGAGAGGGCGCTGTCACGAACTCGTCCGACCAGTTTGCGCTCGCCCTGATTGGAATCATGGCACATGGTGCGAAACCATATGCCGGAGTGGATGCGATTGCTATCGCTGGCGCCTTCATCAATGAGGTTCAGAAGGTGGTTTCCAGGGAAATGCCGGCCGACGATCGGGCGATTGTGACAATCGGGACCATCCATGGCGGAGAGGCGACGAATATCATCTGCCCATCGGTCTCGATGACAGGTACGATCCGGACCGCCAGTCGCGAGAGGCGCGAGTTGTTGGTGCGACGCGTCCGCGAGGTGGCCGAAGGTGTTGCTACGATGCATCGGGGCAAGGCAGAGTTCAACTCTCAATTGGGCGAGCCTCCAGTGGTCAACGATGCCGCCATGGTTGAACGGTTCCGTCGGCTCGTCGTTCAATCTGTGGGAGAGGACAAGTATGTTGATGGAGCGGCGAGCGCGGGCAGCGATGACTTCGGCTTTTACTCAAGCTGCGTGCCATCGATCTATTTCTGGTTTGGTAGTAAAGAGCCAGGTAACGAGTCCGGCGTCCACACGCAGATCTTCGGGGCCTCCGACCAAGTTCTCATCCCGACCACAGAGCTGACAATTCGGTATTGTTGGGAGTTCTTGCATTCCTGAACATCGTTTCCAACGCGACGAGAGTTTTGCGCGTCAGAACAGCTGTGCTTGCCCATGTACCGGGGGCAGGGACTGGTGCTGCAACAAGAAACCGTGGGCGGGTCGCCCCGAGGGGTAAATCGAATGATCGATCTCAACGACATCGAAAGTGCGCGTAGACGGATCAGGGATCGTATTCTTCCCACACCGCTTGCGCCGTCGTCTTCGCTGTCAAACATCTGCGGCGTTCCGATCTATCTTAAACTCGAGCATCACCAGACCACCGGTAGTTTCAAGCTGCGCGGCGCGTTCAACGCTATTCTCCAGTTGTCTCAAGACGAGCGGGTGCGAGGCGTTGTTGCTGCGTCAACCGGCAACCACGGCATGGCGCTTTCTTTCGCGGCGAACACATGTGGTGTTAAGGCAACGATCTGCATGTCGAACCTGGTGCCGGAAAACAAGGTATCAGAGATCCGGCGCCTTGGTGCGGACGTGCGCATTGTTGGTGCTTGGTGCCGCCGTTCGATCATTCGGCGATCATCGCAGGTCAAGGAACGCTCGGCTTGGAGATCGTCGAGGCGCTGCCGGATGTCGCGACGGTGCTAATTCAGCTTTCGGGGGGGGGCTGGCCTCGGGTGTAGCTAGAGCAGTCAAAAGCCAGCGGCCAGAAGCTCGAGTCATTGGCCTCACGATGGAGCGCGGCGCCGCGATGAAGGCAAGTCTTGATGCCGGGCGTCCAGTTCAGGTGGAAGAATTCGAAAACCTTGCTGACTCCCTCGGCGGCGGGATTGGACTCGACAATAGATGGACGTTTGCCATGTGCCGAGACTTGCTAGACGACGTTGTATTGTTGAGCGAACCCGAAATAGCGGGCGGCATCCAGCATGCATATGCACATGAGCGCGAGGTGGTGGAAGGTGCTGGCGCCGCCGGGATTGCAGCACTACTAGCTAGTGCCCGTCCATAAACGGTAAACTACTGAAATTATTGTAGGAATCGCGATATCTGCGCGGGCAAAGCCCGGCGGCTTCAGGTATACTTTAGATCAAGCTACTGATTCTAAAGTCAAACCCGCAACCGCCGGAGCCGACAATGCGCCAAGAACGCACGGTCCAAGCCAGTGTATTCGATCTTTTCGCCGAACACGAGATCGGCCGCGAGCTGAAAGCCATGTCGCAATGGCTGGATGAGCATCGCGATCTGCTCGGGCTGGTGACGCGGGACCTGCGCCGGCATGGTCTCAAGGAGACCGGTCGCGAGGGGCTGCCGGCCGAGGCTGTGCTGCGCTGCGCGCTGCTCAAGCAGCATCGCCAGTTGAGTTACCAGGAACT
>NZ_FOCV01000011.1 GCF_900110205.1 Rhizobium tibeticum | reverse complement strand
ATAACAAGCTCTCTCATTCCCCAGGGCCTGATCAGTCCTGACGGATGCAGGTGGACGAACCGCATGGCAGACTGGCCTAAAATGCCGCTCACTCAGAATGGTCTCGTCGCCTGAGCCCAGCCGCCGGAAGCGGGATATTGGTGCAGCCGTGAAAGAGCGGCGACCGAATGTGAGGTTGATCTGCTCGGCTAACGAGCAGAGTCATGCAGTCGGGCTCAACCTGGATCCCACAATTTGAAAGGGCATCGATATGACAAGCTAGTCCCACTTGACCGGCGCTTCCCCATGTGAGTCTGCCATGGCCGCCCTCATTAAGGAATTTGCAGAACCTTCAGCACTCTACCCACTCAAGGCAAATCGTCAGCGTCAATGGCTGTCCATCGGCCGCGTTTGCACAGACATACAATACGAGAAGGAAACGCCGAGCTTAGGATGCTCCTCCTAGTGATGACCTGGAGAGCGAACATGGATACCGCTCAGGCGCTGGCCTTCGCGTTGTTTGCATTTGTCGCGGCGGTCACGCCGGGGCCTAGTAACGCGATGATCCTGTCCACCGGTGCGGCCGTCGGCGCTTGGAGAGGTATCACCTGTCCGATCGGTGCGTCGCTGGGAATGGGCGTGATGATTGTTCTGAGCGCCTTCGGCGTTGGGGAGATTGTCGCCGCTGCGCCAAAGGTTGTGATTGCGATGAAGGTTGCGGGATCTCTGTTCTTGTTGTGGTTAGCTTGGCAGATCGTCAATGCAGGCACGTTCGAGGCGGACGCTCAGGGGCGTGCGACGGGATTTCTGCAAGCTTTCCTCTTTCAGTGGCTGAATCCAAAAGGCTGGCTTGTCGCCCTGAGTGCGGGAAGTACCTATCTCGTACCTGTGCAGTACAATCAAATCAGCGGCGCCTTGTGGATGGGGACACTTTTTGCCGCTGCTGCATTTCCTGCGGGCATGCTGTGGCTTGCGACGGGCGCGCTTATGGCCGGCCTTCTCCGCGGTGAGCGTTCGGCCAGGCGCTTCAACATTGTCATGGCATTGGCGCTGGCTGCGTCGGTTGTTCTGGTCTGGCGATAAACCGGAGAGGGAGTGCCGCCCGCAACGAGTGCTGCGAGCGACCATCATCGGAAGTATAGCGCATTCCTATTGATGGAAGCCGAACAAGCAATCAGAAGTGTGGGGCACTCGGATCGAGCTGAGGGCTGTCGCCCGGATGCGTAAAGAGCTTGCCGCCTTCCGCCCAGAGCGTTGCGGCGATGCTGATCGCGCCGAAGACCGCGAAGCCGCCGAACAGCGGCTGGACTGTGCCATTGAACAACTGGCCAACCGTGCCGCCGAGGATCGCGCCGAAGGTCGTCGACACGAAGCCCGTGATGGCGGTCGCCGTGCCGGCCAGATTGCCCATAGGCTCCAGGCTGATTGCAGTGAAGTTGGTTGCGATGACGGCGAACATCATCAGCAGGATTGTGAAGAGCGCATAGGCGAAGGCGAAATCGGGGCGGCCGCCGAGCGCCTTGACGTAGCCAATCGCCGAGACGATCGTGAACAGGATCATGGCGACATGCGAGATGCGGCGCATGCCGAACTTGCGCACGAAGAAGCCATTGGCGAAGTTTGCCACCGCGATACCGCCTGCCGTTGCCGCAAACGCGATCGGCAACCAGTCGCCGAGACCGTAGACCTCGCCGAAAACCTGCTGGACCGAAATGACGTAGGCGCTGATGACGCCCGTGAACATGGTGAGACCGATCATGTAGCCGCAGGTGATCTTGTTGGTCAAAACGGTCTTGAAGCCGTCGACGACGGAGCCGACCGACGGGGGAATGCGCTCCTCCTTCGGCAGAGACTCCTTGAGGCGCAGCAGCGCCCAGATGAACAGGATTGCGCCCACCAGGCCGAGCAGGATGAAGATCCAGTGCCAGTTGGCATAGGTGATGATCACTTGCCCCACCGAAGGTGCCACGATCGGCACGATCATGAAGACGATCATCACATAGGACATGACACGCGCCATCTCGCGGCCGCCGAAGCAGTCCCGAACGATCGCCATGGTTGTGATGCGAACGGCAGCGCCTCCGAGGCCCTGCACGAAGCGCATGACCAGCAGCATTTCAAAGCTGCCGGTGGCAGCCGCGGCGAACATGGCCAGCACATAGACCGCCAGGCCGCCGAGCAGGATGTTGCGACGACCGAAGGTGTCTGCCAAGCTGCCAAAGATGATCTGCGACACGCCGAAGCCGAGGAAGAAGACACCGATCACGAGCTGCGTGTCGTTGGCGTTGGTGACGCCGAACGAATGGCCGATCGCGGGAAGCGAGGGCAACATGCTGTCGATCGCCATGGCGATACTGGCGGTCATGATGGCGATGGTGACGACGAATTCGACGAAACCCATGCCTATTCGGCGGGAGCCCTGATTTTCAACATGTGGTTTATGGGCAGGCGTCATAATGGAAATCCTGAAATATGAAGTGGGGCGAGCCGATCAGACCGCGGGATTGTGCGGTTGGAAGAGACGCCCCTTTTCTGCGATCAAAACGAAGATCAGACCGATGATCGAGACGGTGAAATAGCCCGCGACCATCGGCAGCGCGGTGCCGTTGAATGCCTGGCCGATGCCAGCGCCGATCAACGCACCGCCGACCGTGCTCATGAAGCCGAGGACGGACGAGGCCGTTCCCGCGACATGGCCGAGCGGTTCCATTGCAAGCGAGTTGAAGTTGGAGCCGATCCACCCGAACTGGAACATCGCCAGACCGAAGAAGCCGATGAAGAGGGGGAAGGGCATCGGATGCGGTCCGAGGATGAGGGCCGCAAGCCAGATCGTGTTGATGGCGATGAAGCCGGCCAACGCGCCATGCGACAGCCGCCGCATCCCGAACTTGCCGACGAGCCGCGAGTTTAGGAAGGACGACAGCGACATGAAGACGGCGACACCGGCGAAAGCAAGGGGGAAGTACACGCCGAGATCGTAGATTCCGACATAGATTTGCTGCGCGGAATTGATGAAGCCGAACAGCGAACCGAAGATGAAGGTGCTGGCGATCGTGTAGCAGAGCGCGATGCGGTTCGTGAGAACCAGCTTGAAGCCGCCGATTACCGAGCGGGCGGTGAAGGGGCGAACATTCGCGGGACGAAGGGTTTCGGGAAGGCGGAGATAGGCCCAGATTGAAATCAGAGCCGCCATGATGGCGATGAATACGAAGATCAGATGCCAACTGCCGAAGAACATGATGATCTGGCCGCTGCCCGGCGCGATGACGGGAACGATCATGAAGACCATCATGATCAGCGACATGACTTCCGCCATCTGCCGACCGCCATAGATATCACGGACGATGGAGATCGTGATGACGCGCGTGGCCGCCGAACCAATGCCCTGAACGAAGCGAAGCACGAGGAGGCCGGCAAAGGACGGCACGAGCGCGATCCCGAGTGCGGAACAGATATAGATGACGAGGCCAATCAGCAGCGGCAGGCGACGGCCGAAGCGGTCGGAGAGCGGACCGTAAAAGAGCTGCGCCAGGCCGAACCCGAGCAGATAGGAGGAAACGACGAATTGGCGGTGATTTTCGCTCTCGACGCCGAGGCTCGCGCCGATCTGCTGCAACGCCGGAAGCATGATGTCAATCGCAAGCGAATTTACCGCCATCAGGAAGGCGGCGAGCACAATGAATTCCCCTTTGCCCATGGGCAATTGGCCCGCGTGCACCGCTTGTGATGAATCTGTCACAATGAAATTCCCATAAACAGGCCAAGGCGCTGTTCAGCACAGCGCCTCGGACTCAAAATACAAGATTTGGAAACCGGGCGAACGCCCGGTGACCGGACAGGTCAGGCGGCGCCGCGAACGGTGACGCCGTGTTCTTGCAGGTGCTGCTGCAACTCACCGGCCTGGAACATTTCCCGGACGATGTCGCAGCCGCCGACGAACTCGCCCTTGACGTAGAGCTGCGGGATCGTCGGCCAATTGGAATAATCCTTGATGCCCTGGCGGATTTCGGAGTCAGCGAGCACGTTGATGCCCTTGTAGTCGACGCCGATGTAATCGAGAATCTGCACGACCTGGCCGGAGAATCCACACTGCGGAAACTGGGGCGTGCCCTTCATGAAGAGGACGACGTCGTTGCTCTTGATTTCGTTGTCGATGAATTCGTTAATGCCGCTCATAGGGACCTGATCCTTTCCACAGGCGAGTTAAAGGCCCGCCGTTTCAATCGTTAAGCTTAGATAGCATGTGATCGGCGGAATTCCAGCAGGTCGGGCAAAAAAAGAGCACCCTAACGGTTTGCTGAGCGCGCATTGTTGCCCTTGCGTTACGCATCCTCCGGAAGCGACGCGCCATGGCGCTACCCGCGCCCGCTCTTCAAGGGAATCCACCCGGATTTCGCCACAATTGTCGCAGATTGCGGCGCAGCAATTATTGCCGCTGCGCGGCCACGAAAGAGAATAATGACATTGATTTCAAAAAGGGTCGTTCTCCATTTTCCGGGGTTCGAGCCGCTTGATGGGCGTGCCCACTGGTCGCGCTACGCACGATCAGCAAAGCAAAGTGCAGCCGTCTGGAAATTCTCAGCGCTGGCAAGTGAACCGGAATACGGATCGGATTCAACGAGCTTCAAGGTGCAGACGAGCTCGGATGGCTGGGAAACCAGCAGCCACATCCATGTCTTCGACCACAATGCCCTTGTCGAAGGGCTTAGGACGGGCAGCCGGGCGGCGCAGATCCGCGCAGGTTTTTGGAGCGCGTTCCAGGTCATCGCCTATGGCGGGGTGGCCGGCTATTTCAGTCATGCCTGGCGCTTCGGACTGTTTTTTGTCTTTCCGTTTCTGATGATGATCCTTGGCTTCTCGCTCAGTGCCACGATCGCTGTCATACCGATCGGAATGGAATTGCCCGGCTTTCATCTTCTGTGGAGCGCGGCGCTGGCGTTGTGTTTCTTCGGCTTCGTGTTTCTACCTTTCGCCGAACGTTTTTACACATTGCATCTTTTCGCGGACTGGCACATGGCGGTGGCTCTTGCTCGGATGAACAAACCAGAATTCAACCAGTGGCTCGATCGCTGTGCCACCGCTGCCCGGGCAGCGTTGTCGGAGCCTGCGGACGAATATGTAATCTCATCTCACAGCATGGGCTCCAGCGTGGCCGCGCATGTGATCGGCATACTTCTCGAGCGGCATGCGGGTGTTTTCGCCGGCAAGAGGGTGATCTTTGCGACGCTCGGGTCAGCAATCCTGCAATGTGCATTGTTGCGCCCCGCGCAGTTGCTGCGATCACGGGTGGGCCTCATAGCGCGATGCGACACCGTCGAATGGCTCGATGTCCAATGCCTGACGGATGCGATCCATTTCTACAAGGTCCCGGTAGTGGCCGTTTGCGGGCACGGCGACGCACGCCCCGCCAAGATGGTGTTCATCCGCGTCAAGCAGATGCTGACCGTTGAACACTACAGGAAGATCAAGAAGGACTTTCTGCGCGTGCATCGGCAGTACGTCCTGGGGCCGGATTTAAGGGCTCCCTTCGACTTCACGCTGCTGACGGCCGGCCCACGGTCCGGCTCGGTCTTTGCCGGATCCGGCTACAACAAAATGCCCGGCATGTGACCGGGCATTTTGCATTCCATATCAATCAGGTGCCGATGTCTGCAGCGCCAGGGCATGCAGTAAACCGCCCATGTTGCCCTTGAGGGCTTCATAGACCATTTGATGCTGCTGCACGCGGCTCTTGCCGCGAAAGGCTTCCGCGACGACTTCCGCTGCGTAATGGTCGCCATCGCCGGCGAGATCGCGAATGGTTACCTTGGCGCCGGGGATTCCAGCCTTGATCATGTCTTCGATATCACCGGGTTTCATAGGCATGATCGTTACTCCTTGCGCATTATTCCGTGGCAGCGAGCGTGCCATGGCCTTCCATGTAATCAGGGAACCATGATTCATGGGCGTCGCGCAATTGCTGAATCGGCAGCGACAGCAGATCGTCGACCACAAGGCTATTACCCTCGACCGTGCCGAGGCGGCGGAAGGGTATGCCCGCACCTTCGGCATTGGCGCAGACGAAGTTTGCGACATCCGCCGGCACCGTCAGCACGTAGCGGGCCTGATCTTCGCCGAACAGCAGCGCGTGCGGCGCTCCCCTGCATTCACCGAGGCTGATCTTTAGGCCCTTGCTGGATGCCATCACCATTTCGGCCAGAGCAAGTACGAGGCCACCCGAAGAGATATCGTGGCAGGCCGTTGCCTGGCCGTTGCGGATGACCGAGCGCACGAACTCGCCATTGCGGCGCTCCGCAAAGAGGTCGACTTCCGGAGCGGGGCCTTCAGTGCTGCCGATAACGTCGCGCAGGTAGATCGACGAACCGAGATGGCTGCCGTCGGTACCGATCATGATCACCTTGTCGCCATTCGCGGCGCTGCCGATACGCGCCATCTTCTTCCAGTCAGGCAGAAGGCCAACGCCAGCGATCGTCGGCGTCGGCAGGATCGCAACACCATTGGTTTCATTGTAGAGCGAGACATTGCCCGACACGATGGGGAAATCGAGAACCCGGCAGGCTTCTCCGATGCCCTTCACGGCCTGGACGAATTGGCCCATGATCTCGGGCTTCTCGGGATTGCCGAAGTTCAGGTTGTCGGTCGCCGCCAGCGGCTCTGCGCCGGTTGCGGTGATGTTGCGCCAGCATTCCGCGACCGCCTGCTTGCCGCCTTCGAACGGGTCTGCCTCAACATAGCGCGGCGTGACGTCAGAGGAAAAAGCGAGAGCCTTGCTCGCATGGTTCTCGACGCGAACGACGCCCGCGTCACCGCCAGGAAGCTGGAGCGAGTTGCCCTGGATCAGGGTATCGTACTGTTCGTAGACCCAACGCCGACTTGATTGATTGGGAGAGCCAACGAGCTGCAATAGCGCCTGGCCGTAATCAGCCGGGGCCGCGATGAGGTTGGCAGGCAAAGGCGCGCGCTTGTCCGGTTCGCGCCACGGACGATCATATTCCGGCGCCTGGTCGCCGAGATCCTTGATCGGCAGGTTGGCGACTTCCTCGCCCTGGTGAACGACGCGGAATCGCAGATCGTCGGTGGTCTTGCCGACGATGGCAAAATCGAGGCCCCACTTGACGAAGATTGCCTTCGCAACGGCCTCTTTTTCCGGCTGCAGGACCATGAGCATGCGCTCCTGGCTCTCGGACAGCATCATCTCGTAGGCCGTCATCTGTTCTTCGCGCACCGGCACGGTATCGAGATCGAGCAGGATGCCGAGATCGCCCTTGGCGCCCATTTCCACAGCCGAGCAGGTAAGGCCGGCAGCACCCATGTCTTGGATGGCGATGACGGCGCCCGTCTGCATCAGCTCAAGGCAGGCTTCGAGCAGGCACTTTTCTGTGAAGGGGTCGCCAACCTGAACCGTCGGGCGCTTTTCCTCGATGGATTCGTCGAATTCGGCCGAGGCCATGGTCGCGCCGCCGACGCCGTCGCGGCCGGTCTTCGCGCCGAGGTAGACGACTGGGAGGCCGACGCCCTTGGCTTCCGAGAGGAAGATCGCGTTCGACTTCGCCAAACCAGCGGCAAAGGCGTTGACCAGAATGTTGCCGTTGTAGCGGGCGTCGAATTCCACTTCGCCGCCGACCGTCGGCACGCCGAAGGAGTTGCCGTAGCCGCCAACGCCGGAAACCACGCCAGAGACGAGGTGACGGGTCTTTGGATGGTCCGGCTCGCCGAAACGAAGCGCGTTCATCGCTGCGATTGGGCGGGCGCCCATGGTGAAGACGTCGCGCAGAATGCCGCCGACGCCCGTCGCCGCGCCTTGATACGGCTCGATGTAGGAGGGGTGGTTGTGGCTCTCCATCTTGAAGACGATGCAGTCGCCATCATCGATATCGACGACACCTGCATTTTCACCGGGTCCCTGGATGACGCGCGAGCCTTTGGTCGGCAGCGTACGCAACCACTTCTTCGAGGATTTGTACGAGCAGTGCTCGTTCCACATGGCCGAGAAGATGCCGAGCTCCGTAAAGGTCGGTTCGCGGCCGATCAGGTCCAATATCCGCTGATACTCGTCTGGCTTCAGGCCATGGGCGGCGATCAGTTCGGGGGTGATCGGGCGGGTATTGGAAATGGTCATGAGCTCTCGGAAGTCCCTGCCGTTGCGCGATTGCGGTGTCTTTAGCCTAAGTGAATGAAACGCGCGACAGGAAAATGCCCGCTGTTAACAGACAGCGGGCACCGAAAGGCAACCGCGATGGCTTAGAACTTGTAGCCGATCTGGACGCCGGCGCGCGTCATGCCGTTGTTCGGCCCGTCGCAGAGATTGGCATGGGACGAATGGGCGACCTGGGCGATGACGTTCCAGTGCTGATCGAAATGGTAACCAGCGCCCAAATATTCGTGGAAGAGGAACCGACAGCCGAGATTCGGGCCATCGGTATTGCCTTTTAGTTCCCCATTGTGCCAGACGCCGCCGAAGCCGGCTTCGGCAAAGACCTCCTCATTGAAGTTCGCCGTCCAGGAGAGACCCGCAAAGATTTGGGTGGCTCGCCCGGACGTGCCGATGGAGGTGCCGAGATTAATGCGTGGGCGCGCAAGCTGTTGCTTCCAGCCCGTTGCCGCGTCCTGCCCGAACGGATCAAGGAACACCGTTACCTCAGGAAAGATGCCGTCCTCGCGCTCGCCGCCGCCTTGCACTGATGCCGACGCACCGAAGCGCAACTCATCAAAGATTTGCCCGCCGGCATGAGCCGGAACGACAGAGATGTTGGCAAGAAGGGCCGCTAGAAACGCTATTGATGAACGCGGAAAAATCGTCAGAAGTTCGATCGACATTCAGATTACCTCGTCCGACTCACGCCAGATTCCAGATCTGAATCTGGTAGCATCGATCATAGTCAGGTAATGCAGCTTTCGTCGGCCGTCGCTGCTTTTGTCTCTGACCTGCGACCCATCTGCCGCAGTCTCAAATTTCGCCGTCATACCCGGCGCCGCCGCTTTCTAGCAGGCGTCGCAATGTCATGAGACCCGCAACCATATCTTCCCGGTTGCGCGGCGACGAGAAGCCTATCCGTACGCGGTGATAGACTTTCTCGGCGCGAGCTGCCTTGAACTCATCCTCATCATCGATCAGAACACCATCTCGGTAAGCGGCGTTCTTGAAGGTTCCTGAGAGCCAGGGGTCGGGCAGTTTCAGCCAGAGGAAGGGCACGTGTGGATGCGATACGAAGTCGTATCCTTGCAGCTGTTCGCGTGCGAGACGTTCGCGGATGGACAGTTCCGCCGCGCTTGCCTTGCGGATCTCGTGCGCCTGGCCGCTTTCCACGAGACGAGCGCAGGCTTCAGCCAGAATGAATGGCAGCCCGCCAGTGATCATCTTGTGCGTCACCTTGATCCGCTGCGCAAAATGCGGCGGGCAGGCGACCCAGCCGCCGCGCACGCCGGCGGCCACAGACTTTGAAAGGCCACTGATCAGAAACGTGCGATCGGGTGCGAGCGACGCAAGCAGGGGATTTTCGTCTCCGGTCATCCCACCATAGAGATCGTCTTCAATCAGCCAGACCCCGTGCCGGCGCGCAATTTCTGCGAGCCGTGTCCGGCGTTCGTGGGGCATCGTCGCCAGGGTGGGATTGTGCGCAGTTGGCATCAGGAACGCGAGTTTGGGATGCTGCTGAAGACAGAGGCGTTCGAAGTCATCGGGGATCACGCCATTCCCGTCGGACTCGACGGTAATGGTGCGGCGACCGAGAATGCGTGCGCTGCGGCTGACCTGCGTATAGCTCAGATCCTCAAATACGATCTTGTCGCCGGGCGATGACACGGCCGAGATGACCGAGACAGCTGCCGCATGGGCCCCAAGGGTAGGGACGATGTTTTCTGTCTCAGGCGTCCAATCGTTTCTGGCCAGCCACCGCCGGCCGGCTTCGTACCAATTTCGCGGGAAAACGCGGGAATAGGACGAAATCTCGGAAAGCTGCTCCTCGCCAATCTCGGCGAGCACTTTGCCGATGATCTTACCTTGGCCAAGATCCGGAGCCGCCGTCGTATCAAAGCGTATCTTGCCGGCAGGCGCATCGATCGCGCGTGTGCCGCCGAGCGCAATGGTCAGCGGGTCCGGCTGATTGCCGGGTGTGGTCTCGGCGCGATCCAGCACATAGGTTCCGCGGCCAACTTCTCCTGCGACGAGGCCACGCTCGTGCACCAGCGCGTAAGCGCGGCCGATTGTCCCGATTGTAACGCCAATGTCGTAGGCGAGGTTTCGCTGCGGTGGCAATTTGCTGCCGGCAGGCAATGTGCCGCTGGCGATGGCTGATTCAATGCTGTCGGCAATCCGGAGATAGACCGGGCCGGAACCACGAGAAAAGTCTGGAAGCCAAGTTGTCATGATGACAATTCTTATATTGTCACCCTCCAATCGTCAACACTATGTACAGAGCGGATACAATTTCGCTTGGAGAATGACATGTCTGCCGTTCCAGAGAAAGAGCCTGCGATTGCACCTCTAACTTCTGGGGTGCAATCGATGCAATACCGTATTCCGCAAGACTCGGGCGGCGCATCGCGCGCTCAGGCCTTGCTGCAGTCCGCGTGGCATCGGCTCTCGTCGTGGCACCAGAAGCGCGAAACCCGCAGGGTCCTGCGGGATCTGACGGACGACGAACTGTTGGACATTGGCATCACGCGCGCGGAAGCACGCAAGGAAGCCGCCAAATCGCCCTTCTGGGATTGATCAGCCGCAAGCCTTGCCGCCGGATGCCCAGCGCGTGACATCCTTGACGATCCGCGGCCCTGCGGAGCCTTGCATCATCGGACCAAAGGCGTCGAGCTTGGAGGGGTTGCCTTCTGCCTGAACGACGAGCAAGGGGCGGCTCTCGGGGCTTCCCCTGTGCACGACGAGAATGCGCGGACGACCGGAGAAGGAATTCAGTTCGGGCGCCAGCCTGTAGTCAGCGAAGGCGGCGTCGCCGGACTTGAACCAGCAGGCGTTCGCGCCGAGAGCAACGCGCTCCATCGTCGAAAGCGCGCTGCGATCCGGACCCTTCGCCGGCGTGCGCGTTTGGCAGGACGCCACCATTACCGCTGTTGCGGCAATCGCGAGAACGCGTGTCGAAAGGCGAGGGCGCATCAATCTTGCTCCAATGGACCGGATGAATGGCCTCTTACCTGCCGAAGGTTAAGCAGCGATTACCTCGAGGGCCGAAGCGAACAGAGCGCGGCCGTCGGAACCGCCATGCGCCGCTTCGATGAGGTTTTCGGGGTGCGGCATCATGCCGAGGATGTTGCCCTTGTCGTTCATGACGGCGGCAATATCGTTCATCGAGCCGTTCGGATTGGTGCCTTCCGCATAGCGGAAAACGACCTGACCGTTGCCCTCGATCGTCGCCAGCGTCTCTGCGTCGGCAAAATAGTTGCCATCGTGATGGGCAACCGGGCAGCGAATGATCTGCCCCTCGGAATAGGCACGGGTGAAATCGGTGTCGGCGTTTGCGACTTCGAGCTTGATCTCACGGCAGACGAACTTAAGCGAGGCATTGCGCATCAGTGCACCGGGTAGCAGACCTGCCTCGAGGAGGATCTGGAAGCCGTTGCACACGCCAAGAACCTTGACGCCCTTGTTCGCCTTTTCGACGATTGCCTGCATGACCGGCATGCGCGCCGCGATGGCGCCACAACGAAGGTAGTCGCCATAGGAAAAGCCGCCAGGGATGACGATAAGGTCGACGTCAGGAATATCCGTCTCGGTTTGCCAGATCGTCACCGGTGCGCGACCGGAGATTTTCGTCAGTGCAGCGATCATGTCGCGATCGCGATTGAGGCCCGGAAGTTGAACGACGGCTGATTTCATGACTGCGGCTAAAACCTTGTTTGTGCTTCTGCAAGTTCTCTAAGTACGAGACGCTTTTCAATACGTTCCAGCCGGCCTTCGTGCCGACCGAGGACACCGTAAATACTATGTATTTCCTGCTGCATCGATGTCATCGTGTCGCTCATGCAGTGCATTTCGCTCCGGATCTCTTCAAGCGACGCATCCAGCGTATCGATGTGTTCGTGCATTTTCGTCAACAACTCAAGCATGAGCTCTTGCGTCAATTCAGCCATCGAGTGCGCTCCTCGACCAGATTAGTCGACGGAAATATTATAGTTCTCGATCACCGTATTTGCGAGGAGTTTCTCGCACATCGCCTTGAGGTCGCTCTCCGCTTTCGCCTTGTCAGCGCCTTCGAGTTCGACGTCGAAAACCTTGCCCTGACGGACATGCCCGACACCATCGAACCCAAGCGCGCCGAGGGCGCCCTCGATTGCCTTGCCCTGCGGATCGAGAACGCCGTTTTTCAGCGTGACGGTTACACGAGCCTTGATCACTTTATCTTCCCTGTCTTGCTTGGCCTGAATGTCTTACTTCACGAGTACCGGACCGGTGCCGCGCACAGGCTCGTTCTCGTTGATGATGCCGAGACGACGCGCAACTTCCGAATAGGCTTCGAGAAGGCCGCCCATGTCGCGGCGGAAGCGGTCCTTGTCCATCTTCTCGCGGGTGTCGATATCCCACAGACGGCAGGAGTCCGGCGAAATCTCATCGGCGAGGATGATGCGCATCATGTCGCCTTCATAGAGGCGGCCGCATTCGATCTTGAAGTCGACAAGCTGGATGCCGACACCTAGGAAAAGGCCGGTCATGAAATCGTTGACGCGAATGGCGAGCGCCATGATGTCATCGAGTTCGGCGGGGTTTGCCCAGCCGAAAGCCGTGATGTGCTCTTCAGAGACCATCGGATCGTCGAGCGCGTCCGACTTGTAGTAGAACTCGATGATCGAGCGCGGCAGCACCACGCCTTCCTCGATACCCAGGCGCTTCGACAACGAGCCGGCGGCAACGTTACGAACAACGATCTCGAGCGGGATCATTTCCACTTCGCGGATCAACTGCTCGCGCATGTTGAGGCGGCGGATGAAATGCGTCGGAATGCCGATCTTATTTAGATGGCTGAAGATGTATTCCGAAATACGGTTATTCAGAACGCCTTTGCCATCGATGACTTCGTGCTTCTTCTTGTTGAAGGCGGTGGCATCATCTTTAAAGAACTGGATCAGCGTGCCCGGTTCCGGGCCCTCATACAGAATCTTTGCCTTGCCCTCGTAGATACGGCGGCGACGGTTCATTGCAATTGTTCTCTATCGTTGGCGCTCTTGGGATAGCGCGAGTGGATCGATCTCGTGGCGTCCCCTTAAAGGAAAAGCGAGGGTTTCACAATCCGCCTGTCACTCCTTCCCCGGATTCCGGCGCTTCCGGAGGCCGCTAAGAGAATCGAAGACCTTCTGTAAGGCAGTTTACAGGTTTTTCGCGGCCAACGGAATGTGAAGCGGCCGCGTCAGGGCAGTCATGCAAGCCTTTATCTTGCGCCCGAGCCGCTGGCCGACTTACGCAAATCGTGCTGCAAACCACGCGCCAGGCCCTCGACGCCGCGCCAGGACGCGGCGCGCACGAAAGGCGGGATCTGCAGTGCGGGCATCGGGCGGGCGAGCGCGTAGCCCTGCAGCATATCGCAACCGAGATCACAGAGAATGCGGACGTGGTCCATCGTTTCGACGCCCTCGGCGGTGACGAGGATATTCAGCGAACGGCCGATATCGATGATCGAGCGGACCAGTTTCCGCTGCTCGGCGGAATGTGGCAGCATGCGGATCAACTCGCGGTCGATCTTCAAGGTCTTCGGACTGAGCTTCAAAAGACTGACAATGGATGCATGGCCCGTGCCGAAGTCATCGATCTCTATGTCGATGCCGAGGCGGCGCAAATGCCGGAGATTGGCGATCACGGCATCATCGCAATCGTCGAGTGAAATCGATTCAAGCAGCTCGAACGAGATTGTGCGAGGTTCGATCTTCAAGCCGCGAAGCTTCTTCGCAAGGTTTGGATCACCGAGACGACGCGACGACACGTTGACCGCAATCTTCGGGATGAGTAGACCCTCGTCCTCCCATCGGCGCCGGTCCGCGAGCGCTTGCTCGAGGATCAGCCCGTCGATGGTGGAGACCACATCCAGATCCTCAGCGATCGTCAGGAAACGATCAGGAGCCAGCAAACCATGTTCCCGGTGCTGCCAGCGAGCCAGCGTCTCGACGCCGGCGACATCGAGCGTTCGGGCATGGAACTGCAACTGGTAGAGCGGGACAAATTCCCCCCGCTCGAGACCGAGGAGGATTTCGTCCGCCAGCCGCTTGCTGGCGATGATGCGGTGCCGCTCGTCGGTCGAGAAGAATTCGTGCCGGTTGCGTCCGCCGCTTTTCGCGCGATAGAGCGCGATGTCAGCATTGAGCAGAAGCTGCTTGGCATCAAGCGCCGGACCGCTTTCAGTCGCAATGCCGATGCTGGCGCCAAAACGGCAATCGTGGCCCTCGTAGCGAATGGGCTTGCAGAGCTCGCGGATGATGCGCTCCGCCAGATTGGAGATCTTCTTCGGCGTGACATCGAGTGTGCAGATGACCACGAATTCATCGCCACCAATGCGGGCGACGAAATCGGTCGAACGGACACTCCCCGTCAGCACCTGTGCTGCATGCTTCAGCATTGCGTCGCCGGCGCGGTGGCCGAGCGTATCGTTGATCTGCTTGAAGCGGTCGAGATCGATGTGGAGGATCGCGAGCGTCAGCCCTGTGCGGCGACATTCGGCGGAATGCTCATCCAGCATGCGGTCGAGGTATCGCCGGTTTGGCAGGCCGGTGAGATAATCGTGCAGCGCCAGGTGCTCGATGTTCTCCTTGGCGCTTTCGAGTTCCCTGTTGCGGGCTTCCGCGAGATCCTTGGCGCGCTGCAACTCGGTATTGAGCCTCACTTCGGCGGTCACATCCCAATTTGCGCCAATCAGCTTGCGGCGCCCGTCACTGTCAAGAAAGAAAGCTGCTTTTGCGCGGATGACACGTTCGATCCCGTCCTGCCTGATGATGCGGAATTCGTGTTGGAAATCGGTGTTGTTAGCGACGCTCTCATTGATGGTCGCCAGCACGCGATCCCTGTCATCGGGATGCAGCGATGCCTCCCAGGCGTTGCCGGTGCTGACCGGAGACGTGTTGGTAATGCCGTAGATTGCCAAAAGGCGATCGTCCCAATCGACGGTGCCGTTTTCGATATCTGCCTCGAAGACGCCGATATCAGAGATATCGAGCGCGAGATCCAGGCGTCGCGACAGATGCGCAAGCCGCTCCTCGGCCTCCTTGCGTGCGGTGATATCGTTGTCGGTGCCGACGAGCCGGGCAGGGGCGCCGTTTTCGTCCCATTCCACGCACGCGCCTCGGCACTCGATCCAGATCCAGTGGCCGTCTCTGTGGCGCTCCCGATACTCGAAAATCTGATAGTCCGGATCGCCGGCGTTCTGCCGTTCTATGGCCTTGACGACGAAGTCCCGATCGTCCGGGTGGATGAGTTCGATCCACGTGTCATAGTCACCGTCGGCATCCTCATCGGGCGCCATGCCGCGCATGATTTTCCACGTGTCGGAGTAATAGCGTTTGCCAAGACGAAGATTGTGGTCCCAGACGCCGAGGCCCGATCCGACAAGGGCGTAGTTCCAGCGGCTCTCGCGTTCCGAGAGTTCAACACTGTGCTGCGGGGCCGTGTCGCCGTCAAACGCCGCGGCGTCAAGCGTAGCCTTCGATTTGACCCGTTTGTCGGGAGTCGTTTGCTTCAATCTGCATACTCGCTCTTTTAGCGTGTATATATTTTGCATTCATTGAATTAAACAGCCCTTAATGTCGTCAAAATAATAATAATGCAAAAACAGATACTTAGCCTCGCCGTAATGGATGCATACGCCTGGAGGCGAGCAAGTTATTCCATAATGTGCATACACTTGCCTGGCAGCACCCTATATCGCCCCGATCGGGGAGGGAATGACATGTCTCCAGAATGGCCGATGTTCATCCTGCAATGCATCGTTCTCGTGGGCCTGGCGGGCGTTCTCTTCATTCGCGGAGAGGGCGACTAGCCGCCAGATCAGCCGCAAACCGCCTGTGCGTCTCCACGCCGCGTGGCCTCGCTATAGTCGCTTATGGGTCGTAATCTCGCCCCTTCGTTGCACGAGCCGCCGAGAGATGATCTTGAAGCGCTGAGGCATCGCGAATTTGCCGCTCGCATCGATGCAGCTCTACGAAGGGCGTTACGGCTTCAAGCGGCTCAGGAACTGCGCGAACACCATGGTTCCTTCCGGCCATGGCCCGTGGCCCGACTCGCTGTTGATGTGCCCGGCTTGCCCCGCATCGATGAGGAGCGATCCCCAGCTTGCCGCGATGTCATCGGCGTGTTCGTAGCTGCCGAAGGGATCATTGCGGCTGGCGATTGTAATGGTGGGAAACGGAAGTGGGTCGCGCGGGTACGGGCCGAATGTCATCAGGTGCTTCGGTCGTATTGCCGGATTGGCAACATCCGGCGGTGCGACGAAGAATGCCCCGGCCACCTTGTTGCGAAAATGGGGAATTGCGTGGATGGCGGAGGGAATGCCGAGCGAATGCGCAACCAATACCACCGGTCGCGTCGCGGCATTCACTTCCTCGGCAATGCGGCTCACCCAATCGTCGCGGACCGGCTTCGACCATTCAGCCTGTTCGACACGACGAGCCGTGCTGAGCTTGGCCTCCCAGCGGCTTTGCCAGTGGTCGGGACCGGAATTTGTATAACCGGGGATAATCAGAATTTCGGCGTCTGAAGCTTTCATGATGCGCGGATTTGAGAAAGCTTGGCGGCGATGTCAAGGGAGGGTGGGACAAGGCCGCCGAAATTTGTTATGTTTTCAGCAGTGCCGGTTGCGTCTCGTATCGGCGTTATCGCCGATCCTTTCGCTGCCGGCTATCTTGGCTGAGGAGGAGAAAGCCATGACGGCATTCCATGTTATGTCGGGTGCAGGCGATGTCTACACACGTCCGGTCGTCAACAAGATCAGCGTTGCGGATGTCTTTGATGCGCTACGGCGCGGGCTCGACGATTTTCGAGAAAAACCATCCCACTATGTATTTCTGTGCCTGATGTATCCGATTGCCGGCATTTTTCTTGCGCTAGCAACATCAAGTGCCAACCTCCTGCCGATGATTTTCCCGCTGATATCAGGCTTTGCGCTGATCGGTCCCATCGCCGCGATCGGGCTCTATGAGATCAGCCGCAGGCGGGAAGCCGGCCTGGACACCTCGTGGAGACATGCGCTCGACGTAACAAGATCGCCGGCGTTCCCGTCGATCATTGCCGGCGGCTTGCTGCTGTTCGGCTTCTTCGTCGTCTGGCTCGTCGCTGCGCAGACGCTCTATTCGAACGTCTTCGGCGACGTTTTCCCGCGCTCGATCTCCTTATTCTTCTCGGAGATCTTCGGCACGCCTGAGGGAATCCAGCTGATCATATGGGGACATCTGCTCGGTCTGGGCTTTGCCATCATCGTTCTGGCCACGACCGTCGTGACCTTTCCCTTGCTGCTGGATCGGGACGTCGGTCTCGTTTGCGCGATGGAAACATCGGTCAGGGCGACCGTCGCCAACCCGGTGCCGGTCTTCTGCTGGGGTCTCGTCATCGCTGTGAGCCTCATCGTTGGCACGATCCCGCTGTTTGTCGGGCTTGCCCTGGTCATGCCGGTGCTCGGCCACGCCAGCTGGCATCTCTACAGGAAGCTCGTGGCACCACCGGTCGTCTGACGGCTACAGGACTGGAACTGGACCACCTCCCTCGGAGTTTCGCTGAGGCGAATACCCGAGGGAGTTTTATATGGCTACGCCGCAACATCTGTTTACCCGCTTTGCCAGCAAGACGTCTGAATGGGCAGGGCGACCCGTGACGTTCGTGCTTGCCGTCGTCCTTGTCGCTGTCTGGGCAGCGACGGGCCCGCTCTTTGACTTCTCGGAGACTTGGCAGCTGGTCATCAACACAGGAACGACCATCATCACGTTCCTGATGGTGTTCGTGTTGCAGAACGCACAGACGAGGGATGCTCGCGCTGTTCAGGCGAAGCTCGACGAAATTATTCTGACGAGCCACGCCGAGAACAGGTTCATCGGGATCGAGCACCTCGATGACGAAGACCTGAAGCACCTGGATCGCCTTGTCGCCAAGGCGGCAAAGGGAGTGCGCGAGGGGCGGACGAACGGAACGCCGAAGGCGACAAGTTCCAGTCATGAGGCGAACGAAAAACGGACATCGGCAAAGCCCCGGAAGCCGAAACGGAAAACGGCGCCCTCGAAGACGCCGTCCCGGTAGTCAAACTCAGGCAGCGCCGAAGACGCGCCGGAAAATGGTATCCACGTGTTTGGTATGGTAGCCGAGATCGAACTTCTCGCGGATTTCTTCTTCGGATAGCGCAGCACGCACCTCCGCGTCGGCAAGCAGTTCCTCCAGGAAATCCTTGCCCTGTTCCCACACCTTCATGGCGTTGCGCTGGACGAGCCGGTAGGCATCCTCGCGCGAAACGCCTGCCTGCGTCAGCGCCAGAAGCACGCGCTGCGAATGCACGAGGCCACGGAACTTGTCGAGATTTTTCATCATGTTGTCGGGATAGACGACGAGCTTCTCGATGACGCCAGCCAGCCTGTTGAGGGCGAAGTCGAGGGTGATCGTTGTGTCGGGCCCGATGCCGCGCTCGACGCTCGAATGGCTAATGTCGCGCTCATGCCACAGGGCGACATTCTCCATAGCCGGAACCACCGACATACGAACCAGGCGGGCAAGTCCCGTCAGGTTCTCAGTCAAAACCGGATTGCGCTTGTGCGGCATCGCAGAAGAACCCTTCTGGCCGGGCGAGAAGTATTCCTCGGCTTCCAGCACTTCCGTGCGCTGCATATGGCGGATCTCGATCGCGACGTTTTCGATGGAAGACCCGATAACGCCGAGCGTTGCGAAGAACATCGCGTGACGGTCACGCGGAATGACCTGCGTCGAGACAGGCTCCGGGACCAGGCCGAGCTTGGCGCAGACGTGTTCCTCGACGTGAGGGTCGATATTGGCAAAGGTGCCGACGGCGCCTGAAACCGCACCGGTGGCGATCTCGACACGCGCAGCCACGAGGCGCGCGCGGTTGCGGCTCATCTCGGCGTAGAAGCGCGCCAGCGTCAGTCCCATCGTCGTCGGCTCGGCATGAATGCCGTGGCTGCGGCCGATGCGGATCGTGTCCTTGTGTTCGAAGGCACGTGCCTTCAGTGCCGCAAGCAGGCGATCCATATCGGCGAGCAGAATGTCGGCTGCGCGGACAAGCTGGATGTTCAGCGTGGTATCGAGAACGTCCGAAGAGGTCATGCCCTGGTGCACGAAACGGGCATCCGGGCCGACGATTTCGGAAAGGTGCGTCAGGAAGGCAATGACATCGTGCTTGGTGACGGACTCGATTTCATCGATTCGCGCAACGTCGAACGTCGCAGCGCCGCCTCGCTCCCAAATTGTCTTTGCAGCGGATTTCGGGATGACGCCCAGTTCGGCGAGCGCATCGCAGGCGTGAGCCTCGATCTCGAACCAGATGCGGAATTTGGTCTCGGGCGACCAGATGGCGACCATCTCTGGCCGGGAGTAGCGCGGGATCATGGCTTCCTGCTTTCGTTCATAAAAGAAATGCTGGCGCCCCTGTAGCAAAGACAGGCGGCAATCTCAACGCATGCGTTTGGCAAGCGCTATACTCGTACCGAAAAGGCAGAGAAGGCCGAGTGGAAGAAACAGGCGAATTCCCAGCACGGCGAACTGATAGACTGCGCTGGCTCCGGTAAAGACGAATTGGAACACCCATGTGAGGGATCCAAAAGAGGCGTGCCACGCGGAGTAGAAGACCCGGTAGTCCATGGCGAAGAGAAAGGCCGTCATTAGGATGGTCCCGGCGGCAAGTGCAACGAAGAATGCTGCAAACCGTGTCGCCAGGGATTGTTGATGCGCAAAGAACCGACCCAAAGGCAACATGAACGGCCATGCCAGCAAACCGCCCGCAAAATAGAGCATTGCGAGGTCACGGACATGCGCGGTCTCCATCCCGTTTCTGAGATAGAGAGCGGCCATTGCCGACGCCAGCATCTGGATGCCCCAGAGGATGGCCCCCGCGAAAAGATCGGAGAGGGGCGGGCGGGCCGCCTTGAGCCGCTCGGAGATCAAGGACGACCTTCTTTCGTCATGACTTGGATTTGCCTTCGGCGGCGCTGCGTAGGGCGCTGATCGCAGTCTTGTAAGCCTCGAGCGAGCCGCCCTTGAAAATCGCCGAACCGGCAACGAGAACATTGCCGCCTGATTTGCCGATGATCGGTGCGGTTTCGACCGTCACTCCACCGTCAACTTCAAGGTCGATCGGCCTGTCACCGATAAGTGACCGCGCTGCGGCGATCTTGTCCGCCATCGCTGGAATGAATTTCTGCCCGCCGAAGCCGGGGTTCACCGACATGATGAGGATCAGGTCGATGTCATCGAGCACGTTTTCGATCGCCGAAAGCGACGTGGCAGGATTGATCGTGACGCCGACCTTCTTGCCGAGCCCGCGCACAGTCTGAAGCGAACGGTGGAGATGCGGCCCGGCTTCCGCATGGACGGTAATGCGGTCGCAGCCCGCCTTCGCGAAGGCCTCAAGATACGGATCGACCGGCGCAATCATCAGATGGCAATCGAAAACCGCATCCGTGTAGGAACGCAACGACTTGATGACGTCAGGACCGAAGGAAATGTTGGGAACGAAGTGACCGTCCATGACGTCGAGGTGGATCCAATCGGCGCCGGCCGCCGTTACGTCGCGCACTTCCTGGCCCAGTTTGGCGAAGTCGGCCGCAAGGACGGATGGCGCGATGCGAATGGGCGTAGTCATTGAGGTCTCTCCGTAAAATTCATGCCGCGGTGTCAGATACTATTCGATCTCTGCGCTTGGCGGTACGAACGAACCGGCATGCCACTGCAGCATCCGGTAGGGGTTATCGGCCAGTTCATGGCCGGCGTTGAAAGCAATTTTGCCGATGACCGTCTCAAAAGAGGTCCCGCCGATGTGCTGCGCGATCGGCCGGTCATCGGCAGCACCATCCTGGGCAGCCTTCGTCGCGATTTCCACCGCCGCATAGGCGGGCAGCACATAACCCTCGGGCTCGACGCCGCTCGCACGGAACGCGTCGACCACAGGCTTCGCCTCAGGGCGCGCGGCGTAGTCGGGAAGGGCAACGGCGAGAACGCCATCCGCAAGCCCCACCGGTTGGTCGGCGGCGCGCATGGCGTCGCCGCCGAGAATATCGAGGTGAATCTTTTCCGCTGCGGCGTCGCGTGCGATGACGGCAACGTCGCTACGATCTCCACCGACGAAGACTTTTGTTGCCCCGGCTTTCCTCAACCGTCGCACGAGAGCGACTTGCTGCTCCTGGCCCGGTCGATACGTGTCGGTGAAGACGGGCTTGAGGCCTTTTTCCTCGAGTGCGTTTCGGATCGCTTCCGTAAGCTCCCGACCATGGATAGTGCCATCCTCGATCAGCGCAATCGGCGCGGCTGCCCACTCGCCCACGATCGCCTCGATGATCTTTTCCGCTTCGGCGCCATCGGCCGGCGCCATTCGGTAGAGCGGCCAGCCATTTTTCAGCGCGTCTTCCATGAGAATGCGTGAACGCACAGAGACGGTGATCGCCGGGATATTTGCGTCCTTCAGCTTCGGCAGCGCGCCGTCGAGCGTCTCGCTGCAGAGAAAACCGACGGCCACCTGGACCTTGGCATTGATTAACGCGTCAGCGATTGCCGCACCGCTGTTTTCCTCGCAAGTCTCTCCGACCGTGACGATCGTGCTACCATCCTGCTGGACCTTGGCAGTGGCACCGGCGATGATCTGCGCACCAAGTGGCGCGAGGTTGCCACTCTGTGGCGCTACGACACCGATTATCAGACCCGCGGCATGGCATTCTACGGCCGCAAGGAGCAGCATCGGCAGAAGTGCTAGGCCACGCAAAGTATTCATAAAAGCTGCAGGTCCCTGTCCTTTGTCCTGCTCTTTTATCCGTCCGGTATCGATCGTCAAAGAAAAACGCACAATCGGGAAGCTTTTCGCCTGGCTTTTGTAGAAAAGGTAACCGATCACCTTCATATTACAGGAAACAGCAAGCCGGTGACGCCGGATGGAGAATGCCTTTGTTGAGCAAGCAACCGATCGATCCGCGCCTCTACCGAAATGCGATGAGCCGCTTCGGAGGCCATGTGCAGCTCGTGACGACGGCAATCGGCAAGGAGCGCCGTGGCGTGACGATCACTGCCGCTTGCTCCGTATCTGATGACCCTGCGACCGTTCTGGTGTGCCTGAACAACAGCAATCCGAAGAACGACATCTTCTTCCGGAGCGGTATCTTTGCTTTGAATACGCTGGGTGCGCACCATCAGGCACTTGCCGATGCGTTTTCTGGCCGCACCCAGCTCAGCAACGACGAACGTTTCGCGACGGGCCGGTTCGACAAGCTCGTCACCGGTGCACCCATTCTTCACGACGCGCTTGCCTCCTTCGATTGCCGCGTGAGCGAAATCAAAGAAATGTCGACGCACCACATCATTTTCGGTGAGGTCGTGGCGGTCCGCTACAACGAGGCCAAGCCCGCGCTTCTCTATATGAACCGGGACTATCACACGCTATAACTTCCTGAAAAAGGGAGAAGACATGCCGGATCAAGCGCATCCGCCACTGCCGTCGTCGATCGACGAGACGATCGCGATGTTGGGCGATCAGGACTATCTGGCGGGGCGGGCGCTTGGCACGGTGCTGTTTCTTGCCCTGAAGATGAAGCGTCCTCTCTTCCTGGAAGGGGAGGCTGGTGTCGGGAAGACAGAGATCGCCAAGGTCCTATCAAAAGCTCTGGGGCGGCCGCTGATCCGCCTGCAATGCTACGAAGGGCTGGATATCGCCTCGGCCGTCTACGAATGGAACTATCCGGCGCAGATGCTGGAAATCCGCCTCGCGGAAGCGTCCGGACTTACCGACCGGGACAGAATAGAGTCGGACATCTTCTCGGAGCGCTACCTCATCCGCCGACCGGTGCTGCAGGCTCTGTCCAGTGCAGATGGTCGCGCACCGGTCTTCCTCATCGATGAGCTAGATCGTACCGACGAGGCATTCGAGGCCTTCCTTTTGGAGGTTCTTTCCGACTTTCAGGTGACGATCCCCGAGCTCGGCACCATCCGGGCCGCCGAACCACCAATCGTCATCATCACCACAAACCGAACGCGCGAAGTCCACGACGCGCTGAAACGGCGCTGCCTCTACCATTGGGTCGATTATCCCGATGTTCTGCAAGAGCTCGAAATCATTCGCCGCAAGGTACCGGGCTGCAATGCGGCGCTGTCCGCACAGATCGTCGCCTATGTGCAGCAGCTTCGCACACTGGATCTTTTCAAGAACCCGGGCGTTGCCGAGACGATCGATTGGGCGACCGCACTGACGGAGCTCGACCGGCTGGCACTCGATCCGGAAACGATCTCCGATACGATCGGAACGCTGCTGAAATACCAGGACGATATTGCGCGCATTCAAGGCAGCGACGGTGCGAAGGTGCTGGAAGACGTCAAGAGCGAGCTGCAAGCGGCAGGATAGCGCATGGACCCGACAAGCGGACAAGATGGGATCGTCGTTCCGCCACCTCCGGTCGGCGCCGGTCGATTTGCAGACAATATCGTCTTCTTTGCCAGAGCACTGCGAAAGGCCGGTATGAAGATCGGGCCCACGGCGATCGTTGATGCCATCGAGGCGGTCGCGGCAATCGGCATGGGATCGCGCGAAGAATTTCACGCCGCACTCTCGTCCGTCTTCGTCAAGCGACATGAGGACAAGCCGGTCTTCGACGAGGCGTTCCGTCTCTTCTGGCGCTCGCGCGACCTTGTCGAGAAGATGATCGCGTTGATGTCACCACGGGCGCCGGACACGCGCGAAAGGGAGAAAGCGAAGCCGGGCGAGAGCCGCGCCGCGGACGCCTTGCTTGGCGAACAAAAGGACAGCAAGCCGCTGCGGGATGAACCCGACATCGAGATCGATGCGCGCCTCACCATGTCGGGCAACGAGGTCTTCCGGCGGATGGACTTTGCGCAAATGTCAGCGATGGAGATTGCGGTCGCCAAGAGGGCACTCGCGAAACTGCAGTTGCCACTGGACAAGGTGCGCACTCGGCGCTTCCGGCCGTCGCATGTTCATTCGCACGTCGATCCGCGCGCCACCATGCGGGCGGCATTGCGCAACGGGGCGGGACTCATTCTTCCGCGGTACCGGGAGATCCGCGAGGTCCAGCCGCCCTTGGTGGTTCTCGCCGATATCTCCGGCTCGATGAGCCAGTACACGCGCATCTTTCTGCATTTTCTGCATGTGCTGACCGAGAAGCGCCGGCGGGTGCATACCTTCCTATTCGGGACGCGCCTCACGAATGTCACCAGGCAGATGCGCCACAAGGACCCGGACGAGGCGATGGATGAATGCGCCGCGGCGGTAAAGGATTGGTCGGGAGGAACGCGGATCGGTGAAACGCTAAAGGAATTCAATCGCCTGTGGGCCCGGCGCGTGCTGGGTCAGGGCGCGGTGGTGCTGCTTATCACCGACGGCCTGGAACGCGAGGACACGGAGCTGCTCGCGGCCGAGATGGACCGCCTGCACCGCTCATGCCGGCGACTGATCTGGCTCAATCCGCTGCTGCGCTTCGATGGCTTCGAGCCGCGAGCACGTGGTGTGCGCACAATGCTGCCGCACGTTGACGAATTCCGACCGGTTCACAATCTATCATCCTTGAGCGATCTCGCAGAAGCACTCGGCGCAACCAGGTCGACCACATACGACCCGCGCCGGTACCTCGGAACATTGAAAGGCATCGCATGACAGGGACATTTTTTGACCTTGATCCGTTGATGACGGCAGAAGCCTGGCGGAAAGGCGGGCGAGACGTTGCCATCGCTACGGTGATCGAGACGTGGGGCTCGGCGCCGCGACCGGCAGGGAGCCATCTGGTGATCGATCGTGATGGCAATTTCGAAGGGTCCGTCTCCGGAGGGTGCGTCGAAGGTGCCGTTATAGCCGAGGCTCTGGACGTGATCGCCGACGGCCAGGCGAAGATGCTCGAGTTCGGCGTTGCGGATGAAACCGCATGGCGCGTCGGCCTTTCCTGTGGTGGCCGCATTCGCGTCTATGTCGAAAGGCTCGATTGATGGATGCCGCAAATCTTGCGCGGCTCAATGATGCTCGCCGGGCTCGCAGGGGAGCCATATTGCTGACCGATCTTGAGAACGGCAGCGATAGCGTCGTCATCGAGGGAGATTCCGTGCAGCCGTGGTTGGTGCCTGCCGTTGAAGCTGCTTTTCGCTCGGGCAAATCGACGTCGATCGAGGTCGATGGGCATCGGTACTTTCTGAACGTGCATCTGCCGCCGGCCCATATCGTGATCGTCGGTGCCGTTCACATCAGCCAAGTCCTGGCGCAGATGGCATCTCTTGCGGGCTTCGATGTCCGCATCATCGATCCGCGCACGGCTTTCGCCACGCCAGAGCGATTCCTCGGCATCGATCTGACGGCGGAGTGGCCGGTGGACGTGCTCAATGATCGTCCGCTGGATGCCTATACGGCGCTCGTCGCGGTTACGCATGACCCGAAGATCGACGATTTCCCGATCACGGAAGCGTTGCGGATCGGTTGTTTCTACGTCGGTGCACTCGGCAGCCGCAAGACGCACGCGACGCGCCTGGAGCGGTTGCGCGCCGACGGTGTGGACGATGCCGCGCTCGCCAGGATCAGTGCACCCATCGGCCTCAATATCGGTGCGGCGAGCCCGGCAGAAATCGCGGTCGCCATTCTCGCGGAGATCGTCCAGACCCTGCGGACCCGCGAGATATCACCCACCGGTGACAAGAAATGAAGTTCGGGTCGTTTTCCATCGACGTCGCCGAAGGCGTGGTCCTCGCGCATGCGGTGAAGCTTGCAGGCGGCAGCCTGCCCAAAGGGCACAGGATCGACGCGGGTGACATCGTCAGACTGCGCGGCGAGGGTATAGAGCATGTCATTGCAGCGCGCATCGAGGCGGGGGACGTGGGTGAAGATGACGCGGCGGGACGGCTTGCGCAAGGCCGTCGCTCCCGACCACCTGCGCTTCTCGGAAGCGTCCACGGGGCGCGTGAATGTATATTCCACGGTCGACGGGCTGTTCGTCGCAAGCCGAAGTGTCGTCGATCGCCTGAACAGGGTCGATCCCGGCATAACGCTCGCCTGCCTCAACGACCATGTGCCTGTCCGGAACGGCGACATGGTCGCAACATTCAAGATCATTCCACTCGCGGTTTCGGGCGAGAAACTGGACAGGGCATGCGAAGTGCTGCGGGCGACGTCCGCTTTCGAGGTGAAACCTTTCGCCGGCAGGTCAGTGTCATTGATTGCGACGCAGCTGCCGTCTCTGAAGCCTGCGGTGACGGACAAGACGGCGCGCGTTCTTTCTCGCCGGCTCATCGTATCCGGTAGCCAACTCGTCAGGGAGGCAAGGGTCGCTCACCGTGCGGAGCCGGTTGCAGAGGCGCTCAGAGACGCATCGCGGCAGCCCGACGTAGCACCGAAAATGATTATCCTTTTCGGTGCGTCTGCCGTGATCGATGCGGAGGACGTGATTCCCGAGGCCATTCGGCAGGCTGGGGGCGAGGTCGTGCAGGTCGGCATGCCTGTCGATCCCGGTAACTTGCTCGTTCTCGGCCGCATCGGCAATATCCCGGTGATTGGGGCGCCGGGATGTGCGCGCAGCCCCAAGGAGAATGGCTTCGACTGGGTGCTCGATCGGATCCTGGTGGGTGAAGAGCCAAGTGCACTCGAGATCAGCGGCATGGGTGTCGGAGGTCTTCTGATGGAAATCCAAGCGCGGCCAAGCCTTCGCGAACCGGAGCCGCGATTGGCCCCCGCGGATAACGTCTTGACCGTCGTTCTTGCCGCCGGCAAAGCCAGACGGATGGGCAAGCGCGGTCCACATAAGCTGCTCGCGGAGTTTGACGGTGTGCCGCTCGTCCGGCGATCGGTGATGACGGCGATCGGTAGTCGGTCGTCGTCGGTCGTCGTCGTGACGGGGCATCGCAAAAACGACATCGAAGCGGCGCTGTCCGGGCTGAATGCAATGACCGTTCACAATCCTGACTACGCCTCGGGCATTGCCTCGTCGCTCTCGACAGGATTTTCCGTCGAGCAAGCGCGGGATGCGGATGGTATTCTGGTCATGTTGGCCGATATGCCGGGCGTTTCCAGCGGCGATCTCGATCGACTGATCGCAGCGTTCCGGCGATCCAACGGCCAGTCGATCATCCGTGCCGTGTCGCGCGGCAAGCGCGGCAATCCCGTGATCATGCCGAAATCGCTGTTTGATGAGGTTATGAGGCTGGAGGGTGACGTCGGGGCGCGGCATATCATCGAGACATCGGGCGTGCCTGTGGTAGACATCGATATTGGCGATTCCGCACATTTGGACGTGGATACGCCGGAGGCCGTCATCGCGGCAGGCGGCATTTTGAAGGGATAAGGGCAATGGATGCGGCGGCGATCGAAGAAATGTTTCAGGGCCTTGGTCCCGTCACCATCAAGCGCATGTTTGGTGGCAAGGGCATTTACCACATGGGCCGGATCGTGGCGGTCGAAGTGCGCGGCGAGATGTTGCTGAAGGCCGACGAGCGGAGTGCATCCGAATTCGCCGCGGCTGGGGCGACACAATGGACCTATGAAGGCAAGAAGGGAAGTCCAGTGAAGATGCCGTACTGGTCGATCCCGGACGATGCCTATGATGACCCTGATGTCATGGCACGATGGGTGCGGCTTGCCTACGAGGCCGCGCTCCGGGCGGAATGATCCTTAGAGCAGTTCGTCGGCCTTCAGCCGCTCCATCGCTGCCGCCGCAAAGGCGGAAAGCGGCTGCGGGAGTTCGCAACGGCTGAACCAGCCGAAGTCCGAGAGTTTGTCCGGCTCGGTGAGCTTCGGTTCGCCGTCAAACTCGGACGCTATATAGAGCAGGGAGATCCAGTGCTGTTCGTCCGCCTTGCTGATAAGTTCGGCAGGGCCGAGAAGACTGACGCGGCCGATCGATAGGCCGGTTTCCTCTTCCGCTTCGCGTCGCGCCGCCTGATCGGCTGGCTCCATATGATCCACCTTGCCGCCCACAATACTCCAGTGGCCGGCCTCAGGGGCGCGCATGCGCTTGTAGAGCAGGATCTTGCGGTCACGCAAAATCACCAGGCCAACGCCAAGGCCCGGAAAATCGATGCCCGGCGTACCCATGGTTCGTCAGATCTTGGCGTTGGCCGTGATCAGCATGAAGGCTGGAATCTCATCGCCAAAGCCGACAGGCGTCGGGCCGTCGTCGTGGTCCCGGTACCGGCGGCGATCGCGATTGTCATCGTTTGCCGGGTAAGGACGAGCGGCGCGCGTGTTGTGTTGCGGCTTGTGTTGTTCTGCTTTGCGCTCTTGCTTCACGCTTTCGACCTTTGCTGGTGCTGCTGTTTCCATCGTCTCGACGTCATTATCTGCGACGGCGATATCAGATTTATGACCTCCACGGCCCTTGGCGCGACCACGGTCCTTGTCTCGACCCTTGCGGCGCGAGCGATTGTCGTCGCGGCTGGGTTCGGGAGGGGGCAAGGCGGAAAGGTCGCCGCTCAACCACTCAACTTTTTCGCCGATCAGCTTTTCGATCGCGTCGGCATGTTTCTGGTCGTGGCGGGTGACGATGGTGAATGCAGCGCCGGAACGGCCTGCGCGGCCGGTGCGGCCAATGCGATGCACATAATCCTCCGAATGGATCGGAACATCGAAGTTGAATACGTGGCTGACGTCAGGAATGTCGAGACCGCGGGCGGCGACATCGGAAGCCACGAGAAGCTGGAGGTTGCCATCCTTGAAGTTCTGCAGCATGGCCATGCGCGAGCGCTGATCCATGTCACCGTGCAGAGCGCCGGCAGAAAAGCCGTGACGGTCCAGAGAACGGAAGAGCTCGGAAACGTCCTTCTTGCGGTTGCAGAAGATGATCGCGTTCTTGAGATCGGTCTGCGCTTTGACGAGGTCGCGCAAAACGGCGCGCTTCTCGTAATCCTTGCCATGCGAGGCGACGAAGCGTTGCGTTACCGTCTTTGCCGTCGATGCCGGCTTGGCGACTTCGATGCGTTCCGGATTCTGCAGGAAGCGATCGGCGAGCTTCTGAATCTCAGGCGGCATGGTTGCCGAGAAGAACAGCGTCTGGCGGGTGAACGGAATGAGCTTGGCGATACGCTCGATATCGGGAATGAAACCCATGTCGAGCATGCGGTCGGCTTCGTCGATGACGAGAATCTCAACGCCGCTCATCAAGAGCTTGCCGCGCTCGAAGTGGTCGAGCAGGCGGCCGGGCGTGCAGATCAGAACATCGGCACCGCGCTCAAGCTTGCGATCCTGATCTTCGAAGGAGACGCCGCCGATTAGCAGCGCGACATTCAACCGGTGATTTTTGCCGTACTTTTCGAAATTCTCCGCGACCTGCGCAGCCAACTCGCGGGTCGGCTCGAGGATCAGCGTGCGCGGCATGCGGGCGCGGGCACGGCCCTTTTCTAGCAGCGACAGCATCGGCAAGACGAAGGACGCCGTCTTGCCCGTTCCCGTTTGCGCAATGCCACAAATATCGCGGCGTTCCAGCGCAAAGGGAATGGCGCCAGCCTGGATAGGGGTTGGCACCGTGTAGCCCGCGTCGGTGACAGCGGAAAGCACTTTTTGGCTCAAGCCAAGATCAGCAAATGTCGTCAAAGGGAAAACTGTTTCCGTTCCGGTTCGGCCGTACTCTGATTGAGTCGGCGTGATTGCATGCCGCAATGCAGCGCGACATAAGCCGAAACTGTCCTTAAGTCAAGGAATACAGGCTTTGCGACCAGTGCAGAGGTAAAGAGGTGGTTAGTACCCGTAGTTACTTCATGTAACTGGCAAGCTTCAAGCCCGCGTTCATGAAATAAATGGGGTCAACGGCACGACCATCCTGGCGGACCTCGTAGTGTAAATGCGTACCGGTGGATCGGCCCGTGCTGCCCGCAAGGCCAATCACGTCAGTGCGGTCTACCTTGTCGCCGACCGTCACGAGAATTTCCGACATATGGCCGTAGCGCGTAGAAATACCGTTGCCATGATCCACCTCGACCATGTTGCCGTAGCCACCTGTCCAGCCTGCCGCGATCACCTTGCCGGGCGCTGTCGGGCGAACCTTCTCGCCGGGCGCAAAACGGAAATCGATGCCGGAGTGCAGTGCCAGGCGCCCGAGGAACGGATCGCGCCTGTTCCCGAACGAGCTGGTGATCTCCTTGCCAATGGCCGGGTTCTGGAACGGCAACGATTCCGCCGTGCTCCGCACCGCCTCCAGGCGGGTGAGGGCATCGTCAAGCTGCGAAAGCGAGGTATCGAAATCATCCGCGCTTTCAGGCTCGACATACGGTCCACCGACTGCGCTGTCATCCTCCTTCACGCGCTCGGCCGGCACCGAAATGCGGAAACGTGTCAGGACCTTCGATATGGCATTGGCGGTTCCGCCCGCGTCGCTTGTCAATTGCGCGATGCGATTGCGCTGCTTCTGCTCGATGTCCTTCAACGACAGCGTCACCTTGGAGAAAACACGGTCGGCGCGGTCGCCAACCGTTTCATGTGCTGGCACGTCAGCGAGGGTAGCGTCGTCGGAGGCCACGTCTTCCGGTGCGTCAGCCCCCGCGAGCTGATCTTCGATTGCCTGAACTGCACCGGAAAGCGAGGCATGCTTGTCTTTTGATTCGGGAGCGTAGGACTGCACCGGTGTCGTCTCCTTGCCGCCCAGTCCAGAATTCTCGGCGCGATCGAGAAGCGAGCCCAGCTTACCGTGGCGCGAGGTAAGCGCCAGTTGCTGCTCCATCAGCTTGTCGACCTTGTCTTCGACAACTTGCTGATCGAGCAATTGACGCGACGTAACGCGGTCCACCTGGGCGCGCAAAGCGGCGATGCGGTCTTCATAGTCATGCTGCATGCGCGCCTGTCTGGCCATCGCCGCGCCGATCAGGTCGTCACGCAGCACTAGATAGGACGTCGCTAGCAGATAGCCGATCGCAAAGACGCCGACGAAACAGAAACCGAGTGCTGCCATCCACGGCTTGACAGTCAGGTGACGGATCCGGTCGCCGCTCGCTAAGATCAGTATATGCTCTTGTTTTCGCTGACCGAATACGCGGCTATGCTGTGCATGCGTCACGGAAAATCTCCCAATTGACGGCCGATGCCCCAATTGCCACGATTACGCACCATTATGGTTAATATTTACTTAGGTCAGCATGGCTGTCGCTATCGGATCAGGCGTTGCTCGTCGATATCAGCGACCGGTAGAAGGACGGCGTCAGGCCCGCTTCGGCCCGCGCGATGTCGTTGAAGGGAGGCTTCAACGGACCGCGGAAATTGGCGCGCACCAATTCGTGGAATGTCCGTGCAGGATCCCGTTTTTCCCTGGAGCAGAGGAAGCGGAACCATTTGGCGCCGATCGCAACGTGACCTTTCTCGTCGTTGTAAATGACATCAAGGACGGCTGCGCTCTCCAGATCGCCGGATTCGCGCATTTTGGCCTGCAGCGACGGCGTGACGTCGAGCCCGCGGGCCTCAAGGATGAGCGGGACGACCGCAAGCCGCGCCGTCAGGTTATTTCTCGTCGAGTGCGCCGCCTGCCACAGGCCGTCGTGCGCGGGCAGGTCACCATAGTCTGCGTCGAGGTCTCTCAGGCGGGCGCGCACCATGCGGAAATGTTTCGCCTCCTCGAAGGCTACCTGCATCCACCCGTCGAAGAAGGAGTTCGGCACTGGCTCGGTGGCGAATCGGGCAACGATATCAAGCGCTAAGTCGACAGCGTTGAGTTCGATATGGGCGATGGCATGCAGCAGCGCGATGCGCCCCTTGACCGTATGCAAGGAACGCTTTTCGACCTGCGTCGGCGCGATCAGCTCTGGCTTATCCGGACGGCCCGGCCTCTCGGGCAGCGGCGCATCAAGCGGCGAACGCAGTGACAGCGTGCGACGGAACCAACGTTTAGCAGTCTCCTGGGCAAGCGTGGTCTTCTCATCGATATCGGTTGTGCGGATGGCGTCGATCGCTCCGCCGCGCAGGGATGTGACGCTGGACCGAGACGTCATCGCGTCAGGTTCTGCACAGCGGCAAGGACGATTTCAGCGTGGCCTGCCACTTTCACCTTCTGCCAGATCGTTCCGATCGTCCCATCCTCGCGAATGAGGAAAGTCGTGCGCTCCACACCCATGAAATTGCGTCCATACATGGTCTTCTGCTTCCACACACCATAGGCTTCCAGCGTCGTCTTCTCTTCATCAGACGCCAAGATGACCGCAAGGTCGTGCTTCTTGATGAATCGGTCATGGCACTTCACGGAATCGGGAGACATTCCGATAACGCCGGCGCCAGCTTTCTCAAATTCGCCAGCAAGCGCCGTGAAGGCGAGCGATTCCGCCGTGCACCCCGTCGTGTCATCCTTGGGATAGAAGAAAAGTACCAGCGGTTTGCCGCGGAAATGACCAAGCGAGACGCGGCCTCCGCCATCACGCGGGAGATCAAAGTCGGGCGCCGAAGTGCCGATGCTGATATCCGCCATGGAGAAACCTTTCTTTTGCCGAGTTTATGGATAACAGGTGATTTGCCAGATATATATTGGACGAACGATCGTCCAGCCAGTCTGGTCCAGACCACAAATTAAAGAGTTAGGCGAGACGCATGTCGGCGATCCGCGGCGAGAAAATTACATTCCGCAAGAAAGATATCGTCGCACTGCATGAGCTTCCCTCGGCGCAGGCCGAAGATCCCATCATCGTCAGCTGCCCACCAACGCGTTCGCGCATGCGCAGAACTGCTGGCGCCACGGGCGGCTGCGTTGCCGTTATTCTGTTCGTGCTCGCGGCGATTGTCTTCACGGTGGAAAGTGGCATATTCGACGCGCCGCTTTCGCGGCAGGCGCAGGCTGCCCTCAACTCCGCTATCGGGCCGCGCTATCGGGCCGAGGTCGGCTCGACGGTCATCCGCTTTACATCGAACCTGCGCCTTGCGCTCGAGGCGCGAGATGTCAACATGATCGACGAAAAGAGCGGCCAGCACCTGTCGACGACGCATGCTATGCGCATGGCACTCGACCCGCTGCAACTCTTCCGCGGTCGAATAGCGATTGCGCAGATCGAGGCGGAAGATATCGCGCTCGATACAGCGTTACTGCCGTCAGGAAAACCGCTCAAGCTCGATGATGTCAGGATCGACGAGATCCCGGACGCGCTGGAAGCGGCGTTTGCTCAACTCGACATGATCGACAGCTTCGTGGAGCGTAGCGGAACCCGGTCGGTCAAGCTCTCGGGCATCGACATCAAGCTGGCCGATACGGCAAACGGTCCACTCTCGATCGTAATCGACAGCCTGGCCTTCTCGAGGACACGCCAGGGCGCGCTGGCGTTGGATGGCGAGGTCGCGATCAACGGCAAACCGGCAACACTCAGCGTCGTCACTGAAATGGCCAGCGGGCATACTTCGAAGTTGACAGGGCAGCTGGCTGGCGTCGATCTGGGGCCGTTCACGCTCAAGCGAAACGTCGAAGGTCAAATCCGGCAAGGCATCGATGGCTCTGGAGACTTGGCGATCTCTGCCGTTCGTACCGGCGATCAAGCTTCGCCTGCGCTCGATGCCTCGATCGAGCTGAAGCCAGGGCACTTTTATATGGACGGCGACCAGCAGGAGTTGAGCGGCGGCAGCATCAACCTTGCCTATGATTTCTCCAAGCAAACGCTCGAGATCGCCAAGTCACGCGTTCAGTTCGGCGCGACGTCGGTACCGCTCACCGGTGCCCTTATCGATCTGGACAAGATCGATGCCTCCGCAGGAAAGGGCTTCGGTATCGATCTGCTTGTGAGTGGTGGCACGGCGGCGCCAACTGGATCCGGAGAGCAACCCCTTGCCTTCGATATCCAGGCGACCGGTCGGTACCTCGTTGCCAGCCGCGAACTGCAATTCGAGAATATGCGGGTTTCGAGCCCGGCCGGCGGCCTCTTCGGCTCCTTGCATGTCCGCTTCGGAGACGTCTCACCGGAGATCAGTTTTGCCGGTCAGTCGCCGCAGCTGCAGACAACGGCAGTCAAGCAATTATGGCCGTTCTGGATGGCGTCGAAGGGCCGAGAGTGGGTTGAACGCAACCTCTTCGGGGGCACCGTCAGCGACGCTTCAATCTCCGTCTTCATTCCGTTCGGACGCTTGGACGAGGCGGTCGGAAAGGGGCTGAAACTCGACGAGAACCAGATCCGCATTGCGTTCGACATCGCTGGTACGCGGATGAACGTGGTCGGCGACATCCCGCCGATCCGCGATACGAATGCGCATTTTGATTTGAGCGGTCCGCGCGCGACGATCTCGATCAAGAGCGGGACGGCGTTCTTCCCGTCGGGACGATCGGTAAACGTCGGCGAGGGTACGTTTCTCCTTCCGTCGACCTACGACAAGCCGCTCATGGCCGAACTCAATCTTCCCATTTCCGGCGCGGCGGACGCGGTCGGCGAGTTGTTGACTTACAAGCCCATCCAGGTATTGCAGCGTGCGGGCCTCGTGCCTGAGGATCTCACGGGCAAGGTGTCGGCGAACGTGCAGGCACGCCTGGGGCTGATCTCCTCGCAAAACCCTCCGCCGGCCGAATGGAAGGCGGTGCTGCAGCTTCAGGATCTCGATATCGCCAAGCCGATTTCGGGCCGTAAAATCACGGGCCTCGATGGCGTGCTGAACGCTGATCCGAAGCAGGTGAGCCTCGACGGAAAAGGGCTGATCGACGGCATTCCCGCCGGTATCGAGCTTGTCGAGCCAACAGATAAATCTTCGGGCGTTCGGCCGCAGCAAAACATTACCGCTACGCTCAACAACGATCAGCGGGAAAAGCTGCTACCCGGCCTCAACAACATCATCGATGGGAGCATCGACGTTGAACTCAATCGCATCGATCAGGACCGGCAAGGGGTCACGATCGACCTTGGACGGGCCCGCCTATCGCTGCCATGGATCGGATGGTCTAAGGGAAGCGGTATCGGCGCCACGGCTACGTTCGAAGCGTCCGGCCCGGCCGACAATACGCAGTTGAAGAACTTCGTCCTGAAGGGCGACGGATTCGGCGCGAACGGCTCTCTCGTCATCGGCAAGGGCAACCTGGTGAAGGCGGATCTCGACAGCGTCAAACTATCTTCTCTTGACGATTTTTCCGTTTCGGTGAAGCGCAACAAGGGAGGGCTTGATGTCTCCGTATCAGGCAATAGTGCTGATGCCCGTCCGATCATCTCCAGATTGAAGGCCGGCAGCAATGGCGAAAGCGACGACGACCAGAGCGGTAGCGTATCCATACGGGCCAAGCTTGGTCGCATCGTCGGCTTCAACGATGAGAAGGTGCGGAATGTAGACATGCTTTATGTTTCGGCGGATGGCAGGCTGCAGTCACTGAATTTCACCGGTGTCACCGACAGCGGCGAGGCGTTCGTCGCCCGGACGAAGGGCAATGGCGTCATCAATATCACGAGCGGGGATGCGGGCTCCGTCTCGCGTTTCGCCGATCTCTATCAGCACATGATGGGCGGCTTGCTCAATCTGCAGATCCGCCTCGGCGCGGGCGACAGCTGGGACGGGTCGATCGACATCAGGCGCTTCTCTCTCGTCAATGAGCAGCGCCTGCACTCGATCGTTTCGACGCCGGTCGGTCAGGAGCAACGGAGCCTGAATTCGGCGGTGAAGCGGAACATCGACACCTCTGCACAGCGCTTCCAGCGCGGCTTTGCCCGGATCGTTTCGAAGAACGGCGTGATCAGCATTGAGAACGGCGTCGTGCGTGGCGACCAGGTCGGCGCGGTGTTCCAAGGCATGGTGCGCGACCAGCGCGGAATGATGGACATGACAGGCACTTTCATGCCCGCCTATGGGCTGAACCGGCTCTTCGCCGAATTGCCTCTGATCGGCATCATCCTCGGCAATGGCACGGACCGCGGCCTGATCGGCATCACGTTCAAGCTGACAGGGAAATTGGAATCGCCCGATATGATCATCAATCCGTTGTCGATCATCGCGCCCGGCGTCTTCCGAAACATCTTCGAATTCCAATAGGCACGAAAAAGCCGGCGCGAGGCCGGCTTTCCTTTTCTGACGTTGGCCGCATTTAAGCGGCGCGTCGGATCAGGATGTGCTTCTTCTTGCCGAGCGACAGCTTGATGACGCCATCGGCGGTGATCTCGCCGCTGCCGATGATCCTGCGTTCGTCACTGACTGCCTGGTCGTTGATGCGCACTGCACCGCCCTGAACGTGGCGGCGCGCCTCACCATTCGAAGCGGCAAGGCCGGCGCGGACGATCAGCGACAGCAGGCCAATACCGTCGTCCAGTTCGGCAGCCGGGACCTCGACCGAGGGAAGGTCTGCGGCGAGGCCGCCTTCCTCGAAGGTCTTGCGGGCGGTTTCGGCAGCCTGTTCGGCGGCTGCACGACCGTGCAGGATCGCGGTGACTTCCGTCGCCAGGATCTTTTTGACCTCGTTCAGTTCTGAACCGGCGATGGCCGAGAGGCGCGCAATTTCGTCCATCGGAAGCGTCGTGAACAACTTCAGGAAGCGCGGTACGTCGGCGTCTTCGGTGTTGCGCCAGTATTGCCAGAAGTCATAGACCGGCAACAAATCGGCGTTCAACCAAACCGCGCCTGATGCCGACTTGCCCATCTTGGCGCCGGAAGAGGTAGTGAGAAGCGGCGAGGTCAGCGCGTAGAGCTGCGGCGTCCCCATGCGGTGACCGAGATCAATACCATTGACGATGTTGCCCCACTGATCCGAGCCGCCCATTTGCAAGCGGCAATCGTAGCGCTTGGCCAGTTCGACAAAGTCGTAGGCCTGCAGGATCATGTAGTTGAATTCGAGGAACGACAGCGACTGCTCGCGATCAAGACGCGTCTTGACGCTGTCAAAGGACAGCATGCGGTTGACCGAGAAGTGCCGACCGACATCGCGCAGGAATTCTAGGTAGTTCAGCGAACGCAGCCATTCAGCATTGTTGATCATCAGAGCGGCGTTGGCCGGCTTGTCGTAATCGAGGTAGTTGGAGAAGCAGCGCTTGATCGAGGCGATATTTTCTTCGATCGTCTCGATCGTCATCAGCTTGCGTGCCTCCTCCTTGAAAGAGGGGTCGCCGACCATGCCAGTACCGCCGCCCATGAGCGAGATCGGACGATGTCCGGTGGCCTGCAGCCAGTGCAACATCATGATCTGGGTCAGATGGCCGACATGCAAGCTCGATGCCGTCGGGTCATAACCGATATAAGCTGTTACCGTTTCCTTGGCGAAGAGTTCGTCGAGGCCCGATTCATCGGAGATCTGATGAATGAAGCCGCGCTCTTTCAGCGTGCGGAGGAAATCGGATTTGAACTCGGACATGACCTTTTGCTCTCGGGTGCGGATTTTCGGATTGGCTATTGTTGAAGTGACGCGGCGCGTTTAGCACTGTTTTGCCGAACAGTCACCATTTGGCAGGAATCTTCCAGCGAGGGGTCATGGAGAAGGTCAGGACCGCGATCGGCTTGATGAGCGGAACATCGATGGACGGTATCGACGTGGCGCTGCTGCGCACGGATGGCCGGGCGGTCGTCGAACGCGGGCCTTTCCTCAACGTTCCCTATGATCCGGCCTTCCGTGATCGGTTGAAGCTGGCACTGGAGCAGGCGAAGACCATTACCCAACGTGAGCAACGGCGGGGCGATCTGGCCTCTATCGAGCGCGAACTGACGTTACGGCATGTAGTTGCCGTTAGGGAATTTCTGGCTGCGAATGCGCTCGATGCGGCCTCGATCGATGTCATCGGCTTTCACGGGCAGACGGTGCTGCATCGGCCGGACGAGGCGTTGACCGTGCAGATCGGCGATGGGGCACTGCTGGCGCACGAGACGGGCATTTCGGTGGCCTACGACCTCCGTGCCAACGACATGGTGCATGGCGGCCAGGGTGCACCGTTGGTTCCGGTCTATCATGCAGCACTTGCCGCCAACCTCACGAACGCGGCTTTGCCGGTCTGCTTCGTGAATATCGGCGGGATTTCCAACCTCACCTATATCGGCGCAGACGGGGTCATCGTCGGCTACGACAGTGGACCCGGCAATACGCTGATCGACCAGTGGGTCGAGACCCATGCGGGTGTGCCGTTCGATCAGGGCGGCATGATCGCTTCGGAGGGTCGGATCATCGCCGAGCTGGCCGATCGTTATTTGAACAGCCCGTTCTTTACCGCGGAGAAGCGGCGCTCGCTCGACCGCAACGACTTTCCGCCGCCGTCGGGCGCAGATGCAGAACTTGCCGATGGTGCGCGCACACTTGCCTACGTCGCTGCCGCTTCGATCATCAAGTCCGCCGGTCACCTGCCGGTGACGCCGACGCTTTACATCGTCTGCGGCGGTGGTCGCCTCAATCGCGTGCTGATGCTGGATTTGAGAGATATCGCCCGCCGCCAGGGCGGCCAAGTGATTTCTGCGGAGGCGGCTGGTTTCAACGGGGATTCAATGGAGGCGGAAGCCTGGGCCTATCTCGCGGTGAGGTCGTTGGACGGCTTGCCGTTGACGTTTCCGGGGACAACGGGCGTGCGTGCGCCGGTGAGCGGCGGTGTTGTGGTGAAGCCGTGATGCAGCCGGTCATTCTGGAGACACCGCGCCTTGTCGCGGTCATGTGGGAATCAGACGATGCGGGCCTGATCCAGGAGCTTCCCTCGACCATCGAGACGACGCAATATCTCTCGGGTGCTGCTCCGTGGTCGCGAGAAGTTACGCAACTGGTTTGGCGAGCAAGCGCGGGACGGAATTACGAAATACAAGATCCTCGGCCGCGAGGACGATCGCTTCATTGGCCGCGCGGGGTTCTCGCTTTTCGGCGCTGAGCGGCAGGAATTCGAACTCGGCTATTCGCTTCGACGGCAGGAATGGGACAAGGGCTATGCGACGGAGATTGCGGCCTGGCTGGCGGACTGGTTCTTCGCGCGGAACTTCGCGTCGCGGTTTATCGCCTTCACGCATCCGGACAATGGCGCATCCCAGCATGTCCTAACGAAAATCGGCATGCGAAGCCGCATGCCGATGATCGTTGACGGATTGTCTTGCCCGACGTTCGAATTGACCGGCGGGATGCGGTCAGCCTAGCGAATCCGCTTGGCGGCCGGTTCGGGTACCAGTTCGCCGTTCAGGCGGCGATCGAGGTAATCCTCGCATTCGCCCATCAGGGTCTCGACTTGGCCGTTAAAGAAGTGGTTGGCGCCCGGCACCGTGCGGTGCGTGATCAAGATACCCTTCTGCGTCTTCAGCTTCTCGACGAGGCCATTGACATCCTTCTCGGGTGCCACCTTGTCGGCGTCGCCGTTGATGATGAGGCCGGAGGACGGGCACGGCGCGAGGAATGAGAAGTCGTAGGTGTTCGGCTGCGGCGCGATCGACATGAAGCCTTCGATTTCGGGCCGTCGCATCAGCAGCTGCATTCCGATCCAGGAGCCGAAGGAATAACCGGCGACCCAGCAGGTCTTCGAATCAGGGTGCAGGCTCTGCACCCAGTCGAGCGCAGATGCGGCATCCGAAAGCTCGCCGGCACCATGGTCGAACTCACCCTGGCTGCGACCGATTCCCCGGAAGTTGAAGCGCAATGTCGTGAACCCGCGCTTCTGGAACATGTAGAAGAGCTGGTAGACGATCTGGTTGTTCATCGTGCCGCCGAACTGGGGGTGCGGGTGCAGAATGAGGGCAATCGGCGCGCTCTTTTCCTTGGAGGGCTGGTAGCGGCCTTCAAGGCGGCCTGCGGGGCCGTTGAAAATGACTTCGGGCATCTGTACTCCGGCGTTTATTTCTTCGCGTTCACGCTGCGCAGACTTGACGAACGTTGTCAGCTTTTCTAAAACGCAGTTTAGAACAATTCGAAACTTGCATGGCGATCCACGCATTGTGGGATGTGTCATAAGGCAAGCCCGGCCGAAATTTCAAGGAAAATGAGCCGAGCCGCCTCGCAAGGATTTTAGCAGGACGAAAGATCATGGCGCCGCCACGCCTTTATCTCGATTGGAACGCGACTTCGCCGCTGCATCCGCAGGCGCGCGCCGCTGTTCTGCGCGCCATGGATCTGTTCGGCAACCCGAACTCGGTTCACGGCGAAGGCCGTACTGTCCGCGCGGCCATTGAACGTGCGAGGCGCCAAGTGGCAACGCTTGCGGGCGCCGATCCTGCGCATGTGATCTTCACGAGCGGCGCAACCGAAGCGGCCAATATGGTCCTGACGCCCGAGTTCAGGATGGGGCGGACGCTGCTCGCGATCGGCCAACTCTACTACTCGGCCGTCGAGCATCCCGCGGTGCGCGAAGGCGGCCGGTTCCCGAAGGAACAAACGACGGAAATTCCTGTTACCGAGGCCGGTGTCGTCGATCTCGATGCGCTTGGCACTTTGCTCGCAGCTCATGACAAATCGAGTGGCTTGCCGATGGTCGCGGTCATGCTTGTTAACAACGAGACCGGCATCGTTCAGCCGATCGCCGACGTTGCGAAGATCGTGCAGGCGCATGGTGGTCTGCTTGTCGTCGATGCTGTGCAGGCAGCAGGTCGTTTGAAGCTCGATATCAACGCATTCGGCGCCGATTTCATGATCATCTCGTCGCACAAGCTCGGCGGCCCGAAAGGCACCGGTGCGCTGATCACCCGTGGCGAAGTCCTGATGCCGCGGCCGCTGATCCATGGCGGCGGCCAGGAGAAGGGTCACCGCTCAGGGACAGAGAATTCACTTGCGGTGATCGGGTTCGGCGCCGCCGCCGAAGCCGCCGTTGCGGAATTCGATCAGCGCAATGAGGCCGTTTCGGCCCTGCGTGATCGATTGGAAACCGGAATGAAAGGGGCTGCGCCTGACGTCGTCATCTACGGCGGCGCGGGTCAACGCGTCTCGAATACGACCTTTTTCACCCTTCCGGGGCTTAAGGCCGAGACGGGCCAGATCGCCTTCGATCTCGAAGGTGTGGCGCTCTCGGCAGGTTCCGCCTGCTCCTCCGGCAAGGTCGGGGAAAGCCATGTTCTGGTTGCCATGGGGCGTGACCCCAAGCTCGGTGCTTTGCGCATTTCGTTGGGCTTTGCCACGACCGAAGAGGAGATCGACAAGGCGATTTCCGTCTTTGCGAAAATAGCCGCTCGACGCAAGCCGGCCGGGGAGGTGGCGTGACCACTTCATAAATTTGCGGAAACGCAAATTTCCGCTTGCCATTCGGGCTGAAAAGTCCCTTTTGGCCACCTACATACGAGGCAAAGGATACTGCCCGAACGACAAGCTGCCGGACCTTTTCTCCGGCGAGATTGGAGAATGACATGCCCGCCGTCCAGGAAACGGTCGATCGCGTCCGCGAGATTGACGTCGATCAGTACAAATACGGTTTCGAGACCATCATCGAAATGGACAAGGCACCCAAGGGCCTGTCCGAAGACATCATCCGGTTCATTTCCGCCAAGAAGCAGGAGCCGGAATGGATGCTCGAATGGCGTCTCGAGGCCTACAAGCGCTGGCTGACCCTGGAAGAACCGACCTGGGCGCGCGTCAATTATCCGAAGATCGATTTCAACGACATCTATTACTACGCCGCGCCGAAGAGCACGCCTGGCCCGAAGTCGCTTGATGAAGTCGATCCTGAAATCCTCAAGGTTTACGAAAAGCTCGGGATTCCGCTCAAGGAGCAGGAAATACTCGCTGGCGTCGAGAAACCGCGGATTGCCGTCGATGCGGTCTTCGACTCAGTCTCCGTCGTCACGACATTCAAAGAGGAGCTGAAGAAAGCCGGCGTGATTTTCATGTCGATCTCGGAAGCGATCCGCGAGCATCCTGATCTCGTGAAGAAGTATCTCGGCACGGTTGTTCCGACGAGCGACAATTACTATGCGACGCTGAACTCGGCTGTCTTTACCGATGGCTCCTTCGTGTTCGTTCCCAAGGGCGTTCGCTGCCCGATGGAACTGTCCACCTACTTCCGCATCAACGAGAAGAACACCGGCCAGTTCGAGCGCACGCTGATCATCGCCGAGGAAGGGGCATACGTCTCTTACCTCGAAGGCTGCACCGCGCCGCAGCGCGACGAGAACCAGTTGCATGCGGCGGTGGTCGAACTCGTTGCACTCGATGACGCCGAGATCAAGTATTCGACGGTGCAGAACTGGTATCCGGGCGACTCACAGGGCAAGGGCGGCATCTACAACTTCGTCACCAAGCGCGGCGATTGCCGTGGTCACCGGTCGAAGATCTCGTGGACGCAGGTCGAAACCGGCTCGGCGATCACCTGGAAATATCCCTCCTGCATCCTGCGCGGCGATGACAGCCGCGGCGAGTTCTACTCGATCGCCGTGTCCAACGGCCATCAGCAGATCGACAGCGGCACGAAGATGATCCATCTCGGCAAGAACACCTCGAGCCGCATCGTCTCCAAGGGCATCGCTGCCGGCGTGTCGCAGAATACCTATCGCGGCCAGGTTTCGGCCCACCGCAAGGCGTCAAACGCTCGTAACTTCACGCAGTGCGACTCGCTGCTGATCGGCGACAAGTGCGGCGCACATACTGTGCCATATATCGAAGCGAAGAACTCGACGGCGCAGTTCGAGCACGAAGCAACCACCTCGAAAATCTCCGAGGACCAGCTCTTCTATTGCCTGCAGCGCGGCATCCCGACCGAAGCGGCGATCGCCCTGATCGTCAACGGCTTCGTCAAGGAAGTCCTGCAGGAACTGCCGATGGAATTCGCCGTCGAAGCGCAGAAGCTGATCAGCATCTCGCTTGAAGGCAGCGTCGGCTGACGCAACACGACATGAATGCGCGAGGGCGCGTGGAGCGCGCCTTTCTCCGATTGCTTTTTATGGGACAAGACCATGCTTGAAATTAAGAACCTGCACGCCCGCATCGCCGAAGACGGCACCGAGATCATCCGCGGCCTGAACCTGACGGTAGAGGCTGGCGAAGTTGCCGCCATCATGGGCCCGAATGGCTCTGGCAAGTCGACGCTCTCCTACATCCTGTCAGGCCGCGAAGACTACGAAGTCACCGAAGGCGACATCCTTTACAACGGCGAGAGCATCCTGGAACTCGATGCTGCCGAGCGTGCCGCCAAGGGCATCTTCCTCGCGTTCCAGTATCCAGTCGAAATTCCCGGTGTTGCCACCATGCAGTTCCTCAAAGTCGCGATGAACGAACAGCGCAAGGCACGCGGCGAAGACGAGCTGAAGACGCCTGATTTCATGCGCCTTGTCAAGGACGCTGCCGGCAAGCTGCAGATCAACACCGAAATGCTGAAGCGTCCGCTCAACGTCGGCTTCTCCGGCGGCGAGAAGAAGCGCGCCGAAATCCTGCAGATGGCGCTGCTGCAGCCGCAGCTTTGCGTTCTCGACGAAACCGACAGTGGTCTCGACATCGATGCACTGAAGATCGTTGCCGATGGCGTCAACGCGCTGCGTTCGCCGGACCGCGCTGTCATCGTCATCACCCACTACCAGCGCCTGCTCGACTATATCGTTCCGGATACGGTTCACGTTCTCTACAAGGGGCAGGTGATCAAGTCGGGCGACAAGTCACTGGCGCATGAGCTGGAAGCCAACGGCTACGCCGACATCATCGACGCGGCAGCCTGATCTGGGCGGAAAGGACGAGTCTCATGAACATGCAGACGACGAGCCACCAGACCACCGCGGAAGCGGCGCTCATCGAGGCTTTCAACAACCAGATCGGCGAATTGCCGGGCGACGGTTCGGTCATCGCCATCCGCGACAGGCTGCTTGACGACCTGAAGAAGGCCGGCCTGCCGACGCGCCGCATCGAGGCCTGGCACTATACCGACCTCAAGACACTGTTGCGCGCCATCCCGGAACAGGCAGGCGACGCCGGCTCGGAAGCCCGCGACCCGCTGGTTGAGAAATCCTCGGTTCTTTCGGTTATTCAGGGTGTGCCGGATCTGAAGGCTTCAGTCGATGGCCTCGACATTTCGGGCTACGCGGCCCAGCTTTCGAACGGCACGGCTGCCACCGGCCTCGGCGCACTCGGCAGTGACGATGCGATCGGCCGCATCAACGGCAGCTTCGTGCGGAATGGCTACGTCATTGACGTCGCCGCCGAAACTGTGCTTGAGGAACCGCTCGAGATTCAGTTCGTTCACGCTGGCGGCCAGACGCACACACGCCTGCCGGTTAGCTTCGGCGCAAATGTAAAGGCGACGGTCATCGAACGTCACCTTGCAGTGACCTCCGATGCCGCCTTCGTGTCTCACGTCAGTGACGTCACGGTTGGCGAGGGGACGGAGCTCACCTGGATCATTGTCCAGCAGCAGGGCGCCGCGGATACGCACCTCGGCCAGATCCGTGTCGATCTCGGTGCCGATGCCAAGCTGAAGCTTTTCATCATCAATGCCGGCGGTAAGCTGGTCCGCCAGGAGTTGCACATCAAGGTAACGGGCGAGGGCGCCGACCTGACGCTTCGTGGTATCAACCTGCTTGGCGCTGAAACGCATACCGACGTTACCATGGTTCTCGGCCATAACGTTCCGCATACGGGCTCCACCGACGTGATCCGCAACGTCGTCTTCGACCGTGCCAAGGGCGTCTTCCAAGGCATGATCCGTGTCGCCCCTGATGCGCAGAAGACCGACGCCAAGATGGCGTGCAACACTTTGCTAATGTCCGACGATGCTGAATTCTCGGTGAAGCCGGAACTCGAGATTTTCGCTGACGACGTTCAGTGCGGCCACGGTGCGACGGTTGCCGACATCGACTACAACCATCTTTACTACATGATGGCGCGCGGCATTCCGGAGAACAAGGCGCGCGCAATGCTCGTCAATGCCTTCGTTGCCGAGATCGTCGAAGAACTCGAAGATGAAGCCCTGGTCGAGTCGCTGGAAAGCGTCATTTCGGCCTGGCTCGAAAAACACGCCTGATCGGATAGCGCCATGGACAAGATAGTTCCGGCAACCTCATACGACGTCGAAGCCATTCGCAAGGATTTTCCGATCCTTGCGAAGGAAGTCTACGGCAAGCCGCTGGTCTATCTGGACAACGGTGCCTCCGCGCAGAAGCCGCAGGCGGTTATAGACGCGATTTCGCACGCCTATTCGAGCGAATATGCGAATGTTCACCGTGGTCTGCATTTCCTTTCGAACGCTGCGACCGACGCGTATGAAGGCGCACGCGAAAAGGTGCGGCGCTTCCTGAACGCGCCTGATGTCAACGACATCGTGTTCACGAAGTCGTCGACGGAGGCAATCAATACAGTCGCCTATGGCTGGGGCATGCCGAAGCTCGGAGAGGGCGACGAGATCGTCATCTCGATCATGGAGCATCACTCCAACATCGTGCCCTGGCATTTCATCAGAGAGCGACAGGGCGCCAAGCTGGTTTGGGTGCCTGTTGATGACGAGGGTGCCTTCCATATCGAGGATTTCGAAAAGAGCCTGACCGAGCGCACGAAGCTCGTCGCCATCACGCATATGTCGAATGCGCTCGGCACCGTGGTGCCGGTCAAGGAAATCTGCCGCATCGCGCATGAGCGTGGCATTCCGGTTCTCGTCGACGGGTCGCAGGGAGCCGTCCATATGCCTGTCGACGTACAAGACATCGATTGCGACTGGTACGTGATGACCGGCCACAAGCTCTATGGCCCGTCCGGGATCGGCGTGCTCTACGGCAAGAAGGAGCGGCTTCGCGAGATGCGGCCCTTCCAGGGCGGTGGCGAAATGATCTTCGAGGTGACGGAAGATACCGTGACCTACAATGATCCGCCGCATCGCTTCGAAGCCGGGACGCCGCCGATCGTGCAGGCGATCGGGCTCGGTTATGCGCTCGACTACATCGACAAGGTCGGCCGCGAGGCGATCGCCCGCCATGAGGCGAATCTCGCCGCCTATGCCGCAGAGCGCCTACAGGCGGTCAATTCGCTGAGGGTCTTCGGCACGGCGCCGGGCAAGGGCGGCATCTTCTCTTTCGAGCTAGCCGGTCTGCATGCGCATGACGTGTCGATGGTGATCGACCGCCAGGGTGTTGCAGTGCGCGCAGGCACGCATTGCGCCATGCCGCTCTTGAAACGCTTCGGCGTCACCTCCACATGCCGGGCGTCCTTCGGGATGTATAATACACGCGCCGAGGTCGATGCCTTGGCCGATGCGCTGGAATACGCGCGCAAGTTCTTTGCTTAAGGAGTGTCCAAATGAGCCTGGGCGAAAGCGAACAGAAGATCGACGTGCGCGAAGGCATCGTGCATTCCAGCATTCCGGCCGATGAACTAGCGCGGCTCAGCGACGATGTGATTTCGGCGCTCAAGACCGTCTACGACCCTGAGATCCCGGCCGACATCTTCGAACTCGGATTGATCTACAAGATCGATATCGAAGACGACCGTATGGTGAAGGTCATGATGACGCTAACGGCGCCCGGATGCCCGGTAGCCGGCGAGATGCCCGGCTGGGTCGAGAATGCCGTCGGCGCGGTCGAGGGTGTATCCGGCGTCGAGGTCGAAATGACCTTCGATCCGCCGTGGACGCCGGACCGCATGTCGGAAGAGGCGCAGGTCGCAGTCGGCTGGTACTAGCATGACGGCGAAATGTTGCAGACTTTTCGGACAGGCTCATACAGCAGGCTGGTATTGATCGGTTAAGCTGCTGGCACTACATTTGAATCGTGAAACGCCGGACCTTGAATCCGCGCGCGGAAGGAGTAGAAGCCGATGGGCTTTGCAATAATGAGCATGACGGAAGCTGCAGCGAACCGCGTGAAAGCGATCGTCGAAAACGCCGGACCGGAGGCCAAGGGCATTCGCGTCGGGATCAAGAAGGGCGGCTGCGCAGGGATGGAATATACCATCGACCTCGTGACCGATCCGAATGGAAAGGACGACCTGATCGAGCGCGAAGGCGCCAAGGTCTGGGTCGAACCGTCCGCGGTGCTCTACCTGCTCGGCACAGAAATGGGCTTCGAGAGCACGACGTTGCGCTCTGGCTTCACCTTCACCAATCCGAACCAGACCTCGGCCTGCGGCTGCGGTGAATCCGTCGAACTGAAGCCGGCGGATCTTGCGGCGCTCGCCGCTCAGGGCAACGCCGTCATTCCCGCGCACTGATTGTCACAATCGTTCGAATTCTCGAGAAGGCTGCCGGTTTCGGCGGCCTTTTCATTTTACCTCGTTGCGATAGCGCCTTAAGGGCACTCTTTGAAAGTCCGCGGGATTGCCCCTGCGGAAGGGAATCGACTGAACGATGCTGCTGCTGTTTGCGAAGGGCGCTCTGCTGGGTGTCATTATCACCGCGCCACTCGGGCCGATCGGAATGCTCTGTATCAAACGCACACTGGAGCGCGGCTTTCCTGCAGGTTTTTCCTGCGGCCTTGGGACAGCGGTCGGCGATGCCAGTTATGCGCTAGCAGCGGTCACCGGCATCGCTGTCTTCGAGGAGACGATGTCGGCAGCGAGACTGCCTCTGGCGATCATCGGAGGTCTATTGCTTCTCGCGCTGGGTTATCGAGGACTGACGCATGATCCGGTCCAGGCAGCCGATGTCCGGTCGGTCGGGCTCATAGGCACAACGCTTGCGACGTTTTTGCTGACGGTCTCCAATCCGGCCACGATTCTCTCATTCGGTGCGCTATTTGCCGGTTTTGGTCTGACAGAAGAGACACGGCGCTTCAGTTCGGCCGTCATCGTTGGTGGTGTCTTTAGCGGATCGCTTGCCTGGTGGTTCTTTCTGAGCGGTGCGGTCAGCCTTGCCAGGAACAAATTGCCAAGGGATTTCACAACAAAGCTCGTGCGGGGAACAAGCTACCTGTTGATCCTCTTCGGCCTCGTAGCGCTCGCTTCCGGAGGCTATTCGCTCCTTTAAATACGCCTCTGTAGCGCCACGGCTCCGGCAGATTGAAGAGTGACATAATTCGCGATATGCGTGCAGGCCTTGGGACACAATGCGAGCCATTATGACTAAACGCATTCTTGTTACCGGCGGCGCAAGGGGGGCATGGCGGCTTACCTGTCGTTGGCGCAGGAACCGTCGGTAGCGCCCGGTTGGGCCACCAAATGCCTTGCACGGGCACTCTATTCCCTTCCCTACGCCACCTATACCTATGTGTAGCGCGTGCCCGATTGACCGAGCGGTTGGTGGCGAATAGATTCATCTCTGAAACGACCACCATGCGCAAAGCACTTGTGAAGCGCCTTGTAAACTGGTCGTTTCGTAGGGTCGTACAGCGCCAGTGACGCTACTGAGGCAGCGACAGGAAAGCCAACCACGCAGATTTTCACAATCAGCTTTGTGCGGAGCCGGAGGCTTGCGCGCGCATAGCTGATTGTTCAACGCTCAGGGAAACTGATCATGATGATGAACCGACGGACTTTCTCAGCGGCACTCGTTGCAAGCGCTGCCGCTTCCCTCATCTCAACCCGTGGCATAGCCGCGCCTGCAGCGCCGGCGAAGGCGCGAAACGTCGTCCTGGCGCACGGGCTGTTTGCCGACGGCTCCTGCTGGTCGGAGGTCATTGCGCGCTTGCAGGCCGCGGGGCTCAATGCCACGGCCGTGCAGAATCCGCTGACGACGCTGCCGGAGGCCGTCGCCTCGGTGCAGCGCGTACTCGACCGGCAGGATGGTCCGACGGTTCTGGTCGGGCATTCTTTTTCCGGCATGCTGGTTACCGAAGCGGGCGTGCATCCGAGCGTATCGGCACTTGTTTATGTTGCTGCGCGTGCACCTGATGCCGGCGAAGACTACACGGCCCTTGCCAAGACATTTCCGACACCGCCAGCTTCCGCAGGCATCGTTTTTGATGGAGACGAGGGACGACTGACTGAAGCGGCGTTCCTGCGTGACTTTGCGGGAGATCTTCCTGAGGCGAAGGCGAAAGTACTCTATGCGGTACAGGAGCCGTTCCACAAGGCGCTACTCACGGGTAAGACGACGCAGGCAGCATGGCGCTCAAAACAGAGCTGGTATGCCGTTTCCACCGAAGACCGAACCATCAATCCAGACCTCGAACGCTTCATGGCCAAGCGTATGGGCGCCAACACCATCGAGCTGAAATCCAGCCATCTATCGTTGATTTCGCACCCGGACGCCATTGCAGGGTTGATTCTGGAGGCAGCGGGGCAACAGAAGGGCTAGCGAAAATCTCCGCTGCTCCCTGCGAACGCCGACACAAGAGTGCAACCGAGCGGTCAGCTCTTGATGTCGATGCCGGCCTCGACAGCGGCGGCGATGAAGGCTTTGCGGGCATCGTCGTTGGTGCGCTTGCCCTTGATGACGTCGGCGCAGACCAGTAGGGCCTTGTCGAGTGCCGGCCCGTCTTCGGTCGGCCAGTCCTCGATCATCGCCCAGGAGGCGGCCTGAGTTGTGTCGATCGTCACGTACTGGCCGGCTTCTTCTAGCGCCAAGAGCACTGGCTTTGGCCAGAGTGCCTGGGTGATATCGCTGTCGGATTTTGCCATGGGGTGGGTGACCTGTGTTTGCATCGCGGGTTTTCGGTGGTGCGGATGCTTACGCCTTCCCAACCCCTCCCCACAAGGGGGAGGGACCGAGAGGTGTCATTATTCAGCCGCTTCCGCGTAGCTTTCGACCGGCGGGCAGGTGCAGATCAGGTTGCGGTCGCCGAAGACGTTGTCGACGCGGTTGACCGGGGACCAGTACTTGTCCACCCGGAAGGCGCCCGGCGGGAAGCAGGCCTGTTCGCGGCTATACGGACGATCCCATTCGCCGACGAGGTCTTCGACGGTGTGCGGGGCGTTCTTCAGCGGATTGTTGGCCTTGTCGGAGCGGCCTTCCTCGATATCGCGGGCTTCCTGGCGGATGGCAAGCATAGCTTCGCAGAAGCGGTCAAGTTCGGCCTTCGTTTCCGATTCCGTCGGCTCGATCATCAGCGTGCCCGCAACCGGCCAGCTCATGGTCGGCGCATGGAAGCCGCAATCGATCAGGCGCTTGGCGACGTCGTCGACGGTGACGCCGGCGCTTTCCACCAGCGGGCGGGTGTCGATGATGCACTCATGCGCCACACGTCCGGCCTCGGACTTGTAAAGCACGTCATAGGCGCCTTTGAGCCGTGCCGCGATGTAGTTGGCGTTTAGGATCGCCACCTTGGTCGCCTGCGTCAGCCCTTCGCCGCCCATCATCAGGCAGTAGCTCCAGGAGATCGGCAGGATCGAGGCCGAGCCGAAGGCCGCCGCCGAGACCGCGCCGGAACGTCCGTCCGTTTGCGGGTGGCCGGGGAGGTAGGGCGCCAGATGCGCCTTGACGCCGATCGGGCCCATGCCGGGACCGCCGCCGCCATGCGGGATGCAGAAGGTCTTGTGCAAGTTGAGGTGGGAAACGTCTGAGCCGATGTCACCAGGGCGGGACAGGCCGACCATGGCGTTCATGTTGGCGCCGTCGAGATAGACCTGGCCGCCGTGGCTGTGCACGAGGTCGCAGATTTCCTTGACGGTTTCCTCAAAGACGCCGTGCGTCGAGGGGTAGGTGATCATGCAGCAGGAGAGATTGTCCGCATACTGCTCGGCCTTGGCGCGGAAATCGCCGAGGTCAATATCGCCGTTTTCGCGAACCTTGACGACAACGACCTTCATGCCGACCATCTGGGCCGAGGCCGGGTTGGTGCCGTGGGCCGAGGTCGGGATCAGGCAGACGTCGCGGTGACCATTGCCGTTGGCGATATGGAAGTTGCGGATCGTCAAGAGGCCCGCATATTCGCCCTGCGCGCCGGAGTTCGGCTGCATGGAGAAGGCGTCATAGCCGGTGACGGCGCAGAGCTTTTCGGTGAGATCGTCGATCATCTCGCGATAGCCGAGCGCCTGGTCTGGCGGCACGAAGGGGTGAATGTCGGAAAACTCGGGCCAGGTGATCGGCAGCATTTCGGCCGTGGCATTCAGCTTCATCGTGCAGGAGCCGAGCGGGATCATCGAGCGGTCGAGTGCCAGATCTCGGTCCGACAGACGCCTGATATAGCGGGTCATCTCACTTTCGGCGCGGTTCATGTGGAAGATCGGATGCGTCAGGTATTCGCTGGTGCGGGCGAGGCCCTTCGGCAGACGATAGCCAGGCTCGAAATCGGCAACGGCGAAGTTGCCGCCGAAAGCGCGCCAGACAGCTTCCAGCGTTGCCGGGCGGGTGCGCTCGTCAAGGCTCATGCCGATCTTCGTGGCGCCGACCTTGCGCAGGTTCACACCCTCGGCGACAGCCGCGCGCAGGATGACGCCCTGCATGTGGCCGACATCGACGGTGATGGTGTCGAAGAAGGTTTTCGGCTCGATGGTGTAGCCGAGCCTTTCCAAGCCCTTGGCCATCAGCACGGCCTTCTGATGGACCTGCTGGGCGATCGCCTTGATGCCCTTCGGGCCGTGGAAGACGGCATACATGGAGGCCATGACGGCGAGGAGCACCTGCGCGGTGCAGATGTTCGACGTGGCTTTTTCGCGACGGATGTGCTGCTCGCGGGTCTGCAGCGACAGGCGGTAGGCGCGGTTGCCGCGGGCATCGACCGAGACGCCGACGAGACGGCCGGGCATGGAGCGCTTGTGGGCGTCCTTGACCGACATGTAGGCCGCATGCGGGCCGCCATAGCCGACCGGAACGCCGAAGCGCTGCGAATTGCCGATGGCGATGTCGGCGCCCATTTCGCCGGGCGATTTCAAGAGTGTCAGTGCCAGGATGTCCGCGGCAACGATGGCGATGGCGCCGGTCTGGTGCAGGCGCGAGATCAGGCCGGTGAAATCATGCACGTGGCCGTGCGTGCCCGGATACTGGAAGATGGCGCCAAATACGTCGACCGGATCGAGATCGGTGAAGGGGTTGCCGACGACGACGCTCCAGCCGAGCGGCTCGGCGCGGGTCTTGATCAGCTCGATCGTCTGCGGATGGCAGGCGGCGTCGACGAAGAAGGCCTTGGCCTTCGACTTCGAGACGCGCTCGGCCATTGCCATGCCTTCTGCGGCCGCTGTCGCTTCGTCGAGAAGCGAGGCATTGGCGACGTCGAGGCCGGTGAGGTCGCAGATCATCGTCTGGTAATTCAGCAGCGCTTCCAATCGGCCCTGGGAGATTTCCGGCTGGTAAGGCGTATAGGCCGTGTACCAGGCCGGATTTTCTAGGATGTTGCGCTGAATGACCGGTGGTGTGATCGTGCCGTAGTAACCCTGGCCGATCAGAGAGACGAGGACCTTGTTCTTGTTGGCGGTCTCGCGCAGCTTGTCGAGCGCCTCGCGTTCCGTCATCGGTGCGCCCCAGACGAGCGGCGCCTTCTGGCGGATGGAGGGCGGCACGGTGGCGTCGATCAGGTTGTCGAGGCTGTTGTAGCCGATGACCTTCAACATATCCGTCATTTCGGCAGGTGACGGGCCAATGTGACGACGGTTGGCAAAGTCATAGGGCTGGTAGTCGGTGAACTGGAATTCTGTCGGCGTCGTCATTACGCGGTGAGCTCCTTGTAGGCCGCCTCGTCGAGCAGGCCATCGGCATCGGCGGTGTTTGCAAGCTTGAGCTTGAAGAACCAGCCGGCGCCCTGCGGGTCCGAATTGACCAGCGACGGATCGGCAGCAATTGCCGGATTGACTTCGGTGATCTCGCCGTCAAGCGGACAATAGACGTCGGAGGCAGCCTTCACGGATTCGACGGTTGCGGCATTGTCGTTCTTGGAGAAGGTGGCACCGACTTCCGGCAGTTCGACGAAAACTAGATCGCCGAGCTGTTCAACGGCGTAGGTGGTGATGCCGACCGTCGCGACACCGCCCTCGATCTTCAGCCACTCGTGTTCTTCGGTAAACTTCAGCATGATTGTTCTCTCCGGAAAAATGTTTCAGCGTTTGTAGGTCGGTGTAATAAAGGGAAGGGCACTGACGGTGACGGGCAGGTACTTGCCGCGCACCTCGGCGTAAACCTGCGTTCCAACCGCCGCCTGGGCGACGTTGACATAGCCCATTGCGACGGGATGTTCGACGGAGGGACCGAAGCCGCCGGAGGTCACTTCGCCGATCTCCGACTTGCCTTCTGGATCCGCAAAAAGCTTCGAGTGGCCGCGAACCGGAGCCTTACCCTCAGGCTTCAGACCGACGCGGCGACGAGCTGCACCCTTTTCTAGCTCGGACAAGATGCGGCCTGCGCCTGAGAAACCGCCGGCACGTGCGCCGCCCGTCCTGCGGGCTTTCTGCATGCCCCATTCGAGCGCTGCTTCCACGGGCGTCGTCGTGGTGTCGATGTCGTTGCCATAAAGGCAGAGGCCAGCTTCGAGGCGCAAGCTGTCGCGGGCACCGAGGCCGATCGGCTGTACGTCCGGATGCTCGAGCAACCGCTTGGTGACATCTTCTGCCTTGTCGGTCGGGATCGAGATCTCGAAGCCGTCCTCGCCACTATAACCGGAGCGTGAAACCAGACAGGATACGTCGTGCAGCCGGCAATGGCGCACGTCCATGAATTTCATCGCGGCGACATCGGCCCAGAGTTCCGCAAGCACTTCGACGGCGCGCGGTCCTTGCAGGGCGATCAGCGCACGATCGAGCAGGATGATGTCGCAGGTGTCGCCGATATGCTTCTGGAGGTGAGCAAGATCGGCATCCTTGCAGGCGGCGTTGACGACGACAAAGAGGTGATCGTCGAGATGGGTGATCATCAGGTCATCTAGAATGCCGCCGTTGTCATCGGTGAAGAAACCGTAGCGCTGGCGACCTTCCGCAAGACCGAGGATATCGACCGGAACGAGGCTTTCCAGCGCAAGCGCGGCGTCCTCATACTTTCCCGATTTCGCCTTGATGACCACCTGGCCCATGTGGGACACGTCGAAGACGCCGGCCGACGTGCGGGTCTGGATGTGCTCCTTCATGACGCCAGCCGGATATTGGACCGGCATTTCATAGCCTGCGAAGGGAACCATGCGGGCGCCGAGCGACAGATGCAGCGCGTGAAGCGGAGTTTTCTTGAGGGCAGTAGTATCGTCCAACGACGCCTCCGGGGTTTGCGCCTGGAATTCCATGCGCGGGCTCAAATCTTCAGACGCGGTTGCGCCTTGCATTTCGAGCCCCCTCTGTCCCTGTGCCTGAGATTGTTATCCCTTCGGCGAGCGTTTCGAGAACGCTTCTCTCCAGAGTTCCGTCTGCCCCTTGCTGGTCCTTTGGCCTGAGAGTTTCCGGGGCGGTTGCTCCTTCGGCACTGATCGCAGACGACCAGCTTCTCCCAACAAGGTCGGGGGCAATTATCTGGCCATGGCTGTACTTGGCAAGGGGGAATGTCGCCGCCGAACAAATTTTTGTCGCGTGGACTTGAGGATCGACGGCTACAGGAGAGAGGAACCGGGCGACGTTCAGCTGTCGCTGTAGAGTTCCAGTGCCTGTTTCAACCCGGCCTGCGGCTGCCGTTGCCCCATCGTCATCAGGTCCAAAGCGACTTCCGTCGATTGTATGATATTGGCCGGCTCTCCCACGTCTTGGCCGCTCGCGCCCCTGGTTTGACGCTCGGCAGTCCGGCGCGCCTCTTTTGCAGCCGTGCTTGCGGACACGCGCTGCGGAATCCGGAGCGTTTCGAACGCTGCGGCGGCGGTGCTCGCGGAAATCGTGCCGACCAGGACTGTCATGAGGCCAGAATAGAACGTCGGATGTTCTTAACTGGCTAAATTAACTGCCAGCATTTTATGCATCTGAATCTTGCCTGTGGAAGATTGGAATTTTCCGTGAGGTGCTTTAGAGCAAATCCATGATTCAAGCCCTCCTTGTCGCCGTCGGCGGCGCAATCGGTTCCGTGCTCAGATATTATGTCGGCCAATGGGCCCTCAGGCTTGCTGGCCCAGCCTTTCCGTGGGGGACGCTGACAGTCAATGTCGTCGGATGCTTTGTCATCGGCGTGTTCGCGGAGATGATCGTGCGACGCTTCGATGCGTCGCCGGAGATGCGCCTGCTGTTGATCACGGGCTTTCTCGGCGGATTCACGACCTTCTCGGCATTTTCGCTCGATGCCATTTCGCTCTTCGAGCGTGGGGCGGCCGTCTCCGGCGCAGTCTATATCGTCGCCAGCGTCGGCCTGTCGATGGCCGCGGTGACCGCCGGACTGGCGCTCATGCGCGCAATCTTGTGAGATTACGGTTTCCGTTTTCGGCGAAAATGCTCTAAAGCCAGCCGCAAAGGTCGCACAGCGCGCCTAAGACCATTTTCCGAAAGATGACGTATGGCGGGTATCGAACACAAAAAAGTGGAGCCGGACGAGGCGGGCATGCGGCTCGATCGCTGGTTCAAGGTGCACTTCCCGGGGCTCGGATTCGGCCCACTCCAGAAGCTTCTACGATCGGGTCAGGTCCGCGTCGATGGCGGGCGCGTGAAAAGCGATACGCGCGTGCAGCCAGGGCAGGTGGTACGCGTGCCGCCGCTCGATGTCGACGCCAAGTCGAAAAACACGCCGATCGCCGGACATGATCTGAAACACGGCGGCGATTACGAGCTTCTGCAGCGCATGGTGCTGCATGAAGACGACAAGGTGATCGTCTTGAACAAGCCGGCCGGCCTTGCCGTGCAGGGCGGGTCCGGTGTGACGCGGAATATCGACAAGATGCTCGAAGCATGGACCAGCCCGAAGGGCGAAAAGCCGAGGCTGGTGCATCGCCTCGACCGCGATACATCCGGCGTCCTGGTCATCGCCCGCACCCGAGGCGCCGCACAGAAATTGACGGCAGCGTTTCGCGAGCGTGATACCAAAAAGACCTATTGGTCGTTGGTTAGAGGCGTTCCGCGCAAGCACGAGGACAAAATCTCGACCTGGCTGGTGAAGGAAGCGACGGCGGATGGCGACCGGATGCGTGTTGCCAAGCACGGCGAAGACGGAGCCGATCACGCGATTTCCTACTATCGCGTCCTGGAAACCGCCGCGCAGAACCTCGCTTGGCTTGAGATGGAACCCTATACCGGACGGACGCACCAGCTTCGCGTTCACGCGCTTCATATCGGCCACCCGATCATTGGCGACCCCAAGTATTTCATCGAGGATCCGAACTGGGATGTCCCGGGCGGTATCCAGAAGCGGCTGCACCTGCATGCGCGCAAGATCGACATTCCGCACCCCTCCGGCGGCCGACTGCGCGTCAGTGCTCCATTGCCGCCGCATATGGTACAGACCTGGAACCTGCTCGGCCTCGATCTCGCATCCCAGGAAAGGGAAGACGACGAATGAGGCTCGCACTCTTCGATTGCGACGGGACGCTGGTCGACAGCGCCGCGCTGATTCATGAGGTGATGGCGCGGACATTCGTGCATTTCGGCTATGATCGGCCTGATGTCTTGTTGACGAAGTCGATTATCGGACTGACGCTGGATATCGCGATTGCGCGGATGCAGGGCAAGCCTCACGTCGACGACGAAGCGATCGCGATGACGGCGCACTACAAGGCGATCTATCTCGGCGTTCGTGACGAACCTGGAATGGACGCGCCGCTCTTTAATGGCATCAAGCCGCTGATTGATGAGTTGGCGCGGAATGATGACATTCTGATCGGTGCGGTAACCGGCAAGTCGCGTCGCGGTCTCGTCCACATTCTCGAAACACACGGTTTTGCACCACATTTTATGGTTTCGCGCACCGCAGACGACTGCCCGTCGAAGCCACATCCAGCTATGGTAATGGAGTGCTGCAGCGAGACCGGCATAAGTCCCGCCGATGCGATCGTGATCGGCGATGCCGTCTACGATATGCAGATGGCGAAAGCTGCAGGCGCCAAGGCGGTAGGCGTCTCGTGGGGCTATGCCAGTGTGGACGACTTGGTGGGTGCGGGTGCCGACAGCATTGTTTGCCACCCGAGCGATGTTTTGAAGCACTTTTCCTGAGGTGAAGCATGCGTGATCTGTTGAACGACATAGCAGAGGGATTGAGCCATCCCGACCCGATCCGTCGCGCCCAGATCCAGATGAAGAAGCCATTGCCGAAGCGCTTCTATCAGACGGTCACAGTCGGGGAACTCGACGAAGGCTTTTCCATCGAGCTGGACGGCAAGGCTATCCGCACGCCGGCCCGCAAGCTGCTGGTCGTCGCGACGAAGCCGCTTGCGGAACTTTTAGTGAGAGAATGGGATGCGCAGGCCGACCTCATCGACCCTTCGACCATGCCCGTGACGCGGCTCGTCAACACCGCTATCGATGGGGTTGCACCCGACAAGCAGGCAGTCTTCGAAGACATTCTACGCTTCTCTTCGAGCGATCTCATCTGCTATCGCGCCGATGCGCCGCAAGCTCTCGTTGAGCGTCAGAAGGAGCTTTGGGATCCAGTGCTCGATTGGGCTGGCAATTCTCTCGGCGCGCGCTTTATCCTGATCGAGGGCGTCATGCATCGCGACCAGCCGCGCGAAGCTATTTCTGCGTTTTCCGCGGCATTGCGACGGCACGACAATGCGACTGTCCTGGCTGCCCTGCATACGATCACGACGTTGACCGGCTCCGCGCTGCTAGCGCTTGCCTTTGCCGAAGGCGCCCTGCCGGCAAAGAAGGTTTGGTCGCTCGCGCATCTCGACGAAGACTGGACGATCGAGCATTGGGGAAGCGACGAAGAATCCGAGGAACGGCGCGAGAAGCGCTTCGAGGACTTCAATGCAGCCGCTGACGTTTTTTTGGCCATGAAAGGCTGAAACATATTGCTTTGAGACTGGTTATCGCGAAAATCTCCGACTCTATCGGGGCGGACGCGGATTTTCTGAATGAACTGGCTCAAGTCGTGCTTTTTTCGGGTTGCGCTTATCTGCATCACCCTGGCGTCCTGCTCAATCTTCGCGAAGGAACAAGCCGGACCTATCTATGACGTCCGAAGCGCCGTCGTTGTCAGCCCACAGAAGATACCGCCGGCAATCCTTGCCGGCGTCGGTGATCGCGTAAATGCCGCCATCAACGCTACGGTGCGAACCGAAGTCTATCCGCGTGTCGTGCTGACGATCCGGATCCTTTACGTCGAAAAGGGCCAGGGCTTCGACAAGAGCCGGAATGTCGCGAAGGTCAGCATCGACGCCGCCTCCGTCGAGGATGGATCGGTCATCGCTGTCACTTCGTTCGAGGTGACCAGCTTCTCCAACAGTCCCACGGCAGCCGACGAGATCCTTGCCGAGGATATCGCCGCCCGCATTCGTTCCGCTTTCTCGCTGCGCGCCGGACGCGCTTGAACCGGCCGCGAGATCCGCGGCAAGGGGTATCCATGAAGGAAATTCTCGAAGAACTCGAACGGCGCCGCGGCATTGCAAGGCTTGGCGGAGGCAGGGCGCGTATCGATGCCCAGCATCAGCGCGGCAAGCTGACGGCGCGCGAGCGAATTGATCTTTTCCTCGACGAGGACTCCTTTGAGGAGTTCGACATGTTCGTCGAGAATCGGTCCAACGAGTTCGGGATGGACAAGACCCGAATTGCCGGCGATGGCGTAGTCACCGGCTGGGGAACGGTGAACGGACGAACCGTCTTCGTTTTTGCCAAGGATTTCACGGTATTCGGCGGCTCGCTCTCCGAGGCGCATGCCGAGAAGATCATGAAGGTGCAGGATATGGCGCTCAAAAACAGGGCCCCGATCATCGGCATCTATGATGCCGGCGGCGCTCGCATCCAGGAGGGCGTTGCTGCGCTTGGCGGCTACGCCGAGGTGTTCCAGCGCAATGTGCTGGCGTCCGGCGTCATTCCGCAGATCTCAGTCATCATGGGGCCATGCGCGGGCGGCGACGTCTATTCGCCGGCGATGACCGATTTCATCTTCATGGTCCGCGACACGTCCTACATGTTCGTGACCGGCCCGGATGTGGTGAAGACAGTGACCAACGAGACCGTCACCGCGGAAGAGCTCGGCGGCGCATCGGTGCACACGACCAAATCCTCGATTGCCGACGGCGCCTACGACAATGATGTCGAGGCGTTGTTGCAGGTCCGCCGGCTGATTGATCTTCTGCCTCAATCGAACACCGCGCCGGTGCCGGAAATCGAATGTTACCAGTCAGTGACGGACACAGATGCATCGCTGGATACGCTGGTGCCTGCGAACGCAAACAAGCCCTACGATATCAAAGAATTGATACTGAAGACGGTGGATGAGGGCGATTTCTTCGAGATCCAGGCGAGCTTCGCCAAAAACATCGTGTGCGGGTTCGGGCGGATCGAGGGATCGACAGTCGGCTTCGTGGCAAACCAGCCAATGGTACTTGCCGGCGTGCTCGACAGCGATGCGTCGCGAAAGGCGGCACGGTTCGTCCGCTTTTGCGACTGCTTCAACATTCCGATCGTGACGTTCGTGGATGTGCCAGGCTTCCTGCCGGGAACTGCGCAGGAATATGGCGGGCTGATCAAGCACGGTGCGAAGCTGTTGTTCGCATACGCGGAGGCAACGGTGCCGAAGCTGACCGTGATCACGCGCAAGGCGTTCGGCGGTGCCTATGATGTCATGGCATCCAAGCATCTGAGGGGTGACTTGAACTATGCCTGGCCGACGGCTCAAATCGCGGTGATGGGCGCGAAGGGGGCCGTCGAGATCATTTTCCGGAAGGACATCGCCGATCCCGAAAAGATCGCCGCGCACACGAAAATGTATGAGAAGCGATTCCTTTCACCTTTCGTGGCTGCCGAGCGCGGCTATGTGGACGAAGTGATCATGCCGCATTCTACGCGCAGGCGGCTGGCACGCGGCCTCAAGATGCTTCGCAATAAAGACCTGAGCAATCCCTGGAAGAAGCACGACAATATTCCGCTTTGAGGAGACTAAAGTGGGGAAACATAGGAAAATCAACAGGAAGTGATCGCCCGTCGGCGATCCGTGTCTTCATTCCTTTTTGCGAAGCAGCTAACGCTCCGCTGTCTTTACTCAAAAGGAGAGTCTCCATGGAACGACTGAGCGCATACCAGGCCTACGCGCTTGCCGCCCTGCGCGTCATTGCAGCGCTGCTGTTTATCGAACACGGAACAATGAAGCTTTTCGCGTTCCCGGCCGCACAAGTGGAGGGGCCGCTGCCGCCATTGCTGCTGGTCGCCGCTCTGATTGAAGTCGTCGGCGGCCTCCTCGTCCTGATCGGCCTGTTCACGCGGCCGGTCGCCTTCATTCTGTCGGGACAGATGGCGGTGGCCTACTTCATGGCGCACGGGTCGAAAGCCTTCTGGCCGGCACTGAACGGTGGCGACGCAGCGATTCTGTTCTGCTTCATCTTCCTGTTCATCGTCTTCGCCGGACCTGGTGCTCTCTCGGTCGACCAGCGCAAGGCCACCGCCTAACAGCGATAAACGCCGTGGCCGGCTTTACCGGCCACGGCCACGGCTCATGCCGTAGCCTTCAAGCCGGCAATCCCGGCGACAATCAGTGAAATGCAGAGCAGACGCGAGGTGGTGGCAGCATCGCCGAGCAGCCAAATGCCGAGCAACACGGTGCCAACACTACCGATACCGGTCCAAACAGCATAAGCCGTCCCGATTGGCAGCGTCTTCACGGCAATGCCCAGCAGCACGACGCTGACAACCATCGAAATGACAGTCAACGTCGTGGGTAGCGGGCGCGTGAATCCATCGGTGTATTTTAGGCCGATTGCCCAGCCGCACTCGAAGAGGCCAGCGAGAAGAAGCAGAAACCAAGCCATCGTTATCTCCATCCCGAGCGAAGACGTCCCCCATGCAGCGAGCTCCCCAGAGGGCGCCGCTGACTTGGGAAAACGGTTCAATTCAGGTAGGAAACCACATGGCGGCGCGACCACCCGTTTCTTGCGCGCCCTTCAGGCAAGGCGTTTGGCATGCCACTTCAGATGGTCGTCCATGAACGTCGAGATGAAGTAATAGGAATGGTCATAGCGCTCATGCATGCGCAAGGTGACCTTGATATCGGTGTCCTTGACGGCTTCTTCGAAGAGCCAAGGGCGCAAGCCATTCTCCAGGAAACCATCGGCCTTCCCCTGGTCGATCAGGAACTCGGGAAAACGTGCGCCGTCTGCTACCAAGGCGCAAGCATCGTATTTACGCCAGGCCGCAGGGTCTGGGCCAAGGTATTTTTCGAATGCCGGAGCCGACCAATCGGCGGTCGATGGCTCCGCGATCGGTGCGAAAGCCGAGCAGCTCTTGAAACGGTCCGGATTCTTGAGCGCAATGGTGATGGCGCCATGGCCGCCCATCGAGTGGCCGAAGATGCCTTGGCGGCTCATGTCCATGCGGAAGTGTTGGCTGACATGCGCTGGAAGCTCTTCGGTGATGTAGGTGTACATTTGGTAGTTTTCGGACCAGGGCTCTTCGGTCGCGTCGAGGTAGAAGCCGGCGCCCTTGCCCATTTGCCAATTGGTGAGCTCATCTGGGACATCGTTGCCGCGCGGGCTTGTATCCGGGCAGACGATAATCAGACCGAGTTCGGCGGCCATGCGCCGATACTCGCCCTTTTCCATAACGTTGGCATGCGTGCAGGTTAAGCCAGAGAGGTACCAGACAACCGGGCAGGGCTCCTTGATCGCCTGCGGCGGAACAAAGACTGCAAAGGTCATATCGCACTTGCAGGCGTCTGATTCGTGCATAAAAACACCCTGCATGCCGCCAAAGGCGGTCGTCTGTGAAACGATGTTCATTCTTTACCGTCCGTTTTTGGAGTAAGCGCCTTGGCCCGGCGGCACAGGCGATCGAAAGTTTCGAGGAACCGGGAGCGATCCTTCGGGTTGAAGGCGGCATTGTAACCCTTGCTTTCGCCGGTCTCTCTCAAGTGAGCGCCGAGATCGCGCATGGCACTGGCCATGCCGATATTCGTGTCGTCGAAAACCCGTCCCGTCGGACCGCTGACAAGCGCACCGGTCGCCACGCAGCGCACCGCGAGCGGGACATCGGCGGTGACGACCACGTCACCAGCGCCGGCATGCTCGGCAATCCAATTGTCGGCGGCATCAAAGGAGGCCGAGACGATGACATTGCGCACCATCGGGTCGCGCGAGGGGCGCAGACCGGAATTGGCGACGAAGGTCACTTCGATGCCGTGGCGCTCGGCGACCTTGAGGATTTCCGGTTTCACGGGGCAGGCGTCTGCATCGACATAAATCATGAATTTCAATCTGCTTTGGCTGAAACGCTACGCGGCACCTGACGGGCGCGTAGCGGCGGTTCGTTCGGGTCTCATAATCCGACGGCTGCCATTCGTTCAAGACATCAGGCTTCCTTCAGCGTGCCTGCCTTCTTCGCCACCCAGGTTGCGATGACATCCATCAGCGTCGGGTTCAGGCAGTCATAGGGCGTGAGGCCGAGTTCGTTCAGGCGGCCGCGTACGCCTGCCATCGCCGAAGGCGGCGTGCCCGACTCGATGATCGAGGAGACGAAGGCCGCAAATGTCGGCTCCGGCCAGCCGCCTTCCTGGAAGCGTTCCGGATGGACGAAGTCGAGCCCTTTGAACGCATGTTCGCGCTCCACCGGTCCGTACATGTGGACGCCGCACGCCTTGCAGGCGTGGCGCTGAATAAGCGCATCCGGATCGACGACGTGCAGCTTGTCGCCATTTTCCAGCACCGTGACGTTTTCATGCGGGGTCACCGCGACGACGGAAAAAGCCGCTCCCTTCGGCTTCCAGCATTTGGTGCAACCGCAGGCGTGATTATGGGCGATGGTGCCCTTGATCGCCACCTTCACGGCACGGTCGGTGCAAGCGCAGACCAGCGTGCCGCCATTGAAATTTGCCTGGCCTTTCTTCACGCCGCCGTCGAGGGCGGGGTGTATCGATACTTGACTTGGCATGTTCAGCTCCTCCTCCTTAGCTGCCCACGGCTCCCAAATCAGGATCAATTTGCGAAAAAGCCGCAGGCCATTTCAAAGTCGCGCCGCATTCCGTCGTCTTCTCCTCAATAAAGTACCACGCTTCGGATGCTTTCGCCGGAATGCATGAGCTCGAAGCCCTTGTTGATGTCTTCGAGCGGCATCGTGTGGGTGATCATCGGATCGATCTCGATCTTGCCCTGCATGTACCAATCGACGATCTTGGGCACGTCAGTGCGGCCGCGGGCGCCGCCGAAGGCCGTGCCCATCCAGCTGCGGCCGGTGACCAGCTGGAACGGCCGGGTGGAGATCTCCTGGCCAGCGCCGGCAACGCCGATGACGACCGACTTGCCCCAGCCGCGGTGGCTGGCTTCCAGCGCCTGGCGCATGACCTTGGTGTTGCCGGTGCAGTCGAAGGTGTAGTCGGCGCCGCCGATCTGGTCGGCACCGCGCTTTGTCATGTTGACGAGGTAGGGCACGATGTCGTCGCCGACCTCCTTCGGATTGACGAAATGCGTCATGCCGAAACGCTCGCCCCATGCCTTCTTGTCGTTGTTGAGATCGACGCCAATGATCATATCGGCACCGGCAAGGCGAAGTCCCTGGATGACGTTGAGGCCGATGCCGCCGAGGCCGAAGACGATGGCGGTCGCGCCGATCTCGACCTTGGCAGTGTTGATCACCGCGCCGATGCCGGTCGTCACTCCGCAGCCGATGTAGCAGATCTTGTCGAAGGGGGCGTCGGGATTGACCTTGGCAACGGCAATCTCCGGCAGCACCGTGTAGTTGGCGAAGGTCGAGCAGCCCATGTAGTGATGGATCTTGTCCTTGCCGATCGAGAAGCGCGAGGTGCCATCCGGCATCAGGCCCTGGCCCTGGGTGGCGCGGATCGCCGTGCACAGATTGGTCTTGCGCGACAGGCAGGACGGGCATTCGCGGCATTCCGGCGTATAGAGCGGAATGACATGGTCGCCCTTCTTCACCGAAGTGACGCCGGGACCGACGTCGACGACGATGCCGGCGCCCTCATGGCCGAGGATCGCCGGAAACAGACCTTCCGGATCGGCGCCCGACAGGGTGAAGTCGTCGGTGTGGCAGATGCCGGTCGCCTTGACCTCGACCAGCACTTCGCCGGCCCGCGGCCCCTCCAGCTGCACGGTCATCACTTCGAGCGGTTTGCCAGCCTCTACGGCAACGGCGGCGCGAACGTCCATGTCAGGTGTCTCCTGCTTGATTTGATTGCGCGGACCTTTGCACGCACGGCGCTGCCGGCTCAAGGAAAAACTGTCCGGATGCGTGAGTTTCAGCCTCGAATACGCTGATTGCGCCAGCCACTGCGCGGCTTGCGTCAGAAGAGCTTTTCGGTCGCGAAAATAATGGCATAGCCATGTATCGCAATAGCCGCATAGAGACCGAAGGCAACGAGCATGCGCTCGCCATCCGTCATCTCGTCGAGCGTCTGGCGCGGTTTGACCGAGCCGCCGCTGACGAGACTGACAAGCGTGAAGACGAGCAAGCCCATCGTCAGCATTTTCGCGGGCAAACCGATCTCGAATCCGATCCCGAGAATGCAGAGCGTTACCACGAAGCTGGCGGCTATCTGCGACCTTGGCGTGCGAAAAATCTGCCGGAGGACCTGGCCTCCATCGAAGCGATGCATCGGCAGTAAATTCAGCAGATTGAAAGCACCGAGGATCAACATGAACACGAGCAGAGGCGCCCGTGATGCCGAAGAGAGCAGGCCCACGTCCGAAAGCTGCGTGGCGACCGCAATGATCGGGACCAGAAAGGCCGACATTCCCGCGCCCATCAGCGCACAGGTTGCCACTTCGAACAACGAACGGTACGGCCTGCCGCCGACGGCAATGCCGCCAAGCAGCGGCACAAAGATCATTCTGACCGATGCATGGCCGAACATGCGGTAAGCGGCCATATGGCCCAGCTCGTGCAGCGCTATGACGAGCGTCAGGAAAGTCGAGACCATCAGGCCACTCGCATTGAGCCCGAAGAACGGCCAGAGCAGCAGAGTCGACAGAACCGCAAGACCGCCCTGGACCAGCGGTCGCTCGAAGTAACCCTGCGGCAGGGATTCGCCCGTCTTCAACCATCCGTCCAGCGCCTGCATTTCACGGCGCAGGAAAAAATAGCGAAACATGAGGAAAGCCAGTCCGCGATAGCGGTCGGTCTGCTCCACCTCCAGCAAGGCACCATCCGATGTCGGTCGAATGATGCGCCGCTCCCGGTAGTCATTCCAGAACGCGGGGTCCAGCGTGCTGTCATCAATGATGCGAGACTGGAACCCGTGGGCGTTCTTCGCGACGTATGGCAGCGGTTCAAGTGCGAGAAGTCTGCGTGACGGCGCGCCGGTCTTGTCGAGATGCCGGTAGGTTTGCTCCACAATGCCCCGGCGATTGGCGAGCGCGCGACTGCTGATGACCGAGTGGTGCCAGGATGCATCGGGACCGGCGGGATTCATCGCCTTCCAGAGTATATCGGGGGAGCATCGATAGATCCGGCTAAGGCAGATGGTACTACGCCCCAGCGGAGCGCGCATCAAAAGCCAGAGAAGGCCAAGATTTATGATGAGCAAGAGGACCGCCGATTGCAGCGCCGTCATTTGCTACCTCCATCCAGCATCCGACCGGGGAGGCGCAACGATAGGCAATCAGCGGTTAACAAAACCTAACCGGCGCGACTGCTAGCGGTCATCGGCGTTCGTCAGGCAAACTCGAGTATCACGGCATCGACAGCTAGGCTCTCACCCGGCTTGGCGTTTATTTTGCTGACCACGAGATCGCGTTCGGCGCGGAGAACATTCTCCATTTTCATGGCCTCGACCACGGCAAGCGTTTCACCGGCTTTGACTTCCTGCCCCTCGATTACGGCGATGGAAACCACGAGACCGGGCATCGGGCAGAGCAGCAGCTTCGACGTATCCGGTGGAAGCTTGACCGGCATCAGTCTCTCGAGCTCGGCATGACGCGGCGTCAGCACCTTGGCTTCCAGGGATAGTCCTTGCCAGTCCAGCCGAAGACCGTTGAGAACAGGGCGGATTTGCGCAACCACGCTCTGGCCCGCGACATTGCCGCGCCACACGGCGTCGCCAGGTCTCCAGTCGGTGACGACGTTAGAAATCTTGCCGCCGATCTCGATGTCCATGTCGAACGGGATCGTCACGAGCCCGTCCACCAAACGTGCATCCACGTAGCTGTCACCGAGTCTGACGGTCCATTTCTCCCGGCTCGCGCCGGACGGGGGGCGCAACCTGTCGGCGAAACGCTCCCTGCGGTTGGCTTCAATGAGGGACGCTGAAAGGGCGACTGCCGCGAGGGCGGCCTGTTGGTTTGCATCGGGCGCCACCGGCGCAAAGCCGTCCGGATACTCCTCGGCGATGAAACCGGTCGACAGACGTCCTTCGCGCCAGCGAGGATGCTTCATCAGTGCAGCAAGGAAGGGGACGTTGTGTTCGATTCCATCGACAACGAAGCCGTCGAGTGCCTCGCCCATCGCTTCGATCGCCTCCAGGCGCGTCGGCGCCCAGGTGCAGAGCTTTGCGATCATCGGATCGTAATACATCGAAATCTCGGCACCCTCGAAGACGCCGGTGTCGTTGCGCACAATGGCGCTTGCGGATTTGCCTTCAGCAGGCGGCCGATATCGCGTCAGGCGCCCGATAGACGGCAGGAAATTGCGGTACGGATCCTCCGCATACAAACGGCTCTCGACGGCCCAGCCGTTCAGCTTTATGTCGCTTTGCGCAAACGGAAGCCTCTCACCGGCAGCAACGCGGATCATTTGCTCGACCAGATCGATACCGGTGACCAGCTCGGTGACTGGATGCTCGACCTGCAAGCGCGTGTTCATTTCCAGAAAATAGAAATTCCGGTCACGATCGACGATGAACTCCACGGTGCCGGCGCTTTGGTATTCCACAGCGCGGGCGAGTGCGACGGATTGCTCACCCATCGCCGTGCGGGTCTTAGTATCGAGGAAGGGTGAGGGTGCCTCTTCGGCAACTTTCTGGTTGCGGCGCTGGATCGAGCACTCGCGCTCACCGAGATAGACAACATTGCCGTGTGCGTCCGCGAGTACCTGGATCTCGATGTGACGGGGCTCGACAACATATTTCTCGATGAAGACGCGGTCGTCGCCGAACGAGCTCTTCGCCTCCGAACGAGCCCGATCGAAACCGTCGCGTACTTCCGCCTCGTTCCAGGCAATGCGCATGCCCTTGCCGCCGCCGCCGGCCGACGCCTTGATCATGACGGGATAACCGATCTCGGCTGCGATCTTTTCCGCGTGCGATGCATCCTCGATCACGCCGAGGTAGCCAGGGACGGTGGAGACCTTGGCGGCGTTCGCAAACTTCTTCGACTCGATCTTGTCGCCCATCGCCATGATGGCCTTCGGCTTTGGACCGATGAAGACAATGCCTACCTTCTCGAGTGCCTCGCAAAACGATGCCCGTTCGGACAGAAAGCCGTAGCCGGGATGGACGGCTTCCGCACCCGTCTGCTTGCAGGCAGCGATGATCTTATCCGCCACGAGATAGCTTTCGGCGGCCGTCGCAGGACCGATATGAACGGCCTCATCAGCCATTTCCACGTGGAGTGCATCCCGATCCGCATCCGAATAGACCGCGACCGTCGCAATTCCCATGCGGCGCGCGGTCTTGATAACGCGGCAAGCGATCTCGCCGCGATTCGCGATCAGAATTTTCTTGAACATGGAGACTCCACCCAAAACATGCGTTCCGGAGTTTTACGCATAAACACCGGAACGCACAATCAGCCGAAAAAATATCGGCGGGTGTCAGGCGACCGCGGTTTCGTTTCCGAAGCTATCGTCCACGATCCTGAGCCAGCGGCTGCGGCGGGGGGGCTCGGCATAGTCAACGAGTTGTAGCGCCGAGAGAATGTCGGCCCAACGCGGGTGATTACCGACGGACAGCGTCTCCTCGGCGATCTGCATCAGGACGCTCCAGGTGAGGGGCGGTGCCTTGATGACGCCGGCATCGCTTACGCTGCGCAGAACCCGCATCACGTAGTCGATGTCCTGACGGGTGATGCCCTTTCGATCGATCGCACGAGATAGCTTGTAGCCGCCGATGTTTTCCACCAGGGCAAGGCGCAACTGGTCGAGCGCGAAGGCGCGCAGCTCATCCGGCACGTTGGCCGAGATCTCCATTGCGTGCAGGACCAATTCGAGCTCGATCGCCGAATTGACCACGCCGTCGGTTGCGACCATGCGCAAGAGCCAGGTCACATTGATCTCGTCGAGAGACCCTTGTGGGTAGGTGTAGTTAACGATGAAACCGGCGAGCTGCTCCACAAAGAAGGCGTTCCACTCCGGGCATTTTTCGGGGCAGGAATTGTTCAGCGCCAGCATGGCGACCACGTCGTGCGCGGTCCGGATGCCTTCCGGGAAGGTGTGCTTGCGCAGCAGACTTATGTCTTCGGCCGTCAGCCGATGCTTCCCGGCAATCACACATGCCGGAAAAGCAAGACGGAATTCGCTCATCTTTTGTCTCCAAACCTCATCATGAGGCCGAAGGCCCTTCTACCGCGAGCGAATTGATGATCCCTCAAGAAGCAGTGTTAACGGCGCGCTCAATCAGTCACGACGTTTTTAATGATCGCGCCTGCACACGCTCCCGCCAGATGATGAAGAGACCGGAGGCGACGATGATCAGGATACCAATCCACTTCGAAAAGTTCGGAAAATCGCCGAAGAGCGCGTAGCCGAGCACCGTTGCGGAAATGATTTCGAAATACTGGAAGGGTGCGAGCAGCGACAACGGTGCCAGCCGGAAAGCTCGTACGATGACCATATGAGCATAGCCCGAAATCGTCCCAAGGATCAGCAGCAAAGCAAAGGCCAATGCAGAGGAAGGCAAGGAGGGGTGGAAATCGCCGACGCCGAGCCCATTGCCCACGGTCAATGCGGCGGCCATGAAGACAGTGCCGCCGATGCCCGCCATCGTCTGCATCGTCAGCGGTGAATCGGCATCGCCGATCGCCCGATTCAAAAAGAGATAAAGCGAGTAGAGGAAGGCGCAGAAAACGGGCAAGAGCGCTTTCAGTCCAAAAATCTCGTAGCTCGGCTGGATGACGATCATTGCGCCACCGAAACCGACGGCGATCGCCATCCACCGACGCCAGCCGACCTTGTCGCCGAGGAACATCGCCGACAGCGCGGTGAGCATGAGCGGCTCGACGAAATAGATCGCGAAGACGTCCGCGAGAGGCATGTATTTCACGGCAACGAAAAAGAGGAGACTGGCTGCTCCGTGGAGGACCCCGCGCAGAAGGTTCATCCAGGGCCGCTTTGCATGAAGTGCCTTACGGCCGAAGATCAAGAACAGGAACGGCAGCGTGAAGACGAGTTGGAAAAAGAACCGGTAGAATGTCACCTGGCCGGGTGACATTGCCTCGAAGGTCGCCATGTATTTGGCGATTGCGTCCATCGCCGGCAGCACGAGCATCGCGCCCACCATCAGGGCCATTCCCTGAAGAGGATATTGGTGTTCTGGAGGATTGCGCATCGCTGAGACTCTACATTCGGTTCAGGCGGCTATACCGAAAGTCACCTGTTTGGTGAAGGGGCGGAATCAGCCGAAGGAACCGAAGACGGGTGCATAGTCCCTTTGGGATGTCGAATGGAGCCTTCCCGAAGCGACAAAAACAAGCGCCTGATCGAGCATGCGACAACCCAATCGTGAGGCTGCACCATTGCGGACGGGCTTTATACCGGCGATCCTTTCGAGGACGTCGGTCCCTGCGCGATCTCGGCCTTGACCCGGGGACTGCGACCGGGAAAGTGTTCGACACATATCAGCGGCATCGACTTGTAACGCCCGTTGCCGATCGGTCGGACCCTGCCGGTCTCGAGGATCGACAGCCTCCCTTTCTTCGGGGGATTGAAGACGGGCGACCACGTCGCCTGAGCCTGAGGGCGTTTCAAACACGTCGCCTTTTGCCGCACCTGGGCACTATGCGCTCTCGGGAGACGTCGTTTCCCCTAAATATTCGGCGTGGATTTGGCATGCGAGACTGAGTAGCGTGAAGTCTCTCACATCGGCGATGTTGCGGCCCGTGACCGCTTCGATACGCTGAAGGCGTTGATAGAGGGTGTTCGGGTGAATGCCCAAAGCCTGAGCGCTACGCGTTACCGACTTTCCCTCCTGAACGTAACGCAAAAGGGTTTCGCGAAGGACGCCATGCCTCGGGTCCTGAGCGAGGACTCCTAGGATGTTGTGGGCGAAGGCAAGGACGTCCTGCCGTGCCTGTCCTTTCAGAAGTAGCTCCAGTCCCATTTCGCGGTATCGGAGAAGTCCTGCACGGCCACGGCGTGAAAGCGCTTCGGCGGCCTGCGAGGCGAGGTCTTGCGAATTGAGATGATGCTCGTTTGCGTCATAGATCTCACTCGCTCCAATGGAAATCGACAGCCCGGTCGCCACGTTCGAGATCACGTTGAGATTGCGTTCGAGCGCTGCGGTGGTGGACGCGGAGACAAGCATGATCACCTGTTCGTTCTCGTGGAAGATCAGCGCATTCGGTGTGGTCATCGCCTGCTGCAGATCGGATTCCAGCTTGTACAAGGATAAGACGGTGTTGGTCGGATCCGTTATTCGAGGGGCTGGAGCGACGAAGATCTGGTGGAGGCGGTCAAGCCTGAACCCGAAATGAGTCCCGCGACTCTCGGACTCCAGCCCAGTCGACAGGGCCTCGAAGTGCGCTTTCTTGCGCGCGTTCAAAACGTCCATCCGCGACATGTCCCGCACGAAATCCAGCGCGACGAATGCACCCAGCGTGCCGAAAAGCGCGCGTTGAAAGCCTGAATCGCCTGACTGTCGAAAGTGGAAGTGGCCGACCGGCGCCTCCGCGACTTCCACCGACTGGCACAGCGTTTCATCCCCGTCGGTCCACTCAGGGGATCGATAGTCGACCCCCAGTACGTTCTCGAACCGGAACTTTAGATGGAACAGTTCGGACACGGCGCGGAGTTGCTCCATCAGTCCGTCGCCGGTGGAAAAGATGCGCAGCAGCGCCTCATGCAACTCGACGGCGCGATCTAATTCTGCGTTCTTTCGTGCGAGATCGCTGCGCATCTGTTCGAGTCGACGCGACGTTTCGACGGCGTTCCTATAGGCCAGCGAGCGTTGATAGGCGACTGCGATCTGCCCTGCAAGGGATTCAAGAACGGTCCGGTCGAAGGCCGAAAAGGCTCCGTCTTGTGAGAAAGATAGTGTCGTCAACGTGCCCAGGCATTTCCCTTCGACCACCACCGGCACACAGAGTAGCGCGTTCGCGATCTGGGACCGTTCCATGAAGGACTGGCTTTCGGGACGCATTACGCGATGGGCATCGATGATGTTCTGCCTGCCATTGTGAAGGGCGGGCCGACCGGTCGTGAACACTTCGCCAGAAACGGATTCGTTCGGCTGTAGGCGATAGTGTGTGTAGTCCTCGGACAGGCCTTCATGCGAGACAGGAACAAGATAGCCGCTTTCCTCGTCGAACAACCGAAAGACGCCGGCATCGCAATGCGGTAGCACATTCATCACTTCGCGAAGTACGTTGTGGACGATCTCGTTCTCATCCAGCGAATTGATCACTGCAGAATTGACCGATGCGAGCTTCTTGAAGGTCTCGGTCTGAAGCTCGATCACGGCGCTTTGAACGGCCTGTAGAATACGCACGGCGGCCCGATCTCCTTCATCGTCGCAGATTTCGAACTTCGATCGCCTTGCCGTGAAATAGGAATGATCGACTACCAGGTGAAGTACCTCGCCGACGCGTTCCATTGAGTGCCTGATCGAGGCGGGCGCATCGTCCGCGTCGGCCTCGGCCTCGACATCCTGCACGCACAACCCGCATGGCTGTGCGAGTTCAGATAATGCCGGGTGTGAAAGCAGATCAATCCTCAATGCGACCCTCCATGGAAAAGAACACACTTTATTTCTGAAAACTATGTGTGCTTCAACATAGGATATTTTGGAGATGGTGTCACAAAAGCGTAAATATCAAAAAGGGGAACTACGTCATGCTCTCAAGCATAAAACGACGCCATATCATCATAGGAATGTTGTTCGCGTGCTGGGTCGTCGGCTTCATAGACAAGACCGCGATCAACATCGCAATTATTCCGATCAGTGAAGAGTTCGGCCTGAGCTCCGACCACCAGGGCATGATCATCAGCGCGTTCTTCCTGACCTACTCGATGACCCAGTTGATCGGCGGCTATCTGGTGGACCGGTTCGGTTCTCGCCGAGTCCTTAGTTCGGCCGTCGCAATCTGGTCGTTGGGTACGATGGCGTCCGGCGCCGTCGCCAACGCTATCGGGTTGGCGGCTGCACGCGCCGCGACTGGCGCCGGCGAAGCGGTATTCCCCGCAGGCGGATCGGTTGCCATCACCGAGCACTTCGAGAAATCGCAGATGGCTCGCGCGAAGTCGGTGCTGCAATCGGGAGCCTCGGTTGGCTTCGCCGTCGGCTCGATCGTCATCACCGCTCTGATCGCGGCTCATAGCTGGCGCATGATGTTCTTCGTACTTGGCGTCGTCGGACTTGTCCTCTCCGCCGCGCTCTACATCATCATGAAGCCGATATCCGCGCCCAGGGTCGCGATGGGCGCAGGTCAGAAGATCTCGGAAAAGAAGCGCGTAGGCGCGCTGTTGAAGAATTCCCTGACCTGGAAGATCACCGCAGTCTACTTCTTCACCAACATCGTGTTCTGGGGCCTCCAGTCCTGGCTGCCGTCCTACTGGGTGAAGGTGAAGGGCATGAGCATGGTGGAAATGGGCGCCTATTCCATGATCCCGCCGGCGCTCGGGTTCGTCTCGTTCCTCACCTGTGGCTGGCTCCTGGACCGCTTCTTCCACCAGAAGGAGAAATATCTCATTTGCATCGGTTCCGTCGTGTCCGCAGTGTTCATCTATCTGATGGCAAACGCGCAATCCATTCCGCTGGCTTTCGCTTACCTTTCAATCTCGAACGTCTTCCTGAATGCAATTTCGATCAGCGTGTTCGTGAGCATCATGAAACATTTCCCGCAGAACTCCGTTGGCACGGCCACGGGCCTCATCAACTCGCTGGCTCAGCTCGGTTCGTTCATCTCGCCAATGCTCATCGGTGCGGTGTTGTCGGCGACCGGCCAGAACTACGGCATCGCGTTTTCGGTCCTTGTCGGCTGCGCAGTGATCGTCTGCGCTATTGCCACCACGTTTCCAGCCATCCACGGCAAGAAACCAGTCGAACAGACCGCCTAAAGGAAGACCATGACCTATATCGACATTATCGAGCGGGCAATCGCTGCGCACGCCGCCAATCTGACATCCGTATCGGACGCGATCTGGTCGTTCGCGGAGATCCGCTACGAGGAGACGAAATCCGCGACGCTTCTGGCCGACGAACTGGAGAAGGCCGCCTTCGTCGTTAACCGAAACGCTGGCAACATTGAAACTGCATTTGTCGCCAGCTACGGGGAGGGCCATCCTGTCGTTGCAATCCTCGGCGAATTCGACGCCCTGACGGGGCTCAGCCAGAAGGGCGGCGTCGCAAGTCACGATCCCATCGTCGAAGGTGGAAATGGGCACGGCTGTGGTCACAACCTGCTGGGCACAGGAGCGCTAGCCGCGGTGCTGGCGCTCAAAGCCTGCAAGGACGAACTGAATCTTGGAGGCACCATTCGCTACTACGGCTGCCCGGCCGAAGAAGGCGGTGGAGGCAAGGCGTTCATGGCGCGAGCGGGTTTGTTCTCGGACGTCGACGTGGCTTTCACTTGGCATCCATGGGACGAGAACCTCGCCTACAACGCGAGGATGCTGGCCACCAACCAGGTTTACTTCACCTTCAAGGGGACAAGCGCCCACGCAGGGTTCGAGCCACACTTGGGTCGTTCCGCGCTGGATGCGGTCGAGTTGACCAACGTCGGTTGCAACTATTTGCGCGAGCACATCATTCAGGATGGCCGCATCCATTATGCAATCACGGACACGGGCGGGCGCGCGCCTAATGTGGTCCAGTCAAACGCTCAGGTGCTCTACAAGGTTCGCGCGCCTCGAATGGACCAGGTTCGCGACATCACCGAAAGGATGAAGGACGTCGCACGCGGTGCCGCATTGATGACGGGAACCGAACTGACGATCACCTTTGATGCGGCCTCGGCCGACCTCATCCCGAACGTCACCCTCGCCAGGATGATGCACGAGGAATTCGAGAAGATCGGCGTCGTCAGCTTCTCGAACAGCGAGAAGGATTTCGCGGCAGGTATTCAGCAGACCTTCTCCGGAGAGGTGCAGGCTCGGATCGCCAAGCGCGGAAAGATCCTGTCCGAGGATTTGAATGCCTTTCAGGAGAAGCCGACGTTCCTGCACGGATCGACGGACGTGGGCGACGTGAGCTGGCTGGTTCCGACCGGGCAGGTCTATGTCGCGACGGAGGCATATGGCACTCCGCCGCATACGTGGCAGATCGTGGCTCAGGGGACCTCCGGCTACGCCCACAAGGGAATGCTGCAGGCTGGTAAGGTGCTGGCGGCGTCCGCGCTGCGGGCGCTCACCGATCAGGTACTGATCTCGGCCGCCAAGATCGAGCATCGCGACCAACTGGGCGCGGAGAGCTATGTCCCGCTAATTCCAGCCGACGCAACACCGCAACGTCTGCGATGATCTCGTTCAATGTCCGTACCGAACACGACCTGATCGGGGATCTTCCGGTTCCGATCGAAGCCTATTGCCGCGTCCACACCCTGCCTGCGACGGAGAGCAGATAGGACGTTGAACGCAGCAACGGCAAGCGCGCCGCGCCCGGTGCTTGTCATTGCCCCGAGGTCAGGGTCGGCTCCCATTTGAAGTGGTCGCCGTCGGACTGGATATGGCCGACGCCTGGGAACGGAAAGTGTGGGGCGAAGATGAGCTCGTTCGTTTGCGCGAGCTTCTTCAAAGTATCGATTCGGTTTCTTTCGCCGCCGGCCACGTCGTTGTCAAAGCTGACCGGCCATCCCGGTTTGGAAAGCGAAATGATCGAGCTGTGGACGGTGTCGCCGATATCGAACAGCTTTTCCTTGCCGGATACGATCTGATAGCCGACATGGCCGGGCGTATGCCCTTTCAATCCGACCGAAGTAATGCCGGAGGCGACATTGGCGCCCGGCTTGAAGGTCTTCACGTGGCCGTCGATTGTCTTGACGATATCTGCGAGCTGGTCGTTCTTCTTGGCGAACGCCCACTCGGCCGACGACATGCGGATGGTGGCCTTGGGAAAGGCAAGCTTGCCGTCCTTGACGAGGCCGCCCATGTGATCGGGATGCGAATGCGTGATCAGCACGTCCGTGACGTCCTCCGGCTTGTAGCCAGCCTGAGCGAGAGACTGTTGAAGCGCACCGCCGACGCCGGTGTCGATGAGGATCAGCCGCTTCGGCCCCTTGACCAACAGCGCGTCGACGCTGAGCGTCACAGTATCCGTGGGCGCACCAGCCGCCTTCAACACTTCTCCGACTTCTTCAGGGCTGTGGCCAACGCCGAATATCTTGCTGTCGTTCGGTCTGACAAACTGAGCGTCATGCAAGGCCACAATGTCGAATGAGCCGAGCTTGAACGCTTTTGCATCTGGCTGCTGCGGAGGCATCTGCGCGGACACAGAAGCGGCCAGCGTGATGGCGACGACGAAGCAGACGGCGGAGTGAGCTCTGGGAGTGAGCATGACCAATTCCTTTTCATCACGTGAGGGTTTTAGGCAGCCGTATTCTTACGCGCAGATTCCGACCGCAGTCACCTCGATTTCTCGTGAAGACAATGTCGTGCGCGAACGGGGTTTCAATGTTCCCACGGTGAATGAAGGATGATGCGGCAGAGATCTGACCGATAGACGGTCTGGTCCTTGAACGCCAGAATGTCGTCTCGTAGACACCTGGACCTTCACCATGGCCGAACCGGACGACGTTCACTGACGTGGGATGGCGGAACTTTCAGTTCCGATGCGCTCAGGCCTGCTCGGGTGACGACAGACGAAGCCATAGCAACCGAGCGCGCATTCACGGAACGAACCAGTCAGCCCTGAACTAATTTCAGGCCCCCGATCTCAAGAATGAAGTCGAACTCCGGGGCAAGCCCCGGAGCGTAGGCCACGACAGGTCCGCCTTCCGACAAAAGCTGTGTCAACTTCGGCATGGCCACAATCGCTCCCGCCTCTGAGGCGATCAGAGCGCCTGCCAGCATGTCCCAAGCGTTCAGATGCCGTTCGTAAAAGAGGTCTGACGCTCCCTCGGCGACGCGCACGAGGTCGATTGCGGCGGCGCCCATGCGGCGATAGTCCATGCCTCGTTCGTGCAGACGGTTTAGAAGGACGAGATGCTCGTCGAAGCTTGTCTTGCGAGAGTGCCCGAGGACACAGATCGCATTGGTTGGATCGACGGTCGCAGCGGCCTGCAATGAGACGCCTTCACGAAATGCGCCCCTGCCACGGATTGCCGATACGACCGAGTCCTTGGCGGCGTCATACACGACACCTAGCTCCACCCGGCCTTCTAAACAGAAGGCGATCGAGACGCCCCAATGACTGAATCCGCGGATATAGTTGGTGGTGCCGTCGATAGGGTCGACTATCCAGGCTCCAGCCGCGCCAGCTTTCCCGCCAGTTTCTTCTCCGACGAACGTATCGTGCGGAAACAGCGAAAGCAGTTCCTTGTAGATCGTCTGCTCGGCATTGCGATCCGCAATCGTTACAAAATCCTGGAGACCTTTGTTCTCCACATTCAATCGCGGCCCCATTTCTGCGCGAAAACGGGCAGCCTCACGACCGACGCGACGAGCGATTTGGATCGCTGCGGCACCGCGGGCTTCAAGCGTAACTGGATCGAATTTAGAGCTCATCAGGAAGTCTTTCTTTTAATCAACTCGACGGGAGTGAACTCGACACGCGCCGTCATATCGGAATTCGCCATCCGGCTGACCAGCATTTCGACAGTCTGCTCTGCCTGCAGGCCGCAGGGCTGCAGGATCGTCGTGAGTCCATAGGCATCCCATTGCGCCTGCGGAATATCATCATGGCCGACAATGCGCATAGGAGGCACATCAGGGCTGCCGCGATTTGGCGCTAGCCTGTCGATCACACCACAGGCCATGTAGTCATTCACGCAGAAAACCCCGTCCGCCGATAGGGCGCCGAGCTCGGGAGCCGACTCGAAGCCGCATCGATAGTCATTCACTCGAACTGTAATGAGCTGCGCTTCGACACCGCGTTGACGGCTGCGTGAAAGAAACGCATCGCTGCGCCGGCGGGCCGTGTAGGACACGCTCGAAGCCGCCATGACTGCCAATCTCTTACAACCGATGTCGATCAGGTGGTCAGCGGCCAGATGGCCTGCGGTGCGGTCATCGGAAATGATACGGTCGACGAAGGGAATATCGTCGCCCTTATTGATCAAGACGATTGGCACGCCCTCTGCGGCGCACTGTTCGCAGATTTCCGTCGGAGGGGCGTCCGACGTCACAATAACCCCCGATACTGGGTAGTGTAGAAGCTGGCCGATCACGGCTGAAGTGTCCGCTTCCTTTGACGTCGGCAACAGGATCGGCCGAAAGTTGCGTAAAAGGAGCGCCCGCGCCAAATGTTCGATCTGGAGACTTCGAAATGGATTGTCTAGGCCGGCAACGACGAGGCCTACGAGATCGGAACGTTGGTTCGTCAAGCTGCGCGCCACATAATTGACACGGTAGCCAAGCTCCTTGGCGGCCTGGTAGATCTTTTCGCGCGTCTTCGGCGAAACACTTGCATCAGGAGTGAAAGCGCGCGAAACCGCCGCGCGTGAAACACCTGCCACGCGCGCCACGTCGAAGGAGGTCGCTCTGCGCTGTGGCTTATCCTTGTTTGACACTGGATCTTTCCGAACTCCCCACCGTTCGCATCAAGTCCGGCAAATCTGTGCAGATACCGAGAACGGGCAGCTTCATTATATCATCCAGGACCAACCGCCTTTCCTCGTGCCAAAGGACGATTTCGCGGCCTTCGGCAAACGCACGGTCGGTCAGCGCCGGGGTGACGAGATCCTGCGGCTGATCGCTGGCGCGTTCCCAGCAGAGATGCAAGATATCCGCACGCGCCTCGTCACCCTTGGCATGCGGATCGTCGCCGACGCGGACAAGAACCGAGAGCGGATAATCGCAGCCCGCCTCGCGAAGCTCGCGGACTTGTGCTGTGTCGAACGAACCGATGCAGGCGAAACGCTGGTCGTGTTCCCTAAGGTGATGCCAGCAGCGTAGACCACTTCCCGGCGCCTTCAGCTCGATATAGAGACCTGTTCCGGTTTCACGCGCGAGAGCTGCGACAGCTTCGAAGGTCGGCACCTCCACGTCCAATGCCGCAAGTTCCGCCGCGGTTATTTCCGAGATGCGGCGGTTCACACCGAAGACGCGCTCGAGGTGGTCGTCATGAGAGACGACGACAACGCCATCTTTCGTGATCTGGGTATCGAGTTCCCACATCTCGGCTCCAAGCTCGGCCGCCAGGCGGAAGGCGGCAAGCGTGTTCTCGCGGACATGCCCGCTCGCGCCGCGGTGTCCGATGCAGAAGGGGATCTGGCCCTTGTCTGTCGGCCAGTGGTAGCGCTCGAAGAAGATCGAGAAATCGCGCCGCATCAGAGCCTCCTTCCGCTTTCATCGAAGACCAGCACGTTGCGACTATCGATAGCCCACGTCACCTCGTCGCCGACCGCGATGTCCTGGCGCACCGGCTGGACAGACCGCAACAGCGGGCCACCTGCCAGCCGCACGTCATAGAGATTTTCGCGGCCCTGGGTTTCGGCGAAGTTTATGGTTCCGGTCACATGAACGTCGCCCGCCGGACTATAGTGTTCCGGCCGCACACCGAGCATCAGCTTTGTACCTTCGCCGGCGTTTACCGAGGCCGGCAACGGAACTTCGACCTGGCTGCCGGGAACAGAGAAGGCGCCGTTCGACGCCACCCCGTGTAGGAATGTGATTGGGGGGTTGCCGAGGAAACCGGCGACGAAGGCAGTGCGCGGATCGTTGTACATCGCAGCCGGTGTTGCTATCTGGACGATCTCGCCTTCTTTCATGATAGCGATACGGTCGCACATGCTCATCGCTTCCACTTGGTCGTGTGTAACCAGGATCGCCGTGATCCCTGTCTCTCGTTGGATGCGGCGGATTTCCGAGCGCATCTCCAGCCGGAGCTTAGCGTCGAGGTTAGCGAGCGGCTCATCGAGAAGCAGGACGTCGGGCTTGCGGATGAGCGCGCGGGCGAGCGCCACGCGCTGCTGCTGGCCGCCGGAAAGCTCGGAAGGGCGGCGGCCCATCAGATTGCCGATTTGTACGAGGCCAGCGATGCTGTCCACTTCCTTACGGATGTCTGCGGAGGCCGTTCCCTTGACCTTCAACGGAAAGCCGATGTTTTCGGCCACCGTCATGTGCGGGTAGAGTGCGTAGGACTGGAAAACCACGCCGACATTGCGCGCCTGGCTCGGAAGATCGGTCACGTCGCGGTCGCCGAAAAGAATGCGGCCCCCGGTCGGGCGATGGATGCCGCACACCGCGAAAAGCGTCGTCGATTTGCCGCAACCTGAAGGGCCGAGCAGCGCCAGCATCTCGCCATGCGCCACTTCGAGATTCATGTTCTCGATCACCTTTGTGGAGCCGAAGCTTTTCGAGAAGTTGTCGAGGAGGATACGCATCAGCCTTTGCTCCCGCCGCCATAGATGTTCATGAGATATTTGTGGAAGAATCCGTAGAGCAGCAGGACCGGGATCACGTAAAACACGCCGACTGCCTTGAAAGTGCCGAAGTTGAAATTGTTGTCGTCGGCGATTAGCCCTGAAAGATAGACCGACAGCACCTGGACCTGGCTGCCTGGGGCAAGCACTTGCGGCAGGATGAACTCGCCCCAGCTCGACAGGAACGAAAAGAGCGCTAGCGCCATGATCGCCGGACGCACCTGTGGAAGCACTAGACTACGCCATACCCGGAATCGCGAAGCACCGTCGACGACGCCGGCCATTTCGATCTCCCAGGGGACAGCGTCGTAGAAGCCCTTCATCAGCCAAATGCCGAGCGGCAGATCGATGGCTGCCTTCACCAGGATGACGCCGATGAGAGAATTGTAGAGCCCGACCATCTGCAGCACGATAAAGATCGCAATGATGAGCGTCACCGACGGGAAGGCGTGCAATACCATGACACCGGCGAGGAAGAAACCGCGGGCGGGGACGTTCAGCCGCGAGAGCACGTAGCCCGCCATCGACGAGACAAGCAGCACGACGGTGGTGGTGCTTGCCGTAAAGATCAGCGTGTTCAGCGTCACCAGCCAGATGTTGGGCCTGGCGGGCGGCGTCTGCCAGAGGAACGACCAGTGGTCAAATGTGATCGAATCCGGAATCAGCGACGCAGGCTGCTTGTCGGTGATCGTGTCGATGAAGAGATAGGCATACATGAGCACCAGTGGCAGACTGACGATCGCCAGCGCCAGGATAACCGGCCAGGTGCGGTAGTTTGCAGAGGGTTGCGATTTTTCCGCCATGGATCAGTCCTCGATGAGCGGCCGCGCAACCAGCGTGGCGTAGTTGAAGACGCGCAGATAGGCGAGCGACAGAATGATGCCGATGACCACGAGGACCAGCGCCATTGCTGCGCCAAGCCCGTATTCCAGGTTGCCGGCGTAGTTGTTGAGTGCTGTGTGATAGGCGGCAAGCGACCAGACTTCGGTCGCCTTGCCCGGCCCGCCACGCGTCGAAAGCAGGATTTCGTTGAAGGAGGCGAGCAGCGACAGCGTCTGGTAGCAGGTCACGAAGAGGATGGGCCAGCGCATCTGCGGCAGGATGATGTAGCGGATTTGTTGCCAGCGGCTGGCACCATCCACCTCGCTTGCAAAGAACTGGCTCTTGGGAATCCCCCGCAGCGCGGACGAAAAGACTAGCATGCCCATGGAGGCGCCGATGAAGCCGTTGATCAGCACCACGAAGAACCAGGCGTGGTAGGCGCTATCGAGAAGATAGTTCTTCGGCGGGAAGCCGAACTTGCCCATCAACACCGAAATGAAGCCGGTGTCCCATGCCAGCCACTTCCACATCAGTACGTAGATGACGACAGGCGTGATGCGGGGCAAGAGCCAGACTGACCGGAAGATCGTCGCCGGCATGTCCGGCATGTAGTGCGTCCAGATCGCGAGCGCCATTGCGTAGGTCGTGTTGAACAACACGAGCACAAGGGCGACGTAGAGAAGCGTGTTGAGGAGTATCTGCGCCATATCCGGAGAGGAGGCGATGCGCGAGAAGTTCTCCGTCGTCCAGTTCCAGCCGGTATAGGTTGCCTTTGCCAGGTTCTCCTTCTGCCCCGCCGTCAGCTTGAAGCCGAACTTGTCGAGAGAGGCGAACAGGTCGTCCTTGCTCGCAAAACGCAGGTTGGCCGCGGAGCGGTTGAACTGTTCGGAAATCTGCTTGACGTCTCGGGTCGAGGGCCGGTCCTGGAGATCCTTGATCATGCGCTCAGCGTCGCGCCGCGATTGGAAGACCTCGCCGAGATGCTCCTCGCGCAGTTCCCGGGCTATGCCGGGATCAAGTCCGAGGCCTTCAACGCTCTTGATGCCTTCCTCGTCGATCGCGTAGCGCGGCTCGGTGAGTTGTTGCGCGACATCCGGCATTTCGCGCCTAAGCGCATCAAGCGTATTCGGCGCGATCTGAAAGGCGCCGCCCGAAATGCCCGTGGCCGTCGTCATGTTCGTGAAGGAGAAGACGGCAGTCAGGACGACCGGCATCAGGAAAAACAGCACGATCATCACCGCTGCAGGCGCAATCATCACCAGTCCGAGCGTTCTGGACGTTCTCATCGAAAGTCTCCGCAAAGTATCCGGGCGGACTGGCCCGCCCGGAAGTTGCCTGGGTGCTTAGCGGATGACGATCTTGTCGCCGAGCGTGCTCTTCAGCTCGCTCTCGACGTCGTTGACGGCGGCATCTGGGGTCTTGGCGCCCGTCCAGGATGCTTCGAGGCCCTTCCACATGATGTTCCAGTAAGTGCCAAAATCGGCGTTGTTGGGCATCGCGTTGGCGTAGGGCAGCAGACGCTCGGTGGCTTCACGCGTCCAGCGATCGGAGGAATAGAGCTCTATCTCGGTTTCGGCTTTCGAAATGCCGAGGTGCGCAGACTTGACCGCATGCAGCACATTGATCCGCGGTTCTGAAGCGATCTTGATCAACTGAGCGGCAACGTCGGTTGAATCCTTGTCGTGACCGGAGGTCAGGAGGTAGACGAGCGGATGCGTCAGCGTGTTGGCCTTGCCGCCGTCACCGGCCGGGATCAGCGTGAACACGACGTTGCCAAAGAAGTCCTTCAGGCCTTCCTGGTTCACGTAGCGAGCATAGTGCCATGTGCCGCCGTGCCAGATGCCGGCCTTGCCGGAGGCCACTTCCTTCCACCACTGGTCGCCGGGCATGCCGATATGGTTCTTCTTGGTAACGCCATCCTTCACGGCGTCGGCGAAGAACTGGTAGGTGCGCTGCATCGCCGCCTTGTCGAAGACGAGTTTGCCGTCTTCTTCCATCGTGCCGCCGAAGCTGGTGTAGAACTGCCAGTAATCAGGGCCGTTGGAGTTGCGCGGGTAGAAGCCGTAACCCGCCTGGACGAGGCCCTTGTCCTGCATCTTCTTGGCGTCTTCCAGCACGTTTTTCATCGTGTAGCCGCCGTCCTGAACCTTCTTCGGCAGCGCCTCGAGATCGGCATCGCTGTAGCCGATGGCCTTCATGTAGGGCTTCCAGAAGAACATTGGTCGGGATTCGGCGTCCTGCGGGATCCCGTAGACCGTGCCATTGAAGGAGGCGATATCCAGGAGGTTCTGATAGATATCGTTGAGCGGCCAGGAGTCGAGATCGACGTAGTCCTCGATCGGCACGATCAGGCCCGACTGCGCCCATGGGCCGATGTCCTCGTGGCCGGTAACGACGATATTCGGAGCAGTCTTGGCTTCGGCGGCAAGCGTCATCGCCTGCTTGAAGTCCTCCCAACCGCTATAGGCCTTCTTCTCCACCTTGATCTTGAGGTCTTCGCCCTTGATTGCAGCTTCACGCTGAAGCTGCTGGGCGGCGATATCGATTGCGTCGAGGCGATAGACGTCGTTGGGACCCGTGCCGCCGGCCCAGACGGTGATGGTGACATCCTTGGCAAGGCACAGGGCGGTGGTCGAGGCCAGGATGGCGGCCGCAATAGTCATGCACTTCAATGTTGGCAGAATAGTCATTTCTTCGTCTCCCTAGAAGAGCGGCGTGAGCCTCTTGGCGGGCCATCACCTGATGATGACCGCTTCGCAAGCTCCGTGAAAAGCGAACGAGCGCCGCTTTAGGGGGGCAACGTAACGGCCGAATGACAAAATTGAGCACGTGTGCAAAAATGTGTATGGCGACACAGAAAAGATTGCAACCCACTCTGTTGAATACCTTGGACCAGCTCCAGCACGGCGGCCGCGCTCTCTGTGTCCTGCTGCGTGGTGACGTTGCCGCGCTGGAGCTGGCTGTCGGCCTTCTGCGAGGCGAGCTCCTGAGCCGCCCTGGCCCTGAACGGCGCGGGATCGATCTGGTAGAGGACGTCTCCTTGCTTCACGTTTGAACCCTGCGTTACACGTGGCCGGACTTCAGCCAGCACTGTCGGCGCGATGCGGCCGGAAGCTCGCTGACGTGTCTCAGGCCTCACCTCGACGGTCGAAACCTGTGTCGGCGCCGTCTGCCGCGCGACGGACGTCGGGGCGTCGCTGCATGCGGTGAGAAAGATCGCGCCGAAAATCATCGTCCAGCGCGATATGGTTCTTGCCGTCGCGGGGACGGGCGCCGCGACGACAGCATAGCGCTGCTTGAGCACCTCGGCGACCTTGCCCTGCATGGTGACTGATAGCTTCTGGCGGTCGTCTGCCACCATCTTGCCGAACTGGGCGTCCGTGGTAGACCGCGACCGGCTCTACGATGACCTTCTTGTACTGTCTCCAGTCGGTCTGGGTTCGCTAGCTGTAGGGCCTGCGTCCCGACCTGTCCGTCGCCCATTCTGGACGTCCGGTCGTGAGTTCGGCAGCAAGGAAGCAGACGAGGCCCGCCTTGGCGAATAGCTATACAGGTGTTTTTCTAACTAACGTCCAGGATGAAATTGGGGTGCCGACCGGGACTAAAAACTGGGCACAAACAACTCGTTGCCATCAAAAGGAGCAACTGCAATCAATTCCCCTAGGAGGGGTTGGTGCGGTCGAGAAGACTCGAACTTCCACGGGTTGCCCCACAGCGACCTCAACGCTGCGCGTCTACCAATTCCGCCACGACCGCATCGTGGTAGGTGCCGATTTGTGCCGGCGGGGCAGCATGTAGCAAAAGCGTTTGGGGTACACAAGGGCGATGTGACAGATTTTTTCAAAACAAATCACAGCATTTGAATCGCCCGTGAAACGGGGCCATATAGGCCTCAGCGTTGCTGTCTCCCGAGCAGCAGCGACAAGGAATGGCCATGCTACGCACAGATCTTGAATTCTCAATGTTGCCCCGTAAAGGCTCGCGGCCGGTCCGATGGCGTATCGCCGATGACTTCGTGCCCTATGAGGAGGCTGTGGAGAACATGGAGCGTCAGGTCGCGGCGATTGCAGACGGCGGCGACGAGCTCGTCTGGCTCGTGGAACATCCGCCTCTCTATACGGCCGGAACCAGCGCCGATGCCAAGGATCTGGTGCAACCCGATCGCTTCCCAGTCTTCGCGACGGGACGCGGCGGCGAATATACCTATCACGGGCCGGGCCAGCGCGTCGCTTATGTGATGCTGGACCTGAAGCGCAGGCGCCAGGACGTGCGCGCCTTTGTCGCCGCGCTCGAAGAGGTGGTCATTCGCACGCTTGATTCGATGAACATTCGCGGCGAACGGCGTGAGGACCGTGTTGGCGTCTGGGTGCGCAGGCCGGACAAAGCGGCTTTGCCCGATGGCACGATGGCGGAAGACAAGATTGCAGCACTGGGTATCCGGCTGCGGAAATGGGTGACATTTCACGGGCTGTCGCTGAACGTCGAACCGGATCTCGATCACTTCAGCGGGATCATTCCGTGCGGGATTTCGGCTTATGGGGTGACAAGCCTGGTCGACCTCGGCCTGCCTGTCATGATGGCTGATGTCGATATTCTCCTTCGGCAGGCATTCGAATCGGTCTTCGGCGAGACCGTGCGCGACAGGTGAGGCAGAGCCCTCGCGAGGAAAAGGGCCGGATGACCGGCCCTCAGCAATCGATCGCTATTTATCGCCGACGTCGCGGCAAGCGTCCGAATGTGAAGCTCCGCTGTCCCCGCCGGCCGTATGCACCTTGGAGTTCGTCTTCATGTAGTCGCAGTCGGGCAGGGGCTTGATGCTGGCCGTGGTCGTCCTGTCGACGGGCGACGACATCCGGGCCGGCGCGAATCCATCGCTGTCATTCGTGTAGTCGGACGAGTACTGCGGTGCCTTGCGGTTGGCATAGTGAACCGGCTTTTTCGCTGCCATCTGGACCGGCGAAAACCCGTCACTGTCATTAGTGTAGTCGTTCGAGTACTGCGGTTGGGCGAAGGCCGCACTTGCAAGGCCGAGGGCGAGAATGGAAGCGGCGGCAGCAAATTTGAAGCGCATGGGGAATATCCTCAATTCTTCGTTGCAATGACAACGATACCAAACCCTCGGCAAGAGTGACTTCGCGCTCGAATTGCGGCAAGAATGTGGGCGAAAAATCACGCAAGCACTGCCGCTTTATCAAATGAAATCACAGATCCGCGACCGGATTTGACAGGTTTGTGATGGAACATTGCCTCCTGTTCGCAAGACGGGTGGCGGGAACATTTTCACAATCAAAAGACGTGTCATTGAGGGCTTAACTTGGGGTGCTCCCGTGGGCTCCAAGCCGTGATTAGTCGCGCAACTTCTCCCAGCGTTTGACCAGGCGCTCGCGCTTTACCCTGGAGAGGCGCTGTATCCAAAAGACACCGTCGAGCTGATCGATCTCGTGCTGGATGCAGACTGCAAGGAAGCCCTCCGCTTCTTTCTCGTGCTCGGCGCCATTCAGATCACTGTATCGAACCCGGATTGCCTTCGGCCTCACGACCTCGTCGGTCACGCCGGGCATGGAGACGCTTCCTTCGACATGGCGAGCCGTTTCGTCGGACGCAAACATGATCTCCGGATTGACGAAATGGCATGCGCCTTCGTCACGGCTGAGCTCGATCACGACGACGCGAAGGAAGACGCCGATGTGAGCAGCGGTGATGCCGACGCCGGGAGCGGCCCGCATCGTCTCCAGCAAATCATCCGCGAGTTCTCGTAGCCTCTGGTCAAAGACGTCGACGGGCTGGCAGACGGTTTTGAGGCCAACGTCGGGGAAGCGCAATATGGGGCGAATAGCCACTGGCAGGTTCCTGATTTCAGATGCGCGAAACCTATCGCCGCGCACGCGCATTGTCATCCACGCGAGGCGTTTGCGGCTGGACGGGCTTCGAGGTTTCAGCTAGCACGAAGCGACATGTTTCGGCGCTTAGTCGTTGAACTTCAAACGAGATGCGAGGGCGGCAAACCATGACGAACGACGCAGAAGAGCTCGTCCGCCCGCGGTCAGACAGCGGCGATGCCGACATCTATGACGAAAACGGCAACGTCCGAGGCGATTTCCTCGCGCTGGTGGGCGCAGCCATCGCCGATCGCGATACGATCTTCCTGCGCCAGCACGTCGCCCGCCTGCACGAATCCGAAATAGGCGATCTTCTCGAGTCGCTGCAGCCAGACCAACGACTCGCGCTCGTTCGCCTGCTGGGCGACGAATTCGACATGACGGCGCTGACCGAGGTCGACGAAACGATTCGCCGCGAGATCGTCGACCAGCTGCCGAACGAGCAGATTGCCGCGGCAATCGGCGAACTCGATTCGGACGACGCTGTTTACATCCTTGAGGATCTCGACAGCGAGGACCGCGAGGAGATCCTTGCGCAGCTTCCGTTTACCGAACGCGTGCGATTGCGGCGGGCGCTCGACTATCCCGAAAGCTCGGCGGGACGCCGCATGCAGACGGAATTCGTCGCGGTGCCACCGTTCTGGACGGTCGGCCAGACAATCGACTACATGCGCGACGAGGAAGACCTGCCATATTCCTTCTCGCAGATCTTCGTCATCGACCCGACATTCAAGCTGTTAGGCGCTGTCGATCTGGACAAGATCCTGCGCACAAAGCGACAGAGCAAGATCGAATCCATCATGCGGGAGACGAACCATCCGATCCCTGCAGAGATGGACCAGGAAGAGGCCGCTCAGCTTTTCGAGCAGTACGACCTTCTCTCCGCCGCCGTCGTCGACGAGAACGACAGGCTGGTGGGCGTCCTCACGATCGATGACGTGGTCGACGTTATTCACGAGGAAGCCGACGAGGACATCAAGCGCCTGGGTGGCGTCGGCGACGAAGAGCTGTCCGACAATGTCTTCTCGACCGTGCGCTCACGCTTTCTCTGGCTGGTGATCAATCTCGGAACGGCTTTGCTGTCTGCAAGCGTCATTGGACTATTCGACGAATCGATCGAGAAGATGATCGCGCTCGCGGTGCTGATGCCGATCGTGGCGTCCATGGGCGGCAACGCGGGGACACAGACGATGACGGTCACTGTCCGCGCATTGGCAACGGGCGACATCGACATCTACAACGCCGGGCGTATCATCCGCAGAGAGGCCGGCGTCGGTATTGCCAACGGTCTACTCTTCTCGGTCATCATGGGCATGATTGCCGCAACATGGTTCCACAATTATCAGCTGGGCTTCGTGATCGGCTCGGCAATGATCATCAACCTCTTTGCGGCCGCGCTTGCGGGAATTCTGCTGCCATTGCTGCTGGACAAGGTTGGCGCGGACCCCGCCATTGCGTCGTCCGTTTTCGTCACGACCGTGACAGATTGCACCGGCTTCTTTGCCTTTCTCGGCATCGCCACATGGTGGTTCGGAATTTAGACGGCTCGAATTCCCCTGCGGAAATTGACTATTACGTAAAAGTCAATATTATCGGTCCTTCAATGGTGGGGAACCCATGCCGGTCAGCAAATACTATAGCATAACCGAATTGACGCGCGAGTTTGGAGTATCGACGCGTACGCTCAGGTTCTACGAAGACGAAGGATTGATCCACCCCGAGCGGCGTGGACGCACGCGGCTGTTCCGTCCCGCGGATCGTCGTCTGATCCAGGAAATCCTGCGTGGCCGGCGGATCGGTTTCACCATCGCGGAGATCCGCGAGATCATCCAGGTGTATAAGGAACCGCCGGGCGAATTGGGCCAGTTGAAGCTCCTGATGAAGCGCGTCGATGAGAAGCGCGAGGACCTGCGCCAGAAGCGCAAGGATATCGACGACACTCTGACAGAACTCGACAACATCGAAGAGGCGTGCCTCGGTCGTCTGGCCGACATCGGTGTCGGCACCTGATTATTGCGCGGCCGCGTTGCACTCGCTTGCCAGCGCCATTATCCGCCCGTCATCCGGCTTGAGGGCGCCGGACTGGAATTCCGTGAACAGATTTTCCGTCTGGAGCTTGTCGAGCGTGCATTGGCAGAAGCTGCGGCATAGCGCTTCGCCTTCCTGCATGATGCATGAAGCATTGCATTGCTTCAGGTAGCTTTCGACGGGATCCGGTTTCGCGGGCGGGACGACGACGGACAGCCCGTAGGCAATGGCGATCAGCACCGGCTGGTGAATCAGGTAGAAGGCGAGGCTATGCCGCCCGGCTTTCGCCGGCAGGCTTGAGCCCGTCCCAAGCGCTGCAAGCCTCTCGAGCAGCCGCGTCCTCATGGCAAGCAGGGTGGCCGTCATGCCAAGCAGGAAAGGCACCGCCCAGGGGAAGATTGGAACGTAGTCGTTCGATCGTTGCGGCATTTGCGCTAGGCCGATCCAGGCGAGGTAACGCGGATTAAAGATCGGCGAGCGCAGCAAATTCGGCGCAAGCCAGGTATCCACAACCCATGCGGCGGTCACAGCGGCGGTCACAGCGATGGTCACAGGCAACGGCAGGCGGAGGAAGACAAGGCCAAGCAGGCTGACGGCCGCGATGCAATGCAGAATACCGAAGAATATCCATTCGCCAGGGAAGACGAAGCGCGTCACCACAGAGATCGCAAGGGCCGCCGCGGCGATCATTACAAACCGGTGCCAGAACGATTGCCAGCGGATCTCTGGCTTGTTGGCGAGGACCAGACTGATTCCGACGATGAACAGGAAGGTCGATGCGATCGCGCGGGCATAGAGCTTCAGCCAGCCGGTTTCAGCGGTGCCTGGGGCAAGGTAGCCCATGAACTCCATATCCCAAGTGAAATGATAGGTCGCCATCGCCAGCAGAGCGATACCGCGCGCCGTATCCAGCAAGCCGATGCGAGGCGGCTTGACGCTCACATATGTTTCCGTCGCCGTCGCCGTCATTCACAATCCCTCGGATGAGTCGTTGCCATCGGTCGACGGCTTGGCGCGGGGAATAGGAGAAAGGTGGAGATTTGATGGCGGATGGGCGTCCATGATCGCCAGCCGCGCCTCCGAGAAGAACTGCCGCCTCGTCAGGACGACGATGACGATCGTCGTCGTCAGAATGAAGACATAGGGATTGATGAACCAACCGAGGTAGCCGATCGAGAGGAAGATGGCGCGCAGCCCTTCATTGAAATGACCCGCCGCAATGATGTTCATGCGGATGACACGTTCCGCCGCCCGCTCGGCGGCAATCACATCCTGTTCGGTGTCACGCATCATCGGGATCGAGCCGAAAAGGATGGTGCAGTAGTTGAAGAGGCGATACGACCAGCCGAACTTAAAAAAGGCATATCCGAAAAGCGCTGCAAGGCCGCCGACCTTCATTTCGAAGACGGCGTGCCCGCTATGAAAGACGAAAGGCAGATCGGCAAAGACGGCGTCAACCTTCTCCGTTGCGCCCAGAAGCGCAAAGCAGCTGCCGATGGCGAAGATCGACGTCGAGGCGAAGAATGCGGTGCCGTTCTGCAAGCCGGCCATGATCTGGGTATCGATCATCTTTAAATCGCGCCGCAACGAATTGTAGATCCACTCGCGCCGGCGCTCCCGCATGGCATGAGTGAGGCTGGTCCTGCCGAAGAAACTCGAGCTTTGCAGCAGGCGCGCATAGCAAAACCAAATCGCCGCAAAGAACACCAGTGCAATGTAATCCGCTGTCGTCATCATTATATTGAATCAGGTTCCCGTCGCCGCGCCACTCTACAGATGCGCACGCATGCTGCAATGACTGGCAAGCCGCCGCGCTTCGTTTTACAGATGTCGCACGCGTGAAATGCCATGTCGGTCCATCGCAGGGATCGCGAGAGCCGGTAGCGTAGGTTTGCGCAGCAACTTTACAGGACGCAGTCATGTTCCTTTCCGTTTTCGACGTATTCAAAATCGGCGTCGGGCCTTCCAGCTCTCACACGATGGGTCCGATGACCGCGGCCAATCGCTTCCTCGATCTGATTTTGTCCAACGATTGGCCGCGCCCGACCTCTGGCGCTCAAGTCGCGTCCATGAAGGTTAGCCTGCACGGTTCGCTGGCGCATACCGGGATCGGACATGGAACGGGACGGGCCGTCATTCTCGGGCTGATGGGAGAGCAGCCCGACACCGTCGATCCGGACTTGATGGACGGCATCATCGATCAGGTGGAGCGCTCCGGCCGCATCACGCCGCCCGGCCACCCGAGTTATGCCTTTCAACCGCGGAACGACCTGATCTTCGACAAGAAGCAGCCGCTACCCGGACACGCGAACGGTATGTCCTTCTCCGCCTTCGATAAAGACGGTCGGATGCTTATCAAGCGTATCTACTATTCAGTCGGCGGCGGCTTCGTCGTGACCGACACCGAACTTGATCAGATGCGCGCAAAGAAGAAGACGCCCTCCGATTCACTCAAGGTTCCGTATCCTTTTGCCTCAGCCAAGCAGATGCTCGATATGGCTGCGCGCTCCGGCCTCTCGATCGCCCAGATGAAGCGTGCAAACGAGGAAACGCAGCGCAGCCGCGAGGAACTGGACGCCGGTCTCGATCGCATCTGGGAAGCGATGCGCTCGTGCATCGAGCGTGGCCTCAAGGTCGACGGCATAATGCCGGGCGGGCTGAATGTACGCCGCCGCGCCTGTGCGATCCACGACAAGCTCCAGGAGGAATGGCGCAGCAACCGTATCAACCCGCTGCTCGCCAACGACTGGCTCAGCGTCTACGCGATGGCCGTCAACGAAGAGAATGCTGCCGGTGGACGCGTCGTGACTGCCCCGACGAATGGCGCCGCAGGGGTTATCCCCGCAACGATCCGCTACTACGAGCATTTTCACGACGATTGGGACCAGAACGGTATCCGCGACTATCTGCTCACCGCTGGCGCCATCGGCGGGATCATCAAGCACAATGCCTCTATTTCCGGCGCAGAGGTCGGCTGTCAGGGCGAGGTGGGATCTGCGGCCGCTATGGCAGCTGCCGGCCTTGCCGCGGTCATGGGCGGCACGCCGGAGCAGATCGAAAACGCCGCGGAAATCGCGCTGGAACACCATCTGGGCATGAGCTGCGACCCCGTCGCGGGCCTCGTGCAGGTTCCCTGCATCGAACGAAATGCTCTTGGCGCAGTCAAGGCGGTGACGGCCGCTTCGCTGGCGATCAAGGGAGACGGTAAGCACTTCGTTCCCTTGGATGCCTGCATCGAGACCATGCGGCAGACCGGCAACGACATGAGCGAGAAGTACAAGGAGACATCCACCGGCGGGCTTGCCGTCAACGTCGTGGAATGCTGACTTTGTGGACATACGACTTGCCGCTTGACGCTGCCCTATAAAAGGATTTCAACGGCGGCATGGCATTACATCTCATTAAATTGTGCGTAGGCGCGGACTCGATCGACGATCTGCGCGAATGGGTCGCCGAACGCGCTCTCCGGGCGATCGCGGCCGGGCTTGAGCCCCATTCCGTGCATACGACGAGGATGGTCCCGAAGCGTGTCGAGGAATTACTGGACGGCGGTTCGCTTTATTGGGTAATCAAGGGGCAGGTTCAGGCGCGCCAGAAACTGCTCGACATCCAAACCTTTACCGATGGCGAAGGAATCTCGCGATGCCATCTTGTCCTCGGGCCAGAGGTCATCGAAACGGCCGTGCAGCCGAAGCGGCCTTTCCAGGGGTGGCGCTATTATCCGCAAGACGACGTGCCGCGCGATCTGAACAGCCTGGGCGAGGGAATTGCGGAAATGCCCGCGGACCTTCGCCGCGAGCTTTCTGAACTTGGCCTGCTCTGATCAGCGTAGACGGAGCGTGACCGGTGCGCGGCCTTCCGGGCAGGTGACATGAAGATGGATGTTGGCTTCCGCCTGCGAGCAACGCCACGCCCGCGCGCCATGGCACAGCAGCAGGTTAATCAGGTCTTTGGTTTTTGCGGATTTTGCCTTCTGCCGCTGCAATCCTAGCTCTGCCAGTCGCAAAGCCGCTTCGTGTAGCGGGTGCAAACCGGCTCGCGGATTCTTGCCGGTCACCCGGCCGTGTGGCGGAAACTCCGGAACATTCTCGTTGATCGCCATTCTCATCCCCGTACGCATTACAAACCGAGTCTCAGAACTCCGTCGGATCAAACACAAAAGATCACGACGTTTTTGGACTGCCGCCTGTGCATATCAGGCGGCAGACCCGCTGATCACTGGGCGGTGGCCCAGCACTTCACACCAGCCCGTTTCAGGGCGTTGCAGGCGTTCACAGCAGCACGCTGGTCATCAAAGCCGCCGAAGCGTGCACGATAGCTTCCGGCGTTTGCGACCGCGAGAGGCTTCGCGGAGCGCAGAGCCTTGCCAGCCTTGTTCTTGGCGTTGTCGAGCAGATCCATTGCGCCTTCCTTGCTGCCGGAAACACCAATCTGGACAGCCCAGCCAGTCTGCTGCGGCTCCTTCGTCGACGCGGTCGTCAGTTCGTCGACAGACGTGTCGCCCTGTTCCGGCGGCATGTAGGCGGGTGCAGGCGTCGGCGTGGCGACAGATGCCTTTTTGACAGCCGGCGTCTTGACCTTCGTCGGCGCCGGTATTTCCTGGTCGAGCAACGGATTGTCGGACTTCGACTTGGCAACATCGGCATAGGCGACCTGCGCGGAGGCCGGCTGATAGCGGGTGTCCGGGGTCGGCGCGGGGCGCGGCGGGCTGACTTCAGGCGCAGCTGCAGCGACGCACGTTTCGGCGACAGGTGCTGCGGGTCGCGGCACGGTCTGGGCGATCAGATCGGAGGAGCCGCCACGGCTCGACGCTTTCGGTAGATAGGCGGCAATGAGCTTGCGCATCTGATTGTCGCGGGCAGGGGTCGAGGCGCCGCCGAGAACAACACCGACGATCGACTTGCCGTCGACCTGAACGGAGCTCACCAGGTTGAAACCGGCCGCACGTGTATAGCCGGTCTTGATGCCGTCGACGCCACGCACAGAACCAACGAGACGGTTGTGGCTACGGATAACACGGTTGCCGAACTTAAAGCTCTGCGTGGAGAAATAGCCGTAATACTGCGGAAAATGCTGGCGAAGTGCGATGCCGAGGCGGGCCTGATCGCGCGCGGTCGTCATCTGGGCGGTATTCGGCAAGCCGTTGGCATTGCGATAGGTCGTGCGCGTCATGCCGAGCGCGTGCGCCTTTGCGGTCATCACCTGCGCAAAGCGATCCTCCGTGCCGGCAAGCAACTCACCAAGAGCGGTCGATGCGTCGTTGGCTGAAAGCGTCACAAGGCCGAGGACCGCCTGTTCGACGGTGATCGTGCCGCCTGGACGCACACCGAGCTTGGTCGGCGCTTGGGCGGAAGCGTGTGCGGAGAAGGGAACCGACGTATCCAGACGGATGCGGCCCTGTTCCAAGGCTTCGAAGGTCAGGTAGAGCGTCATCATCTTCGTGAGAGAGGCCGGATACTGCAGGCGATCCGCGTTCTCACTGTAGAGAACATTGCCGGTCTTCGTATCGACGACGATGCCTGCATATTTCGAGTTGGCGGCCTCTGCATCGGCATTGACCGAGTCGACCATGACGATACCGACGGCCAAAGAAAGCGCCGTGATCGCCTTTACCAAAGAACTGCGGGATAGCGTTGAAAATACGGAGGAGACTGACCTTGACACTATTCTACTCTTCGCTTGCATTTCGGACATTGGAGAGATCGCCCGCCCTCCCGGCACGATCGTTCTCTCGCCAAATTATCTGTCCGGGGTTACCAATCCGTTTATGATTAATCGTTTCTTTCGCCACATCGGATCATTCTAGCGACGTGGCCCAGAAGCGTTCACAAGTCGCGCCTCCACAAAATGGCGAATAGCGGCATCAATATGGTCCCAATCGGGCAGATGCCGGCTCGAGAACCGGTAAAGCACAGTTAAATCGCGGCCGACTTTGATGTCGCGCTGGCAATCGCCGCTAGTCGCGGCCTGCGGTGTCGACGGTAGGGCGCAACGCACGACGTAATCAGGGGAACCGGCGCGTGGCGCGGTCAACAGAACCTCGTCGGCATAGCCTGCGTCCGCGCGCAAGCGATGCAGCGTCATTCCATTGGCGAAAGGCACGCCGTCGCCCTCCATCAGATGCGAGTAGATCGGCTCGAGGCGCCCGGACATATCCCGCGACATCGTGCTCTGCGCGATCTGGAGGAAGATCAGTCCCGACGACTGGGCCACATCGTCGAAACGCTCGCGATGCGCCTTGCTGTAGCCCTGCATCTCAGGCCAGGTGAGGTAGAGGTCCGCGCGTTCCGATAGGCCGTCTCGCCGCTGACTGGGGAACCGCAGTGTGTTTTCAGCAAGACGCAGCGTATCGCGGCCGATCGTCAGGGTTATCGCTGCCGTTGAGGCGGTATTGCCAGCGAGCGATATCCGTGCCCCGAACCAGCGACCGCCAAAACTGATGACAAGCGTCAACGCCGCAAGACAGGCGAAGATGACCGTAAGGCGGATGACGAAACCTGTCGAAAGGAGAGGCGTTTCCTTAATCTCGTGGGCAGTGCGCACGGTATCGTTCATGGCGGCTTTCGGATATCAGACCGCCGCGATAGGAACAGGAGTCGCCGGTGTCGATGGTGAATGTGCCGATGATCCGGCCACCATGGTTAACGAACAATTAAGCTTCGCGCTAATGCGCCCAAAAAACGAACCGCTCCCGGGACAGCGGAAGCGGCTCTGTGGCGCCGGTCAGGGACGGGGATGCGGGGGACGACCGGAGCCGTATGGTGGTCGCCGGTCGATCCGGCGACAGCCTACTTGACGCTGCCGACCGCCACGGCGCGACCGTCCTGCAACTTGACCCAGCGGGTCGGATCGTCAGCGGACTGTCGCTTCAGGAACGTGTATTCGGTATCGGCCCAAAGCATGACTTTGTTGCGCATGTTGTCGAGAATGAAATCGCCGCGGTCGGTGCGCACGGTCAGCACCGCATGGCCTTCGCCGTTCGGCTGCAGCACGACGGTCATGAGCAGATCGGAAGGTGAAAAACCGGCATCGATCAGCGTTTTCCGCTTCAGGAGCGCATAGTCCTCGCAGTCGCCAACGGTGCGCGGATAGGCCCAGCGCTCTTCGACGCCGTAGATTTCCTTGTCGGTGAGTGGCGTAATGGTCGAGTTGACCTGGTAATTGACCTTGAGGATCGTCTTCCAGCGGTCCTCCGTCAAAAGGAGCTCGCCCTGATCGCCGGCTGCATTGGCGCAATCGGTAGGCAGTTCCTTGCAGAATTGATAGGCGCCGATCGGCGGACTCGCGTTGCCGAGAACCGTCATGTTGAGGGGGGTCGCTTGTCCCGAACCCACCATCGCGATCAACATCGCACCGGCGGCCAGACCGCCTTTGATGAAAGTTGCTACCGTCATTTATCGTCTCCCCGTTGTGAGGAGAACCTGACACAGACGTTTTTATTCAGCGCAAAATTACGCAGTCAAATTAAAGACTTAGTTGATTCAAACACGCAGAGAAATCGACTAAAAACAGAATCAAATGCACCTAAAATTCGAAGCGCTTTCGCGCTAATTTTTATTAAAATTGTCACGTCCTCGGAAAGACGTCCGGTCGATGATCGCCGCATTTTGGGACAAGTTATTAACGGGGCGGCCAGTCCCGGAATTTTGGGAAGCCTTTATTTACTATCCGAGCTGGCCGCCACGCCGGCGCTCGCTTCGATTGAAACCGAGGAATTGGCTGTGAAATTGGCAGATTGGAACGCCAGTTTCGGTTGCGGTAGCAGAATTATTTTTGAGGAATTTTGCCAAAAGTGTCTGTTGCATCGACAATTGCGCCTGCCAAACCCTCGTGCGACGCCGAATGGGCGGCATTCTCCACGATAACAAGCCTGCTTTGCGGCCAGGCTTTCGACAATTCCCATGCCGTCACGAGTGGCGCCTCGAGGTCCAGCCGGCCCTGGACAAACACGCCCGGTATGTCCGCCAGTCTTCCTACATTGCGTAGCAGGACGCCGTCGTCCAGCCAGGCGAGATTGCGGAAATAATGCGTGATGATCCGAGCCCGCGTCAACAGGTAGCGAGGATCTTGCCAGCGACGAGGAAGCCCCATCGGATCAGCGAGGAGGATAGAAGCCGCCTCCCAATCGTGCCAATTGCAAGCGGCCTCAAGACGGATGCCAAGGTCGGGCGAGTTGAGAAGACGGTGATAGCCCTCAACTACGCCGAGCTGCCTGAAATCGGCGGGAAGCGCGTTCAGCAGACGGTCCCGTTCCATCGGAAAGAGGCTAGCCATTCCATGTGTGAGCCACTCGATTTCCGACCGGCGCGTGGTGGTGACGCCGGCAAGCACGATCTCGCGAATGCACGCTGGATATGTCTGTGCGTAGGCAAGCGCCAACGTCGAACCCCACGAGGTGCCGAGCAGCAACCAATTCGTCACCTGCAGATGACGTCTCAGTTTCCCGATGTCTTCGACAAGATGCCAGGTCGTGTTGGTCCCAAGCTCGGTCCCCATGTCGGCAGCGTTCGGCAGGCTGCGACCGCAATTGCGCTGATCGAAGAGGACGATACGGTAAACAGACGGGTCAAAATAACGGCGAGCGAATGTTGAACAGCCGGAACCCGGTCCTCCATGAAGATACAGTGCCGGCAGGCCACCGGGATTGCCGCAGGTTTCCCAATAGAGTCGCTGCCCGTCGCCCACGTCGAGGAAGCCGTGCTCGTAGGGTTCTATTTCCGGATAGATAATCGGCATACGCCACCTGTTGCGGCAGCCTCATGCATTACGTGCGCGACGCGACTGTGACAGCGATCAGAGAAATTCGCGGAGCGTTTCCCGCGATTGGATCGACAGGAACTCGATCGCGACACCTTCCACGAAATGGCGCACAACGCGGCCGCGCATATTGCCGAGACGGAGAGGCGTCCCAATCGGCGGACGCACCTCGACATCGACTGCGGCGCCGGAAAGCGACAAGTCCATGATGCGGCAGCTGTAGCGGGCGCCGTCTTCCAAGGTGATCTCGGTCTTGGTCTCACGCGGCGTCAGGCGGTCGTGGCGGCGGTCTTCCGGAAGGCCGAGCTCATGCTTGTTTGCGAGCCAGGTGAGCTGCGCCGCGAGCTTCTCGCGCTTACGTTCGGTCGCGTGGATCGACATGGAGAAACCACGACCGTCGACCGTCTGCACATAGCCTTCGACGCGTCCGAGGTGGTCGATGTAGGCCACGACACGCTCATTGGCGCGAGGACGCCCCTGGCAAGTCACGTACATGTCGCCCGGCGACATGTCGATCACCAGGCACTCAAATTCCTCGTAGTTCGCCAGCATCAGCCGGCCCTGCATGTTAATGGGTACGCGTTGAAAGGCACCTTGTTCGAGGCGAGGCGCAGTCCGTTGCGTCTGAACTTGCTGGAACGCGTGCATCAAAGGGCTTCTTCATAAAATACAACCGGCCGATCATTACCCGCAATCCCTTAACAGAAGGTTGTTCAGGTTCGTCCTCTACGCACGCAATCGGTTGTGTCGGACCGGAACACCAGGACCGTCGGCTTCAACAAATAGACTAGACATGACGCGTCGCATTGTATCGGCGATCGAGGGTGGGCGCGCGTATAGCGTGTGCTGGTCGTCGAACTCCGTGTCATTAGGCTCCTCATCGCCGCCAAGCCGTTCGTGCAGCAATCGGCTGCGATCGAGAGCGAGGAACTGGAGCGGCACGACTTCGAGCCAGCTTACCGCGGCCGCGGGAGCGATGGCGCCCAGTAGCTTGTCGCATTCGCCGTCGTCGCGGCGTATTGGCAGCAGGATGATTTCGAAGCAGGCACGATGACCGGCCGCGGTGAACCCCGTGGCGTTGAGCAACGCGGGGATCGCGTGCGTCATGACGCCGGCCGCTGTGTGTTCGATATCATCATTCCCGTAGGCCCAGAGTTCGGAAAACGGGGCGCCACCGAGATCGCGACCAAAGAGATCGCAAATGCGTGTTCCGGCAAGACGGAACGCGACGCGACCCGTCTCGCTTGTTTCGAGGAGAAACACACTCGACAGAATCTGCCGCAAATCCGTTGGCTCGACCTGCGATCTCAGCGGCGCAAGGTCCTGGCCGCGGAGGCGATTCCAATATTCGAACAGGTCGATCGTGGTTTTGAGACGCATTACGGCACCGGCTGTTTCACTTTGGATCAAAACACAGCCGTCATGGCCCGTGTCGTTTGATGCCCTGCGCATTTCATGCCAGCTCGCGGCAGTTAAGGTTAATGAAGGGTTTCGATTGAGCCGCCAGCCGTGCCGTGGCAGTGTTTCCTCACAGCTTCCTGCCTTCGGGAAGTTCAGCACGGACTGTCGGGCGCGGGTCTATCCCTAGACGCTCGAAGGCCGTCCGGTCTGCCGGACGGCTTTTTTTTTGACGTTTCGTCCTGTAAGGCTGTGCCGCAATCAAGCGAGGACGAAGATGAACGAGCACTCGGTCGAGCCGCAAGCGGCGATGGAGCCTCCGGCGCCGCCGCCGTCGCCCATCTTCAATCTTCCACGCCCGGTGCTAGCAGCACTTGCGCTATTGGGGCTGATATACGCCGTTCAATCACTGTTTTTATCTGGCAACGGTCTCGACTGGCTGTTCTTCAATTTCGGCTTTATTCCGCTGCGGTACATCACGCCGTTGTCGGAGCAGGGGCCACAACTTCTCTGGACGCCGATCACCTATTCGTTCCTTCACGGCAGCATAGAGCATATCGTTTTCAACGGGCTATGGCTGATGGCCTTTGGCACGCCGGTGGCGCGCCGAATTGGCGCGTTCCGATTTGTAACCTTCTGGGTGCTATCCGCGATCGCGTCGGCCGCTCTCCATGCGGCCCTGAATTGGGGAGAGGCCACGTTGCTGATCGGCGCGTCCGGGGTGGTGTCCGGCTTGATGGGCGCCGCCTGCCGCTTTGCATTCCCACCGGAACAGCGGATTGCCCGGCCGGCGCATCTCAATGCGCGTCTTTCGATGCTCGAAGCGTTTCGCAGCCGCACGGTCGTCGCATTCATTCTCTTCTGGTTCGTGGGCAATCTGCTGATTGCTGTCGGCGTCCCGTTGATCGGCGACGGGTCACAGGCAATCGCTTGGGACGCCCACATCGGAGGATTCATTTTCGGCTTCGTTCTCTTCGGTCTTTTTGACCGGGAACCGCCCGAGGAGCCGCTAACTTCAGAGACATCGGATATATTGCAATCTTGAAGATTGGAGTGCACCATCCGAACTGATCCGTGATGGGAGGAGAGACCGCCGCGGATGCCTGTGATCAGTTGAAGTGCTTCACTTTCGACATAGGAGGTTCAAAATGTCCAATTCAGTCAAGGCCATACTCGACGCAAAGGGCAGGGATGTCGTAACCGCCGGGCCGAACACGACCGTTTCCGAAGCGGCTGTGATTCTCAGCAAGAAAAAGATCGGCGCTATCGTCATCGTCGGGATGGAGAACAAGATTTCCGGGATTTTCACGGAGCGCGATGTCGTGCACGCGATCGCCAAGGCGGGAGCCGCCTGTCTCGATCAGCCCGTTGCCTCATTGATGACTGCAAAGGTTTACCGGTGCCATGAAGATTCAACCGTGAATGACCTGATGGGGCTGATGACAAGCCGCCGCTTCCGCCACGTTCCGGTTGAAACCAACGGCAAGCTCGCCGGTATCATCTCGATTGGTGACGTCGTGAAGACGCGTATCGCGGAAGTCGAACTGGAAGCCGAGCAGATCAAAGCCTACATCGCCGGCTGAATGCTTCGCCGGTGCCTAGAGGGAGCCGGCGAATAGTTCCTGCATCCGTTTCAGCTCGGGAAGCCTCAGCTTGGCTTCATCGTAGCCGCGCTCGATCGCTTCTCCAGCGCGATGGAATTCGGACAGGCCGATATCGCCGAGGCGCGGCTGAAGCGATATATCCGGCGGATCGCCCGCAAGGCGCGCACGCGCAATCCTGTCCTGGATGATGTTGAAAGCCTGCACCATCACACCAGTCATGCCGAGCCTGGCATAGGGCACCTCTTCGCGCCGATGCACTTCAGACGGCGAGAGGGTGGCATTGTGCCGGACGACGGCTGACCGACCATAAAGGTCGTAGTTCAGGTTGACGGCGACCACGAGCGGTTGCTCATAGGCGCGGCAGACGGAAACAGGAACCGGATTGACCAGCGCGCCGTCGACGAGCGTCCGCTGATTGCTGCGAATGGGTTCGAAAATGCCGGGCAGGGCATAGGAGGCGCGAAGCGCCGTAATCAATGAGCCGTTGGCGATCCAGACCTCATGCCCGGTGTTTACCTCGGCGGCAACAGCCACGAACGGCCGGTCCAGATCTTCGACATTCAGGCCTTCCAGATGCTCCTGCATGCGTTTCGTCAACCGCATGCCGCCGAACAAGCCACTGCCGCCGATTGTGAGGTCAAGCAGGCTTGCAATGCGCCGCATCGTCAGCGAACGGGCGAAGGCCTCGAGTTCATCCAGCTTGCCGGCCAGATAGCATCCACCGACGAGGGCGCCGATTGAGGTTCCGGCGACCATGCCGATCTCGATGCCTTCTTCATCCAAGGCGCGCAGGACGCCTATATGGGCCCAGCCGCGTGCGGCGCCGCCGCCGAGCGCGAGAGCAAGCTTGGTTTTCTTGGGAGTAGGCTCGGGAGTCCTGGGGACGCTCATATCTGGCGATGCCGGAGTGCTGGTGTTGGACGTGCCTGCCTCAGAGCTTTGGCGGTACAAACCCCAATTAAGCATGGCGCGCCTCCCTCCCGGCAAATAATCAGGTGAGTATATTAGTGTCCCGTCTCCCTTTCCAATTCGTATATAGGCGTAGCTTTTGGCCCAATAAGTGGCAATTGCCCGTTCTTACGACTCTTTTCCGTAAACTTCATTTGGGTCGAACTGGAGCTCGTCATCGACGATTTCGAGCATCGGCTTGCCGCCTTCGAGTTTGACGGTTCTATAGAAGCAGGACCGGCGGCCAGTGTGACAGGTGGCATCGTGGCCAGCTACCTCGACCTTCAGCCAGATGGCATCCTGATCGCAATCCGTCCGGATTTCCCTGACCATCTGGGTGTTGCCCGATGTTTCGCCCTTGATCCAGAGCTTGCCACGCGAGCGGCTGAAGTAGTGGGCCTTTCCCGTCTGTATGGTCAGGGCGAGGGCCTGTGCATTCATATGCGCCACCATCAGCAACTCGCCATCGGCGGCATCGGTGACGATCGCAGTGATCAGGCCGCGATCGTCGAACCGCGGCGTGAAGTCGCCCGCGTCCTCGAGTTCGGATTTGTCGTCGGACGGTGCATTGAATGCAAAGGGCATCATCGCGGCTTTCTCAATCGAAGCCGTAATCAGCGGCTCCGGACCATGGTCATGAATCGGGCTTGATCAGCCGGCTCAGTTTTGAACGTTCCGGTAAATGTTGTCGTCAATGTGGTCGAGCCCTGCTTTTGCACGCCGCGCATCGCCATGCACATGTGTTCAGCCTCGATCATGACTGCAACACCGCGCGGCGCCAGCGTGTCGTCGATCGCCTTCGCAATCTGGGCGGTCATAGTTTCCTGAGTTTGCAGGCGGCGACCGTAGATCTCGACGACGCGGGCGATCTTCGATAGGCCGAGCACCTTGCCGTCGGGCATGTAGGCGACATGGGCCTTGCCGATGATCGGAACCATGTGGTGTTCGCAATGGGAGAAGAAGGGAATGTCCCTCACCAGGACCATGTCGTCATAGCCGGCGACCTCTTCGAAGGTGCGGCCAAGCACGTCTTCCGGGTCCATATCATAGCCGGCGAAAAGTTCGCGATAGGCCTTGGCCACGCGAGCCGGAGTATCCAGGAGACCTTCTCGTGACGGATCGTCGCCGGCCCAACGCAAGAGCGTGCGGACGGCGTCCTCAGCTTCTTTCTGGCTGGGCCGATCGGCTTCTAGATCGGCGGGGGTCTGCGGAAAATTCTTGATTATGGCGTCCATATGTAACAGTCTCCTGGTCCGCTTTTGCGGACCGTCTTTCGGACTAGCCACTGGCAATTCCACTCAAGGGAATTCATGCACCTTTGGCAGGCTCCGGGGCTTTCAGGGCTCGAATTGATGCCCTTCCGGCACGGTTTCCCAATCAAACGTAGCCAAGACCATTGCATTTTTCTGGCCTTCGAACGACATACATATAGGAAAACGGCATCCTTATGTAAGTCTCCCGGCACGACACGCTGTGTTTTTCTTTTGTGCTACAATGAGTTTTGAGGCGCCGATCCGCATGAAGTCTGGAGCGGAATCCACGATGGACGATATTTACAACAGCAAAATCCTCGAATTTGCGGGCAACATTCCGCTGATCGGCAGCCTGCCGGATGCCGACGCCAGCGCCCAGGCGCATTCCAAGCTCTGCGGCTCCAAGGTCAAGATCTGGCTAAAGATGGATGGCGATACGGTGACCGGATTTGCGCATGACGTCAAAGCCTGCGCGCTTGGACAGGCATCCTCTTCGATCATGGCGCGCCATGTCGTCGGCGCGAACGCGACGGAATTGCGCAAGGCGCGCGAGGACATGCTTGTAATGCTGAAGGCGGACGGCGAGGGCCCGGAAGGCCGGTTCGAGGACATGCGCTATCTCCGCCCCGTGAAAGATTACAAGGCACGACATGCTTCCACGATGCTGACCTTCGACGCCGTCGTCGATGCAATCGGCCAGATCGAAGCCAGACGCGCCGAAACCGTCGAGGCCTAAGCGGCAATACCGATGTGCGACTTCTGCTCCATAAGCCGAGATGATGGCGAAGACGAAGGTGGCGCCGCCGCGCCGCGCCAGCGAACAGCCCTCTACTCCCGTAACTATTCCGGCCCGTTTCGCAAGACACCCGGCCGATTGCTCGGTATGGGTTTTATCCGCCTTTATCAGTTGACACTCTCCGGCTTTGTCGGCAATTCCTGCCGGCACATCCCGACCTGCTCGGAATATGGCTACGAGGCGGTCGCGCGGCATGGGCTGTGGAGCGGCGGATGGATGACATTGTTTCGCGTCGCACGCTGCGGGCCGGGAGGCACGAGCGGGCTCGACCCGGTCCCCGGCCAGCTCGGTGAGCGCTTGCACTGGTGGACGCCCTGGCGCTATTTCGCGCTTGGGCGCAAGCGGGCTGAGAGATGACGGCGGGCGCATTTCATGTATTTCGCCGTTGTCATGAAGTCGCCGATGCCTTGGCCAGGCGTGTCGATGCGACTGCATTCGAACGCGTCCTTGCAAACCTTCCCGACAAAGCAGCGGAGTTCTGGAAGGCATGATCTACGTTGCGCTGCTGCACAGTATCGTGCTTGCCCCCGGCCGCCGGGTCGTGATGTCTGACCTTCGAGACATGGCAACCGACGTCGGTTACAGAAATCCAAGAACGCTGGTCTCAACCGGCAACATGGTTTTTGAGGCAGACGTAACACAACTCTGCGATATCGAGGCAAGGCTGGAAGCAGCGTTCAATGCACGCTACGGCAAGCCGGTCGATATCATTGTGCGCAGCGGTGTCGACTGGTTGAAGCTTGCGGGCTCGAATCCGTTTCCGGACGGCGAGGGCAGCCAACTCATCGTACGGGTGATGCGAAGACCACTCGCCCCTACGGCCATCGAGACGCTTCGACCTTATGCCAATCCGAAGCAGCGCCTCGCGATCACAGATGGCGACCTCTGGATCGATTTTGCCGGCAAACCAAGCGAATGGAAGTTGCTTTCAGCACTGACGACCAAGCGTATGGGCGTCGGTACGCTGCGAAACTGGAACACGGTTCGCGGCCTTGCCGAAATGATCGGCTGAGCTGCCTTCTTCTTTACTCAAGCAGCAAATCTCGGTATCAGGCGGCGGCGCATTCGTGCGGACGAAGCGCTTCATTGCAACCACCCGCATTCGTTGGCGGGACTGGACAAGGAGAATTCTAGATGTCCCAATCCATTTCCCTGACATTTCCCGATGGTTCCGTGCGTAACTACGATGTTGGCGCAACCGGTAAGGATGTCGCAGAATCCATTTCCAAGTCGCTTGCCAAGAAGGCAGTCGCGATCGCGATCGACGGTCAGGTGCATGACCTTGACGATCCGGTGACGGCAGGCACGATCGAAATCATCACCCGCGCCGATGGCCGCGCGCTGGAGCTGATCCGGCATGACGCAGCCCATGTCATGGCAGAAGCGGTGCAGGAGCTTTGGCCCGGCACGCAGGTAACGATCGGCCCGGTCATCGAGAACGGTTTCTACTACGACTTCGCAAAGAACGAGCCCTTCACACCGGACGATCTGCCAAAGATCGAAAAGAAGATGAAGGAAATTATCGCTCGCAACGCGCCGTTCACCAAGGAAGTCTGGTCGCGAGAAAAGGCCAAGGAAGTCTTTGCCGCGAAGGGCGAAAGCTACAAGGTCGAGCTCGTCGATGCGATTCCCAAAGGCCAGGATCTGAAGATCTATTATCAGGGCGACTGGTTCGACCTGTGCCGCGGGCCGCACATGACGTCTACCGGCCAGATCGGCACGGCGTTCAAGCTGATGAAAGTGGCCGGCGCGTACTGGCGTGGTGACAGCAACAATCCAATGCTGACCCGCATCTACGGCACGGCATTCGCCGAGCAGGCAGATCTCGACAATTACCTCCACGTGCTTGCCGAGGCCGAGAAGCGCGACCATCGTCGGCTCGGCCGCGAGATGGATCTCTTCCACTTCCAGGAGGAAGGTCCAGGCGTCGTCTTCTGGCACGGCAAGGGATGGCGGATGTTCCAGACGCTTGTCGCCTATATGCGCCGCCGCCTCGCTGAAGACTACCAGGAGGTCAACGCGCCGCAAGTGCTTGATAAGTCGCTTTGGGAAACGTCCGGCCACTGGGGCTGGTACCGCGACAACATGTTCAAGGTGACCGTTGCCGGCGACGATACGGATGACGACCGCGTCTTCGCGCTGAAGCCGATGAACTGCCCCGGTCACGTGCAGATCTTCAAGCACGGTCTGAAGTCTTATCGTGAACTACCAATTCGCCTTGCGGAATTTGGCACCGTCCACCGCTACGAGCCGTCAGGCGCACTGCATGGCCTGATGCGCGTGCGCGGCTTCACGCAGGACGATGCGCACATCTTCTGCACGGACGAGCAGATGGCAGCCGAGTGCCTGAAGATCAACGATCTGATCCTTTCGGTCTACAAAGACTTCGGCTTCGATGAGATCACGATCAAGCTTTCAACGCGCCCGGAAAAGCGCGTCGGCTCGGACGACCTGTGGGATCGCGCCGAAAGCGTGATGACCGAGGTGCTGGAGACAATCCAGCAGCAGTCGAACAACATCAAGACCGGCATTCTGCCGGGCGAGGGCGCGTTCTACGGTCCGAAGTTCGAATATACGCTGAAGGACGCCATCGGCCGCGAATGGCAGTGCGGCACGACGCAGGTCGACTTCAACTTGCCGGAACGCTTCGGTGCCTTCTACATCGACAGCAACTCGGAAAAGACGCAACCGGTGATGATCCATCGCGCCATCTGCGGCTCGATGGAGCGCTTCCTCGGCATCCTGATCGAGAACTTCGCAGGACACCTGCCGCTGTGGGTATCGCCGCAGCAAGTCGTGGTTGCGACGATCACCTCCGAGGCCGATGGTTATGGCGCCGAAGTTGCGGCAGCACTGCGCGACGCCGGCCTGACGGTCGAGACAGACTTCCGTAACGAGAAGATCAATTACAAGATCCGCGAACATTCCGTTACGAAAGTTCCCGTCATCATCGTATGCGGCAAAAAGGAAGCGGAAGAGCGCACGGTCAATATCCGCCGTCTCGGGAGCCAGGAGCAGACCGCGATGTCGCTTGACGAGGCGATCGCAAGCCTCGGGCTCGAAGCCACGCCGCCGGATATCCGTCGCAAGGCGGAAGCCAAGAAGGCAAAGGCGGCCTGAGCCACCAACCAGACCACAATACAAAACCGCCCGGTCTCTGGACAGACCGGGCGGCTTTCTTTGTCCGCAACACGTTGAAGCAGATTAGTCCGCGTCGTCGCCGGTGCCGCTCTGCAGTTGATCATAAGAGGGCAATGGCGCCTGCGTCGGGGACGAAGTGTCACCCGCCGGCGGTTGTTGATCCGGCTGAACCTGCACCGTTTTTGCCGCCTCAGTCGGCGCTTCGGGCTGTACGTCCTTCATCAGGACTTCGACATCGGTGTTCTTGCCGGCCTCCACCTTGAAATCACGCTGGTAGATTTTGTCCTTGTTTCGGGCAACCGCTGAATATTCGCCTTCGGCAAGCACCATGGTCGGGAAGGCGCTGACACTCTCGCCGACACTGTCGCCAGCGGCCGTCAGGATCGACCAGGCGGTATCGGCAATCGCTTCTCCACCGGCGTCGGACACGAGTTTGAAGGTGATCTGCGCGGCTTTGTGCTGGATCGTTGCTTCTGTGAGCTTGCCCGCTTCCACCTGGATGTCGGCGCGGATCGAAGCGTTTGTGTCGCCGTATTCGGAGACAATGTGGTACGTCCCCGCATTCAGACGAACCACGGTATTGGGGGGCACATCAGCCATGACAAGACCGCGCTCCCCGTCTTCGCGCACCTCGGCGGAGTAGATCGAGAAGCTAAGCTGATCCGGCCGGATGCGGACGTCCGAGCCCGATACGGCGTTCAACAGCAATCCGCCGGCCTCCAGCACCATCGTCTGCTTGTCAACCTTACCCTCTTCGGGAACCGTCAGTTTGCGGGTAACACCGGCGCGACCGAAGGAAACGTTGACGAAATAGTCTCCGGGCGCAAGCTGGAAGTCCGCAGAGCCGCCCTGCGACGATGCAATCAGCGGGAGCTTGCCATCGGAGCCCGTCATGGGGCTGAACACATACCAGGAAAGGCCGTCCTGGACCGCATCGCCATTGGCCGTCAGCTTTGCCTCAAGGGCGACCTCGTGCAGCTTCGAGCCCTGCGGCGCCGTACCCGGCGCAATGAAGGCGTTCAGCTTCGGCATCTTCGCCGTCGTGTCCATCTGCCTGAAGGTCTGGAAGGCCTCCTGCGCCTGACTGCCCAAAGGCAGCAGGGCAGTGAAAGCGAAGGCCAGGCTTATGCGTGCATATGGCGAAATGCCAACCATGTGTCGTACGAACCAATTGACATCTGAAATCACAGAGGCCACTTCAAGACCAACGCGATGGCAAATTCAAGACCCATCCCAAATGCTGTCATGAAAATGGAAGTCTCTCCCGCATGAAATCCGATATCAAGCTGATCGACTATCTCGGCGTGCGCCGTTCTATTCCTGCGTTCCAGATGTCAGAGCCGGGGCCCGATAAGGCCGAGATCGAAGAGATTTTGCGCCTGGCCTCGCGCGTGCCTGATCACGGCAAGCTCGCGCCATGGCGCTTCATCGTCTATCGCGGCGGCGAGCGTGCCCGGATCAGCGAGGAGCTTCTGAAGCTCGCAGTCGAGGCCAAGCCAGACCTTTCCGACGAAATGATACAGGTGGAGCGGACGCGTTTGACCCGCGCTCCTGTCGTCGTTGCCGTGGTCAGCAAGTCCGGCCCGCATATGAAGATTCCCGAGTGGGAGCAGTTGATGTCTGCCGGCGCAGTCTGCCTCAACATCATCTTTGCCGCCAACGCCCACGGATGGGTCGCCAACTGGCTGACGGAATGGTTCGCCTACGACGAGCGGGCCTACGAGCTGCTCGGCGTCAAGCCGGGCGAAAGGATCGCCGGCTTCATTCACATGGGGTCGACGACGTTTCCTGCCGTCGAGCGCCCGCGTCCGGAGTTGACCGAGACGGTTACCTGGTTTGGCGGAGAGGACTGATGTTCTATACCACCGATACGAACCGGCACGGTCTGGCGCATGATCCCTTCAAGGCGATCGTCGCGCCGCGCCCGATCGGCTGGATCGGCAGCAAGGGAAGGGACGGCTCGATCAATCTCGCGCCGTACTCCTTCTTCAATGCGATTTCCGACCGCCCGAAACTCGTGATGTTTTCTTCCGCCGGCCGCAAGCACAGTCAGAGGAATGCAGTCGAGACGGGCGAGTTCACCTGCAACTTCGTGAGCCGGAACCTGGTCGAGAAGATGAATACCTCATCGGCTGCCGTCGACTACGGTGTCGACGAGTTTGCGCTTGCCGGCCTGACTGCGAGGAAAGGCGAGCTTGTCGATGCGCCCTATGTCGCCGAAGCCTTTGCCGTGCTCGAATGCAAGGTAACGGAAACCCTTGTGCCGATGTCACTCAGCGGCGAGGATTGCGAGAACATCATGGTCTTCGGCCAGGTCATCGGCATCCGCATCGACGAAACGATCATTCGCGATGGACGCCTCGATATGGCGATCGCCAGGCCGGTCGCGCGCATGGGTTACATGGACTACAGCGAAGACAGCAACGTGTTCGAAATGTTCCGACCGCAGGTTTGAGGCTCCCGGGCCAAGCCTTTAATAAACATGGTGAACCAATCATAAACTTTTTGCGCATACCGTAGTCCCACTGATTGGAATGCGAGAGAATCGCATTCGGGCATGGGGCACACGGGTGATCGTAGAAGCATTTCTTCGTTGGGCGGAAACCGCCAAGGCCGGAGACAGGGCCCGCGCGGCCAATGCCCTGGGCAGAGCCTATCTGCAGTCCGAGATGGCTGCAGCAGAACGCGCAGCCGCCGAGATGGCCCTGACTTTCCTGCTCGACGACCCATCCCCCAAAGTAAGGCTGGCGCTTGCCGAAGCAATCTCGTGGTCGCCGAAGGCGCCGCGAGCCATTATTCTCTCGCTCGCAGCGGACCAGCCGGAGATTGCGTGCCACGCCGTCACATGCTCGCCCTTGCTGTCGGATGCCGACCTGGTGGATCTGGCGACCAGCGGCAGCGACGTTACGCGAATACTGATTGCAGCGCGTGGCACGATCTCACGGTCGGTTTCTGCCGCGCTTGCAGAAATCGGCGAAGACGAGACCGTCCTGTGCCTTCTCGAAAACGACGGGGCGGTGATCGCACCTTATTCGCTCAAGAGAATTGCCGAGCGTCTCGGCCACCATTGCGAAATCCGCAATCTATTGCTGGCTCGTTGGGACCTGCCGGCACACGCACGCCAGTTGTTGACGCAGCATGTCAGGGTCGCTCTCGTCAATCTGCCATTGGCGCAGGCGACGATCGATCCGAACCGATTGCATCGGATCAGCCGGGAAGCCAACGAAGCCGCCGTCGTCTCGATTGCAGGCGACCTCACGCCGCACGAGATTTCAGACCTTGTCGAACATTTGCGGGTAAGCGGCCACCTGACGCCGTCCTTCCTGATGCATGCCCTCTGTTCGGGCAAGGTGGACTTCTTTGCGGCTGCAATTGTCAACCTTACGGGTTGTGATGAGCGACGCGTTCGCTCCATCCTCGCGACTGGGCGCATGCACGCAGTGCGCGCCCTCTACGAATCGGCCGGCCTTGCCCGCGACATCAGCGTGATCTTCGTCGAAGCAACGCTGCTGTGGCGGGAGGCATCGAAAAACCTTGCCGCCACCATGCTCGGCGACGTCTGCGACAAGCTGCTTGCGAAGTTCCGTCGGCATGGAACGCGCGGTGCTGCCCAAGAACTCCTCGAGACGGTCGAAAGGCTGCACATTGCGGAGCAGCGGCAGCATGCGCGCGCGTACGCGCAGGTAACGTCTCTCGCCGCAGCCTAGGGGCCAAGCCGCTTCGCGACCCAGGAATAGCTTCCCGAGACGAAATGGACGGGCGAAACCAGCACTGTTTTCATATCGCTGCCGGATGGTAAATGGGCACGTACCTGGCCCGCCACCCGGTCAGCGAGAACTGACAAACGCCCTTGCGTTTCAGCTGGTGCGGGCAGTTTTGGCGTGTTTTCTACGACGGCCTTTGGTGCGTCCGGGGGCGTAGCAGGCTTCGGTGGCTCACAAACGGCAATGACTGTCGGGTAGCTTACATTCGTAAAGTGCTTCAGTTGCCTTTCCGAGTCGGCGTCGCACATTGCAACGCTCTGCCACTGTTTCTCGACCGTGGCGATGTAGTTGCATTGTGTAACCGAGTCGTTGCACCCTAAGATGGTCATTGCAACCAATACCGCTTGCATAATATCGCCTTGTGAATATTGAAACTCTGCCTCTTAGAGACTGTAATTCCAACAGAATGAAGGCGCTCCAGCGTTAGCTTTTCGTCGTGGGGAGCGCGCCCAAGACAGGAAAATCCCGTGTCCATTACGATTGCTCTAGAACCACCGCGCCAAGAAGGCGTGCTCCGATTGCTCGACATGTCCGATACCTACGCGCAGTCGCTCTATCCGCCGGAGAGCAACCACCTCGTCGAGGTCTCGACGTTGGAAAAGCCGACCGTCAACTTCTTTGTCGCGCGCAACGACAGTGCGATCGTCGGCTGCTGCGCGCTGGTCGAGGTTGGCGACGGAACGGCGGAGATCAAACGCATGTTCGTTGACCCGGCCGCGCGCGGCTTGAAGGTGGCAAGCAAGCTGATGAACGCGCTCGAAGCGGCCGCCGCTGAAAAGAAGCTGCGGGCCGTTCGGCTCGAAACCGGCATCTACCAGCCGGAGGCAATCGCTCTCTACCGCAAATACGGCTACGTCGAAATAGAACCGTTCGGTGGCTACCTGCCGGACCCGCTCAGTCTGTTCATGGAAAAGCGGCTCTCCTGATCACTCAGCCGCGCGAGATCCCGGAGGGGTCTGTTCGTCGATCATGACTTGTGGTCCTGTTTCCGCATCGCGAACCTCGTGCATCCACTCGCGCCAGATCGCGACGATGAGGGCCATCAGGACCGGCCCGATGAAGAGGCCGAGGAAGCCCATGGTCTTCACGCCGCCCACGAGGCCGAAGAACGTGGGCAGGAATGGCAGTTTAATCGGACCGCCGACGAGCTTCGGCCGCAACGTCTTGTCGACAATGAACAGCTCGACCGTTCCCCAAACAAAAAGACCGACGCCGGCAATGTGCGAGCCACTAGCCAGCAAATAGACGGACACCAGCGTAAAGGAGAGCGGCGCGCCGCCCGGTATCAAGGCCATGATGCCGGTGAGAACGCCGAGCGTCACGGGCGAGGGGACACCGGCGATCCAATAGGCGACGCCGAGCACGATGCCTTCGCCGATCGCGATCAACGTCATGCCCATGACAGTCGAGCTGATGGTTGCCGGTACGACCCGCGAAATCCGCTCCCAGCGGTTCGGGAGAATACGCTCGCCGAGCATGTCGATCTGCCGCGAGAAAGCGGAACCATCGCGGTAAACGAAGAACAGCGCAATCAGCATGAAGAGCAGCGTCAGCAATAGGTGGAAGGCGCCGCCGCCTGCTGCCAGAATCGCCCGATAGATATTGCCGATGTTGGCGCCGCTGACAGCCTGGATCACCTCACCCATGGAGCCGGGGCTGCCAATATATTTGGTCCACAACTCGTCGAGATAGGGGCCGGCAAAGGGCAGGGCGATGATCCACTGCGGTGTCGGCGCACCCGACCTGTTTGCATGGACTGCCCAGGCCACCCACTCTCGCACTTCGCCTGTCGTATAGGTGACAGCGAAGACGATCGGCAAGACCAGGAACGTGACGATCAGCACAATGGCGACGGTGGCAGCGATCGTGGTGTTTCCACCGACCCGCTCGAGCAGGCGGCGATAAAGCGGCCAGCTTGCAAAACCGATGACAAGCGCCGCAAGCACCGGGACGGCAAAGCCATAGAAGAAGTAGACGCCAGCCGCGACAACAAGGACCAGCAGCCAGCGCGCCGCAGAGATCGAGGGAATTAATGGCGTGCGGGCAGGACCCGAAGGGCCGAGCCATCGCGACTCTCGCTGGATATTGCTGTTCGGAAGGCTCACGTCGCTCTTTTCCCCCTATTTTGACTATGGATATGGGCCATGTATCTCTCGGGCGCAAGCACAATGACCGGTTAATGCTGCCAACAGGTGCATCCGAAATCCGCAGCGATTACACTACGCTCCTTAACCCCATTCTCCGCAATCAATATGACAGAATCCTGCAACAATGTAGCCAAAATCCGCTCGATCGGTTACTTTGGATCCATGGATTCAAATGTGATCACGGCGGCGCTTCGGCGCGAAATTGAAGGCGGCAACCTGCTGCCGGGCACAGTACTGAAGCAGGAGCTTCTGGCGGAGCGATTTGGTGTGAGCCGCCAGCCGGTGCGCCAAGCCCTTGATCGGCTGCTGGCCTCGGGCCTGCTCGACCGGCGGCCAGACCGAAGCCTTGCTGTGGCCGGTTTGACGGAAGAGCAGGCACGTGAGCTCGCCGAGATCCGCGCAGCGTTGGAGAAGATGGCGCTGCGAGGATCGCTGCCGATCCTCGGCGATAGCGACCTGCGTAAGGCGCACCGTCTCAACGAAGATCTGGTTGAAGAGGAGAACCCTGCTATCCTGGAAGAGCTGGATGTCGCTTTTCATCGAACGCTCTATGGGCGATGCGGCAATGCCCGCCTTCTTTTCATGATCGATGAACTGCGCCGTGAATCGCGCCGCGCCTATCTGAAACAACCGAAGGGCTCCGATGAGCGCGTCAGCCTCCACGCCGAGCATCGCGCCATTATCGAAGCCTGCGCACGTCGCGACGAAGCCGCTGCGCTGCAGGCCTTGTCCGCCCATTTGCAGATGACAACAGCGCGCCTGACGCGCGAAGGAGAATGACAGGATGACGACGTTTTCCGCAGAGGTCGCGTGGGAGCGGGGCGCGGCAAGTTTTATCGACGGACGCTACAGCCGCGGACATAGATGGAACTTCGATGGCGGTGCTTCCGTTGCTGCCTCCGCTTCGCCGCATAATGTGCCGTTGCCCTACGCGCTTGCTGAAAATGTGGATCCGGAAGAGGCGTACGTTGCGGCGCTGTCCAGCTGCCACATGCTGTTCTACCTCTGGCTTGCTTCAAAAAAACGCATCATGATCGACAGCTATGTCGATGCAGCGACCGGCCTGATGGAAACCGTGGATGGCAAGACAATGGTTGGCCGCGTAGAACTTCGTCCGCGGGTCATCTATGCCGGCGACAGGCCGAACCGCGAGATCGAACAGAGACTACATCACGAGGCGCATGAACTGTGCTTCCTCGCCAACTCCGTGAAGACGGAAATTACAGTGCACCTCGACTAACCGTTTCAGATATCGAGGTTTTCCGCAAAGGCAGCACGATCCTGAATGAACCGGAAGCGAGCTTCCGGCTTCGTTCCCATCAGGTCGTCGACCGCCGTGCGCGTGCCCTCGAAATCCACCTCGTCAATGACCACGCGCAACAGCGTGCGCTTGCTTGGGTCCATGGTGGTTTCCTTGAGCTGCGCCGGCAGCATTTCGCCGAGACCTTTGAATCGGCTGATTTCGACTTTGGCCTTGCCCTTGAACTCGGTCTCCATCAGCTCGGCCCGGTGCGCGTCATCGCGGGCGTAGGCCGACTTCGCGCCCTGGGTGATCTTGTAAAGCGGCGGCACGGCAAGGAAGAGGTGACCGCCACGGACCAGCTCGGGCATCTCCTGATAAAAGAACGTGATCAGCAACGACGCAATGTGAGCGCCGTCGACGTCGGCGTCGGTCATCACGATGATGCGTTCGTAGCGAAGGTCTTCCTCGCGATACTTCGAGCGTGTGCCGCAGCCGAGCGCCTGGACGAGATCAGCGAGCTGCTGGTTGGCGCCAAGCTTCTCGCGACCGGCGCTTGCGACGTTGAGGATCTTGCCGCGCAGTGGGAGGATGGCCTGGTTGGCGCGGTTACGCGCCTGCTTGGCGGAGCCGCCGGCCGAGTCACCTTCGACGATGAAGAGTTCGGCACCCTGGGCGGTGTTCTGTGCGCAATCGGCGAGCTTGCCGGGCAGACGCAGCTTGCGCACGGCCGTCTTGCGGTTGACTTCCTTTTCCTTGCGACGGCGCAGGCGCTCTTCCGCGCGCTCTATGACCCAGTCGAGCAGCTTGGCTGCTTCGTTCGGATTGTCGGCAAGATAGTGGTCGAACGGGTCGCGAAGTGCGTTTTCAACGATGCGCTGGGCTTCGACGGTCGCAAGCTTGTCCTTCGTCTGGCCGACGAATTCAGGCTCGCGAATGAAGACCGACAGCATGCCGACTGCGGAGATCATCACGTCATCGGTGGTGATCTGGGCGGCGCGCTTGTTCTGCGTCAGATCAGCGTAATTCTTCAGGCCCTTAGTCAGCGCGATGCGCAGGCCTGCCTCGTGTGTACCGCCTTCGGGTGTCGGGATGGTATTGCAGTAGGAATGAACCTGAGGATCGCCGCCATACCAGGTGATTGCCCACTCCAGCGAACCGTGACCACTGGTCTTCTCCGTCTTGCCTGCGAAGATCTCGCGGGTGACGGTGAATTCCTTGCCCATCGTCGCCTGCAGGTAATCCTTCAGACCGCCGGGGAAGTGGAAGACCGCCTTGTCAGGTATCTCGGAGCCTTGCGGCAGCACACCTTCCTCGCAGCTCCAGCGGATTTCCACGCCGCCAAAGAGGTAAGCCTTGGAGCGCGCCATACGGAACACGCGCCCCGCATCGAACTTTGCGTGCTCGCCAAAAATCTGCGGATCGGGGTGAAAGCGGACACGTGTGCCACGACGATTATGGACGTCGCCGAGTTCCTCCAGTTCGCCTTGCGGCAAACCTCGGGAGAAGCGCTGGCGATACAGCTTCCGATTACGCGCAACCTCGACTTCCAGCACGTCGGAAAGCGCGTTGACGACAGAAACGCCAACGCCGTGGAGGCCACCGGATGTCTCGTATGCCTTGCCGTCGAACTTGCCGCCGGCGTGTAGCTTGGTCATGATGACTTCGAGCGTCGACTTGCCTGGAACCTGCGGATGGTTTTCGACGGGTATCCCGCGTCCGTTGTCGCTGACCGTCAGATAGCCCTCGCGGTCGAGATAGACCTCGATGAAGTTGGCGTGGCCGGCGACCGCTTCGTCCATCGAGTTGTCGATGACCTCGGCGAACAGGTGGTGCAGCGCCTTTTCGTCGGTGCCGCCGATATACATGCCCGGACGCATGCGAACGGGCTCGAGTCCCTCGAGAACGCGGATCGAGGACGCGCCGTAGTCGTCCGATGTCGAGCTCACGGGCGCCTGACGCGAGACCGGAGCAGCGGCCTCGGCGGGCGCAGCCTTTGGCGGCTCGGCAGGCTTTGGAGCCTCCTCCTGCTTCGGTGTCAGGGGCAGTCCAGAAAAGAGGTCGTTGCTATCGTCCATGGGGCCGTTCAGATCTTCATCCTGTCGGGGGCAGGCGGCCTACGCCAAGCCTGACCCAAAATCACCGCATTTGATGTCACGTTTGCGAATCAGGCAGATTCTGCCAGAAAGCGCCTTGTTACGCGACGCCGCCCGATCTGGCGGACTTTCTCAGGAAATGGTTTGCGTTGATGGGCATGGAATGGCAAGCGGTCACAAGGCTCAGGGAACCATGCGCATGCAAATGTCCACAAGTCATTGCACCACTATCGCCGCAATTGCGGCCTTTTTCCTAGCGGCGTCAACAAGCGGCCATGCCGCTGAGCGGCTGCCGCCCTACAAAGACGATCTCTTTTCCACACAAAATGTGCTGCAGACAAGCGATAAAGGCGCGCTGGACGTCATCGAATACGACGAGATGCGCGACATCAACGGCCGCGATCAGATACCGCAGAAACGCGCTCAACAAAAATATGTGTCTCTCGGAATCAGAAAGCAGCAGTCGGACGAGACGTTGCAGCTTGGCGCCCAAAGGCTCGATGTCACCCGGGTGGGACAAAGCTCGGGAGCCGCATTTGCGGTCATCTTCATTCACGGACGCAACGGCGACCGGCGTCTCGGCGCCAACGACTATAGCTTCGGCGGAAACTTCAATCGCCTTAAGAACCTGGTGGCCGGCAACGGCGGCGTCTACTACTCGCCGTCGGTCAAAGGCTTCGACAGCGATGGAGTGGCTGCGATTGAAGGTCTGATCCGTTACGTTTCCAAACAATCGCCCGGCAAGCCGATCATCCTGACCTGTGCGTCGATGGGCAGCCAGCTCTGTTGGGGCGTGAGCCGCGATCCGGACAGCGTGAAGCGCCTCAAGGGGATGGTGATCCTGAGCGGCGTTGCCGATCCGGATTTTGCCAAGAGCTCCTTCTTCAAGGCCAAGCTGCCGCTTTGGTTCGCCCATGGCAGCCGCGATCCGGTCTATGCGGCGAGCGACCAGCAGACGCTGTTCGAAAAGCTGCTGACGACGGGCTACCCTACGCATTTCACGCTCTACCAGACAGGCAACCATGGGACGCCAATCCGGATGATCGATTGGCGCCGTACGCTGAACTGGCTATTGGGTTCCTGACGATCGCGAGGAAGACAGAAGGCCGGATGGCGTGCATGGCGCTCCCGTCTATGATTTTCAGCAACATCGGCCCCAAATTCTGAGCATTTGCGCGACAAAAAGCCGTTATTTCCCTTACGCAAGGGGACGAAACCTTTTCATTGATGCCTGCTTTTGCTAAGGCCGCTCGATATGTGGAAGATTGGAAGGCTGGCATGACACCTGACGTGCGCCCGCTCGTGGCGGGAAACTGGAAAATGAACGGCACGCGTGCCTCCCTCGACCAGATCAAGGCGATCGCAGAAGGTGTTCAGACGCCACTTTCCGCCAAGGTGGAGGCGCTGATCTGCCCTCCGGCGACGCTACTTTATGTGGCTACGGCGCTCTGCACGGACAGCCCGCTTGCGATCGGCGCGCAGGATTGCCACCAGAATCCATCGGGCGCCCACACCGGTGATATCTCGGCCGAGATGATTGCCGATTGCTTCGGCACTTACGTCATCGTCGGCCATTCGGAACGTCGCACCGACCATGCCGAGACCGACCATCTTGTGCGCGCCAAGGCAGAGGCTGCCTTCGCAGCGGAACTGACGGCGATCGTCTGCATCGGTGAAACGGCTGACGAGCGCAAGGCTGGTCAGGCCCTCGACATCATCAAGCGTCAGCTTTCCGCCTCGGTGCCGGACAGCGCGACGCCCGAGAACGCGGTCATAGCCTACGAGCCCGTCTGGGCGATCGGCACCGGTGTCACGCCGACCGTGGAAGACGTCGAGAAGGCCCACGCCTTCATGCGTTCCGAGCTCGTTGCGCGCTTTGGCGATGCCGGCAAGAAGATCCGCATCCTCTATGGCGGCTCGGTCAAGCCAAGCAATGCGAAGGAACTGATGGGCGTCGCGAACGTCGATGGCGCACTGATCGGCGGCGCAAGCTTGAAAGCAACCGATTTCCTCGCCATCTACGGCGCATACGACGCGTTGCTTGCTTAGTGCCGTGTATATTCCGAGCCGAAGGGCTTGGAATAGCGGATCACCTCATGTAAAGAGCGCCAGAATTTTACTTTATGCCCGCCGTGCGTGTGGGCAGGACTGGACCCATGCAGACCGTTTTGATTGTCATTCATCTCATGATCGTGCTGGCGCTTGTCGGCGTCGTGCTCATCCAGCGCTCGGAAGGCGGCGGCCTCGGCATCGGCGGCGGTTCGGGCTTCATGTCCGCCCGCGGTACGGCCAATGCGCTGACGCGCACGACCGCGATCCTGGCGACGCTGTTCTTCATTACTTCGCTCGGTCTCGGTATCCTCAACCGCTATGAGAGCCGTCCGACGGATATTCTGAACCGTATTCCGGCGACGAGCGGACAGGGCAACGGTATTCTTGATTCGCTCGGCGGCCAGAATGGTAACGCCGCTCCGGCTGCACCGGCCCCGCAGAGCAATAACGGCGTTCCGACCGGCGGCGAGTCCGCTCCAGCAGCAACGGCGCCCGCCGTTACCGCTCCGGCGGCAACGGTACCCGCGGCCCCGGCTGCATCGGCACCAGCGTCTTCTCAAACTGCTCCGGTAGCACCACAGGCTCCGGCGCCCGCAACCGTCCCAAGCGGACAGTAAGCGGCACACAGAATAAACTGCCGGCAGGCCCTCGGGTCTGCCGGTTTTCTTTTGTTCAGATTTCGCGCTGGCACCAAAAGTTCAGGAAATGAATTTTTGGGCTGGTGGAATCGTTTTTGAAAAGGTATCCGGTGACTCCCATGGCGCGATACGTATTCATCACTGGCGGCGTGGTTTCCTCTCTCGGTAAAGGAATTGCGGCCGCCGCTCTCGGAGCGTTGCTGCAGGCCCGTGGTTATCGGGTGCGGCTTCGCAAACTCGACCCCTATCTCAACGTGGACCCGGGCACCATGAGCCCGACCCAGCATGGCGAAGTCTTCGTCACCGACGACGGTGCCGAAACCGACCTCGATCTTGGCCACTACGAGCGCTTTACCGGGCGTTCGGCGACCAAGACCGACAACATCACCACTGGCCGCATATACAAGAACATCATCGACAAGGAACGCCGCGGCGACTATCTCGGCGCGACAGTACAGGTCATCCCGCACGTCACCAACGAGATCAAGGATTTCGTGACGGAAGGCAATGACGACTACGACTTCGTCATCTGCGAGATCGGCGGGACGGTCGGCGATATCGAGGCAATGCCCTTCATGGAGGCGATCCGCCAGCTCGGCAACGACCTGCCACGCGGCACTGCGATCTACGTCCACCTGACGCTAATGCCCTATATTCCGGCAGCCGGCGAGTTGAAGACCAAGCCGACTCAGCACTCCGTCAAGGAACTGCAGGCGCTCGGCATTCATCCCGACATCCTGCTCGTTCGCGCCGACCGCGAAATCCCGGAGGCCGAACGCCGCAAGCTCTCGCTCTTCTGCAACGTCCGTCCGTCCGCTGTCATCCAGGCGCTCGACGTCGCCAACATCTACGACGTGCCGATCGCCTACCATAAGGAAGGCCTCGACAACGAAGTGCTGGCAGCGTTCGGCATCGAGCCGGCGCCGAAGCCGCGCCTCGATCCCTGGGAAGAGGTCTGCAACCGTATCCGCACGCCGGAAGGCGAAGTCACGATCGCGATCGTTGGCAAGTACACCGGCCTCAAGGATGCGTATAAGTCGCTGATCGAAGCGCTGCATCACGGCGGCATTGCCAATCGCGTCAAGGTCAAGCTCGAATGGATCGAATCCGAGGTCTTTGAAAAGGAAGATCCGGCGCCATACCTTGAGAAGGTCCACGGCATCCTCGTTCCCGGCGGCTTCGGCGAGCGCGGCTCGGAAGGCAAGATCCACGCGGCTCGTTTCGCTCGCGAGCGCAAGGTGCCGTATTTCGGCATCTGCTTTGGCATGCAGATGGCCGTCATCGAGGCAGCCCGTAATCTTGCCGGCGTGGAAAGCGCCTCGTCGACCGAGTTCGGCCCGACGAAGAATCCGGTCGTCGGCCTGATGACGGAGTGGGTGAAAGGCAACGAGTTGCAGAAGCGCACGGCATCGGGCGATCTCGGCGGCACGATGCGCCTTGGCGCCTACAAGGCTGCGCTGAAGAAGGACACCAAGATCTCCGAGATCTACGGCTCGACCGATATTTCCGAGCGCCATCGCCACCGCTACGAAGTCAACGTCGATTATAAGGATCGTTTGGAAAACTGCGGTCTCGTCTTTTCGGGAATGTCGCCGGATGGTGTATTGCCGGAGACGATCGAATATCCGGATCATCCGTGGTTCATCGGCGTCCAGTACCATCCGGAACTGAAGAGCCGCCCCCTCGACCCACATCCGCTGTTCGCAAGCTTCATCGAAGCGGCGACCGAGCAGAGCCGCCTAGTCTGATCAACAAGAGGCCGCCTCGCCATATCGGCGCGGCGGTCTTTTCAATCGGTACGCGGCCGCTGTCTTTCGTCGGATGAGCCAAAACCGCAGCACGACTGTCTCCCACATCATTCACGCACCGCCAGGCGCCGTCTATGCCGCCTTCCTCGGCCATTGCCACATGGCTGCCGCCAGGCGACATGCGCGCCATCATGCATGAGTTCGAGGGCAGGGAAGGCGGTGCCTTCAGCACCGCTCGTCTATCCTGACATTGAGACCAACATGGTGGGCAAGACCTCTGAGAAGACCGACCGGTTCCTCGGGAAAATTGCCCAGCTCATCCCGAACTCCCTCGTGGTCTGGACGGTACTCGATCCGCCGATCCCGCTTTTGCCAGCGACATGACGATCCCGCACACATTTGCGGCCGACCCCGGAGCGCACAGAGATGACCATGGTTACCAAGCATATTCCTGCCGGGATACGCCTTTAAGACAACGAAATGGGTTGCCGACAGACGCTTGAGCAATTCCGTGTATTTGTGGCTGCGTAGACGCAAAACTCGCCCCTAGGGCTTCGAGGGGTTCACATACGCAGCCCAAAATGGTACTAAATCGGCCATTCGCCGGATTGAGCCGGCGCAAAGCGACCCATGGGGAGATCGTTTGATGAGAACCAACGGCACCGGAAACCACCGCTGAACAGCAGTGCCGTTAGGGGCTGTCTGTTCGGTCCATCATCAAATGACATTATCCCGCCCCATGGAGGGCCTCCATGTTTCGTCGCTTCGAAAAGCTGATCGATCCATTCCAATCCTATACTTGCAACACGCCGCCCGTTGGGGTCTGGCCATTTATCCTTAATGCGCTGAGGCCGCTGCGTTGGGTCGTTGCGGCGAGTCTCTTGCTGACCGCCGTCGGCGCGATCCTCGAAGTCTGGCTGATCGGCTACTCAGGCCGGCTCGTCGATACGCTTGCGGCCACTCGCCCGGGCGAGCTTTGGGCGGGCCATGGCGCCGAGCTTCTTGTTGCCGCGCTCCTGCTATTGGTCGTCCGACCATTGGTTGCTGCGGCGCGCGAGTCGCTCGATGACATCGCCTTTCGGCCGAATGCAGTCGCGATGATCCGCTGGCGCGCACTGCGCCATGTACAGCGCCAGTCGGTCGGCTGGTTTCAGAACGACTTTTCCGGACGTATCGCCTACCGCGTGCAGGAACTCGGCAACACAGCGACGGGAGCTGCGTACTCGGTCATTCACACCATCTCCTATGTGGCAATCTATGTCGCCGGGTCCATCTGGCTCATGGCCTCGGCAGACCTGCGCCTGGTTATTCCGATGGCCATTTGGGTCGGGTTGTATTTCGTGCTGATGGGCTTCGTGATTCCGCGCGTGAGGAACGCCTCGCAGCGAGTTCAGGAGGCCGACTCGGCGCTCTCCGGAATGTTGGTCGACACCTTCTCGAATATGGACACGATCAAGCTCTTTTCCCGCCAGCAGGACGAGGACCGGGACAGCCGCGATCATCTCGACACTGCTCGCCGGGCCTTTATCTCGGTGCAAAAACTCGAAGTCACGGTCAACAGCAGTATGGTTTTCCTCAGCAGCCTTCTGATGGTCAGCCTCATCGGCTACTCGATCATCCTGTGGCAATCGGAAGCAGCACCGCTCGGAATGGTCGCCGCCGCTCTTGCGCTTGGCTTCCGGATCACCGCGATGGCCGAATGGCTGCTCGATGCGGTCGCCGCGCTGTTCAACTATGTCGGGGCGGCACGTGACCAGCTCAGCACTATCGCCCAGCCGGTCGATATTCCGGACCGTCGCGATGCCACCGAACTGAAACTCAATGGCGGCGCGCTGTCATTCGAGAAAGTCCGTCACCACTACGGCAAGGGCAGCGGTGGGCTTGATGGCGTCAGCTTGCGCGTTGAAGCCGGTGAGAAGGTGGGAGTGGTCGGTCGTTCGGGCGCGGGAAAGTCGACTCTCGTCAATCTCGCCCTGCGCTTCTTCGAAGCCGAAGGAGGGCGGATCCTGGTAGACGGTCAGGACCTCCGCTCGGTGACACAGGAAAGCCTTCGCCGCCGCTTCAGCATGGTTGCGCAGAATGCCGCCCTGCTGCATCGCTCGGTGCGAGACAACATCGCCTATGGCCGAGTTGATCTGCCGCAGTCGATGATCGAGGCCGCCGCCGCCAAGGCCCACGCGGACGGCTTCATTCCAGGCCTGCGCGACCAGCAGGGGCGGATCGGCTATGAGGCACATGTGGGCGAACGCGGCGTGAAGCTTTCGGGCGGCCAGCGCCAGCGCATCGCGCTTGCCCGCGCCATCTTGAAAGACGCACCGATCCTGATCCTGGACGAGGCGACGTCCGCCCTCGATTCCGAGGTCGAAGCTGCCATCCAAGACACGCTCTACGACCTCATGGATGGCAAGACCGTCATCGCCATCGCCCACCGCCTCTCAACCATCGCACGGATGGATCGGGTCGTCGTACTCGACAGGGGCCGGATTGCGGAGGAGGGGCGCCATGACGACCTGCTACGGGAAGACGGCATCTATGCGCGGCTGTGGGCTCGCCAATCCGGCGGCTTTCTCGGTGTCGAGGCCGGGGATTGAACGATAGCCCGGCGGCCCTCGCCGCCGGGCTATCTGCCGATTGTCACGCCGCTTTTGGCGACGGCCCGACATAGACCGAGCGTGGCCGGATTAGCCGGCCCTCCAGCGCCTGCTCGCGGGCATGTGCGATCCAGCCCACGGTCCGGCCGATGGCGAACACCCCGGTGAAGGAACGTCGCGGAAAGCCCAGCGCATCGAGCAGCAAGGCGGTGTAGAACTCGACGTTGACATCGAGTGGACGGTCCGGCTTGCGCTCCTTGAGGATGGCGAGCGCCGCGCGCTCGACTGCCTCGGCAAGTTCGATCCGCTGGCGATCGACCTGACCGGCTGAAACCAGCGGTCGCAGGGCTTGCTTGAGGGCGTCGGCGCGCGGATCACGCACCCGGTAGATGCGATGGCCGAAGCCCATCAGGCGTTCGCCGCGGTCCAGCGCCTGGCCGAGCCAGCCGCGTGCATTCCCTTCGGTTCCGATCGCGTCGAACATATCGAGCACAGGGCCAGGGGCGCCGCCATGCAGCGGTCCCTTAAGGGCGCTTATCGCCGCGAGCACCGATGAGGTTAGCCCGGCTCGCGTCGAGGCGATGACGCGCGATGCGAAGGTCGACGCGTTCAGTCCGTGGTCGCAGATAGTGACAAGATAGGCGTCGAGTGCAGCTGTCTGCTCCGCACTCGGCAACTCGCCGGTCAGCATGTGCAGGATGTCGGTCGCCTGAGAAAGGGAGCCGTCCGGCGCTACCGGGTCGTTCCCAGCCTGCAGACGGAGAATCGCCGGTAGGAAGACGGCAGGCGCAGCCAGCAATCGAAGGGCGGCCTCGAAATCCTCGCCATCCGGCAGGCGAGCAATGAGAGCCCGCATGACATCGACAGGCGGCAGCGCTAGCAGCTGCGAATCGAGTGCCGTCACGTGTGCGAACAGGCGTTCCCGCATTTCGCCCAACCACGGGCGGAGTTCTGCGGGAGCAACGTGCCGCTCCGTCAATCCGTCCAGCAATAGAGCGGCAACACTTTCATAGGTTGCCGTCGAAACGAGCTGATCGAGCGACACGCCGCGGATGATCAGGCGGCCCGCTTCGCCGTCCACATCGGAGAGCTGCGTTTCAGCTGCGATGACATCTTCCAAACCGTTCTTCATGGTGTTTCTCCTTTACGCAGTGCAGGATTGAGCCTAGGTTGATTGACGTCAATCTTGACGTAATTGATCAATGTAAGAGGACAGGATGCCCTGGCTGACCGCCGAGCAGGCGCTTGAAAAACTTGGTACGAAGCCGCAAACGCTTTACGCCAATGTGAGCCGAGGCCGCATCCGGGCAAAACCCGATGCCACCGACCCGCGGCGACGTCTTTACAGCGCAGCAGACGTGATGCGGTTGGCCGAGCGACACGCGGGTCGCCGAAAGACTGAGACGGTTGCGGCCGACACCATGCAATGGGGCGATCCGGTACTGCCGTCTGCCATTTCCGCCATCTTGGATGGTCGGCTCTACTATCGTGGCCAGGATGCTGCCACCTGGGCTGAACATGCGACGCTGGAGGAGACCGCAGCGCTTCTGTGGAACTCCGGACAGGTTGCGGCGGCACCGGGTGAGGCTCTGGAAGCCGCACCCTCGCTAGAGCGGACATTTGTCCTGCTAGCGCACCGCGTTACCCACGACCTGCCGACCCTCGGACGGTCGCCGAAGGTGCTGAAGGCCGAAGCGCAAAGTATCCTGTCGACCGTGGCTGCTGCCTTAGCACCAGATACCACCGCTTCGCCATTGCATCTGCGCCTCGCCATGAGTTGGTGCAGGCCTGAAGCTGCCAACTGTATCAGACGCGCGCTTGTGCTCCTCGCAGATCACGAGCTCAACGCATCGACCTTCGCCACACGGGTGGCGGCCTCTTCAGGCGCAACGCTGTCGGCCGCAGTACTGTCGGGCCTCTCGACCTTGACCGGACCACTCCACGGCGGCGCGTGGCAAGGCGTCGCCTCATTGATCGAAGACGTCGACGCCCTCGGGGCCGGCGCGACCATACGACAGGCGTTGACGCAGGGAAGGTCGCTCCCCGCGTTCGGCCACCCCCTCTATCCGGACGGAGACATCAGAGCAAAAGCGCTGATGTCGCAGTTCGCCTTACCGCCGAGCTACGCCAAACTGGCGGCAGTGGGGCAGGAAATCATCGGAGAAAGCGTCAACATCGATTTTGCTCTAACGGCGATGACTGCTGTTTTTCATCTTCCTGACAACGCCCCACTTGTGATCTTCGCGCTCGCTCGAACCGTCGGGTGGCTCGCTCATGCCATGGAGCAGGTCGAGAGCGGCCATCTCATTCGTCCAAGAGCGCGCTATACTGGCCCAGCAATCGAAACGCCGGTCAAAGCATAGACTATGTCGGATGGCCGTTGACGTTTCGGCATGCGTGCTGCAGCAATCAGCGTATGATGGCCGCCGCACACCGGGGTCGTCCGATCGTGCATTCAGAGGGGACAGACATGTTTGCAAACTCCAGAATGCTTTTGGCGCTGGTCGTGTGGGTTGGCGCTGCCTGGCTGTTCGCCTCGGATGCAGCGCTTGCACAAGCCAGCGGATGCTCCATGGAGCGCGTGGCGGGGACCTCGCGGCAGGTCATGCGATGCGTGGATGGTGTGACGATCATTGCCGAGGGTGGGGCCCGCTTCAATGTCATCGACCGTAACCGCGACGGGCGAGTGGACGCGGTGTCATTGCGCAACAAGGCCGTGCTCGTGGATGTCGACCGCGCCCAGCGACCAGACGGATTCGAAGTGGTCACGCCACAGGCCATCGCGGCCGTGCGCGGCACGCGCTGGGCTGTCGATGTCAAGAGCGGCACGACGTCCGTCTTTGTCGTACGCGGCCGCGTCGCGGTCGGTCGTCCCTCGGCGGGACGGCGGGTCACGTTGAATGTAGGCGAGGGTGTTGACGTCACGCCAGGCAGCGGCCCGCTGACCGTGCGCCGCTGGCCACCGGCCCGCGCCGCCGCCCTGCTTGCCCGCCTTGGCCAATAGCGCCGATGCAGGGCAGACGGCTCCTGATCACGATCGCGCTGCTGCTCTCCGCACTCTGGGGCGGGCTTCTCGGCTATATGCATCTTTCGGGCAGTATGAGTTTCCTCGACCGCCTCGAGGCTTCGCTCACCGATCTGCGAAGCACTGTGATCGGCGCGCGAGTGCCTCCACCGATCACCAGCATCGTCGCAATCGACGATCAGACTGCCGCCGACAACGGCTATCCGCTCAATCGGGCGACGCTCGCCCGCGTAGTGACTGCCGTCAGCGCCTTGAAGCCGAAAGTCATCGCACTCGATCTCTTGCTGGTTGATCCCGGATCGGACGAGGGCGATGCGGCGCTGGCTTTGGCCCTGCAGCAGACGCAAAGTGTCATCGCCGCCGCCGGCGTTTTCCCAAAAGACGTACAAGTGGTCGCTCACGACGCCAACGATCCGCTGGCGGCAATACCGACGGCCAGCCAGATGCTTTTGCCCCTTAGCCGCTTTTCCGACATTGCGGCCGTTGGCGTCGTCAACGTCGCCACAGATGAGTCCGGCACACCGCGCTTCATTCCGCTGATCTCTCGCTGGATCGAGCGTGTCGATGCGTCGTTTCCGCTGCGGGTCGCGTCGCTGGCACTCGGTATCAATCCTGCCTTCTCGCCGGGCGGGCTGGCACTCGGTGATCGGCATTTGCCGACCGATAACGGGCAGAGACTGCCCATTACCTTTTACGGCCCACGCGGCACGATTCCGACCTTCAGCGCCGCGGATGCACTGGCCGGCAAACTTCCCGCCAAGGCGATCGAGGATAGGATCGTCGTGATCGGCTCCACGGTGACCGCCGGCGGCGATGTCTTCCCGACGCCATTCGATCCGGTATTACCGGGCGTAGAAGTGATGGCGACTGCAGCGACACATCTGATTGCCGGCGACAGCATCATCAGAGACCGCAATGTGCGTTTGCTCGATTCGCTCATAGCCGTGGTTCTGCCACTGCTTCTGATCAGCCTGCTTGCGTGGCGGCGCAGTGCCATTGGCTATGCCATCATTGCCTCCGCGGCGGTCGCATGGGCTGCCCTGAACATTGCCGCCTTCGCGCATGGCTACTGGTTTAGCGCAGCACTGCCCATCGCAGCGGCCCTGCCGCCGGTGCTTCTCTTCGGCGCCGCGGAGATCTGGATGGATCGTCGTCAGGCCGCGCACTTCGCGGCGCAAAGCGATCTCCTGCAGCGCATCGAGGCACCGGGCCTGGGCGAGTGGCTCGCACGCGATCCGAACTTTCTCGCAAAACCGATCCGACAGGACGCTGCGGTCATCTTCATCGACCTCTCCGGCTTCACGGGCTTGAGCGAGGCAATCGGCGCGACGAATGTCCGCGAAGTTCTCAGCGATTTCTTCGAGCTGGTCGACGAGGAGGCGCGCTCGCATGGCGGGGCGATCACCAGCTTCATGGGCGATGGTGCGATGATTCTCTTCGGTTTGCCGCAACCGGCCGACGACGACGCTACGCGGGCCGCCGCGTGCGCAGTCAGCCTGTGCGAGCGGATGCGGCCCTGGCTCGTCGCCAATCCGGCCCTTCGCGGCCGAAAGACCGGTTTCAAGGTCGGGGCTCATTGCGGTCCGGTCGTCGCCTCGCGGCTCGGGAGCGGCAATCGCCAGCAAATTACCGCGACCGGTGACACCGTGAACGTCGCGAGCCGCCTGATGGAGGTGGCAGCAGCACGTGGCGTTGAACTGGCCTTGAGCGCGGCATTGATCAAAGCGGCTGGGCCGGATAGCGTGCCGCTTCGCTCTGGCCGGCTCGAAGGCCCCGCACAAGCGCGCATTCGAGGCCGACGTGAAGGCATCGATGTATGGCTCTGGCAGGGACATCCGCTTTGACATTTGCCGTCTGACGAAGTAGGAACGCCCCAACTTCTCTGCCGGCAACTGCCGGCCAGAGCGCAACATGCGCGTGAGACTTCCGAAAGATAGACAACATGACAAATTTTAACGGCGTCGTTCCGGCGATCGCCAAGGCGTTGGTGAAGCGCGGCTATACCGAGCTGACGCCAGTCCAAAAGGCCATGCTAGACCCGGCGCTTGCCGCGTCGGACGCCCTCGTTTCGGCCCAGACGGGCTCCGGCAAGACCGTCGCCTTCGGCCTCGCGCTGGCGCCCACGTTGCTTGAAAACGATGACCGTTTTGGGCCTGCAGCCGAACCGCTCGCCCTCGTGATCGCACCGACGCGAGAGCTCGCGCTTCAGGTCAAGCGCGAACTTGAATGGCTTTACGAAGCAACAGGCGCGCTGATTGTCAGTTGCGTCGGCGGCATGGACATCCGCAGCGAGCGCCGTGCGCTGGAGCGTGGCTCCCATATCGTTGTCGGCACACCTGGTCGCCTCTGTGACCATATCCGCCGCCGCGCGCTCGATATTTCCGCGCTTAAGGCTGTCGTGCTTGATGAAGCCGACGAAATGCTCGATCTCGGATTCCGCGAAGATCTCGAGTTCATTTTGGATTCCTCGCCCGATGATCGTCGCACGCTGATGTTCTCAGCGACGGTTCCGGCGGCCATCGCGAAACTTGCGAAGAGCTATCAGAAGAACGCGGTCCGGATTGCGACGGCAGCCGAAGAAAAGCAGCACGGGGACATCGAATATCGGGCTCTTGTCGTGTCACCGAGCGATCGCGAAAACGCCATCATCAATGTCCTGCGCTACTATGAAGCGACCAACGCCATCGTGTTCTGTTCAACGCGCGCCGCGGTCAATCATCTGACTGCTCGCTTTCACAACCGCAACTTCAACGTCGTCGCGCTGTCTGGCGAGCTGACGCAGAACGAACGCAGCCATGCGCTGCAGGCGATGCGTGATGGACGCGCCCGCGTTTGCATCGCCACGGACGTTGCAGCCCGCGGGATCGACCTGCCGGGCCTCGACCTCGTCATCCACGCCGACCTGCCGACCAATCCGGAGACCCTGCTTCATCGCAGCGGCCGAACGGGCCGGGCCGGCCGCAAGGGTGTCAGCGCACTGATCGTACCAATGAACGTTCGCCGCAAGGCCGAACGTCTTCTGGACAATGCCGGTATCTCCGCCGCCTGGGCACGTCCGCCGTCGGCGGAAGAGGTCACAGCACGCGACGAAGCGCGTCTGCTTGCAGACCCCATCTTCGAGGAAGCACCGAGCGAGGAAGCTCAGGACGTGGTCAAGCGGCTTCTCGATGCACACGGGGCTGAAAAGCTCGCCGCCGCCTTCGTCAACCTCTACCGTTCCAACCAGTCTGCGCCGGAGGATCTAATCGAGGTCTCGGTCCAGGACAGCCGCGGCGGCAAGCGCCGCGAACATGCCGACGGGCCACGCGAACCGTATCAGAAAGGGCCGCGCGATGATTTCGGGCCTAGCGTCTGGTTTTCGATTTCCGTCGGCCGGAAGCAGAACGCAGAGCCACGGTGGTTGATCCCGATGCTTTGCCGAAACGGCAATCTGACGAAGCGGGAGATCGGCGCAATCAAGATGCAGACCGACGAAACCTACGTCGAGATTTCAGCGGACAGCGCCGACACCTTCCTGCACGCGATCGGTCAGAACAAGACGATGGAGCGCGGCATCCGCGTCACCCCTTTGAACGGCACGCCCGATTTCAACAAGCCCGCCGCCTCGAAGCCCTATGCCGGCAAGAAAGCCTTTGGCGAGCGCCGTGAATTCAGCGACGATCGCCAGAAAGATAAGTTCCGTAAGGATGCCCGCAGCGAGGGCGAACGGGACGAGCGACGCGATGCAAAGCCCTGGGGCAAGAAACCCGGAAAGCCGACGTTCGAGGGCAAGGGCAGCGGTGACCCGAAGCCCAAGTTCTCGAAGAAGAAGGGATGACATCTCGCCGGTGCTACAGCTTTTGTATCGCCGGCGGAGATCGCGGAGAGGACAATGGCAGATACGGTCGTATTGACGGTTCCCGCTTTCAGCACTCTTTGCAACGAAGCGTTCAAGCTGCGGCGCGCGGTCTTCATCGTCGAGCAGAAGGTCCCTAGCGATGAAGAGTTCGATGCTTTCGACCTCACCGCGCACCACGTCGTTGCCATAGCGGACGGCGAGGTCTGCGGAACGCTGCGGATCATTCATGCCGAGGAGCATGTGAAGATCGGCCGCGTCGCCGTCGGCAACACGTGGCGCGGTCATGGCGTCGCAAGCGCCATGATGACCTATGCGATGAACGAACACCGATCAGTCCGTGAGAACCGATTTTATCTGACTGCGCAAAGCGACAAGATAGCTCTCTACGAGCGCTTTGGATTCGTTGCCTTCGGCGATGAATTTCCCGATGGCGGGATGCCGCATCTGGCGATGAAGAACTATTGATTGGGCGGCCGGGAAGCGAATGAGCGGAGAGCACCGTCGTGAAGATAGCCCAGGGTCCCGCGCTCTTTCCGGAGCGGATGTTCGCACCTTTATCGTCGAAAACCTGCAGCTGAAGCCGGCATCAGGCTTGCCTGAGATACTGCTCTATACGGCTCATCCCGGCAGCGGGCTGTCGCGCCTCAGAGCCAACGACACGGAGGATTCACCGCCGTACTGGGCCTATGCCTGGGCCGGCGGAACCCTGATTGCCAGACACATTCTTGAGCATCCAGATATCGTTCGCGATCGCCGCGCCCTCGATCTCGGCGCAGGTTCCGGCGTCGTCGGGATCGTGGCTCGAAAATGCGGAGCATCCCGGGTGATCGCAGCGGAGATCGACAGGAACGCCACCTCGGCAATCGGCCTCAACGCGGAAGCGAACGGTGTGACAGTCGAAGTAACGAGCACCGATGTTCTCTCCCGCGCCCCACCCGAGGTGGATGTCATTCTTGCGGGGGACGTCTTCTATAGTGCACCGCTTGCAGCGAGAGTTTTGCCGTTCCTTACTGCCTGTCGCAAAGCAGGCATCGAGGTCCTCATAGGGGATCCACGGAGACGGTCGCTGCCGCTCGCGGCTCTAATGCTTATCGCTGAATATGCTGTCCCCGATTTCGGCGTTGGTTCGACCGACCAGGCGGCGATTGGCGGCGTCTTCACCCTGGCGGCGGACGGGTGATCGAGAAAGACGCTCAGTTGGACGACGCTTCCAGGGGGATTTCTTCGTGCTCGCGAAACCACGGCAGCGTATCGGATCCGCAAGCCGAGCGACATCCTCGACGGGCACACAGAATACGAACTCGCCATTCATGAGGGTAGGCGTCATGCCGGACAGCCTGGCATGCGTGTCCCAGACGGACTCCTTCGTCATCTCAATCCTGCTTTCAGTTGGTTGAGCAAATACCCAGCACCACAAATGAAACGGCAGACTAGACGGTGTCAGCCAAGAAGGTCGGGTCTTAGCATCATCACAGGGCAGGGACTTCCTGCGGGCAGTTCGGGCGCATGGGGTGGCCGAATGATCAAGCAGTCGGCCCGAGCGAATATCTTCATCATCGACGAGTCCTGCTTGCCGAACGGCTCCGCCGACAGGGCACCTGACGGCAGTCGCGACAGCGTGGCGCGCACATAGTCCTGTCGCTGGTCATTGGCACGGAGCGTTACCGCCGTCTCCACCGTTGCGTCGCGTCTGACCGGCGCAAGTGAGGCAAGCTTGCGAATCAACGGCTCCAGGAACAGCAGCCCGCAGACCAGACTCGATACCGGGTTGCCGGGCAAACCAATAACATGCGTCTCCCCGAGGCTGCCCACCATCAACGGTTTGCCCGGGCGCATGGCAATCCGCCAGAAGTCAAGATTCATGCCCGCGGCGAGCAGTGTAGCCTGCACCAGATCGTGGTCGCCCACTGACGCCCCACCGAGCGTCACGATGACATCGACCTCGGCCTGCCGGGCGCGCTCGACCGCCGCGGAAATCGCGGCTTTGTCGTCGGGCACGATCCCGAGATCGAGAACCTCGGCTCCAGCCTTGCGGGCCAGCGCGGCAATACCGAAGGTGCTCGACGCAATGATCTGCGCGGGCGCAGGCAAGCTTCCGGGCGGCAGCAATTCGTCACCGGTGGCGAGCAACGCGACGACTGGCTTGCGCCAGACCTCGAGCGCTGCATGGTTCATGCCGGCGGCCACGGTCAGGCGGGAAAAGTCAAGCGCAGTGCCGGCCTTGAGCACGGCTTCGCCTTCAATAAAATCCTGGCCGCGGGGCCGAATGTGCTGGCCAAGCCGAACGGCAAATGTCGCGCGGATGCCGCCTTCGATTTTCTCAGCATCCTCTTGGAGCAACACGCTGTCGGCGCCTGATGGAACCGGGGCGCCCGTAAAGATGCGGACCGTCTCTCCCGTGCCGACAACACCGTCGAACCCGCGACCGGCTGACGATGTGCCGATGAGCTTCAGTTCGGCGCCGGGCTCTGGAACATCCTCACGGCGCAGCGCATATCCATCCATCGCGGACGCGTCGAAAGGCGGCTGGGTCAGCTTGGCCTCAACGTCAGCTGCTAGCACACGGCCCTCGGCCTCCGGCAGAGAAACGGTTTCTCTCGTCTGAACCGGCTTTGCGCGCGACAGCAGACGATCTTGCGCCTCGGCAACGGGGAGCATGCTCATTTGCCGTACTCCGGATGACGAAAGTCTCCAGACTTGCCGCCAGATTTTTCGAGCAGCCTAATTCCCCCGATTTCCATGGCCTTATCGGCAGCCTTGGCCATGTCGTATATCGTCAGGCAGGCAACGGAAACGGCGGTCAACGCTTCCATTTCGACCCCGGTTTTGCCCGTCAGCTTCGCGGTCGCACTGACGCGCAGGCCGGGTAGATCGGCATCCTCCGTGATGTCGACCGAAACCTTCGTAAGCATGAGGGGATGGCAGAGCGGGATCAGATTGCTCGTCTGCTTGGCCGCCATGATGCCGGCAAGGCGGGCTGTGCCGATAACATCGCCTTTCTTCGCATTGCCTGCGCGAATAAGATCGAGTGTCGCCGCTGCCATGCGCACGTAGCCTTCGGCTGTAGCAGCCCTTGTGGTCTCGACCTTGTCGCCGACATCGACCATGTGCGCCTCGCCGGAGGCATCAATGTGGGTCAATCCGGGATGGCCCCCGCTCATGTCACTCAGCCGCCAGCACGGCTTCGCCGAAGAGCAGCGCACGCGTGGCGGCCGCAACGTCTTCCTGGCGCATGAGGCTCTCACCAACCAGAAAGGTGTCGATGCCAACCGCCTGGAGACGCTTGCAATCGGCATTCGTGAAGATGCCGCTTTCGCCTACCAACAGGCGATCCTCGGGAACCATTGGCGCGAGTTTCTCGCTGACGTCAAGGCTGACTTCGAATGTCCGGAGGTTGCGATTGTTGATGCCAACGAGCGGGGACGTGAGTTTCAGCGCGCGCTCCATCTCCTCGGCATCGTGGACTTCCACCAGCACATCCATGCCAAGCTCGAAGGCCTCATCCTCAAGGCGCTTTGCATCGTCATCCGAAAGTGAGGCCATGATCAGCAGGATGCAATCGGCACCCCAGGCACGCGCTTCCTGCACCTGGTAGGTTTCGAACATGAAATCCTTGCGCAGTGCCGGCAGCGAACACGCCGCACGTGCCGTCATCAAAAATTCTGGCGCACCCTGAAAGCTTGGCGTGTCGGTCAACACCGAAAGGCAGGCCGCACCTCCGAGTTCATAGGCCTTGGCCAGAGATGGCGGATCGAAATCGGGCCTGATCAGACCCTTTGACGGACTGGCCTTCTTGATCTCAGCGATCAGGCCGTGCTGGCCAGCCTGTGACTTCGCAACCAACGAACGGTGAAAGCCGCGCGGCGCCGATTGATCCGCTTGCATCGCCTTCAGATCGGCCAACGACACATTCGCCTTTGCGGCGTCGATTTCTTCCCGCTTGTAGAGTTCGATCTTCTTCAGGATGTCGGTCATGGCTCTATCCTAGTCGATGTCGTTCGACACGGCGATGAGTTTATCGAGGGCCGCGGCCGTCGCACCGCTGTCCAGGGACTGCGCAGCAAGCCGCATGCCGTCCTGAAGCATCTCAGTCTTGCCTGATATCACCAACGACGCAGCTGCGTTGGCAAGCGCGATATCGCGATACGCGTTCTTTGCGCCGCTCAAAACGTCGCGCAGAGCGGCGGCGTTCACCACACCGTCTCCGCCTTTGATGGCCTCCAGCCGGCAGGGCTCGACGCCGAAATCAGTGGGAGACAGTTCGAACGTGCGGATCTTGCCGTCCTCGAGTGCTGCAACACTCGTCTTTCCGGTGGTCGTGATCTCGTCGAGGCCGTTGCCATGGACGACCCATACGCTTTCGGAACCGAGATCGCGCATGACCTCCGCAATCGGCACGACCCACTGCGGCGCATACACGCCAAGCAACTGGCGGCGCACACCCGCCGGGTTGGACAGCGGGCCAAGCAGATTGAAGATCGTCCGCGTGCCGAGTTCGACGCGCGTCGGACCCACATGACGCATCGCAGAGTGATGCTGTTGGGCGAACATGAAGCCCACACCAGCCTCGCGAATGCAGCGGGAGATCACCTCAGGGCTTACATCCAGCCTGACGCCAAGAGCGGCGAGGCTATCTGCTGCACCCGATTTCGAGCTCAGGGCCCGGTTGCCATGCTTGGCCACAGGTACACCGGCACCGGCGACGATGAGGGCGGCCAGTGTTGAGATATTGTAGGTCCCGCTCGCGTCGCCACCGGTTCCGACGATGTCGATTGCGTCAGCAGGCGCATCAACGGTCAGCATCTTGGCGCGCATCGTCGTCACGGCGCCGACAATCTCGTCGACCGTTTCGCCGCGGACGCGCAACGCCATCAGGAAGCCGCCGATCTGCGAAGGAGTCGCCTGTCCGGACATCAGAATGTCGAAGGCCTCGCGGGCCTCCTCACGTGTCAGCGGCTCGCGGCTCGCAGCCTTCGCCAAAAGCGGCTTCAGATCTGTCATGCGCTTATGTTCCCCCTTAACGGACTGCCGCCTGATCGGCGAGAGACTGATTGATCGATGCGCCGTACTGCGACTGCAGCAGGTTGACCATCTGATCGAGAATATCATCGCCGGCAGCGTTTGCCGTTGCTGTGATCTGCTGGTCCTGATTGTTGAGCACGTCACTCGTCGGTTCCGTATTCACTTCAGTCACCTTGAGAAGAATTTGCGTCGTCGGGTCGCCGCCGACGGCATTGGCAACCGTGTCCATCGGGCCGGAGAAAGCAGCGGTAACACCGCCACGACCGAGAACCGCATCATCGGTCCCGCGGGCAATGCCGGTCTTGCTTTCGACAATTATGCCAAGCGGCGCAGCGATATCAGCCAGCGATGTTCCCTTCTGGGCTTGCTGCTTCAGTTCTTCGGCTTTCTTGGCAAGTTCAAGCTTCTGCTGCTCAGCAGTCCAGTCAGCGACCGCCTTGTCCTGGACCTCGCTGAGGGGGCGGTCGCGCTCCGGCGTAACGTCGCGGACGTCAAACCAGAGATAACCGTCAGTACCGATCGATAGGGAGGGAGCGTCGGCGCCGGCATCCGTCCTGAAAGCCGCGCCAAGAACCTGCTGCTTGGCCGGAATATCCTTGACCTCGTTGCCATTCTTGTCGAGACCGGTGGCATCGACGGCGTCGACCACAACAGCCTTGAGCTTGAGCTGCTCTGCAATCTGTTCCAGCGTCGAACCGGAGCCGCGCAGATCCTCGATCTGATCATGTACGTTAATGAGTTCCTGCGAAGCGTTGGAAACGGCGAGCTGCTTGCGGATCTCGTCCTTGACATCATCAAGGCTTTTGACACTCTCGGGCTTGATGTTGCTGACGCGGAGGACAACCGGGCCGAAGGTGCCATCGACAACAGGCGTCGTTCCACCGTCTTTTGAGACTGCAAAGGCCGCATCCGCAACAGCTTGATCTGGAACCTTGTCCTTGGAGAACTCGCCCAAGAATACGTCGGCTGACGTCTTGCCCTGGTCGGTCACCAGCTGATCGAAAGTCGTGCCGGTTTTCAGCGCGGCCTCGGCGGCATTGGCGAGATCCTTGTTCTGGAAGGTCAGTTGCTCGATCGTGCGGGTCTCTGGTGTGCGGAAGCTGTCCTTCCGCTTGTCGAAGTCCTCGCGGATCTGATCATCCGTGACGGAGGCGGCATCGGCGATATCCTCCGGCTGCAGCTTGAGGAAAGCGACCTTGCGGTATTCCGGTGCGCGATAGCGCGTCTTGGCACCTTCAAACCACTTGGCAAGCACATCCTCGGCGGGCGCCTTGATCGGCTCGATATTGGCATTGGTCAGCAACAGGTAATCGATGCCGCGGCTTTCCTGGCGATAGAGCTTGAGCGCATCGACGAGTGTCTTCGGCGCCGTGAAGCCGTTCGAGACAGCATCGACAATCTGGCTGCGAACGGCGACCTTGCTGCGCTCCTTGATGTAGTCATCCTCGCGGATGCCGGCATTGCGAAGTCGCGACGTAAAGAGGGTGCGATCGAACTGACCGTTGACGGCCTTGAAAGCCGGATCGTCGCCGATCAGTTGCGCAAGCCGATCCTGCGATAGGCCGAGGTTCATGTCATCGGCCAACTGATCTAGCGACGCGCCGGCAACCAGCTGCGCCAATACCTGCTGTTCGATGCCAAAGGCGCGAGCCTGATCGGGCGTCAGCCGCATACCGAACTGCTGGCTGAGATTTGCGACCTGCCGCTGGTAGGCCAAACGGAATTCGTTGACCTCGACGTGCTGGTCTCCGACGCTGACGACCGTCGTGCTATTGCCGCCTGATATGAGCGAGCGTGACACACCCCAGATGCCGAAAGAGGCGACCAGAAGCAGCATGAGGAGCTTAGCAACCCAGGTGTGAGCAGCTCTTCTCAGAAGATCGAACATCGAAACGCAAACCTCGCATTATATTCGCCCGTTCGCGGGCAAAGCATTCGACGTTCCTTAGAACAAAGCCGGCAGGAAATGAAGGGTTATCGCGCGAAAACATCTGCGCTATATCTCCAACCACACAGAAGCGCTCGGCGCAGCAAAAGACACCGGATATCGGAACCTTTCCCAGGGCTAATTCGTTGAACAGCATCCGGAAAAAGAGGAGCAGACCATGGCCGATATGAAAACCGCCTCCGCCCAGTCCGCAACCGCGCGTGTGAAGGCGGAGATCGCGGCAGACGATCTTTCCGCACAGGTCGCAGCATTGCACGAAGACCTTGCACGCCTGTCCGATAGCGTTGTGGCGCTTGGACACGGTGCCAAGACCGCCGTCGCCGATGAGGCTTCGGTCATGACGGAACGCCTGCGCGATAAGGTAAGGGAGGAGCCTATCTTCGCGCTCGCCGTGACAGCCGGCGTCGCTTATCTTTTCGGATTGATGAGCCGTCGATAAAATCGATCGGCATTTGACGAACCGAGGGCCGGGCGTGCTGACGCCCGGCTTTTGATTTTGCGTTACCGCCTAGCGGCGAATGATCCGGCCAACAGCGATGAGCAGGCAGGCGCCGACAAAGCCGGCGATCAGATAGCCGAGCCAGCCAGCCAGCGCGATGCCCAATCCTGAGAGTACGGCATTTGCGACGATCGCGCCCACGATGCCGAGTATGATATTCATCAACAGCCCCATGTTGCTGTTCATGAACTTTTCCGCGAGCCACCCGGCAATACCCCCGATAATGATAGCGGCTACCCAACCTACGCCTGCGTCTTCCATATGATTTTCCTTCCAGAGAAACTACGAAGTCAGCGCTCGAGGCAAAAATTGAGGTCCTGCTTTGATGGCCCGGCGGTGCGCGGCACGACAGACATGTGATTTGGCAATGTAGGATAGGTTCGCAGCGCAAATGGTGGCGTAAATGTCTATGCCGGCACTCAGACTCAATTCGCCTGCAAGAAAGATAGGCGATCCATTTGGTTACGCAACGCAAATGTGTTCGCCCGAAAACAAGCGCGACGGCAGAGAAACCCATCCGGCCTTCCTCAAGTCCACCTCAAACCCGCTCACCCAATGATGCTGGACGAGGACGCTCCGTCCACGATGTCGAAAAACACAACTACTGGACGTTTTTCTTAAAACACTCGACGCTGTGTCGAGTATGCCATGAGGGGTCCTGAGGAGTTCAAGTGGGACGGATGCAATGCCTCCCTAGGCGCGCATTTTGTGAGGCATACATCTTCAACTGCATTTGCGAGATGAACATTGAGACGAGAGGGTCATCATATCTTAACGATCGCGTCGAAATGCATACCAATTGTCATAGTTTGCGCCTTATCAGCCCTGTAATAACAATACCAATATGCGATCAGTTTGTTCGTGGAGACGGGTGCCCGTGCCGTCGTCGGCACGCGGCTCGCAAGATCGACGATGCTCTGGTGATGGATTTGTTGGTTGATTATGCCGTGAATCGTTTTGCCGACGCCGCTTATGTAATCGAAAAAGCTCATTCTCAACGAAATTGCGGCTTTCCTTAAGCATTTGCTTGCTCAACCTGCAATCTATGTCATGGTAGCTTCCTTCACATGAGAGGGGTTCCAGCTATGATCAATCTACAGTCGGTTCGTGATGACGCCACCCATGATCAACGTCTGCTCGATTGCCGTGCCGATGTTGAACCGGCACTCCATCAGATCATCCGCGATGCGCAGCAAAAGGGGTGGGCGCCTGCGGAAGTGGCGATGGCAATAGCGGATGCGGCGGATGACTACATTCTGTTGCTGGCCAGCCGGAAGGCGACGTCACATTGATAATGCGTCACATTAACAATGGGGCAAGGAAACGAACAATCTGCGGACAGGTAGCCATAGGGAAACCAGCACGTGCCCGCAGAGAAGACTGCCATACCTGCTGCCGCCACGGCCGGTGCAATAAATAGCGTTCAAACACGCCAGAACGAGCTTGATTTTCTTGGAGCGTCGGGTTCGAACGGCGACCTACCGATTAAGATCAGGTGAGATTCGTTTTATCGCATTTCACATCTTTGAAGTGCGGATTTATCCATAGACCCACAATTTGCCTACGTCTGACGTGCGCCGCCGGTGAAGTCGATGCCGCCCTGCCTGATCGCCCAGCAAAAAGGCGCCACGTGGCAAAGGCGCTACAGGGACACATAATATTTGCGGCGCTCCTTTGACAAAGCAAAATTGGATTGCGGGCATCACGCGGTCACGGTAGGCGGGCCAGTTACAGGTGCCTTCCCTCCGAGTTTAATGGATTTCCGCACAAAATGAGCTCAAAGTTACTTTATCGATTCTTCGATTTCTTTAGCGCATCCAAATCCAAGTATCGAAATCACGTCGTACCGTTCCCGACAGATTCGCAAATCATCATATCGCCGAACGCCCACGGGAAAATTGTCGGCTTTTTTACTTCCGATACGTTCTATGAGCATGAAGCCGCACGGATGGTAGCATCCGCCAAGCGCCTTGGGCTGCTCGTTCACACCACTGTGGTGGACAGTACCGGCAGTTGGGTGCGCAACGCAGCGCTCAAGCCCACGTTTCTCCTAGAGGCGCGAAGGGAGCATCGCGGCCCATTGCTTTATGTGGATGTGGATGCTGTTTTTCACCGAGATCCTTGGCCGGTTATGAGGACATTCAGCGGTTTATCGGGAGGAGGACCGGCTGATTTCAGCAACTATCCTACTGCATGACACGCCGGCGACGCTGCGCCTATTGGAAGCATGGAAAGAACGGTGCGACCAGGATCCTGAAATATGGGATCAAATTATCCTCCAAGAAATTCTTGATGAGGATCGCGCAAGCGAGAGCCCGCAATATCAGGTTGGCGAACTACCCCCTTCGTTTTGTTGGATCTTCGATCGGCTTTCAAACGCAAAGACCGATGCAGTCTACATCGAGCAACTGCAGGCAAGCCGGCAGGCCAAGGCCCACGAGAAGCCCGGTCGCAATAAAAGGCTCGAGCGACGCAAGGAGCGCATCGAAACGATCGAGAAGATCCTCGCACCTTTCCTGAATGCAAATATCGACGAACGGCCGAAGCCATGAAGCGATCCCCCGGGCGTTGCCGAGAATAACCGAGCAATGGCGAAAGGGTCCCGGCGCTGGGAGCGTTCGAGCCTTCTTGTGCTGGTGCCTAGGGGCTTGAAGCCAGCGCCCGCAACTACCTGTCAGAGTGATTGCGTCAACATGACCCAAAAATCTGCAGAAGTTCCTTCGTTTAAGCAGTAGACCCAACGGAGGGGGAAGGGTCTCAACGCCGGACCAACACCAGCTGTCTGCGCGAATGCCGGGGCTTTTCTCACCCAATGCCAAAGAAATGCAAAAAGACCGCCCCATCTCACCGTCGTGGCGAAACGACATGGAAGCAAACCCGAAGTCTTTCGTAAGCCACTGATTTTATTGGTGAGAGCGTCGGGGTTCGAACCCGAGACCTACTGATTAAAAGTCAGTTGCTCTACCAGCTGAGCTACGCTCTCCCTGTTGCCGAGTGGTTCGCCCGGCTGGAAGTGCGCGGAACATATGCAGGCGCCCCATTGCGGTCAACCAAAAAATCATCGTTCCCTGTGCATTAGGCACATTTCTTGCGCCTGGGCCTGAAAGGCAGCCCGCCAGCCTGCCGGCTTCATTTCCATCGACCAAGCTGCGGCTATCATCCTGATCGCGCGAGCCCAGCATTTTGCAATTGTGCAAGGACCATAAAAGAAAAGCGCCCGAAGGCGCTTTGTCAAAGTTGGGGGAAACGAGATCATGAACCGGACGGGCGAAAGCTCGAGTGCCGTTTCGTTGGCCACCCGGGGAAAGCGGAAAAATCCGGGCATTCTTTCGCGCCGCCGCGTCCGCTTGGCGCGGCTCACAATCTCGCCTTATAAATGCGCGAGGGGGCAGAAGGTTCCCAAAAAAAAATTAATTGAATCAAGCCTTTCGGATGACCGTTCAACACCTTCACAAAGTCACGCGACGCTCTAGCTAGCCCCTTGTGCAAGCAAGGGAGAATGCGAATGACCAGCGTGACTACATCGACGCCGACGACCCGAAAAGTGTTGCGCGGACGGCCTTATAGTCTCGGTGAGTTTGCCAGGAAATATCGCCTGGAGGAAACCGAAGCAAAGCGGCTCTATGAAAAATTCGGGCCATCTGCCACAGAGCTCGATCTGCTGATGGCCGCCAAGCGTCGCATGCCGGCTCACTGATGACTTTATCAACGCGCATCCGCGTCGGACTGTGCGCATGTAGCGACTGCCGCAAGTCGAGCGGAGTCGTTTTCGTCGCCTTTGCAGTTTAGCCGAGATCATCGTTCTATCAATGAGGGGAAACATCCATCTACGCGGGTCGCAGCTTCTGTCCGCGATGTGGCGGGCGTCTCTTCTGCCTTAGCGCCAGGTTCACAGAGGTCCGAATTGGTTCGCTGGACGACGCTCCGAACGATCTCCAACTCAAGAGGTTTGGATCAAGCGACGCGAAACCTGGCTGCGCCCAATAGAGGGCGCCGGGCAATACGAAGCGGATGCCTTAGGCGCCATGGATCCTACGAAAAACTGAACTCTCATTACCAAGATTTCATTTCATTCCATCGCCATTTCGTGCCAATCCGGGCCGATGCTAATCCGCCGTTCAGCTTCGACATGCTCATCTTGCTGACGGCTGCATTGGCAGCATGTTGCGAGGCCGGAATGAACGACGTCAAGGATATGCACGAAACCAAGTCGACAAAGGCGAGCGCCGAACTGGCTGCCGTTCTTGCGGCCTCACGCAAACAGTCCAAAGGCCGTTGGCGTGGTCGCCTATTGGTATTGCTTCTGCTGATTCTTGCCGCTGGCGCCGCCGCCTACTTTTATTCACGGCGAGAAGAAAACCCATACAGCTATGCCACGCAGCCGATCAAGCGCGGCGACCTAACCGTGCTGGTGACGGCAACGGGATCGGTGCAACCAACAGAACAGGTGGATATATCAAGCGAGCTGTCCGGCACGGTTCGCGACGTCAACGTCGACTATAACAGCGAAGTCAAGGCCGGCGAGGTTCTTGCTGCTCTCGATACGAACAAGCTCGAGGCCGACGTGAAGAGTTCGCGGGCGAAGCTCGATTCGGCCAAAGCGAACGTGGTGAAAGCAACGGCTGACCTTGAGTCGGCCCAGAGTTCGTTCCAACGCTTTCGTAACCTGGTGCAAAGCAACGTTTCGACACAGCAGAGCCTCGAAGATGCGCGCTACAAGTTCGATTCCGCGGTCGCCGCGAAGGACATCAACGTCGCCGCCGTGCTCTCGGCGGAAGCCGATCTACAACTCGCCGAGGTCAACCTCGCTAAGGCGAAGATCGTCTCGCCGATCAACGGCGTGATTCTCACGCGTTCGGTCGATCCGGGCGCCACGGTCGCAGCGTCGCTTTCGGCGCCGGTGCTGTTTGTCATTGCTGGCGATTTGAGGAAGATGGAGCTTCAGGTCGACGTCGACGAAGCCGATGTCGGCCAGATCGCGGTCGGCCAGAAGGCCACATTCACGGTCGACGCCTATCCCAATCGGACCTTTCCGGCTGAGATCAAGCAGATCCGATTTGCGTCCGAGACGACGAACAACGTCGTAACCTACAAGGCGATTCTCTCCGTCGACAATGCCGACTTGTTGTTGCGTCCCGGCATGACTGCCACGGCCGACGTCACCGTGGAGGCGGTCAAGAATACCCTGATGCTTCCCAATTCGGCGCTGCGCTATGCACCCCCTGCTGCCGAGACTTCCCGTGGCCGCGGCATCTTCGGCCTTTTAAGACCACCGCGGATGGGGCCGCGGACCGGCAACCAGGGCGAAGCCCTGACCGGAGCGAAGCGGCGCGTATGGGTGCTGACGGCTGGCAAACCGACAGCGGTGGTCATCCAAGTGGGGTCCTCTGACGGGCAATTCACTCAGATCGTTTCCGGTGACCTGAAGGAAAACGATGCCGTGATTACCGACGCTACCGCGCAGGCGAAGTAGGCGAGGCTCAAGATGACGAGCCCGCCACTCATCGAATTCAAGCAGGTCTCCAAGATCTACGGTCAGGGGGAGGCGGCAATCCGCGCCCTCGATCGGGTTGATCTGGCGATCCGGGAGCATGAATTCGTCGCCATCATGGGACCCTCCGGCTCGGGCAAATCGACGGCGATGAACATTCTTGGCTGTCTTGATGTGCCGAGCGCCGGCGATTACAGTTTCCAAGGCGTGTCGACACAGGGCTTCGACCGCAGCCAACTGACCTTGCTGCGCCGCCATATGCTCGGCTTCGTGTTCCAGGGGTTCAACCTGCTGTCGCGCACCTCGGCTTTGGAAAATGTCGAGCTGCCGCTGATCTACCGCGGCATGCATGCGAGCGAGCGTCACCGCAAAGCCAAGGAGGCGCTCGGACTTGTGGGTCTTTCAGGGCGCGAGCATCACAAGACGCAGGAGCTCTCCGGCGGCCAGCAGCAACGCGTCGCCATTGCCCGGGCGATTGTGACGGAACCCTCGCTACTTCTGGCGGACGAACCAACCGGCAATCTCGATACCAAGACCAGCGTTGAGATCATGGACTTGATGACGCGATTGAATCGCGAACAGGGCATTACGATCGTCATGGTCACGCACGAGCCTGATATTGCTGCCTACGCCCAGCGCCTGCTGCGCTTTATCGACGGCAGGCTCGAGACGGAAGTCGAGCATCGCGGGAGGGCGGACCATGTTCTTTGAGACGCTGAAACTTGCGCTGCGCGCAATCAGCCGAAACATGCTCCGGTCGTTCCTCACGGTGCTCGGCGTCGTCATCGGCGTCGCGGCCGTCATCGCGTTGGTAACGATCGGCAACGGCACGACCGCCCAGGTCTCGGCAGAGCTTTCACGGCTCGGCACCAACATGCTATTTGCACGTCCGGGTCAGTTTGGCCCCGGCCGTGCGAGTTCGGAGGCCCGCCGCTTTACGATCAAGGACGTCGACGCCATCCGCGATCAGGTTAACGGCCTGCGTGCCACTGCGCCGCTCAATCAAACGACAGCAACGGCCATCTACGGCGGGCAGAGCCATTCGACGACCGTGATGGGGACGACCAACGACTATTTCATCGCCCAGGACTGGGACATGGCAATCGGTCGCATCTTCGACGCGGCAGAGGAACGTGGGCGCCCGCGCTGCATCCTCGGCGAGACCGTGCGTTCGCGGCTCTTCGGCGGCGCAGACCCCACCGGCCAGCAGATTCGTGTCGGCAAGGTTTCGTGTAGCGTCATCGGCGTCCTTGCCAAGCGCGGCCAGTCGGGCATGGGCAACGATCAGGACGACGTCATCATCATGCCCGTCAAGGTTTATCAGCGCCGGGTCGGCGGCAAAGCGAACGCCAATGTCCAGATGATCGTGATTTCGGCGCGCGACGGTGTCTCTACGACCAAAGTTCAGGACGAAACCGAAAACCTGCTCCGTGAGCGGCGCAAGATCATCCCCGGCCGCGAAGATGACTTCAGCGTCAATGACATGACGCAGATTGCCGAAGCGATGACGGGCACCACCACGCTGCTGACCAGCCTGCTGGGAGCGGTCGCCGCGATCAGCCTGCTCGTCGGCGGGATCGGGATCATGAACATCATGCTGGTGTCAGTGACGGAGCGCACCCGGGAGATCGGCATACGCCTGGCGATCGGCGCGCTAGAAAACCAGGTGCTGCTTCAGTTCCTTGTCGAGGCGGTGGCACTATCGGTATTCGGTGGCGTGGCCGGGATCCTGTTGGGGGTCGGCCTCGGCTATGGGGCAGTGACCGTCCTCAATGTGCCTTTCGTGGTCAGCCCCATGATGATCGCGGTGGCGTTCGCGTTCTCTGCCGCAATCGGGATGGTCTTCGGCTATTTCCCCGCACGCCGTGCGGCACAACTCAACCCGATCGAGGCTCTGAGACACGAGTGAGCAGCCGCTCGCGGCTAGGCTCCCGACAGTTAACGAACCTAAGAGCATCGTAGGACAGGAGCGTTCTTGCCTGACCGCTCCTGCGCAGCCAACCCATTTCCGTTTGCCGTTTCTGAAGGATTGGAACGCCCTGAGCGGGAGAACCATCGCCCTCGAATGATCCACTCTCGGCGCCAGCTTGCCGTACGAGAGCACACTGATATATCATCGACTTTACAGTCGCCTTCGCGACCCGCCGACATTTTCCGAAGCCACGGATCCGCGAATGCAGAATTCACTTAGTCACCTTGCCTATCTCACCCTGGAACATGCGATCGTGACGCTGACGTTGCAGCCGGGCGCCTTGGTCACCGAGAAGCACCTGATCGACCTTGCGGGGCACGGGCGTACGCCGGTACGCGAGGCAATCCAGAAGCTGGCATGGCAGGGGCTGATCGTGGTGAAGCCGCGTGTCGGGTTGCAGGTGGCCGAGATCAAGCCGACTGACCATGAGAATGTGATGCAGGTTCGCCGAGAGCTCGAGCCGATCGCGGCCGCACTGGCTGCCGACTTTGCCACATCAGAGCAGCGCAAAGAGCTGGGCGAATGCGCTCAGGCGATGGAAGTTTGCGCCGCGACCGGCGACCTGGCGGCATTCTTCGCCGCGGACAAGGCCTTTGACGAAATTCTCGAAGAAGCCTGCCCCAACGCCTTCATCACGTCAGCCCTTGGACCGGTTCAGACCCATTCGCGTCGGCTCTGGTCGGCGTCCACCAATCCCGGCAGAATGGATCAATCCATCTCGCTGCACATGGCAGTCATGCGGGCCATCCAGCAGGGCAAGTCAAAGGGCGCCGGCCAAGCGATGAGCGCACTGATCAAGTATCTCAGCAGCCATAATTGAAAACGGCCCGGATGAGGGGCCGTAAATTAAGCGCGTCGTGGCGGGGCTTTAACCGACAAATGCACGTTCGATGACGAACTCCGCCGGCTTGCTGTTTGCGCCCTCGTTGAGGCCGGCCTTTTCCAGCAGATCCTTGGTGTCCTTCAGCATTGCAGAGGAACCGCAAATCATGCCGCGATCGATTGACGGATCGAGCGGCGGAACACCGAGATCCGTGAAAAGCTTGCCTGACGCAATTAGATCGGTGATGCGGCCGCGATAATCGAAATCCTCGCGGGTGACCGTCGCATAGTGGCGGAGCTTGTCGCCGACGACTTCCTGCAGAAGATTGTCGCTCTTGATCTCCTCGACGAGATCGAAGCCGTACTTCAGCTCCGCAACGTCGCGGGTCGTATGGGTGAGGATGATTTCCTCATACTTCTCATAGGTTTCGGGATCGCGGATCAGGCTCGCGAAGGGCGCGATTCCGGTTCCGGTCGAGAACATATAGAGGCGACGGCCGGGTGTGAGCGCGTCGAGCACCAGTGTGCCCGTGGGCTTCTTGCGCATCAGGACCTGGTCGCCCGGCTTGATCGCCTGCAGATGCGAGGTCAGCGGGCCGTCCGGCACCTTGATCGAGAAGAATTCGAGCTCTTCAGCCCAGGCGGGGCTAGCGATCGAATAGGCGCGGAAAATGGGCTTGCCTTCGACCATAAGGCCGATCATCGCGAATTCGCCGGACCGGAAACGGAAACCCTGCGGGCGCGTCATCGTGAACCGGAACAAGCGATCCGTATAATGCGTCACGCTAAGGACGGTCTCGGCATAGACTCCAGCCGGAATCGGGGAGGTGAAGTCTTCGGTCTTTGCAGGGGCGTTCATTTCGGTATCGGGTCCCGTATTCGTCGCACAATGTTTTCGATGCCAGCGAGATATTACAAATAGTGCTGCGATTAAAGGTATTCCATTCTTTCTCAAGCAACTTGCACGAAATATGCGTGTCATCATCAGGATTCCGGCGCCTTGCGACGCTTCGTAGCTTTTGCGCTGGCGAAGCGAAGCAAAGGATGCATATTAGGCAAAAACCGCGCCTGCCGGGCGTGGACGCCATAGGCTGCTCGGGGAAACATGAAGATTTTCAATTACAAGCGCGTACCTTACGCAGAGATGCGCGCATTTTCGGTCCATATTCTGACGGCGTCCGGCTCCTTCCTAGCGTTTCTCGGCGTGGTCGCTGCTGCCGAACATCGTTTCATCGACATGTTCTGGTGGCTCGGCCTTGCACTTCTCGTTGACGGCATTGATGGACCGATCGCCCGCAAGGTCAGTGTCAAGGAAGTGCTGCCAAACTGGTCGGGCGATACACTCGACAATATCATAGACTATGTGACCTATGTCCTACTGCCAGCCTTTGCGCTCTATCAGAGCGGCATGATCGGCGAACCATGGTCCTTCGTGGCGGCAGGCATGATCGTCGTATCAAGCGCAATCTACTACGCTGATACCGGCATGAAGACTGACGAGTACTTCTTCTCGGGCTTCCCGGTGGTCTGGAACATGATCGTCTTTACGCTTTTCGTGATCGATGCCAGCGCGATCACAGCACTTGCCGTCGTCATCGTTTCCGTCATCCTCACCTTCCTTCCGATCAATTTTCTCCACCCCGTCCGGGTCGAGCGTCTGCGGCCGCTCAACCTCGGCGTCTTCTTCGTATGGTCGGCGCTCGCAATGTATGCGCTTCTGATGCATTTCGCCGTCCCGCAATGGGCGCTTGTCCTCTTTATCCTCAGCGGTATCTACCTCTACTGCATCGGCGCCGTGCTGCAGTTCTTCCCGGCGCTTGGGCGCCGCGATTAGGAGAAGGCGATGGCAAAGACGCAGGCGGTCTCATTCCGCATGACCGGCGGACCCGAAGTTCTCGAACACATCGATATCAACCTGCCGCCACCCGGTGCAGGAGAAGTGCAGATCAAACACGCTGCCATCGGTCTCAATTTCATTGATATCTACTTCCGGACAGGCCTCTACAAGGCGCCGCATCTGCCTTTCGTGACGGGCAAGGAAGCGGCCGGCACCGTAACCGCGGTCGGACCTGGCGTTGAAGATTTCAAGATTGGCGATCGCGTCGCCTATGCGGGCTCGGACGGCGCTTACAGCGTCGAGCGAAACATCGAAACGAAGCACCTCGTCAAGGTTCCGGATGGAATTCCCCTAGAAACTGCAGCCTCGATGATGCTGAAGGGGATGACCGCGCAATATCTGCTCAACCGGACGTACAAGGTTGGACCGGGTACCGCGGTTCTATTCCACGCGGCAGCCGGCGGCGTCGGTCTCATTGCCGGCCAATGGGCCAAAGCGCTCGGCGCAACCGTGATCGGCACCGCGGGGTCGGACAGCAAGGTGCGTTTTGCACTCGAGCATGGCTACGATCACGTCATCAACTACAATACCGAGAATTTCGCAGAGCGTGTGCGCGAAATCACCGGTGGCGCTGGCGTCCACGTCGTCTATGACTCGATCGGCCGCGACACGTTTCCGCAATCGCTGGATTGCCTGAGACGGCTCGGTATGTTCGTCTCATTCGGCCAGTCCTCGGGGCCGATCGAGAACTTCACGCTCGCCATGCTCGCACAGAAAGGATCGCTGTTTGCAACGCGGCCCACACTTTTCACATACATCGCCACACACGAAGAGCTAACCAATTGTGCAAACGCGTTATTTGATGTTGTTTTGAGCAACAAAGTGCGTATCAGTATCAACCAAACCTATCCATTGCGTGACGTCGGGCGGGCTCACATGGATCTGGAATCCAGAAAAACTACCGGAACTACGCTGCTGATCCCATAATGACCCGAACGGGCACGGTCGGCAGAGAGAAATGAGGGGAACGTGTCGTTATCTGATGTGCCGGGTTCCGGTGCGTTACTGTCGGTCCAGCAACTGACGAAACTCTTCGGCAGCTTTGCTGCCTGCGACCACATCGACCTCGATATTGCCCCCGGCGAAATCCATGCTCTCCTTGGTGAAAACGGCGCCGGCAAATCGACGCTCGTCAAGATGCTGTTCGGCGTGCTCGAGCCGACCGAGGGCAACATCCTGTGGGAAGGCCAACCGGTTTCGATCGGTTCGCCAGGCGACGCCCGCAAGCTCGGCATCGGCATGGTCTTTCAGCATTTCTCGCTCTTCGAGGCGTTGACGGTCGCTGAAAACATCGCGCTTTCGCTCGATGACAGCATTCCGATCGGCAGGATCGCGGAAGAGGCAAGGGCGCTCTCGCGCGCCTATGGCCTGCCGCTCGACCCCCATGTCCACGTCGCTGATCTTTCCGTCGGCGAACGCCAGCGCATCGAGATTGTGCGCGCGCTGCTGCAAAATCCCAAGCTCATCATCCTCGACGAGCCGACTTCGGTGCTGACGCCGCAGGAGGCCGACAGACTTTTCGAAACACTTTTCAAGCTGAAGGCGGAGGGCAAATCGGTCCTCTACATCAGCCATCGGCTGGAGGAGGTGCAGCGCATCTGTGATCGCGCGACTGTGCTGCGCAACGGCAGGGTCACGGGCGCCTGCGATCCGCGTCAGGAGACGCCGGCTTCTCTTGCGCGCATGATGGTTGGCAGCGACGTCGCGACGGTTACGCATCCCGACCGCGGCAACAAGGGCGATGTGCAACTTTCGGTCACCAATCTTTCCGTTGCCGCACGCACTCCCTTTGCAATGCCACTCAGGGAGGTGTCTCTGGCCGTCCGTTCCGGCGAGATCCTGGCGATCGCGGGTGTTGCCGGCAATGGACAGGGCGAACTCTTCGACGCTCTTTCGGGAGAATATCCAGTGAGTTCGCCGGACGCGATTACGATCCGCAAGAAAGCCGTCGGTACCCAGGGCATCACAGCTCGGCGCCTACTTGGCGCCGGCTTTGTGCCGGAAGAGCGCCACGGCCACGCGGCCGTCTCAGCCATGAAGCTCTCCGACAATCTCGTGCTGGCACGCAGCCAATCCGACCGCAGAGCCTTTCTTGGCGGCGCTTTTCTCAAGGTGATCCGCCGCGGCGCGGTCATGACCGCGACCAAGCGGATCACCGACGCGATGGATGTGCGCAAGAGCGGCGAGGACCCGGCGGCAGCCTCGCTTTCAGGGGGAAACCTGCAGAAGTTCATCGTTGGCCGCGAGCTTGACCGGCAACCAGCGGTTCTCGTCGTCAATCAACCGACATGGGGCGTCGACGCGGGAGCGGCGAGCCGCATTCGTCAGGCACTAGTCGATCTGGCGCGCAACGGCTCGGCAGTCGTCGTCATCAGCCAGGACCTTGACGAAATATTCGAAGTCGCAACGGAGATTGCCGTGATTTCCGAGGGGCGGCTTTCGCAACCTTTCCCGGCGGGAGAACTGTCACGTGAGAAGATTGGTCTTTTGATGGGCGGTCTGCACGAAAGCAAGACCGCGTCGGAGACCGCCAATGCGCATTGAACTCGAAAAGCGGCCGCAAGCATCGAAGCTCTATGGCTTGGTGTCGCCTTTGCTGGCATTGCTGCTGACGCTGCTCGCCGGGGCGATCATGTTTGCCATTCTAGGCAAGGACCCGATCGAGGCACTGGACGCGTTTTTCCTTGAGCCGTTGCTGGAAGTCTGGTCGCTGCACGAACTTGCGGTGAAGGCAGCGCCGCTGATCATGATTGGCGTCGGGCTGGCCGTCTGCTATCGCTCCAACAACTGGAATATCGGCGCCGAGGGACAGTTTACGATCGGTGCGATCACGGGCTCCATTCTGCCGATCCTGTTCACGGAGTGGCATTCGCCGATGGTGCTGCCCTTGATGCTCATCATGGGCGCGACCGGCGGCGCTTTGTTTGCGGCCATTCCAGCGCTGCTGAAGGCGCATTTCAATACCAACGAAATACTGACGAGCCTGATGCTCGTCTATATCGCACAGCTCTTCCTCGATTGGCTGATCCGCGGCGCCTGGCGCAATCCTCAGGGCTTCAACTTTCCAGAAAGCGTGCCGTTTCCGCCGGAAGCTACGCTGCCGGCGATCTGGGAAGAATCCGGCCGCGCCCATTGGGCCTTCGTTTTTGCGATTGTCGCTGCGCTTCTCGTTTGGTTCATGCTCAAGTACACGCTGAGAGGGTTTGAGATCGTCGTTCTCGGACAGTCCGAACGGGCAGGACGCTTCGCCGGTTTTTCGTCGAAGAAGATGATCTGGTTCAGCTTTCTATTTTCGGGGGCGCTTGCCGGACTTGCCGGCATTTCGGAAGTCTCCGGATCGATCGGACATCTGCAGCCTGCGATTTCTCCCGGCTATGGTTTCACGGCGATCATCGTCGCGTTTCTCGGACGGCTGAATCCACTCGGTATCGTCGCATCCGGCCTTGTGCTCGCGCTGACCTACCTCGGCGGCGAGGCTGCGCAGCTGTCGCTCGGCGTGTCCGATAAGGTGACCCGCGTCTTCCAGGGATTGCTGCTCTTCTTCGTGCTCTCGTGTGACACCCTCATCTATTACAAGATCCGCATCATCTGGTCGCGGGTCCGGGGAGGCGTCGCATGAGCATCTTCGAAGCGATTCTGCTGACCGTCATTACTGCGTCGACGCCGCTGGTCATTGCCGCGCTTGGCGAACTCGTCGCCGAGCGGTCCGGCGTTCTCAATCTCGGCGTCGAAGGCATGATGATCATGGGGGCCGTTGCAGCCTTCGCGAGCGCGCAAATGACCGGCTCTCCCTATATCGGGCTGCTGGGCGGCATTGTCGCCGGCGCGCTGTTCTCGCTGCTCTTCGGCTTTCTCACTCTGACGCTGGTTGCCAACCAAGTCGCAACCGGCTTGGCACTAACCATCCTCGGACTTGGCGTTTCGGGAATGCTGGGTGAGGGCTATGTGAGCGTACCTGGCGTTCGCCTAGCGCCAATCGTCGTCCCTTACCTTTCCGACATTCCGCTCATCGGATCTGTGCTGTTCCGTCAGGACCTGACCTTTTATCTGTCGCTCGCATTGCTGTTTGGCGTGAGCTGGTTCCTGTTCCGCAGCCGCACCGGCCTGAAGCTGCGCGCAATCGGCGATAGTCACGGGTCGGCCCATGCTCTCGGCATCAGTGTTATCCGTACACGCTACCTCGCGGTCATGTTCGGTGGCGCCTGCGCGGGACTAGCGGGAGCGCAGCTTTCTCTCGTCTATACGCCGCAATGGGTGGAGAACATGTCTTCCGGCCGCGGTTGGATCACGCTTGCACTCGTCGTCTTCGCATCCTGGCGTCCATGGCGGGTTTTTGCCGGCGGCTATCTGTTTGGCGCTGTGACGATCCTGCAGCTTCACGCCCAGGCTTTCGGCGTCGGTATCCCGGCTCAGTTCCTGTCAATGCTGCCCTATGCAGCCACTATTGTGGTTCTTGTCATCATTTCTCATAATCGGCGCACGACGTTGATCAACACGCCCGCGTCGCTGGGAAAACCGTTCGTGCCGGAGCGCTAAGCAAAAGAATGAGACGCGTTTCCGGAAGCTTCAACCAACAGGGGTTATCATGAAAAAACTAGCACTTGCACTTGCCGCATCGGCTGCCGCCGTCCTGAGCCTCGGCTCTGTGGCGCAGGCTGCGGACAAGACCAAAGTCTGCTTCGTCTATGTCGGATCACACACCGACGGCGGCTATTCGCAGGCTCACGATCTCGGTCGCCAGCAGATCCAGAAGGAATTCGGCGACAAGATCGACACGCCTTACCTTGAGAACGTGCCGGAAGGCCCCGACGCCGAGCGTGCCATCGAGCGTCTCGCCCGTTCGGGCTGCAAGCTGATCTTCACGACGTCCTTCGGTTTCATGGACGCCACCGTAAAGGTCGCAGCGAAGTTCCCGAACGTGAAGTTCGAGCATGGTACCGGCTACAAATCCGGCCCGAATCTCGCGACCTACAACTCGCGCTTCTATGAAGGCCGTTACATCCTCGGTCAGATCGCAGCCAAGACATCGAAGAACCACGGCGCTGCCTACATCGCCTCCTTCCCGATTCCGGAAGTCGTCATGGGCATCAACGCCTTCGAGCAGGGCGCCCGCTCAATCGATCCCGACTTCAAGCTGAAGGTCATCTGGGTGAATACCTGGTTCGACCCGGGCAAGGAAGCCGATGCCGCAAAAGCCATGGTCGACCAGGGCGTCGACGTACTGACGCAGCACACGGATACGACCGCTCCGATGCAGGTTGCTGAGGAACGCGGAATTCATGCGTTCGGTCAGGCCTCCGACATGATCGCAGCCGGTCCGAAGGCTCAGCTGACGGCAATTGTCGACACCTGGGGCAACTACTACTCCAAGCGCGTTCACGCGCTGCTGGACGGCACCTGGAAGTCCGAGCAGAGCTGGGATGGCCTGAAGGACGGCATCCTCAAGATGGCCGACTACACCAACATGCCTGATGACGTGAAGAAGATCGCTCAGGAAACCGAAGCCAAGATCAAGTCGGGCGAATTGCATCCCTTCACCGGCCCGATCAACAAGCAGGACGGTACTCCCTGGCTCAAGGCCGGCGAGAAGGCTGACGACGGCACGCTGCTTGGTATGAACTTCTACATCGAAGGCGTAGACGACAAACTGCCGAAGTGATTTCGGCAAGCAATTAGCAGGTGCGAAAAGGCGCTCGTTTCGAGCGCCTTTTTTGCTGCATCGCATACCAAAAAGTGCATTTACAAAAGTAATACTATATGATTTTTTCCTATGCGTGCCGCGAGAGGCGGCTTTGGGAGGAAATCATGAAATTGAAGACCGCACTCTTGGGTGCCACGGTTTTGGCTGCCTGCATGTTCGGCTCGGCATCGGCTGCAGAGCTCGTTGTGGGCTTTTCGCAGATCGGCTCCGAATCTGGCTGGCGCGCTGCCGAAACCACCGTCACGAAGGAACAGGCCAAGAAGCGTGGCGTGGACCTGAAGTTCGCTGACGCGCAGCAGAAGCAGGAAAACCAGATCAAGGCGATCCGCTCCTTCATCGCGCAGGGCGTCAACGCCATCTTCCTGGCACCGGTCGTAGAAACCGGCTGGGACGCCGTTCTGAAAGAAGCGAAGGAGTCCGAAATCCCGGTGATCCTGCTCGACCGGACGATCAAGGCGCCTGAAGACCTCTACCTGACCGCTGTCACCTCGGATCAGGTTCATGAGGGCAAGGTTGCCGGCGACTGGCTTGTAAAGACCGTTGGCGACAAGGCCTGCAACATCGTCGAGCTTCAGGGCACGACCGGTTCTTCGCCGGCCATCGCCCGCAAGAAGGGCTTCGAGGAAGCCATCGCGGGCAAGGCAAACCTCAAGATCGTTCGCAGCCAGACCGGCGACTTCACCCGCACTAAGGGCAAGGAAGTCATGGAAAGCTTCCTGAAAGCTGAAAACGGCGGCAAGGAAATCTGCGCCCTCTACGCTCACAACGACGACATGGCAGTGGGCGGCATTCAGGCGATCAAGGAAGCCGGTCTGAAGCCGGGCAAGGACATTCTCGTCGTCTCTATCGATGCGGTTCCTGATATCTTCAAGGCCATGGCCGCCGGTGAGGCGAACGCGACGGTGGAGCTGACGCCGAACATGGCAGGTCCCGCATTCGAGGTGCTCGATGCATACCTGAAAGACAAGAAGGCCCCGCCGAAGTGGATCCAGACCGAATCGAAGCTCTATACGCCGGCTGACGATCCGATGAAGGTCTACGAGTCGAAGAAGAACCTCGGCTACTGATTTTGACGCTGGAACCGCACCGGTCCATCATGGGCCGGTGCGGAACTGCCGAATGCCAGTCGGGACTTCATGTCCACGGCGCGGCATTGTGGGTCCATATCAGGAAAAGCCGCTTTCATGATTCACGATTTCGAGAACGTTCTAACCGCCTCCGGGATATCGAAATTCTTCCCGGGCGCCATTGCGCTCGACAAGGTCGATTTCTCGCTGCGCAAGGGCGAGGTGCATGCGCTTCTGGGCGAAAACGGTGCCGGAAAATCGACGCTCATCAAATGCATCACGGGTGCCTATCACCGCGACCAGGGCAGGCTTGCTCTCGATGGCGCCGAAATCAATCCATCCGATACGCTCGCGGCCCAGAAGCTCGGAATCGGCACGGTGTATCAGGAGGTCAATCTCCTCCCCAATCTGAGCATCGCCGAGAACCTATACCTCGGGCGCCAGCCGAAACGGTTCGGCATGATCGATGTACGTGCGATGAACCGGCAGGCGCGGGCACTGCTTGAGCAATACGGGATGGACGTCGATGTGACCGCGCAACTCGATCGGTTTTCGGTCGCAGTGCAGCAGGTCGTGGCGATCGCGCGTGCGGTCGATTTGTCGGGCAAAGTTCTCATTCTCGACGAGCCGACTGCAAGCCTTGACACGCAGGAAGTCGCGATGCTCTTTCGCATCATGCGGGACTTGAAAGAACGCGGCCTTGGCATTGTCTTTATTACTCATTTCCTGGAGCAGGTTTATGAGGTCAGCGATCGAATCACAGTGCTGAGAAATGGCAAGTTGGTCGGCACTCGCGAAACATCCGAGCTGTCTCGCCAGCGCCTGATCTCGATGATGCTTGGTCATGAATTGGCGAATGCCGAAGCAACCGCGCGGGCGCATTCGATCACAGCCGGTCCGGTCAAATACAGGTTCGAAGGCTACGGCAAGCGTGGCAAGGTGAAGCCGTTCAACCTTGAGGTCCGCGTCGGCGAGGTGGTGGGCGTTGCAGGCTTGCTCGGGTCCGGCCGCACGGAGACTGCCGAGTTGCTTTTCGGGATCGAGCAGGCTGACAGCGGAACGGCACAAGTCGACGGTAAGCAGGTTGCGCTCTCGAATCCGCGTGCGGCCATCCGCAGCGGCTTCGGTTTCTGTCCGGAGGATCGCAAGACGGACGGGATTATCGGCGACCTTTCCATTCGCGAGAACATTGCCCTGGCGCTGCAAGCACGGCGAGGCTGGGCCCGGCCGATTTCTCGCGCCGATCAAAACGCGCTGGCCGACCGCTACATCAGTGCGCTCGACATCCGGACGACAGACAGGGAGAAGCCGATACGTCTGCTGTCAGGCGGCAATCAGCAGAAAGCGATCCTTGCGCGCTGGCTGGCCACCAATCCGGACTTCCTGATCCTCGACGAGCCGACCCGCGGCATCGACGTCGGCGCACATGCCGAGATTATCCGCTTGATCGAAGATCTCTGCGCGAAAGGCATGTCGCTGATCGTTATTTCTTCGGAATTGGAAGAACTTATCGCCTATAGCTCACGCATATTGGTCCTTCGCGATCGCGAGCATGTCGCGGAACTGACGGGAGACAATGTCAACACCGCGCGCATCGTCGACGCCATCGCGGCCGCCCAAAAGAAGACGGAGGACGCATGAAGTCGTCGCTCAACGCACTGCTGATCCGCTTGGCGCCGCAACTCATCGCGCTCGCGGTCATTCTCATATTAAATTTCATTATGTTCCCGCAGTTTTTTAATGTTGTCGTTCAGAACGATCGGTTTTATGGCAGCCTGATAGATGTGCTAAACCGCGGCGCGCCGGTAGCCTTGTTGGCAGTCGGCATGACCCTCGTGATTGCGACCAAGGGGATCGATCTGTCGGTCGGCGCGGTGATCGCGATCTGCGGCGCCGTTGCCGCTTCATCCATCGTGTCCGGCCATTCGCTGGCGATGACGCTGCTGGTAACGGTGGGAGTCGGACTGCTTTGCGGCGTATGGAACGGCTTTCTGGTCGCCATACTCAACATCCAACCGATCATCGCCACGCTTGTGCTGATGGTTGCCGGACGCGGGATTGCTCAGCTCATCACCGAGGGTGTCATCATGACCTTCAACGATGAGGGGTTGATCGCGCTCGGCAGCGGCTCCTTCGCATTCCTGCCCATGCCTGTCATCATATGGCTGGTCATGGGCGCCCTTGTGATCCTGCTCGTGAGGCGCACGGCGCTTGGCATGCTGATCGAAGCAACCGGCATTAATCGACGTGCAAGCATGCTTTCCGGCGTGCGAACACCCGTACTGCTGATGGCCGTTTATATGTTGAGCAGCCTTTGCGCCTCGATCGCCGGTATCATCGTCGCAGCCGATATCAAGGGCGCCGATGCAAACAATGCCGGGCTCTGGTTGGAACTCGACGCGATTTTGGCCGTCGTCGTGGGCGGCAACTCTCTGCTGGGCGGACGCTTCAGCATCCTCGGCTCACTGATCGGCGCAATGATCATTCAGGCTGTGAACACCGGCATTCTGCTCTCAGGATTTCCGCCAGAGTTCAACCTGATCATCAAGGCGGTGATCGTCATCGTGATCCTCGTCATTCAGTCGCCGGCAGTTCAATCGGCGGCCGTGGTTCTAGGCCGGCGACCGAGCAGCATCAGGGAAGGGCAGATTCAATGAACTCGAAATATCTGCCGCTGCTGGCAACGGTCGTGATCTTCGTTCTCTCCTATGCAATCTGCACGTTGCAGTATCCCAACATCCTGTCCACCCGCGTGATCGGCAACCTATTGACTGACAATGCCTTTCTCGGCATCGCAGCGGTCGGCATGACGTTTGTCATCATCTCGGGCGGCATTGACCTGTCGATCGGCTCGATCATCGCTTTCACCGGGGTCTTCCTGGCCGTCATCCTGCAGAACACCACAATCCATCCGCTCGTTGCGTTTGTCCTGGTGCTGATCATCACGACCGCCTTCGGCGCGGCAATGGGCGCGATCATTCACTATCTGGAAATGCCGGCTTTCATCGTGACACTCGCGGGCATGTTCCTGGCACGCGGCATGGCGTTCGTGCTGTCGATCGACAGCATTCCGATCAATCACGACTACTACACGACGCTGACAAGCCTCTATTACAGGATGCCGGGCGGTGGTCGGCTGACGCTGATCGGTGGCGTCATGCTTCTCGTCTTTGTCGCCGGCATATTCCTGGCGCATCGCACGCGCTTCGGTACCAATGTCTACGCGCTCGGCGGCGGCCCACAGACGGCGCAGCTCATGGGCGTTCCCGTGGGGCGAACCACGATCCAGATCTATGCATTATCCGGCTTTCTTGCTGGTCTATCCGGAATCGTTTTTTCACTCTATACGTCGGCCGGTTATTCTTTGGCAGCAGTCGGCGTCGAGCTGGATGCGATCGCAGCAGTCGTCATTGGGGGGACGCTGTTGACCGGAGGGGCGGGATTCGTGGCAGGCACCTTCATCGGTATCCTGATACAGGGCCTCATTCAGACCTACATCACCTTCGACGGGACGCTCTCGAGTTGGTGGACGAAGATCTTGATCGGCCTTTTGCTTTTTGCATTCATTCTAATGCAGAAGGTTATTCTCTTCCTTTCCAGTATGAATAAGAGGTATGCCTGAGCGGGGAGGTATTCGTTGCGTAACAGATTGCTTGAGACCGGAAAAACAACGCGCAAATCGCGAACGAGCCACGCACAAGTCGTGGATGAGCTCGGTAGGGCGATCGTTGCCGGAACCTATCCTGTCGGAAGCATCTTGCCCGGCGACGCCGAACTCGCACAGCGTTTCAAGGTCTCACGCACCGTCCTTCGCGAAACGATGAAAACGCTTGCCGCAAAAGGCATGATCGTCGCCAAGGCCCGCGTCGGCACGCGCGTGACGGAGAAGAACCTCTGGAACATGTTCGACAGCGAGATCATAGCCTGGCATTTCGACAGCGGCGTGACGGAAGAATTCCTGCTGCAGCTTTACGACATCCGGCTAGCCTTCGAGCCGTTTGCCGCCGGTCTCGCCGCCGAGCGGGCGAGCAAGGACGACATCGAGCATCTGCGAGCTCTGGCAACGGAAATGGCCGCTCTGGGCCACACCAGCGAAAGCCTTGCGCTGGCCGACCTGCATTTTCACCTCGCAGTAGCCGATGCATCTCACAACCCCTTCATGCGAACGCTTGGCAGCCTGATCGAAGCCGCGCTGGTCGGCATGTTCCGCATTAGTACACCGCCGTCGCAGAACGGCTTCTCGAACATCGCGGACACGCATATGCGCATCGTCGAGGCGATCGTCGCCGGGGACGTCGATGGCGCCCGAAAAGCCATGGAGATCGTGATCATCGATGGCCGCGATCACGTCCGCGACGCCTATGCGGCGATAACCAAGGCATCCGCCTGATCCATTTTGATCTTTGTCCCGCCCTTGTCTTGCTGCTATGAGGCAGCAAGGGCTGCACGCAATGGATTCTCGGAGCACATCATGGAACGGACTTGCCTCGCCATCATTCTCGCTGCGGGGGACAGCACGCGAATGAAGTCGTCGAAATCGAAGGTGCTGCACCCGATCGCAAACCGCTCGATGATCGCGCATGTCGTGGATGCCGTGGCAAAGAGCGACATTTCATCGGTCGCGCTCGTCGTGGGCCGCGACGCCGACGAAGTGGCGAAGGCTGCCCAAGTCGGAAACGTCGAGATCGAAACATATCTGCAGAAGGAGCGGCTTGGCACAGGTCATGCGGTGCTGGCGGCACGCGAAGCCATCGCGCGCGGATATGACGATATCATCGTGACCTACGGCGATGTACCGTTGCAGACCGAGGGACCGCTCAAGGCCGCACGTCAGGGCCTTGCCGAGGGCAGCGATGTGGTCGTCATCGGCTTCCACACAGACAGGCCGACCGGCTACGGCCGCCTGCTCGTCAAGGATGGCGAACTGATCGCCATCCGCGAAGAAAGGGATGCGACAGATGCCGAGCGTGCCGTGAAATGGTGCAACAGCGGCCTGATGGCGATCAACGGCCGCAAGGCGCTCGATCTGCTATCCCGCATCGGCAACGCCAATGCCAAAGGCGAGTACTATTTGACGGACCTAGTGGAGATCGCCCGCTCCATCGGCTGCCGCGTTACGGCTGTCGACGCACCCGAAATCGAAATGACCGGCTGCAACAATCGGGCGGAACTCGCCGTGATCGAGCGGCTCTGGCAAGAGCGCCGGCGTCACGAGTTGATGATCGCCGGGGTTACGATGATCGCTCCTGAGACCGTGTTTCTTTCCTACGATACCGCGATTGGGCAGGACGCCCTGATCGAACCGAACGTCGTGTTCGGTCCCGGTGCGACAATCGATGGCGGCGCGATCATTCATGCATTCTCGCACATTGAGGGTGCGCATGTCAGCACCGCCGCGGCCGTCGGCCCGTTCGCTCGCCTGCGGCTGGGTGCCGATCTCGGCGACGGCTCGAAAGTCGGCAATTTCTGCGAGGTCAAGAACGCGAAGATCGGCGAGGGAGCTAAGGTCAATCACCTGACCTACATCGGCGACGCGAAGGTCGGAGCGGGGGCAAACATTGGAGCAGGCACGATTACCTGCAACTATGACGGGGTCAACAAGCACGAGACGCTGATCGGGGCGAATACCTTCATCGGATCGAACTCATCGCTCGTAGCGCCGGTCAGCATTGGCGACAATGCCTATATTGCCTCCGGCAGTGTCATCACCGCGGATGTACCCGCCGATGCGCTCGCCTTTGGCAGGGCGCGCCAGGAACTGAAGCCGGGCCGAGCCGCCGTGCTGCGCGAACGCGCACTGACAATCAAGGCTGCAAAGACGTCCAAGCCATAGGGCTCTGCGTAACGCGCGGAAACCGAAAGTGACCGCCGAGGCCATTGAGAAAAAAGACAGAATCGTTACGAGTGGCCTTCGAAACGCAAGGCTTTGGGGACTTTCATGTGTGGTATTGTTGGAATCGTAGGAAGCAGCCCGGTTGCGGGGCGTCTTGTTGACGCACTGAAGCGGCTTGAGTACCGCGGCTATGACTCTGCGGGAGTCGCCACGATACACAACGGCGAAATGGCTCGGCGTCGCGCCGAGGGCAAGCTCTTCAATCTCGAAAAGCGCCTCGACGGCGAACCTCTGCCGGGAACAATCGGCATTGCGCACACGCGCTGGGCTACTCATGGCGTTCCCAACGAGATCAACGCGCATCCGCACTTTGTCGAGGGGGTTGCGGTCGTCCACAACGGCATCATCGAAAACTTCTCCGAGCTGCGAGACGAGTTGATTGCCGAAGGCGCCGTTTTCGAGACGCAGACGGATACCGAAGTCGTCGCCCATCTCATGGCGAAGTATCTTCGTCACGGCATCGAGCCGCGTGCAGCGATGCTCAAAATGCTGAACCGGGTAACCGGCGCCTATGCGCTTGCAATCATGCTCCAGAACGACCCCAGCATGATCATGGCGGCGCGCTCCGGACCGCCACTTGCCGTGGGCTACGGCTCGGGCGAAATGTTCCTCGGCTCGGATGCCATCGCGCTTTCTCCCTTTACCAACGAGATCACCTACCTGGTCGACGGCGATTGGGCCGTGCTAACGCGAGACGGTGCGACAATCCTCGACTTTTCGGGCAACGAGGTGCATCGCCCTCGGCAGATCTCGCAGACGACTGCCTATGTAGTGGACAAGGGCAATCACCGCCACTTCATGGAAAAGGAGATCTACGAGCAGCCAGAGGTCATCTCGCATGCCCTCAGCCGCTACATGGACTTTGCCAGCAATACGATCAGTGACAACATCAACGCGATCGACTTCAAGGCTACAAGCAGCCTGGCAATTTCCGCATGCGGTACCGCATATCTCGCAGGCCTTGTCGGCAAATACTGGTTCGAGCGCTACGCGCGTCTACCGGTCGAAATCGATGTCGCATCCGAATTCCGCTATCGCGAAATGCCTCTGTCGCCCTCGCAGGCCGCCCTTTTCATTTCGCAGTCCGGGGAGACCGCAGACACACTGGCGTCGCTGCGTTACTGCAAGGATCATGGGCTGAAGATCGGCGCTGTGGTCAACGTCAGGGAATCGACGATTGCCCGTGAGTCGGATGCAATCTTCCCGATCATGGCGGGCCCAGAGATCGGCGTTGCGTCCACCAAGGCATTCACCTGCCAGTTGGCCGTCCTGGCGTCGTTGGCACTCGGCGCTGGCAAGGCGAGGGGAACGATCAGCGCGGAGCAGGAAAGGGAGCTGGTGCGCCATCTCGCTGAAATGCCGCGCATCATGAGCCGCGTACTGAACCTCATCCAGCCGCAGATGGAAAGCCTGTCGCGCGAATTGTCGAAGTGCCGCGATGTTCTCTATCTCGGTCGTGGCACGAGCTTCCCGCTTGCGATGGAAGGGGCCCTCAAGCTCAAGGAAATTTCTTACATCCATGCCGAGGGTTATGCAGCCGGCGAACTGAAGCACGGGCCGATAGCATTGATCGACGAAAACATGCCTGTCATCGTGATCGCGCCGTTTGATCGTTTCTTCGACAAGACTGTGTCGAACATGCAGGAGGTTGCAGCGCGTGGCGGCCGCATCATCTTTATCACCGACGAGGCAGGCGCGGCCGCATCGAAGCTGCCGACAATGGCGACGATCGTGTTGCCTGATGTCAATGAGATCATCGCGCCGATGATCTTCTCACTGCCGATCCAGCTGCTTGCCTATCACACGGCCGTCTTCATGGGCACGGATGTCGATCAGCCGCGCAATCTGGCAAAGTCGGTCACGGTGGAGTGACCGGCTGGTCGCCCCCTGAAGACTTGTGCGACTTGGCAATTTCTGGCAGCTTTTCAATCAGGAAAGCATGGGGGAGCTGATTTCCGATAGCCGGTCTGCTCAACGGAGTTCATCAGCACGCGATGACGGAAAAACTGCCCCGATTGCCGATAGCCACTCGCATCAGGAACAACTTCCTGGCGGGCCTTATCATTTGCGCGCCCATCGCGATTACCCTGTGGCTGACATGGTCGGTCGTGCGATGGGCAGACAGCTGGGTGAAGCCGTACCTGCCGGCGCGCTATGACCCGGACAACTATCTGAATTTCGCTGTGCCCGGTTCCGGCCTGCTGATCGCGCTTATCGCGATCACGCTTATCGGCTTCCTCGGCAAAAACCTGATCGGCCAGAGCATCGTTCATTTCAGCGAATCGCTTGTGCAGCGCGTACCGCTCGTGCGCAGTATCTATCAGAGCGTAAAGCAGATTTTCGAGACGGTGCTGAAGGACAAAACAAACTCCTTCAAGAAGGTCGGCCTAATCGAATATCCCAGCCCCGGTCTCTGGGCGCTCGTCTTCATTTCGACGGATGCCAAGGGGGAGATTGCGTCGAAATTCAAAGCGATGGGCCAGGACATGGTCTGCGTGTTCCTGCCGCCGACGCCGGTGCCGACGGCCGGATTTTTGATCTTTACGCCGCGCGAGAAGATCGTTCCGCTGGACATGTCACCGGAGGATGCAGCAAAGCTCTTGATCTCCGGCGGCCTGGTCACACCGGAAGAGCTTGCCGGGCGCATCGCGAAACAAGAACGGACGCGCAAGCCGCTGCCGGCGCCTATCGAGATGTAGTTTTGGCCGCGCGACTCACCCGGCATGTAGGAAACGAATCGCCTCATCGCGACGGAACAGGTAGAGCAGGGTGCGTACGGCCTTGCCGCGGTCGCTGGTGAGGTCCGGGTCACGCTCTATCAGATACGCAGCATCGCGGCGGGCGATTTCCAGAAGATCGGAATGAGCCTCCAGGCTCGCGATACGAAAGCCCGGTGTTCCCGATTGCCGTGTGCCGAGCAGTTCGCCTTCGCCGCGCAGTTTCAGGTCTTCCTCTGCAATGCGGAAGCCGTCTTCGGTCTCACGCATGATCGACAGGCGCGCATGGCCGGTCTCGCCAAGCGGTCCCTTATAGAGCAGGATGCAGGTCGAGGCCGCGTCGCCGCGGCCGACACGGCCGCGAAGCTGATGCAACTGCGCCAGGCCGAAGCGCTCGGCATGCTCGATCACCATGATCGTAGCATCAGGAATATCCACGCCGACTTCCACCACCGTCGTGGCGACCAACAGGCGGATTTCGCCGTTCTTGAACGCCATCATCACGGCGTCCTTTTCGGCGCCGCTCATACGGCCGTGGATCAAACCGATACCTGGGCCGAGCGACGAGACGAGCGTTGCATGGCGCTCTTCGACCGACATCAGATCGCTCTCCTCGGATTCCTCGACGAGCGGGCAGATCCAATAGGCTTTCTTGCCCTCTCCGACCGCGCTCTTCAGCCGTCCAACGATCTCGCCAATGCGTTCGGTCGGCACGGTAATCGTCTGGATCGGCTTTCGGCCGGCCGGCTTTTCCGTCAGCTTCGAGACGTCCATGTCGCCGAAGGCGGCAAGCACCAGGGTTCGCGGGATCGGTGTCGCCGTCATCACAAGCATGTGCGGCGTGATGCCCTTGGCGGTCAGTCGCAGGCGCTGGTGGACGCCGAAACGATGTTGCTCGTCAACGACAGCCAGCATCAGGTTGCGATAGTTAACTGTGTCCTGGAACAGGGCGTGTGTGCCGATAACGATCTGCGCTTCTCCCGAAGCGATCCTCTCGAGGATGTCTTCGCGCTCACGACCCTTGGTACGGCCTGTGAGGACTTCGAGGCGCAGACCGGCCGAAGCGGCGAATGTCGAGATCGTCGCGTAGTGTTGACGCGCGAGGATCTCCGTGGGGGCCATCAGGACGGCCTGGCCGCCGCTTTCGATGACCGCGGCCATCGCTATCAGTGCGACCAGCGTCTTGCCGGAACCGACATCGCCCTGCAGCAGCCGCAGCATGCGGTCCTCGCCGGCCATATCCTTGAGGATATCTGCAACCGCGGCGTTCTGGGTGCCGGTCGGAGAGAACGGCAGGGTCTGCAGGATTTGCCGGCTGATGATGCCGGTGGCATGCACCGGTTGGCCGGCGACCTTGCGCAGGCGTTGGCGCACTAGACTGAGGGAGAGCTGGCCCGCCATGAATTCGTCATAGGCGAGGCGGCGACGGGCAGGGGCTTGCGTATCGATATCCGCGGGATCACATGGTTCGTGCAGCGCGTGGAGAGCATCCGCTACCGAGGGCAGCCCCTGTTTTTGCGCGAGGGTCAGGTCGATCCATTCCGGAAGTTCGGGCGTGCGCGGCAGCGCGGCTTCGATGATCTTGCGCAGTGTCTTTGGCGAAAGACCTGCGGTAAGGGGGTAAATCGGCTCGACGAGGGGCAGATTCTCGGCTTCGCTGGCCTTCACAATATAGTCTGGATGCACCATCGAAGCGCGGCCATTGAACCAGTCGATCTTGCCGCTGACGGTCACTTCTTCGTCGAGCGGTAATTGCTTTTCCAGCCATGCCGCCTGGCCGCGGAAGAAAACGAGTGTCAGTTCACCGGTCTCGTCATGCAGGACAACGCGGTAAGGAATGTTGCTTTTGCCGCGCGGCGGCACCTGGTGGCGATCCACGCGAGCCGTGACGGTGACGATGGCGCCTTGCGGCGCCCGGGCGATACCGGGCTGGATTCGACGGTCGATCAGCGAATGCGGCGCATGAAACAGCAGATCGACGACGCGCGTATCGTCAGGCGTCTCGCGCCCAAGCAGCTTTACCAGCAGCTCGGCGATCTTTGGGCCGACGCCGGGCAGGGCGGAAACGGGCGAAAACAGCGGATCGAGAATAGCAGGGCGCATGGCGGCAAAATGCGATGAACAATGCGGCCTTGGCAAGGCTGACAAGCCGCTTTCGAGGGTCTATAGAGGCGCATCAACAGGAAGGTAACGCCATGACGGGTGTGTCACTCTCGAGCGCCGATCTTGATCCGCGCCGCCGCCGAATCCTCTTTCGCTGCTGGCATCGCGGCATTCGCGAGATGGATCTGGTCTTCGGCCAGTTCGCCGAAAAGGAGATCGCGACCCTGTCAGAGACCGAACTCGACGAGTTCGAAACCATCATGGCCGAAGAGGACAACGATCTTGTGCGCTGGATCATGGGAACATGGCCGGTGCCCGAGCGTTTTCAGACGCCGATGTTCGAGCGCCTTGCCGCCTACAAGCCCGATTTCGAGTATCCAGCCGACGCCCTGCCCAGGAACGCGTAATGATCCCAGGTTTTAACGTAAAGAAGCTGTCAGCCGTCGCCGAGCCGCTGACCATCGGCAACGTGCCCACAGGTGCGGAGGCTTGGTTGCTGGCCGATCTGGCACGCACCGGCGAGCCGGTCGCTTACGTGCTTTCCGATGGCCAGCGGATGGCCGACTTGGAGCAAATTCTCGGCTTCGTCGCGCCCGAGATCCCGGTCCTGACCCTGCCGGCCTGGGACTGTCTTCCTTACGACCGCGTTTCGCCGAGCGCGGATACGTCAGCACGCCGACTCGCGGCGCTGGGCGGCCTGATCGCGCATCGTAAGAAGCCGCATGCGGCCATCGTGCTGGTGACCGTCAATGCAATGCTGCAGAAGGTTGCCCCGCAGGAGGTCATCGAGAGCCTGGCGTTTTCCGCACGTCCGGGAAACACTGTGCGCATGGACAACATTGCCGGGCGGTTGGAACGCAACGGTTTCGACCGCGTCGCAACGGTGCGCGAGGTCGGCGAATATGCGGTGCGCGGCGGCATTCTGGATGTCTTTGTGCCCGGTTCCGAGGAGCCTGTTCGCCTCGATTTCTTCGGCGACACTCTGGAAAGCATCCGCAGCTTCGATCCTGCGAGCCAGCGCACGACAGGGCAGCTCCGTTCGCTCGACCTCAACCCGATGAGCGAGGTCACGCTGACGCCCGATACCATCAGCCGTTTCCGCAAGAATTACCTCTCCTCGTTCGGCGCGGCAACGCGCGACGATGCGCTTTATCTCGCCATATCGGAGGGGCGGCGCTATCCGGGCATGGAGCATTGGCTGCCGCTTTTCTACGAGAAGCTGGAGACGGTATTCGACTATCTCACAGGCTTCCGACTGGTGGCCGATCACGCGGTACGCCAGGCTGCCGAGGAGCGCTCCAAGCTTGTGTTCGATTATTATGACGCGCGCCTGAATTCCGGACAGCCCGGCAAAGGTCAGATGGCGCAAGGAACGCCCTATAAACCCGTGACGCCCGGCCAGCTCTATTTGGACGGAACGACGTTCGCCAGCACGCTCGACGCGTTCGACGCGATGCGGATTTCGCCCTTCAACGAGCACGAGGGAGAGGCGCGGCGCGTCATCAATCTCGATGCGCGACAGGGCGAGCGGTGGGCACGCTCGAACGCGGAGGGGGGTGGCAATGCCGAACGCGTGAATGTCTTCGACGCCGTTGTGAAGCATATTGCGGACAAGCGCTCATCCGGCGCCAAGGTGTTGATCACCGCCTGGACGGAAGGTTCGCTGGACCGTCTGTTGCAGGTGCTGAACGAGCACGGCCTGGAGCGCGTGAAACCGATCGGCGCCCTGAAGGAGATCGACAGCCTTGCCAAAGGCGAGGCAGCAGCCGCTGTGCTCAGTCTCGAATCCGGATTTGAAGCCGGCAATGTGGTGGTCATCGGCGAGCAGGACATTCTCGGCGACCGCATGGTGCGGCGCTCGAAGCGGCGCAAACGCGCTGCGGATTTCATCTCCGAGGTCGCCGGTCTCGATGAAGGTTCGGTCGTCGTCCACGCGCAGCACGGCATCGGCCGGTTCGTGGGCCTGCGGACGATCGAAGCGGCGGGCGCGCCGCATGCCTGCCTTGAACTGCAGTATGCCGACGATGCGAAGCTCTTCCTACCGGTCGAGAATATCGATCTGCTGTCGCGCTACGGCGGCGAGGGGACGGAAGCGCAGCTCGACAAGCTCGGTGGTGGCGCATGGCAGATGCGCAAGGCCAAGCTCAAGAAGCGACTGCTTGATATGGCGGATGCGCTGATCCGTATTGCCGCCGAACGCCTGACCCGACACGCGCCCGTGCTGACGACGCCGGAAGGGCTCTATGATGAGTTCTCCGCCCGCTTCCCCTACGACGAGACGGAAGACCAGGACAACGCCATCGAGGCCGTGCGCTCCGATCTTGGGGCCGGCCGGCCGATGGATCGTCTCGTCTGCGGCGACGTCGGCTTCGGCAAGACAGAGGTGGCGCTTCGTGCTGCCTTCGTGGCGGCGATGAATGGTATTCAAGTTGCCGTGGTCGTGCCAACCACGCTGCTGGCCCGCCAGCACTTCAAGACCTTCTCCGAGCGGTTCCGCGGCCTGCCTGTGCGCATCCAGCAGGCCTCGCGCCTCGTCGGTTCGAAGGAGCTGGCACTGACGAAGAAGGAAGTGGCCGAGGGCAAGACCGACATCGTCGTCGGTACCCACGCGCTTCTCGGTACGGGCATCCAGTTCGCCAATCTCGGGCTGCTGATCATCGACGAAGAACAGCACTTCGGCGTCAAGCACAAGGAGCGTCTAAAGGAGTTGAAGAGCGACGTACACGTTCTGACGCTTTCGGCAACACCGATCCCCCGCACGCTCCAGCTCGCGATGACGGGTGTGCGCGAGCTGTCGCTAATCACGACGCCGCCGGTCGACCGCATGGCGGTGCGCACCTTCATTTCGCCGTTTGATTCGCTCGTCATCCGCGAAACGCTGATGCGCGAGCACTATCGCGGCGGTCAAAGCTTCTATGTCTGCCCGCGGCTTGCCGATCTCGAGGATGTGCATGCGTTCCTGCGGTCCGACGTGCCGGAGCTGAAAGTCGCTGTCGCGCACGGTCAGATGCCGGCTGGCGAACTCGAAGACATCATGAATGCCTTCTACGAAGGGCGCTACGACGTGCTGCTGTCGACGACGATCGTAGAATCGGGTCTTGACGTGCCGACCGCCAACACGCTGATCGTCCACCGCGCCGATATGTTCGGCCTCGCTCAGCTTTATCAGCTACGCGGCCGCGTCGGACGCTCGAAGGTCCGCGCCTTCGCGCTCTTCACGCTGCCGGTCAACAAGGTGCTGACGGCGACGGCCGAACGTCGCCTCAAGGTGCTGCAGTCGCTCGACACGCTTGGCGCGGGCTTCCAGCTTGCCAGTCACGATCTCGACATTCGCGGAGCAGGCAATCTGCTTGGCGAGGAGCAGTCCGGCCATATCAAGGAAGTCGGCTTCGAGCTCTATCAGCAGATGCTGGAAGAGGCCGTTGCCGAGGTGAAGGGCGTCGATGAGATCCAGGATAGCGGCTGGTCGCCTCAGATCTCGGTCGGAACTTCTGTGATGATCCCGGATGGCTACGTGCCCGATCTGCACCTGCGCATGGCACTCTATCGCCGTCTCGGGGAGATCACGGAACTGAAGGAAATCGACGGCTTCGGCGCTGAAATGATCGACCGCTTCGGCCCGATGCCGATCGAGGTCCAGCACCTCCTGAAGATCGTCTACGTGAAATCGCTCTGCCGCGTCGCCAACGTGGAGAAGCTGGATGCAGGCCCCAAGGGCGTTGTCATCCAGTTCCGCAACAAGGAATTTCCGAATCCGGCAAGCCTGGTTGGCTACATCGCCAAGCAGGGCTCCATGGCGAAGATTCGGCCGGACCAAAGTGTATTCCTCACCCGCGACCTGCCGACACCGGAAAAGCGGCTGCAGGGTGCAGCCGTTATCATGACGCAGCTCGCGGAAATGGCGAAGGCGTAAGCACGCTCAGTTCATGCCGGCGCGCGCTTCGGCCTTCGCCTTGGCGATATCGCGAAGGGCGTTTGCCAACACATCCGGTGTCTGAGCGCCGCTGACGGCATATTGTTGGTCGAAGATGAAGAACGGCACGCCGTTGACGCCCATCTTCTGCGCGGCTTCGATCTCGGCGATCACGAGATCCTTGTCCGCGTCGGATGCGAGCAGGGAGGAGACGACCGCTCGGTCCATACCGGCGTTCTGTGCGATATTGAGCAGAACGGCATGGTCGCCGACGTTGCGCCCTTCCTCGAAATTGGCCTTGAAGAGGGCATTGACGACGCGGTCCTGCTTCTCGCGATCCTCGACCATTGCCCAATGGATCAGGCGGTGTGCATCCAGCGTGTTCGGGCCGATCTTGATCGCGTCGAAATCGAAGTGAATGCCGACTTCGCGACCAAGCTCGCTCAGCATCTTGTGCCCTTGAGCGACACGCTCGGCGCCGCCAAGCTTCTGCTCCAGCGCTTTCTTCTGGTCGACGCCTTCGGGCGGATAGTCGGGGTTGAGGCGGTACGGGCGCCAGTTGATGTCCACACCGACCTCGTCCTGGACCTCGGCGATCGCAAGCTCCAGCCGCGCCTTGCCGAGATAGCACCACGGGCAGACGACGTCAGAGACAACGTCGATGGTAATGCGTTCCATGGACCTTCCTTTTTCCTCAAATCGAAACTTTCCCGCCATCTAGGCCTTGCGGCGGGAGACTTCAACCAGGCAGGAAAAAGGAACCGTCTATTGGACGCTCTGATCCCACCATGCCGGCAGCTGGTAGCCGTAGAGCGGCACCGTCTCGGGGTGGCCGATGCGCTTGCTGCGCGCGACCCATTGCTGATCGACGTGGTAGAGCGGCAGAACATAGTGCCCCGACAGGAGCATACGGTCGTGAGAGCGCACCGCCGCCGTAAAGTCTTCGGCCGAACGAGCCATGAGGATGTGCTGGATCAGCGTATCGACACCGGGATCGGCGACGCCGGCAAAATTGTCGGTGCCTTCACGATCCTTGGCCGCGGAAGACCAGCGCCCCACCTGTTCGATGCCCGGAGACAGAGACGACGTGTAGGACTTCACGATGACATCGTAATCGAAGCTATTCGTGCGGCTCTGATACTGCGAATCGTCGACCGTGCGGATCGTCGCGGCAATGCCGAGCAGCTGGAGCGAACGCTGGTAGGAGACCGCGAGCTTCTCCTGATCGGTGTTCTGCGTCATGATCTCGAAGGCAAGCGGCCGGCCGTTGGCGTCGCTCATCTTGCCGTTCTTGATCGTATAGCCTGCTTCCTTGAGGAGGGCCGCCGCATGCCTCAGGACGTTGCGATCGCGGCCTGAGCCATCCGTTACGGGAAGCTTGTAGGTGCCGTTCAGAATCGCCGGATCGATGCGATCCTTGATGGAGCCGAGCAGTTTCAGCTCACGCTCGTCGGCAGGCACCCCGAAGCTCGACAGATCCGAGTTCTGCCAGAAGCTTTGGGTGCGGATGTAGGCGTTCGAGAAGAGGTTCTTGTTCGCCCATTCGAAATCGAAGATCAACGACAGCCCCTCGCGGAGCTTCGCGTTGTTGAAGACCGGCCGCCGGGTGTTGAAAACGAAGCCGAACATGCCACTCGGAAGCTTTGGTTCAAAGGTGTCCTTCACGACGTTGCCGGATGTTGCTGCCGGGAAATTGTAAGCGCTCGCCCAATGGCCGGGACTGCCGTCCGGGTAGATGTCGATATCGCCCTTCTTGAAGGACTCGAAGAGAGTGGTGTCCTGCAGAAAATACTGGACCGTGATCTGGTCGTAATTGTCGAGGCCGACTTTCGCAGGAACATCCTTGCCCCAGTAGTTGGGATCGCGTTCGAAGGTGATGCTTTCGCCAGGCTTCAGCGACTTGATCTTGTAGGGACCGGACCCGACAGGAGGCGTGAGCGATGACCGATCGAATGTCTCGGGGTCGATGGCGTGCTTTGGCAGGATCGGCGTGGAGCCAGCGAGAATCAGTGGAAACTCGCGATCGGCCTTGTCGTTGAAAGTGAAGCGAACGCTGTGGTCTCCGACCTTCTCCATCTTCGCCACGGCGTTCAGTCGCGTGCTGAAGGGAACGCGGCCCTTTTCCTTCAAAAGGTTGAAGGTGAAGATCACGTCATCCGGCGTCACCGGCTGGCCGTCCGACCATTTGGCGGCCGGATTGAGATTGAACTGGATATAGGTGCGATCCTCATCCCATTCGACGGACTGGGCAAGCAGGCCATAAAGCGTGAAGGGTTCGTCGCGCGAGCGAAGCATCAGCGTCTCAAAGACGAGGTTCCCGTATTCGGGGTCCCACATGCCGCGCGCCGTCGTGCGCATGCTTTTCAGGATAAAGGGATTGAGGCTGTCAAAGGTCCCGACGACCCCATAATTGATCTTCCCGCCCTTCTTCACATCGGGATTGACATAGGGAAGATGCTTGAAATCGGCGGGCAGAGCCGGTGCACCATGCATTGCGATGCCGTGCACCGGCTCGGCGAGAGCTGCACTGCCAACCAGGGTGAAGATGACGGGAAGAACGATCCGGAGCATCGTTGAGGTCCTTTCCGGGAACGGCACGATTCGGCGCAAGACTATCACGCAGCCACCGCAGTTCGCCATCGGCGCCGAATTCTTTCGGATGACCCTGAAAAGGTCAAAGAAATACTGGATATCTGACCCGACGCAATGTAACAGGGAAACCCGAAAGTCAGGGGTCATGCATTTGCCTCATTGTTCTAAGAGGTGGAGTGCGAACAACCCCGTTGGTGAGGATGGCACGTTGTCGTCCCTAAGGGATTTCAGGAGACGGAATTCGTTATGATGTTCAAGGCTGAAAACAAAACGCGGGCAGCCCTGTCCGTTCTGGCAGTGATGCTCGGTGCTGCAGCGGCTCCGGTATCGTCCTTCGCGCAGGATGCAGCGGCCTCCGCCGACGCTCCCGCCACTGCTGCCGGCGCCCCGCGTCTCGGCTGGTACAAGACCTGCAGCAAGCAGGAAGACAATGACGTCTGCGTCGTCCAGAACGTCGTTCTCGCAGGCGGCGGCCAGCTCGTTACGGGCGTTGGCCTCATCACCGTCTCTGGCAAGATCAACAACAAGAGCCTCCAGGTTTCGGTGCCGCCGGCTCGTCTGATCCCGCCGGGCGTTTCCCTGCAGATCGACGGTGGCAAGGGCCAGAAGATCGACTACCTGATGTGTATGCCCGATCGCTGCGTCGCCCAGATCCAGCTGACCGACGCCATGGTCGCTAGCCTGAAGAAGGGCACCGATCTGGTTCTGACCTCGATCAACTTCCGCCGCGCGCCGAACCCAATCAAGATCTCGCTTGAAGGCTTCACCGGCGCATTCGACGGCGAACCGGTTTCCGCTTCCAAGCTGGCAGAAAGCCAGAAGAGCTTGCAGGACAGCATGCAGAAGAAGGCTGACGAAGCCCGCAAGAAGCTCGAGGAAGCACAAAAGGCAGCAAAGGCTCAGTAAGCCAGAGCGCCAAAGAATACCAAAAACCCGGCCTTGAGCCGGGTTTTTTGTTGCTGCAGAGCAAAGAAAAGCCCCGCCAAGGACGGGGCTTTCGCATGTTGGCATCAAACCTTAATGGGTGAAGTTCATCTTGGGCTTGAACTGACCCGAGGGTGCCATATCGAAAATCTGATAGATCTGCTCGTTGCGAAGCGGGACGCCGCTTTCGTCATTTACCAGATTCTGCTCGGATACGTAGGCGACGTATTCGTTTTCATCGTTTTCGGCGAGCAAGTGGTAGAAGGGCTGGTCCTTGCTGGGGCGTACTTCGGCTGGAATGGAGTTCCACCATTCTTCCGTGTTCGCAAATTCCGGATCTACGTCAAATATGACGCCACGGAACGGAAATACCTTGTGCCGAACCACTTCGCCGATACTGAACTTTGCTACTCTTTCTTTCATGGTACGACTTCCTTTCATCACCTGATTTGGTGATTGGCCCTACTCAAATCAAGATTTGTGCAGGATCTCGTCACATGAGTGTCACATCCGCCGCTTGGCCGCGTGACATCGGTACGCGAAGCCCCGGCCTAGCCGGGGCTTCCCTTTCTTGATCATCAAGCCGAGTAGTACATGTCGTACTCGACCGGATGCGGCGTCATCTCGAAGCGCATCACTTCGGCCATCTTCAACTCGATGAAGGAGTCGATCTGGTCGTCATCGAAGACACCGCCGGCCGTCAGGAACTTGCGGTCCTTGTCGAGGCTTTCGAGCGCTTCGCGCAGCGAGCCGCAGACCGTCGGGATCTTCTTCAGTTCCTTCGGCGGCAGGTCGTAGAGATCCTTGTCCATGGCCTTGCCGGGATGGATCTTGTTCTTGATGCCGTCGAGACCAGCCATCAGCATTGCGGCGAAGGCGAGGTAGGGGTTCGCCATCGGGTCCGGGAAGCGGACTTCGACGCGCTTTGCCTTCGGGTTGGTACCGAATGGAATACGGCACGAGGCGGAGCGGTTGCGAGCCGAGTAGGCGAGCAGAACCGGTGCCTCATAGCCCGGGACGAGACGCTTGTAGGAATTCGTCGACGGGTTCGTAAAAGCGTTGATCGCCTTGGCATGCTTGATGATGCCGCCGATGTAGTAGAGGCATGTTTCAGAAAGACCTGCATATTCGTCGCCGGCAAAGGTTGGCTTGCCGCCCTTCCAGATCGACTGGTGAACGTGCATGCCCGAGCCGTTGTCGCCGAAGATCGGCTTCGGCATGAAGGTGGCCGTCTTGCCGTAGGCGTTGGCGACCTGGTGCACGACGTACTTGTAGATCTGCATCTTGTCGGCGTTGCGCACGAGCGTATCGAACTTGATGCCGAGCTCGTGCTGGGCGGCCGCCACTTCGTGATGATGCTTCTCGACGACGACGCCCATTTCGGACAGAACCGTCAGCATTTCCGAACGCATGTCCTGGCAGCTGTCGATCGGCGGAACTGGGAAGTAGCCGCCCTTGACGCGCGGACGGTGGCCGAGATTGCCGGTTTCGTATTCCGTGTCGTCGTTCGACGGCAGTTCCGTGGAATCGAGCTTGAATCCGGTATTGTAAGGATCAGCCTTGTAGCGAACGTCGTCGAAGACGAAGAATTCTGCTTCCGGGCCAACGAAGACGGTGTCGCCGATGCCGGATGCCTTCAGGTAAGCCTCAGCCTTCTTGGCTGTGCCGCGCGGATCGCGGTTGTAGGCTTCGCCGGAAACTGGATCGAGAATGTCGCAGAGAATGACCATGGTGGACTGGGCGAAGAACGGGTCCATGTGAACCGTTTCCGGGTCCGGCATCAGTACCATGTCGGATTCGTTAATAGCCTTCCAGCCAGCGATCGAGGAACCGTCGAACATGACGCCGTCAGCGAACATGTCCTCGTCGACGCAGACCACGTCCATCGTGACATGCTGCAGCTTGCCCTTCGGGTCGGTGAAGCGCAGGTCGACGAACTTGACGTCGTTTTCCTTGATTTGCTTAAGAATTTCGCTTGCGGTCGCCATTAAATAGTTCCTTTATTTGAGATGACGATACTTTGGTTCGCCGGAAGGCGATAAAGACTAGATGGCATCGATACCGGTTTCGCCGGTGCGGATGCGGATGACTTCTTCGATATTTGACACGAAAATCTTACCGTCGCCGATGCGGCCGGTTTGGGCGGCCTTGCGGATCGCGTCGATGACGGCCTCCGCGTTTTCGTCCGCAAGGACGACTTCCACCTTCACCTTCGGCAGGAAGTCGACGACATACTCGGCGCCACGGTAGAGTTCCGTATGGCCCTTCTGGCGACCGAAGCCCTTCGCTTCCGTAACTGTAATACCCTGCAGGCCAACTTCCTGAAGGGCTTCCTTCACTTCGTCGAGCTTGAAGGGCTTAATGATCGCTTCGATCTTTTTCATGAGAAAATGACTCTCCGCTTCTCCCGTTAAAAGCAGGCTCAGGCCTGCTTTGCGTCATGATGCAGTTATCGTGCCAGTTGGAAAGCCGATTTTTCGAAAAACACCACCAACCGTTCGAAAAAGTGCTTAAGATCAGCGATTTTCGGGTTCTTTTGGATAAAAACATTCGAAACTCGACGTACTTGTGGCAAATTCGAGCCGATTTCCGGAATATTTGCCCGCACTAATAATTCCCGACAAAGAACGCTGCTGGCCTTTCTTTTGTGCATTTGCATATTTTTTGATCTGCGCAATGATCAATCGACCGGTTGTTATTTAGGCGATTTCTGTTTGAATGCGGCGATGACCGACGGAATCTCAGAGTTGCTGCTTACCCCGGAAGACATGACAGCTGTCGATGCGGCGGCAGCCGCGTCGGGTATCGACAGCTATTCCCTTATGGAACGGGCAGGTGCCGCGGTTGCAGCCATTTTGCTGCGCGATTTTCCGGCCGCCCTTCGCGCGGCCGTGCTGTGTGGACCCGGCAACAACGGCGGCGACGGCTATGTTGCCGCACGTCGGCTGGCCGAGAGCGGCGTTACTGTAGAAACATTCCAGATGGGAGAACCGGAGAGGCTCAAGGGAGATGCCGCCCGAGCAAGGGACAGTTTGGCGCCGACGGCCGCACAGCCCCTTGAGACATATCAGCCGCGCAACGGCGATGTGGTTATCGACGCCCTGTTCGGGTCCGGTCTTGCCCGCGATGTGCCGCAGAACGTCTGCGAAGTGATTGAACGGGTGAAGGAGGCGCTAGTGCCGGTGATTGCCGTCGACCTGCCATCCGGCGTCGACGGTCGCACCGGAGCCGTTCGAGGAGCGGCCTTTGTGGCGGATCGGACCGTGACCTTCATGACGCGGAAACCCGGTCACCTGTTGATGCCGGGGCGAGAGCTCTGCGGCGAACTGGAAGTATTCGATATCGGCATACCCGCCCGCATCATCCGCGCTGAGAAGAAGCAACAGATCGCAGACAACAGGCCGGAACGATGGCGCCATGTGCTGCCATCGAGCGGACTGGAAACACATAAATACAAGCGTGGCCACCTTGTCGTCTTCTCCGGTGAAGCGAGCAAGACCGGCGCTGCGCGGATGTCGGCGATGGCGGGTTTGAAGGCCGGGGCAGGGCTTGTGACAATCGCCGCGCCGGAAGACGCACTGGGCACCAATGCGGCACACCTTACGGCGATCATGCTGCATGCGATCGATGACGAGGTCGCACTCCGCGATTGGCTGCGCGACGAGCGGCTACAGACATTCGTTCTTGGCCCTGGTTTCGGCGTCGGCGACAAGGCACGCCGGTTCGTGGCAGCGCTTGCCAAGCGCCACCTGGTGCTTGACGCCGATGGGCTCACTTCGTTCAAAGATGCTCCGGATGAGCTCTTTTCGCAGTTCGCCGGCAAGCCACGGTTAGTCATGACACCACATGAGGGAGAGTTCGGCCGACTGTTTCCCGATATCGCCGCGGACGCGGCCATGGGGAAGGTCGAAAAGGCGCGCGCGGCAGCGGCACGGGCCAACGCCGCAATCGTCTACAAAGGCGCAGATACCGTTATCGCCTCGCCGGACGGTAGAGCCTATATCAACGCGAACGCACCGGTGTGGCTCGCGACAGCCGGATCCGGGGATGTCCTTGCCGGGATCATCGGAGCCCTACTGGCCCAAGGATTTCCGGCTTTCGAAGCGGCTGCTGCCGGCGTCTACATGCATGGAGAGGCTGGCGTGCGGGCGGGCAAAGGGCTGACGGCGGAAGAATTGACAACGCATGTCCGCCCGCTCTGAAAACTACCCTATCGTGCCATCTCTTCCTGTAATGCCATAGCACCGAAGGGCGCATTGATCTTGCCTTCGTGGATCATGAAGGCAAAGACGTCGCGCGGCACGGTTGCTACCTTGCGGCTGCCGTCGATCAAGGGCAGATCGTCGGGCATCTTTCCCTCCGCCCAGCTCTCGAGGCGCTTGGCCCAAGCCTTCAGATCGCCTGGCGAATAACACGTCCTGACGTCGTCCGAGCCCTTTTGGAGGCGGGCATAGACGAAGTCGGCCGTCACATCCGCGATCATCGGGTAATCGAAATGCTCGGCGCAAACAGGCGCAACCCCATACTTCGCAAGCAGCGCCACGAATTCCGGCACCTTGAACGAGTCATGGCGCACTTCGACGACATGCTTCAGAGGCAAGCCATCCTGCTTCTCAGGCAACAACTTGAGAAAGCCTTCGAAGTCTTCAGCATCGAACTTCTTCGTCGGCGCGAATTGCCAGAGGATCGGACCCAGGTGAGGGCCGAGTTCTGTCAGGCCCTGGTTCAGAAACCGTTCCATCGACTCGCCGGCTTCTGCCAATATCCGGCGATTGGTCACGAAACGACTGGCCTTGAGCGAAAATATGAACCCATCCGGTACGTCCGCGGCCCATTTGGCGAAGGTTTCCGGCTTCTGCGAGCTGTAATAAGTGCCGTTGATCTCAATGACCTTCAGCTTGCGGCTTGCATAATGCAGCTCATCCTTCTGCTTCAAGTCTGCGGGGTAGAAATGATCCCGCCACGCCTCGAACGTCCAGCCGCCGATGCCAACGCGAATGTTGCCGGATTTCGTCATTCCTTCCTCCTCTGACTATATCTGTCCACCGACTTTGCTTTGCCATGTCGACGATCACCCATCCTGGCCGATGCGGATGCTCGCGGCGGCCCGTTTCCCGAAAACCGAACGCCAGATAAAGCGCAATATTTCGCTCCATCCGTGCATTCGTATAGAGACGAACTTCCGGAAGCCTCCATTCCCGCGCCGTCTCCTCCACCCGTCTCAGGATTGCAAGACCATGGCCGGCACCCTGAAATCTTGGTGCAACAGCAATGCTGAAGAGCATCGCATGGTCGGGGTGCCGATAACGGCGAGGCCCGCGAGCTCGCCTTGCATCTCCCGCAGCCAGATTTCGCCGCGACGGATGCGCGGCACACAATCCTCGTCGACGGGGTCGGCGGACGCCCAAGGAGTTGCGCTCAGCATCACTCGGCTGCCGCTACGGTTTTTCCAGCAGGGCGCCGCTCAAGCAACTCCTTCAGGAACTGTCCGGTATAGGACCGTTTCTCCTTGACGATCGCTTCCGGCGTGCCGACGGCAACGATCTCACCGCCGCCATCGCCGCCTTCCGGACCGAAATCAAGAATCCAGTCCGCGGTCTTGATAACCTCGAGATTGTGCTCGATGACAACCACCGAATTACCCTGATTGACCAGCTCCTGCAGCATTTCCAAGAGCTTGGCAACGTCGTGGAAATGCAGGCCGGTTGTCGGCTCGTCCAGGATGTAGAGCGTGCGTCCTGTCGACCGTTTCGACAGCTCCTTCGCGAGCTTGACGCGCTGCGCCTCGCCGCCTGACAGAGTATTCGCCTGCTGACCGACCTTGATGTAACCGAGGCCGACATCCTTCAACGCCTGCAGTTTGTCCCGCACAGCAGGCACGGCGGCGAAGAAATCAACGCCTTCCTCGACGGTCATGTCGAGCACGTCGGCAATGGACTTGTGCTTGAACGTGACGTCAAGGGTCTCCCTGTTGTAACGCTTACCATGGCAGACATCGCAGGTGACATAGACATCCGGCAGAAAATGCATCTCGATCTTGATGACACCGTCGCCCTGGCAGGCTTCGCAGCGCCCACCCTTGACGTTGAACGAGAAGCGCCCGGGCTGATAGCCACGCGCCTTCGCTTCCGGCAGACCGGCAAACCAGTCACGGATCGGTGTGAACGCGCCCGTATAGGTCGCCGGGTTGGAACGCGGCGTGCGGCCGATCGGCGATTGATCGATATCGATGACCTTGTCGATATGCTCGAAACCGTCGATGCGATCATGATCGGCCGGGATCTCGCGCGCACCCATGACGCGGCGGGCAGCCGACTTGTAGAGAGTCTCGACCAAAAACGTAGATTTTCCGCCCCCCGACACGCCGGTGACTGCGGTAAAGACGCCGAGCGGGATGGAGGCAGTGACATTCTTCAGATTGTTGCCGCGGGCACCGACTACCTTGATCTCTTTGCCCTTCTTCGGCTTGCGGCGTTCGTCTGGAACCGGCACGCCAAGCTCGCCGGAAAGGTACTTACCGGTCAGTGACTTCGGGTTTGCCATTATCTCCTGCGGCGTTCCGTGGGCGATCACCTGACCGCCGTGGATGCCGGCCGCCGGGCCGATGTCAACGACGTCATCAGCCGTCAGGATCGCATCCTCGTCATGCTCGACCACGATCACGGTATTGCCGATATCGCGAAGGTGCTTCAGGGTGTCGAGCAGGCGGGCATTGTCGCGCTGGTGGAGACCGATCGACGGTTCGTCGAGGACATACAATACACCGGTCAACCCGGAACCGATCTGCGACGCCAACCGGATACGCTGGCTTTCGCCACCCGACAGAGTGCCGGAGTTTCGCGACAGGCTCAGGTAGTCTAGGCCGACATCATTGAGGAAGCGTAGACGGTCGCGGATCTCCTTGAGAATGCGAACAGCAATTTCATTCTGCTTGGCGCTAAGCGACTGCGGCAAGACCTCGAACCAGTCACGAGCGACGCGGATCGACATGTCGGTCACCTGGCCGATATGCAGCGTGTTGATCTTGACGGACAGTGCCTCCGGCTTCAGGCGGAAACCGCCGCAAGACGGGCAGGGGGCTGCCGACATATAACGCTCGATCTCCTCGCGCGCCCAGGCGGAGTCCGTCGCTTTCCAGCGGCGCTCGAGATTGGTGATGATGCCCTCGAAACTCTTGTGCGTCGTGTACGACCGCGCACCATCGGCATAGTGAAATTCGATCTTCTCGTCTGTGCCGTTCAGAATGACGTCCTTGGCTCGTTCCGACAGATCGCTCCAACGGGCGCCGAGCTTGAAGCCGTAATGCTTGCCGAGAGCCTCGAGCGTCTGGTTGTAGTAAGGCGAGGTCGACTTGGCCCAGGGCGCGACGGCGCCATCGCGCAGCGTGCGCTCGGGCTCTGGCACGATCAGGTTGGCGTCGATCTTCTGCTGTGCGCCAAGACCGTCACAGGTCGGGCAGGCGCCGGCAGGATTGTTGAATGAAAAGAGCCGGGGCTCGATTTCGGGAATGGTGAAGCCCGACACCGGGCAGGCGAACTTCTCCGAGAAGAGGACGCGCTCATGCGTTTCGTTGAGCGACTTGTTGGCGGAGCCGCCGGCAGCCGTTTCTTCCGGCGGCAGCGGCTTGTCGGCGAATTCCGCAACAGCCAGGCCGTCGGCAAGCTTGAGCGAGGTCTCGAGGCTGTCGGCAAGCCGCGATGCCATATCCGGCCGCACGACGATGCGGTCGACCACGACGTCGATGTCGTGCTTGTACTTCTTGTCGAGCGCCGGCACATCCGCGATCTCGTAGAACTGGCCGTCGACCTTGACGCGCTGGAAGCCCTTTTTCATGAGGTCTGCCAACTCTTTCTTATACTCGCCCTTACGCCCGCGCACGATCGGCGCGAGGATATAGAGGCGGGTGCCTTCTTCGAAATCGAGGACGCGGTCGACCATCTGGCTGACAGTCTGGCTCTCGATCGGCAGCCCCGTCGCCGGCGAGTAAGGCACGCCGACGCGCGCAAAAAGCAGGCGCATGTAGTCGTAGATCTCGGTCACCGTTCCGACCGTGGAGCGCGGATTGCGCGAGGTCGTCTTCTGCTCGATCGAAATCGCCGGCGACAGGCCATCGATCTGGTCGACGTCGGGCTTCTGCATCATTTCCAAGAACTGGCGCGCATAGGCCGAAAGGCTCTCGACATAACGCCGCTGTCCCTCGGCATAAATGGTGTCGAAGGCAAGGGAGGATTTGCCGGAGCCAGAAAGGCCGGTCATGACGATAAGTTTGTTTCGCGGCAGATCGAGATCGATCCCCTTCAAATTATGCTCACGCGCGCCGCGGATGGAAATCGTCTTCAGTTCGCTCATCGTCTTCTGCTTCTGTGCTGGAACAAGCCCCTTATTTAGTGATGCCGGCTGGCGAGTCGAGGCTGAATGTCCGTCCGCCGCAAGGTTTTCGATTCGGTTGACAGGATCATAGGGATAAACTAGAACAAATAAAGAACAAAATTCCTTGTGGATGAACCGGGGATGGACGCCCATCGCCGGCGCTCTATGGTTTAAGGTGCACCGATTGGTTCAAGCGCCGCCGGGCAGGGCGGCAGGTAAGGTGAAAGTATGGCTGGCAGCGTAAACAAGGTAATTCTGATCGGAAACGTGGGCGCTGATCCCGAAATCCGGCGGACCCAGGATGGCCGGCCGATCGCCAACCTTCGCATCGCAACGTCCGAGACCTGGCGTGACCGCAACTCCGGCGAACGCCGCGAGAAGACGGAATGGCATACGGTCGTGGTCTTCAATGAGGGCCTCTGCAAGGTCGTCGAGCAGTATGTGAAGAAGGGCGCCAAGCTCTACATCGAGGGCGCGCTGCAGACCCGCAAGTGGCAGGACCAGCAGGGCCAGGACCGCTATTCGACGGAAGTGGTGCTGCAGGGCTTCGGCTCGACCCTGACAATGCTTGACGGTCGCGGTGAAGGCGGCGGCTCGGGCTTCGGCGGCGGTCGTGGCAGCAATGCCGGCGGCGGTGATTTCGGCGGCGGCGACGATTACGGTGCGCCCTCGCAATCGTCTGGCCGCAGCAGCGGCGGTGGTAGCGGTGGAAACTTTTCGCGCGATCTCGACGACGATATCCCGTTCTGATCGCAGGCATCCTGTACGACATCAGCTGGACGGCGTGCCGCAAGGTGCGCCGTCTGCCTTTTGATCTCAGGGCCACGTGACGCACGGGTTGTTTACACATTGAAGGTCCGATACGCTTCCGCCAGCAGAAATTGTCATTGCTGTCGGGTGGTGGACCAGGCGGGCACAAACGCGATGTCCGCGCCCCAACTGGACCTCCGATCGTTGCAACAAAGTGATTTATTTTCTGCGACTTAGCCGAATGAGCTAACAAGCCGCAGATATTGTGGCCTCTGCTCAAAGTGGCAGCGCTTCCCGCTCCGAAAGGAGAGGCACGGCAGGTTTCCAAATTGTCAGGCCAGCACGATATTCGTGTGATGAGAAGATAGCTTCGCAGTTTGGATTGCTCACGACTAGCGCAGCGCGGCGAATGGTCAGCGAGGATTTATTAGAGCTCGGCGTGGATCTCGACCGCCTAAGTGAAGACCACTTGCGGAAGCTCTGGGCCGAATTCAAGTCTATCCGTGCGCGCGAGGCGACAAGGCGCTTCCTCGACCAGATATTTGAGAACGCCGCGGGACGAAAGTGGAAGCCCAAACGCGCTTGCTGCAGGCATAGAGATGTCGCGCGAAACCCTGCCACCTCAGGTCCGAAAGGCTCGTAGCTCGTAGCGCGTTTTGATCTAGCCAGCAGGCATCGTCCCCAGCGTGGATTTCAAACCATCGACGACGAACTGCGTGGCCAGCGCAGCCAGGATAACCCCGAGAAGGCGCGTCAGAATTGCGCGCCCCGTAACGCCGAGGAAGCGATCGAGCCTGTCGGCGATGAGCAGTGCGAGAAACAGCAGCAGCAAGCTCGACGCAATGACGACGATCAATTGCGCACGCTCGAGTGAGCCCTGCATCGACCCGGCAATCAGGATCGTTGCCGAAATGGCGCCAGGTCCGGCGATCAGAGGAATCGCCAACGGAAAGACCGAAATATTATGGATGTGATCGACGGTGATCGCCGCCGTGCTCGTTTTCTCCTTGCGGTCCTGTCGCTTCTCGAACACCATTTCAAACGCGATCCAAAACAACAGGAGACCACCGGCGATGCGGAAGGCTCCGATCGATATGCCAAGCACCCCGAGCACGCTGGCCCCGAACAGGGCGAAGACGGCGAGAATGACAAAGGCGATGATCGAGCCTCGCAGCGCCACCTGCTTTCGCTGACTACGGCTCATGCCGGTGGTGAGCCCGAGAAAGATCGGTGCGAGGCCGGGCGGATCGATCGTGACAAGCAGCGTCGTAAAAGCGTTGATCAATTGGTCGGCGCTTGCCATTGTCTCTCCATGAGCCCATATAAACGCTTCGTTTTGGGCGATTGTGATGCGGAGAAATCAATTTGGCAAATGGCGCTGCCTTGATGGCGTAAATGGCGGCGTTATAAGACCAGATTGCCCTCATAACACCGCAAAAGACTGTTCAAAACCCTCGCCAAAATTGGCTTAAGAACAGCCTTTCCGCTATAAATCTTCAAGTGATTCTAGAAGAGATCGTGATCCGTTTTGACTGAGCAAACACCCCCCGGCGGCGGGAAGCTCCCGCCAGGCATCGAGCCCATCTCCATCATGGAGGAAATGCAGCGGTCGTATCTCGATTACGCAATGAGCGTTATCGTGAGCCGCGCCCTGCCTGATGTGCGCGACGGCCTGAAGCCAGTGCACCGGCGCATCCTTTACGGCATGTCCGAACTCGGCATCGACTGGAACAAGAAATACGTCAAGTGCGCCCGCGTTACCGGGGACGTGATGGGTAAATACCATCCGCACGGCAACTCGGCGATTTACGACGCGCTGGCGCGCATGGCGCAGGACTGGTCTCTTCGCCTGCCCTTGATCGACGGCCAGGGTAATTTCGGCTCCGTCGACGGCGATCCGCCGGCGGCCGAACGCTACACCGAATGCCGTCTGGAAAAGGCAGCGCACTCGCTGCTCGACGACCTCGACAAGGAAACGGTCGATTTTCGCGACAACTATGACGGCACGCTCTCGGAGCCAGTTGTCGTTCCCGCGAAGTTCCCGAACCTTCTGGTCAACGGGGCAGGCGGCATCGCTGTCGGCATGGCGACGAACATTCCGCCGCACAATCTAGCCGAAGTCATCGACGGCTGTATCGCGCTGATCGACAATCCGGCGATTGAACTGCCCGAAATCATGCAGATCATTCCGGGTCCGGACTTCCCAACCGGCGCGAAGATCCTCGGCCGCGCCGGCATCCGCTCGGCTTATGAAACCGGCCGCGGCTCGGTGATCATGCGTGGCGTTGCCGCGATCGAGCCTATGCGCGGCGATCGCGAACAGATCATTATCACCGAGATCCCATATCAGGTGAACAAGTCGACGATGATCGAGAAGATGGCCGAACTGGTGCGCGACAAGCGCATCGAAGGCATCTCCGACCTTCGCGATGAATCCGACCGCCAGGGCTATCGCGTCGTCGTCGAACTGAAGCGCGATGCTAATGCCGACGTCATCCTGAACCAGCTCTACCGCTACACGCCGCTGCAAACCTCGTTTGGCTGCAACGTGGTGGCGCTGAACGGCGGCAAGCCCGAACAGTTGACACTGCTCGATATGCTGCGTGCCTTCGTCTCCTTCCGCGAGGAAGTTGTTAGCCGGAGAACGAAATTCCTATTGCGCAAGGCGCGCGAGCGGGCCCATGTCTTGGTCGGCTTGGCAATTGCCGTTGCTAACATTGACGAAGTCATCCGCGTCATCCGGCAGGCGCCGGACCCGCAGACTGCGCGCGAGCAGTTGATGACGCGCCGCTGGCCGGCATCCGATGTCGAAAGCCTGATCCGCCTGATCGATGACCCGCGTCACCGCATCAACGAGGACATGACGTATAACCTCTCGGAAGAGCAGGCGCGCGCCATCCTCGAGTTGCGTTTGGCCCGTCTGACCGCTCTCGGCCGCGACGAAATCGGCGACGAACTCAACAAAATCGGCGAAGAGATCAAGGACTACCTGGACATTCTGTCTTCGCGGATCCGTATCCAGACGATCGTTAAGGACGAGCTTGCAGCCGTTCGCGACGAGTTCGGCACGCCGCGCCGCACCGAGATCATGGACGGCGGTCTTGAGATGGACGATGAGGATCTCATCGCCCGTGAAGACATGGTCGTGACCGTCTCGCATCTCGGCTACATCAAGCGGGTGCCACTGACGACCTATCGCGCCCAGCGCCGTGGCGGCAAGGGCCGTTCCGGCATGACAACGCGCGACGCGGATTTTGTTAGCCAGCTATTTGTTCTCAACACGCATACGCCGGTTCTGTTCTTCTCCTCGCGCGGTATCGTCTACAAGGAGAAGGTCTATCGTCTGCCGATCGGCACGCCGACGTCGCGCGGCAAGGCGCTGATCAACATGCTGCCGCTGGAGTCCGGCGAGCGCATCACCACCATCCTGCCGTTGCCGGAGGACGAGGACAGCTGGGACAAGCTCGACGTGATGTTCTCGACGACGCGCGGGACTGTTCGGCGCAACAAGCTTTCCGACTTCGTCCAGGTCAACCGCAACGGCAAGATCGCGATGAAGCTCGAGGAGGAGGGCGACGAAATCCTCTCCGTCGAGACCTGCACAGAGCATGACGACGTCCTTCTGACGACCGCGCTCGGCCAGTGCATTCGCTTCCCCGTCGATGACGTCCGCGTCTTCGCCGGCCGCAACTCGATCGGCGTTCGCGGCATCAACCTCGGTGACGGCGACCGCATCATCTCGATGACGATTGTCGGACACGTGGACGCTGAGCCATGGGAGCGCGCAGCCTATCTGAAGCGAGCCGCAAGCGAGCGACGCCTCACGACAGGTGACGCCGAAGAAATCTCGCTGGTCGGCGAAGAAGTGACCGAGGAAGGTCAGCTGAGCGACGAACGCTATGAGGAACTGAAAGCACGCGAGCAGTACGTCCTGACAGTTTCTGAAAAGGGCTTCGGAAAGCGCTCCTCTTCCTACGACTTCCGGATTTCCGGCCGCGGCGGCAAGGGTATCCGCGCCACCGACACCTCGAAGACGACCGAGATTGGCGAGCTTGTGGCCGCCTTCCCGGTCAACGACGGCGACCAGATCATGCTGGTATCGGACGGCGGCCAGCTAATCCGCGTCCCCGTAGGCGGTATCCGCGTCGCGAGCCGGGCAACGAAGGGCGTTACCATCTTCTCAACTGCCAAGGATGAGAAAGTCGTATCGGTCGAGCGCATCAGCGAGCCGGAAGAAGAGGCCGAAGACGTAGCCGAGAACGGTGACGACATTGCCGTGATCCCGGAAAACGTGCCTGACACAGAAGCTTGATGTGATGTTATTCTGACCTTGAAAACCGGGCAGTTCCGCTGCCCGGTTTTCTTTTTGTCTGAACCCCGGAGGCGCTGCCGCTACCATCTCGACTAGCAGCGCTGCAGTCGAATGGAGAGCAGATTGATCCGGCTTCTCGGTATTGACGACGTTGCTATTTTCCAACGTATTCGGCTGGAAGCGCTGCGGACCGAGCCCGCGACCTTTGCCAGCAGTGCCGTGGCTTCAGATCCTGTTTGGCATTATGGGGCTGAGCCGGCAACGTGCCAGCAAGATGGCACACCGCGCAATGCTGATCATAGTCTTTGTGTGTCGCGGCGAAAGGGGCGGCGGCTGCGCCAAATCACAGTTGGATGCGACGGTGGACTATGCTCGAGGGAACGGTATCCGGCAGCTGGAGCTCGCGGTCAGCGGTGAGAGTATGGCTGCCATACGGTTTTATGAGCGCGAAGGCTTCCATGAGGCGGGACGTACCGGCGGTATTATGCATGACAGCAGAGAGATCGACGACGTCATGATGGTGCGGCGCATCGAGGATTACAAAACCTCGCGTGGACATCGTGGAACGCAGATCGCTGGCACCGTCATTAGATCAGGAAAAAGGCCGGACGAACTCGGTTCATCCGGCCTTCAATGGCTATGACGTTCAATCCCAGAAGGGCGACAGCGGTTAGAACCAGCTGTGCTTTCCATCGATCTTCTTCGTGTCTTCGCTTTCATGGCGAAGAGCGGTGATGGTGGAAGCAACGGACACGACAAACATGATGCTGATAAGGGCGGTGAGCACAGTCAATATCGTGAACATGAGCAATCCTCCTGGGTTTTGCGTTCACGTTCCTTAGTATTGGCTCGTTATCGCTGCGCGTGCCGACGCATAGGGGCCATATACCTTGGACGCATCCACTTTGTGATCGTAGAGCGCGACAGTCGCTGCAAGCATACCAGTCATCATTACCATCCAAACAGCATTAATCATGGTAATCTTGTTGGGCATATCTTTTTCCTTGTGCGGCGTATCGCGTGACGCTGGTTGAGTGAACGCATGCGTGCGAAAATGGTTCCGGGGCATTGATCGGTCGTTTAGCAAGGCCGATCTGAAGCGACTTTGAATACCTCGTTCATCTGGCGTTCAGAATCCTTAATCGATTTAAACGCCACGTTTCCTGTCGCACGCACGATTGTGTAGTGTTCCCGCACGCTTGGCCGCACCCAACTTGCATCTCGAAGATCTCGCACGTAGCCGTAGAAAAATTCTGCGAGCAGAGAGACGAGGACAGCGAAAACAACGAGGATGATCAGCATGAGCGTTCCGGGGAGGGCCGATGCCGGAATGACATCGGTATTGACGCTCTTCGTTATAGTGAGCTCACCTGAAGCCGCCTTGAATGCTGCGTTCATCGGCTGTTCAGTGATGGGCTATGACTTGCGGGCAGGCTTTATCCATGACAAAAGGCGTCGAAACAAACGGCTAGGCCAATGACGACAGCTTTTTATCCGGGGTCTTTCGATCCGATCACCAACGGACATCTGGATGTGCTTGTCCAGGCGCTGAGCGTTGCATCCAAGGTTATCGTTGCGATCGGCCTTCATCCCGGCAAGACGCCGCTCTTTTCCTTTGACGAGAAGGCGGATCTAATTCGTCGTTCGCTTGCGGAAGCACTGCCTGAAAAAGCCGGCGATATCTCCGTTGTCGCCTTTGACAATCTCGTCGTCGACGCGGCGCGGTCTCACGGCGCGACGCTGCTCATCCGCGGCCTGCGGGACGGCACCGACCTCGACTACGAGATGCAGATGGCGGGCATGAACCGGCAGATGGCGCCTGATATCCAGACCATCTTCCTGCCGGCTGGAACGGCCTCCCGGCCCATAACCGCCACATTGGTCAGGCAAATCGCGGCAATGGGAGGCGACGTCAGTGCATTCGTGCCGGCGCCGGTCTTGAAGGCCCTTCAATCCAAGCGAAAATCCTAGGCGACCTTTGTCGCCGCAACGGAGCCAACATGAAACTTTTCTATCTCGCATTTGCAGGCGTGCTTTATCTTGCCTCGTTCGCCGGCGACGCGTTCGCACAGTCCGGTGATACGCTGACGATCCAGCTGAAGAATGGCCCGGTCGTAATCCAGCTTATGCCCGAGGTCGCTCCGAAGCATGTTGCCCAGATCGAGGCGCTTGCTAAGAAGGGCGCGTATGACAACGTTGCCTTCCATCGCGTCATCGAAGGCTTCATGGCCCAGACCGGCGACGTGAAGTTTGGCAACATGGAAAAGGGCTTCGATGCCAGCCTCGCTGGTACCGGCGGGTCCGATATGCCTGATCTGCCGGCTGAATTCTCGAAGACGCCTTTCGTTCGCGGTACGGTCGGCATGGCCCGTTCGCAGGATCCGAACTCGGCAAATTCTCAGTTCTTCATCATGTTCGCTGACGGTTCTTTCCTCAACGGCCAATACACGGTCGTCGGTAAGGTCGTTTCCGGCATGGAGAACGTCGACAAGATCAAGCGCGGCGAAGGCCAGAATGGCGAAGTCAGCAATCCCGACCGGATGATCAAGGTCACCGTCGGCAAGAAATAAGCGTCAAGACACATAGGAGAAGAAGAATGGCCGAGATCAAGGACCCCGAAAACACCGTCATCCTGGAAACCACCAAGGGCAACGTTGTCATCCAGCTGCTGCCGGAAGTGGCACCGGAACACGTCGCCCGCATCAAGGAACTCGCTCGCGAGAAGGCCTATGACGGCGTCGTCTTCCATCGCGTCATCAACGACTTCATGGCGCAGACCGGCGACGTCAAGTTCGGCAAGAAGGGTGGCGATAGCTTCAACCCCAGCCGCGCCGGCATGGGCGGTTCTGAGAAGCCCGACCTCAAGGCGGAGTTCTCGGCGGTCAGCCACGTTCGCGGTACGTGCTCGATGGCACGCTCGCAGAATCCGAACTCGGCAAACTCGCAGTTCTTCATCTGCTTCACGGACGCTCCGTGGCTGAACAAACAGTACTCCGTCTGGGGCCAGGTCATCGAAGGCATGGATAACGTCGACAAGATCAAGAAGGGCGAGCCGGTTGTCGATCCGGACTCGATTGTCTCGATGCGGGTTGCCGCTGACGTCTGATTGTGATTTTTGCTGAAACCCGCCGTTGCGCGAAAGCGTGGGGCGGGTTTCGCTTTGCCCGGATTTGAGTGATGCGCGTAGACCTCTTTGATTTCGACCTACCGGATGAGCGGATTGCGCTGCGGCCTGCCGACCCGCGCGATAGTGCGCGCCTGCTCGTCGTGGATCCGGCCGGCGAGGTACAGCTGTCCGACCATCGCATCAGCGATCTGCCCGATTTCCTGAGGGCAGGGGACGCGCTCGTCTTCAACGACACCAAGGTGATCCCAGCACAGCTCGAGGGCGTCCGCCATCGCGAAGGTGCCGGCGGTCAACAGGTTTCGGCGACGCTGCATATGCGCATCGGCGCCAGCCGCTGGAAAGCCTTCGCGAAGCCGGGCAAGCGCATCAAGATCGGCGACCGCATCTCCTTCGGCCATGATGGCAACAGCTGCCTGCTCGGCAAGCTTGAGTGCACCGTCGAGGAGAAGAGCGAAGGCGGCGAAGTCACGCTCGCCTTTGATCTATCCGGGCCGATGCTCGACGAGGCAATCCATTCCGTCGGACATGTTCCGTTGCCACCCTATATCGCTGCCAAGCGCGCCGAGGACGAGCGCGATCGCGCCGACTATCAGACGATTTATGCTCGCGAGGAGGGCGCAGTGGCCGCTCCCACGGCCGGCCTGCACTTCACGCCTGCGCTTTTCGAAGCCATCGACAAATCAGGTGTCGAGCGGCATTTCGTGACCCTGCATGTTGGCGCCGGCACCTTCCTGCCGGTTAAGGCCGACGACACCGACGAACACAAGATGCATCTGGAAAGCGGCTATGTCAGCGCCGAGACCGCGGCAAGCCTCAATGCCGTCAGGGCGAGGGGCGGGCGCATCGTCTGCGTCGGCACCACATCGCTGCGGCTGATCGAAAGTGCTGCGCAGGAAAACGGCGAGATCCGCGCTTGGGCCGGCGCCACGGGCATCTTCATCACGCCGGGCTACCGCTTCAAGGCGGTTGACATGCTGATGACGAACTTCCATTTGCCTCGCTCGACGCTGTTTATGCTCGTTTCGGCCTTTGCCGGCTTCGAGACCATGCATGCGGCCTACCGGCACGCGATTTCGACAGGCTACCGCTTTTATTCCTATGGCGACTCCAGCCTTCTTTTCCGGAAAGACTAGATGACCGAGAACTTCCAGTTCACCCTCAAGAAGACCGATGCAGGCGCCCGCCTGGGCGAAGTCTCGATGCCGCGCGGCACGATCCGCACCCCTGCCTTCATGCCCGTTGGCACCGTCGGCACGGTCAAGGCGATGTATCTCGACCAAGTTCGCGACACGGGCGCCGACATCATCCTTGGGAATACCTACCATCTCATGCTGCGCCCGACGGCGGAGCGTGTCGCTCGCCTCGGAGGCCTGCACAAGCTTATCCGTTGGGAGCATCCGATCCTGACTGATTCAGGTGGGTTCCAGGTTATGTCGCTCTCCGGTCTGCGCAAGCTCGACGAGCAGGGGGTGACTTTCAAGTCGCACGTCGATGGCAGCCTGCATCACATGTCGCCGGAGCGCTCGATCGAGATCCAAGGACTGCTCGATTCCGATATTCAGATGCAGCTCGACGAATGCGTCGCGTTGCCGGCCGAGCCGCGCGAGATCGAGCGCGCCATGGAGCTTTCGCTGCGCTGGGCCGAACGATGCAAGGTCGCCTTCGGCAACCAGCCGGGCAAGGCTATGTTCGGCATCGTGCAGGGCGGGGATGTACCCTCGCTGCGGATCCGCTCCGCCGAAGCGCTGACTGAACTCGATCTCAAGGGCTATGCGGTCGGCGGCCTCGCCGTCGGTGAACCGCAGGACGTCATGCTGAAGATGCTTGAGGAGACGCTGCCAGTTCTGCCGACAGAGAAGCCACGCTATCTCATGGGCGTCGGTACGCCTGATGACATCCTGAAGTCCGTCGCGCGCGGCATCGACATGTTCGACTGCGTGATGCCGACCCGCTCGGGCCGGCACGGGCTTGCCTTCACCCGCCGAGGCAAAGTCAACATCCGAAATGCCCGCCACGCCGAGGATATGCGCCCACTCGACGACCAGTCGAACTGCCCGGCCTCGCGGGACTACTCGCGTGCCTATCTGCATCATCTCGTCCGCGCCAACGAGGCGCTCGGCGGCATGCTGCTCTCCTGGCACAATCTTGCCTACTATCAGGAACTGATGCAGGGCATCCGGAAGGCCATTGCCGAAGCGCGCTTTGCCGACTTTGTGGCGGAAACGCAGGAAGAATGGGCGAGGGGTGACCTGGAGCCCGTCTGAGACCGGATAGGCTCGCGGCGAACGAATCATGCCGCAGCGCAAGCCGCCTCACCGCGCTCAGATGCCTTTGCTCTCGGTGTTCGGCACGATATGGACGCCGTTGATCTTGTAGCTTCCGTCGGGCTGACGTGCGATCTGGTAGATGGCGGTCCAATCCTTGCCGTCACGGCCTGATATCAGAACCTCGTGGTAGATCATTGCGCCGTTATCGATCGAGCGGCTGCGCCCGAAGGCATAGTTGCCTGGGTGACAGACCGGCTCGTAACTCTTCTTGACCATGGCGAAGAAGACATTCTTGTCGGGATAGATCGCCTTGATCCCAGGCGCGGCGTAGGAATAGGCCGCGTCGACGTCGTCGTTCAGGAACGCTTTGATCTGCGCCTCGATCATCGCGCGGGTGGTGTCGATCGGGTCCTCGGCGCGAGCGGTGGCGACAAGAGCGAGGAACGCAGCACACAGAATGAAAACTGCGAGAAAGGTGCGCATGGCAACGGCTCCGGCTGTCCTAGAGAACTCTAGGGCAGTCTACGCGCAAAGAAAGAGCATAGATCAGCAAGCAGGCGCTGTAGTCGCTGCGCTTAGAAAATTTCGGAGACGCAAAGCCCGTGGGGACCAGGGTGAGTGAAGCACGAATAGATTAAGGGCCGGGGTATCGCCTATTATTTTGTGAGGCAGGCTGATGTTCGTGGTGAGGCTGTGTGGGGTGACAAAGCAAGCCAGAAACGCGACATAGCGTCGGCGAAGGCAGTGGCGAAGGAGCTGTAAGATGGCATTGGAAACAACGCGCTTCGCTATTCAGAACTACATCAAAAGTCTGGAGAATCAGACTGGCTATCTCGACGCTGTTCTGGAGGATGGAGATCCTGGTCTTATTGCAGCGGCCATCGCCGATATTGCCCGCGCACGCGGCGCGGAGCTTGCCCCTTGTGGGACCGCCCGATTACGCATGCTTCGGGCCAACAGGAGCCTTTAGGACGGCAAGGACAACGTGGTGACAGAACACCGGTTACCGAAGGATCATCCTTTGCATCCATTGAACGCAGAAGCGCCCGCCTCGTCCCTCGCCCTCAGGATGAGGCTCTCTCGGCCGCCGGCGCTCGGAGTAAATTCGCCTGTACGTTCAATAATTGCGTCAGCACACGCAAGGATTTAGCCGCGCGGCCACTCCCCTTATCGGGCGAAAGCCTCGAACGGATTGTCGTGGGTCAGGCGCATCAGGGTTGCGTCGTCTATGCCCCGCCGTTTCAGCTCGGGCAGCAGGACCGTGGAGAGATGGGTGTACGGCTTGGGCGTCCCGCCCATCGGCAGCGCCGGATCGAACCAGCCCCGGTCATGGCTCAGCAACAGGCGGTCGCCGCAGCCCGCCTCCAGCGCCTTGATCACTAGCTCCGCCACCTCGTTGTCCTCGCCGCGGCCGACATGGTCATACTCGATCCAGGCGCCTCGCTCGGCAACGGCGACATTGTAGGCGAAGTCCTTTTCTTCCTGCGTGTGGATCGAGATGAACCTGTCGGCCCGATAGCCTTCCGCCTCGATGACATCGAGCTGATCCATGACAACGCGCCCCCTGATCGTATGACTGCCGATGACGGCGTCTGTCTGCGCCGCGGCGCGCGCGGCTGCCCGCAGGATTTTCGTCTCGAGCGTCGTCATGCCGTCATCACCGGCGCTGAGCTTGATCCAGCCTGCCTGGAATCCGGTCTCGTCGATCTGCTCGGTCAGCTCGCGCAGCATCCACGCCTCCAGCTCTTGCTCGGAAGCATGGCGGACCCATTCGGGAATCCAGGGTTCACGGTAATTGCCGGTGGGAACGACGATCGGAAAATCCGTCGCGAGCGACACGGCAAGATCGATATCCGCACGGCGTCCGACGCCGCCCGTCGAGCATTCCACGAGCGCCGTCACCCCGAGCTTCTTGATCCGCTCGATTTCGGGGGCCATCAGCCGAACGACATCTTCGGTGTTTGCTTCGGCATAACCGGGCTGGTCGGGTGTCCTGAGGTCGACGAAGACGTGCTCGTGCGGGAGGATCATCCCAAGTTCGGATTTGCTCTTGGGCCCGAGCGTCGTGCGCAGATGTTTCAAAGTCTTCCCCCGGTCACACCGCCTTTGCGTCCAGCCCTCGGCCGGCGCCGAAGCCTCGACACTGCCGCGAAACTAGATCGCCAAATGACGAAATCAATCGTTCACCGGCAGAGAGCGGCAGAGTATCCGCAATTGGCGGCGCGATCGCCGTTTGGATGGCGCGTGCCGTGCAGCCCAAAATAGCGGATAAAATAGCGAATCCACGCTTATGGGTTCACAGTCCGCGGTTAGTGGTATCCAGTCCACGCTTATGTGGCGATGCAGCCGTACTCGCTGGTCTGTGTTGATCCGTTCCAGGCCGAAATCGATCACCGTCGAATTTCGGTCGAGTCAGACTTTTAGACGCTGGCCTCCGCAAATCGCTGTTGGCGATGACTCTTTTCACCTCGTTGGAACGTCGTTGTTGCGACCGTCGTCGAGCGGTCGGACTCGACCCAAATGAGGACTGAGAGATGGATCTGGAAGGAAAGCGAATCGTGGTTGTCGGCGGGAGCCGCGGTTTGGGGAGGGGGCTCGCCGAAGCATTTGTGGTTCGCGCGGCCGAAGTCACCGTGGTAGCCCGAAACGCGGCTGCCGTGCAGGGGCTAGTCGAGCAATCGACCGTCACCGCCACATCGGCTGATGCAACCGATGTCGACGCGGCATGGCGGATCATGGAGCAGACGCGACCAGATCTCGTCATCATGAATGCTGGTGCGGAACCGCCCATGGAACGGATCGACCGGATTGGCTGGGAGGCATTCACGACCAACTGGAATGTGGACGTCAAGGCCGCGCTGCACTGGGTACAGGCTGCTCTGACGTTGCCGATGACGCCGGGTGGGCTTGTCGTCCTGGTCTCCAGCGGAGCCGCCGTGCAGGGGTCGCCGCTATCGGGCGGTTATGCGGGAGCCAAACGCGCGCAGTGGTTCATAGCAAAATATGCCGAGGGCCTGTCGGCGGAACTCGGCCTGGGTCTGCGCTTCCGGGTCATCGTTCCCCGGCAGATGTTCGCCGGAACCGGTGTGGGCGATACCGGCATCGCGGCCTATGCCGCGGCGGCGGGTCGGACATTCGCCGAACAGGCCGCCACCTGGCCGGACATGACGCCGCGGGCTTTTGGCGATATGGTCGCCGACCTGATCGGCAGGACGGGCCTCGCCGAGGCCATGGTCTACGCGGTGCGTGGGGATACGGGTGTGACGGTCATCGAATGACACAAGACGCTGCTCTCGAAGACGAAGAGAGGAAAACTCTGCTCGCAGCGCTCGCCAGGGAAGCGGACGCGCTTCGCCCCGAACTGCACCGCTATGCTGCCCGTCTGGTGGGTTCGGTGATCGACGGCGAGGATGTGATTCAGGACGCGTTTGCCAGGGTATTTGCGACGGCTGGCTCGATCCCTCCGGGCACGCCGCTGCGCCCCTGGCTATTTCGCATTGTCCACAATCGAGCCATAGATGCCCTGCGCCAGCGCAGTACGATCCGATCGGAGCCCCTTGAGATGGCTTTCGATCTGGCCGATATCAGCGCCGTCGATCCGGAGGACGCGCTGATCCGGCAGGACGCGGTGCGGGTCGCGCTAGGCCACTTTGCAGAATTGCCGGTGCCGCAACGCAGCGCGGTGATCCTCAAGGATGTGTTGGGAGAGTCACTTGCGGACATCGCAGCGCTGCTGGAACTGAGTGTCGATGCCGTCAAGGCCCATCTGTCGCGCGGTCGGGCGAGATTGCGCTCCATCACCGACGTGCGGTCCGAGGTTCCGCCCCCGCCGAGTCCCGAGGTCCTGAACTTTGCAGCGCTCTTCAACGCCCGAGACTGGGACGCTTTGCGTCGCATGCTGGCGCAGGATGTTCGGCTTCGTCAGGCGCGACGGCCGGAAGTCTCTGGTGCCGCCGACGTCGGTCGATTTTTCACCTATTATGCCGAATATCCGCGGGTCAGGATCGAACCGGCTTGGCTGGAAGGCCGGGAGATATTGCTGGTATCAGCCGAACCATCGGGCGGTCCTTCATATTTCATGCTGCTCGAATGGCTGGGGGAAAAGATAAGCATGATCCGCGACCATCGCTATGCGACCTATGTCATGGAAGGTGCGGACGTCATGCTTGACGCATCGCGGTGACCGACATTGATTAAGACGCGCTTTCTCGAGGTCCAATTGCGGTCATTGGCTGTCTGCGCTTTCTAGGGGTTCCGGCCCCACCCTTCGATATGATTGCCTCGGTCGACGCTAACAGCCTGTTGGCATGTCATGCACCTAGTCCTGTGACTTCTAATGTAAATGCAACAAGGGCTTAAAGGCTGCTACAGGGCAGGGAGATCAGCCCCCGGGTCAGGCGTGCTGGTCGGGGTTGCTAAGCCTGTCCGGGGCGGATGGCGACGCTGCAAAGCAGGTCTGCTCCGCGGACATAGCTGCCGTGGATTGCCAGCCGCTTAGCGCCTCACCATCATTGGCAAGATCAGGCCCCACTGAGTTTCCTGAGGTGGTCCGAACGCTTCGAAACCCAGTTTTTTGTAAACAGCAATTGCCCGTTCGTTTTCAGGATGAGGATCGGTCGCGATCACGGGCGCTTCCTCATCAAAGAGAGCCTGCATTCTCGCGCCGATAAACGCTGAACCATGCCCAATACCGATCATTTCGGGGTCTCCAATGTATTGGTCAATTCCCCGCGAACCCTTGGGAAGTTGATGACGTCCCAGGGAGTGGTGTAGCTCGCGCCTGATGGCCGTGCTTTCCGGCAAGGGCCGGAGGGGATATCAGCGTGCGACTGCAGGCAGGCTGATTTGCGGATCATCGCTCATCGGGACACCATCGGGAAGTTTGACAAAATGGTGATCTTCCCACCCATGAACTGTGTAGTCCTGCATGAACGCGAAGGGACGTCCGAAGGATGAAACAATCCAGCGTGCTACCCGAGGATCAGCTAATTCTTCTTCATCGTATGGCTCATCCGAGTCCCACCATTCACGGACATGAGGCTTCGATTGCCATTCCATGAGCAAATCAAGGTCATCCAGTGTCGCTCTGCGAAAACTGTATTGATTGGTTGTCATCATTAGATCAGTTTAGCAGATCATCCGCCGGTAGGTATGGGCTTGTGAGTTCATGGCGAACCGCGACTTGCGGGCTATGAGAAGCTATCCGGTGCGCGTGATTTGGGCGAGGAGTTTTTGGCGGAAGACTTCTGCGGGCGTTCGATAGCCCAGGCATTTTCGTGGCGTAGCGTTCAAGCGATTGCAGACATCGATAAGATCGCGGTCGTTGATAGACAATGGATCGACCTCTCTCGAAAGCCATTTCCGAGCCCGGCCATTGGTGTTTTCGACGGTGCCTTTCTGCCAGGGAGATTGCGGATCGCAGAACCATGTCTGGGTTCCAAGGCTAGCCTGCAGGTAGGGCCAGTCGGTAAATTCCGTGCCGCGGTCGAAGGTGATCGAGCGACGGGCGAGGTGGGGTAGCGACTGCAGCACCTGGATCAGCCCGTCCATCACCGGCCTTGACTGCCGGTCG
>NZ_FOCV01000049.1 GCF_900110205.1 Rhizobium tibeticum | reverse complement strand
AGTCTGCCCGCTGTGGCACGCTGATATCCCCTCCGACCCGACGTCGGAAAGCACGGCAATCAGCCGTCAGCTACACCACTCCAATGGACACGATCTCGCGCTGGCCATGCGTCGGTGTCGCTTCCCGCTGTCTTGAAATCAGCAAAGAAATAGACGAAATCCGGATCCCGGCATTCCTGTGCGACGCGTGGCCGCTCGCCCTGCCCTTCCCCAAGAGTGACAAAAGCCACATCCGGCATCGGATAGACCTGCGGACGTTCACGCGCGGCAGATCGGTTCCATAGGGGAATTTGCCAACCATAGTCCCCAACATCGCTCGCCCAGGCGCTGTCTACCGGGATGATGTGGGAATTGAACCGAACGCGATCGAGAAATCCGGCGCTTCGTGCGGATGCGGTCTCGAAGTCCGGGTATCCTCGCTCCGGTTGCAGCAATTCGATATATTCGCGCACTTTGCGCAAGATTGGCCGGCGACTGCGCGTGCGGTCGGGATCGTCCTCCAAGTACGGCGCAAACTGCGCCGATGCGTTGACGGTGCGCGCGAAAGCTCGACAAGTATGCTGGCCAGTATGAGAACGTCTTCGTCATCGTCGAATCGGTCTATTCGATGTCCGGCGAGGAATCCTGCCTCCAAGCAATATGCGACCTTAAATCCCGGCACGATTTTCTGCTCTTCGTTGATGAGGCCCACTCGTTTGGTCTCCACCCGGAGCGGACGCTTTGCACTAAACTTGGCGTAACGGATCAAGTGGACTTCGTCATGACGACGCTTTCAAAAAGCACGGCGTCGATCGGCGGAGTAGTGGCCACGAGCCACGCTTTCAAAACGTTTCTGCAAGTCGAGGCGAACGCTTATCTCTTCCAAGCAGCAATCCCCCCTGCCGACGTGGCGGCGATCATCGCGGCAATGGACGTCATCGAGGAAACGCCGCAGCTGCTGGAATCCCTATGGTCGAAGGTTTCGTACATGCGCGGAAAGCTCTGTGATCTCGGCCTGGATGTGGGGCACGGCACCAGTCCGATCATTCCGGTGTTCATCCGCGATTCCGACACCCTCCTGAGGATGGGTCAGGACATGTTCGATCAAGGTATTTTCACGACATCGGTCGCATACCCTGTCGTGAAGCACTCGGAAGTCAGATTCAGATTCATTCTGAATGAATCCCATTCGTATGACCAGATCGACAGAACGGTTGACGTCCTTGAGAAGCTGGGGCGGCGGTATGGGGTTATCGCTTACGAAGACGCACCACATGGCGCAGATGTAGAGATGCGGTAGTTTGCGAAGCCCGGTCGCTCGCAGTCTCGGACGTAGAGAGGGCGGGCAGAAGCGACAGGATCAACGCAGCCGAAGATGTGGCATTTGCCACAAGATTTCATTTCAACTTCGCACAGTCGCCGAGCGTTAATGACGTGTATTTGGCGGTATCGAAAGCTGTGATGGTCAGGAGAGGTCGAAGATCGGGCCTGCTATTGCGACAGGAGATCGGCGGATCGCTCGAACACGTGCGGATCATAAGTCGGGGCCAGCGCAAGACGGTCCCTCCGCCTAATGCCGCAGCGAAAACAATCCAATCCCGCTTCTTGTGATGGCGTCCTGGACCAGGTCCGGATCTCCGTCGATCAACCATCAAGGGGCGGCTAGCAAGCTGCCGCCGCTCCGTCTGCGCCTACGCGGTGATCGCGACCGTTCCTGTTCCTTTTGAGGAGCCATCAGCGGGAATTGTGCCCGCATCCGATGGAGCACTCGAACATGGCACACGATCTTTCCCTCGCTCAGATGCGTGATGATGATTGCGTCCCAGGTCGCGGTCGCCGCGCGTCACAGGAAGCGGGCACGCTTGTCCTTGGTGAAATTGGTCTCGTCGGCGACAAGAATGCGGGCATTCGGATAAAGCGCCAGAAACTCGCGGGCCGCCTGGGCAAGGCAATGGCCGGGCACAACCAGCATCGCCTTGGCGATCAGGCCGAGCCGGCGCTGTTCCATAATCGCGGCCGCCATGGTCATCGTTTTGCCGGCGCCGACGGCGTGAGCAAGATAGGTCGAGCCATCGGCGATGATCCGCCAGATGCCGCGCTTCTGGTGCCCATAAAGAACAAAGGCGCCTGAGGCGCCGGGAAGCTTCAGATGTGAGCCGTCGAATTTGCGCGGCGCGATAGCGAACATCTGAAACCATCAATAATCTCACGCCTGCATCAGCCTGGCAGACAGGAATTCGATGAAGCGCTGGGTCTTGGCCGGCGTCAGGCGCGTTTCGGTGACGGCATAGATGCTGACGGACGACCCTTGCCACCCCGACAGAACACGCCGAAGCCTGCCGGCGGCCAGATCATCCGCGACAATCTTCTCGGGAAGCATCGCTATCCCTTGATGGTTGACCGCGAGAGTGCGGATCATTCCGACACTATTGAGGGTGAACCGGCCGTGGACCCCTACTTCCGCCTTGGTGCCGTCTTGATGCAAAATCCACGACGAGACCTTGGGCATGCAGATGCATTCATGCGCTGAAAGGTCCGCCGGAGAAGCAGGCTCGCCCGAGGCTTCGATATAGGCCGGAGACGCATAGAGATAGCGCGCATGCTTCCCGATCAGGCGGGCGATCAGACCTGATTCTTCCAGTTGGCCCATGCGAATCGCCACGTCGAACGGCTCGGTCACCAGATCGACCCGTCGTGGCGTCAGGTCAAACTCGAAGGTGATTCCGGGGTACTGCTGCGCGAAGTCGACGATGATCGGCGCGAGATACAGGGTGGCGAAATCGACAGGCAGCGAGACGCGCAAAACTCCGCTTGGCTGCTCCAGCATCTCACCCAGCTGCTCGTGCGCGAGCCGGGCCTCGTCGACGATCCGCTTGCTCCGCGCGTAGTAAAGCTGGCCCGCTTCCGTAAGCTCGATCTTGCGCGTCGTGCGATGCAGGAGCCGCAGACCGATGGCTTTTTCCAACTCACTGATACGGCGTGACAGCGTTGAGTTGGGAATGCCCGCAGCCTCAGCTGCCTTGCGAAAACTCCTGGCTTTCGCGACCTCCACAAACAGCGCCATGTCATTCAGGTGGTTCATCAGATTGCCCCATACATGGAATTCTTATTTCAAGTATGACGGATTTATCCCGAAATCGGAATAGTGGATAGTTCGGGCAACTGAAGGAGAAATCAGATGAACCCACTATTCACACCGGTCCATGTCGGGCGCTATTCACTGTCCAACCGCCTCGTCATGGCACCGATGACCCGCAGCCGTGCCGCCTTTGACGGCACGCCCGGCGGTTTGGCTGTCGAATATTATGCGCAGCGTGCCAGCGTCGGCCTGATCGTCGCCGAAGGCACCCAGCCGTCCGATGACGGCCAAGGCTATCTGATGACGCCCGGTATCTACACGCCCGCCCACATCGCCGGCTGGCAGAAGATCACGTCGGCTGTCCACGACGAGGGCGGCAAAATCTTCATCCAGCTCATGCATGTCGGTCGTATGAACCATCCGGACAACACGCCGCACCATCGCCAGGGCGTCGCGCCGTCCGCGATCGCGCCGGGAACTGGCATGTTCACCATGACCGGGATGAAGGACATTCCCACCCCGCGCGCGTTGACCACGGAAGAGGTGCGCCAGACCGTCGCCGATTTCCGCAAGGCCGCCCGCGCTGCTATTGACGCAGGTGCCGACGGGATCGAAATCCACGGCGCGAACGCCTATCTCGTCCAGCAGTTCTTCGCCCCGAGCGCCAACACCCGAAGCGACGAGTATGGCGGCTCGATCGAGAACCGCGCTCGCTTTGCCATCGAAGTGGCTTCGGCAATCGCCGAGGAAATCGGCGCAGACCGCACTGCGATCCGCCTGTCTCCCGGTGCAACGATCTGGGGCATCGATGAAGGCGTAGAAGGACCGGACCTCTACCGTTATCTCGTTGCTGAACTCGACAAGCTCGGGCTTGCCTACCTGCACATCATGCATCTGGGCAACGAGGCGTTGGCCGTCGATATCCGCAAGCTTTGGCATCAATCCCTGATCATCAACCGCCCGGGTCGTCCGCGCGATCAGATTGGCATCGACGTCGCCTCGGGACTGGCCGACCTCGAAGCCAATGGTCAGCTGGTGCTGGCCAATCCCGACTTCGTGGAGCGGTTGAAGGCGAATGCCGCAATGAACGCGGCAGACCCCAAGACCTATTATGGTGGCGGCGCAGAGGGCTACACGGATTATCCTGCTCTCGATACTTCAGCCAGTGCCAGTTTGTGAGGAGAGGTTTGATATGACCCAATCACAGACACCAACAAGTTTCGGTCTCGGGAATGCATCGGACGGCTCGAACGCGGGGGCGAAACTGAAAGTTCTCGTCGTCGGCGCGACCGGCTTTCTTGGAGCGAAGATCCTGCGCAATCTGGCGCATGACGAGAATGCCACCGTCCTCGCCATGTCGCGCAAGGGCGCTCCATCCGGCGACGTTGCCGGCGTCGAATGGGTGCGCGGCGACATGATGGACCCGGCATCGCTGGATCGTGCCCTGCAGGGCGTCGACGTCGTCGTCAGCTCGGCCAACAGCTATATGAAGGGCAGCCTCGACACCGACTTCCAGGGCAACAAGAACCTCATCGAGGCAGCGGCCCGGGCGAAGGTCAACAGATTTGTCTTCCTCAGCATCGTGAGCTGCGAAGCCGCTTCGAAGGTTCCTCATTTCCACGCCAAGAAGGTGGCCGAAGATCGGATCAAGACCTCGGGCGTTCCCTATGTCTTTGTCCGCGCACCCTCGTTTCTCGATCAGAGCACGGACTACATCGCGAAGGCCGTCAAAGGTGGCAAGTTCCAGGGCATGGGCGACAAAGCCACCCGATGGTCCTATGTGCTGACGGATGATCTTGCCTCCTATCTTGCCAAGGCGGCAACATATCGAGGTACCGAGATCGTCAACCAGACCATCGATGTCGGCTGGAGCGATGGACCGAAGAACCAGCAGGAACTGGCAGACACAATCTCGAGCGTCGTCAATAAGCGTCTGAAGATCCAGATCATCCCTTGGTGGATTCTTCGGGTGGCGGCGCGGCCGGTCAAGCTATTCTCTGAGCTCGGGTACGATCTGATCCAGATGTTTTTGTTCTTCAAGACGGGGCTCTATGTCTCGAACACGGCTAGACAGGAGCGCTTCTTTGGACCGGCTCCGACAGCCCGCGACGCGATCACGCGGTGGGCACGCAACCAGCAGCTCATTCCCTGAGACGCAGGCACGATCATTCAATAATGGCGCGACGTCGCGCCATTTCGAGAAAACAAGATGCGATAGCGGGGGCCGCCCACTGCTGCGGTGCCTCGCCAGGAGAATACGGCTATGAACCAAACCGCAACGCCCGAGAGAGGCAATTCCAGCGAACAAACGACCAGTGGCCGTGCCTTGCGGCTGCAAGCCTATGGCGGACCGGAAACCCTCACGATTGATCAGGTGCCCGCTGCCGATCCCGGTCCGGGTGAGGTGTTGGTATCTGTGAAGGCCGCGGCGGTAAACGGCATCGACTGGAAAATTCGTGAAGGCCATCTGCGCGAGCGCTTCAAGTTGACCCTGCCCGCAACGCTCGGCATCGAGATGGCTGGCATCGTGCTTCAAACCGGCCCCGGCGTTGCCCACGTCAAGGCCGGAGATCGGGTCATGGCAGCCCTCGGTGGCGTGGGAGCCTACACCGACTTTCTGGTCATCAATGCCGAGAAGCTCGTCTTGACCCCGGATGGACTATCCGACGTCGAGGCTGCCGCCATCCCTGTAGCCGCGATGACGGCTTGGCATGTTATTCAGGCAGCGGACTTCGACCTGTCTGGACGCCGGGTGCTGATTCAGGGTGCGGCTGGCGGCGTCGGCGGTTTTGCCGTTCAGTTCGCCAAGGCAGCCGGAGCATTCGTCTATGGCACGGCCTCGACCACGAGCCTTCAGCATGTGCGGGCCCTGGGCGCCGACGAGGTGATAGATTATCGCCAGCAAGCTTTAGAACATCTAACAGGCCAGATTGACTTAGTGGTCGACGCGGTTGGCGGCAAGGCCTTGGACCAATGCTGGCCGCTTCTGTCCCCTGACGGCCTGTTGCTGAGCATCGCCGCTCCCGACGTGGTATCTCGCGCCCCAGAGGGCCACCGAGGTGTCTTTTTATCAAACAAGCCGGACACCGCTCGCCTGGCCGCGATTGCTCAACAGGTTGCAGCTGGAACATTGCAATCAACCGTCGCTGAAGTCGTCGGCTTCGACGATCTCCGGGCAGCCATCGAGCGCAATCGCACAGGTCACGCTCCCGGCAAGATCGTTGTGGATCTCACCGGTTGATCACCACGTCTGGCTTTCGAGCGGTGGTAATGACGACGATTTGGGATCCGGTCAGCACAGGAGGAGCCTGTGGGGGCGACACGCCTCTCGCGGGACCAGAGCGCTTCGCGCCCGTGCGGCTAGTTCCATAAATATGCGCTACGCCGCAATGTGGTACTTTGATACCAAGCACGGGTATCATCCCTCTGGAATGTATGGCGGCGACGGTCCATAAATTGCCCCGCCGAAGCAAGTTTGCGGGTCGTCGGTTCGATCAATGGCTACAAAGAAAGCCGTTCGCGACAAATAGTTTCTACGAGTTCTTGCAGGGCCTTAGCGCGCTCAACCAACCAGGTCAGCTCATCTTTACTGATTGTGTATTTCGACGAGTATCGCGCCTCGACATAAGCCCGCGACAGCAGCTCGAAACACCGACGCGAAAAGCGGCTGTCACGCGGCCACGCGGCGACCAGCCGATTGTCTATTCGCTCCGCTTGCGAACGAAGGATCTTCAGACGGTGCGATTTAGGACTATAAAGGGTCAGCGTGAGGAGTGCGCAGTGATAGAAGTTCTCGCACGCTTGGTGAAGCATGAAGGCGGCGTGGTTTCGATCATTATTGGCTAAATAGAACTGAGCGCCTTCCGAAAACTTTTCGGCACTGTTAAACCATCGCTCGAAGTAAATCTTCGCCTCATGCTGTTCCTCTTCCGCCGTCAGCGGTTTCGGCTCCGCCAGGGGATGGCCAGGCTGTTCGTAGAGGACGATGCCGTCTCTGGCGATGTCGACGAAGAAGGGCCGCCCGCGCGCGAGTTGATCGTTGACGTCGTGGAGCGTGTGGATGATCGGAACGACCGGGGTTTCGATGCGATGGCCGATCTGCTCTTTCAACAGCTGCTCTTCGATGCCTTCCCAGAGTTCATGCTCATCGGCAAAGAATTTGGTGTTGACGACGATCAACAGGTCGTAGTCGGAGCGGTAGCCGCTGAGGCGATCCTCGACCCAGTCACCCCTGGCGTAGGATCCATACAGGATGACCTTCAGGATCTTGCCGGCGCTTCTCTTCTCCGACAGCTTGCTTGCCTGAAACGCCTCGACCTCGGCAAACAGGATCTCGATGATGCGTGCCAACTCGCGCCGCTTCCTGTCCGGCAGGTGCTCAATGTGATCGGTCAGGGTCAAAGCAGCGTCGAAGCCTTCAGTCAGAATCGTATCCATCGTAGCGGTTCCATCGTGATTGTGCATCTAAAGCTTTTACGCGAAGTGCGCATGAGATGCAATTATAAGATGTTCACGAACTCGACGCAATCTTTCGCCGCCGAGAAAAATCGGGGGCTATTGAAGTGGCTGTTTGCGCTGTCCAGGTCCTGGCTGCATTCGAGAAATCGAGCGGTGTTCCGGCTGCGCTTTGCGACCATGTAGCAAAGCCGACGAGTGAGCTTACGGCATTGCCGATTTAAACTAGACCCTGTTGCGGCCAATCGCAGACGCCACAGCCGCGCGAGCGGTCTCGATTAGCGCAGGGGCCGCTTTCTGGTCGGCGCAACTGAAACGAACCATCGCATTTCGCCGATGCCTGCGCCTCGCTGTGGATCGACGGCGAGCTCGTCCATCTCGAGGACTTCGTCCTGCACGACGCCACGAAAGATGTCCGCACGCCTAACCCACGAGCTCACCATCGCCCCGCGATGTGTTGGGAACCGCCGGCGCATTGCCGTTCATCCGCCCGGTTGGACTTCGGAGCCAGCGGCGGCCGCCTGCTGGCGGCGTCGATCCTGCATTAGGTGGCGTCAGGGGCGGCTTACCTGTCACTGGCTAAGTCGCCAAGGCGTTCATGCGGTCAATGGAAATTCGCGGTGACGACAAACCATGTCGGAACGCTTGCGACTGCGACGGCAACACCGATTGCGCCGAGCATCTTCAACATGTAACTGCGCCTTGCTTTCCCATTCGTACACCATCGAGAGATCCTCCACTCGCTGAGCGAATTGAAGTAAAAAAGATGTGCCGGCAGTCGAGTGCGCAAATAACACTCGCCGGGGATCAAACGATCTCGAGTGCGAAATCGTCCAGGATTTGTGCCACTTCATCTCGGGAATCCAGCAGCGGTCCGGCAGACTTCACGTCGAGTTTGGGGAGCGCCCGATCGAAAAGGGCGGTATTGGTTTCGCCATTCAGGCGGGAATCGTAGATGATCCCGTCCGGTTTCTCATTATGGAGCCAGAGTGCTCTTGACCATTGCTTCCCGAGTTCATGCGAAGCGGCACGGGCAGCATCGGTCGGTATGCGCATGCGCAGCATTCCGTCGGAGCGCAGGTCCGCGAGCAGCAGAGGTTGGTTGATTTCGACCGACGCGCAAGAAACCTCCTGAAGCTCCGCAATACCGATAGGAAAGGTGCCTTTTGAACCGACGGCGCGTTCACGCAAGATCGCTTCGGCAAAGCAGACCTTTATGCTGCTGCCGAAATAAACAACGCCGAACCGGTTGGGAGGAGACAGGCTCACTTCGGGATCACTGAAGCGGCTTGATCCGAAGCCGTAGCCAAGAGGGTTGGGATACCGGCTTTGGTAGAGCCGGTACCACGGAGCGTTCGAAGTCAATTTTTGGGTCACAAGTGCTCACGCGAGCCGAAGTCGGCCGGCGGCACCAAATTCAGCGAGATGCTCAGGAGAAATCACCTCTGCCGATGGAGCGCGCCGCTCCCACTGCATGATCGATCATGCCCTTCCGCAGCATCTCAAGACCGGTGCGACCGCCGAGGCTATCGCTTTCCTGAAGAAGAAACCGGTAAACCGCCCAAGGGTGCCCGTTCAAAGCTTCGAAAATTTGCGCGAGACCGCCAAGCAGTTGACCATCATCGCCGATTTGCCATTTCGGAAAGCGCACGCCTCGCTTTGCTCCTTCGAGCCCGAGAATTTCGTAACGCTTGCGCTTTCTGTTCACCGTCTCGCGCGTGGCGCCGATTTCATCGGCAAACTCGTCCGCAGACAACATCTCGGGTCCCTTGAGGATTTCAGCGACACGCTCGGCGCCGCGCTGCTTCGCGGCCGCGAGGGCGATGTCCAGCGCGTCCTTCTGAGGGGCGATCTCTTCGAGCTCGATTTCCGGCTCTTCGTCTGCCGATCGAATCACATATGTCACACGAACGGTGCCGCCCGTGTTTTTGGCGCGCTTGACACCTTCGGATACACCAGAAAGCACGCGCGCTGCGGTCGCGCGGGCCGCCGCTTTTTTCTCAAAGAGCGGTTCCCATTTGCCTGCATATCCGGTGATGAGATTCCTACGGCGTTCGTTGCGCTTGCGGGAACCGCCTTTTTTTTCGGTCATGGCCATAGGGCACCTCCAACGGAAATATGGGCTATCTGGTCAGGTTCGTCAACTTCGTCAACGTGAGGGCGCCGCGACGATCACTGTGGTGGGAGGTAACGATGTAAGATCTCGCGTAAGCCAGTTTGCGGAAGAAATCTCAAGCAGGGAATGAATTAAGTTTTACAGCATGGTGGGTGACGCCGGTTCGGATCCGTTCAAGACCGGTGTATTCTGTTTCGAGGGAAATAATCTCAGCAGTCGTGGCCAATGTCGCGGAGTCCTCGCTCTCGCCTAATTTTTCTTCATGCCTAAATATTGCGCTTGACATGCAGCTTGTGGATGCCATTGTAAAGCGGTTTAGTAAATCGCTTTACAATGCCCGGACGGACACCTGGGCATGGAGACGTTATGGCGAGCAAGCGTGCTACAAGCCTGAAGGATGTTGCCGACGCCGCTGGCGTATCGGTGGCGACGGTGTCACGGCTTCTGAACGGTTCGCTCCAGCTTCCTCCGGAAACCAAAGAGCGTATTGACAAGGCGATCCGGGATCTTCGTTACGAGCCGAACCCGCATGCCCGTCGTCTGAGCCGCGGCCGATCGGATACGATCGGTCTCGTAGTGCCCGACATCGCCAATCCCTTCTTCGCCACGCTTGTCGCCGCGGTCGAGCAGGAGGCGGACAAGCGCGGGCTCGCGCTGTCGCTGCATGCGACGCTCAACCGTCCCGGCCGTGAAATCTCGTACGTGACGGCGCTTGCCCGCAATCATGTCGACGGTCTCATCTTCGTTACCAATCACCCTGACGACGGCGAACTGGGTGCATTGATAAACCAGACTGGAAAAGTGGTCATCGTCGACGAAGACGTGCCGGACGCAATGGTGCCAAAGCTCTTCTGCGACAACGAGGAAGGCGGATATCTCGCGGGCCGGCATCTTGCCGAGCATGGCCATCGGCGTGTGGTATATATTGGCGGCCCGCAGCAAATGATCAGCACGCGCCGTCGCTCCCGGGGCCTGGAGCGTGCGCTCATGGAGCGGGGGGAGCCGTTCCAGTTGACACGCCACGAGGGTAGTTTCACGGTGGAGTTCGGCCGGCAGGCGGCGCGCCGTTTTATCGACGAGGGCAAGCCGGCAACCGGCATTTTCGCCAGTTCCGACGAGATTGCGATCGGGTTGATCGAAGTGTTCCGCGCCGAGGGCGTCTCGATTCCCGGCGAGGTTTCGGTGATCGGCTTCGACGATGTGAGCCCCCTGCATCTCTTCGCACCGCCCCTGACCGCCATACGCCAGCCTGTCCGGGCGCTTGGCGAGCGGGCGCTGGCGCTGCTTCTTGAAACAAACTGGCAGGAGCCGGACACATTGCGCTCCGAGGAACTGCTGCCGGTCGAAATCGTCGTGCGGAACTCCGTTGCACCGCCGTCGAAACAATAAAAAAGCAACGAAGATGAACCTAACCAGAGGAACAAGACATGACTATTCTGACACGCAGGATGTTTACGAGCGCACTCGCAACCACGGTCTTTGCCTGTATCTCGTTCGGAAGTGCCTTTGCCGCTGAAAAGACCTTCGCGCTTGTGCAGATCAACCAGCAGGCGCTGTTCTTCAACCAGATGAACGAAGGCGCGCAAAAGGCCGCCGACGCGGCCGGCGCCAAGCTCGTGATCTTCAACGCCAACAACGACCCGGCCGCGCAAAACAGCGCCATCGAAACCTATATCCAGCAGAAGGTCGACGGCCTCGCGGTCGTTGCCATCGACGTTAACGGCATCATGCCTGCTGTGCAGCAGGCGGCTGCCGCGGGCATTCCCGTTGTCGCCATCGATGCTATTCTCCCGGAAGGCCCACAGAAGGCGCAGATCGGCGTCGACAATGCCAAGGCCGGTGCCGACATGGGCAAATTCTTCCTCGACTACGTGAAGAGTAACATGGACGGAAAGGCCAAGTATGGCGTTGTCGGTGCACTGAACTCCTTCATCCAGAATGTCCGCCAGGAAGGCTTCGAAAAGACCGTCAAGGGTGTTGAAGGCGTCACCACCGCCGGCGTCGTCGATGGCCAGAACATCCAGGATAACGCGCTTGCCGCCGCTGAAAACCTCATCACCGGCAACCCCGACATGAACGCCGTCTACGCCACCGGCGAGCCGGCGCTGATGGGCGCCATCGCCGCTGTCGAAAGCCAGGGCAAGCAGTCTGGTGTCAAGATCTTCGGCTGGGATCTGACCGCCCAGGCAATTGCCGGCATCGACGCGGGCTATGTCACCGCCGTGATCCAGCAGGATCCTTCCGCCATGGGTGCGGCGGCCGTCGATGCCCTGAAGAAGATCTCGGACGGCGGCAGCGTCGACAAGACGATCTCGGTGCCGATCACTATCGTCACCAAGGAGAACGTCGAACCCTACCGGGCCGTTTTCAAATGATCTCTGACGGACAGCACCCAACCGCTGTCGCAGGATCCGGGGGCGGAGAAATCCTCCCCCGGCAGTCCGGCGAAGGCGGCATTCGCCAGCCCCGCATTTCCTTGAAGGGTATTCGCAAGAATTTCGGCTCGCATCAGGCGCTGCGCGGCGTCGATCTCGACATCTATCCCGGGGAATGCCTGGGACTGGTCGGCGATAACGCAGCCGGCAAGTCGACGCTGACCAAGGTCATCTCCGGCACCTATATCCCCGATGACGGCACGATCGCCGTCGACGGACAGGAGGTTCGCTTCAGCGGACCGGCCGACGCCCGCCATCGCAATATCGAAATGGTGTTCCAGGACCTCAGCCTGTGCGACCATGTCGATGTGGTCGGCAACCTGTTTCTCGGCCGCGAACTGACCAAGGGGCCGTTCCTCGACCGCGCGCGCATGCTGACCGAGGCTCGCGCCATGCTCGATGCGCTCGAGATCCGCATCCCACGGCTTGGAGCCAAGGTGGAGAAACTGTCGGGCGGTCAGCGGCAGGCGATCGCGATCGCGCGCGCCGCGTCCTTCAATCCGAAGGTGCTGATCATGGACGAGCCGACATCGGCTCTTGCCGTGGCGGAAGTCGAGGCCGTGCTCAACCTGATCAACCGGGTGAAGGCCAAAGGGGTCTCGGTCATCCTGATCACCCACCGTCTGCAGGATCTCTTCCGCGTCTGCGACCGTATCGCCGTCATGTACGAAGGCACCAAGGTCGCCGAACGCGATATCGCCAAGACCGACCTGCAGGATCTTGTGCAGCTCATCGTCGGAGGGCAGAAGCATTGAGCGCCTATACCGAACGCGCGACCGGATCGCCGGTCGCCGACTTCCTTTCCGAACACGCGCAGGTGCTGTCGATCACCGTGTTCTTCCTCGCTTGCCTTGTCTTCTTCTCGGCCACCACGGACACGTTCCTGACGCTCGGCAATATCCTCAACGTCGTGCGCCAGGCGGCTCCCATCCTGGTTGTCGCGGTTGCGATGACGCTTATCATCATAACCGGCGGCATAGACCTTTCCGTCGGTTCGCAGGTGGCGCTGGTCAATGCCGTGGCGGCGATCATCATGGCCATGGGCTATCCATGGCCAACTGTAGTGATCGGCATGATCGCCTTTGGCGCGCTGATGGGCATCGCCCAGGGTTGGTTCATTGCCTATCAGGGCATCCCGGCCTTCATCGTCACGCTTGCGGGCCTCTCCATTCTGCGAGGTTTCGCGCTGTGGCTGACGCAGGGATATTCGATCCCGATCAAGGATGCGCCCGGCTTTTTCTGGCTCGGCCGGGGCGAGTTCCTCGGGCTTCCGGTTCCGGCACTGATAGCCGTGCTCGTGGCCGTGATCGGCTACGTCGTCATCGCCTACACGAAGTACGGCCGGCAGGTCGTCGCGGTCGGCTCCAATCTCGAGGCGGCCCGCCGCGTCGGCATGCCGGCGAAGTGGATCGTTGCCTCGGTCTATATGGTGTCAGGGATTGCCTGCGCATTGGCCGGACTTCTGATCGCCGCCCGTCTCGGCTCGGGCTCGTCGAACGCAGCCGTCGGTTTCGAACTGCAGGTCATCGCGGCCGTGGTGCTCGGCGGCACATCGCTGATGGGCGGACGCGGCAGCATTCTCGGCACGGTGCTCGGGACGCTCACCATCGCCGTTATCGGCAACGGGCTGATCCTGATGCACATCTCGCCTTTCTTCACGCAGATCGTGACTGGCGCCATCATCCTCGTGGCAATCTGGCTCAACACCAAGATCTTTACGACCAACTTCCGCTTCGGCGGAAAGAGGAAGTGAGGTCGGCATGAGCGAACTTTCAGAAGCGCATGTGCGCTCGGGCAAGGTGATGACGGTAGTGGGTGCAATCCCTGCTTCCGCTCTCGGCATCACGCTGATGCACGAGCATATTCTCAACGACTGCCGCTGCTGGTGGCATGCACCTAAGACGCCGGAGCGCCAGTATCTCGCCGACAGCTTCGTCTGCATCGAGATCTTAAGCGAGCTGCGCCAGGATCCCTTCGTCAACAAGCACAACATCACGCTGGACGATGAGCCGCTGGCCATCACCGAGCTCAAGGATTTCGCCGCACATGGCGGCCACACGGTTGTCGAGCCGACCTGCCAGGGCATCGGCCGAGATCCCCGGGCGCTGAAGCGGATATCGCAGGCTTCCGGGCTCAATATCATCATGGGCGCCGGCTACTATCTCGGCTCGTCACATCCGGCAAAGGTCGCCGGCATGACGATCGACCAGATCGCCGACGAGATCGTTCAGGAAGCAACCGCCGGCGTCGATGGTACCGATATCAAGGTCGGATTGATCGGCGAGATCGGAGTGTCCTCGGATTTCACCGATCAGGAAGAGAAGTCGCTGAGGGCGGCGGCGCGGGCGCAGGCGCGCATCGGTCTTCCGCTGATGGTGCATCTGCCCGGCTGGTTCCGGCTGGGCCACAGGGTGCTTGATATCGCGGCGGCAGAGGGGGCGGACCTTCACCACACCGTGCTTTGCCACATGAACCCGTCGCATGATGATCTTGCCTATCAGGGCGAGCTCGCCTCGCGAGGCGCCTTGCTGGAATATGACATGATCGGCATGGATTTCTTCTACGCCGATCAGCAGGTTCAGTGCCCGAGCGACGAGGAAGCAGCGCGTGCCATCGTCAAGCTGGTGGAGCAGGGATATATCGATCGTATCCTGCTCTCCCACGACGTCTTCCTGAAGATGATGCTGACGCGGTACGGCGGCAATGGCTATGCGTATATCCTCAAGCATTTCCTGCCGCGCCTGAAGCGCCATGGGCTGACGGATCAACAGCTCGACATTCTCATGCGCGACAATCCGAGATCGGTATTCCAGGCCAAGGCCTGATGTCAAAACGACGATAGAAATGGAAAGACCATGACCAAGAAAGTCCTCCTCGTTGGCGAGAGCTGGGTCAGCTCCGCCACCCATTATAAAGGCTTCGATCAGTTCGGCAGCGTCACCTTCCATCTCGGCGCCGAGCCGCTGGTGAAAGTACTCGAAGGCAGCGAGTACGAGCTGACCTACATGCCAGCTCATGAGGCGGTCGAAAAATTTCCCTTCGATATGGCGGGGCTCGACGTCTATGACGTGATCATCCTGTCGGATATCGGCGCGAACTCGCTGCTGCTGCCACCCGCTGTCTGGCTGCATTCCAGGACTGTGCCGAACCGGCTGAAGCTCATCAAGGCCTGGGTGGAAAAGGGCGGCGGCCTGTTGATGGTCGGCGGCTATTTCTCCTTCCAAGGCATCGACGGCAAGGCGCGCTGGCGCCGCACGGCGGTGGAGGATGTTCTCCCCGTCACCTGCCTGCCCTATGACGACCGCGTCGAGATTCCCGAAGGCACGGGAGCCATCATCACCAAGGCGGACCATCCGACGGTTGCCGGCATGGGCGGTCAATGGCCGCTGCTGCTTGGCGTCAACGAGGTGGAGGTGCGCGACCGCGCCGACGTCGAAGTCGTCGCCCGCCTGCCGGATGATCAGGGCGGCCATCCGCTGCTCGTCACCGGGACGTTCGGCAACGGGCGAAGCGCTGCCTGGACGTCCGATATCGGGCCGCACTGGCTGTCGCCCGCCTTCTGTGAATGGGAAGGCTACGGCCGCCTTTGGAAGAACATTCTGGGCTGGCTGAGCGACAAGCGCTGAGGCATTGACGGCCTCTGGCGTCCCTCAGTGCGCCAGGATGGCCTTAAGTTCGCTGCTGGTCGGGAAGGCCGAACGGGTGCCGCGACGGCTGACTGTCAGCGCTGAGGCGGATGCCGCGTGGCCGATGGCACGGGTGTCGAGCTCGACCCCGCGCACCGCGGCCGAAGCCAGCGCCACCGCCATGAAGGTGTCGCCGGCGCCGGTGGTGTCGATCGCCTTGGTGGCCACGGCCGGAATGGTGGCGATGGCCGCCGCCCGGCTTGCGAGCAGCGCTCCGTCGCTGCCGAGCGTCAGAACGACGTGGCGCACGCCTGATTGCAGCAGCTTTTCGGTCGCTGCCGTGTCGGACGAACCGGTGAGGCTCTTCGCCTCGCCCCGGTTCAGAAATGCGATATTGATGAGCGGCCAGAAGGCGTCGAAATAGGGCCTAAGAGGCGAGGGGTTGAAGGCGGTGACGAGGCCGCGGCGGCGGGCTTCCTGGAGCAGGCCGAGGGTGGTTGCCTGGCTGAGATTGCCCTGGAGGACCATGAGGTCGCCGGCAGCGGCAGTGTCAAGCGCGGCAATGGCTTCTTCAGGAGTCAGCGAACCGGCTGAATCCGTGGTGGTGACGATGGCGTTTTCGCCATCAGGCGTGGTGAAGATGATGGAGAAGTCGCTGGAACGGCCGGCAAGCGCGATCAGCTTGGCCTCGACCGGTTCCGGCGCCAGTTGATCGCGAATGGTCTGGGCGCGGAAATCCTCACCCACGGCCGCGACGAGGGTGGTGGGCAGGCCGGTGCGCGCCATGACCACGGCCTGGTTCGCACCTTTGCCGCCAAGGTCGCGCGTTTCTTCGCGGCCGAGGATCGAAGCCCCGGCTTCCGGCATGGTCGACACGGATATGGTTTCGTCGACAGCGACGTTACCGATGACATGAGCACGAACATTGGCAGGCATGGCTGGCCTTCGAAAGGAAACGAAAATGCAGACGATTTCGGATAATAATTCAAGCGCCATAAGGGAAATATTCGGCACTGACAAGGCACTGATCGGGATGATCCATTGCTCGCCCTTTCCCGGTGCCCCCCGCTACCGCGGCGCGACCGTGGACGCGATCTACGACGTGGCAATGCGCGATGCCGAAGCTCTGATCGAAGGCGGGCTGCATGGTCTGATCATCGAGAACCACGGGGACATTCCCTTCTCCAAGCCTGAGGATATCGGCCCTGAGACATCCGCCTTCATGTCCGTCGTCACCGATAGGATCGGACGGGCGACCGGCATCCCGATGGGCATCAACGTGCTCGCAAACGCCCCGATCCCCGCCTTCGCCATCGCCATGGCCGGCGGCGCCAAGTTCATCCGTGTCAACCAGTGGGCCAACGCCTATGTCGCCAACGAGGGCTTTATGGAAGGCCGCGCGGCCGAAGCGATGCGCTACCGATCGGCTCTGCGCGCCGAGCACATCAAGGTCTTCGCCGACAGCCATGTGAAGCATGGCGCCCACGCGATCACCGCCGACCGGACGATCGAGGAACTGACCCGCGACCTCGCCTTCTTTGACGCCGATGTGGTAATCGCCACCGGTCAGCGAACCGGCAATTCGGCGACCGTGGAGGAAATCGAGACAATCGGCGCCGCGACACATCTGCCGCTGCTCGTTGGCTCGGGTGTTACCAAGGACAACATCGTCGAGATCCTGAAGCGCACCAACGGCGTCATCGTCGCGTCCTCGCTCAAGGAAGGCGGCGTCTGGTGGAATCCGGTGGAACTCTCCCGCGTCAAGGCCTTCGTGGAAGCCGCGCGTCCGGGTCTGGAAGGCTAATATGACCGAGACACTGTCCGAGCAGATCCTGCGTGAAAATGCCGCCGTCTACGATGCGATGGTGACCCATCGCTTCGTCGAGGACGTCAAGGCCAACAAGCTTTCGAAGGAGGTCTTCGAACGCTATCTCGTCTTCGAAGGCGCCTTCGTCGATACGGCGATCTCGATCTTTGCCTTTGCCGCCGCCAAGGCCGAGAGGATCGCCCAGAAGCGTTGGCTGATCGGCGTTCTGGATGCGCTGGCCAACCAGCAGATCGCTTATTTTGAAAAGACCTTCACTGAGCGCGGCATCGATCCCGCGGCCTATGACACGACGATGCCCGAAGTAGCCGCGTTCCGCGACGGCATGCTGGCGATCTCCCGCGATGGCGGCTATCTCGACACGGTGGCGGCCATGTTCGCCGCCGAGTGGATGTACTGGACCTGGTCGAAGGACGCCGCCCGCCACGAGATGAGCGATCCGCTGCTCAAGGAGTGGGTGGACCTGCACGCGCACGAGGACTTCGCCGCCCAGGCGCTGTGGCTGAAGGTGGAGCTGGATGCGGCCGGCGAGGGCATGAGCGTGGAGGAACGCTCCCGCCTCAGCGGCATCTTCGGCCGCGCGCAGGCGCTCGAGATCGCCTTCCACGACGCTCCCTATCTCTGAGGTAAAGCCATGCTCGATATCGACGGCGATCGTCTCAATGCCCGGCTCGAAGATTTTGCCGCCATCGGCGGCACGGCGAAGGGCGGCGTCAACCGTGAGGCGCTGACAGAAGGCGATCGACGCGCGCGGCGGCTTCTGGCCAAGCTTGCCTGGGCGAGGGGATTCCTCGTCTTCCAGGATCCGATGGCCAACCTCTTCCTCCCGCAAGGGCCTGAAGGATACGCTCGCGCCGGTGGTCATCGGCAGTCATCTCGACAGCCAGCCGGCCGGCGGCCGGTTCGACGGCGCGCTCGGCACCCTCTCCGCCTTCGAGGTGCTGGAGAGCCTGGAGGATGCGGGGATCGAGACAGAGCGTCCCGTCGTCGTGGTCTCATGGACCAACGAGGAGGGGTGCCGCTTTGCGCCCGGCTGCATGGGGTCCATGGCGTTTTCGGCGGGCGAGATCCCTTCCGCCTGGCGGGGCAAAGTCGCTACCGATGGCGTGGACTTTGCCGAGGAACTGGCGAAGACGATTGCGAGCCTGCCGGAGGCCGAGATGCTGCGTCTCGGCTTTCCGCTTCACGCCTATATCGAAGTCCATATCGAACAAGGGCCTTCGCTCGAGGCGAACGACATCCCGATCGGCGTAGTAAAGGGCATCCAGGGCACGCGTTGGCTTGATGTGGCGGTGACCGGACAGACCGCCCACGCAGGCACGACCGGATTGTCCTATCGCCGCGACCCGCTGCACGCGCTGACCTGCGCACTGTCGGGCCTCTACGAGGCGGTGATGCCGGCCGATCCGGACGCCCGTTTCACCGTTGGGCGGATTTCGGCCGAGCCCGGCTCGGTCAATGCGATCCCGGATCAGGTCCGCTGCACGGTCGATATGCGTCATCCCGAACCATCGAGGCTGGACGAGATCGAAAGGTTCGTGACATCGCGCATAAAGGAGGAAGCGAAGCGGCAGGGTTGCAACGCCGAGATCGCCCGATCCTTCGATATGGCCCCCTGCGTTTTTTCCGACGCGTTGCAGCAGACGATCGAGCAGGCAGCAAGTGCGCGCAAGGTCAAAAGTACGCGGATGCTGTCAGGCGCCTTTCATGATGCGCTGTTCGTCAATCGCGTCGCGCCGGCCGCGATGATCTTCGTGCCGTGCCGCGGTGGGCTCAGCCACAACGAGGCCGAGTATGTTGAACGGGCGCATGCCGTCATCGGCTGCGATGTGCTTGCGCAGGCCACGCTCGCGATTGCCTGCGAGAGCACAAATGGGCGCCCATGATTTTGGATTGAAATATTTTCAATTGTGCCGGCTTGAAGAGATTGTTTCCAAGCATTGATGTATTATCCAGGCAATCGGCGGAAACGTCGATAAAAATTGGAATATCGTTTCTTTGACGCTCGCGAAACCCGCCCATACGCTTGAAGCGCTTCAATTGGCAGGGAAACGATGAAAAAGGCCGTCCCACGATTACGGATGTTGCACGCGCCGCCGGTGTTTCGGTCGGTACCGTGTCCAATTTCCTCAACGGGACGGTGCCGGTCAAAGCGGAGAAAGCCGAGAAAATTCAGGCGACCATTCAGAAGCTAGCGTATCGGCCAAGCGTGTTCGCGCGGTCGCTGCCGATGATGTCGGCGCGCAAGGTCAAGGCGGCGGAGGGCAATCCGCGGCTGCTCGTCGTCGGTCATATCTGCGTCGATTATCTCTGCCGCGTTCAGGTCCTGCCGCACCGCGACGATCGCGTCGCCGTAAGCCATATCGACAAGGCGCTCGGCGTGTCCGAACCTTTCTCCTCACATCGTACCTCGCCGGTCACGCTATGGAACCCTTCCGTGCCAATGAATGAGAAGTGCGGATCGCCATCTGCTTGGATGCTGGCGCAAGTTATTTCATGTATTATTGCGTCACTGTATGTAGTAACGCCCTACTTGGTGCAGGCAGCGACAAATGCTGCGCGGGACCGAGGAGCGATGTGGCTCCATGTCGATTTCGAGGAACATTTGGCCTCATTCTATCGCGGCTGCGGTTTTGAGCCGACCGAGGCAGGTCTCATTCGGTTGAGGAAAGCGAACAGTCTCTGAAGGACATATGACCGCCTGTGGCGGAAGCCGATCATCCCCCAAGTCCGCTCACGGCCCTTTGCGGACATTCTTGGTCGATGCTAGCCTCAGCCGTTCTGATGAATGTGGAATCCCTCCAAGCCGCACGAGGAATAGAGTCGTGGAAAATAACCATTCCGTTGAATGGGGGCCATGTTGCCTCTGTGGCCGAGACATTGAAGCGAAGTCTCCTAATCCACTTCGTCTTACTGCTGAGACCTCAGAGGGCAAATGGCAGGTTTGGTTTGCGCACGCGGCTTGCTTCAAAGACAAATTGATTGATCCGCCGGACGCGCCGGGGTTTTTCGAACCAGCACATTTCTAAATGGCCGGAAATGCCGCGAAGCCGTCACTCGATAATGGCCGCTCGCGGCTATAGGAGCATCGTTGACACTTGTATCTCCCTATCGTACTTCGTGCATGGGTTGCGAGGCGAGACTTGTGGTTATGGATAGGAAGCAGAGGCGGATACAGGTAGCGGCCTTCGTCCTGATGTTGGTTACCGCATTGCTAATCATCCCTGCCATTATGCTAGACGGGGTCATAGGCATGCTCTTTGATAAAACTGTATCAGAATAATATGACATTACAGGCGCTTGCCTTCGGCTGGCTCTCGCTTCCGCTCTTCTTTGGTTTTTCGGCCTTCCGGTTTCTAGGGGTTGTCATGTCACCCGGCATCCGGGCACTCTCTGTTGCAATGATGATTGGACTGGCCCCAGTCGCCTGCGTGATCGTATGCGGTTACATTCTTTGGGGCTAAGGACTACTCGCCTCACCCCAGACGATGGAACGCCGAATGGCCGCGCATCAAATTGCGGAGCGTTCCAAGCATGGTAGTTGTCGACGGTTCTGTCGGATGCTTCGTTTGTCATCGCTCAACGCTTTCGTTAGTCCGAATGTCTGCTTCTCTAATCGGGCATTTTGGTCAAGCTCTTTCTGATCTCGTCGGCCTGATCGTTCACGCGGGTCACGCTTCTCTTCGCAGTCTATTGGCTCGTTGCGTTTGGAGCCGCTGCACGCATGCATGGGATCAGGGTCTGGAGAGCCTCGCTTATGGACGCGCTCGAAGCACAGCAGTCATTATCGGCTTCATCCATCCCGTCGTCCGCATGGGACGATCCGGCCAGGATCGATTTCGAGGGCTGTGTTAAATCATGCAGCAGCCTCCGATCCGAACCGGAACTCCGTGCCATCGGTCCACATGCGATGCAGCACAACGGCAACCTTGCGGGCGACGGCGACGATGGCTCGCCGCCGTCCTTTTGTCTTCATCAGCTTCACGCCCCATGCCTTCAGACTGCTCCAAGCGATCGACCGCATCAGCATCGCATTTGCGGCGGCATAGAGTGTCGCCCGTACATCTGCGCCCCCGGCATGGGAGATGCGACCTGGATTATCTTTTTCCCCGGACTGAAAGCGTCGGGGCGTTGGCCCGAAGTGCGCACCGACGGTGCGCGAACTCTTGAAGCGCGTCGGATCGTCAACGGCAGCCTTAAAGCTTAGAGCCGTGATCTCGCCGACGCCTGGGATGCTCATGAAGCGCATACAGATAGCATCTTCGCGGGCTGCCCTGCGGACACGCCGATCAAGTTCGAGGAAGGTTTCAAGAAGCATCTGCCTAGCCTGCAGCATCGGCAGGAGGGCGTTGCAGAGAGCAAGATCGCTTTCTATCGTGTCTCGGACAGCCGCATCGAATGAACCGCGCGAGAGATGCATTGGCAGTTTGACGCCGAAGACTTTCAATAGCCCTCGAATTTCGTTTTCTAGATCGATGCATTTCCGCTGCATGACCTTGCGGCTGGAGAGCAGGGCTCGGATGTAATGGCTTTCGACGCTTTTTACATGCACCCGACTATACCACCCCGACCGCAGGATTTGTGCAATGCCACGGGCGTCGTGCTTGTCCGTCTTGTTGCGCATGGCCGAGAGAGCAGCATTGACCTGGCGGGCCTCCATGCACACCACGTCAAAGCCTGCTTCTTTCAGTCCGTAGGTGAGATGCTGGGTAAGAGTACCAGCTTCCAACCCCACCTAGTGAATCGGTTCGCCAAACTCGCGCAGACACCGGACCAAGTCAGGCACGTCCGATGGAACGGACCGTTCAAACCGAACCTTTCCTTCCTGATCAATGATGCAGATCGCCACTGAGCGCAGCGACACGTCTAAAGCAGCATAAAACATCGTTGTCTCCCTTCATCTCGGCAACGCCGGGACTGTAGTGGGAGCTTGACCCTTGTGGGACCGCCCGATTACACATGCTAATGGCGCAAAGCGGCCATGCTTGCACTTTCGGGTTGCTGCGTCCTACTACTGGCTGGCAGCTTGGGAGACACGAAGTACGTCGAGAATCGATAATCCGATGTCGACAGCGGTCACTATGCAGACGGCTGAAATTGCGTGCCAAACGCCTGGATCTTTATATCGGTGCCGATGCTTTGGGGAGTAGTATGGAATGAGCGCGGCGGCGACCCCGACGACTGCGGTAATTGCTGCATAGACGCTTTGGCGCTGCTATGGCTGACGCTGCATAACGAGCGTTGCGCATGGAAGGGTTTCGACTGGGCAACGACGGATCGGCTTCATAAGAAGGGCATGATCGGTGACCCAGTCAACAAGTCGAAGTCATTGATCCTGACCGATGAAGGCTTGGAGTGTTCGGAAGCGTTGTTCCGGAAGCTGTTTACGCGGCCGCCGCAATAGCGGTTCCCTTTTGTGCTTTCCACTCCCAAGGCAGCAGTTCGTGCAGGCGGGAGACGGGAAGATCGGCGATGCGGGCGAACACATCGGCAAGCCATGCCTTTGGATCGACGTCGTTGAGACGGCGCCTCTGGGGCAGGGGCGATGGACAAAACCTAGCTCAAGGCGGAATCTGCTGAAACTACACTTAGGTATCGGGTCGACTGTACAAACAGCCAAATTCTCCAGCTTCATCCTTCTCCCTATCCTCAGCGCCGAACAGACAGCATCCACAGGTCGCTCAGCACTGAGCGGTCGGCTGCAATAAGGAGAGCGATCATGGATACGACCACCGCCGCCAGAAACCGCAAGCTTGCCCTTGCAACACCATCCGACCTCGGCGCCGAGGCGACCCGCGAAATCGCCGCCGCGCTGACCGCGCTTCTGGCGGATGTTTTCGCGCTCTATATCAAGACGAAGAATTTCCACTGGCATGTCTCCGGCCCGCATTTCCGCGATTACCACCTGATGCTCGACGAGCAGGGCGAACAAATCTTCGCCATGACTGACGATATCGCCGAGCGCGCCCGCAAGATCGGCGGAACAACCATTCGCTCCATCGGCCATATTGCCCGGGTGCAGCGTCTCCTGGACAACGACGCGGATTTCGTCACTCCTGACGACATGCTGGCCGAGCTTCGCGAGGACACCCTGCAGCTCGTGGATATCATGCGCCAGCTGCATACGCTGACCGTCTCCTACAACGACCACGCCACCACCAGCATCCTTGAAAACTGGATCGACGAAACGGAACGCCGAGCATGGTTCCTGTTCGAAACGACCCGCCGCGCCCTCTGAGCCCTGTTGCGAAGAGGATCATCCGATGAAAACCACCGTCTTTACGCTGAAGCGACTCGCTTGAAGGCCGTCTCCCGCGGCCTGTTGCATCCAGTGTTACCGTCGGCGGAACCTGGCATAAGCGGAATTTGCAGCCGAGGGCCGAAAGCATTATGTTGATGGCGGATTAGGAGATCGATGATGCTCTTGCAGAAGTACCGCGATAACAAAGAAGCCCTCAAGCAGATCGGCCGGGAAGCCCTTGCCGAGAGCCGTCGCATGGGCCTGAAGATTTCCGCGAAGGATCGCCAGAACGAAGCCAAGGACCGCACGAAGCACGAGCGTAAGGAACGCCCTCCGGCCACGGTAAGGTAGCGATCACTGTATGCCGGAATTGTCGTGCATCCTCCTTGCCGGACCAAACGGCTCCGGCAAGTCATCCGCGTTCGCGAAGCTCGATCTCGAAGGTGTCTGGATCAACGCGGACGAAATTGCCAAGGCGATGCCTGCGATCGACGATGGCAAATCGACTGACATCCAAGCTGGCCGAGCTGCTCTCCGACACATCGCTGAGATGATCGAAACCCGGCAATCATTCGTCTTCGAGACGACGCTGGCTAGTCAGCAATCGATCCGGTTGATGCGCGAGGCTAAGGCGGCCGGGTTTACCGTCGGCCTCTATTACGTCGCCCTGGATTCCGTCGAGAGGAATGTCGAGCGCGTCCGTCAGCGCGTCTTGAAGGGCGGCCACGATATCCCGGAAGAAAACATCCGCAGGCGGCACAAGGGGTCGTTCGCGAACCTGACGGCGGCCTTGATGGTCGCGGATGAAGTCGTTCTGATCGACAACAGCGGCCTCGAACCTCATGAAGCGTTCATGATCAACTCTGGCGAGATCCTGTCCTTCGACATCGATGACAGCCAAGAGCTGCACGTCCTGTTCTCCGACAAGGTGTGCGAGGCCTACGACCTCGTCCGGACTGCCGACGGCTTCAGGAAGCGGTAGTAAAGGAAAAGGCTGCCTCCGGTAGACAGTCTTTTGATGTCGCGCCAACACTCCGACCACGAACCCTCGCAGTCAATGAACTGCCTCAATGAGGCTTGCCTAAGGGAAATCTATCGGACGCGGGGTCCGTCTCCGCAAGACCATTGCCGCCGGCGCCAAATAAGACAAGGGCTTCATGTGGTAGAGATCATTGAATAAGGGGCTGGACTGTCTTGACGACTTTCCCATCCTTGTCCGCGATCACCGCGCACAAAACCACGCCATCGAACTGCTCAACGTTATAGGTGATGTCGATAGGCCAATCCATTTTCGGATGAACGCGATCTGTGTCCGTACTGAAATACGGTGGCTTAGGAAGGAACTCGATCCCGGCCTTGAGGCCAATCCTGAAGGTTTTGGCTTGTTCGAGCGGAACCGGAATATAGACGCTGTATCCCTCTTCGTTGTCTTTCTTGGGGAGCTTCCAGTAGATGCTCTTGGGAAACGTTTTCCAACTTTTAATCGCAATCAGGTCCCAAACGGACCTTTCGACCGACTTCTGATTTCCATATGCGTTGCTGGCGACATAGCTATCCATGGACTTTTGGGTCTGTTGAAGAACGACCTTATCCATGTACCGATAGTCGAATCCGGTCAGCATCCCGATGAATGCCCCGACAAAAAATCGGAAATGCTGTTCGTCGGCAATGTACGTGACACCGCTATCCGGTTTGTCATAGTCGGCGGGATGCTCCAAAAGAACAGGCTTGATCGCAAGCGATTTCTGGGCAGCGGCCACTCGGTTGTTGTAGTCCTTAGTAGTCTCGAACTCCCCCTTCTCTGCTCCGAGCTTTTGTTGATTTGCCTTGGCTACAGAAAGATAGTCAGCGGGTTTTATGAATGTTGCCTGATCCCCGATCTTGTATGAGCAAGCTGGGACGGCCGGGGCAGCCTTGGATGCGGCAAAAGCAGAGCTGGCGGCCAAGAATGCAGCCAATGAATATGCGACGAATTTCATGATCCCTCCAAAGCGGTCGAGCATCACTGCCAAATCGGGAGCGATTTTTCTAGGATCCGAGAAGCGAATTCACTGAGGATGGGTACCCGCCTCATCTCCTCGTGGTCGCGCAGCCGTTCCAAATTCTCCGTCCGCGACGTATCATTCGGAGGTGCATTGGGCGCGATGCTTAGAATCGCAACCGCCCAAGCGACAACACAGGAGTCGGTCGATGACGAGCACACGAATTTCGCAGAGTGCCTGACATGGGCACGACTTCTCGCCCCAGAACCACCGGTGTGCGGCAATTCCTTGATCTTGAGCAGCAGCGCGATTGGATAGCGGGCAAGATCGACTTGCCGGACGCGGGCGACCGCTCAGAGTCCCTGGAACAGCGCTTCAAATATGTCGCTCGATTTGAGAAGCTACTTAGTCGCCCGCAAGCGGGGGAAGTGCTGGAGATTCTCGGGCTATACGGTCCAAACTGCATTCCCTTGCTGCGCAAGACCGAGCGCTACTACTGGTCGGTTTCCTGTCTGCCGTCGACCTCGGACAAGCCGCTCGTACGCGTCAATGCGAGCTGGATGGAGCTTTTCACGCTCTATGCTCAAGGCGACGATATCCGCGCCAGATTCATCGTGCATCTTTCGGATTTCACTACAGATCGTTCAGCAACGCCGAGCCGGGTGGACAAACCCTTTCTCGAGCAAAGCGTCGCGATGCCAGAGGACGTCAGTTATTTCTTCCCGCGTGGTGCGGACATTTTCGGCATCAATGTGCGCGGCTCTGTCTCGATCCGCAAACTCCTCGGGAGCCGCCGCGTGGTGCGCGCCATTCGCACGTTCAACCTGACGCACATGAACCGCGGGCGGAACGCCTATCAGGCGAGCCATTGCTACAGCGTGGCGGATTATATGCAGGCAGATT
>NZ_FOCV01000001.1 GCF_900110205.1 Rhizobium tibeticum | reverse complement strand
TGGAGCTTTTCACGCTCTATGCTCAAGGCGACGATATCCGCGCCAGATTCATCGTGCATCTTTCGGATTTCACTACAGATCGTTCAGCAACGCCGAGCCGGGTGGACAAACCCTTTCTCGAGCAAAGCGTCGCGATGCCAGAGGACGTCAGTTATTTCTTCCCGCGTGGTGCGGACATTTTCGGCATCAATGTGCGCGGCTCTGTCTCGATCCGCAAACTCCTCGGGAGCCGCCGCGTGGTGCGCGCCATTCGCACGTTCAACCTGACGCACATGAACCGCGGGCGGAACGCCTATCAGGCGAGCCATTGCTACAGCGTGGCGGATTATATGCAGGCAGATTTAGGGGTTCTTTGACGCACGTCATCCTGGTGAACTCACCGTCGCCGGTGGCGGCCGCATCTCGCGAGGTCGAAAACGCAACTGAGGCACACTCGCGCTTGACCAGCTCGGCCGAATGCGGACCATCGACGATCGACCGCTTTGCGCCCTCATAGTTGCCGTTCAGCGCATTCGCTGCAGTGCCCGGAAACTGCCATTCGATCAGGTCGCGGCGGGCGAGATCGATCTAGGCTCCCCTGAAAAGATCTGATCACAAAGTGGTAGCAACAGGGCGCACACTGCCTCGCCGTCGCGCTGTTCGCCGCGCAAGGTGGTGAAGGTCGCGAAACTCGTGAGCGTGAACAGCAGGTCGACGATGTCGGCTTTCGCCTGTCCCTCGGCAATGCCCTGACGATCGACTAATAATCCCAATAAAGCACGCCGCCGCTCGTTACGCGCGGCCAGTGCCTTGCTCAATTCGGCATCCATCGCCGCTGCGGCGAAGATTCCGCCGAGCCCTTCATTCGACATCCAGAAATAGCAGAATGTTCTGACTACCCAGGCGAGCGCGGCACGCGGCTCGGGCATCGCCATCGCCTTGGCGATGCCGGTCAGATTGCCTTGCTCGGCAACCGCGTCGAACGCGGCTTCGAGCAACCCATTGCGCGAGCCGAATTGGTTGTAGACGGTCAGCCGCGTGACGCCGACCGCCCTAGCCACGGCATCGAGCGACAGTGCCTGTCCGCCGGACTGGCGGAGAATGTCCAGAGCTGCGGCAACCAGACGCGTACGCGTCTGCGCCGCCTTCGCCTCGCGTTTTTCGGTCGAATAGGGCCTTGACGGTTTGCCGGAAATAATCATTATACAACCTGTATATCTAATTTGAGTTAGGCCTGTCGATCCGGAGCCTCGCAATGCAAATCTTGCTGATTATCACCATCGCTGTCCATGTCCTGTCGTCAATCTTCTGGGCGGGGTCGACCTTCGTTCTCGCCAGAAACGGCGGGAAGGGGGGTGCCGCGTTGTTCCGTCCGCAGATCGGCGCGGCGAGCGTCTCGGTCCTGTCGGGGTCGCTACTCTGGTATCTGCTTCATCGAGGAAGCTTCCAACGCAGCGAAATGATCCTTGCGACGGGGGCCGCCGCCGCGATCCTGGCCTTGCTGGTCCAGGTCATAATGATCCGGGCGGCGATGCGATCCGAGGAGGCGTCGCCGCGTGCCGCCACCGGCTATCGCGTGTCCGCCGCGCTGCTGGTCGTCACGATCATCTGCATGGCCGTGGCACGGTACGTCTGAGGTAAATGGCAATGCTCGACATTCCCCTGTTTCCCGATCTCGCCGGCAAAACCGCGCTGATCACCGGCGGCTCCGGCGGGATCGGCGCCGAGACAGCGCGCTGGTTCGCTCACAACGGCGTTCAGGTGACGATCGTCGGACGCGACCGGTCGCGGATCGAGCACGTCCGCGCCTCACTCGCCGCCATTTCGGCGGGCCATGCGGCGATCGAGCTCGATTGTACCAGCGCGGATCAACTCGAGGCCGCGCGTACCACCCTGATCGAACGACAGGGTGGCCTCGACATCCTGATCGCCTTTGCCGGTGGCGGCACGAGCCGGCCCGCGCCAATCGAGCAGGTGACCGAGCGGGACTGGCGTTCCAGTCTGGACAATAACGTCACTGCGACCTTCCTCACGCTGCGAACCTTCGCGGCCGACCTCAAGAAAAGCGGCCGCGGCGCCGCAGTCACGATGGCCTCGACCGCCGGCCGCGCTCCCTCCTCGGCGCCACTCGGTTATGGTGTCGCGAAGGCGGGGATCGTCCTGCTCACCCAGCAACTCGCACAGGATCTGGGTCCCGATGGCGTGCGCGTGAACTGCATATCGCCGTCCGCGGTGCTGACCGATCGCACGGCGGAGCATATGCCACCCGCCGTGCGACAGGAGATCGCCGATGCCCATCCGCTGCGCCGACTGGGAACGCCGGCCGACATCGCCGCGGCGACCTTGTTCCTGGCGTCGGAAAGCGCCGGCTGGCTGACCGGCGCGACGCTCGACATCGCTGGCGGCCGGTTGATGCACTGATTGCCGATCCTTCTCTTGAAGAGGTATTACCACATGGATCTCGAGCTCAATCACGCCATCGTCCACTGCACCGACAAAGCGGCGGCAGCACGCTTCTTCGCCGACCTGATCGATGCGGCGCCTATGCGTGTCTCGGGGCCGTTCGCCGCCGTGCGGGTCAACGATCGGCTGACGCTCGACTTCTATGACGAGGGTGCCTTCGCCTTCGGTCATTTCGCTTTCCTGGTCAGCGACCGGGATTTCGATGCGATTCTGCGCCGCGCCACGGCGGGTGAGCTGCTGTTCGGATCGGGGCCGTTTGCGCGAGACCAGGCGATAAATCGCCTGAATGGCGGGCGCGGGGTTTATGTCTGGGACGACGATGGCAACAGCTACGAATTCTTCACGGCCGATCCGCTGGGATGACGGCAGTCACGCATGCCCGGTTGACGATCGTCGGCGCAGCGTAGCCATTTTACTGGCAGCGCCGCAGGTCCGCATCGAGCACCATCGGCGACGGCGGTTCTTGCTGGTATCCGCAAAAATCCAGTCACACGAGCGTTGATTGGCGCAGCGCTCGAGTTTGAACGCACCGGCGCGCCCGCGGGCGTCTCGACCAGATCAAGTGCAATCCGCTTCAACGGGAAAGATGCGTCGTCCGGCACGGCGCGGAGCACGAGCCGGCCGTCGCTTGTAGCGAAAGCCAACACGGCAACCGCGACCATGGTCTTCTTCAAGTTTGATCGTCCTGATCCGGGGCGCGCGCGAGCGCCCGGCGCCGCACGCGACTAGGTCACGCACTCATAAACTGCTGGCGGTAGCTGCAAGGTTCTGATTCAAGCTTCTTGAAGGGCGCTGCTGATGGGCCAGCCTCGCTACGAGTTGACGGATTTCGAGTGGTCGGTGATCGAGCCGCTGCTACCGAGCAAGCCGCGCGGGGTGCCTCGGGTTGACGACCGGCGTGTTGTGAACGGGATTTACCGGCGTCTTCGGACCGGCTCGCCGTGGGCGGACGTTGCCGATTGCTACGGCCCGTATACGACCCGCTACAACCGCTTCGTCAGATGGCGCAAGGCGGGCGTATGGGACCGGCTCTTCGATGCGGTATCAAGCTCGCCGATCGCGCCTACGACAGTGATGCCTTGCGCCTCGAGATGGCCGCGCGCGGCGCATGGGCCAACATCAAGCCGATGCCCGGCCGCAAACGCCGTCCGCCGTTCAGCGCCTTCCTCTATCGCTACCGCAACCTCGTCGAACGCTTCTTCAGCAAACTCAAGCACTTCCGTGCCGTCGCCACCCGCTTCGAAAAGCACAGCGAAAACTACCTTGCCGTCAAACTCGCTTCATCCAAAAGCTGGATGCGCTTTACGGGTCGGTGAGCTATAAAGGCCCCTCGGACGCTCGGAGAGGCGTTCAGGCAGGAGCCCGACCATGATCAAGATGAGCGTCTACTATCCGGCCGATGGCGGCTCGAAGTTCGATCACGACTACTACCGTACCCGCCACATGCCACTGATCCAGGAACGGCTCGGCGATGCCTGCCTGCGCTACGAGATCGATAAGGGCCTTGCGGGTCGCGAACCTGGAAGCGCGCCGGAGTTCGTCGCGGCGTGCCACATCTACTCGCCGACCCTGGCGACATTCCAGGAGGCGTTCGGTCCCCACCGCGCGGAGATCGTCGCGGACGTCGCCAACTATACGGACATCGCGCCCATCGTGCAGATCAGCGAAATCGTTGGAGGGTAGGGGGCTTCGGCGCGTCAGGCGTAGCCGTTGAACTTTCCGGGATCGGCGCAGTGCTGGCGCACCTGATCCATGGTGACGTAGCCGGTGCCGAACCGGTCGACGATCGACAGAAGCGGACGTCCACAAACAGCCGAGTCGCCCTCTCCTGGAAACGCGGATTATTTCACACTGCCGCGCACATCCCGGCGCCGTCCCGGTTGAATTACCTGGCTTCGGCCATGTGATCGGCAATGTACGCAGCGTCTTCACCAACGCCAAAGAGCAGGCCGGACTTGAACGTGTGCATCCAATGCAGCCCAAGGAAATACAAATTCGGGCAGTTGGTGACGCCGCGTTCCTGAATAGGTGCTCCGCCTTCGTCGAACACCGGAATGTCCAGCCAACCAAAATCGAAAGTGTATCCGGTGCACCAGACGACGGAACCGATGTTTGCAGTCTTCAAATCCAGGTTTGGAATGGGCAGAACTGGAACGGGCCGTCCCGGCGTGTCCTTCACCTCTTCAACGGGCAGGTCGAGTGATTTCGCACTCGCGCACTCATCCGCGGCGCGTTTGAAGTCGCAAAAAGCGCGATCTGCCTCCGTCAAAACATCTTCGGCATCATCATTAAAGTAGAGTTTGCCGCCCGTGACACTCTTGAGCCGGCCCAGGGCCACGCCACCCTCTCTAACGAAGCGACGCACGTCAACGTCATACCCACCGTTGACCCCTGTGATCACCGTAGTGGTCGGATATTTGCGTCCTGGGAAGCTATTGATCGGAGCATCAAAGCGGCCCATGGACATGAACCACCAGAAGCTGTCGTGATCGCGGTAGCGGCGTGGCACACGGCGATGGGCGCTGACGCTAAAATAGACAACGCGGCCATCGGCATTGAGTTCGTCAGCAATCTGACAACCGGACGCACCGCTACCGACCACGAGGACCGCCCCCGGCGCGAGCTGCTCGGGGTTTCGGTAATCGCTTGCGTGCACTTGATAGACATGCGGCGGTAGGTCCCGCGACGATGGCGGCAGCGACGGCCGTTGGAACGGGCCTGTCGCGACGACGACCCGCGATGCGCTGAACAGACCGTCATTCGTCTCAATGAGAAAGCGGTCGGAGTGGCGATCGCGACGCAGCAACGAGATTTCCGTGCCACAGCGAACCGGCGCATCTATGAACTTTGCGTAGTCCTCGACAAACTTGCCAACCTCGCGATGATGCGCGAATGCGTCCGGGCTATCACCAGCGTACTCGAAGCCTGGTAGCCTCAACGACCAGTTCGGGAATTGGAAGCGCAGCGAGTCCCATCGCTCGCCCAACCAACGTTCCGCGATGCGCTTGCGTTCCAGAACGACATGTTCTCGCTGGCGTTTGCGCAAATGGTAGCTCATGGCCATGCCGCTTTGGCCGCCGCCAATAATGACAGTGTCGTGTAGGTTCTGCACTCCTGCTTCTCCAGGCCGGCTAGAGCTGCAGGAGCCTAACAAAGCCGACCTGGAAGGACAACGCCGACGTTGACAGGTCGTGGCCAGCGCAATGGCACGGTAACGACGACATTGCGGCGCGGGCACGTTGTTGGGCAGCAACCGTTGCTTGAGCGCCTCGAGAAGCCCTCCGCTTGAGGGCGCGGCCGATCAGATCAGCCGGTTTTATCCACCCTGTCTAGATTAAGCGGGTGCGGCTACGCCATCCGTCGCAGCACATCGAGCAGCGTCTGGGCGTCATCATTGGCGCCGATCCGCATGAGGCTGTCATCGGCAAGCGTGATGATGGCCTCGAGCGCTTCGTGCTCGCTCCAGCCCGCTTCGACCGATGCCCCGACGAGATCGCGAAATGCGAACTGCAGGGCGTCCTGGCAGCGGATGTCCCGGTCGGGGTCATCGCTGGCGACAAAGGGCTTGTAGATCTCTCTCATCTCGCTCTCCGCGAATGTGCCGGCGAGGCAGAATAGTCGAGATGAGTTTAAGGAAGTGCTTAAGAATGCGCTACTGTTCAGAAGCTGCGTCGCCTCCGCGACGAGCCGGCACTGCCGCTTCGCGGATGGGGTCGCCGGATGCAACATGATAGTTTGGCGAAGGTTAAATCTCCGAAGGTTGGCCGTTCTCAATTCAATTGCGCAATGATAATACTATCGGAGCAAACGGAGGGGGATACTCTATGCCACGCATCTCGCAGTTATACTTCAAGACCGCAGTCATATTTCTGATCGTCGGCGTCGCCATGGGTCTGAACATGGCGATTTCGCAGGACCACAGCGTCATCGGCGCGCATGCGCACTGTAATCTCCTGGGGTGGGTGACCATGGCGATCTTTGGCGGTTACCATGCGCTCAATCCCCAGAAGGCCGAGAAGCGCCTCGCGATGATCCAGTACTACCTGTACACGGCTGGCATCGCCCTGATGGTGCCGTCGCTCTACCTCATGCTTCAGGGTAACCCGGCCATGGAGCCGCTTGTCGCTCTTGCGTCGATTATCACTTTCGTAGGCGTCTTGCTCTTCGCCTTCATCATCTTCTCCAACGGCAAGGTGGTGGTCACACCGTCGGCGCCGTCTTACCGCTGATGCCAACCAATGCGACGTTTGGCAGGGCGTGATCGCCTTGCCGGACGGTCTCCTTTAGCGCAAATTTACGTGCTGGGTGGGATGCAGGTACGTGCCAGGCCCGCGTCAGGTTGCGCGGACATCGCGCAGAGATTCAATGGATGATCTGTATGCGGATCTGTTCCTTCGCCGCATAGGTGTGGCAATCACTGGCCGCATCGCCGACGAAGATCACGTCGCCGTCGGAATCGAACAAGCCCCAGCAGGCCTCGTCGTCGACGTAGACCTTTCTGACATAGCCGAACGGTTCGGCATCGATGATGACGCTGGGTGCAACAGGAACAGCCGCAAGTGCTCGCATGGATAACTCCAATGAGTCGTTTCTGTTTTAGTGCGTTCTTATATTGCCATTTGAAGCTGACGTGGGGCTATCCTCAGAAATCGGGATGGGAAACTGAGGTTGACGTGCGGGCAAATTGAAGCGGACCGAATCACCTGTGGCGGTTTGTTTTCCTCCCGCCGATGCAACAGAAGCGCGTTGCCGTGAACATTCCAAATGCCTATCTAGGATCGGTTATCATCACCAAAGGATTTTCCCATGGCCGATCTCAAGGCCCGTCCCCGTCCCGTTGGCGCAACCGCCGTTCTCGGCCGTATCGGTTTTCCGCATGTCACCTCGGCCACCAAGGGTGAGCTCGACATCGTCACCGGCGCCTCGCAACCCGGCTTCAATCCGCTGGATCTCCTCTATGCATCGCTGTCGGCCTGTCTCGTACTGAGCGCGCGCATTGCTGCGAGCCAGATGGGCATTCTCGACCGGATCACCGAGATTACCGCCGACGTCACCGGCGAGAAGGCGAGTGAGGGGTCGTCCCGCGTCCAGCTATTCAAAATCGCCTTCTCGATCAAGGGCGACCTCGACGAGGAAACGCGCCTGAAGATCGCGCATGCGGCGGAGGAGATCTGTACGGTCAGCAACACCATCCGTGGCACGCCGGAATTTTCGACCATCATCTCCGGCTGATTGGTGGTGCTGCAAATTCGCATCGGCGGGCAATAAGATTGCGCTTTTGCCTGCGCTCGTCGTTCATTGGCTATCCGCCCGCCACAGCTTCTGATAGGTCCGATGCTCGCTGCCAGCGTTGAGGCGGTGAGAAAGCATCGAGGTTCATGTCGCAGGCCGCTTCCGCCATCGCCGAAACCCCTAGGTCCAACCGATTTGCGCTCGCCGCCCTGATCCTCGGCGGCGCGGCGATCGGCGGCTCGCCAATCTTCGTGCGGCTGTCGGACGTCGGGCCGATGGCCACGGCTTTCTGGCGGGTGGCCCTGGCCTTGATTCCGATCTTCATCTTCTCGCTTGCCAAGGGCAAGGATGCCGGGCCGAAGCCTGAAAAGCCGTCGGATTATGCGCTGCTGATCCTGCCTGGTGTCGTCCTCGCCATGGATCTTGCCGCCTGGCATCTCTCCATCACCATGACGTCGGTGGCCAATGCAACGCTGCTCGCCAATCTTGCACCCGTCTTCGTCACGATAATCGGACTTCTGTTTTTCGGCGCAGTGGTCACCCGCGTCTTCGTTCTCGGCCTCGTATTGGCGCTCGCCGGCGTGGTCATCCTGAAGGGCGGCCCCGCGGCGCTCGGCAATGGCGATCTGCGCGGCGATGGTGTGGCGGTGATCGCAGCCGTGTTCTATGCGGGTTACATCCTGGCGATTGGCAAGCTGCGCAGCCGCTTCGATACGGTCCGCATCATGCTCTGGAGCACCGCGTCGGCAGCTGTCTGCATCTTCCCGCTCGGATTCTTCTACGAAGGCCACATGCTGCCGCCGACGGCCTACGGTTGGGCGATCGTCTTCGGCCTCGCCTTCGTCAGTCATGCGGGTGGACAAGTGGCCATCGCCTATGCGCTTGCCTACCTGCCGGCAGCCTTCTCGTCACTGACGCTGCTGCTGCAGCCCGTCGTGGCGGCAATTCTCGCCTGGGTTCTGCTCAGCGAGCCGATCGGGCCAATGCAGGCGATCGGCGGCGTTGTAGTGCTCGCCGGGATTCTGGTTGCCCGGCGAGGCTGATTTCAATCAGGCGACCGCTGCCGGGGCGACCCGGCGTGCATCGAGAATGGCGAGTGCCTCGTCGACCGTCGAGGCAAGCTCTGCCTTGTCGCTGTTGCAGGTGCCCCACGCCTCGATGAAGCTGCTCGTCTTGCCGTAGCTGTTGTCGAGAACGCAATGATCGGCGCCCAGGAGCACGCACATGATATGACCGTGCATGCGGTCGGTGATGACCTGGCGCGCCGAGCTGAGCAGGGCGACGCCGCGGTCGAAGCGCTGCTGCGCCCGTTCGCGATAGGCAAGCTCGGTCATCCGTGCCCGACCGCCGATGCGGCCGGTCAGCAGGCCTTTCAAAATTGCCGCACGCTTTGTCTGCCGCTGGAAATCGACAGGCTCGTCGGGCCAGTCCGACTTTACCGTGCCCGGACGCAATGTTGCAGCGGTCAGGTCCTGCGCGGCGCCGACTTCCTGGTCTTCGCGCAGATTGAGCAGCAGCTCATGTTGCGCCGCCGGGCGAGCGACCGGCCCGATACAGAAAGCCATGTCGGGGCAAAGGCGCGTTTCGCATGGGAACCAGCGCCGGGCAAATTCCAGGCTTCGCTGGTCGCGGACGAGAAGCGTGAACTGGCCGTGGCGCTCGATCGCGCGGGCGGTGCTGTCGATGTTGGCCTGCTCCTTGAAGTGGATTGTCTGCGGCATCTGCACGATCGGGCGGCCCTTGTGCTTGTTGAGCAGACCTTCACGGAACTGGCGATAGCCCGCCCAGATGTCGCCGAAATTGCCGCCGCCGTGCAGGAAGATGCGACCGCTACCGATCGTGCCCAGCATGCGACCTTCATCATACGTCGGAATTTCTGTCACAAAGGACGGGCGCGTGCGCTTGCCGTCGAAATAGGCAAGTTCGCCGAGCCAGATTGCGCTGTCGCCGATGTTGTAGTGATTCGGAAAGTCGAGAAGCGCAAAACGCTCGGCGGGATCAAAGAGATCGGAAAGGCAATTGGCGATCACGCCCTGAAGGCGGTTGATGATCGTAATATTGGATTCCATTAAATGCTCCTTGTTTGCGGACAAGTGGTCCATGCAAGTGGCTATGCTTCGGCCTGTTTGCGGAATGGGTTGAGGGACATGGCGAGTGCGATGTAGGGGCGGATGACCGAGCGGCCGAAGATCGGCAGGAAGGCAAGGTAGATTGCTCCGCCAAGGCCGATGCTAAGGCCGAGCGTCAGCCAGCGGTTGTGAACGTGTGCCAGGATGACGGGATGCGCAAACCAGACGCAGACGGCCATGAGTGCAGCGCCGCAGAACGGCAGGGCGACGGCCTTCAGCGTGCTTTTGGCGTCGATGTGTGCATATCGTGCCAGGACATATTGCTGATAGGGCATTGTCAGCCAGGCACGCAGCGTATAGCCCGCCGCAACTGCAACGACGCCGTAGGGAACGAGCAGCCAGGTGAGGATCAGCGTCGTCACGAGCTGTAAGGCGGCGACGGAAAGGATCGATTCCGCCCGATTGACCGCAGAGAGCGCGGATGAGGCGAAGAAGTTCATGACGAAGGGAACCGCCATCAGCACCAGCACCGTCGCAATGTCTCCGGCATTGCCCCATTTGTTGCCGAAGAGCAGCGCGATCATGTCGTTGGACAAGGCGCCGAAGCCAAGCAGCAAAGGAATGGTGCCGAGCGCGGCTGCACCGACGATCTTGTTGTAGGCATTGCGGAAGGCGGTGGCGTCATTCTGCAAGCGCGACAGCGTGACGAGCGACACGCTGCCGATCGGCGCAAGCACCGCCTGGCCGATCAGCTCGATCAGCCGCCAGGCAATGCGATAACGGCCGACTTCGACCGGGCCGAACCAGCGCGAAATGAAGATGTCCTGTACGCGGGCGAGCAACATCCACATCAGCTGGGTGACGACGAGGCTGATGCTGAAGAGGAAGACGGAGCGGAACATCGTGACGTTGAAGCGAAACTTCGGCATCCAGGGGTAGTAGAACCACCCGAGCAGCACGGTCACGGCAGCGTTGACTGCGGTCTGCGCGACGAGCGCCCATACGCCCCAACCGAGAAAGGCGCAGACGACGGCTGTGATGCCGGACAGCAGGCTCGCGGCAATTGCCTGCCCGGCGAGGCTCTTGTGTCCAAATTCACGGGCGAGGCGAGCATTGTGGATGACCGCCAGCGAGGAAATCGGAAGCAGCGGCGCGAGCCAGCGAAGAATGCCGGAAACGGACGGATCGCGCACCAGATCGCCGTAATAGGGCGCAAAGAAGAACACCAGCGAGGCAACGATGCCGCTGAAGGCGATCGTCGCCCAGAAGGTCGTGTCGGCAAGCTCCTCGTCGAGATCGAGCTGGCGTGTAACAGCATCCCCGAGGCCAGCATAGGCAAGCACACGGCCGATTTCCACGAACAGGCTTGCAAGCGCAAAGGTGCCGAAATCGCCGGGGCCGAGAATGCGCGCAAGGATGACGAAGATCACAAAGGTTGCGATCGTGCTCCAGGCCACCCGGATGACCGACCACAGGACGGAGAGCGCGGTTTTCTTCTTAAGCTCGGCGTGGGCAATTGCCGTATCGGCCATGCATTATCCCATCGAATTTGGTTCGCAAAGGCTTGCGCGTTGGTTCAGTTGGCGGCGTTGCGGCTGCCTCAGGCGGGCTGCCTTGCCTTTGGAGCCCGCCAATAAGCGAGCATGCCGGTAAGGTTGTCACGAAGCTGGCTGCGGTAGCTCAGGCCGAGTTCCTCGTTGAGTTTTTGGCGCCCCATGGCTTCCATGATCGCCTGGCGGATTTCCCAGCGCAGCATGCCGCGCATGTTTGAGCGGCGATCGAAGAGATATTTGGCGTACAGGGCTCCGTTGCCGAAGGCGTAGCCGGTCTGGAGGCGCTTGATGTCCGCGAGCTCGCGACGCCCATGGAAGTGCTTGACGGCAAAATCAGGCAGATATTCGACACGCACACCGGCATTGAAGGCGCGGTGCACATAGTCGGTATCCTCTCCGGAGCGGAACGGCGATCCGGCCCCGAAGCGAGTATCGAAGAGGCCGATCTTCTCGACCAGCGCATAAGGAAACGCCATGTTGGCGCCATGAACGAAGCCGCCGGCATGCAGGTCGCTGGTCAGTACCGCAGGTTCCATCTCGGGCTTGATCGTCACCGGCAGGTCGCGTGTATCGCCAAGCTCGATCCGGCCGCCGCGCATGACCATCTCCGTATCCGAGCTGAAAAGCGCCGCAAGCGTGCTGAAATAGTCGGGGAAGATCTCGCAATCGTCGTCGGTAAAGGCGAGGATGCGTCCCCTGGCGGCGTTGAGCCCCGCATTGCGTGCGACGGCGAGACCCGGTTTGGCCTCGTAGATCAGGTTGGTCTTGATCGGAGCGGTCGACGCCCACTGGCGAACGACCTCGGACGTCTCGTCTGTGGACCCATTGTCCACGAAGACCAGTTCAAGTCTCAAATAGTCTGCCTGGCGGGCGGCATCAGAAACGGCATCCAGGCAGTTCGTCAGTCCATAGGCCCGATTTCTCGACGAGATGATCAGGCTGATGTCCACGGGCCGAGGAGGCATTCAATTTCCCCTTCTGCGATCGATGTCGAAGCGAGGATAGGGCTGGGATCCCGCTTCGGCAAGGCGCATTTTTGCGGTGCAGCAAAATAGAACAGCTGGAGCAGTTCGCAGACGAATGTGGTAATTTCTTGCCTTAAGTAGATATGAAGTTAATATAAATATAGTTTTTATGTTAAGTCGCAGCCTTGTGTGGAAAGAATAGTCAAAATTAATCTATAAAATTCTATATCACGAACCGCTAAATGTTGCTTTGGCTTCTCAATGGAGAACTTATGTAAAATTGTTAAGACATATAGTATAGATCTTATAATGTGGGTGGTGGGTTATTTCCATAATTGATGCGTTGTAATAGATGATACAGGCTCCTTCAGATCTACGGAGAAATAAACAGAAGCATCCTTCTGGGTGGCAATAATTGGTAGCTCCAGCGCCTCGGAGATCACTGTTCGGATACGAGATGAAATTGGATTTCGCCCCCTGAAGGGTCGTTTGGCCTTTGTTCACTGCCCGCTTCAGATAAATCAATAGACGGTTGTTCGCGGAAGACGTCGCACAGACCTGGTTGCTACATTGCGGCAACACGAAGACGTGGGTTTGCGGAAGGCCTTGAGCAGCCCGGGGGAAGCGTGCTTGAAAGGCAAGCGACCGCTGGTGCTCGCACCCGGGGACGATGCTTGCGTTGATGCTGCCTGGCGAATCGCGCGCCATGCCCGCCTCGCTTGAAGTCACCTCCAAGTCAGTTGATTTGGTGTGACAGCCATTTCTGGATGATCGAAACGTCGGCGTCGCCGAGATCGTGTCCGCCCGAGATGACGTCCGAATCGACGGTCGCTCCCGATTGCTTCAGACGCGTTTCGAGCTCGCTGGCATACTTGCCGTAAGCATCCGTCTTGCCGCTGATGACCAGAAGATCGGTGCCCTTGAGATCGGCGTGTGGAAACGTCTTCAGGACCGGCATGGAGCGCAACAGAACCGCTTTGTGCACGAGATTCGGATGCAGATAGAGGAGCGAGTTGAGCAGGTTCGCGCCGTTGGAATAGCCGACATAGACGATCCTCTTCGGATCCAGGCCGTACGACGACACGGCGCCTTCGATGAAGGCGGCGAAGGCTTCGGCTTCGCTCTTGATATCGTCCTGATCGAAGGAGAACGGCGTGATGCGCTTGTACCAGCGCGGAATACCTTCCTCGGTCGCGCGTCCGCGCACGCCCAGCAGCGTGGCACGCGGGGCAGCCTCGTGCAGCAGGGGCATCAGCGTCGTCTCGTTCCCGCCCGAGCCGTGCAACAGCACGAAGACGCTGCCGTCAGGGTCCGGCGGCGTGTAGAAGCGGTGCACAAAGGGCAGGTCGCGATAGTTGACGCGGGGCTCGCCGGGCATCGAAAACTGCGGCAGCAAGACCTTTAGGTCCTTGAGGTCGGTGATCGGATCCTTGGGAACGAAGAGCTTGGTGCCGAGCGTTGGCTGCGGCTCGTCCACCGTCATGCCGGGCTTGTCTGTCGCCAGTTCGATCAGCGTGCCACCCGGCTCGCGGGCATAGAGCGATTCGAAGTATTTGCGATCGTGCAGGTTCGTCGCCGCAGCGCCGTCCTCCTTCAGTGCATCGTGGACCTTGTGAAGTTGCTTTTCGTCGGCGGCGCGGAACGCGACGTGATCGGCCGTCCCGGTGCCCGGCGCGCCAGACCAGAAGCCCTGGGCATTCCTGATGTCGACAATATCCCCCGATTGCGAGACAAGCCGGTCGACGTTGCCGTGGTTGGCCTGGAAACGGTAGCCGAAATGGCGCTCCACGAAGTCACGGCTTTCGGCCGGTTTCTCCGTCAGCATGGTGACGCCGCGCACCCGTTGAACGGCGTGCTCGACCGGCACGCCCGCGCCATCCCAGGCGGCCGGTGATTTCAGATCGCGGGCGCCGGCGAGCTTGATGATGATGTTATCGGGGTCTTTCAGGCGCAGAACGGGTTCGCCAAACTCATCGGCCGGACCGTCCGAGCGAAGCCCGAAACTCATGCAGCGGGTGAGCCAATAGCCGATGCTGGCAGGATCGATCGCCAGTGACAGCTCACCGATCTGGCCGTGGCCGACGCGGCCGGGTGAACCGTCCTCCCATACCAGGAACGTCACGAGCGATCCCGGGCTGCCTATGGTGTCCCCATAGAAGAGATGAAGCTGTGTAGCATCTTCAAAACCGGCGGTCTGCTTGACCAGCCGCATGCCAAGAAACCCCGCGTAGAAGTCCACGTTTGCCTGCACCTTTCGGGTAAGGAGGGTGACGTGATGGATGCCAGATACCATTGAGCACAGTCCGGATGGGTTGGAAGGCGTCGTGAGCGCCAGAATCAGTGCGAGTATAAACGTCATGCCGTCATAATTGGAGTTTGCCTCGAATGTTCCGCATAAAGAACTAGGCCATCTCCGCGCGGCTGCAAATCCAAATGGTCGAGACCGTCCAGGACCTCCCGGAATTGCTGGAGGGTTGGCGGCTTGATCATGTAGGCGCTTGCGCCGAGGTTCTTGGCGCGCTGGATGTCATCTTCGTCGCTGGAGGTGCTCAGGATGCAAACCGGGATGCTCTTCAGCTGCGTGTCTGCCGAAAGCGCGTCGAGAACCTCGAAACCGTCCATGATCGGCATGTTGATGTCGAGCAGCATCAGGTCGATCCCGGGCGCGCCATCGGCGGTCGCGCGCTCCTGCAGAAGCCGCATTGCGTCGCGGCCGTTGGCGGCGACGTGAAGGTTGAAGCTGACCTTGGCGCGTTGCATCAGCTTAATCTTCAGGAGTTGGACGTCCGCCGGACTATCCTCGACAAGCAGAACCTCGGCCAGCCTGGCCGATCCTTCCGGCGGGGGCGATACCGTTTTGGCGCCCTGCCCATCCGGCACAGTTGTCGAAGCAGTGGCAGCAGGGCGGGCAAGCGGCAGCTCGACGATGAAGGTGGATCCGACAGGCTCCTTGGCTTCGCACCAGATCGCGCCGCCGTGCAGTTGCACAATGCGCCGACAGATGGCAAGTCCAAGGCCGGTGCCGTCGACGCCGCGGCCCACCAGCCGTTTGAACGGCTGGAAGATGACCTCCCGGTGTTCGGGGTCGACACCGGGACCGTTGTCCTGCAGGGCAAGGCGGCATATGGCGCCATCGCTTTCGGCGGAGACACGGACTTCGGGACGGTCGGCGCAATAACGGATTGCATTCGAAACGAGGTTTTGCAGCAATTGCACCAGTAAGGTGGCATCGCCCATCACGTCTGGCAGATCGCCATAGGAGATCGACGCCCTCGAACTGGCGATCTGTTCGCGAAGATTGCTCTCCACCCGTTCGATCGCTGTCGAAAGCGCGACGGGCTTCAATTCGAGCTCGCCCGAAACCTCCAGTTTGGTGAAGCCGGAAACCTTGACGATGAGGTCTTCCATGTGGTCGGCGGCGCCGAGGACATAGTGCAGCAGTTCGCGGTCCTCGTCGGATAGCGTCGGGGAAACCTGGAGGATCTTGCTGAATGATTTGATCGTGCGCAGCGGTTCTTTGAGATCGTGGGCCATGGCGCGCGTGAAGATTTCGAGCGACTGGCGCTTCTGCTCCAGCTTGGCTTCGAGGTTGCCGTGCATGATGGCGTTCTGAATGCACCAGTGGAGCGCTTGCGGGGAGAGCGCGTCCTTCGTCAAATAGTCGCGGGCGCCGGCCTTCATCACCTCGACGGCGACAGTCTCGCTCCCCTGGCCGGTCAGCATGACGACATTGGCGGTCGGATCCTGCTTCAGGATTTCCTCCAGCACACCGATGCCGTTGCGGCCGGGCAGGGAATAGTCCAGCAGGATGCAGTCCGGACGTTGCTGTTCGCTCAGTGCAAGGCCTTCGTCGCCATTCTCGGCCTCGCGGACGCTGTAGCCAGCTTCGGCCACGCGCGCGAGCATGCGCCGATAGAATTCGCGGTCGTCGACATTGTCGTCGACGATGAGTATGGCGCAGTCGTCAGCCACGGCTGTCCCCATCCACGGGCAGGATTGCGATCTCGAACCAGTATTCCTTCAGCCGCTGTATGGCGGCGAACAGGCCGTCGAGGTCCACCGGCTTCTGCACATAGGTATTGGCGCCGAGCGCGTAGCATCCTTCGATGTCCCGCTCCATCGGATGTCGTCAGGATCACGACCGGAATCTTACGCCAGTCCGGATTGGATTTGATCGCCTCCAGCGTCTTGCGACCGTCGAGGCCGGGCATGTTGAGGTCCAGCAGGATCAGGCCCGGCCGCGGCGTCATGACCGCCAAAGCTTCCAGTGCCTCGTGGCCGGACGCCGCCCAGCGGACGGGATTCTTCAATTTAGCGCGCTGAAAGGCCCGAAGCGTCGCCTCGAAATCGTCCTCGCTGTCTTCGACAATGAGGATCGGCTGTGTCTCACGCTGTGACATGCTGGTCCTCTCGGTTGTGGCCCAGTGTGAAATAGAAGGTCGTTCCCTGGCCGAGCTCGGATTCGAGCCAGATATCGCCCTTGTGTCGCGCAATGATCTTGCGCACGAATGTCAGGCCTGCGCCCGTTCCGTCATCGGAATCCTTAGGCTTTTCCAGCCGTTTGAAAATACGAAAAATGTCCTCGTGGAACTCCGCCGGAATGCCTTTGCCATTGTCTCTGACGAAAAAGACGTCGCGCGCCGAGGTTCCGTCGTTGCCGGTGAAGTGCTCGATATGCCCGATCGACACGCGCGGCTCGGGCTTGTCATTGTATTTGACAGCATTGGTGATCAGATTGCGGTAGACCTCGGTCAGCCGCAGCGCATCGCAGACGATTTCGGGAAGGCGACCCTCGACCTCAACCTTCGCATGCCGCTCTTCGAGATAGAGCTCCATCGTCGAAACGACGTCCCTGACGATCGCATTGACATCGCTGCGCTTGACCGCCAGCTGCTGTCGGCCGATGCGCGAGAAATAGAGCAGGTCGTTGACGAGCTTTTCCATCCGCTGGCTGAGCAGAACGAGGCGGTTGAGGCGCCGCACGCCGTCCTCGTCGAGCTGCTTTTCATAGTCTTCCAACAGAAATCGCGAGTGGTTGTGCAGGCCGCGCAGCGGTTCCTTCAGATCGTGCGAGGCAATGTAGGCGAATTCATCGAGGTCGGCGTTGCTGCGCTCGAGATCCACCGTATAGGCCTGTAGTCGACGGAACATCGTTTTGAGCTGCTCTTCGTGTGCGACCCGATCGGTGATGTCACGAAGGATGCCGACGAAGGTGATGGTGGTGTCGGTGGCGAGCCTGCTGACGGAGAGATCGAGAGGAAATACCTCGCCGTTCTTGCGCCTGCCGGAAACCGACCGCGTCGTCCCGAGGATATGCTTTTCGCCGGTCCGGGCGTACCGATCGAGATAGTCGTCATGCTGGGAGTGATAGGGCTCCGGCATCAGCAGTCGCACGTTCTGGCCGATTGCTTCCTTTGCGGCATAGCCAAACATTGCCTCCGCTGCCGGATTGAACAGCGAGATCACTCCTTGCGCGTTTGTGGCGATGACAGCGTTGGGCGTGTTTCGAGTGACGCTGTCGAAGCGAATGCGCTCCGCGTTCAGGCTGCTGCTCTTGCGGAGGAAATAGAAGACCAGCAGGGCGACCAACCAGAGCGTCGCTATTGTGATCGCCCGGTTGGTGGCCTCGTACCAGTAGCCGACACCCTCCCGATCGACCGCAAAGAATCCCAGAGACACGAGGACGGAGCAGGCGAACGCGAAGGAGAAGGGCGCATTCTTGTTGCCGAACCACAGTGAGGCCAGCACGAGAGGCACGTAGAGAATGCCGTTTGCCACGCCAAGCGGTGTGTAGAGATCGACGAAAAGGCCGGTAAGGCAAATGACAGCCGGCAGCCAGATTGGCATGCGGCCGCCGCTCTCCGGCTTCACCCACCAGGAGCGCGCGAGCATCGCGGAGCCGAGCAGCACCAGTCCGGCCGCCGTATGGACGGCCATGCCGATACTGGCGCCCCATTGATAGCCGTGTTCGGACCGCGTCGCATAGCCGGCAAGCGCTGCCATGCCGAGGCCGATGACGACATAGCCGACGAGCTCCTGCACGAGCTGCGCTCGTTCCTCGCGGCCGGACAGCGCGAAGGCGAGCGAGAGATTGGCAACGAAGAAGACGACCGCTGTATTGGGCGCCATGCCGCGGTCAATCCTTGCAGTGAAGGCCGGCTCGACAATCAACCCGGCGAGAAAGTGCTCGATGATCTGTGTCTGATCTCCAACGAAGACGATCTCGATCAGCCGCTGCCCGCTCATTGCTACTGCCAGGCTGAAGAGCAGGAATGCCAGCATGTGGCTGCGCTGACCCGATTGAACGGAGCAGATGAGGCCGAGCCCGGAGAGCGCAAAGCAGAGGGCCGTATTCAAGGCCATTCCCGAAAAGCCGGGCAGCACGGAGAGAATGGGTTGGATCTGTCTGATCCATGCGACGATCACGATCACCCCGAGCGCAACGAGGAGGGCACCGATCGCCACGACGACGAACCGGTACTGCCGTTGCCGGCGAAGGATATCGGCACTCGCAGCCTGGATCGGCTCTGGCACGCGGTCTCTCCCGTTTTTGTGCGCTCATCTAGTTCTGGAAATTTGAAAACTTCAATACGGTTCGTTGAGATCGGGAGAGCTTTCCCCGTGCGCCTGCAAGGATGCGTATTTGGATTTTCGCGCTGCCCGATCCTGGGGCATAGTGGAAGCCCGACGGTTCGAACGGATCAATATGCCGACAATATTTTACGTGGACGACAATGGAGATGACCTCTTCTACGCCGACTATGTGCGCAAGAAGCAGCAGATCGACGTCACACTGCTGTGTTTCTCCATGGCAGAGAGTGCCATGCAGGCGTTGGAGGAAGCATGCGTGAAGGGCGACCGATTGCCGGATGGGCTGATCGTGGACCTCTACATGCCGCTCGATAGCGGCCTCGATCTGATCGCGCGGCTGCGCGCTGACTCACGGTTTTCTCGCATCCGGCTTGGCGTCTGCACCGGCTCTGATGCAGAGGAGGATCGCAGGCGCGCGCTGGCAGCGGGCGCAGACTTCTATACCGAAAAACCCATCGATCTCCCGGCCGTGATCGCGCAGATGAGCTGACGTTGAGAGAAAGCCGAAAGAGCCGAGCAACCTTAAGTTTGCCGCCACAAACACAGTCAACCCCTTGACCGAAAGGCTGGTCGGCTCTCTCCAATGCCGCGAGGGCATCGCCTTCCACATACAAGGGGTGTTGCATGCGGAAAGACAAAAGACCTGGACGGAAATCGCGCAGCCCCAAATCCGGGAGATCGAGGTCTTGCTTCACGCTCTTCCTGCAATAGTCTTGCTAGTGGTAATAATTGTGCCGGTCCAAGACGTGTATCCTTAGATCTTGGGATACCGCCAAATCTGAGAGGCAGAAGGACGTGCAATGAGTAGTGTCGCCGCCATTCCTTTCCATCTTGGACCGGAACTCGGTCGGGCGATCAATCGTACCGATTTCTTTCGCTTGCTGAGGGCTGCAGCGCAGCATTACCACTTTGAGTGCTTTGCTCTTGCGCGTGTGTCGGAAGCTTCACCGCCATTCAGCACGCGCGAGATCATCATCGCCAACGTTGCCGAAAGGCGCACCGCCTTGTTTCTCTACGGCATGCGTCAGGCTCTCGGACTTCTGAAGACAAAAGCCTCGCAATTTCTCGCCACGCCGCTGACCGGAAGCGGCAGTCTGCCGGAAGACTATCCGCGTGACCTCGTCCTCAACGAATTTGACCGCAACTCCTTCCTCCTCGTTCCCCTGTTCACGCCGGAGGGCAAGCGTTACTGCGTCGCTTTCAGCGGCAAGCGCGCCGAACCGGATCAGGGAGAGGTGGCCGAAGTCCTTCTCGACACGATGCGGATATTCGATAAATTCTACGAGGAGATACTGGCGCACGAAATCTCGGGGCGCCTCACTCAACGCGAGACCGAAGTCGTGAAGTGGACGAGTGAGGGCAAAACCTCCGCGGACATCGCGATCATCCTCGGCCTTTCGGAACATACCGTCAATTCCCACATAGCGGCCGCCGTCAGGAAGCTCGACGCCGTCAACCGCGTCCACATGGTCGCGATCGCGCTCAGGATGGGGTTGGTATCGTGACTGAAGAAACCGGAATGGCAGACGAAACCGGCCGTAAGGCCGTCAAGGTTCTCTTCGTCGACGACGAGGTCATCGAGTTTCGATCGCTGAAAAAGAAGCTCGCCACGCTGACCGAGCCGCCACTCGCCATCGACTATGCGCAATCGATCGACGATGCTCTGGAGAAGCTTGGCGCCGACAAGTTCGATCTGATCCTGCTCGACAATCGCCTGTTGCCGAACGCCGATTTCCGTGAGACCGTGCCGAAGCTGCGCGGCAGCGGCTATACCGGGCCGATCGGCGTCGTCTCCATGGATATCTCGGACGGTTATTTCCAGCACTTCCCGGATTATGGCGTGGATTTCCGGATCGGCAAGGACGAGATGGACGTCGAAGCCTTGCAATACATCATCCGCGAATACGTCACCTACAATGTGCCAGACGTCTGGAAAGACGACTATACGAGATGAAATTTATGTTCGCGGGGAGGGGAGGCGAATAGCAAATCGGCTTCCGCCCGCGTTCGAGCGCTCGAGACGAATTCCGCCGCCGAGCGCCCGCAACATCTCGCGCGCGGCCGTGAGGCCGAGCCCCGGACCGGCCGGCCTTCCATCCTGCGGTCGTTTCCAGAACGCGTCGAAGATCTTGTCCTGATGGGTCGGGTCGATGCCAGGGCCGTTGTCGGAAATGCGTATTGTTACATCAGCAGAATCCTGCTCCGCTTCGATCGTCACGACAGGAGGCGATGCGCTGCGATACGCCAGCGCATTGGCGATCACGTTCGACAGCGCGATCCTGACGATCGCGGCATCCGAAATAATTGTTGGCAAGCTGTCGTGCTGCAATGTCGCGCCTGATGCGGCGACTTCGCTCGCCATGTCGACCCAGATCTCGCGGACAAGGCCATCGAGATCGATCTCGGTTGCAGTCACCTGCGGCGCGCTGCTCGCAAAGCCCATCAGAGCTTTTGTCAGCCGCTGCGCCGTCTCTGCTTTATGGAGGATGGTTTGCAGGCTTTTCAACTGGTCGCCGTCGAGCCTGTCGGCCAGGTCGTCGAGCAGGATTTCCGCGTACATCGCGATGTGGCGCAGCGGCGATTGCAGATCGTGCGAAGCGATCGCCAGGAAGCGGCGAATGCGCTCCTCGTTTTCACTTGATGCAGCCGGTTGTTCGGACGACATGCTGAAACCTCCCATCCCGCGAGAATAGAAAGAGGGCGCCAGCTGTGCAACCGGCGCCCTCATTTCGTTTCATCTCGGCATCTTACTCAGCCAGCGGTCTTGCGCGGCTGGCCCTCTTCCGGAGGGATGATCTCCGCCGCGGCTTCCGTCGTGGCGACAGCCGCCCGGTGGCGGCGGCGCCAGTCGCCGAGGAAGAGCAGGATCGGAGCCGCAATGAAGACCGACGAAGCACCGGCAACGAGGATGCCGAAGACCATCGGAACAGCGAAGCTCTCGACCGCGCTGCCGCCCCAGATTGCCATCGGCAGCAGGGCGAGGAAGGCCGTCGCGTTGGTGTAGAGGCTTCGGGCCAGCGTCTCGTTGATCGACCGGTCGATGATCTCGCGCAGCGGCATCGACTTGTAGAGCCGCATGTTTTCGCGCATGCGGTCGTAGACCACGACCTTGTCGTTCACCGAATAACCGACCAGGGTCAGGATTGCGGCGATGGCGGTGAGGTTGAAATCGAGGCCAGTCAGCGCGAAGAAGCCGATCGCCTTGGTCACGTCGAGGACGAGCGTGACGATGGCGCCGACCGCGAACGGCCATTCGAAGCGCCACCAGATGTAGAACAGCATCGCCAAGCTGGCGATGACGACCGACAGGATGCCGGCCCAGGCGAGCTCGCCGCTGACCTTCGGACCGATGACGTCGGTGCCGGTGACGGTTGCCGATGGGTCGATCTTGACGATTTCCGCCTTCAGTTTCTCGACTGCGGCCGTCTGGGCTTCTTCACCCCCGTCCTGCCTCTGCGCGCGCACCGCCATCGTGTTGTTGTCGCCGTAGGATTGGAGGGAGACTTCGCCGAGCCCAAGGCTGTTCAAGCCCTCACGGAAGCGACCGAGATCGCTGGCGTCCTGCGTCTTCACCGACATCTGGATGCCGCCGCGGAAGTCGACGCCATAGTTGAGGCCGGGATGGATGAAGAGAACGACCGAGGCGATCGACAGGAGTGCCGAGACCGTCACGCCGAAGAATCGAGCCTTCATGAACTGGATGTGGCGGCCATAAGGGTTGAACATCATCGGTATCAGGGGACGGATGTTCAGGACCTTGAGCTTACGGCGGCGGGTGATCTCGATCATCGTCACCCGAACGAAGGCGACGGACGTGAACATCGAGATGATCAGGCCAAGCGCCATGGTCACGGCAAAGCCGCGGACCGGTCCGGAGCCGAACCAGAACAGGATCGCCGCCGCGATCAGCGCCGTCATGTTGCCGTCGATGATCGTCGAATAGGCGCGGCGAAAGCCGGTGTCGATCGCGGCAAAGGCGCTCTTGCCCTTGCGTGTTTCTTCGCGGATGCGCTCGTTGATGAGAACGTTGGCGTCGACCGCAAGACCGATGCCAAGGACGACGCCGGCGATGCCGGGCAGCGTCAGCGTCGCTCCGACAAGCGTCAGCGCCGAGAAGGTCAGGATGGTGTGGATCAGCAGCGCGAAGTTCGCGAGAAAGCCCCACGTGCCATACAGGATGAAGATGAAGGCGGCGACCAGCACGAAGCCGACGACGCCGGAATAGATGCCCTTGTTGATGGCGTCCGCGCCAAGATCTGCACCGACGGTGCGTTCTTCGATGACGGTGAGCTTGGCGGGCAGGGCGCCGGCGCGCAGCATGGCGGCAAGCGTGGTTGCGCTGTCGGCAGAGAAGCTGCCGGAGATCTGGCCGGAGCCGCCGGTGATCGGCTCGCGGATGACAGGCGCGCTCAACACCGTGTCGTCGAGAACGATGGCGAACGGATTGCCGACGTTCTGGCGGGTGATGTCCGCGAAGCGGGTTGCGCCGGCGCTGTCAAAGCGGAAGCTGACGACCGGCTCATGCGTATTCGGATCGAAGCTGACGCGGGCATCCGAGAGACGGTCGCCGGAGATTTCCACGCGATCGAGAACCGGATAGGTGTTGCCCTTCTCGTCCTTCAGCATCGTCACGCCCGGCCCCGGAGCATTGTTCGGAGATAGCATGTGGAACGACATTTTCGCGGTCGAGCCGAGAAGCTGGCGCAGACGGGACGGGTCCTGTGCGCCCGGCAGCTGCACGAGCACGCGGTTACCGCCGATGCGCTGGATCGTCGGTTCAGCAACGCCCACCTGGTCGACGCGCTGGCGAATGACCTCGAGGCTCTGCTGGACGGCAGAATCGACGTTGCTGGCGATACCGGCCGGCGAGAAGGCGACGAGGATGTTGCCGCCGTTCGTCGTGACGGAAAGATCCGACTGTCCGGCGCTGAGGCCGGTGGCGATCGCGTTACCGAGCGTCTTCAGCTGTGCAATCGCATCATCGCTTTGTGCCGGATCGGTGAGCGTAACGACGATCTGGTTCTGGTTGCGAACGATCGACTTCGTCTGGATGTTCTTTTCACGAAGCACGCGACGGGCATCCTGCAAGAGCGATTGCAGGCGCTCGCGGGTCAGGTCCGCTTCGTCGACTTCGAGAACGAGATGCGAGCCGCCGCGAAGGTCGAGACCGAGCGAAACACGGTTGTGCGGCAACCACGAGGGCAGACGATCGAGGGTGGATTGCGGCAGTGCGTTCGGCAAAGCGATCAGAATGCCGAGGAGAATGATCACCGTATAGGTGAACACCAGCCATGGTGAATTACGCATGTTGTTGTTTATCCTTGATAACGCTTGAGCCTGCGCTCCTCGCGCAGGCGGCGTGTCTTAAAAGCGATGGGAAGCGCCGGACGGGCGCGCGTTCATGCCGCGGCCGCTGGCGGGCCATGTGAATCGTAAGCCTTGGCATCGGCCGCGCAAAGCGCAGCATGGAAGGCTTCCAGCCGCTGTGGCTCGCCGGCCAAGGGCAGTTCGATGCTCGGAGCTGCGCCAAGGGCTGCGACGCCGGAATCAAACGGCGCGTATTTTGGAGCCGCCTTGCGTTCGGCCGTCAGAATGCCGCGGACGGCATCTCGGGCGCTCAACTGCAGCGGCTGGCCGTCCTTGCTGGACGAGGAAATGGAATTTGCGCCGCGCGTGGGACCGATGACGAGGCTGCCGCCGAGCAGCAGGCCGAGATAGGCGAAAACGGCAACGAGCAGCGAGATCGCAACGCGACTGCTCATGCGGCGCGCGTCGAGCCTCATCTCGTGATCGTTGGGATTTTCAACCTCGTACCGGCTCAACGGCGCAAAAGTCTCTCATTCTTTGTCGGGAGAAGGCGTTTCCTCGGCTGCGATTGTAGCAGTCTCGGCTTCGCCTTCATAGGGCACACTGTCATGATGCACTTGGGCGAGCCGGTCAACCATGCCCATGGCGATTTCCCGTTCGCCCATGATGACGGTGTCTGCACCATATTCCTTCAGCTCGTCGACCTCGGCGTCCGAATGCGCGCGTGCGACGATCAGGATGGAAGGGTTGATGGCGCGACCCTGTTCGGCGACGCGGCAGGCCTCGAAGGCGTTGGGGATGGCCACGACAAGACTGCGGGCTCCGGCGATGTTGGCAAGGTCGAGCACCTCGCGCGACACCGCATTGCCGCTGATCGCTTCGATGCCCTGGTCCCGAAGCTCGCCAATGCGTTTGTCCGAGTCCTCGATCACAAGGAAAGGCGTGCTGGACGATTTGAGGTTCTGGCCAACGATGCTGCCCACACGGCCGTAACCGACAAGGATCGCATGCCCGCGAAGCGTCGTCGGGTGTACGTCGTCCTCCTCGGCCACCGGCTCGTCAGCTGGTTCGGGTAGCTTGTCTGCCGTCGCTTCGGCGACAGGCTCGTCGCGCTTGGTCCGCTCCAGCATCGGGCGCAGATGATCGCAGACGTAGAAAAGGAGCGGGTTGAGGATGATCGAGATGATCGCGCCTGCGAGGATAAGGTCGCGTCCCTCCTCAGGCAGCAGGCCAAGCGCGACGCCAAGCGTTGCCAAGATGAAGGAAAATTCGCCGATCTGCCCGAGGCTCGCCGAAATCGTCAGCGCCGTGCCGACAGGTTTGCGGAACAGCAAAACGATCAGGAAGGCGGCGATCGATTTGCCGATAACGATAATGAAGACGGTGGCGAGCAGCGGCAGCGGCTTCTCGATCAGGATGTTCGGATCGAACAGCATGCCGACCGAGACGAAGAAGAGAACCGCGAAGGCATCGCGAAGCGGCAGGCTTTCCTGGGCGGCACGGTGGCTGAGCTCGCTCTCTGCCAGAACCATGCCCGCAAAGAAGGCGCCGAGCGCCAGCGACACGCCGAACATCTTGGAGGCGCCGAAGGCAACGCCGAGAGCGATCGCAAGGACGCCAAGGCGGAAGAGTTCACGGGATCCGGTGTGCGCGATGCGGTGCATCGTCCAGGGAATGATGCGCCGTCCAAAAACCAGCATCAGCCCGACGAACAGCGCGACCTTGATCAGGGTCATGACGATGATGCCGCCGATGCCGAGGTCGAGGCCGAAGAGCCGGCCCACTGCGGCGGAAAGAGGCTCGACCGTCGCGTGTTCCCCGCCGCCGATGCTGGCAGCCGCCGGGATGAGGACGAGCGCCAGAACCATGGCGAGGTCCTCGACGATCAGCCAGCCGACCGCGATCTTGCCGCGATCGGTCTCGACCAGCCGCCGCTCCTGCAGTGCCTTCAAGAGGACGACTGTCGAAGCGACGGAGAGGGCGAGTCCGAAGACGAGGCTCCCTCCCGTCGGCCATCCCATGAGCGCACCCAGTCCCCAGCCGAGCAGCGTCGCAAATACAATCTGCGCAACGGCGCCCGGAACGGCGATGCCACGGACGGAGAGCAGGTCTTTCAGCGAGAAGTGCAGCCCGACGCCGAACATGAGAAGGATGACGCCGATTTCGGCGAGTTCAGGTGCAAGGCTCTGATCGGCAACGTAGCCGGGCGTATGCGGACCGACGAGCACGCCAGCGACGAGGTATCCGACCAAGGGGGGCATGCGAAGCCGGTTGGCAAGCGCGCCGAGGATGAACGCAAGCACGAGGCCTCCGACGATTGTCGAAATCAAAGGCGTATCGTGCGGCATCACTTTCTCCCGAACTGGAAATCCCGTTTAAAACATGACATATATGACCTATCTCAACCAATATGGGTGGTTTGGCAGTATGGGTCAAGGCGCAAAGGAAACAATTCTGACCCCGGCATTGTGCCGGGCCGCTCGCGGATTGCTTGACTGGACGCAGCTCGAGCTCGCCGAGCATGCGGCTGTGTCGCGTAGTACCATCCGTGACTATGAAGGAAAACACCACGAAATTCATCGAGCAACCGAGGCGCAGCTGCGTCTCGCGTTCGAAAAAGGCGGTGTCGTGTTTGTGGAGGCCGAGGGGATGGGAACATGTCTTGGCCTCCCATCCGCCCCGAGGTGACGGTCTACTTACCGGCGAGGCAGGCCGGCGAAATCCTGTAGGAAAAGATCGTCTTGCCGCGGTAGTAGCCTTCCGTTGGCCGCCAGCTCTGGACTAGCTCAGGCGATTGCACGCAGTCTACCGGATGCATTGTCACAAAAAGGACGCTGTCTGTGATATCGCCCGGCAGGGAAAAGGTCTGCTCGTAATAGTTGTCGGGCGCGCCGGCAGGCGGCTTGGCGTAGATTCGGACAGGATCGTTTCGCAGCGTGTGGAACATGTCTGCCAGGAGATCGCGGCTGTCGCTGACGATGATCGAGGTGGCCGACCGCCGTGCGAGCTCACCTGCCTCGCGACTGATCGCGCTGCGACCAAGATAGCGCTTCATGATCTCGTTTCCGTTCGGCAGAACGAGCTGGTGCGCAAAGACCGCAGCCAGAGGAAACAGGAAGCTGGCCGTACCATTTATAGCAAGAGAAAGGCGCAAGCCCTTTGGCCAGAGGCGGTGAAGCAGCCATACGGCGAGCATCGTTCCCGCAATATAGGCGGTCACACCCCAATTGGCATAGGCCTTGGCGACCAGCGCCTGAAGCGTGATCAGCAGAACGACGGGGATTGACAGCCAGATCAGCAGCGACTCTCGTTCATTGTTCTTACCCTTGAAGGCGCGCGCGACGGCCCAGAGCATCGCAAAGAAAACGATTGGCCCGACGACGCCGAATTGCGCCGCGAAGAATTCGAGACCCCCGGCAACGTCGATACCGAGCTTGCTCCAATGTGCGATGTTCGTGGTGTGATGGATGGTCGTGCCGTCGTGAGCAAGATTCCACCAGACATTCGGCGCAGCGACGGCAAGCGCGACGATGACGGATACGAAAAAATGGCGCCAGGCTATGCGCGCGCTTGGAAGCAGAATGAGCGCGATCAGCCCGCCGGGGACGACGAAGAGGATCGCGTATTTCGAGAGGAACGCGCAGCCGAAGGCAAATCCCATGAGGATGGCGAGACTTGCGGAGGGCTTCGCTATCAGGCCGAAATAGGCCCATAGCGCAACAGTCAGGAAAAAGAGAAGCACGACATCGGTGGAAAAGAACGCCGATGACAGCGCAACGCCCGGCAGTGTAATGAAGGTGACGCCGGTCCACCCTTCGATGTCAGGCCCGACAAAGCGCTTGGCCGTCTTCATGAGCATGATCGAAGTCGCCATGTGGATCAGCGGTCCGCCAACCCTGATCCAATAGATCGATGTCGATCCCGCGAGCTCCGTCATCGCTCGAATGACCCAGGCGATCATCGGCGGCTTTGAATAGTAGCCGAAATCAAGATTCTGCGACCAGAACCAGTATTGCGCCTCATCGACGAACAGATCGGTCGTGTCGAAATGAAGGGTGATGACTCGCCAGAGTGTCACGCCAAGGATGATGAAGAAGCCAAGTCTGGCAGACATGAACGGAAATTCCGCTGAACTCAAACGCTGTAGAGCCGAAGGTTAGCACCCTGGCGAACCGGGCGTATTATTGCCTGGTTGCGAAGAATCAAAGAACGCGCAGGGCAACCTGGCCGCGGGTCGCTTCGATCTGGTCAAGCAGCGTAACGGCTACGAGAACAGCAATTGCGAGGAAGCACGACCCCAATCCAAGAACAATCATTGCCCAATCCTTCTGACGTCATGTCACGGTTATTTCTGGGCGTATAACACAAAGCTTGCGTCGGACTTGTAGCAGCGCTGCAACGCAAGCCCAGTAATTCGTAGATGGTTATTAGGGCCCGCTGGAAAGTCGACATTCATAAAATACGCATTAACCTTCAGGCAAGGAATTAACCATAAACATTGCATGACACGTCGGAATGGGAAAACTCACTCGTTCCCACCAGGCATGACGCCGCCCCGCCGTACCGGTCGATCCGGAATCCATCTCATCAAGCAGCTCCGAAGCAGAATCTACTGATCGGGAGGCTTCAGGCCGCCGGCTGCCGCCGGAGGCAAGCCAACACAGCGTGCCTGCCGCGCGGAGCAACAGATTTAATGACGGGCACACGCCCGGCATGTGGTTGGGGACAGGCGTTGGGGCAGGAAATGCCATCAGATCAGGCTCGAGGAGCGCAGGCAGGCAGCTTGCGTGACCGGTTGCGCTTTGCCGGGCTCGATGCCGAGCACTGTGATTTGGTCCGGCGCCACCGTGTCGATCTTCAGCAGCACCTCGCCGCCGGCCTGCGCGATCTTTTCCAGCGTTTTCAATCGTTTCCCGACGCTGCGCGTAACTTCGAGAGCGAGCGTCAGGTCGAGCGGCTTCACGACTTGCAGGCCTCGCACTGGGACGTTTTGACCGATGCGCGTTTCGACAGCCTCTATGCCGAGCGCGTCAAGGTTCTCTCAGATTCCGAAAGCAAGATGGGCCTCGACCCGCGCTGGCATGTCGCGGGTCACGGCGTCGTTCTCGAGCACGTCATCGGCGGCCTTGCGACCGAACTGGCTGGCCGCTCCTTCCTGCCGAGCAGTCGTCGTCGGGCCAAAGAAATCTCCGACCTGATGTCGGCGATCATTCGTCTCGTGATGGTGGATGTCGAGATTGCCGTCTCTTTGCGTTTCAATGCCTTGCGGGCTGCCCAGCAGCGCGCGCTCGCCGATCAGCGCAACAATGACAAGGCGGACATCGCGCATGTTTTCGCCGATGTGATCAATGGTCTTGCCGCCCGCGACCTCACTGTTCGAGCCGCCGTTGAGGAAGGCGGCGCCCACCGGGACATCGCGCAGGCGCTGAACGGCGCGCTCGATGTCGTCCAGTCCGAATTTCAGGCGATTGCCGAAAAGACAGCGGCGGCTGGAACGTCTGTGCAGACGCTTGGTGATGCCTCGAAGCAATTTTCCGGCAATGCATCCATCCATGCCCAGCAGCTGCTCTCCGCCGCCGCCGCCCTTGCCGACCTCTCAGAAAGCGTCCGCCACGGTGCCGCAGGCAGTCGTGCTGCCGAGCAGGCTGCCGCCTCGACGCGCGCCGCGGCGGAAGAAAGCGGCCAGGTGGTTGGACGCGCGATTGCCGCCATGGCGGATATCGAGCAGTCCGCCGAAAGAATCGGCCAAATCATCGGGGCGATCGACGAGATTGCCTTCCAGACCAATCTCCTGGCGCTCAACGCCGGCATTGAAGCCGCCCGCGCAGGTGATTCGGGACGTGGATTTGCCGTCGTGGCACAAGAGGTGCGCGCCCTGGCGCAGCGTTCCGCTGACGCCGCGCGCGAGATCAAGACGCTTGTGAGCGCCACCAAATCGCAGGTGGATGCCGGTGTGCAGATGGTTGGACGCACTCAGGATTCGATCGGCAGCATCGTTCGTCAGGTCAGTGAGATCAACACGGCGATCGCGGCGGTCGCAACGAAGGCAAGCCAGCACGCCGCGAACCTCGATGTCGTGACGGCCGACGTCAAGGGCCTTGTCGGGCAGATGACCGACAACGCCGCTTGCGCATCGCGTTCTGCCGAAGGTGCGGACGACCTGCACGCCGTCATCGTCGAACTTGGCCAGACGATCCGCGAATTTCGCGTTGCCCGGCAAAACGCTGAGCCCGCGCGCCCCGCGCCGCTGTTATCCTCGGCCGTCGATGTCAGGCGCTCTGCCGATGTCGTGGCTGACGACGAGGATTTCGGATTTGTGCAGCCCGTCGCCTCGGTCGGAGGGCGGATTGTTTACTAACGAACCGGTATATGAGCCGTGCTCACATTTGTTGAGCGGGAACCAGGAGACAAGGAAGAGCTGATGGCGGCAAGGAAAACTGGGAAGACGCTGAACCTGTCAGCGGTGCTTGATCTGAACGAAGCGACCGCGCTTCGCGACAAGCTTGCTTCGTTGCGCGGCAACGATCTGGCCATCGATGCCTCTGCAGTCGAACGCGTTGGTGCACTGAGCGCGCAGGTCCTTATGGCCGCGGCCAAGACCTGGGACCAGGACAAGCTCGCCTTTACGTTCAGCAAGGCTTCGGACGCATTTCAGAAAACCATGCAACTGATTGGTGTCGATATCCACCATCTGCTCGCTAAGGAGATCCGGCAATGAAGAAAAAAGTGCTTACCGTGGATGATTCACGGACCATTCGGAACATGCTTCTCGTGACGCTCAACAATGCGGGCTTCGAGACGATCCAGGCCGAAGACGGCGTCGAAGGCCTCGAGGTCCTGGAAGAATCCAATCCCGACGTCATCGTCACCGACATCAACATGCCGCGCCTCGATGGTTTCGGCTTCATCGAAGGCGTTCGCCGCAACGACAAATATCGCGCGATCCCGATTCTGGTCCTGACAACCGAAAGCGATGCGGAAAAGAAGAACCGCGCGCGCCAGGTAGGTGCCACCGGCTGGATCGTCAAGCCTTTCGACCCTGCCAAGCTGATCGATGCCATTGAGCGCGTAACCGCCTAAACCCAGGATTTTCGCCTATGGATATGAACGAAATCAAAGAGATCTTTTTCCAGGAGTGCGAGGAGCAGCTCGCCGAACTGGAATCCGGTCTTCTGAAAATGAATGATGGCGATCGCGATCCGGAAACCGTCAACGCGGTGTTCCGTGCCGTCCATTCGATCAAGGGCGGCGCTGGCGCCTTCGGTCTGGATGACCTTGTCGCTTTCGCGCATGTCTTCGAGACCACACTTGATTGCGTTCGTTCCAACAAACTTGAGCCGACACAGGATGTCCTGAAGGTCATGCTGAAGTCGGCAGACGTGCTGGCCGACCTGACCAACGCCGCCCGCGATGGCGGCAGCGTCGATGAAAGCCGCAGCCGCGGCCTGGTCAAGGAACTGGAAGCGCTCGCCAACGGCGAGCTGCCCAAACAGTCGGCTGCCACGGAAGCACCGGCCGCGAAGCCGGTGACGGTCGCCGCCGCTCCGGCGCCTAAGCCCACCGATGACAGCGGCTTCCAGCCGATCCCCTTCTCCTTCGACGACTTCAGCGGTGAGGAAGAGGCTGGCTCCGATCTGCCCACATACGAAATTACCTTCAAGCCGCGCTCTGACCTCTATTCCAAGGGCAACGACGCAACACTGCTGCTGCGTGATCTAAGCCGCCTTGGCGAGATGAGCTGCTACTGCAACATGGACGCGTTGCCCGGTCTCGACGAGGTCGATCCGGAAGCGGCGTATTTCTACTGGAACCTGACTCTCAAGACCGACAGGGGCGAGGACGCGGTCCGTACGGTCTTCGAATTTGCCGAGTGGGATTGCGACCTGGATGTCATCGCCACTGAGACAAACGCCGTGGCTTCTGCCTCCGAAGAACTGCCAATGATCCCGGTTCCTTTCGATCTGTCGATCCTCGATGACGGTGCTGCGGAAGCGCCGGCAGAGCAGCCGAAGTCCGATGCGGCAGCTGCCGTTGCTGCTGCCGAAACCGCGTCCAACGTCACGCAGATGACTGCAGCCGCTGCCCGCGTCGAAAAGAAGGAATCCGCTGCCGCCGCTGCTGCGAGCGCTGCCGCGGCCGCCCAGAACAATGCCGCCGCCGGCCAGACGATCCGCGTCGATCTCGACCGCGTCGACCGCCTCATCAACCTCGTTGGCGAGCTCGTCATCAACCAGGCGATGCTGTCGCAAAGCGTCATCGAAAACGACACGACCGGAACGTCGTCGATCAACATGGGCCTCGAAGAGCTGCAGCAGCTCACGCGCGAGATTCAAGATTCGGTCATGGCGATCCGCGCGCAGCCGGTGAAGCCGGTCTTCCAGCGGATGTCGCGTATTGTTCGCGAAATCGCCGACATGACCGGCAAGACGATCCGGCTGATTACCGAAGGCGAGAACACCGAAGTCGACAAGACGGTCATCGACAAGCTGGCCGAACCGCTGACGCACATGATCCGCAACGCAGTCGACCACGGCATCGAAACGCCCGAGAAGCGCGCCGCGGCCGGCAAGAACGTCGAGGGCACGGTTCGCCTGACGGCCAAGCATCGCTCCGGCCGCATCCTGATCGAGCTGGCCGACGACGGCGCCGGCATCAACCGCGAGAAGGTGAAGCAGAAGGCGATCGCCAACGATCTGATCCCGTCCGACGCAAACCTGACGGATGAGGAAATCGACAACCTGATCTTCCTGCCGGGTTTCTCTACGGCTGACAAGATCTCTGACATCTCCGGTCGCGGCGTCGGCATGGACGTCGTCAAGCGTTCGATCCAGGCGCTCGGCGGCCGCATCAACATCACCTCGAGGCCGGGGCAGGGCTCTGTCTTCACGATGAGCTTGCCGCTGACACTCGCCGTTCTCGATGGCATGGTCGTCACCGTCGCCGGCCAGACGCTGGTCGTGCCGTTGACGGCGATCGTCGAAACGCTGCAGCCGGAAGCTGCCGCGATCCACTCCTTCGGCGCCAGCCATCGCCTGATCTCGATCCGCAACAGTTTCTGCCCGCTGGTCGATGTCGGTCGCATTCTGAACTTCCGTGCCACCCAGGCCAACCCGGTCGAAGGCGTTGCTCTTCTCGTGGAGTCCGAAGGCGGCGGTCAGCGCGCCCTTATGGTCGATGCGATCCAGGGCCAGCGCCAGGTGGTTATCAAGAGCCTTGAGGCGAACTACACGCACGTTCCGGGCATCGCTGCGGCAACCATCCTCGGCGACGGCCGCGTGGCGCTGATCCTGGATGTCGACGCGGTCGTGGGAGCTTCCCGCGGTCAAGCGTTGAGGCAGGAAGTGTCGCTGGCGGCGGTGGGATAAGCGATGTCATATGCCGTAAAAAGTCTGAAGGATGGGGACCGCGAGTTGATCGCGTTCCGCATTGGGGATCAGGAATTTTGCGTGAACGTCATGTCGGTGCGCGAGATCCGCGGTTGGACGCCGGCAACGGCCATGCCGCACTCGCCTGGCTACATGAAGGGCGTCATCAATCTGCGCGGCGCGGTGTTGCCAATTATCGATCTGTCGGCTCGCCTCGGCATGCCGGCAACCGTGCCGACGGCGCGACACGTCATTATCGTGGCTCAGGTGCACCGCAAGGTCGTGGGTCTGCTGGTTGATGCCGTATCCGATATTCTGACCGTTACCGAAGATAACGTTCAGCCGACGCCGGAAATCGCATCTGAACTGCAGCGTCAGTTCGCTCGCGGTATCCTGGCGATCGACAAGCGCATGATCTGCCTGCTCGAACTCGAAGCCATTTTCCCCGAAACGGAAAGCGAAGCCGCATGAATGTCCTGAGTGCAAGAGACACGCGGCAGGGAAGCCCTGACGAGGTGCTGGCGAGCGGAGAATATCCGCTGACGCGCCGCGACCTCATGGAAATTGCTGCGATGATCTACTCGGATGCCGGGATCTTCCTGAACGAGACAAAGGCGTCGCTGGTCTACTCGCGTCTTTCGAAGCACATCCGTAACCTCGGCCTCTCCGGATTTCGGGAATATTGCGCGCTCGTTTCTTCACCGGCAGGCGCCGCGCCCCGCCGCGAGATGCTGTCGCATCTGACGACGAACTTCACCCGCTTCTTCCGCGAGAACCATCACTTCGAGCATCTGCGTGAGCATGTGCTGCCGGAGCTGCTGCATCGCGCCAAGATCGGCGGCCGGGTCCGTATCTGGTCTGCTGCCTCCTCGGACGGTCAGGAGCCATATTCGATCGCGCTGACCGTTCTGTCGATGATGCCCAACGTCGCCGACTACGACTTCAAGATCCTGGCGACCGACATCGACCCGAAGATCCTGGCGATCGCCCGAGCGGGCGCCTATGAGGAAGGCGCGCTGGAGACGGTATCGCCCGCCATGCGCAAGCAATGGTTCAGCGAAGTCGAGGTTCAAGGACGGCGGAAGTTCCAGGTCGATGATCGCGTCAAGCGTCTGATCACCTACAATGAACTGAACCTGATGGCCCAGTGGCCGTTCAAGGGCAAGTTCGACGTCATCTTCTGCCGGAATGTGGTGATCTACTTTGATGAGCCGACGCAAATGAAGATCTGGGCGCGCTTTGCCGAACTGCTGCCGGAAGGCGGTCATCTCTATATCGGCCATTCCGAGCGCGTCTCCGGCGACGCCAAGCATGTCTTCGACAATATCGGCATCACGACCTACCGCTACACGACCAAGGGCGTGGGGAGGAAGGCATGAGCACGGCAGCCCGAGTTCTCGTCGTCGATGACTCAGCCACCATGCGCGGCCTCATCACAGCTGTGCTGAGCGCCGATCCGGAGGTCAGTGTCATCGGTCAGGCAGGCGATGCGCTTGAGGCGCGCGAGGCCATCAAAAAGCTCAACCCCGATGTCGTGACGCTCGACATCGAGATGCCCAACATGAATGGCCTCGACTTTCTCGAGAAGATCATGCGGCTGCGTCCGATGCCTGTCATCATGGTCTCGACGCTGACCCATCGCGGCGCCGATGCCTCGCTGGCGGCGCTTGAAATCGGCGCATTCGACTGCGTCGGCAAGCCGCTTCCCGGTGATGCGCGCCCTTTCGGCGATCTTGCCGAGAAGGTAAAGGCCGCTGCCCGTTCGCAGCGGCGCCAGTACACCCAGCCTGCACCGGCTACCCCGCCGCCTGCTGTTGCCGACTTCCGCGTCGGCCGCAAGATCGTCGCGATCGGTTCGTCGACCGGCGGCGTCGAGGCGTTGATTGCGGTGCTTCAGAAATTCCCGGCAAACTGCCCGCCGACTGTTATCACGCAGCATATGCCGCCGACGTTCACCAAGAGCTTTGCCGAACGCCTCAACCGGCTCTGTGCGCCGGTCGTGCAGGAAGCAACCGACGCCGCGCGTCTGGAGATCGGTAAGATCTACCTTGCGCCAGGTGGCGAACGCCATCTGCAGGTTGCCAACGCCCATGCGCCTTGCTGCCGTCTCATCGAACGTGATCCCGTGAACGGCCACAGGCCGTCCGTCGATGTGCTGTTCGATTCGGTGGCCGAACTGGCTGGCCGCAATGCGGTCGGCGTGATTCTGACCGGCATGGGACGTGACGGCGCGGCCGGTCTATTGAAGATGCGCCATGCCGGCGCGCGCACTCTCGGTCAGAACGAAAAGACAAGCGTGGTCTATGGCATGCCGAGAGTTGCTTACGAACTCGGTGCCGTCGAGCAACAGTTGCCGCTGAGTGGCATCGGCGAAGAAATCTTGAGAATGACAGCCGCCCGAAAGGAAGGAACCGACTAATGTCAATAGCAGAGAAAATCAAAGTTTTGATCGTCGACGATCAGGTCACCAGTCGACTGCTGCTCAGCGACGCGCTGACCCAGCTCGGCTTCAAGCAGATCACCGCTGCCGGCGACGGCGAGCAGGGCTTGAAGATCATGACCCAGCAGCCGCACCATCTTGTCATCTCCGACTTCAATATGCCGAAGATGGATGGCCTCGGCTTCCTTCAGGCCGTCCGTGCCAACCCGGCGACGAAGAAGGCGGCTTTCATCATCCTGACGGCCCAGGGAGACCGTGCGCTGGTCACGAAGGCGGCGCAGCTCGGGGCCAACAACGTTCTCGCCAAGCCCTTCACGATCGAGAAGATGAAGGCGGCTATCGAAGCCGTATTTGGAGCATTGAAATGAATCTCGACGTTGCAGCCCGCCGCGTCAATATCATCCAGGGCGAATGGAAGGTCCTGAATGATCCGAATGCGGTACTGACGACCATCCTTGGATCGTGTGTGGCTGCATGCCTGCGAGATCCCGTGGCAGGCGTTGGAGGAATGAACCATTTCCTCCTGCCGGGGACAGGAAACACGCCGATGACGGGTGGAGATGCCACGCGTTACGGCGTCCACTTGATGGAACTGCTGATCAACGGTCTCCTGAAGCAGGGCGCGCGCCGCGACCGCCTGGAGGCGAAGATCTTCGGTGGGGCGAAGACGATCTCGACATTCTCGAATGTCGGCGAACAGAACGCCGCCTTTGCTGTGCAGTTCCTGAAGGATGAAGGCATTCCCGTCGTCAGCTCAAGCACCGGTGGTGAGCACGGGCGCAAGCTCGAATACTGGCCGGTCTCCGGACGGGCTCGACAATATCCGCTCACCGGTGCGGAAACGCAGAGAACTGTTGCGCTTGAGCAGCGTCCGGTCGCTCCGCAGAAACCTGTCGAAACCAGCATCGAATTCTTCTGAGGGCGAGGACGTTATTAATGACTGTGAATGCAATGACAGAGCAGCCGTCCCCCGCCGAGGCCCTGCCCGATGTCCTGATGCGCATCGTCTCGGAACTGCATGACGTCGCCTATCTGATCGAGCGGATCGAGCCACAGCTCCTCGAAGTCGGGGGCGGTGCCGAACTGCTGAACTCGCCGGAAAGCATGAAAGTCATGCAGGGAATTGATCTTGCCGTACAGAAGACGCGCGGACTTGCCGAGTTCATCGACACCATCACCGGCGAAATCCCACAGGACTGGGCAGTCGATGTCGCAACGGCATTGAGCCTTGTCAAGCTCAGCGAAATGCAGCGCGCGCTAGGCGGCGCCATGCATCGTGGCACCGTTCAGCCTCTGGCCAAGGCCGCCGGAGAGTTCGACTTCTTCTGATCCGGGTTTCACTCGCACGTCCCACGAAACGTTCGCACAAGTTTCGGCATCTATCGTCGAAATGAGGCAATAAGCCTGCTTTGTCTGTGACGGTCGTGCGAGAACAGAATGAATCTGTTAAATCAATTAGTTCAAATTTTTAAGAACTTCAGTTCGCTAGGACGGAATCGCCTGCTGGCGCTGACCGGCGTGGGTGTCGTTTCAGTCGTGCTGATCCTGGCGGCAGCTTTTTTGGTCAACAAGCCGGCTCAGGAAACACTTTACGTCGGGCTTGATACGCCGGATCTGAACCAGATCAGCATGGCGCTCGCCGAGGCGAATATCGGATTTCAGGTCGGAAGCGACGGCACCAGCATCACGGTTCCTGCCGGCATGACCGGCAAGGCGCGGCTCCTGCTCGCCGAGCGGGGCCTCCCGAACAGCGCCAACGCAGGCTATGAACTCTTCGACAATGTGGGTTCGCTCGGCCTCACCTCGTTCATGCAGGAAGTCACGCGGGTTCGCGCCCTTGAAGGCGAAATCGGGCGCACGATCCAATCGATTTCGGGCATCACCTCTGCACGCGTCCACATCGTCATGCCCGAGGTCGGCAACTTCCGCAAAGCCGAACAGAAGCCCACTGCCTCTGTTATGATCCGCGCCAGTGCCGCGGCCGGCCGCAATGCGGCGACATCGATCCGCCACCTTGTTGCATCGGCCGTTCCCGGCCTCGATGTCGGCGATGTCACAATCCTCGATTCCGCGGGCCAGTTGCTCGCTTCTGGCGACGAGGCCAGCAATAGTTCGCTGAACCGTTCGCTGAACATCGTTCAGAATGTCCAGGGCGAAGTTGAATCCAACATCGACAAGGCACTCGCACCCTTCCTCGGCATGGACAACTTCCGCTCCAGCGTCACGGCCGAATTGAACACCGACAGCCAGCAGATCCAGGAAACAACCTACGATCCGGAATCGAAGGTCGAGCGCTCGATCCGGACGACCAAGGAAGCCTCTCAGTCGCAGCAGAAGCAGTCCGACAACGCCACGACCGTTGAGCAGAACATTCCGCAGGCAGCGCCCGACTCCGGCGGCGCCACCGGTCCGGAATCGCAAGACAAGTCTGACAAGAAAGAAGAGCAGACCAACTACGAAATCAACAGCAAGACGACTGCAACGACGCGCAACAGCTACAAGATCGACAAGCTCTCCATCGCCGTTGTCGTCAACAAGGGCCGCATTGCTCAGATGGTCGGCGAACCAGCCGATCAGGCGAAAGTCGATGCCTATCTCGCCGAGATGCAGAAGATCGTCGCATCGGCAGCCGGCATTAGCACCAACCGCGGCGACGTCGTGACCGTCACGGCCATGGACTTCCTGGAGAACCAGCTTCTCGAGGAGACGGGTAGCGGCGTGCGTGTGATGGATATGCTGAGCCGCAACCTTGCAGGCATCATCAATTCGCTCGCCTTCGTCGCAGTCGCCTTCCTGGTGATCTGGATGGGCGTCCGCCCGATGATCCGCAGTGTGACGGGCAATGGTGTGGCGGCTATCGGCGACACGTCGCCAGAAAGCGCCGGTCTCGAACTTCCGGACTTCGCCCCAGCCGCGGGCGCGGGCGCAGGTGGCGCGCTCATGGATGGCTTCGGCTCCGACTTCGGCTTCGACAGCACCGAGGACCTGCTCAGCCTTGGTGACGACGATGGCAACTTCAACCGCCGCGTCAAGGAAGGCCCGGAACGCAAACTGGCGCGCATGGTCGAGATCAACGAGGAGCGCGCCGCGAAAATCCTCAGAAAATGGGCGGTCGATAACGCAGCATAGTAAATGGCCGGGCAACCGGCCTTTTGCTTTGCCCATTTGCTGCACGGCGATCCGGTCGGATTTTGCATTTGCTCGGGCGCGCGTGAAGATTTCTGAGGATAGGCTTGACACAGGGCCGATATGGCCACGCGTTCTACGCGAATCGTATTGTCAGAATTCCCCGAATCACTTTAATTTAAGAATTCCTTAATAAGCGGAATTTGCGTGCGAATCAGCGCACGAAATGCAGAGCATGTAAATCCCAAGAACTCGGAGATGGTGGATTTTGCCACCTATCGTAATCTTGGGTGATTCGCGGAGAGGTCGTAGTTTGTTCAGGAGCGTGCGGATCAAGCTTCTGTCTTAGTCGTTCACAGCCGCAGGGTTTTGCCAATGGACATGCATATATTGCAGGCTCTCAAGAGCGATGCGCACAAGGCAAACTTCGTTGGCATCGCAGCGACAAACCTTTCCTCGCGTGACGAGTTGATCGCGCAGCTCTGCGAGATTTCGAACACGGGACGGTTGCAGCCGGGGCTCCGCGCGTTGACGGATTATGTCGGCGCTTCGCACTATCTGTTGGCGCGAGCGGACCTGGTGCAGGAGGCGGGTCTCGATTTCGTAGTCTCCTCGGACTGGCCGTTCGACCTCGTCACCAATCTGGCGCATGCCTTCGTAGGCGGGTTCGCCCGTGCGACGGAACTCGAAAAGTGCATGCTGCTATTCAAGCCGCATTTCGCCCTCCTGCCGGATACGGCGGACGCCCCTGATGGCGCCAGCCGCCAATTCTGTTCGCTGATGTTCAATATCGGCCGCTCCCGCCTCGTGCTGATGTTCCTGTTTGATGATGGGTTCATCCTGTCGCAGGAGCGGTTGCGGGATGTGGGGCTTCTGGCGGCATATTTTGCCAGCTTCCTGCAATGCGGTGCTACCAAGACTGACCGGGACTTCGAATTGACCGATCGGGAACTGGAGTGCCTTTTCTGGATCGCCGAGGGAAAGACGAGCGACGAGATTGCGATGATCCTCGGCATCTCCCGCAACACCATCAACAACTACATCACCAGTGTCATGCGAAAGACGGCTACGAAGACTCGTTCTGAAGCCATCGCATTCGCGGTGAGGAACAATCTCGTCTAAGGGGACGGCGTTATGGGGCAGCCATCCGGTAGGTCGATAGGAAATTCGGAAACGATGCGCGGCGTGCGAGTGAACAAGGTGGCGAGCCGGTCTGACCTGTTCCCGCGCCTGATCGGCATGCAGAAGCTTGCCTATGCCCAGAATTTCGCGGTCTACCGTGTCAGCGCCGCCGGTGTCCCGGCAAAGCAGCGCCTGGTTTGCGAACTGGAGAATTGGGGTTCTGTCAACAGTGGCTTCAGCCGGGCATTCATCGACGCCCATGGCGAAGCGCTGCTTGATCATATCGAGAAGTCGCTTCTGCCCGTCGTGTGGGCTGGGGGCCTCGATCGCGCCCCTCCGCGGCCTGCAAGTATTGCTCCCTTCATGGCGCGCCTGACGGGCGGTGTGGTTCCGTTCTCCGGCATGGCGTTTCCGGTGCGCCTAGGCGCCATTGGCAACGGCTTCGTTGTCTTCACCGGCGACGATCTTGAACCGGCGAGCGACATGATCGTTGAGCTGCACGCGAGGTCCTGCCAGATCATGATCGACCTGCTCTCGCTCGACGAGCGCCGTGTGGCGGCCGCCGAAGCACTCAGCGAACGCGAGATTGCCTGCCTGCAGCTTGCCGGCGACGGACGCATCAGCGAAGAGATTGCAGACAAGCTTGGCCTCTCCGTGCATACCGTCAACGCCTATCTCGGCTCGGCAACGATCAAGCTGGATTCAGTCAACCGAATCCAGGCGATCGCGAAGGCCATTCGCCTCGGATACATAAGCTGACGAGAAGGCGCGCGGGCGCTTTAGCCCGCCAATGCCCGCAATGGCTCGACGTTATAGCGTGCGTCGCGCAGACTCTGCTCGAGGACAGCGGTGTTTTCGTCCGGGTCCGTCGACGGACTTTGGAAGGCGATGTGGTTGATTTCGATACCGGCATGCTCCTCGGCAAGCGTGAGCTGCGCATAGATGGTGACGCCGCGCGGCTTGATTTCGAGATCGATCACCACTTCGGGCTTGCCGCCCCACTCCAGCGTATAGCTGCCGCCATGGCCGAAATTGACCGTGCCGGGATGGAAGAAAAGTTCGGCGGCTGACGATACCAGATCGGAAAGATTGCCGTAGTACTCGAAGCGCAGAAGAGAGATGAGGTCCGAAGCGTCCAGAAGCCGCAATTCCGTGGCCACAGGGCTGATTGCTTCAGCCAGGATTTTTTCACGCTGGGTCGAGTAGGGGCATTTTTTCATTCGGCTATCTTACCCGTTTGTTCTTGGCTTGCGTCGCGTAAACCCGATGGATGAGTTCCGCGACTGCCTTGTAGAATACAGACGGTATGACACTATCGACCGAGACTTGCGCAAACATGGAGCGCGCGAGAGGCGGGTCTTCGAAAACCGGAATGCCGTTCTTTTCCGCGATCTCTCTGATTTTCAACGCAATTAGATCCTGACCCTTGGCGACGACGACAGGTGCGTCATTTTCCTCTCGCACGTAGCGCAGGGCGACGGCAAAGTGCGTCGGGTTGGCGATCACAAGCGTGGCGCGATCGACGTTGGCGATCATGCGGCGGCGGGCACGGTCGCGCATCACCGAGCGCTGGCGGCTCTTGACGAATGGATCGCCCTGCGACTGCTTGTTTTCTTCCTTGACCTCGTGTCGCGTCATCTTCAGTTCGGTGAACCAGTGATAGCGCGTCCAGAAGAAGTCGGCGATCGCCACGACCCCGGTGGCGATCAGGACGACGATGGTGATCTTCTGCATCGACGTCATCATGCGCGTGAAGATCGTCTGCGGATCGGAGAACATGGCGTCGATTGCGTTGAAGTATTCGCTTTTCAGCACAAAGAACATGACGACGCCGACGATCACGATCTTCGTTAGCGACTTGCCGAACTCAACGAGGCCGGGCAGGCTGAACAGCCGCGACCATCCCTTGGCGATCGAAATACGCGAGACCTGCGGCCGTATGCGCTCCAGCACCGGCGTCGGCAGGTTCTGCGAGATGGACGCGGCGACGCCAAACACCATGAACAGGATAAAGGCAGGTGCGAGCAATGCCGCCGAAACCCAGCCCAGGTGAACGAATAGGGAAAGCGCATCCGGCCCGGTTTCGAGCTTCCATTGGTCGGGCTGCTCGAAAATGTCCTTCAGCGCCTCGCCGACTTTGCTGAGCCCGTCCGGCAGGAAGAAGATGATGTAGACGAAGGTGGCAAGTACGGTGGCAAAAAGCGGCACCTCGCGCGAAAACGGCACGTTGCCTTTCTCGGCAGCGTCGCTTTTCTTTTTCGCTGTCGGGTCTTCTGTTTTGCTATCCTTGTCGTCGTCGGCCAAGGCCGAGGCCCTCCATCAAAAGAAACGGCCGCGCCAGGGCGCGGCCTTTCCGGAAGGGTATCTCCCTTTTGCCGCCGCGATCAACCACGGGCGGTAGGGAGGGCGCGCTTCGTGCACAACAACAGCGGTTTAGGCCGCTGCGGAGCCTTCGGCCTCGGTCTCCTTGAGCTGGATTTGTCCGGAATTTGCCAGGCGAATCGCTTCCTGGGCAATGGCGCGCCGCGCGATGGCGATTTCGCGCGGATTGATGCCGGCCGTTCCGCTCTGCAGATCCGATTCGATCATGCGGCGCTGGCGCGGGCTGATCGAGGCGAGCACCGCCTCGCGCATTTCGGCCGCCGAGCCGCGCAACGCCATGGTGAGGATGTCTGACGAGATGTCGTTCAGCAGCATCACGCGGCTGCGCTGCGGCATGAGCATGAGGTCGTCGAAGAGGAAGATCTTCGGACGGACCTTGTTGACCGATTCGCGGCTGATCGATTCGAGCGAGGTGAGCAGGGTATCGACCTGCGGCTTGTCCATCTCGTTCATCAGCTCGGCAACCTTCGTCGAGCCGATCGAATTCTTCTCGGCGTCGATCTCGGTCAACAGGCTCATCACCTGCTTCTCGATGATCTGCGCGGCCTTGGGGCTGACGGACTTGAGGTTGACGGTACGGTTCATGATGTCTGCGCGGCGACCGTCCGGAATCTGCATTAGGACCTTGGCGCCGAACGAGGAGGGCATCATGGAGAGAATATAGGCAACCGTCTGCGGATGTTCGCGCAGGAGGAACTTGCCGATGAAAGCCGGGTCGCCTTCGCCGAGACGGTCCCAGATCGACGTCTCGTAGGCCTGGAAGGTGGTGCGACGGCCGAGGAGGCTGTCGACTTCGTCGGGGGTCAGGCCCTCTTCGAGGATGCTCTCGATTGCCTTGGCGTTGTCCATGAGACCCGCACCCTCGGTGAACAGGTCCTCGAATTCGGCCACAAGCCCAAGCAGTTCATCAGGCGGGATCGCACGCAGCGTTTGCGCCGATCCGATGATCGTCTGCAGCTCGGCCTGCGTGAAATACTTCAATAGCCTGCCGGCGACCCCTTTCCCCATAGCGAGGAGAACGGCCGCCGCCTTTTCAGCCTGGGTCAACGGTTTCTCGGCAAGAGCGCCGCCGAAATCGTCAAAGTCCATCATGGTCTAACCTCTCCGTCCCTGCACCGGGATCAGGCTTTTTTCGTACTCAAAACTTCTATCAGCTTGACGCCGAAACGCGTGTCGTCGTTTTCCAGAACGGTGATCTCGCCGCGAGCAATCTTGCGGCCGTTCACCATGATTTCGACCGGCTCACCGATCTTCTTGTCGAGCGCGATGGTTGCGCCTTCGTTCAGGTTCATCAGGCCGGCGACCTGCATGCGGCTGCTGCCGAGCATGATCTGGACGTCGATCGGGATGTCCATGATCAGGTCGAGGTTCGACTGCATGGCGCTGCCGAGCGGCGCCGGTTCGGAAGCGACCGCACCAAAGGAGGCGTCACCGAAATCGGAAGAGGCGCCAAAGTCGGAGGTTGTGCCAAAATCGCTTCCACCGAACGCAGGCTCCCCGGCCGCGTCATCGAAATCGCCGCCAAAGGTGGATAGATCGGTGCTGCCGCTGAAGGCGTCACTCTCGTCGGCGAAGTCCGGCAGGCCGCCTTCCGCGTCGGTCTTCAGGACGCCACGCAGGTCATCGATGGCCTGATCAAGCTCGGCCTCGTTGCCCGGGAGCTCCATTGAAAGGTCGCTGTTCTTGGGTGTCTTCTTCGTCGCCATGAAATCACTATTCCAGTTGAAACTTGCCTCAAGCTGCCGTGCGGCAGCCCGGTTGGAAAATGGGCTAATTCATCAAGTGGCGGATGAGATCGTCATCCGAGTTAATCGTGTCCTTCACCCGGACGGTATAATTCTCGCCCGAACGTCCAAATTCGCAGATGTACAATTCCTTGCTGTTGGCGCTCACTTCGACGCGGACGTCGCCGCGATCGTAGAAGGGGATGACATCGCCCGCTGCAAGCTTCGAAATGGTCCGCAGCGTCAAGTCCTGCAGTCGGATCTTGGCGTTGAGCGTTACCTGCGAGCGGCGCACCTGCTCGCTGAGTTGATCGCTCCATTCAGACGATTTTGCTGACTGCCCCTTGGGCTTCGGAGCCGTTACGCTCGTCTTCAGCAGAGCAGCTTGGGGAACGATCAGCGAGACATCCGAGGTAATGCCGGAAAGCGTGATCGACATGTTGATCGCGGCCGCAAACTCGTCAGGCTTGTCTTCGGCCGGCTTGGCACGCGTTTCGAACGCGTAGGGAAATTCCAGGGCCGGCTCGAAGCCGCCAGGCGCGTTCACCGCCGAGCGAAGAACATTGGCGATCTTGTCGAAGACCATGACCGCAAGCTCGAGCTCGATCACGGACAGCAGGCGGTCGGCCGGCTGCTCGACCGTCTCGGCGGACGCACCCAGCAGATGCTCCATGAGCGTGATGACGAAGCTGTTGCCGCAGGCGAGCGTAATGTTCTGCGACCAGTTGCGTAGCGTCGCCTCGACAAGCGTCGTGTTGCCGCCGAGATCGGCGACGAGGTCATTCTTGTGTCCGCTGTCACAGCCGAGATAGGCCACTTCGACGTCGAGGTTGGTCTCGCTTTTGATAACGTCGGGCAGGAAGGCCGTATAGACATCGCCGAATGCGCTGCAGATCTTCTCGATGGTGGCCTTGTCGCCGAGTCTGCCCGTCAGTTTGGCAAGAAGGGCTTCGTCCATAAGGGGTTTCTTGAGGGTAGCGTTCATGACCGTTTACGCCGCCTTGTTCTCGCCGCCGGGATTCATCATTTCCTGTTCGACTGCGTCGATCGAAGGACGCTCATAGGCCGAGATGGTCTTGCGACCGTACTCGAGGGCAACCTGCGGCACGGAGCCGTTCATGTAGGCAAGCAACGTCTGCTTGACGATGACATAGAGGCGATGCTGCTTGTTGCGGACGATCTTGATCTGGGAAACGATCGGCGAACACACACAATAGGACAGGAGAATGCCGAGGAAGGTGCCGACGAGCGCCGAGCCGATCAGGTGGCCGAGAACTTCAGGCGAATCGTTGATGTGTGCCATCGCTTTGATGACGCCGAGAACAGCCGCGACGATACCGATTGCGGGGAAGGCGTCGCCCATGATCTGGATGGCGTGATAGGGCTTCATCTTGTCGTGCAGGATCGTGTTGATCTCTTCGTCCATCAGCGCCTCGATCTCATGCGAACGAGCATTGCCGATGATGATCAGGCGGACGTAATCACAGATGAATGCCGTCAGTTCCTTGTTCTTGAGGATCGTCGGAGCGGATTGGAAGATCGAGGATTCGGCCGGATTGTCGATATGTGCCTCGATCTCGTTGCGCGACTTCGTACGAAGGTCGCGCATCAGGGAATAGAGAACACCAAGCGTATCGAGATAGTTCCGTTCCTTCGGGACCGTGTGCTTGAAGGCTTCCCCAAGCGCCTTGCCGGAATCCTTCACGACCTTCATCGGGTTGCCCATGACGAAGCTGCCCAGGCCGGCCCCGCCGATGATGACGAGCTCGAAAGGCTGCCAAAGCGCCTCCACATGGCCGCCCATCGCCATGAAGCTGCCGATGATGCAGCCGCAGGTAATCACAAATCCGATAATGATATTCATCGTCAGTCCAAACCTGATCGTTATTTTCAACCCAAGGGATAGGGTTGCTGGCTTGCGTGAGGCTGATGATTGCCCCTGCAAATCAAGCTTTTCCATGCCAGCTTCGCGCAAGCATTTGCTGTCAGCTTGTCGGTGACGAATGGGCATCCGTGCCTGTTTCTGAGATGCCGCCTCAGCGAGATCCGTGGTCCAACCGACTGCAAACACCCGGATTTCGTACCGTTCATCGCCAATGCAGGAGCCTATCGGGATGCAATCCGGTCTTTATGTTTCGTTGTCGTCGCAGATAGCACTCGAACGTCGCCTCACCACCATCGCCGACAATATGGCAAACGTGAACACGACTGGCTTCCGCGCAACGGAGGTAAAGTTCGACGAGATGCTCGGTGAGACCGGCAACAAGATCAACGCCAAGGTCGCCTATGTTTCACAGGGCAACGACTATCTGTCGGGTGACAGCGGCGAGCTCGAGCACACCGGGAACATGCTCGACTTCGCGATCAAGGGCGATGCCTGGTTCTCGGTGGATACGCCGGCTGGCAAGGTTCTGACCAAGGATGGCCGCTTCACGATGAAGGAAAACGGCGAGCTGGTTTCGGTCCGCGGTTATCCGGTTCTCGATGCCGGCGGCGCACCGATCACGCTCAGCAAGGCTGCGGGCGAACCGAAAGTCGGTGCTGACGGATTGATCTATCAAGACGGCAAGCAGGTTGGTTCGCTGGGTCTCTTCGAGGCCGATATCAGCAAGGGCTATCTGCGCTATGAGAACAGCGGCATCATGACGACCGAGCAGCCGCGTGCTGTCACCGATCGCTTCAATGTCGGCGTCCAGCAGGGCTACCTCGAAAATTCCAACGTCAACGCCATGCGCGAAATCACGCAGCTGATCGAAGTCAATCGCGCCTTCGAGAGCATGACATCGCTCTCGAAGGACAGCGAGGCTTCGTTCAGCGAAGCGATCAAGACGCTCGGCGGCAGCCGTTAGCCGAGGTCTGACACATGGCCAACACGCCGCTCACCGAAGCCGATCTCTCGCCGAAGCTCGCCCACCTCGCCGGGCTCGTCTCGCGCTATTCCAACCCCGAGTTCCTGGTCGCCCCTGGCGGCCATGTGCAGACGATCGCCGCCGGTCACTACACCGTGACCGGCCTCTCGCGCCATGTGCGGCTCGGCGAATTCGTGGCGCACAAGTCGTCGACCGGCATCCACCTCGGCGAGGTCCTCCGCGTCGAGCCTGAATTGACCTATGTTTGCCCGATCGAGCCGGGCGAGCCGATCGGCATCCATGATACGGTCATTCGCAAGGGTGCCTTCCGCATTTCGCCGTCCGACGACTGGTGCGGACGCACGATCAACTCGCTGTGCGAGCCGATCGATGGCCTGGGTCCCATCGTCGAAGGCCTCGGCCGCCGTTCTATTTCGAATACCGCGCCGCCATCCATGACGCGAAAGCGTGTGGAGAAAGGCTTCAAGACAGGCGTTCGCGCCATCGACATTTTCTCGCCGCTCTGCCTCGGCCAGCGCCTTGGCATCTTCGCCGGCTCAGGCGTCGGCAAATCGACGCTGCTCTCGATGGTGGCGCGCGCCGATGCCTTCGACAAGGTTGTGATCGCACTGGTCGGCGAACGCGGCCGCGAAGTACGCGAATTCATCGAAGATACGCTTGGGGCCAACATGAGGAAGGCGATCGCCGTTGTTGCGACGAGTGATGAGAGCCCGATGCTGCGTAAGATGGCTCCGCTGACTGCCGTCACCATCGCCGAGCATTTCCGTGACCAGGGCGACAACGTGCTCCTGATCGTCGATAGCGTCACCCGATTTGCCCATGCCATCCGCGAAGTCGCGACCGCGTCCGGTGAGCCGCCGATCGCGCGCGGCTATCCCGCTTCCGTTTTCACCGAGCTGCCGCGGCTGCTGGAGCGTGCGGGTCCGGGCCCCGAAGGCACGGGGACGATCACCGCGATCATCTCGATCCTGGTCGATGGCGACAACCACAACGACCCGATCGCCGATTCGACGCGCGGCATTCTGGACGGTCACATCGTCCTGCAGCGTAGTCTCGCGGAGGAGGGACGCTACCCACCGATCGATCCGCTTGCCTCGATCTCGCGCCTGGCGCGCAAAGCCTGGACCCCGGATCAGGAAAAGCTTGTGTCGCGCCTCAAGACGCTCATCCACCGCTTCGAGGAGACACGCGACCTTCGCCTGATTGGCGGTTACCGACCGGGCGCCGACCCTGATCTTGATATGGCGGTCAAGCAGGTACCGATTATTTACGATGTTTTGAAACAGTCGCCGGGCGACGTCGATTCGCAGGATGCCTTTGCCGATCTGGCTGGCGCCCTGAAGGCCGCGGCCGGCATCGGCGGCCAGCCGAATATCCGCAGGTAGAAAGGCGCGAAGTGACCGATTTCGATGACGATGAGAAGATCGCCCCGCTGAAGCCTCTGCGGCGCAAAACCGTCTTTCTCGACCGCGTTCTGACGATCGCCGGCCTTATCCTGGCGGGAGCGTCCGCGTTCTTTCCGTGGTACGTTTTCTTCAACGAAGACAAGTTCGGCATCAATGTTGCGCAGGGTGACCGGACGCGCGACCTTCCGGACTGGCCGGCGCGGAACGTCTTCAGCGTCTCGCCCCTCGCGATGGCCAACAAGAACCAACATGAAAAGAAGCCCGAGATCCCGGTCGATCCGCTGACGACGGCGACGGTTACCAATATCGGCAGGGAAGACGACAAGGGCGCGCCGGCCGAAGACCAGCCGTTTCCCGGAAAATCGGGTTTTCGCCTCCTCCACGTCGCAAATGGCCGCGCCCTCATCGAAGACACATCAGGAATGTACGTCGTGCGTCTCGGATCCATCCTGCCGGACGAAAGCCGGCTGGCGACACTGGAGGAGCGCGATGGCAAATGGGTCATCATCACCTCCAAGGGCGATGTCTACCAGCACAATTGAACGCGTGCCGGCCGCGCAGCGAATCAGTCGAAGGGGCTCCACCGGATACGGTCGGAGCCTTCATTGCATTCTGGAGGCAGGACCCGACGAGGTTCCGATTTCCGGGCCCGCATTCTCCGTAAGTCTGACGCAAGATTACCGCCGTAGGTTCGCCTCAGTAAAAACGGAGAGTTCCCATGCAACCGATTCAACTTTTCGACTTGGCCTCGCGGCAGGCCGAATGGCTGACGATCCGTCAGGAGGTTGTGGCCGGCAACATCGCGAACGCGAACACGCCGAAATACCGCGCCAAGGACATCACGCCCTTCCAGGCCGCCCTCGATAAGTCGGACATTAACATGGCGCGTACCAATGCTGCGCACCTGACCGGCAACGATCTGGGCACGAAGAGTGAGATCGACGTCAAGGATGCGGCTCTCGATCAGGAGATCGGCGTCCAGGAATCCGGCAACACGGTCGGGCTTGCCGAAGAACTTTCCAAGTCCGGTGAAATCAAGCGTCAATACGATTTGAACACCTCGCTGGTGAGCTCGTTCAACCGAATGATGCTGATGACGGTGAAGAGCTAAGATCATGGATCCTTTGTCAGCAGCACTCAAAATCGCAGGATCGGGGCTCGAGGCGCAATCGACGCGCCTGCGCATCGTGTCCGAAAACATTGCCAACGCCCGCTCGACCGGCGACACGCCCGGCGCCGATCCCTACCGCCGCAAGACGGTCACCTTCGGGGAAGCCGTGGATCGCGCCAATGGCGTCACCACGGTCAACGTCAAGAAGCTCGGGGAGGATGAATCGAAGTTCATCACCGAATACGACCCCAGCAATCCGGCTGCGGATGAAAAGGGCGTGGTCAAGCTTCCGAACGTCAACATGCTGGTCGAGATGGCCGACATGCGGGAAGCCAACCGCTCCTACGACGCCAACCTGCAGACCATCAAGCAATCCCGCGACCTGATCTCGGCAACGATCGATCTCTTGAAGAGCCAATAGCAATGATCAACAACGTCAATAGTGTCAGCTCCCTGTCGATGACCCGCGGCCTCGCCGCCATCGATCAGGACAACTCCTCGGCCTCCTCCGCTGCAGAAAGCGCGGCAAATGACGGTGGCTTCGGTGCGGTTCTCAGCAACGTTGCCACCGGCGCCCTGAATACCCTGAAGAATGCGGAAGGCATGTCCTTTGCCGGCATCAAGGGCACAGCCACGACGCGTGAAGTTGTCGATGCCGTCATGCAGGCGCAGCAGACCCTTCAGACCGCAATCGCCATTCGCGACAAGGTCGTTACAGCCTTTCTCGACGTTACCCGGATGCAGATGTAATTGATTTAAGGACGAAGCCATGAGAGCGCTTGCCATTGCTGCAACGGGTATGGACGCCCAGCAGACCAATCTTGAAGTCATCGCCAACAACATCGCGAACATCAACACGACGGGCTACAAGCGCGCTCGCGCTGAATTCACGGATCTGCTGTATCAAACCGAACGGGCAAAGGGCGTCTCCAACCGCGCGAACCAGTCGATCGTACCGGAAGGTGCAAACATCGGTCTCGGCGTTCAGACGTCGGCAGTCCGCAATCTGCACATTCAAGGCGAGCTCTCGCAAACCGGCAACGACCTCGACGTGGCACTGATCGGCCGCGGCTTCTTCCAGATCCAGGCGCCTGACGGCACGACGCTCTACACCCGCGCCGGCGCCTTCAACAAAAACGAGACCGGCCAGATAGTCACCGTGGACGGCTATCTGGTGGCGCCGAACATCACGATCCCGCAGGGTTCGACGCAGGTGACCATCAGCCGGTCGGGCGAAGTTTCGGCGAAGCTGCCGGGCAACACCGATCCGACCGTGCTCGGCCAGCTGCAGATCGCCGACTTCGTCAACGAAGCCGGTCTTCAGCCCCTCGGCGACAACCTGTTTCAGCAGACGCCCGCTTCCGGCGATGCCGTCGTCGGCACGCCCGACGAAGAGGGCTTCGGCTACATGAAGCAGGGTTACCTCGAATCGTCGAACGTCGATCCGGTGAAGGAAATCACCGAGCTGATATCGGCGCAGCGTGCCTATGAAATGAATTCCAAGGTCATCACCACCGCCGACGAAATGGCCTCCATCGTCAGCAAGAACCTGAAGTAATCGGGAAGGGCCGAAACATGATGTTTTGCCGGGTCAAAGGTATCCTCGGATGGGTGGCAGCTGCCGCCATTGCGATCACCGCATTTACCGCGCCGCAGGCAGCCGTCGCTGCCGGCATGGGCTATGCGGTGGTTCCGACAACGACCATTTACCCCGGCGAAACCGTTTCTGGCGCCCAGCTCCAGGAAGTGGAAGTGACCAATCCCAACCTGAGGGGCGATTATGCAAAGTCGATCCGCCAGGTCGAAGGGATGATCTCCAAGCGCACGCTCCTGCCGGGACGCACGATCTCCGTTTCGGCGCTGCGGGAGCCCTTTACCGTGACGCGCGGCTCCTCGATCCGGCTGATCTTCACGCTCGGCGCGATGACGATCTCGGCAGCCGGGTCGCCACTTGAAGACGGCATGACGGGGCAGCTCGTCCGCGTTCGCAACATGGATTCCGGCGTGATCGTCAGCGGCACCGTGCTCGCCGACGGCACCATACACGTGGCCGCAAAATGAAGATGTTGTTCCGCCTTTTCGTCGCCCTCGCGTTTCTGTCCCCGAACGTTGTCGCCGTCACGCCCGCTGCGGCCATGAACTCGCGCATCAAGGACATTGCTTCCCTGCAGGCGGGACGCGACAACCAGCTGATCGGCTATGGTCTCATCGTCGGCCTCCAGGGCACCGGCGACGGCTTCCGCGCGTCGCCGTTCACCGAGCAGTCGATGCGTGCGATGCTGCAAAACCTCGGCATCTCCACTCAGGGCGGCCAGTCCAATGCGAAGAATACGGCGGCCGTCATGGTCACGGCCAATCTGCCGCCTTTTGCCAGCCCCGGCAGCCGTATCGATGTCAGCGTTAGTTCGCTGGGCGATGCCACGTCGCTGCGCGGCGGAACGCTGATCATGACGTCGCTGTCGGGCGCCGATGGCCAGATTTACGCGGTCGCACAGGGCTCCGTCGTCGTCTCGGGGTTCAACGCACAAGGTCAGGCCGCGACCGTGACCGAGGGTGTGACGACGGCGGGACGGGTGCCGGGCGGTGCCATCATCGAACGGGAGCTGCCGTCGCGCTTCAAGGATTCCGTCAATCTCGTTCTGCAGCTGCGAAACCCGGACTTCTCGACGGCCATTCGCATCGCCGATGTCGTCAACGGCTACGCTTCCGCTCGCTTCGGCGGCCCGGTCGCGGAGGCCAAGGATGCGCAGGAAGTCATCGTCCAGAAGCCGAGAACGGCGGACCTCACGCGCCTGATGGCCGACCTGGAGAACCTCGTCGTCGAGACGGATACGCCGGCGAAGGTGGTGGTGAACGAGCGAACCGGAACGATCGTTATCGGCGCCGATGTGCGCGTGTCGCCGGTTGCCGTCAGCTATGGTACTTTGACGGTCCAGGTGACCGAAACACCGCAGATCATTCAGCCCGAGCCATTGTCGCGCGGCGTGACCGCGGTTCAGCCGCAGACCGATATCGCTGCGCAGAAGACGGGCGGCAAAGTGGCGCTGCTGGATGGGCCTGATCTCAGGACACTCGTGGCGGGTCTCAACAATATCGGCGTCAAGCCGGATGGCATCATTGCCATCCTCCAGGGCATCAAATCAGCCGGCGCGCTGCAAGCGGAGCTCGTCCTGCAATGATGAAGAACATGACTGCATCTGACTTGCTTCGGCGACTTGCCCTGCCTGCGATGGCCGTGGGGGCGCTGTCCATCCCCGGCGCCTTTGCGCAGGAGCAGCCGGCGCCGAAGGGTGAAATGACCTCGCAGGAGGAGATCAAGCAGTTCTGCACGAACATTGCCGATCCCGCTCGCGACCAGCGCTATCTCCTGCAAAAGCAGGAACTCGAGAAGCTTCGCACCGACGTCGATTCCCGCATCGCGGAAATGAACAAACGCAAGGAGGAATATCAGGACTGGCTGAAGCGCCGCGATGATTTCCTCAAACAGGCCGAAGCGGGCCTCACCGATATCTACAAGAAAATGAAGCCGGACGCGGCCGCATCGCAGCTGCAAGAGGTCAAGATCGAAGTGGCGGCAGCCGTCATCATGCGGCTGAACGCCACGCAATCGAGCCTGATCCTCAACGAGATGGATCCGCAGAAGGCTGCGATCATCGCCAACATCATCGCCAGTGCGTCCGATCCCAATACGTCGAAGGATCCCTCATGAACAAGCGTTTCCCGGTCGCGATTGCAGCCGTCGCCCTGCTTGCAGGCTGCGCATCGCCGCAGGCTGTCAATGAGATCGGTCGCGCCCCGGCCATGAGCCCGATCGGCAGCGGTCTCGCTTACGGCCAGACGCCGCAGATGGCGCTCTATCCGAAGCAGCCGCGCCAGGTCGCACAGGGCTATTCTCTTTGGAGCGACTCGCAGGCCGCCCTCTTCAAGGATGCTCGCGCACTGAATGTCGGGGACATTTTGACCGTCAACATCCAGATCAACGATAAGGCGAAGTTCGAGAATGACACCAGCCGCAGCCGGACCAATTCGAGCGGCCTCAACTGGGACGTCGACGCCAACATCATGGGCTGGAATCCGTCGTCGAAGACCGATGTGACCTATGGTTCCGACACCAGTACCGACGGCAAGGGCAAGATCGACCGGTCCGAAACGCTGAAGCTCATGGTCGCGGCCGTCGTCACTGGCATTCTCGAAAACGGCAACCTCGTGCTCAGCGGCTCCCAGGAAGTCCGCGTCAACCAGGAGATCCGCATTCTCAATGTCGCCGGTATCGTTCGCCCGCAGGACGTCAACGCGGACAACCAGATTTCCTACGAGAAGATTGCTGAGGCCCGCATCTCCTACGGCGGCCGCGGCCGCCTGATGGAAGTGCAGCAGCCGCCGCGCGGCCAGCAGGCCGTCGATCTCTTCTCGCCGCTCTGAGGCAGAACACCATGGCAGAGACAGAAGCCGCCGAAGGCCAGCCGAAGAAAAAATCGGCCGCAATGATGACCATCGCCGGGCTTGCGATCCTGACGCTGCTTGGCGCCGGCGGCGGCTGGGTGGTCGGCGGCCTGGTCGCACCCAACATCTTGGGTGCTGAACAGGCGGAGCAGGCCAAGAAAGCCAAGGACGAGGCCGCGCAGAAGGAAGGTGAGGCAGGCCTGCCTCACGTTTCGACCGAAGCCAATAATGTCGTTCAGCTTGAGCCGATCACCTCGAACCTCGCCTATCCCTCCGAGAACTGGGTTCGTCTGGAAGTGGCGTTGCTGTTTAACGGCCCGCCCGACGTGAAACTCGCAGAAGATATCCATCAGGATATTCTTGCTTATGTCCGCACGGTTTCGCTGCAGCAGATCGAGGGGCCGCGAGGCTTCGAATATCTTAAGGATGACATCCAGGAGCGTGTTGACCTTCGCGCGCAAGGGCGCGTATCGAAGGTCATGTTCAGGACCTTCGTCGTCGAATGATTCGCTTCCTACTGCTGTTTGCTGCCATGATGGCGGCACCGGAGCTGGCGCATGCGCAGCAGCTCCCGACAAACCTGTTGAACTTGCCGGTCGACGGTTCGGTCGCGGCATGGATCATCAGAACGTTCGGCCTGTTGACCGTTCTTTCGGTGGCGCCGGGCATCCTGATCATGGTGACGAGCTTCCCGCGCTTCATCATCGCGTTCTCGATCCTTAGGTCGGGCATGGGCTTGTCCTCCACCCCCTCGAATATGATCCTGCTGTCGCTCGCGCTGTTCATGACCTTCTACGTCATGCAACCGACCTTCGATCTAGCATGGCAGACCGGCGTTCAGCCGCTCCTATCGAACCAGATCGACGAGCAGCAGGCAGTGGCACGCATCGCCGAGCCCTTTCGCACCTTCATGGCGAGCAACACGCGTGACAAGGACCTGGCGCTTTTCGTGGATTTGGCGAGAGAGCGGGGCCAGAGCGTCCAGACCGAAGAAAAGATCGATTACCGCGTCCTCATTCCCGCTTTCATGATCTCGGAGATCCGGCGCGGCTTCGAGATCGGTTTCCTGATCGTTCTTCCCTTCCTCGTCATCGACCTGATCGTGGCCACCATTACCATGGCGATGGGCATGATGATGCTGCCGCCGACATCGATTTCCTTGCCGTTCAAGATTCTCTTCTTCGTGCTGATCGACGGCTGGAACCTTTTGGTCGGAAGTCTCGTCCGTTCCTTCCACTGAACACGTTTCGAGACGCCGCGCCCGCATCCCGTCTAGGCACGAGATGAAAGCCCGCCAGGAGCTTCCCCGGCGGGCTCTTTACCGTGTGAATTTGCTTTTTAGTCGAAGCTGAAGAATGGCGTTGTACGGGGTGGCAGCGCCGGCACGTCGATGTGGTCCGGTTCCAGCCGCATCTTCGCGCGCTCCACCATGATTTCGTAGGCCCTTTCGAGGTGCAGCGTGAAGCGCTCCGCATCGAAGAGGGGCATGATGCCGGCGTTCCGTCTGATGCGCTGCTTGTATTCAGCAATGCGCTCGGGACTGTTCGCAAGCACGACCGCCATGTCCTCGTAGGCTTTGATATCGGCGGCCACCAGTTCCGGCAAGCCTATGGCGTTGAGCAGACTTTCGCTGACGCGAGAGGCAAAATTGGTGCCCTGGACGGTCAGAACCGGCAGGCCGCCCCAGAGTTGCTCGGAGGTCGTTGTGTGACCGTTGACCGGAAACGTGTCGATGCCAAGATCTGCCATCTGTTGGCGATCGATGTGCTCTTCGTAGGACACGCGCGGGCAGAAGATCACTCGATCCGAATCGATCCCCTTCTTGTTGATGTAGTTGAGCAAGTTGGTCTGGGTGTGGGGCGACGAAAGCATCAGCCAAAGCACGCCGTTTGGCGCGCGCTTGAGGATGTTGCACCAGACGTCCAGTATCTCTGTGTTGATTTTGCGGTTCGCATTGAACGAGGCAAACACGAACGCGTCCTCCGGCAATCCAACCTGGGTGCGGGTCGTCGGCTTCGGCTTCGGGCGATTTGCGGGGTCGTTGGGTTGGTAGCTCTCCGGCATGCGCACCAGCTTCTCGTGGTAGTGTGCTTCGCTGCTCTCCGGCAGCACGAACCGATCGCCGATGGCGTAATCAAGATCGACGTCGGTCACGCTGCCGGGGAAACCAAGCCAGGTTGCCTGCAGCGGAGCGCCGCCATAGTTCAGTATTCTGGATCGACCGCCGAATGTGTGTCCCTTTAGGTCGACCAGGATGTCGATCTGGCGCTCCCGGATTGCGTTCGCGGCTTCCTCGTCGGTCATGCCTCGAACGATGCACACGTCGCCCCATTGCGAGCGATCGACAGTGCCGGCCTCATGTTCCAGGTACTTCTCCTCGGTATGGCAGAAGAGCGTTATTTCGAATTTGTCGCGGTCGTGCAGCTCCAGAATACGGCGCAGCAGCTTCATGGTTGCGTGTCCGGCCCAGAAATCGGACGAAAGATATCCGATACGGATCTTCTTGCTCCAGGCGTGGGGAACGGCTCTTCGTCGCGCTGCAGCTTCCTTCAATGGAAGAGACGGATTGTGAGAAGCAAGCGCATTGAGCGCTTCGTCGCTGCACCAGTGGAGGTTGTAGAAGGGATTGTCGCGCTCCAGGACGCTCAGGTCGCCTTTGTCGAGCATCCGTTGTACCGCCAGAAACTCCCTGGCGACCAGGTCGAAGTCGCAGACCTCGCGCGCGAAGACCAGCTTGAGGAGCCGGAGCGGCATGATGTCGGGAAATTTCTTGAAGAGATTGTGAACAAGCGTCGCGTTCGTCGCGTCCAGAATGTCGTCACTGAGGAGTTGCACTGCAAGGCGGGCATGGTCGGGATTGCTGCTCTCGGAAATCACCTTGCGGTAAGGGCTCACGAGATCCTTCCGGCCTTGCCTGGTGTGGATAGAGGCAAGAACGCAGGCAAGATCGGCGTCCGAGCGGGCAAGTGTCATGACGCGCAAGGCCTGGAGCAAGGCTTGCTCTTCGTCGCCGCAGGCAAAATACAGAAGCGCGGCTTCGCGTGTGTAAGGCGACTCCTTGTTGCTGTCGCGTTCGCCGGCAAGCGCATACGCGCTTGCCGCTTCCGATTTAAAGCCCAACTTGAGAAGGTTTTTGGCCAGGAGAACGTAGGTCTTGACGTCCTGCTGCGTGTCGATGAGTTTGTTCAGGACTTCAAGCGACTTGAGATATTGCCCCTTTTGATAGTCCTTCGATGCCGCCGCAAACGAAATATTGGTATTCAAGAGCCCACTCCATCCTGAACTTCTTCAACGAGCGTCGTGGCCAATCGTGCGCTGGCCTACACGGCGCCCCAGTTTGCACCATCTAGGCACACCAAGCTTGCTCCAAGCCGGTGTGCGCTCCTGCGACAAGGCGTTCGAAGAATGTTTGGAGACTGTTAACCACCGGCCCATGCGACGCCGTTTCCCCAGCCGTTTTAATGAGTTGGCAATGAATGGGTGCGAGATTGCCTCTCGACATGACGGGTTTGGTTGCTCAAGAGAACGGCGCCGAGTGGCATGAAGCTGGTCCGTCATCGCCGGTATTGAAGTCCGGTATGTCCTCCTTTTGTATTTTGTTTTTGGGGACAGACTTATGACAAGCATTAACACCAACAATTCCGCAATGGCGGCACTCCAGACGCTGCGTAACGTCAACAAGGGCTTGAGTGACACGCAGAACGCCGTTTCGTCTGGCCTGCGCGTCGGCAAGGCTTCCGACAACGCCGCCTACTGGTCGATCGCTACGACGATGAAGTCCGACAACAAGGCGCTTTCGGCTGTGTCCGACGCCCTCGGCATGGGTGCCGCCAAGCTCGACACGGCCTACACCGCTGTCGACAGTGCAATCGACGTCGTCGGCGAAATCAAGGCAAAGCTCGTTGCAGCCAGCGAAGCCGGCGTCGACAAGACCAAGCTTCAGGACGAAATCACGCAGCTGCAGTCGCAGCTCTACAGCGTCGCTCAGTCCGCTTCGTTCAACGGCGAAAACTGGGTCAACAACGCCGGCGGCACTGTCAGCGTCGTTTCGTCCTTCGTGCGCGGTACCGGCGGCGCGGTCTCCATCAAGACCACCGACTACACGCTCGGCGCCACCAACACGCTGTTCGACGGCTCCACGACAGGCGGCATCCTCGGTGCTAACGGTGCGAGCTCGGGCAGCTCCATCTACGGCTTCACGATCGGCTCGAGCACGACCCAGGGCGACATCGACAACCTGCTGACGGACGTCGAGAGCGCTCTGAAGAACATGACGACCCTCGGTTCGCAGCTCGGTTCGCTCCAGACCCGCGTCGACATCCAGACCGACTTCGTCTCCTCGCTCAGCGACTCGATCGACTCCGGTATCGGCCGCCTGGTTGACGCCGACATGGAAGAAGAGTCCTCCAAGCTCAGCGCCCTGCAGACCCAGCAACAGCTGGCGATCCAGTCGCTGTCGATCGCAAACTCCTCGTCGCAGAACATCCTCTCGCTGTTCCGCGGCTGATAGCCGTCACCAGCCATCTGAGAAGCGATTTACGGCCGGGTTTTCCCGGCCGTAAATGTTTTAATCGCAAGTTAATAAGGCGAGCTAACAGAAGGATATTTTTAACTATTTTTCTTTTTATGGTTCAGGGTTTCTTAACCATGATGCTGTCTTATGTGCCTATCGAAACGGCGAGTTGACTGAGCACAGCAAAAGCGGTCAATAGGCATGACGCTGACCGCCGTTCCCGGTAGTCCGGAATGTCCCTTCCTACACATTCTGCCAAAGGGGCAATTAAATGACCAGCATTCTGACCAACAACTCCGCAATGGCAGCTCTCCAGACGCTGCGTAACGTCAACAGCAATCTGTCGGATACGCAGAACGCCGTTTCGTCTGGTCTGCGCGTCGGCAAGGCTTCCGACAACGCTGCTTACTGGTCGATCGCCACCACGATGAAGTCGGACAACAAGGCGCTTTCAGCCGTTTCCGACGCCCTCGGCATGGGTGCCGCCAAGCTCGACACGGCTTACACGGCCGTCGATAGCGCCATCGACATCGTCGGCGACATCAAGGCCAAGCTGGTTGCAGCCAGCGAAGCTGGCGTCGACAAGTCGAAGCTGCAGGACGAAATCACGCAGCTGCAGGCACAGCTTTACAGCGTTGCTCAGTCCGCTTCGTTCAACGGCGAAAACTGGGTCAACAACGTCGGCGGCACTGTCAGCGTCGTTTCGTCCTTCGTCCGCGGCACCGGCGGTGTGGTCTCCATCAAGACCACCGACTATTCGCTCGGCGCCACCAACACGCTGTTCGACGGCTCCACGACAGGCGGCATCCTCGGTGCTAACGGTGCGAGCTCGGGCAGCTCGATCTACGGCTTCACGATCGGCTCCACCACGACCCAGGGCGACGTCGACAACCTACTGACGGACGTCGAAACCGCTCTGACGAGCATGACGACGCTCGGCTCACAGCTCGGCTCGCTCCAGCAGCGCGTCGACATCCAGAGCGACTTCGTCACTTCGCTCAGCGACTCGATCGACTCCGGTATCGGCCGTCTGGTTGACGCCGACATGGAAGAAGAGTCCTCCAAGCTCAGCGCCCTGCAGACCCAGCAGCAGCTGGCGATCCAGTCGCTGTCGATCGCAAACTCCTCGTCGCAGAACATCCTCTCGCTGTTCCGCAGCTAATCGCAGGAGCGCCTCCGGGCGTCTCGAACAGAAAGATCGCCAATCGAAAGCCGCGCTACCGAGCGCGGCTTTTTTCATGCCTGTTAACTCCGCGTTAACCAAACTCATGTCTTCTGCCGTCAACGAAACGGTATGTTAACCAAGCTTAAGAAGCGGTTAGCGGGCATGATGCTGATTGCCGTTCCCGGTGGCGGACCGGAATGTCCCTTTTCAAGATTTGCCATCAAGGGGCGATAATTTCATGACCAGCATTTTGACGAACGTCGCGGCAATGTCCGCCCTCCAGACCCTGCGCAGCATCAATGGCAATCTGGAAGACACCCAGAACCGTGTTTCGTCCGGCTACCGTGTTGCCGAAGCCAAGGACAATGCTGCCTATTGGTCGATTGCGACGACCATGCGTTCGGACAACAAGGCTCTATCGGCTGTCTCCGACGCGCTCGGTCTGGGTGCGGCAAAGGTCGATACCGCCTATTCGGCGATGGACAGCGCCATCGATATCGTCAGCGAGATCAAGGCGAAGATCGTGGCCGCGACGGAAAAGGGCGTGGACAAGACCAAGATTCAGGACGAAATTGGACAGCTTCAGCAGCAGTTGTTGAGCGTAGCTCAGTCCGCTTCCTTTTCCGGCGAGAACTGGGTGGCAGGCAATTCCACTAAAAGCGTCGTCTCCTCGTTCGTGCGCGATGCGAACGGCCAGGTTTCCGTTCAGACGACACAGTATGTGCTTGATGACTCGACGAGCGGCAACGTTCTGTTCGGTATGACGACTACGGGAGCGATCGATACCTCGACGGGTATCATAGGGACGTCGAGCGGCAGCGTCGGCTCGATCTACAGCATGGACATCACCAGCTTCAGCTCCAGCGACATCGACCTTGCGCTGACCACCGTCGAATCAGGCCTCAGTGCCCTGACAAAGGCGGCCTCGCAGCTCGGCTCGATCTCGACCCGCATCGACCTGCAGGAAAGCTTCGTTTCCAACCTCAGCGATTCGATCGACTCGGGTGTCGGGCGCCTTGTTGACGCTGACATGGAAGAGGAATCGAGCAAACTAACGGCCTTGCAGACGCAACAACAACTGGCAATCCAATCGCTGTCGATCGCGAATTCCAGCGCGCAGAACGTTCTCACGCTCTTCAAGAACTAAGCCGCCGAGCACTATCCGAAGGAGATGGAAAGCCGTGTCTTTGACGCGGCTTTCTCTTTGTTTTTGAAGCGATAATCAAGATTGCGCGAGGCTTGCGACACTGAAGCCATGGCCCTTGCGCCCGTCGAAAGCCTTGGTTAACTTCCCTTAACAGTTGATTTGTTTTTAGCGACAAACCGGGCCTGGGGGACCAGCCGGGGGCATGACGCCAGGTCAGTCGCTGCCGGTTGCCGGCCTGTCCCGTTTCCCTACTCAGAGCCAGAAAAATGACATACAAAATTACCAGCTCGGCACAGGTAAACGCCCTCGCGGCGCTGCGCATCATCAACAAGGACGTTGCAACGGTTCAACAGCAGGTTTCGTCAGGCTATCGCGTCGAAACGGCTGCCGACGATGCGACCTACTGGTCGTATGCAAGCGTCATGCGCTCGGACAGCAGCTCGCTGCAAAACATTCACGACGCGCTCGGCGTCGGCGCATCGAAGGTCGATACCGCCTATACGTCGATGGAAAGCCTGATCGACCAACTCGGCGAGATCCGCAAGACCCTCGTGACGGCGCAGGAAGCCGGGGTCGACAAGACGAAGCTCAACACCACGCTCACCGAGCTGAAGGGGCAACTGCAGACGACCGTCCAGTCGACGAACTTTGCGGGCGAGAATTGGCTGCTTAATCGCGACACGACGCTTCCGATATCGCGCTCCGTGATCGGCGGTTTCGCGCGCGGTACGAACGGCGAATACCAAGAGCAAACGATTGATTTCCCTGCTGACCAGACCGTCATGATCGACACGACGGACGCCAATCGCGGACTTCTCACCAAGACCGTCGACGCAAACGTGCTGAATGCGGACGGCACCTCGACGGCACGCAACTACTATCTGCTCAACGCCGGATCGACTTCGCCAGCCAGCGGGACGGAGATAAAGCTTGATAGCAACACGACCTCCGCGCAGTTGAAGGACATGCTGGCAGTGGTCGATTCCGTATTGTCGCAGCTGACGACGACGGCGGCCGGCCTCGGCACGATGAGCGCGCGCATCAGCGATCGCGTTGCCTACACCGCGGATATGTCTGACTTGATCGACAAGGGTGTCGGCGCGCTCGTTGACACCGACATGGACGAAGCGTCGACCCTCCAGAAGGCGTTGCAGACGCAACAGCAGATGGGTGTTCAGGCGATCTCTATCCTGAACACGGCTGCCAGCAAAGTGCTGATCCTGCTGCAATAGTGGCCGGGTGCGTTGGGCTTTCTCGGCTTTGCCCTTCATCCTCGCGCAAGTTTGACACCATAGTTTCGGTACAAAGGCGCAGTGCGGAAACCGTGCCTGATGAGTTGTCAGTTCATGATGGGGCGCGAGATGTCGCAGTCTTCTGCAGCGAGAGGGTGGATTCGGTGAGCGCGCTGCTTTCTCGGTACCTCAAGGATTTTGGTGAGCCGGCCGTGGTTGCTCCCGTCGCCGAAGCCGACGATCTTGCGAATGATTTCGGCGGCTTTGCGGACATCGCATCCGAACCGGTCCTGGATCTGGAAGCCGAGCGCCACAGCGCTCATGCCCGAGGCTATGCCGAGGCAACCGCTGCGCTGACCGAGAAGTATAATTTGGAAACGCAAACAGTCGCGCTCGTTCATCAGCGCGAAGTGGAAGAGCTCCGCGACCGATACGAGGTTGAGGCCGCTGAGCTAATTGCCTCCCGGCTTGACGTGATGGCGGGTGAGATTGCCGAGCTTGTCAGCGCGACGGTCGCAAAGGCGCTGGCGCCTGTTATGACCGATGTTCTGTCGCAGAAGGCTGCCGTCGATCTCGCCGGCATCCTTCGCGAGGCGGTCCTGGAGGGCGATGTCGGTATCGTGACGGTCAAAGGGCCGGCACGGCTTTTCGATGTGCTGAAGAGCACACTTGGCGAAAAGGCTGGTCTTCTGCGCCATCATGAAACGGGCGATGTCGACCTGACCGTCGAATTTGGCGACGCTGTCCTGGTCACGCGGATGTCGGCCTGGGCGACGAGCTTGAAGAAAGTTCTGGAATGAGTGAGAGCGAAAACCACCACCACGGCAAGAACGAGATCATCATCGTCAAGCGACATGGCGGCGGGGATCACGACGGGGCTCATGGTGGCGCCTGGAAGATCGCCTATGCCGACTTCATGACGGCCATGATGGCGTTCTTTCTGGTCATGTGGTTGGTCAACGCTGCGAACGAGGAAACCAAGGCCTCGGTTGCGACCTATTTCAATCCGATCAAGCTCGCCGACGAGAAGCCCACGGAAAAAGGCCTGAAGAAGCCCGTCGATCAGGCGGATGGCGACCAGAAGCAGGACAAGTCGAAGGAAAAGGAGGACGAGCCTACCAAGGGCGCATCGGCCGCAAACGGCGATGACCAGACCTCGACCTCCGGCGACCAGACCAACTACTCCGAAGCCGACTTCTTCGAGAATCCTTATTCGGTCCTGGCGGAGATTGCGCAGGAAGTCGGCCAGCAGGCAAACGTCAGCGCCAAGGGTGAGGGCGGTGCCAGCGATTCCGGTCCGGCAACCGGCGCTGACGGCGGTCAGGCCTATCGCGACCCCTTCGATCCGGATTTCTGGACGAAGCAGGTCGAAGTGACGCACGCCGACAAGACGCAGCCGGCATCGAGCGCCGCGCCCGCCGATGGTGCGGCAGACGCGACCGAAGTTGCCAAGGCGCAATCTGAGAACCCGGCGGATCTGACAAAGGCCGAGGACGCCGGCAAGGGTCATGACGAGCGGGCCTCGGAAACGGCAGAAAGCAAACCGCAACACGATGCTGCACCGGTGGAAACGGCTGCCGGAAATGCCGAGGGCGAGGAAAAGCCGCAGACCGAGGCGCAAAAGGCCGCCGAGCAGAAACGGGCCGAGGACCTGCAAAAGGAAATCGCCCAGCAGATCAGCGGCGTTGCCGGCAAGCTCGCCGAGGGTCTCACGGTAACACCGTCGGAAGGCGGCCTTTTGGTCAGCATTTCCGACCAGAGCGATGATTCCATGTTCAACATCGGATCGGCCGTTCCGCGCAAGGAAATGGTGCTGGCGATGGAAAAGATCGGTGAGATCCTGAAGGGCAAACCAGGCGCCGTTGTCATTCGCGGCCACACGGACGGCCGTCAGTATAAGGGCGAGAACGAGAACTGGCGCTTGTCGATGGATCGCGCCCAGGCTGCCTACTACATGATCGTTCGCGGCGGGCTCGACGAAAAGCGGGTCTCCCAAGTCTCGGGCTTTGCCGACCGCAAGTTGAAGGATCAGGCCGATCCCTTCAACGCGACCAACAGGCGCATCGAAATACTGCTGCAGACGGATCAGGGATAATCCATGATCCGTCTCCACCAACGTCTTCTGCTTCTGCTTCTCGGCCTCGCGGGGAGCCCTGCTGGCGTCGCGTATGCGGAAGATCAGGAGGACATTGCACCCTACAAAATGCTGCGGTCGCTGCAATTCGTGCAGGATTCCGTCGTGCTTGGCGATCATTCTGCCGCCGAGATGCAGCGCTTCATGCTCGGCACGATCGATCAGCGCCTGCGCACCATCGATCCATCGGTTTTCGATGATGACCGCAACGTCGATGCGGCGCTGATCTACGCAATGAGCGGCGGCAATCCGGAAACCCTCGAATACCTCGTCGCCCGCGATGTAAACGGTCACTTCGACAATCGCATCAGCGATGTGTTGCGAAAATATTTGAGTGGCAAGGGATTGCTGGTGGCCAAGAGCCTTGTCGAGACTGCGAACGAATACAAGGATAAGAAAATCGGTCCCTATCTTGCGCTGGTCGGCGGCAACGTCACTCTCGCCAAGAGCCCAATGGAGGCGCTGAAGCTGTATGACCAGGCGCGCCTCAATGCGCCGGGCACGATCGTCGAGGAGGCGGCGCTGCGACGCTCCGTGTCGATCTGCGTCGAAGCCGGGATGGTGGACAAGGGGCTCGATTATTCGCAGCGCTACGTGCGCCGCTTCCTGCATTCGCCTTATGCGAGCCAGTTCGCGGATCTTTTCGTCAAGCTGCTGGTCAATCATGATCACGAGGTGAAGCCGGACGACGTTGTTGGCATTCTCTCCTTCATGGATGAGGCCAGGCAGCGGGAAGTCTATCTCCGCATCGCTCGGGCAGCCGCGATCGCCGGCAAGGGTGATCTCGCACGGATGGCAGCAGCGCGCGCCCAGACGCTTGCAAGCGATTCCGACAACGCCTTTGGAGCGCTGGCCGATTTCTACGGCGGCATGGCGGCGATCCCGACGGACAAGATCGATACGGCCGCGAGGAACATCGCATCCATTGCGGACCAAGAGCTGTCCCCGCGTGACCAGGCGCTTAGGGCGGCAGCAAAAGCCATTGCAGAACAAGTGCTTCGCCCGCCGGACCCGGCAAGCCTGACGCAAGCGACCGCCCCTAAATCTTATCGTCAAGAAATCACTTCTGAACAGGCCGCAGCCTCACCAGAGGCCGAGCAGGGGGAGATACCCAACCTGGCTCAAGGTCCTGTTGTGGGAGAAGCGGCAGGGACGCCGCCATCCAATGTTGGGGGACAGCAGGACGCCGACCCGTCATTCAGCGCATTCGTGACGTCAAGCCGATCGCAACTGGATGAGATCGACGGCCTCTTGAACAAAGAAAGCAATTGAGATGATGGACATCAGCGTTTCGGGGGGAGCGTCTGGAGCAGGGGCTGCCTCTGCCGCGGCCATTGGCCGTCAGACCGGCAACGGTGGTGATACGGATGCAGGCGGGTTCTCTGACGTCCTGAACAAGGCAAGCGGCGCAAAGCAAGACTCGGCCGAGCAGCCCGCGGTGGGCCAGCACGCCGGCGACGGCACTGACGGCACTGACGGCAGTGCGTCCGCTGCGCCGCGCCACGCGAACACGAAGGCATTGATCGATCTCGGCAGCGCCTCCCTGGCGGCGCAGGCGGAGATGAAAGAAAAGACGTCCGGGTCGGCCGACAAGGAGACCAAAAGGGCGGACCCGAAGGCCAAGGGCAAGCACGCTGATGACGCCGACTTGCAGGATCTGTCCGACAAGCTCGACGATGAAGCGACGGCACATTCGGCCAAGGGCACGAAGCTGACAAAGGCTGACGGCACCGAGGTCAAGAAGGGCGCCGAGGACGACGCGATCTCCGATGTCCTGAGCTTACTGAAGCAGGTGCCGACCGACGGAACGGCGGCCGCAGCGTTCGCCGCAATGGCCGCGGCGAACCAAAAGGCTGACGGCAAGGTAGCGACCGATCCGAAAGAAAAGTCCGTTGCGGGTATCATGCCCAAGGAAACCTCCCCTGACGCGGCCCTGAGCGTCGATGCGACTGTCGACGCTCAGCTGCCCGGCACAGTGGTTGCCGGCGATACCGACGCGACGACATTCCGGCTGAGCCGTGCCAATGGCCGCGGTCAGTCGATGGATATGCATCTTGGCATCGACAGGGATGCCACCGGTGAGTCCGGCGGCAAGGCTAACATCGAGAGCGTCTCTGTTCTGGACTCGCGCCGCTACATCGGTCTTGCGCAGAACACCAATTCTGCCGCAGTGACGGCGGCGATATCCGGCGATCCGGAATGGGCGCATGCCATGCAGGCGAGCTCCGCCCTGTCGAACGCGGCCGAGTGGACGAGCACTGGCAAGGTGGTCAATACGCTCAAGATCCAGATGAACCCGATCGACCTTGGTCTCGTCACCGCTACGATGCGGCTGCACGGCGATGCACTGAATGTCGACCTGAAGGTAGAGAGCGGCGCGGCCTATCGCCAACTCAAGGAAGATCACGGCAAGATCATCGAGGCATTGCGCAGCCAGGGCTACACGATCGACAACGTTACGATCAGCATGGCGCCGGTCGACCGCTCGGACGCCGGCAATCAGGCGAACGCACAAAGCCAGCAGCAGGGTCATGCCTCTGCCCAGCAAGGTCAGGGCGGCGAGGCGCGGGAACGCCAAAATCAATCAGGACAGCGAACTGGCGGAGGCTCCAATGGCTCGGGCGAAAGCGGTGTTGAAGGCACTTCTCCTGGCGCCGCTGGCAGCGGTCGCACTGGCGACGTCTATCTCTAGCGCACAGGCGTCGAACAGTGCCTGTGAGCAGGAGATTCAGGCGGCCGCACTGAAATACGGCATCCCCGAGGGCATTCTCTACTCCGTTGGCTTGACCGAGACGGGACGCAAGGGATCGCTCTACCCTTACGCCCTGAACATCGAAGGGAAAGCCTTCTTTCCACCCTCCGAGCAGGACGCTCTGAGACAGGTTGACGTTGCGCGCAGGTCAGGCGCGAAGCTCATCGACATCGGCTGCATGCAGATCAACCAGTACTACCATGGTGAGAATTTCCGGTCTGCGGAGGAGATGTTCGACCCCCGTCGCAATGTGGAATATGCGGCAAGGTTCCTGCGCAATCTCCACGACCGGCACGAAACATGGACGATGGCAGTGGCCCGCTATCACGCCGGACCCAACAATGACCCGGCCCAGAAGCAGTATGTCTGCCGGGTCATCGCCAATCTGGTTGCCACCGGCTACGGCAAATGGACTCCCAATGCGAGCAACTTCTGCCAGAATTGATTCAATCGAAACGAGTAAAAATAGAACAAAGCAGAAATGTGTCATATTGTGGCGAGAATCTGTCTCAATATGGCAAGGCAAGTCACATTTTAGACCTTGTTAACTTTTCCACGAAATTTTTGTGTGCACAATTTCGATCTCCTACTACATCTAGATCAAATCGCGCCTCAATTCTTAATCAACTATTAATTTCTGCCAGTAAGTTCCTGCAGCTTGTCCCAGAATCGCGCGATTCGTACCCATAGAGCATCGAGGTACCACAAGTGATTCGGAGGCGGACGAATGATCGTAGTGGTTGATGAGCGTGAGCTCGTGAAGGATGGTTACACTTCACTTTTTGGGCGGGAAGGCATTCCTTCCACGGGATTTGATCCAAGTGAATTCGGCGAATGGGTTCAGACGGCGGCGGATTCAGATATCGCGGCTGTCGAGGCATTCCTGATCGGGCAGGGGCAGCGGAATTTCGAGCTGCCGCGCGCAATCCGCGACCGGACCATGGCGCCGGTTATCGCGGTCAGCGACCAGCCGTCGCTCGAAAACACCCTTGCACTTTTTGATTGTGGTGTCGACGATGTCGTGCGCAAGCCGGTGCATCCCCGCGAAATCCTGGCTCGAGCCGCCGCCATCCGGCGCCGCCTGAAAGCGATTTCCAGCCACACCGACATCGGCGCGATCCGCGTATTTTCCGACGGTCGCGATCCGGAAATTCATGGCGAAGTCTTCGCGCTTCCCCGTCGCGAGCGCCGCATCCTGGAGTATTTGATCGCAAACCGCGGTCGCCGCGTCACCAAGACGCAGATCTTCAACGCGATCTACGGGATCTTCGACGACGAAGTCGAAGAAAACGTCGTTGAAAGCCACATTTCCAAGCTGCGCAAGAAGCTCCGGAAGAAGCTCGGCTTCGATCCGGTCGATTCGAAGCGCTTCCTCGGCTACTGCATTGACTGGAACTGATTTTTTCAGAACGGGCCGTGTTGCCTGGCCATAGTCGCTGCATTCTCATCGATGATGGTTCAGCCCCAGACAGCTTCACGCAAGGCCCACCAAATACTCTCAAGCCTACTCAGGGAATCGAGGTTTTCAGATGAGCATTTTTGGCAGCATGAAGACGGCCGTGTCCGGCATGAACGCCCAGGCAAACCGCCTCAGCACCGTGGCCGATAACATCGCAAACGCAAACACCACGGGCTACAAGGCCGTGTCGAGCGCTTTCTCGTCGCTGGTTCTGCCTTCGACCTCGGGTAACTACAATTCAGGCGGTGTCCAGACCTCCGTTCGTCAGTCCGTTTCCGAGCAGGGCGATATCTCCTACACGACGTCGAGCTACAACCTGGCGATCTCCGGTGATGGCTTCTTCATCGTTCAGAGCCCGGACGGCGTTCCGGTTCTGACCCGCGCTGGCGATTTCAGCAAGGACGATCAGGGCAACCTCGTCAACGCCGCCGGCTTCAAGCTGATGGGCTATTCCTACGACGCCGGTGCTCCGGCTGTCGTCGTCAACGGCTTCTCCGGCCTCGTCCCGATCAACGTCAACCAGTCCGGCCTGACAGCGATCGCGTCGACGACGGGCACCTTCACCGGCAACCTGAACTCCAATGCCAACGTTGCGACTGGCAACCTTCCTGCCTCCAACACGGCTCCGATCACGACCGACACGAAACAGATGTCGATGGTGGGTTACGACAAGCTCGGCAATACGATCCAGTACGATTTCTACTTCACCAAGACAGCGGGCGCGACGGCAGCTTCCGCTGGTCCGCCGCCGGTTGCCGCAACCTCGGGCACGTGGCAGGTCGCAGTCTTCCGCCACGCCGATGCGGCAACAGGTGGAACCTCATCATTTCCCTATGCTGGGGGAGCGTCGGCTCTCGTTGGCACGACGGGTTTGACCTTCGACACAAACGGCAAGATGGCCTCCACCGGCGCGATGACGATCACCGATCCGGTAACGGGTGGAGCAATCGCCATGGACCTGAGCGGCTTTACGCAGCTTGCTTCTGAGTTTGCCGGTAGCGGCACACCGAACGGCCAGGCAGCCAGCCCGGTTGATAGTGTGTCGATCGACAAGGACGGTACCGTCTATGCCAAATACACAGATGGAACGTCAAAGCCGCTTTACCGTGTCCCGCTCGCAACCGTTGCAAGCCCGGACAACATGACGCTGATGAGCGGCAACGTTTATAGCGCCAACGGGCAGTCCGGCGTCACGGTCACCGGCTTCCCGCAGACCAACGGCTTCGGCAGCATCCAGGCCGGCGCACTCGAAAGCTCGAACGTCGATCTTGCCGGCGAGCTGACCGAGATGATCGAGTCGCAGCGCAGCTACACCGCCAATTCCAAGGTGTTCCAGACGGGGGCCGACATCATGGACGTCCTCGTTAACCTCAAGAGATAAGTAGGGTACGGATAAGCCATGTCGCTCACTTCCGCACTGAATACGGCGCAGAGCATATTCAACAATACCGGCACTCAGAGCAGTGTGGTATCGAACAATATCTCAAACTCCAGCAACAGCGATTACGTGCGCCGGCAGGCGATGATCACCACGTCGCTGAATGGCGCGCAAGTCGTGAAGATCAGCCGCGCGCAGGAAGACGCGCTGCAGAAGCAGTGGCTGAAAGCGAGTGCGCAAGACAGTGGCCAGCAAACGCTGCTTGGCGGCCTGACCGACCTGAAATCGATCATGGGTGGCAACGATTACGAAACGTCGCCGGCAAACTATCTCTCGACGTTTCGCGAAAAGCTGCAGGCCTTTCGCACGTCGCCGAGCAGCACGATTGCCGCGCAGAGCGCGGTCACGGCCGCGCAGGACGTCGCCAATTCACTGAACAATGCAACGAAATCCGTGCAGGCCGTCCGTCAGGGTGCGGACAAGGAAATCGCAACCCAGGTTGCGACACTGAACACCCTGCTTGCGCAGTTCAAGACGGCGAACGATGCCGTCAAGAGCGCTACCGCCACCGGCGGCAATCCAGCCGATGCACTGGATGAGCGCGACAAGCTGCTGAAGCAGATCTCCGCAATCGTCGGCGTCAACGCGGTCGATCGCGACAACGGCGATATGGCGCTCTATACGACAGACGGCACGGTCGTTTTCGACACGATACCGCGCACAGTCACCTTCGTCGCACAGGACACCTACACTGCCCAGACCAAAGGCAATGCGATCTACATCGATGGCGTAGCGCTTGCGAGCGGCAAGGGCTCGACGAGCACGGCCCAGGGAAGCCTGCAGGCGCTCCTGCAGGTGCGGGATGACATCGCTCCGACATTCCAGTCGCAGCTCGACGAGATCGCGAAGTCGCTCGTCACCATGTTCTCCGAAACCGGCGGCGCGCCCGCCACGACGCAGCCAGGCCTCTTCGTCTGGAAGACCGCGGTGGGCACGCCGGGCGGCACGCCGAGCGCATCAGGCGTCATCGACGGCATCGCCGGCACTATCACTGTAAACACTGCCGTCATTACCAGCCAGGGCGGCGACCCGATGAAGTTGCGCGATGGGTCAATCTCCGGCCTCACCAACCTCAATCCGACCGGCAAAAGCGGCTTCTCCGACAATCTCGACGCGCTCTACACGGCGATGGGCACGGCTCAGACCTTTTCAGCGACCGCTGGCCTCTCGTCCAACGTCAACATCATGGATTACGCCTCGAATTCGATCGGCTGGCTCGAGCAGTATCGAAGCGATGCGACGACGGCGTCCGAGAATACCTCGGCAGCACTCTCGCGTTCGACGGAAGCCTATTCCAACGAGACCGGCGTCAACCTCGACGAGGAACTGACGCTGCTTCTCGACATCGAGCAGTCCTACAAGGCGGCCACGAAGATCCTCAACGCTGTCGACGAAATGTTGAAGTCGTTGCTGGACATAGCGAGTTAAGCCATGAAAAGTTCATTTATTTCTAGTTCAGCCATTCAAAACGCGATGCGATTGACGATCCGCCAGTCGCAGAAGCAATTGGTCAGCGCTTCTCTCGAAGCAACGACGGGCGTTTACGCCGACATCGGCGCCTCCCTGGGTTCTGGCGCAGCCAAGAGTGTGAACTTCACGTCCGAGGTCAGCCGCATCAAGGCTCTCAAGGGCAGCAATTCCGTCGTATCGGCACGTCTCGAAGCGTCGCAGCTTGGCCTCAACAGCATGAAGAAGGCCGGCGATGCGCTGGTCTCCAAGTTGACAGCGCTTCAGGGCAGTCAGGACAAGACCAGCATCACGGTGGCGATGCAATCTGCCGGCGACGCGCTGTCGCAGTTGATGGATACGGGCAATTCCATGCTCAACGGCGAGTACCTGTTCTCCGGTATCAACACCGATGTGCAGCCGCTCACCAACCAGCAGAATGCCGCGACGACCGCCATTCAGACGAACCTCACGGCCTATGCAAGCGGCCTTGGCAAACCGGTGAGTTCTCTGACCGGCGCCGAGATGGGTAAGTTCATTACTGACTTCGTTGAGCCGATGTTCTCGCAGGACACCTTCAACGGCACCTCCACGCCGATCGCGTTCCCGCCATCCGGCGCGCCGATCCCGCTTGCGCCTGCGGCCTATGTGACGCCGCCGGCCTGGAGCGACTGGTCGGCCGCATCGAACCAGAACATGACGAGCCGTATCAGTAACTCGGAAGTCGTAACATCGTCGACCAACGCCAACTCGGGCGGCATGCGCTACTTCGCGCTCGCTTCGATCACCGTCTCGGCGCTGGCCAGCCAGAATGTCAGCGCTGACGCATTGAGCACGGTTACCTCCAAGGCGATCGGCTATGCGGCGCAGGCAACGACCGGCATCGTGACGCAGGCAAGCCAGCTTGGTCTTTCGCAGGAGCGCGTCGAGAAGGCCAACGATGCCCTCGATGCACAGTCAAGCATCATCCAGAACAAGCTCGTCGATCTCCAGGGCGTGGATACCTCGGAAGCATCGACACTCGTCAACACGCTCCAGACGCAGTTGGAGACGGCCTACACCATCGTATCGAAAATCCAGCAGTTGAGTCTCGTGAACTACCTTTGATGATCAAGGGTACGAAAGACAAAGAAGGATGCATGAATGTATCAGTTCTCTTACTCCGAGGTCATGGAGGACTCGGTGGCCGATGCGAAGGAGCGGGAGCGTCAAGTTCTCGACCGGTCCATCGAGCTGCTGTCGATTGCGCGGGACAAAGAGAAATACAGCCGGGAAGCCATTGATGCATTGTTCTACACCCGGCGTGTTTGGGTGAGTTTCATCGAGGATCTCAAGCATCCGGACAACCAGCTTGAGATCCAGCTGCGGGCCAACCTCATCTCCATCGCGATCTGGATCTTGAAGGAGTGCGATCGGATCAGGCGCCGGCAGTCGACGAACTACCAAGGCATTATCGACGTTACCACCATCATCAGGGATGGACTAAAATGAAAAGCACACTTCGTATCTCGCTAAAAGCCGGGGAAAAGATCTTCATTAACGGCGCAGTCTTGCGCGTCGATCGCAAGGTCGCGCTGGAATTCCTGAATGATGTAACGTTCCTTCTCGAAAACCACGTTCTCCAGCCGGAAGAGGCGACAACGCCTCTGCGCCAGCTCTATTTCATTGCGCAGATGATCCTCATCAATCCTGAGGGCAAGGAGCAATCGACGGCGATGTTCCGCAAGTCGGTCACCATGCTGCTGACCTGCTTCAAGAACGAGGAAGTTCTGGCCGAGCTGAAACGAATCGATGGTCTCGTTTCGACCGGACGTGCATTCGACGCCCTGAAGGCGATCCGCGGTCTGTATGCGATCGAAGATGGCATACTCAACAACCACGAAATGCCGCCGACGATGGTCGAGCAGATTCGTAAGGAGATCGCACCATGGCGGTAAGTGGCGTTTCGAGCACGTCGAGCACCTCGTCCTCGTCGAGCACCTCGAGCGCGCAGCAGAAGGCAACGCTCAACTACGACAACTTCCTGCAGCTGCTCATCGCGCAGATGAAGAACCAGGATCCGACGGATCCGGTGGATGCCAGCGAGCAGATGTCGCAGCTGGCGAGCTTCTCGCAGGTCGAGCAGACGATCCAGACGAACAGCAAGCTGGACACGCTGCTTGCCAGCTCCAGCCTGACGCAGGCCGGCAGCTACATCGGCAAGTACATGACCAGCGCTGACGGATCCGTCAAAGGCACGGTTGCTTCGGTCAAGGTCTATTCCGACGGAATTGTCGCGACGACGACCGACGGGAAGAGTATCCTTGTTCAGGCGGGAATCACGCTTGCCGACAAGGCGCCGACGACGTCGAGCTAAGTGCAACTATGAGGCGGTTTGGCCATATCGGGCGGACCGCAAGGCGATATGAGGTTGCCTGACAATGAATGAAGCTGATGCTCTTGACCTTTTCCAGGCCGCGATCTGGACCGTTCTTGTTTCGGCCGGCCCAGCGGTTGCGGCAGCCATGGTTGTCGGTCTGATCATCGCGCTGTTCCAGGCGCTGACGCAGGTTCAGGAAGCAACCCTCACCTTCGTTCCGAAAATCGTGGCGGTCCTCGTCACCATCGGCATCTCGGCTCCGTTCGTCGGATCGCAGATTTCGATTTTCACCAATCTGGTGTTTTCGCGCATTCAGTCGGGTTTTTGAGCCACCTTCGCGCAAGCTTCGCCATTTAATTCTCATTCCGAATTGGTGGGCATCATGCCCGCACCTCTCATGAAGAGACGGAACAGAAATGGCGCAACCTCCCGCACTCCCCCTCCCGAAAGCCGGACTTAGCGTACGCGATATCGGTTTTGCCATGGGCATCATCCTTATCATCTGCGTCCTCTTTCTGCCGATCCCGCCGTTCTTGATCGACATGGGTTTGGCCTTCTCGATCGCTTTCTCGGTGCTGATCCTGATGGTGGCGCTGTGGATCCAGAAGCCGCTCGACTTCTCATCATTCCCGACCATTCTTCTGATCGCGACCATGACGCGCTTGGCGCTGAACATCGCGACGACGCGCGTCATCCTTTCGCACGGTAACGAGGGTCATGATGCAGCCGGCGGCGTCATCGCAGGCTTTGCCAGTCTCGTCATGTCCGGCGACTTCGTGATCGGTCTGATCGTCTTTCTGATCCTGATCACCATCAACTTCATCGTCATCACCAAGGGCGCGACACGTATCGCGGAAGTCGGCGCGCGCTTCACTCTCGATGCGATCCCCGGCAAGCAGATGTCGATCGACGCCGACCTCTCGGCCGGCATCATCGACGAGAAGGAAGCCCAGCGTCGCCGTAAGGAACTGGAAGAGGAAAGCTCCTTCTTCGGTGCCATGGACGGCGCGTCCAAATTCGTTCGTGGCGATGCGATTGCCGGTCTTCTGATTACCTGCATCAACATTTTTGGCGGCATCATCATCGGCTATTTCCGGCACGGTATGCCGATCGGCGAAGCCGCCGACGTCTTCGTCAAGCTCTCCGTGGGCGACGGCCTCGTCTCGCAGATGCCGGCCCTCATCGTTTCGCTCGCAGCCGGCCTTCTCGTGTCGCGCGGCGGCACCGTCGGTTCCACTGAACAGGCAGTCGTCAACCAGCTCAGCGGTTATCCGCGCGCCCTTTCGGTATCCGCGGTTCTGATGGCAATCCTCGGGCTCATGCCGGGCCTGCCGTTTTTCCCTTTCATGTTCCTGTCTGGTCTTCTGGCCTTCGGCGCCTGGTTCATTCCTCGTCAGGTCGAGGCCGAGAACAAGGCGCGGCGCGAGCAGGAAGAGAAGAAGGTCGTCCAGAACAAGGAGCTCGAAAAGGACTCCGTCAAGTCGGTGCTGCGCACCTCGGAAATCGAACTCGCGCTCGGCAAGATGGTGTCGACGCGTCTGCTTGGTGCTCACCAGGAGCTCGCCTTCCGCGTCGGCAAGATGCGCAAGAAATTCGCGACGCAGTACGGCTTCGTTGTTCCGGAAATCAAGGTCACCGACGATATCGCCATCGCCGAGAAGTCCTATCAGATCCGAATCCACGGTACGACGGTTGCTTCCAACATGCTGCGCGTGGGCGAGGTTCTGGTCGTCACCGGATCCGGCCGTAAGCCAAGCATTCCGGGCGACGAGATTCGCGAACCAGCGTTCGGCATGCCGGCGGTTTCCATTCTTGAAGCCTTTGCCGAAGACTTGAAGCGCGAAGGTTTCCAGCCGATCGACAATGTCTCGGTCGTGCTGACGCATATGAGCGAAGTCATCCGCAACAATCTGCCGGCGCTTCTGTCCTATAAGGACGTGAAGGTGCTGATCGACAGGCTCGATCCCGAATACAAGAAGCTGGCCGACGAGATCTGCTCGTCGCACATGTCCTATTCTGGCCTGCAGGCTGTGTTGAAGCTGCTTCTCGCCGAGCGCGTGTCGATTCGCAACCTGCACCTCATCCTGGAAGCCGTCGCCGAACTCGCGCCGCATGTGCGCAAGACCGAGCAGATTGTCGAGCACGTCCGCGTTCGCATGGCACAGCAGCTATGCGGCGATCTCGCCGACAATGGTGTGCTTCGCGTACTGCGGCTCGGCAGCAAGTGGGACCTGGCTTTCCATCAGGCGCTGAAGCGTGACAACAAGGGCGAGATCGTCGAATTCGACATCGACCCGCGCATGCTGGAGGAGTTCAGCGAGCAGGCGACGAAGGTTATCCGTGAATTCATGGATCGCGGCCTGCCGTTCGCCCTTGTCACCTCGCCGGAAACACGTTCCTATGTGCGTATGATCATCGAACGATTGTTCGCAACGCTCCCGGTTCTATCGCATGTCGAGCTGGCCAAGGGCATCGAGATAAAGATTCTGGGCTCGATTTCATGATAACTGACCCGCAAGGGACCGTCCTGGCGCTGTTCCTGATCTTCTGCAGGATCGGCGGCTGTGTCCTGGCGATGCCTGGCTTTTCGTCGGCCCGTGTGCCGGCGCAATTGCGGGTTTTCATCGCCGCCGCCCTGTCCCTTGCGATCCTGCCTGTGCTTTGGGATACTGTCTATCCGATCGTCCACACATCGAACGCCACCTATATCGGTTACATTTTCAGCGAATCGCTGATTGGCGTCATGTACGGAATGCTCGCCCGTGTCTACACGCTCGGCCTGCAGTTCGCGGCCAGCGTCATTGCGATGATGATCGGATACACCCAGCCGAGCGCGGGCGATATCTTCGAAGATACCCCCGAAACCAGCCTTTCTGGCTTCATCACCTTTGCCGGCATGATGATCCTGTTCATGATGGACTTTCATCACATCGTATTCCGGGCATTGATCGATTCTTACACGTCGATGCCTTTCGGCGGCATCATGCAGCTGCGCAGTACGCTCATCTCGTTCACCGACACGCTGTCATCGACGTTCATGATCATGCTGCGGCTCTCTAGCCCGTTCCTGATCTACGGCCTGATGTTCAACATCGCCATCGGCTTCATCAACAAGCTGGCGCCGCAGATCCCGGTGTATTTCATATCGACGCCCTACCTGCTCCTCGGCGGCCTCTTCCTTTTCTACTTCTCCGTGGCGGCGCTGGTCAGCCAGTTCGGCCAATCCTTCGCCAGCGTTTTCATCGGCAGGTAGTGGTATGGCGGACAAGACACGCTCCCAGAAACTGAAACGCCTCGTAGCGGTTCAACGGCATCTGGAGCAGATGGCCGAGTTCGATCTTGCCGAAACGAGCCGTCAGCGCGCGGAAGTCAACGACCAGATGGACAGCGTCATTCTGGCGCTCGGCTCCATGGACCCCGTCCATCATGCCTTTTCGCAGGGCTATGCGGATCGATTCAACCGGCTCGGGATCAAGGACAAGCAACTGACCGGCATGCAGCAGATTCACGAAATGCGCGTCGTTCAGGAGCGCGCCAAGGGCGATCGGCTGGAAGACGGGATGCGCGAAGCGCTTGAGTCCGAGCGTCGGGAAGCCGACGACAATGCAGTCTATGATCTCATCGATCAAGCGTTCGGTACGCCAGCCTCCAGCAAGCTTCAAAAATCATAATCGTCACAATCTTAATCAAGAGGATTGTGACTTGGCTATTTCACCTCCGAGTGATCTGGTCCTGGATGTTGTCAAAGCTGCGGACCCGCTCGAGGTTCAGGCAGCCCAGGAAAAACTGAAGGCAAACCAGGCGGCTTTTGCCGCAAACAGTCTCGCCGAAGCCGGCAACGGCTTCACGTCGGCCGTCGATATTCTCGATCGCGCAGTGGGCAAGACCGGTTTGAGCGACAGCAAGAACCGCAGCACCAAGACGGAAGAGGTGCCGGAAACCTACCGCAAGTTCGAGGCGATGGTCCTGCAGAACTTCATCAAGAACATGCTGCCGAGTGAAAGCGAAGAAGTCTACGGCAAGGGTGCCACCGGTGATATCTGGAAGGGCATGATGGCCGAACAGCTCGGCAACGAGATTTCGAAGGGTGACGGCATCGGCATTGCCAAGCAGCTTTATCAGGATGCGCTGAAGAAGCAGGAAGGCAAGGTGGCCAACGCTTCCACCGATCAGGACGATCGCAATATGGCGATGAGCATGATCGACGAGTTCCAGCGCAAGACCTTCGGTACAACAACTGCGGACAACAAGTCCGCCAATGACGCCTGAGAGAATCGAGGACAAAAATGGAAATAATCTCGAACGACTACCGTATCAAATCGGTTCTTGGACGCCTTGAAATGATCATCGACAACGAGAATACACGTATCGGCAACGATCCGCAGTTCGATCTCAAAGTGTCGAATGCACACAAGAGCCGCTGCCTCTATGAGCTGTCGATGCTCTTCCGCGACACCGATCCGAAGGAGCTGGCCGCCACGCATCTCGATCAGCTGCACGGGTTGAAGAAGAAGCTCGTGCTGAACGCACGACGCGTCGAGGCACATCTGGAAGCGGTCCGTACCGTTGCCGATCTCCTGAAGAATGCAGTCCAGGATGCGGATGCCGACGGCACCTATTCCCAAGAGCAATTCGTAGCACGTGACGCTTGATGATTAAGCTCGTTCTGACAGGTGTCTGGGTTTGCGCGATCACGCTGGCATCGGTCTATTTCTCGGTGCACATGGCAACGGCTCCTGCGCCGGCTCCCGATGATTCCAAGCAAAGCCAGCTCGAGCTTGTAAAGGGCGAGACGATCACCGTGCCGATCATTGCCGACGGCGCCGTCACCGGCTACTTCCTCGGCAAGGTGAATTTCATGATGAACAAGGACACGGTGAAAAACCTGTCCTTGCCGCTGACGGAAATGACGACCGACGAGCTCTTTACGCTGCTCGTCGGCAACAAGATGGTCGACATCTCCAACATGAAATCCTTCGATGCGAATGCTTTCCGGGAGATGATCAAGAAGGACATCAACCAGCATCTCGGTGGAGACTACATCGATCAGGTGATGCTGGAGCAGCTCGACTACCTCTCGAAGGAAGACGTCAAGGCGAATGCTTCCGGACAGCAGAAGAAAACGGTCAAACCCGTGAAGGTCGTAGCCCCGGCACCTCCGTCGGACAAGGCTGCAACAGAGTAGACCTAGTCATCGCCCCGAAGCGGCGCCTCTGGCGCCGTCTTGCGTTTGTCCCGGGCTGCGAGGGTTAACAATTCCTTCGCCCGAGGCGAGGAATTCAAGCGATTTTCCTAAGAGATAGTTGAAGTCGCGCTGCTACAAGTGCCGGCGATGGGCTGACTGTGCACCGGCATTCCGGTTCTTGGAATTCTTTCATGCGCTCCCAGGCGAACGCTATTGGTCGATGCTGAATCGTCTGGTGCGGCTATGTGATCTGTTTCGGGATGCATGCAGCATGAAACACTATCGTCAGGAAGCCGGCATGAACCTGATCGCGAATTTCGCGGTCCTGTCGTCGCGTCGTGCAATCTTCGATCTACCGGTCTGCGATCTTGGCTGGGATGACGCGCTCGTGTTCATCAATGAACTCCTGTCGATACCGGTCGGGCAGACATCGATCTCGTTTGTCAACGCGCGCAATATGCTGGTGACGTTGCGCGATAGCGACTACCGCGCTGTTCTCGCGCAAAATCTGCTGCTTCCCGAGGGTCCGGGTCTCGATATTGCATCGAAGGTGGCGCACGGATCGCCGTTCCCGCCAGCCTGAAGGCCGCCGATTTCGTACCGGCGCTGCTGACATTCATGGAGATCCCGCGGCGTATCGGCCTCATCGGCAGCACGCCTGAGGCGGTCAGGAAGGCCGCTGCGAAGTTCCGGTGGCACGCTCCGTGGCATGAATTCATGATCATTTCGGACAGCTTCGCCGAGACGGAAGACCGAGCGGCGATCGTCAAAGAGATCGACCGGCAATGGCTCGACATACTCATCGTCGGAACGGACACGCCATCCCAGGAAAAATGGATCCATAAGAACATCCGGGCGGATCAGGCCCGGCTTGTGCTTGCTGTCGGCGACCTATTCGGTGCCGTGGCGGGTACCGACCACCGCACACCAAAGCTTGTACGGATGATGGGAATTGCACGCGCCTACCACTGGATGCGGGAGCCGAAGCGCGCAGGCGTGCAGTATGGCTTCGCCTTTGCAGTTTTCCTGTACTCCGTGTTTCAGTATGGTGGGAAGCGGCGCAAACGGATACTGAACCGATCCAGGTGAGGCGCAGCTCTGCAGCACGCTGCGAGTTGGCGCCAGTTAACCATTTCTTTGCCATGAACATTTAAGGTTGGTTAACCATCCGCAGTCGCGGGCGGCTCGACCGTTCATACGCATGAGATGTGGCGATGTACGACAGCAATCCGAGAAGCCAAGCCTTCCGCTCCCCGACGGCACGGCACCACCGTATCGCGAGGCCGTCCGAAGCCGCGGCGACGATGCCGGCGCCGGAAGCAAAATTGCTCGGCGTGATCGAGCGCGCGCTTGAGCAACAGCGGGCGAGCCGCGATGCCGTGCCTGAAGCGCCGCCGCTTGTCAGCCGCATCGAAACGATCCTGGGCAAGCGGCTCGAAGCTGCAAACGATGTCGGGGCGGCTGCGGCCGACCCGCTGCCGGCCGCGCCGGCGTCCGAAGTCACGGGTTCCACGAAAGCGGCCGCAAGCCTCAATCAGGCGACACGCGCCGTCGGCAAAGGTGCGCCGAAATCCAGGCGTTTGAAACCTCTTGCCATGGTTGGTCTCATCTGTGCGCTGGGTGCAGCGAGCGGTAGTCTGATCCCCGCTCAACCGACGCGCTATAGCGCGAGAGGGATACTCGCCGTCAAAGGCGCCGGCGAAAGTCGCACTGCAGTCACGAGAGCGACCGAAAAGAGGCTTTCCTCCTCCCCTACGATGGCAGCAACGGTTGCGGCATTGCAACTCGACCGCGATCCGGAGTTCTCCGGCGTCTCCTCGGATGCATTAGCGGTGGCTATCGACCTGCTATCGACCGATGGCGCAGCCGCCGACCCTGTTTCGCGCGCACAGGCATCGCTCGTTTCCGCGATCAGCACCGCGACCGATCCTCACGCCGGCACGATCGATTTCAAGGTGACAACGGGCAGCGCGGAAAAATCCGCGCGCATCGCCGGCTACCTTGCGTCCGTCGTGACGGGCTCAGGGGCAGCAACTGGGCCGGCCGAAGGCGGATCGCTGCAAAAGGCGGACGATGCGGCGCAGCTCGAGCTTGAATCTTTCACGCAGAAGAGCGGCGAAGGCAACGTCAAGGTTGCGGCCCTTCTGCAGCAACAGATCGGAAGCATTGATGCAGAGCTGAAGGCCGCCGAGCAGCGCATCGTTGCGGCGCAAGAGAAGGCGGGCCGGCTGAAGGTTGCCAAGGTCGCTGATGTCCTTGCCGGCACGCTGGATGCGGACCTGATGTCGCCGACACTCATCGACCGTCGAGACAGCTATGTGGCCGCACACCTGTCTCTGTCACAGCTGTCGGCCGATCTCGGCCCCCGCCATCCGCGGCTGCAGGCGCAGCAGGCCGAAGTTGACGGCTTGCAGGACGCGATTGGAGAGGATCTCGGTCGGCTGCTGCGCGATGCGAATGACGAGATGAAATCAGCCACCGTCGACAAACGGCAGCTGAGTGATCGCCGCAATGCGCTGATCGCGCAGAGCAAGGATACGGGTGTCGATCTGGCGAAGCTAACCGAGCTGCGCGACAAGGCAAGTGCGGCGCGCTTGCGCCTGGAGGCTGCGATCACCACCGGAGCCGTTGCGCCAGGTATTGGCAGCGTGCAGCTGCAGAAGAGCGTGCAGATCGCCGCCGTGCCGGCGGACCAGCGCTGGCTTGCGCCGCTGCTCGGCGCTCTTGCAGGGCTCGCATTCGGCCTGGCTGTCGTCTCTGCCAGGGCGCGCTCCACGCTTGCTGCGTCCGCAAGGAAGGAGCCATCGCTACGCACTCCGGCACCGGAGCCAAATGTCGGCACGCCATCAACGGCCGAACCCGCCAAAGGGCCGCGGGACGTCGACATCATTCGCGCGGAACTCGCCACCATGCGCGATAGGCTGCGCACCCGTTCGATAGCGTCCTGACCTCGCCTGCGACACGATTGTTCTTGCATTTGCCATTTTAGGCAGGATAGGGCGTGGACAGGCAAATCGCGCTGAGCGCCACCCGCTACAATGAGCGAAAGCAAGGGCAGGAGACAGTCTTGACGACAGTGATTGATGGCAAACAGGTCGCCGCTTCCGTAATCGAAACGGTGAAGGCAGCGACATCGGCGCTGGACAAGCAAAGTGGTGTCAAGACGGGCCTTGCCGTCGTGATCGTCGGCGACGACCCGGCCAGCCATGCCTATGTCAACTCCAAGGGCAAGATGGCGAAGGAATGCGGATTCAAATCCGTTCAGCACACGCTGCCGGCCGAGACCACGCAGGAGGAACTGGCGGCACTCGTCACTGCGCTGAACAGCGATCCGTCGATTCACGGCATTCTCGTCCAATTGCCGCTGCCGAAGCATCTAAAGTCAGAATTGATCATCCAATCGATCTTGCCCGAAAAGGATGTCGACGGTCTGCACGTCGTCAATGCCGGCAAGCTTGCGACTGGCGACCTCGAAACGGGCCTCGTGTCCTGCACCCCGGCTGGCGCGATGGTCTTCGTGCGACGCACGCATGGCGAAGATCTTTCCGGCCTGAACGCGGTGGTCATCGGCCGCTCAAACCTGTTCGGCAAGCCGATGGCGCAACTGCTGCTCAATGCAAACGCCACGGTGACCATCGCTCATTCACGCACCAAGGATCTGCCGGCCGTCTGCCGCAACGCGGATATACTGGTGGCCGCCGTCGGCCGCCCGGAGATGGTCAAGAGTGATTGGGTGAAGCCGGGCGCCACCGTCATCGATGTTGGTATCAATCGTATTCCTGCCCCGGAAAAGGGCGAAGGCAAAACGCGCCTTGTTGGCGACGTCGCCTTTGAAGATGCCGCCAAGGTTGCCGCCGTCATCACGCCCGTTCCCGGTGGCGTGGGCCCGATGACCATCGCGATGCTGATGGCCAACACCGTCATCGCCGCCCATCGCGCGGCCGGTCAGACACCGCCGACGTTCTGAGCCTGCCGCGGAGCGGGGCCGGTCGAGGCCCTGACAATCAGTTCGGTTTTCCAGAGTTCCTGCTCTGGAAATGGCCCGTCCTGCTTCACCGTTCCGATGAGCCGTTGGGCGATGCGCACGCCTGCGGCGCGCAGCGATGACCGCGTTGTCGTCAACGGCACAGAGAAGTTCTCGGGCTTGAGATGGGGCAAAACGTCGTCGTGCGCGATCAGCGAGATATCCTCGCCGAGCTTGAGCCCAGCCTGATTGGCGGCGCGGATGGCGCCGAGCGCCAGCACCGTACTGGAACAGAGGATCGCCGTCGGCGGCTCCGGCATCTGTAGAAATCGTTCCATCGCGGACTGGCCAAGTTCGTCCGTCATCGATGTGTGGCTCATGCAGTCTTCTGGAAGCGACAGTCCCCGCTCGGAAAGCGCAGCGACAAGTCCGTTCTTGCGACGGATCGCAAAGTCGAGATGTCCCGGTCCGTTGAGCAGGGCAAAGCGCGTATGCCCGAGCTGAAGCAGCAGCCGCGCCGCGTCGTAGAAGGCCGCCTCGTTGTCGATGTCGAGGTAGGGGTAGTCGGGCTCGGACCCGAAGGAGCGGCCATGCACGAGGAATGGCATGGAAAGCGACTTCAGCATCGGCAGCCGTGGGTCGTGGCCGCGCATATAGGCCACGAACAGCGCATCGACATTGCCGCTGACCGCAAGCCGGCGCAGTGCGCCGACCTCGTCGTTCGGATCGGCGGGCATGATGACGAAATGAAAGTCGTGGCGCACGGCTTCCTCGCCAAGACCCGTCAGGAACTCACCGAAGTGCACATCGGAATAGTGATCAGGAGCTGTCGGCATCACGAGGCCGATCGACCCGGCCTTGCCGGTCGCAAGCCGTTGTGCCGCCTTGTTCGGGCGGTAACCTGTCTCCTTCACGGCTTGCAGGACCCGCTCGCGCGTCGCCTCATTGACTTCGGGATAGCCGTTCAATGCACGGCTTACCGTTGTCTGCGACAGGCCAAGCAATTCCGATAGCTGTTTCAGATTCACGTGCTATTCTTCCTCCGCTCGCACTGGTCGCCAGCTCCCAATGGCATCCAAAGCGCTTTTAATTATGTAGCAGTTGTGCCGCTTGACTCAAGAAAAATCGCTCCATATTCCCAGGGTATGGCGTCGAAACCTTGATGCAACAGGCCGCATCTTTTGCGCTTTTCGCGAAATAGCTTGACTCTTTTCCGCCGAAAGTGACATGAGTGCTTTTGTCAAAGCGCTTTGGAACGGCGTCAAAATGGTTTCAAAAGTGCGGTTGGGATTGTGATGGGAGGTTGATCACATGAGAAAGACGTTTTTGATGAGCGTCGCTGCGGCGGCGCTTCTTGCCGGTGCCGCGTCTGCTGCCGATCTGAAGTTCGCTCCGGGACAGGATTCGAAGTTCAACTGGAAGAGCTACGACGATTTCAAAGCTGCGCACGCCGATCTCAAGGGCGAGCAGATGACGATCTTCGGGCCCTGGCGCGGCGAAGACGAAGCCTTCTTCCGCAGCATTCTGGCCTACTTCACCGAAGCAACCGGTGTAGACGCCAAGTACTCGTCTTCGGAAAACTACGAACAGCAGATCGTCATCGACACACAAGCCGGTTCGCCGCCGAATATCGCGGTCCTGCCGCAGCCGGGCCTTCTGGCCGATCTCGCCAGCAAGGGCTTCCTGACGCCGCTCGGCGATGAGAATGCAAAGTGGGTCAAGGACAACTACGGCGCCGGCGATAGCTGGGTCGGTTACGGCACCTACAAGGGCAAGGACGGCAAGGAAGCCTTCTATGCGTTCCCTTATAAGGCCGACGTGAAATCGCTCGTCTGGTACGTGCCCGAGAATTTCAAGGAAGCGGGCTACAAGGTCCCGACGACCATGGAGGAGCTGCATGCTCTGACGGAGCAGATCGTCAAGGATGGCGGCGTGCCGTGGTGCATCGGCCTTGGTTCCGGTGGCGCAACTGGCTGGCCGGCAACGGACTGGATCGAAGACATCATGCTGCGTCAGCAGAAGCCTGACGTCTACGACAAGTGGACCACCAACGAAGTCAAGTTCACCGATCCGGCCGTCGTTGCTGCGATCGAGGAATTCGGCTCGTTCGCCAAGAACGAGAAGTATGTCAGTGGTGGCGTTGCCGCCGTGGCAGCAACGGACTTCCGCGATAGCCCGAAGGGTCTCTTCGGCGTGCCGCCGAAGTGCTATCTGCACCATCAGGCGTCGTTCATCCCGTCGTTCTTCCCGGAGGGGACGAAACTCGGTCAGGATGCCGACTTCTTCTATATGCCGACCTACGCGGCCCATGCCGACCTCGGCAAGCCGGTTCTGGGCGCTGGCACGCTTGTTACCGTCACCAAGGACTCCAAGGCCGCCCGTGCCTTCGTCGAGTTCCTGAAGACGCCGATCGCGCACGAAGTCTGGATGGCACAGTCAAGCTTCCTGACGCCGTACAAGGGCGTCAACACGGCAGCCTATGCCAACGACCAGATGAAGAGGGAAGGCGAGATCCTGACGACCGCGACAACCTTCCGCTTCGACGGTTCCGACCTGATGCCGGGCAAGATCGGCGCGGGTGCATTCTGGACCGGCATGGTCGATTTCGTTGGCGGCAAGTCGGCCGAAGACACCGCCAAGGAAATCCAGAGCTCCTGGGATGGCATTAAGTAATCTCACCTGACATCCGTGCCGCCGGCTGCGGCGGCATGGCTGAAATGCATGGCCGGATACTTTGAGTGTCCGGCCATCGTTGCCTGTCGCGTTGAAAGCGCTGGGCATGTGACGATCAGCGCACAAACCCGTCAGGATGGACAGGGTAGCAGGGGAGGGACGAATGCTGTCGCAGATAGTTTCCGCTTTGGGGGTCGTGGTCGTGGCGGTCTTTGCCTGCTCGGCCTATTTCTATTTCTCGAACAAGATCCTGGATTGGTCGCTGCCAGTGAAGGATGGCGACATCCATTCCGCGGCGCGCAACCTGAACCGCCGGGCGATGATCCGGCCGTGGCTGTTCATCGGGCCAGCCCTTTTCCTTCTTGTCGTCTACCTTGTTTATCCTGTGATCGCCACGCTGATCCTGTCCTTCTACGACCGCTCCGGCGTGAAATTCGTCGGCTTGGCGAACTATCAGTGGGCTCTCACAGACCGCGAATTCCGCCAGTCGATCTTCAACAACATCCTGTGGCTGGCCGTCGTGCCGGCGGCCTGCACCTTCTTCGGCCTCGTCATCGCCGTGATGACCGACCGCATCTGGTGGGGCAACATCGCCAAGAGCATCGTCTTCATGCCGATGGCGATCTCCTTCGTCGGCGCATCCGTCATTTGGAAGTTCATCTACGAATATCGTGGCGGCAACGATGTGCAGATCGGCCTGCTGAATGCGATCGTCCAGCTGTTCGGCGGGACGCCGCAGGTGTGGATCTCGGTGCCCTTGTGGAACAATTTCTTCCTGATGGTCATCCTCATCTGGATCCAGACCGGCTTTGCGATGGTGATTCTGTCGGCAGCGCTGCGCGGCATTCCTGAGGAAACCATCGAGGCTGCCGTCATCGATGGCGCCAATGGCTGGCAGATCTTCTGGCGCATCATGGTGCCGCAGGTCTGGGGCTCGATCGCGGTTGTCTGGACGACGATCACCATTCTCGTGCTCAAGGTGTTCGACATCGTGCTGACCATGACCAACGGCCAGTGGAATTCGATGGTGCTTGCCAACCTGATGTTCAACTGGCTCTTCCGGGGGGGCGGCGATTCCGGCCGAAGCGCGGTCATCGCGCTGATCATCATGCTGGCCGTGACGCCGATCATGGTCTGGAACGTCCGCCGTGCCAATCGCGAGCTGGGAGGCCACTGAGATGACCTTGTCAGGAAGTTTCTTCAAGATCGGCCCGGCCCGCCTCTTCGTTCACTTCGCGGTGCTCGTCATCGTCATCATCTGGCTGATACCGACGCTCGGCATCTTCGTCAGTGCTCTGCGAGACAAGGACCAGCTCGTTTCTTCCGGCTGGTGGACGGCCTTCGTCGGCTCCTCCCGAACAGTGGCGGCTCGCCTTGGGCAGCCGGACCAGCAGAAGCAGGACGGGACAGTTTACGTCATCGCTGGCAATGTTCTCGAGGGACAGCAGGGCCGCTCCATCAGGGCGTTCGGCACGCGTGTCCAGCAACCGGCCGCATACAAGGCCGGCGAAACAGCCGACCTTGGCGACGGACTCTCACTCACCGTCAACGATGACGGCAGCTATCGCTACACGAAGACTGCCGCCTTTGGTCCAGATGACGGCGGCCGGCGCGTCTACATTTCGGTCGCGACGCCGCCGGAATTCACCTTGCAGAACTATAAGAACGTTCTCACCAGCGAGGGGATCGGCCAGTCCTTCATCAACTCGCTGACCGTCACCATCCCGGCGACGATCATCCCGATCCTCATCGCCGCCTTCGCGGCCTACGCACTGAGCTGGATGGAGTTCCCGGGCCGGGCCCTTTTGATCGCGCTTGTCGTCGGCCTCATCGTCGTGCCGTTGCAGATGTCGCTCATCCCGCTTCTGCGGCTTTACAACGGCATTGGGTCGCTGCTCGACGCGCCGTCGAAAACCTATCCCGGCATCTGGTTTGCGCACACTGCCTTCGGCATGCCGCTCGCCATTTATCTGCTGCGGGCCTATATCGCCGGCCTCCCGAAGGAGATCATCGAATCGGCGCGCGTCGACGGCGCCAGCGACTTCGAAATCTTCACCCGTATCGTACTGCCCTTGTCCTTCCCTGCGCTCGCATCCTTTGCGATCTTCCAGTTCCTGTGGGTGTGGAACGACCTGCTTGTCGCCATGGTCTTCCTTGGCACCGACAGGGATCATCTCGTGCTCACCGGGGCGTTGAACGCGCTGCTCGGCTCGCGGGGGGGCAATTGGGAAATCCTGACGGCCTCGGCCTTCGTCACCATTGTCGTACCGCTGCTCGTGTTCTTTGGCTTGCAGCGCTATCTGGTGCGTGGTCTGCTTGCGGGCTCGGTCAAGGGCGGTTAGCAACCCAAGAGCATCCAACAGGAAACATGAGCATGGCATCCCAATCCATTTTGACGGCCGACAAGGACTGGTGGCGTGGCGCGGTGATCTATCAGATCTACCCACGCTCCTACCAGGACTCCAACGGCGACGGCATCGGCGACCTGAAGGGCATCACCGCCCGCCTGCCGCATGTCGCAGCCCTCGGCGCCGACGCGATCTGGATCTCGCCCTTCTTCACCTCGCCGATGCGCGATTTCGGCTATGACGTTTCCGACTACGAGAACGTCGATCAGATCTTCGGCACGCTGGTGGATTTCGACACGCTGATCGCTGAGGCCCATCGCCTCGGCATTCGCGTGATGATCGATCTTGTCATTTCGCACAGCTCCGACCAGCATCCCTGGTTCGTCGAAAGCCGCACCAGTAAGACGAACGCCAAGGCGGATTGGTATGTTTGGGCCGATGCCAAGCCGGATGGCACGCCGCCGAACAACTGGCTGTCGATCTTTGGCGGTTCCGCATGGGCGTGGGACCCGACGCGCATGCAGTATTACATGCACAATTTTCTGACGTCGCAGCCTGATATGAACCTGCACAATCCCGAGGTTCAGGACCGGCTGCTGGATGTCGTCCGCTTCTGGTTGAAGCGCGGCGTCGATGGCTTCCGTCTCGATACGATCAACTTCTACTTCCACGACAAGGAACTGCGCGACAATCCGGCGCTTGTTCCCGAGCGCCGCAACGCGTCGACGGCTCCGGCGGTCAATCCCTACAACTTCCAGGAACATGTCTACGACAAGAACCGGCCGGAGAATCTGGCGTTCCTGAAGCGATTCCGCGCCGTGCTCGAAGAGTTTCCGGCAATTGCTGCCGTCGGCGAAGTGGGCGATAGCCAGCGTGGGCTGGAGATCGTCGGAGAATACACCTCCGGCAACGACAAGATGCATATGTGCTATGCCTTCGAGTTCCTGGCGCCGGATCCCTTGTCTCCCGAACGTGTCGAGGAGGTCATGGAAGACTTCGCGGCGGCCGCGCCGGATGGCTGGGCCTGCTGGGCCTTCTCCAACCATGATGTCATGCGCCATGTCAGCCGCTGGGGATCACTGGTCGCCGATCACGACGCTTTTGCCAAGCAGTATGCATCACTGCTGATGACGCTGCGCGGTTCGGTCTGCCTTTATCAGGGCGAGGAACTCGGCCTGACCGAAGCCGATCTTGCCTATCAGGACCTGCAGGATCCTTACGGCATCCAGTTCTGGCCGGAATTCAAGGGGCGTGATGGTTGCCGCACGCCGATGGTATGGGACAGTCAGGTCACCCAGGGCGGCTTCTCGACCGTCACGCCATGGCTGCCGGTTCCGGTCGAGCACATCCTGCGCGCTGTCAGCGTCCAGCAGGGCGACGAGACCTCTGTGCTCGAGCACTATCGTCGCTTCCTTGCCTTCCGCAAGCAGCACCCGGCCTTCGCCAAGGGCGAGATCGAGTTCATGGAGCCGCAGGACGACGTGCTGCTCTTCGTGCGCGAGTATGGCAACGAAAAGCTGCTCTGCGTCTTCAACATGAGCGCTGCCGAAGGCGCGGTCGTTTTGCCTGCCGGTGATTGGCAGGCGTTGACGGGCCACGGTTTCGTCAGCAATAACTACGGTGAGAAGATCGATATTCCGGCGTGGGGAGCATACTTTGCTCGTCTCGCCTGACGATTCAGGAGGAGGAATTAATGACTGGACTGACGCTCAAGGATATTCGCAAATCCTACGGTTCCGTGGATGTTCTCCACGGGATCGATCTGGAGATCAAGGAGGGCGAGTTCGTTGTGTTCGTCGGTCCTTCGGGCTGCGGCAAATCCACTCTGTTGCGCATGATTGCCGGCTTGGAGAACATTACCGGCGGCGACATGTATATCGACGGCCAGCTGGTCAACGATGTCCCTCCCTCCAAGCGCGGCATCGCCATGGTGTTCCAGTCCTATGCGCTCTATCCGCATATGACCGTCTACGACAACATGGCGTTCGGCATGAAGATCGCCGGTGAAAGCAAGCAGGAGATCGATCGCCGCGTTCGTGCCGCGGCCGAAAGCCTGCAGCTCACCAGGTATCTCGATCGCCTGCCGAAGGCGCTCTCCGGCGGTCAGCGTCAGCGCGTCGCAATCGGCCGCGCCATCTGCCGCAACCCCAAGGTTTTCCTCTTCGACGAGCCGCTGTCGAACCTCGACGCAGCGCTTCGTGTCGCGACCCGCATCGAGATCGCCCGTCTCAACGAGCAGATGGCGGACACGACGATGATCTATGTCACGCATGACCAGGTGGAGGCGATGACGCTTGCTGACCGCATCGTCGTCCTGTCCGCCGGCAATATCGAGCAGGTGGGCGCGCCGCTGGAACTCTATGAGCGTCCGGCAAACCTCTTCGTTGCCAAGTTCATCGGCTCTCCGGCCATGAATGTCATTCCGTCTACCATCACCGAGGTTGGCAATACGACGACGGTGACCCTGACAGGCGGCAAATCGGTGACATTGGACCTTCCGACGGCCGCCTCCGAGAAGGGCAAGACCGCAAGCTTCGGCGTTCGTCCTGAAGATCTGCGCATTGCCGGTGCCGGTGATGACTACCTCTTCGAGGGCGAAGTTTCGATTGTTGAGGCGCTCGGCGAAGTGACGCTTCTCTACATCGAGGGCCTCGTTCCGGGCGAACCGATCATCGTCAAGCTGCCAGGCATTTACGACGTCAGGAAGGGCCAGAAGATGCACTTCTCGGCCGACCGTTCCAAGCTGCATCTCTTTGATGCGGACGGTCGCACGTACCGTAGATAAAATCGCTTTGCGGCCAACAACAAAAAACAAGCCCGGACAGCATATCATGTTGCCCGGGCTTGTTTTGTGCATTTAGTCGCAAACGGAATTTTTCTCGAAAATCCGCTGTGTCTTTCTGAGTGTATCGCGGTCGAAATCGAAACTATTCTCACCTTCTGTTAAGCATCGCCCGCTAGTATTTCCTCATTGAGTATCGAGGGGAATACGGCGGTGGCGCCATCCAGTCCAATGCCTTCCGGGCACTTTCTGAACAAAGAGGAATCCTTCATGTACGACCGCGAAGTGCGGTTCAAGATGGAGGATACGATGAACGCCGCACGCATCGAGTATACCGAGAAGGGCGTCATGCACATGGCGTCCCGGCGATGCGACATCATTCGCATTTCGAAGAGCACCGCGGTCCTTGCACTGCTCACGCAATACGCCCTTCCGAAGCAGTTCTATCTCGATATCCCGGATGCCCGCATCACCAAGGTCGGCTGTATGCTGATGCGGGTGAATGCCAACAACACGATCGAAGTCCGCTTTCTGCGGATGCTGAATGACAAGGAACTCAACAAGATCTTTGTTTACAGCACTCACCCGGCGCACCGCGATCGCGTGCTCGACATTCGCGCCTGATTTCTCGACGCATCGAACGACAAAGCCCGCGAGTCATCTCCTCGCGGGCTTTGCTGTTTTTTAGCGCCACGTTGCGGCTCAGTGGAACAGCACGCTTGCACCGCGATCCGAAGGGCCAACGGCGCGGCGGAAGGGAGCAAACAGGTCGCGGCCCATGCCGAATTCGTTGTCGGAAAGATCGGCGACCACGGGCTCGCGCTCAGCCATGTCGGCGGCATCGACCAGAACTTCCAGGGTGCCCGCGATCGCATCGAGGCGAATGATGTCGCCATCCTTGATCCGCGCGATCGGGCCGCCATCGACAGCCTCCGGCGTCACGTGGATTGCTGCCGGCACCTTTCCTGATGCGCCCGACATGCGGCCGTCGGTCAGCAGCGCGACACGGAAGCCGCGGTCCTGCAGCACGCCGAGCGGCGGCGTCAGCTTGTGCAGTTCGGGCATGCCGTTCGCCTTCGGACCCTGGAAGCGCACGACGGCGACGAAGTCCTTGTTGAGCTTGCCTTCCTTGAAGGCGTCCTGCAGTTCCTGCTGGCTGTGGAAGACGACGGCCGGTGCTTCAATGACGTGCCGGTCCTGCTTGACCGCCGAGATCTTGATGACGGCCTTGCCGAGATTGCCGCGGAGCATCTTCAGGCCGCCATTGGCCTGAAACGGCGCCTCGATGCTGGCGAGCACCTTGGGGTCGACGCTTTTTTCCGGCGCCGGTTCGCGCACGATCGTGCCGTCGTCGCCGAGGCGGGGATCGATGGTGTAGGCCTGCAGGCCATGGCCGAAGACGGTGCGCACGTCGTCGTGCAGCATGCCGTGCTTAAGCAGTTCCTTGATGAGGAAGCCCATGCCGCCGGCCGCGTGGAAGTGGTTCACATCAGCAAGGCCGTTCGGATAGACGCGCGCCAGCAGCGGCACCATTTCGGAAAGCTCGGCGATATCCTGCCAGGTTAGCTGGATGCCCGCTGCCCGCGCCATGGCGACGAGATGCAGCGTGTGGTTCGTAGAACCCCCGGTGGCATGAAGGCCGACGACGCCGTTGACGATCGAGCGTTCGTCGATCATCTCGCCAGCTGGCGTGAATTCGTTGCCCTGTGCGGTGATCGCCAGCGCCCGCTTGGCCGCCTCGCGCGTAAAGGCTTCGCGCAGCGGCGTGCCCGGATTGATGAAGGAGGAGCCGGGCATATGGAAGCCCATGATCTCCATCAGCATCTGGTTCGAATTGGCAGTGCCGTAGAACGTGCAGGTGCCTGGGCCGTGGTACGACTTCGATTCCGCCTGCAGCAGTTCGGCGCGTCCGACCTTGCCTTCGGCATAGAGCTGTCGCACGCGCGACTTCTCGTCGTTCGGAAGACCGGTCGTCATCGGGCCGGCAGGCACGAAGATGGCCGGCAGATGGCCGAAGGAGAGGGCGGCAATGACGAGACCCGGTACGATCTTGTCGCAGACCCCGAGGAAGAGCGCAGCATCGAACATATTATGGGAGAGGCCGACGCCGGCAGCCATGGCGATCAGGTCGCGGGAAAACAGCGAGAGCTCCATGCCCGGCTGTCCCTGGGTGACGCCGTCGCACATGGCAGGAACACCACCGGCCACCTGCGCGATGCCGCCGGCTTCCGCCGCTGCCTTGCGAATGATCGCCGGATAGTGCTCGAACGGCTGGTGCGCGGAAAGCATATCATTGTAGGAGGTGATGATACCGAGATTGGGTACGCGGTCGCCCGCGAGTGCGTCCTTCTCGGCGGGGGAACAGACCGCGAATCCGTGTGCGAGATTGGCGCAACCAAGGATCGAGCGGCTTACGCCCTTGGATGTCGCGTTGCGCAGGCGCTCCAGATAGAGTCCGCGCGTCGGTTTCGATCGTTCGACAATGCGGGCGGTGATCGCAGAAATGCGTGCATTAGCGGACATGGGAGGTATCCTGCCTTGGTTGCTCTTCAATGTTCGTTCGCGGCTTGCTGCCCGAAGGCTTATGGAGCCCAGTAGACTTCGACCGAGCTCGTTGCTCGCCGCAGGATGGCGCGGATCGGCATGTCTGCCTCTTCGCCGGCGCCCTCGGCCTTCGTCAGGACGCCCTTCTTGCTCTCGCCTTCGATATGAAGCACGAGCAGCCTTGCATCCTGAAGGCTGGAGAAGGTGAAGGTGAGCCGCGGCTCGCCCGCGCCGTCCGCCTCCATGGTAATGATACCACGCGGCGTCCCAGCGTCGAGGGCGACCTTCAGATTGCTGCCACCCGGGAAGAATGAGGCCGTGTGGCCGTCACCCCCCATCCCGAGGATCGCAACGTCAAAGGGATTGCTGATCGAAGCGGTCGCCTCCGTCGCAAGCTTCGCCGCGTCCTCGACCGACGCTGCCGCCTGGTACAGCGGCAGGAAGTGCGCGGCCTTCGCCTTGTTCTGCAGCAGGTTTTCGACCACCAGCAGATGGTTCGAGCGCGGATTGTCCGCAGGCACGAAACGTTCGTCGACCAACGTGATGGTCACTTTCGTCCAGTCGAGATCACGCGCCGAAAGCTCCTGGAAGAAGAGCTTCGGCGTCGAGCCGCCGGAAACGGCAAATGTCGCCGCTCCGCGTGCGTCGATGGCCGCGGAAAGCGACGCAGCGACTTTGTCTGCTAGGTTGCGAGCCAGTTCTGCGCCGTTGGCAAAAGCATGCATCGTCGCTGCCATCGTCTTTGATCCTACAGGTTGTCGTGCCAGGTGCGGCCGTCACGCTCGATGAGCGCGATCGATTGGCTTGGCCCCCAGGTGCCGGCGGTATAGCCCTGAACCTTCTGCCCGGTCGTTTCCCAACCCTTGAGGATCGGGTCCACCCACTGCCATGCAGCCTCCACTTCGTCGCGGCGCATGAAGAGCGTCTGGTTGGAACGGATGACGTCCATCAGCAGGCGCTCGTAAGCATCCGGGTTGCGCACCGAGAAGGACTCGGCAAAGCTCATGTCGAGCGAAACGTTGCGAAGACGCATGCCGCCCGGACCTGGATCCTTGATCATCAGTGACTGCTTGACGCCTTCGTCAGGCTGCAGGCGAATGATGAGCTGGTTCTGGTTGATACGGCCGGCGGATTGGTCGAAGACCGAGTGCGGGATCGGCTTGAAGGTGATGACGATCTCCGACATGCGACCGGCAAGACGCTTGCCGGTGCGGATGTAGAAGGGAACGCCGGCCCAGCGCCAGTTGCCGATCTCGGCCTTGATGGCAACGAAGGTTTCGGTGTTCGAAACGCCGCCTTCGAGCTCTTCCAGGTAGCCCTTGACTGGACCACTGCCGGAAGCGCCTGCGCGATACTGGCCGCGAACGGTGCTGGTCTCGACGTTCGATGCGTTGATCGGCTTCAATGCGCGCAGCACCTTCAGCTTCTCGTCGCGGACGGCTTCGGAGTCCATCGAGGAAGGAACTTCCATCGCGACGAGGCAGACGAGCTGCATGATGTGGTTCTGCACCATGTCGCGCAGTGCGCCTGCTGTGTCGTAGTAGCCAGCGCGTCCCTCGAGACCGACGGACTCGGCAACCGTGATCTGCACGTGGTCGATATGGTTGGCGTTCCACAGCGGCTCGTAGAGCGCGTTGGCAAAGCGCAGCGCCATCAGGTTCTGCACCGTTTCCTTGCCGAGGTAGTGGTCGATACGGAAGATCTGTTCTTCCTTGAAGACCTTGCCGATGGTGTCGTTCAGTTGCAGGGCGGAAGCGAGATCGCGGCCGATCGGCTTCTCGACAACAATGCGCGTCGACTTGGTGATCAGCTTGTGGTCATGGATCTTCTGCGAGATGTCGCTGAAGATGCCCGGCGCGACGGCGAGGTAGAAGGCACGCACGCGATCCTTGCCCTCATCCAGAAGCTTTTTCAGTTGATCCCAGCCGGCGTCCGAACGCGCATCGACAGGCACATAGTACAGGCGCTGCAGGAATTTCGCGACCTCGGCCTCGTCGTACTCACCCTTCTTGAGATGCTCCTTCAGGGCGTCCTGGGCAAACTTGCGGTATTCCTCGTTCGTAAGCGGGCTGCGCGAAGCGCCGATGATACGGGTCGGCTCGGAGAATTGCCCCTCGATCTGACGATGGTAAAGGGCCGGCAGCAACTTGCGTTCCGCAAGGTCGCCGCTGCCGCCGAAAACGACATAATCAAAGGGTTCAACGGGGATGATTTGGCTGCTCATGAGGATGTCTCTCAATCAGACGGGTTATTGGCTCTTTAATCTAATCGATTTAAAAAAGCCAGTGTGCGACGCAATGAATCTCTCGGAAAGAGGTTTTAGTTCGAATTGCCGCGCGATGAAATCCGCAATCTGACTAAAACTTGTCGCGCAGCGCAAACCAGGAGAGCGCCAGGAAAAGCAGCGGAGCACGCATGGCCGCACCTCCCGGAAATGCCGGAATATCCAGCGATTTGAAGAGCTCTAAATCCGCCGATCGTCCAAGCAGTGTTTCAGCATAGAGCTTTCCGCAATAATTGGACAGCATCACGCCATGCCCGGAATAGCCGCCGATGGACGTCACTCCAGGCATGACCTCGCGCACGAAGGGCTGCCGCGGCATAGTGATGCCGACCGAGCCCCCCCAGGCGTGCGTGATCTCGATATCCCGCAGCGCGGGGTAGATCTCCGCAATCTGTCGGCGGATGTGCTGCGTCATGTCGCGCGGGTTGTCGGCCGTATAGGCTTCCCGGCCGCCGAAGAGCAGCCGCCCGTCCCTGGACTTGCGGAAGTAGCGCACGACGAAGCGTGAGTCGGCCACGGCCTCGCCACCCGACAGCACCTCCGGATAGCGGTCGAGCGGAGCGGTGGCGCCGATGAAGGAGCGAATGGGCATCACGTGGCTTGCCGTCACCGGTTCGAGATTGCCGATGTAGCCGTCGCAGGCGATCAGTGCCCTGTCGGCGGTGATCGTGCCCCTCGGCGTCTCGATCATCACCTTGCCGCTGCTCTGACGAATCGCTGTCGCGCTCGTCATCTCGAAAACTTGCGCGCCGGCATTGGCCGCAACGCGGGCAAGGCCGATCAGCAGTTTCAGTGGGTGGATATGGCCCGTGCCGGTGTCGCGAACGCCGCAATAGTAGCGCGTCGAGCCAAGCCGTTCCTGGGTTTCGGCTTTGTCCATGAAGCGCATATGCGGGTAGTTGTAGCGCATAGCCGCGATCTCGGCATTTTCGTAGTAGTCCGGCTTGTAGCTCTCCTTGTGCGCCACGTTCATCTGCCCCGGCATGTAGTCCATGTCGATCTGATGGTCGGTGGCAAAATCCATGAGATGTTGTTTTGCGGCTTCGGCGAGATCGAACAGCGCGCGCGAACGCTCGTAGCCGATCTTGTCCTCAAGCTCTTCCGGCCACCAGCGCTGTCCGGTGCCGAGCTGGCCGCCATTGCGCCCGGAAGCGCCGTCGCCAAACCGGCACGCCTCGATGAGAACGACCGAGACGCCAGACCTGGCAAGGTTGTAGGCCGCCTGCAGCCCGGTATAGCCGCCGCCGATGATGGCGACGTCACAGCTCTTCGAGCCGTCCATTTCGGGGTAAGTCGGTCGCTCGCCGATCGTCGTTTGATACCACGAAATGCCGGGCGCAATCGGGCTCTGCCATCTCTCTTGCGATGTCATGACGCAGCCCTCCTTACACGTTCAGCAGAAGGAATTCGCGCTCCCAGGGACTGATCACCTGCATGAAGGTCTCGAACTCTCCGCGCTTCACGCCGGCATAGATGCCGAGGAACTCCTTGCCGAACACCTCCTCGAAAGCTTCCTCGTCTTCCATCAGCGCGACCGCTTCCAGAAGGCCGCGCGGCAGATCGATCGAGCCTTCGTTCGCCGTATCCTCGGTCGGCGCGGTCGGCTCGATGCCCTTGATGATGCCGAGCAGGCCCGAGGCGAGCGACGCGGCGAGCGCGAGATAAGGATTGGCGTCCGAACTCGGCAGGCGGTTTTCGACACGCCTTGCCTGCGGATCAGATACCGGCACGCGGAAAGCCGTCGTCCGGTTGTCGTAGCCCCAGGCATTGTTGACGGGCGCGGACATATCGGGCGTCAGCCGGCGATAGGAGTTTACGTAAGGCGCCAGCATCACCATGGAACTCGGCACGTATTTCTGCAGGCCGCCGATGAAGTGGAAAAATTCGCGCGACGCAGAACCGTCGGGGTTGGAGAAGATGTTCTTGCCGGTTTCCTGGTTCACGACCGATTGGTGGATGTGCATGGCCGAACCCGGCTGCCCCTGCATCGGCTTGGCCATGAAGGTCGCGTAGATGCCGTGCTTCATCGCGGCTTCGCGGATCGTGCGCTTGAACAGGAAGACCTGGTCGGCAAGCTCTATAGGGTTGCCGTGGCGCAGATTGATTTCCAGCTGCGCCGGTCCTTCCTCGTGGATCAGCGTATCGATCTCGAGGCCCTGCTTTTCCGAGAAGTGGTAGATGTCGTCGATCAGTTCGTCGAACTCGTTGATGCCGGCGATCGAATAGCCCTGACCGCCGAGGATCGCGCGGCCGGAGCGGCCCTTCGGCGGATGCAGCGGATAGTCCGGGTCGTCGTTCTTGGCAACGAGATAAAACTCGATCTCAGGCGCGACGATCGGCTTCCAGCCGCGGTCGCCGTAGAGCTTCAGTACGCGCTTAAGAACATTGCGAGGCGTGTAGGGAACCTCTTCACCATCCGCACTAACGATGTCGCAGATCACCTGCGCCGTCGGATCGGTTTCCCAGGGAACCACCGAAAGCGTCGAGAGATCCGGAACCAGCTTCAGGTCGCTGTCGCGCGGCTCGTAGCGGAAGCTTTCCGTCTCATCCGGATACTCGCCGGAGATGGTATGACGGTAGATCGCCGAGGGCAGGGCAAGCGAGGTGTTCGAGGTGAATTTCGAGCTCGGCATCATCTTGCCGCGCGGCACGCCGGCAAGGTCGGGGGTGATGCATTCGATGTCTTCGATGCCACGCGCCCGCAAGAACTGCGCTGCTTCCTTCCAGTTTGTCACGCCACGCAGGTGTCCGGGGTCCGGGGGGGTCTTCTTCGAGGCAGGTACGTTTCTGGCAGGCTTCAGCGTCGTCTTTTTTGGGGACATGACACACCGGTTTGGGTTGATCGTAAAGGCATCATAGCTGGAGTTTGGCAATTGGCGAGGGGGAGGGCACGTTGACTTTCGCCTCTTGATGGAAAAAGAAGACGGCTTTCGACAAGGGAAGTGGTTTTGCAGCGAAACAGCGATGTGATCGTCATCGGCGCAGGCGCCGCCGGCATGATGTGCGCCATTCGCGCCGCCCAGCGCGGCCGCACGGTCATTGTTCTGGACCATGCGAAATCGCCGGGCGAAAAGATCCGCATCTCCGGCGGCGGCCGCTGCAACTTCACCAACATAAACACCGCTCCGAAGAGCTTCCTCTCCGCCAACCCGCATTTCTGCAAATCGGCCCTGGCGCGGTTTACGCCGTCGGATCTCATCGCCATGGTCGATCGCCACCGGATCGCCTGGCACGAGAAGACGCTTGGTCAATTGTTCTGCGACGACAGCGCCAAGGACATCATCCGCATGCTGCTCGACGAGATGCAAGCCGCAGGTGCCGCCCTGCATCTGCGCACGGATATCGGCTTCGTTGAAAAGAGCGGCGAAGGCTTCCGCATCTCGACGTCGGAGGGCGCTTACGAATGCCGCTCGCTGGTCATGGCGACCGGCGGCAAGTCGATTCCGAAGATGGGAGCGACCGGCTTAGCCTATCGCGTCGCCGAGCAGTTCGGCCTTCCCATGGTGGAGACGCGGCCCGGCCTCGTACCGCTCACACTGGATCAGGCCACGCTCGAAAGCCTTTCCGAACTGTCGGGCATTTCCGCGCCTGCCGAAATCCGCCACGGCAAGACCGCATTCCGCGAAGCCCTGCTTTTCACGCACCGCGGTCTCAGCGGCCCGGCGATCCTCCAGATCTCCTCCTATTGGCGTGAGGGCGATGACATTGCCGTCGACATCGAGCCTGATGTCGATCTGTTGGAACACCTGAAGGCCGCGAAAAAGGCGAATGGCAGGCAATCCGCGCAGACCGCACTGGCCGAGATTCTGCCGAAGCGGCTGGCGCAATACCTGACCGAGCGGGAAGGCATCGCGGGTCACATGGCCGATCTTTCCGACAAGGTCTTGCTGCGCCTGGTCGACGCCGTGCAGAACTGGAAGATCAAGCCGTCGGGCTCGGAGGGTTATCGGACCGCCGAAGTGACGCTCGGCGGCGTCGATACGGCCGCACTCGATTCCCGCACCATGGCGGCGAAAGGCGTCCCGGGGCTCTATTTCATCGGCGAATGCGTCGATGTGACCGGCTGGCTCGGCGGCTATAATTTCCAGTGGGCGTGGGCTTCCGGCTTCGTTGCCGGCGAATCTTTGTAGGCAGGAAACAACCCGCTCGATTCAAGAGTTCTTAAGGAGGGTGCGCCATCCTGCCTCAATGACGGATGGAAAAGCACTTACTAAATAGAGCTTTACCAACAAGTCGTTTTGTTGGATTGTTATGTCAGAGATGAAGTGAGGTTCTGCAGATGAACAAGAACACTCGACGCGCCCGCGCCATTGCAATCGCTCAAGCCAAGCCCGACAACAAGCTCGTCGCCGTACGCTATTTCGCCATCTCTGCCAGTGCACTGGCCGCCGTCGTCGCTCTCCTCCTCGCACGTTGGTTCTGACATTCACAATCCATAGGTCAGCATGAGGCGCATTTGCGCGCCGGCCATCTCGCGGATAAATCGATTTGAACGCGGCTGTCCGTCCTTTTCGCTTATCCGAAAATTAAGACATCCTCTGCAAAACTCACTCGATGAATTTTGGGCGCTTCCGCGTTGGCGTGAGGCGAGCTGGCAATGAATGCCGACCGGACCTCGTGTCCGGGATTCCAATAGTTCCAATAAAGCAGCTCGATGCACTCGGTCGACGCCCCGCCAGGCGGCCGGCGGGAGGAGTGGTGTATGGAAGGCCGGAACCGCCATGTTGATTGATAGGATTCTTTCCCGTTTCAAGATCAAGACCAAGGTCATGATCTTTGTATTGCCCTTCGTCGTGAGCATCTCTGCCGTCGGCCTGACCGGCCTATATGCTTCCGGCTTGTTGCAGGGGCGTATGGAAATCTCCAACAGCGTCCTGCAGTCGCTGAGCGGGTTCAAGGATCTCTACGGCTCCATGGACGACTTCCTGCAGATCACCAGCCAGGAAGCACGTGACAAGCTTTATGGGGACATCAAGACACAGCAAAGCACGCTGAACGCCACGCTCAAGCAGATCGGTGACAATGGCGGCCGCGACAACCTTGTGGCCGCGACAGACGGCACTTCGGGGATCGCCGACACCGTTCGCAAGCTGTGGACCCTGCATGAGCAGGAGCTCGCTTTGCGCAAGTCGATCGACGACGCGCAGAAGGTGATGATCACAAGCCGCTTCAACGTGAACTACGATGCGCAGCAGCTTGAAGAAAACATCCGCAAGGACGAAGGCAACGCCACGGCAACGCTGCGCGCCGCCGATCGCCTGCTGAAGGGTGGCGATACACTTGCTACCGTTATGAGCGACTTCAACAAGGCCCAGTTGCCGGCCGACAAGCTGAAGGTCGTCACCGCCGCCATTGCTGCGATCACGAAGGCACAGCGGCTGATCGAAATTTCTGTGCCGCAGAACCAGAAGAGCATGACGCAGTCGCTGTCGCAGACGATCAGCGACGTGAAGGCGCAGGCAACTGCCGTCGACGCCGGCACCGATGAAGCGATCGCCAATCTCGGGCGGCTTGTCTCCCGCTTCCGTCAGATGTCGACCTATACGCAGTTGACAGCAACGCAGATGATGCGCGAGGCGACCACGACGTTCGTGGCGCTTGACAGCCGCATCGCCCAGACGAACTCAGTTCTCGAGGATACGCGTCGTTTGGAAAGCGCAATCTATTCACTGCAGCTCGTCTTGGGTGAATTCGCTGCCAAGCCGGGCAAGGAAAACCGCGTCCGCCTGCATCAGGAGATTGCGACGCTCGGCACCAACCTGAACACGCTGCTCGCCAGCGCGAAGGGTATGAACTTCGCGGAAGATATCGTCGCGGCCATGTCTCCGGCTCTTGCCTCGATGGACAAGGATGCCCAGAGCCTCGTCGATACGATTAACCAGCGCGTTGCCGACTACGCTTCCGCCCGCCAGCAGCTCGATGCCGTCTGGGGGCAGCTGACGACCTTTGCCGAACTGCAGAAGCAGAGCGCGGGCGCCGAGCGCACGCAGGCGAACGGCATTTCGGTACTGACGACCGGCCTTGGCATTCTGGTCTCGATCATCGGTGGTATCGCCCTGGTTCTGACGCTGCAGCGTCCGATCGGTCAGATCACCGCCGCGATGCGCCGCATTGCCGACGGCGCACTCGATACCAACATCTCGGGCGATCAGCGCCATGATGAAATCGGCGACATGGCTCGCGCGCTCGGCATCTTCAAGGAGAATGCAATCTCCAAGATCCGCATCGAGGAACAGAGCGATGAAGAGCGCGCCGCGGCCGAGCATGAGCGCCATCGCAACGATTCCGAGAAGCGGGAGATGGATCGCCAGATCGAGTTTGCGGTCAACGCGCTTGCCTCCGGTCTCGAGCGGATGTCGCAGGGTGACATTTCGACAACGATCGATACGCCGTTCATCGGGCGTCTCGAGCAGCTCCGCCAGGACTTCAACGGTTCGATGATGCGTCTCCAGGCAACCATGAGCCAGATCCGCGACAACGTCGAGATGATCCAGGGTAACGGCAACCAGATGGCTCAGTCCGCCGAAGATCTCTCCAAGCGTACCGAGCAGCAGGCTGCGTCGCTTGAGGAGACCGCCGCTGCGGTTGAACAGATCACGGTGACGGTCCGCTCCTCCGCAGAGCGTGCCAAGGACGCCGATCAGATCGTTCGACAAGCCAAGCGCAGCGCCGACGACTCGGCAGTCGTCGTCAGCAACGCCATCGACGCGATGGGCCGTATCGAAGATGCATCCCGCCAAATCGAGCAGATCATCGGCGTCATCGACGAGATCGCATTCCAAACCAATCTGCTGGCATTGAACGCCGGCATCGAAGCGGCGCGCGCCGGTGAGGCCGGCAAGGGCTTTGCTGTCGTCGCCATGGAGGTGCGCGAACTTGCGCAGCGCTCCGCCGCCGCCGCACAGGAGATCAAGGGCCTCATCAACAAGTCGACGACAGAGGTCAGCTCCGGCTCGCAGTTCGTACAGGAGACCGGCACGGTGCTCGCAAAGATCAGTGCCCAGATCGTCACGATCAGCCAGCACGTCGAGACGATCGCGCGTGCAAGCCACGATCAATCGAGCGCGCTGCAGGAGGTCAATGCGACCGTCAACCAGATGGATCAGATGACGCAGCAGAATGCCGCGATGGTCGAAGAGACGACAGCCGCGAGCCGCGAGCTTGCAACAGAAGCGGATCTGCTCCGGCGACTGATCCAGCAGTTCAAAATCGACGGTGACACGCAGGGCACGATCTATCGCGCCGCATAAGACGATCAAAAGTTATCGCCGAGCAAGACCCCGGATCGTTCGGGGTCTTTTTGATTTTTCGCGTTCCGCGCCCGGCGACGGCCGGCATGGGGCTCCATTTCAAATTCTTGACGATTGTCAACATTTTGAAGATTTTCTTTAAATTTTTCGAATTAGCCTGCGAGGCTCATGTCTCGGGGGGATATCTATGCTGCGCCTGTTCTCGGCTTCCATCGTTCGCCAGATCGTTGCCATCACGCTCGTACTACTCGTCTTCAGCACCGCGGCGATCGTCTGCGTCACCTACTACAATCTGAGCGCCTATGTGATGACGAGCGCCGTGTCCGACGCCAAGGATGCCAGCCGGACAATGGCCGTCCTCTACGGCGCCAGCGATCCGGCGGTGAAGATCGAGGTCAGCAACAACGCGCTCGCCGGCGTAACGGAAGAGAAGCTTCCCTCGCTTGGCGATCATGTTCTGGTCGATCGCACCGCGCAGTCGATTGCAGGGGTTGCCACCGTATTTGAACGCCAGGGCAGCGACTACGTCCGCGTTTCGACGAACGTGAAGAAGGAAAACGGTGACCGTGCCGTTGGCACGAAGCTCGCGGCCGATCATCCGGCGCAGGCGGCATTGGCGAAGGGACACGCCTACTACGGCCCGGCCGAGCTGTTCGGTCGCAAATTCATGACCAGTTATTTCCCGGTCAAGAATACAGCCGGTTCGAACGTTGGCATCCTCTTCATCGGCATCCCGATGGAGGTCTACTACAATAGCCTGCAGCAGCTGCTGACGCTGGTGGCGGGCGCTGGCGCGGCGGTATTGCTGCTCGTCGGCGTGGTCGCTTACTTCGCCATCCGGGCGTCCGTCAGGCCGTTGGAAGCGCTAACCGCTACCATCCATACGGTCTCTGCCGGAAATCTCGACGGGCCGATCCCCTGCGTGGAGAAGCAGAACGAGTTCGGCGCGATCGGACGCGCTCTGGCTCTCTTCCGCGACAATGCTCGCACCCGCCAGGCATTGGAAATGCAGGCTGCCGAACAGCGGCAGTTCAGCGATGACGAGCGTGCCCGCAACGATGCCGAGAAGCGCGCGCTAGACGGTCAGATCGACTTCGCCGTCAATCAGCTCGCCGCCGGCTTGGGGCGTCTGGCGCAGGGCGACGTCTCTCAGGCGATCCAGACGCCGTTTGTCGGTCGTCTGGAGCAGCTTCGCGTCGATTTCAATGCGTCGCTCGTTCGCCTGCAGGAAACGCTGGCGCGCATTCGTGACAACGCCGCTTCGATTCAGAACAATTCCGGCGCCATGCTGGCTTCCGCCGACGAGCTTTCGAAGCGCACGGAAGCACAGGCTGCCAATCTAGAAGAAACGGCGGCCGCCGTTGAGGAAATCACCGTAACAGTCACATCCTCTGCGGTGCGTGCACGCGAGGCGAACGATGCCGTATCCGTGACGAAGAAGAACGCCGATAGCTCCGGCGTCGTGGTCAGCGACGCGGTCGCGGCAATGGACCGCATCGAGGAGGCCTCGAAGCAGATCGAACAAATCATCGAAGTCATCGATGAGATCGCGTTTCAGACAAACCTTCTGGCGTTGAACGCCGGTATCGAGGCGGCGCGCGCCGGTGAGGCAGGCAAGGGCTTCGCCGTCGTTGCGCAGGAGGTGCGCGAGCTTGCGCAGCGCTCCGCAGACGCCGCGCGCGAAATCAAGAGCTTGATCGAGAAGTCGACGCGGGAGGTCCTGACCGGGTCCAACCTCGTGCAGAAGACCGGCTCGGTGCTCGCCGCGATCAGCCAGGACATCATCGCGATCAGCAGTCACGTCGAAACGATCGCGACGGCAAGCCAGGACCAATCGGCCGCTCTGCAGGAGGTCAATGGAGCCGTCAATGCGATGGACCAAATGACCCAGCAGAACGCCGCGATGGTCGAGGAAACGACCGAGGCGAGCCGCCAGCTCGCCACCGAAGCCGATGCGTTGATGGCGCTGGTTCAGCAGTTCCGCTTCGAAGCCACTCCCGATTATGACCGGGCGAGACACGCGGCCTGATCGCTGCGGGCGGATGAAGGCTTCGCTGTTCGGGAGCGAAGCGTTTTGGCGCTTAGCCTGGGAGCCGTGAGGAGGGTCGCAAAGCGGACCAAGCGGGAGCTGCCGACGCTCTCGTAGAATTCCTTTTCGGCTCTTGGCGTATACTTGTCGCGGCTGTCGTTCAGCAGATCTGCAATCTGTGCGATGGCGATTAGGGTAATCATGGCGATGTCCTTCTCTCTTGGGCATCGCCTTAGTTATTCCTCAAAATATGCTTTATAAACGCGAATTATCCCACTATGTTTTTCGTCAATGCAAAACACTCAGTGGGACTCTTTTCAGCTTTTTCTTCAGGTCGCCCGGTTTGGTGGGCTGACCGGTGCCAGCGCGTCGAGCGGGCTGAGCCCCGCTACGATCGGCCGTCGCATGCTCGATCTGGAACATGAGATCGGCAAGGCTCTCTTTGTCCGCAGTCAGACGGGCTACAGCCTCACGGTCGACGGCCAGGTGCTTCTGGATTATCTGCACGATATGGAGGCGGCGGCGCGCAAGGTCGACGGCTGGCGGCAGGCCGGAAGTGTCGGCGCAACGGTGAGGATTGCCGCCGGCACTTGGGTCGCGTGGCTTCTGACGGAGAATTTCGCTGCGATCCGCAAGCCCGGTGATGCCTTCGCCATCTCGTTGACCATCGGCGAAGCGCGCGCCAATCTCAATTACCGGGAAAGCGACATCGGTATCCGCGCCTTCGAACCGGAGGAAGGTAATCTTGCCGCCCGCCTGCTCGGCGAGGTGGCCTATGCGGTCTATACCAGGCGCAATGTCGACTCGACCGAGGATCGATGGGTGGCGGTCGCCGAAGAAGATGCGATCTCGAACTATCTCCGCTGGCCGCATCGCAACGCGGCCGGCTCGATCGTTGCGACCGTGAACCGGCCGCGCTCGCTGCCGGAGCTGGTGAGGGCATCTGCCGGCAAGGCGGTGTTACCGTGCTTCGTCGGCGACCTCGATCCCGAACTGCAGCGCCTCGGCGGCGAGCTGCCGGAATTGCGCCACCGGCAGTGGATCGTCATGAACAACGAAGATCGGCACCGGCCGGAAATCCGGACCGTTGCCGATCGCATGACGAAATTGCTGAAGAGCTATGTCGATCTCTTCGCGGGCAAGCGCTCCAGCCGAAGCTGAGAGCGCCGCCTGATCTCGCTCAGTTGCGCCCGGCGACGATGACGGGGATCAAAAGGTCTCCCCAGTTCCCGTCGCCGCCATGGTGTCTTGCCGAGCGGACAAGCTCGACCGATACGCCGGCATCGACCGCTTTCATGACCGACTGGTTCAGCCGGTGCAGGTCGTTGGCCAGCATGCGGATCGTCGTCTGCTGATCCGGCGTCATGCAGGTGGACTGTTCTTCAGCGCGTTCCTTGACGCGTGCAAGCGTAGGCATGGCATTCTCCTCCTTGGTGCAATCATTCTGCCGCTGGTTTGAACTGTGCGTGTTCGGTGGATTCCTTCATCGCCGTGGTCGACGAACGTCCGCCGGTGATGGCCATCGAAACGGCATCGAAGTAACCGGTGCCGACCTCGCGCTGATGCTTGGTCGCGGTGTAGCCGTTGATCTCGGCCGCGAACTCGGCCTCCTGCAGTTCGGAATACGCCGCCATCTGTCGCTCCTTGTAGCCCCGGGCGAGCTCGTACATGCCGAAGTTCAACTGGTGGAATCCGGCAAGCGTGATGAACTGGAACTTGTAGCCCATCGCACCGAGTTCGCGCTGGAATTTGGCGATCGTCGCGTCGTCCAGGTTCTTCTTCCAGTTGAACGACGGCGAGCAATTGTAGGCGAGCAGCTTGCCGGGATACACCTTGTGCACACCTTCGGCAAAGCGGCGGGCTTGCTCCAGATCTGGCTTCGAGGTTTCGCACCAGATGAGGTCGCAGTGCGGCGCGTAGGCGACGGCGCGAGCGATGCAGGGTTCGAGCCCGTTGCGAACCTGATAGAAGCTTTCGACCGTGCGGCCGGCATCATAATCGACAAAGGGTTGGTCGCGTTCGTCGATATCAGATGTCAGCAGCTTGGCGGCCTCGGCGTCCGTGCGGGCGATGACGAGCGTTGCGACCCCCATCACATCTGCGGCGAGACGAGCCGCATCGAGATTGCGGATATGTGCCGCAGTCGGGATCAGGACCTTGCCGCCGAGGTGGCCGCACTTCTTCTCCGACGCCAGCTGGTCCTCGAAGTGAACCCCGGCCACACCCGCTTCGATATAGGCCTTCATGATCTCGAAGGCGTTCAACGGGCCGCCAAAGCCTGCCTCCGCATCAGCGACGATCGGCGCAAACCAGGTCTCGACCGACAGGCCGTTCTGCTCGGACGTCTCGATCTGATCGGCGCGCTGCAGGGTCCGGTTGATTCGCTTGGCGAGTTCAGGGCCGGCGTTTGCCGGGTAGAGTGATTGATCCGGATACATGGCCGAGGCGGTATTGCTATCCGCGGCGACCTGCCAGCCCGAGAGGTAGATTGCCTTCAATCCGGCACGGACCATCTGCATCGCCTGATTGCCCGAGAGCGCGCCGAGCGCATTGACGAAATCATCCTGATGTAGAAGCTGCCACAGCCGCTTGGCGCCCATTTCCGCAAGCGTGTAACGCAATTCCACGGAGCCACGCAGCCGCCGCACGTCGTCGACCGAGTACGGCCGCTCGATGCCATTGAATCGCTCTGTTGAAACGTCTCGGTGCAGCTTGTCAAATGCTGTCATGTCATGCTCCTTGCAGATTGTGGATCAGTTTGGATGATTGACAGAATTTACAAAACACGGAAGAAAACCAGAGATATCTATAGAAACGAGGTGAGAAACGAGTTACGATGCAAAACGGTTGACAAGGTTGTTCTGTAAATTTGTAAATTATTGTAAATTCCGGTTCGCAGCGTTTTGTAAAGGATTGTTACATGGCGGAGCGCAAGATTTTTGCGGGACCGAAGGTCCGGCGCATTCGCAACGGCCTCGGCCTGACGCAGTCTGCGATGGCCGAGGAGCTTGGCATCTCTCCTTCCTATCTCAATCTTATCGAGCGCAATCAGCGGCCGCTGACGGTGCAACTGCTCCTGAAGCTGTCGTCGGTCTACAAGGTTGATCTGGAGGAGCTGAGGGACGAGAGCGGCGGCAGCCTCAATCAGCTCAGGGAGATTTTTGCGGATCCACTCCTGGCCGGCGAACTTCCCGGCGATCAGGAACTCGTGGAGGTCGCAGAAGCTGCGCCCAACGCGGCAAGCGGCATCATCAAACTTTATCGCGCTTATCGCGAGCAGGCGGCCCGCTTGTCGGATCTGACGTCGCTGACAGCAGGCGCGGGCCAGATGCCGCTCGCCGGTGCGCGGCTTCCGGCCGACGAGGTCCGCGATGTCCTCGAGCGGCGCTCGGCGTATTTCCCTGAGCTTGAAGATGCGGCCGAGGCCTTCTCGGCACGCTTTGCCGAGACGCGCGATCTCCCGACCACGTTCAAGGAGTGGCTGCGGGCGGAGCGCGGCATCAGCGTGCGCGTCCTTCCGGTGCACGTCATGCCGGGTCTGCGGCGCCGCTTCGATCGGCACTCGATGCGGCTCTTCGTTTCCGAACGCCTGTCGCCGGCCGATCAGGCGCATGAGATCGCCATCGAGGTTGCAACGCTCGCCTTGCGTGATGCGATCCTGGCGGAACTGGATGGCCTGGCGCTGTCGACGCCGGAGGCAAAGCGGATAGCGCGCTTCGAACTCTGTCGTCATGGCGCGCTGGCGCTTGCCATGCCATACGCGCCCTTTCTCGCTGCAGCCCAGGGCAGCCGATATGATGTCGATACCCTTCGCTCCCGCTTCGGCGTTTCCTATGCGCAGGCGGCAACCCGGCTGGTCATGCTGCAGCGACCCGGCGCATCTGGCATTCCGTTCTTCATGATTGAAATTGATGCCGCCGGTCACAGGCTGCGGCGGGCCGGAGCTCAAGGGTTCCCGCATTCGCGTTTCGGCGGCAGCTGTCCTAAGCTGAACATTCATGCCGCCTTCCTGCAGCCGGGCCAGATTCTTGCCGAAACGGTCGAAATGCCCGATGGCGCCAGCTATCTCACAGTCTCCCGGACGCTCGAGGGGCCGAACGTGGCGTTTTGCGAGCGCGTCAGGCGCACCGCTCTGCTGATCGGCTGCGAAGCTGCTGCCGGCGAAGCATCGGTCTACGGCCAGGTTGCAACGGCTCAGCGGCCGGTCGCGATCGGACCTGCTTGCCGCCTTTGCGAACGGCGCGGTTGCCTTGCGCGCGCCGAGCCGCCCGTCACACGGCCGTTGGGCCTCGATGAGATGGTTGCGGGCCTCAGCAGCTTCGATTTTCAATGACTGTGAAATGATTGAGACTGCTGGTTTTTGCGCTTGTCGGCTCCCGAAAACCTTTCTAGTCTGCCTGCAAAACCAGAGGGCAGGGCGTCCGCAGAAGCGGCGCCGAACAAGAAGAAGACAGGAGATATCATGAGGGCAACTATCGCAAGACTTGCAGCAAGCGCCGTTGTATTCGCGTTCGCCGCTGCGCCGTCCCTTGCGCAGGAGCGTGTGGTCAACGTCTACAATTGGTCGGATTACATTGACAGCTCCATCCTCGAGGACTTCACCCAGGAAACCGGCATCAAGGTCATCTACGACACCTTCGATTCCAACGAGACGGTTGAAACCAAGCTGCTTGCCGGCGGCACCGGCTACGATGTGGTCGTGCCGAGCGGCGATTTCCTGCAGCGCCAGATCCAGGCCGGCGTTTTCCAGAAACTCGACAAATCCAAGCTGCCGAACCTCTCCAATATGTGGGATATGATCCAGCAGCGCACCGCCATGTACGACCCCGGTAACGAATACGCGGTGGACTACATGTGGGGCACCAACGGGATAGGCTACAACAAGAAGAAGCTCGCCGAAATCCTTGGACCAGACGCAAAGGAACCGGGCCTTGAAGCAATCTTCGATCCGAAGGTCGCGGAAAAGTTCAAGGATTGCGGCATCTATGTCCTCGATGCACCGAAGGACGTCATGCCGTCGGCCTTGACCTATATCGGACTTGACCCCAATTCGAGCAAGCCGGCCGATCTGCAAAAGGCCGGCGAACTGCTGGAAAAGGTACGGCCCTTCGTTCGCAAGTTCCATTCCTCGGAATATATCAACGCCTTGGCTAACGGCGACATCTGCATCGCGTTCGGTTACTCCGGCGACATCTTCCAGGCTGCCAACCGTGCGACCGAAGCCAAGAACGGCGTGGAGATCGGCTATTCCATTCCGTCACAGGGCGCGCAGATGTGGTTCGACATGATGGCGATCCCTGCTGATGCCAAGCATGTTGCTGAGGCGCATGAATTCCTCAACTACTTGATGAAGCCGGAAGTCATCGCTAAGGCCAGCAACTACGTCTACTATGCCAACGGCAACAAGGCGTCGCAGCAGTTCATCGACAAGGCAGTCTTCGAAGACCCGTCGGTCTATCCGAGCGAGGACGTGATGAAGAAGCTCTATAGCGTCACGCCATGGGATCCGAAAACGCAACGCACCGCGACCCGGATCTGGACGAAAGTCGTCACCGGCCAGTAGTGAAATTCAGGCCCGGTCGGCAACGTCCGGGCCTTTTCTTGCGCCGATCGCAGGGGAACGTCGGCTTCCAAAATATACTTCGGGGCACACTATGAAGTCACTCGGCAATATCCGCCGCTCCTTTGCACCGTGGGCAGACCCTGTGTCGAAGCCCTTCATCTCGTTCAACAACGTCACGAAGCGGTTCGGCGATTTCACGGCGGTCGACGACCTCTCGCTGAACATCTATCATCGCGAATTCTTTGCCCTGCTGGGGGCCTCGGGATGCGGAAAATCGACCCTGCTGCGCATGCTTGCAGGCTTCGAACAGCTGACCTCGGGCGAAATCGTCCTCGACGGCACCGACCTCGCCGGAACGCCGCCGTACAAACGACCCGTCAACATGATGTTCCAATCCTATGCGCTTTTTCCGCACATGACGGTGGAGAAGAATATCGCCTTCGGTCTGCGCCAGGATGGCATGGCGAAGGAGGAGATCGCCGAGCGCGTCCTGCAGATGCTCAAGATGGTGAAGCTGGAGAAATTCGCTGCGCGCAAGCCGAACCAGCTATCCGGCGGCCAGCGCCAACGCGTTGCCCTGGCGCGGTCGCTCGCCAAGCGGCCGAAGGTGCTGCTGCTCGACGAACCGCTCGGCGCGCTCGACAAGAAGCTGCGCGAAGAAACGCAATTCGAGCTCATGGATCTGCAGCAAAACCTCGGCCTGACCTTTGTCGTTGTGACACACGACCAGGAAGAGGCGATGACCATGGCCGATCGCATTGCGGTCATGAGCCACGGAAAGGTGATCCAGGTCGCGACGCCGGCCGAGATTTACGAGGCGCCGAATTCCCGCTTCGTCGCGGACTTCATCGGCGACGTCAACATCTTCGACGGCAAGGTCGCCAGCGCGAACGACAGCACCGTCGAGATCGCCGTCGACGAGGATTTCTCGATCAGCGTCATCACCCCCGAAAAGCCGGCCATGGGCTCGTCGGTCGGTTTTGCGATCCGCCCGGAAAAGCTGAGAGTCTCACGCAAGCCGCCAGCCAATCCGAAGGTGAACGCGGCGTCTGGGGAGCTATGGGACATCGCCTATCTCGGCGATATGACGATCTTCCACGTGAAGTTGAAGAACGGCAAGGTGGTGAAAGCCTCGCTCCTGAATGCCCAGCGCGCCGTCGACGACCCGTTCGTCTACGACCAGGAAGTCTGGATCACTTTCGCAGAGGATGCCGGCGTCCTCCTCAAGGATTGAAAATGGGCAAGCTCGGTTCCGCCTTCTACAATCGCCTGGTCATAATCATTCCCTATGTCTGGCTGCTGCTGTTCTTCCTGGCGCCGTTCTTCATCGTCTTCCGCATCTCGCTGTCGACCACGGCAATCGCCATGCCGCCGTACGAGCCGGTGTTTTCCCTTGGCGACGGCTGGGTCGGATTCTGGGAGAAGGTGAGCACCTTCTCCTTCGAGAACTACAGCTATCTGATCGATGATCCGCTCTATATGAACGCCTACATATCGAGTCTGGTGATCGCCGGCATATCGACCTTTCTTACGCTGCTCATTGCCTATCCGATCGCCTATGGCATGGCCCAGGCTCCACGCACCATCCGCCCGACACTGCTGATGCTCGTCATCCTGCCGTTCTGGACGAGTTTCCTGATCCGTGTCTACGCCTGGATCGCAATCCTGAAGCCGGAGGGGTTGTTCAATCAGCTGCTGCTGTCGCTGCATGTCATCGACAGCCCGTTGATCATCCTGAACACGAATGTCGCGGTCTATATCGGCATCGTCTATTCCTATCTGCCGTTCATGATCCTGCCGCTCTATTCCTCGCTGGAGAAGATGGACGGCACCCTGATCGAAGCCGCGCAGGATCTCGGTTGCACGCCGATCACCGCGTTCTGGCGCGTCACCTTCCCGCTGTCGCTGCCCGGCGTCGTGGCCGGCTGCATGCTGGTGTTTATCCCGGCGGTCGGCGAATTCGTTATCCCCGACCTGCTTGGCGGATCGCAGACGCTGATGATCGGCAAGACGCTGTGGAACGAGTTCAACGCCAACCGCGATTGGCCGGTGTCCTCGGCGGTGGCGACGATCCTGCTGTTGATCCTGGTGATCCCGATCGTGTTCTTCCAGAACGCGCAGGCCAAGGCCGACGAGCAAGGGAGATAGACATGTTGAGATGGACCCGCTTCAACGTCGCCTCCGTCGCGCTCGGCTTCGCGTTTCTCTATCTGCCGATCGTTCTTCTGGTCGTGTTTTCCTTCAACGAGTCGAAGCTCGTGACTGTCTGGGGCGGCTTTTCGACCAAATGGTACGCCTCGCTCCTGCACAATCAGGCTTTGCTCGATGCCGCCTGGGTAACTGTTCGCGTCGGCATACTCTCGGCCACCGCGGCGACGATCCTTGGAACGCTCGCTGCAATCACGCTGGTGCGCTACACGCGCTTCCGCGGGCGGATGTTGTTTTCCGGCATGGTCTACGCGCCGCTGGTCATGCCTGAAGTGATCACCGGCCTGTCGCTTCTGCTGCTGTTCGTGGCGATCGGCCTCGACCGCGGCTTCTGGACGATCACACTGGCGCATACGACACTGACCATGTGCTTCGTTGCCGTCGTCGTGCAGTCGCGACTGCTGAGCTTCGACAGTTCGATCGAGGAAGCGGCACAGGATCTCGGCGCACCGCCGGTGAGGACCTTCTTCGAAGTGACGCTGCCGATCATTGCGCCTGCGGTGCTCTCCGGTTGGATTCTCGCCTTCACATTGTCGCTGGATGACCTCGTCATCGCGAGCTTCACCTCCGGTCCCGGAGCGACGACGCTGCCGATGAAGATCTACAGCCAGGTCCGCCTCGGGGTAACGCCCGAAATCAACGCAGTCTGCACCATTCTGATCGGGATCGTGGCGATCGGCGTCATTTGCGCCTCTTTGATCACGAAACGCCGCGAACTGCAGCGCGAGCGCGATGAGCGTGCAGCGGCAAACGCGCCGTGATTACTTAGTCGATCCCTGCTGCGTGACGGGAGCCGGCGAGATGACCGGCTCGGGCCAGGCGCCGCCAACGAAGAACGGCAGAGGCGGGAAGCTCGTTGACGCCGTCGGGTCCGTCGCTTCGATCGTTCCCGACAATGCCAATCCGTTCGATTGGTACGGGATGACGCCGGAAAGGATTAACGTCTGCTGCGGTCCCTCGATCCGTCCGCCGTGGATTGTCGCCGCGCCATCCGCGAGATCGGCGGCGATGTCGAACTTGTCGAAGGCGAAGGCTCGGTGGGATACCGCATTCAAAGGGAAGAAGTCGGCGCGCGCGGCCTCTTCGCGTACGGCCTCCGCATCGAAGCCCGGAAGCGAGCCCGAGCGCGCGCGGAAGGCGATCCTGCCGGTCACGTCGCCCGCGCCGGCCTTCCAGAGCGGCATTGTTGTCTTGAGCGACATGTCGAGAGAGCCGGTGGCAAGGGGAAGTGGTCCCTTTAGCTGAAGCCGCTCGATCAAGCCGGCAAAGTCGGCGCCGCGGATCGACAGTTGCAGCTTGCCGCCGCCGTCGAAATCCCCGCGCATCGCCTCTAGATGAGCGGACAGCGCGCCACCTTCAAACTGGCTGTCGCCGATGTCGAACTTCGCCTCGTTGCTGGAAACGATGATGCTCGCGCCGACATCCGAAAGCGTGAAAGGCTCGATCAGCGCCTGTTTCGCGGAAAGTCGGAGGTCGAGATCCAGCTTCTGCAGCGCACCGCCATCTGGTGGCCCGTTTGCTTCTCCGGCCGCCAGGCGAAGTATGAACGCATCGAACAGCGATCTGAAGTTCATCTGGTCGAAAGCCAGCGTGCCGCCAAGCTTGGCGCGTTTGCCTGGCGGAAAGGCCACGTCCATCACACCCCTCGCATTCGATCCGTTCATGCTCATGCTGACATTGTCGAAGCGAAATCCGTTCGGAACCGAAGCGACATCGGTCTCAATCGCGAAGGTCTTTAGGGTCGCGAGACCGGGCAGTGAACGGTCGGCCCATGTCAGAAGAGCAGGAACATCGCCGATGCTGAGGGACATGTTGCCGGCAAGGTCGAAGAAGTGCGAAATGTTCGCCAATCCCTGGAACCGTGCCGTGAGCAGGCTCGAGGTCAGCGATGCGCTCATTTCGGCCTTGTTGCCGCCGAAGATGAGCAGCGGGCTGGGGGACGAGAAATCGAGTTTGAGGTCCTGTCCGCTCGTCCGTGCGATCAGCACGGCAGTGATCGGACTCGATAGTTTGCGCCAGCTCACGTCGGCGGTCACGCCGTCGAAACGGTAGGTCCGGCCGCTTGCGACATCGGCGACATCGACCGTCCCGTCCTCAACGGTAATGGCGCCGACGCTGGCATCCAGTTTTTTGTCGAGGACCTCTCTCCCACCTTCTTCGCGTGCGCCTGCAATCGCCCGCGCCAGAAGCCCCTCATTGGTCCAGTCGATCACGCCGCTGCTTTCGCGGGTAAGCTGCAAGTTGGGGCGGAGAAGGTGGAACTCGTGGAAGCTCGCACGCCCCCTGATCGCATCAATTAGGCTGAACTCAGCAGATAGGCTTTCAATCGTTCCCAGGAGCTTGTTGCCGTTGCCTTGCTGATGAACCGAAATCTTGCTGAGGGTGATGCGAGGCGTCGGCCAGAATTCTATCACCGGTTTGCCGGCGATCTCCGCACGATAGCCGGCCCAATTGGAGAGCGCATCCTCAATGCCAGAGCGAACGAGGCCGGTGGAAATCAGGTAGGGGGCGGCGACACGAAGTGCCACGAAGATCGACAGCACGACAAGCAGGGTGACCGTGGCCAGCCTCGCAAAGCTCGGCAGCCAGCGGGTCACAGGCCTGATTTTTCTCCGCCATCGCGGTTGTCGTGACGTCCCCATACAATCCGCCAGTCTCTTCGGCCACTGCCCTAGTGCTCTGAAAGGCCGGATATATCAAATGCCGCCAGCTTGCAAATGCACGCCGCTGGCTGTGCTCGTCACTCCCTTTATAAGCTGATATTGCATGGTATATAGGCGAACGAACAGGAGGAGTGTCGAATGCGCGACGATAAGCCACTTTGGGTGCCCTCGCGAGCATCGATCGAGGCAAGTCCGATGTATGCCTTCATGCAGAAGTGCAATCGCGACTTTGGGCTCTCACTGGCAGGCTATGACGATTTGCACGCCTTTTCGGTCGCTGACAGGCAGCGCTTCTGGACATCAGTCTGGGAATTCTGCGGCGTCAAGGGCGAGCGCGGAACTTCTGCGCTCCTCAACGGCGATGCCATGCTCGATGCACGCTTCTTCCCCGACGCGACCCTGAATTTTGCCGAGAACCTGCTTTCCGGAGAAGGTGTAGGCGATGCACTGATCTTTCGGGGGGAGGACAAGGTTGCCGATCGCTGGAGCTGGGACAGGCTCCGTAGTCTGGTTTCCAGGCTACAGCAAGCATTCAAGGCAATGGGTATAGGTTCTGGAGATCGGATTGCGGCGATGATGCCGAACATGCCGGAAACGGTGGCCTGCATGCTTGCGGCCGCTTCGATCGGCGCAATCTGGTCGTCCTGTTCGCCAGACTTCGGGGAGCAGGGTGTACTTGATCGGTTTGGTCAGATCGAGCCGAAGCTCTTCATCACCTGCGACGCTTATTGGTATGGCGGCAAGCTGCAGGACGTGAAGGCCAAGGTGGCGACTGTGACAAAGCAACTTGGCGCCCCATGCCTCGTCGTTCGCTATGCCGGCGATGCCTCTGCCGTCGTCAACGAGACGCCCGGCGCGAAGACACTGGAAGACTTCACCGCGCCGTTCGAACCGCGTTCTGTCGAGTTTGTACGCCTGCCATTCTCGCACCCTCTCTATATTCTCTTCTCGTCGGGAACGACCGGCGTTCCGAAGTGTATCGTTCATTCCGCCGGCGGCACATTGTTGCAGCATCTCAAGGAACACCGGCTGCATTGCGGAATTCAGCCTGGGGAGAAGCTTTTCTATTTCACCACATGTGGCTGGATGATGTGGAATTGGTTGGTGAGCGGTTTGGCTGCGGGCGCCACGCTTTGCCTGTTCGACGGTTCACCTTTCGCGCCAGACGGCAACGTCCTCTTCGATTTTGCGGCAGCCGAGAAGTTTGCCGTCTTCGGCACGTCGGCGAAATATATCGACGCGGTTCGCAAGAGCGGGCTGACACCGCGCACGAGCCACGACCTATCCAGTCTTCGGCTGATGACGTCCACAGGCTCGCCGCTCTCGCCTGAGGGCTTCACCTTTGTCTACGAAGGCATCAAGCAAGACGTGCAGCTCGCCTCCATTTCGGGTGGCACCGACATTGTCTCCTGCTTCGTTCTCGGCAATCCCTTACAGCCGGTCTGGCGTGGCGAAATCCAAGGGGCGGGCCTCGGCCTGGCAATGGATGTGTGGGACGACGAGGGCCGGCCGGTGCGCCAGGAGAAAGGCGAGCTCGTCTGTACAAAGGCCTTTCCGTCGATGCCTGTGATGTTCTGGAACGATCCCGACGGCGCGAAGTACAAGGCGGCTTACTTCGAGCGTTTCGACAATGTGTGGTGCCACGGCGACTTCGCCGAATGGACCGAGCACGGCGGCATCGTCATCCATGGACGGTCCGACGCCACGCTCAATCCTGGCGGCGTCCGCATTGGAACCGCGGAGATCTACAACCAGGTCGAACAGATGGGCGAGGTCGCGGAGGCGCTCTGCATCGGCCAGGAATGGGATGACGATGTCCGCGTGATTCTCTTCGTGCGTCTGGCGCCCGGCGCAGCCCTTACCGACGAGTTGGTGAAGGCGATCAAGAACCGGATTCGCACCGGCGCCTCGCCACGTCACGTTCCCGCAAAGATCATCGCCGTCAGCGATATTCCCCGCACCAAGTCCGGAAAGATCGTCGAGCTTGCGGTTCGCGAGATCGTCCACGGCCGGGCGGTGAAGAACAAGGAGGCCCTCGCCAATCCGGAGGCGCTGGAACTCTTTGCGGGGCTTGCGGAATTGCGCGTGTGACCGACGGACCGCGCCGGCCGATTACAAGCTTTCACCTTTGAGAGATTGAAGGCTGCGGCAACCTTTCGTTAATAAACGTTGGTCAGAAGTAAATCTAACTTGGGGCTGCATATGAACGAGGCAGCCGGAGCCTGTGGCTCCCAAAACATGATGTTAGATTGCCTAAGCCCTTGTTGAACAGCACCCGAACTCTCAGGCAGCCTTTGGGCTGCCTTTTTTTGTGTGCGCCCTGCATGGGCGCACTCTTGTGGGTGCAAGTCCCACCGCCCGCGACAGGACAAACCGAATGCAGGCAAACCTCAACTCCTCGAACCGCCCGGTGCGGACGCGCATGCCGGGTGGTGTGGGAGGGGTGAAGCCCAGAGGCTTCCCCCAATCCCGATTCAGCCTGCCAGGACCCGCTGAGACGGGAAGGCGATCTCGACCAGCGTGCCTTCATTGGGTGCGGAGCTGATCGCGAAGATTGCCCGGTTAGCGTCGACCATCGCCTTGGTCAGCGGCAGGCCGAGCCCCGTGCCGTCGCCACGGTGGCGCGACTGTGCCGAAACCTGACGGAACGGCTTCATGGCCTGGTCGAGTTCGCTCCGGGTCATGCCGACGCCGGTATCGCGCAGTCGCAGTACGACGCTGCCGTTTGCCTCGTAGGAGGTGGAAACGACAATTTGCCCACCCGCCGGCGTGAAGCGTATAGAGTTGGAGAGGATGTTGAGCGCGATCTGCTTGATCGAACGAAGGTCGGCAACGACATCAGGCACGGCTTGGGAGAGGGCGGTGCGGATGATTACGCGCTGGCTGTTGGCCTGCGGCTGGAGCAGCGAAACCGCCTCGGAAACCGCCTCGTTGAGATCAATGGCACTGAAATCCAGGTCCATTTCACCGGCCTCGATCTTCGAGATGTCGAGCAGATCGTTGACGATATCGAGAACATGGCGTCCGGACCGACCGATGTCGTTGGCATATTCGACATAGCGCGGATGCCCGATCGGACCGAAACGCTCGGTTGCCATCATGTCGGAGAAGCCGATGATCGCATTCAGCGGCGTGCGGATTTCGTGGCTGACCCGCGCGAGGAAATCGGTCTTGTGTTCGTTGGCGGTCTCGGCTGCGCTCTTGGCGCTGCGCAGTTCGTCCTCCGTGCGTTTCCACTGGGTGATGTCGCGAATGACCGCGCAATAGCCGCTGGAGGAGGTGAGACGTCCCATCGTCATGAAGAGCGGCACGAAACCGCCGCCGGCCTCGCGGCCGATGACTTCCCGGCCATCGTTGAGCACGCTTGCGACACCGTGATCTGACAGACCGCCGAGGTAATCAAGCACAGCCTTCTGGCTCTCATGCGCAAAGAGCATGACGAACGGCTTCCCGCGGGTTTCTTCTTCGTCGTAGTTGAACAGCGCGCTCGCCGAGCGATTCATCGAGCGGATGTCGCCTTCGGCGCCAATTGTCACGACCCCGTCGGTTGCCGTCTCCAGGATCGAACGCAGTTCTTCGACTTCCACCTGCAGCTTGGCGACCTTCTCCAGCATCCTGTCGAAGGAGCGGGGCTCTGCGGGCGGTGCGGGACGCGCGGGAACCGCCGCGTCGATTGCTGCCGGCATCAGCGCGAGCATCAAGGCACTGCTTTCCTCCCAGCGAATGGACTGCAGCCGCGCCGTAACCGGAACGAGACTATCATCGACCGTTACCAGCATCATCGAGCCGGCACGGCTGGCACTTCCTTCGAGCTCGGAGCGCTGCAGCAGTGCATCGATACCGCCGACCTCGCTCAGTTCCTCCAGCGTCTTGTAGCCAGTCAGTCGCATGAATTCCGGGTTGGCGTGGATCAACTGGTCGCCCGCATGCACGAGGACGGCGACGGGCAACTGGTCGATCGTGGCGGCGGATAACCCGGTGGCCATTTTGGCGCGCGGCGGGATGAAGCTCGCCAGCATGTCCATTTGGCTGACGGTTTCTTCCAGCCCTTCGGTCACACCGTCGTCGGAGGCGGAGGTCGCATCGATCGTCTCAGGTTCGTCAGCTACACCCTGTGCCTCGTCGGTTTGTTCTACTTCGGACGAGGCGTCGATGATGTCGTCTTGGAACGCGGGTGAATCATCATCGTGCGTGCCGACCGTCGGCATCTCCATTGCCGGGAGGTCGCGGTCTTCAGTCTCGCTCACCGCAGGCTCGTCGTCGCGCGGTTCCGGCTCGCGGACGCCAAAGGCTTCGAGACGCTTGGCGATCTCGCGGAAATTTGCCTGCTCGGCGGAGGTGAGCTGCGGTCCGGCGCCGTGGAGTTGCACGATCTTGTCGGTCAGGCGGCGGCTTGGATTTTCGACGATCCGCAGGGCCGGAGGCTCTGCAGGTGGTTGTGGCTTTGTCGGCTCGGTCGTCGTCTCGATGTCAGTTTCGGCGGTTGCGGCCACTTCTGTAGGCGGCTCGGAAGCGGGGGCGACTGTCTCCGACATTGTCGGGTCGCTGGTCGCCACTTCATCGGCGAGCGCCGACAACGCGGTGTCTTCGGAGGCTTCGACCGGCTGATCAAGTGCTGCCACGTCATTGATGATGCCGTGCGCGCCAAGTGTCAGTCCGAGCGCCAAGGGATCTTCGGCGGCATCGGACAGGCGCACGACGCCGAAGCCGCGAAAGCCGTCGAATTCCCGGCTTCGGGTGTAAGTGGGTAGAGCCGCGAGGTCGACCGGCACAGCCAGGCTGGTTCCTTCGATCGGCCAGTTGATCGTCTTGCCCGACCAGGTGTCGCGGCGCGCCAGGGCTTCGCTGATCTTGCCTTCCGGATCGAGGTTGAAGAGCGCCGAAATATCGCTGAACGGAGTGCCGATGATGTCAGCCGCATGCGGCCCCACCGCCTCGGCAAATTCATTCGACACTTCGCTGAACCGTCCTGCCGCGTCGATCTTCCAGACGAAACGGGTTGCGCGACTGTTCGGATTGAAAACGAAGACGCCCGCCTTGGCGACCGTTTCGGGCTCCGACTGCTCTGTGTCAAGCGCGACGACGGCATCCTGATCGGCTGCCGCGACGTTTCCGGCAACTGGTGCCTCCGCCGGACTATCTTGGACTGCGGCGGCCACTGCTTCATCGTCTAGGGCGGTCACAGCGGGTTCATCCCTCAGGCCGTCCGTCGTGGTCTCGATTGCATGTGCCTCCGTGTGTTCTAGGGAGGACTGTTCGACTGCGTCGTCCGTCGCCACCGCCGGCAGCGGTTCGTCTTCCCGGCTGACCTCCTCAGGTGCTGGCTCAGCGTCCATCGCTGCTTCGGCGATTGCGACAGCTTCCGTGGTCATCGCTTCGGCTGCGTCGCTCTCATGGATGTCCTTTTCGGGAGGCTCTTCCATGTCTTCGATGCCGGCAATGGCATCGATCGCGTCGACGAAGCTTGCGGCGTGTGGCGCCTCGTTATGGTTAACGGCGGCTGTGGATAAGTCGTCTGTGGGCGCCGGCGCGTCGATCGGGTCGAGATGCCCGATGACGGTTTCAACGGCGAAAAGCAGATTGAGCACCGGCTCGTCACTGAGTCGTCCGACGGCCGCCGGAAGGTAGCCTTTGCCGGTGGCGACGGGTCGTTTCACCAATCGGTCGGCATGATCGCTGGCGAGCGTCGTCATGGCCTTGGCGGTCTGCTGCGTGACGCCGAGCGCGGCAAAGCCGGGCGAGGCGGCGATGATCTCGCCGTTAGCGCCAATCACGGCCATATGCGTATCGGGGTCGTCCAGTCCCTTGAGCATCTGTTGTGCGGAGGCTTTGATCGAGAGGGTGCGGGTCGCAATCGGCAGGGACAGAAGAACAGCTCGCTCGCCCGAGGAAAGGCGGATCAGTTCGACTGTCGCCTGTGCGGCAACGCGCTGGAAGCCCCTGGCAATACGGATCACGAAGTTGCGGCTGTCGCCGACATCTGCAAGCTGCCGTGCCGTCGCCTCGAGCTGGCGAAAGGTGATGTCGGCCCCGTCTATGCCTTGGTCAAGCAGGTCGTAGACTGCCGATTGCCCGAAGAGTTCGGCGCCGGCGCCGTTTGCCCAGAGCGCGCGGCCGAGATCTGCCGACAGCAGGACCATAGCTTCGCCACGCGAAAAACGTTCCCGCACGCGTGGATGCACGGCGATGTCGATGAACGGATATTGGACTGTGGGCATGATCGAACCTTCAGCTTCGGTCATTGTGAAATTAATAGTCTATTAATAACGATAGGCCGGAATTGGGTCCAGAACAGCGCCCGGTTTTCGGCTGGAAAGGTTAACGCGTTGTGCGTCGCACAAACATGTTGCAATGCACAAAAATCTGCGCTATATAATAAACATCTAACCTACGAGGCAATCACGCATGCCGAGGCAAAAGGAGCGCAAACCAATGGCTAGCATAAAGATGGACGACGTTTTTTCAATGTCGTCTCTTGACCCTTCCAAGTTCACTGAATCCTTCCGCGATTTCGCAGAAAAGGGCGCGCAGCAGTCGCGTGAAGCCTACACGAAGATGAAGACCGCTGGCGAAGAAGCGAGCAAGACGCTCGAAGCGACTGTTCAGACCGCCCAGGCAGGCGCCATTGAGATCGGCCACAAGGCGATCGACGCTCTGCGCACGAACGCTGAAAACTCGCTTACGCATATGGAAGCGCTGCTTGCAGTCAAGTCGGTCGCCGAACTCGTCGAGCTGCAGACCACCTTCTTGCGCAAGCAGGTCGAGCTGACGATCGAGCAGGCCAAGACCATGCAGGAAACCTCCAAGCAGGTTGCCGAAAAGCTCGCGAAGCCTTCCAAGGAAGCAGCTGAAAAGGTCATGGCCTCCTTCAAGACGGCCTGATTTTTCGACACGATACACGAAGGGGCTGGACCATTTGTCCGGCCTTTTTGTATATTGGGGAGAGATAGGGCTTGAATTAATTTGCAAGTCCTCGTATGTGACCCCCGTCGCGTCGGACGCGATTTGTGCGGTTGTAGCTCAGTTGGTTAGAGCGCAGGTTTGTGGCACCTGAGGTCGGAGGTTCGAGACCCCCCAACCGTACCATTCTTCTCCCTCTCGTAAATATGTGCATTCCCAATGCGAAGCTCATCGCGTTCGTTCGCGCGACCGGGACGACCAACTTGATCTCGACAGGCAGGCCGAGCGGAATGCTGACGAGGCCAATGACCACTCGGCCCGAAAGCATGTCCGACCCCGAAGACCTTGGCGAGGGTCGGAGGTCGCGGAAATCGCCTCGCGTCCCAATGTAGAGCCAAGCGTTGCCACCGCAGTCACTTTGTCGAGCGATCCGAGATGCGCCCGGATCGCCGTAAGAGCGCTCAGGGCGGCAGTTTCGGCCGCCTTTCGTCCATCCTTCGCCGATAGCGCGCGCCGACGCGACCGATGACTTGCGGCCGTGACCGACGACGGGCAACATTGCGCTCAGATAGAGGAGATTGCCGATCTTCACGCTTTCCACGTAATTGCCAAGGGCGTTAGCGCCGGAGGTAGCGTAATTCCGAGATCTTTCAGCCGCCGTTACTGCGCCAGCGGTGGACGCTTTGCCAGGCGTTGCCATTTGCCCAAATGTGCGCCGCCGTCGACGGTCAGCACCTCCCCTGTCATGCGCGGAACCTTCGTCAGAAACAGTACCGCATCGACGATTTCGTCGACGCTGGAGATGCCCGTCTTTGCCTGCAGCGGACACGGGATCAGGCTGCTGCCTTCAAATTGTTGCGAGGATCAGATTGCCAGCGGCGATCTCGTCCGCGTCCTTCCGGAATGGTCGCCGCCGACGGTTTTCACCTAGTCTCTCCCACCCGACGGTTTCTTCCGTCGAAGCTGCAGGTCTTCCTGGAGGAGCTGAAGCGCTGGAAAAGCCCGGGGGTGGACGCCGCTTCGATGACCGCGCTCGGGACTGACGGACGGACGCATGGGCCGTCCGCCAGGAAGCGTTTATCGATCAATACTTCGATGGAACATAAAGCTGCGGCGGCAATACCTTGCGCTCGTAGTCGGGATTGAAGACGCGGTCCGGCAGCGTGATTTCCTCGTGCGGAACATCGCCATAGGGGATCTGCCGCAGCAGGTGATCGATGCAGTTCAACCGCGCCCGCTTCTTGTCGTTGCCTTCGACGATATGCCAAGGCGCTTCGGGAATATTGGTGCGCGCGAAGGTCTCTTCCTTTGCCTTCGTATAGCCTTCCCAGCGGACGCGCGATTGCAGGTCCATCGGCGAGAGCTTCCACTGCTTCAGCGGGTCGTGGATGCGCACAAGGAAGCGCATCTGCTGTTCTTCGTCGGTAATGGAGAACCAGTATTTAACGAGCCTGATGCCCGAGCGGACGAGCATGCGCTCAAACTCCGGCACGTCGTTGAAGAATTGGTCGACCTGATCCTCGGTCGCAAAACCCATGACCCGCTCGACGCCGGAGCGATTGTACCAGGAGCGGTCGAAGAGAACGATTTCGCCGCCGGCAGGCAAATGCGGCACGTAGCGCTGGAAGTACCACTGCGTCTTCTCGCGGTCAGAAGGGGCGGGCAATGCGACGGCGCGAACGACGCGCGGATTGAGGCGCTGCGTGATGCGTTTGATCACGCCGCCCTTTCCCGCGGAATCGCGGCCCTCGAAGATCACGACGACCTTCTCCTTGTTGTAGACCACCCAATCCTGAAGCTTGATCAGCTCTGCCTGCAGCGACAGCAGCGCACGAAAATAGTCGAGCCGCGGAATCGATGCCGGGTGCGCGTTGCGGTAGATTTTGCGGATCGCGTCGGAGAGCGCCGGCTCCGAGAGCTCCAGCTCATAGTCCTCGTCGATGGTGTCGGCCAGTTCGGCCTCGAGCCAATCGGACTGGTTGTTGTCGGATATGTTGTTCATGGACGTTTCCCCTCGATGCGTTCGTGGCAAGATTTGAAATACAGTTACCTAGCCGGCCTCAGACCAATTGGCGCAAGACGACAAATAGAAGAAAGGCGATCATGATCGAGGCTGGCAGCGTCAGAATCCAGGCCATCATCATGTTCCTCACCGTCGACCACTGAAGCCCCGAGCCGTTCGTGGCCATCGTGATCGAGCCGACGAGCGTATGCGAGCTCGATGAGGGAAGGCCGAGATACCAGGTGCCGAGGTTCCAGACGATCGCTGCCAGAAGCAGCGCAAAGACCATTGCAAGGCCCGATCCCGAGCCGACCTGCAGGATCAATTCTACCGGCAGAAGCGCCAGGATGCCGAAGGCGACGGCGCCGCTCGACATCAGGACGCCGAGGAAATTGAAGAAGCCGGACCAGATGACGGCCAGTTCCGCCGGCATCGAGCGGGTATAGATGACGGTGGCAACCGCGTTGGCGGTGTCATGGAAGCCGTTTACAAATTCGAAGCCAAGGGCAATTAGCAGCGCGATCCCGAGCAGGATCCAGGGAACGGCAACTGCGCTCGTCAGGTCCCGGCCGAGAGCATAGGCAACATAGCCAAGTCCTACGAGAAGCAGGATCAAGAATACGGGGACGAACCATCTTCCTGAGCTTGTCCCCTCAAGTGGATGGCTGGGACGATCATGACGATGTTCTTCACCCTGAACTATTGTCATCTTCCGGCTCGCTCCCATCTCGACTGGTCCTTAGTCGGGTCTATTCCTCTAGAATGAACCTCCTGTGACATTGGGTGCGTGGCTCGTGCACTGAGTTTGAAGAATTGCTCGCTTTATACGTGCGTTCGTCAATGGATTAGACATAGTAAATTGCGATATCGCTATTGGGACGCGGCTCGGCCATGTTCTTGCCGCGCTTTGTTCATTCTTTGCTACTAAATCGATCCGCGGGGGCGTGATCTTCGGGCCACGCGTTCGCATGATCCTCTGACCTGGCGATATCGTTGGATCCGACCTATGTCAGCTGCTGCCAGACTTGCTTCGGAAAATGTCTTGCGCTTTCGAAGTAAATCCGGCGACGCTTCGGCTTTCGCCGATGCGCTTTGACCGAAGCCTCATCGCCCGAACCTTGTGGTCTCATTTGCCCAATTTCGATCGCAATGATTCGTCCTCAAGCCCATGCGGACGCCCAAAAATAGGTGACAAATCGCCGCGTGCGAGACGTTATTTGGACACATGGCTGCCTCTACGCTCGGGACGAGGCGGTCAGGCAAATATGCTTTGCTTACAAAGGGCAACGAAGTTTTGCGACCTTAACCGCGCTCCTGTCGCCGGGCTCTCGTCGATCACGGATTAACCATACTGCATTGCAATTCGTGATCGAGAGTGCCATTTTCCCGCCGGGGGCTAATTCAGAGTGATTTCAGAAGGAGACTTAAATGTCCATTTCGCTCAGCAATCTGGATGCATCCAAGGCTACCGCCGTTTCGGCCATGAATGTAGCCGCTGCTGTACGTGCCGCTCGTGAGGCAGTCGGCTATAGCGTCGATGACCTCGCAGTGACCTGCGGCCTGGTCGTCAATGAGATTGAGGAAATCGAGGGTGGCGAGGATGCTGATCCCGCCAAGCTCAAGCGGATCGCCGCTGCATTGCAGGTGCCGCTCTCATCGTTGGTTCCGATGTGATCATGACCTCAGGGCCGGGCAGGCATTTGCCCGCCTGGCCTTGCCTCTCCTTCAAAGTGCCTGAAACGACCTCCTTCATTTCCTTTTAACTATCCCCTCCGAACAGGCTGAATGCTTTTGCCCCGCAAAGGGTAGTTTTACCGTCGCTGATTGTGCGGTGCGTTAGCAATTTCATAGCAAATGTCCCTCGAAGAGCCGAGCGCCTGTGCGCTGCGGCGGATTCCTGTATCGGGGAGGTAGAATGAGCCGGGTTCGTCGCATTGGCGCCACGCGGATTGATTTGAACGAATTTATCAAGCGCGGCGCGCTTGCCGTCCTTTCCATTCTCGCGGTCTTGCTGCCGATCCTGAAGGTCAGCTTCACCAGCGAACCGGGCGATATCGTTCTCGGGGATTTTCAGCTGCTCGGCGGGGCCGCTTATCTCTTGCCGGTGGCATTTCTCTGCGGCCTTGCGACCGTTGTCATCGATGGCATGCGGGCACACGCTCGCTTCATCGACATGGCCGGATTGATCATTGCGTTCGTGGCTGTCTCACGCGGCGCATATGCTCTCGGCTCAAGCCTTATGCAGGATGCGGCGTCAGTTGATGAACCTTCGCAAAGGTTGGATCAATTGGCGCAAGTCTCCTTGTCCTACGGCAGCATTCCCTTGCTGCTGGTGCTCGTCGGCGCTTTTTGGCAATTGCGGACGTCCTGGCGCAACTGAGCCGCATGCCTGGCGGATGGAACCGCTCCCGCTCCCTAGACGTTCCGTCGATAGGAGAAATATACATGTCTAAAACGCTTCTATATGGTGCGACCAAGGTGGACGAAGACAATAGCGCTTATTCCGCCATCGCAAGCCTCGAGCAATTCCAGTGGCGCAACCGCGTCCTAGTCGTCTTCGCCGACGAGAAAAACGCGCGAGCTGCGCGCCAGGAAAATCAGCTTCTCGCCAATCGCGATGCTTTGCAGGAACGCGATATCGTCATTCTCAAGATTGCCGGCGGCAGTGTGAGGGTCCTCTTCGGAGCCGGCGAAAATCTCGATGCTGCGGCGATTGCAGGCGAAGTGGGCGATCCCACCGTCGGAGAGTTCGCGGCTTTTCTCGTGGGCAAGGACGGGACGGTGAAGCTCAAGGTCAGCGAGCCTATCACCAGAGGCGAACTGTTCGCCATCATCGATGGCATGCCGGTGCGCGCAGCAGAAGTTGCCGCAGAGAAGCAGCAGACGAGCGAAGAGCCTGAGACGCGCCACTGATCCTTGTACTGCTGAGCCGACATCACAGGAATATGTGGCGCTCGGCAGCGACGAGTTCCTGCAGGAAATCGGAAACGGTGCGTACCCGCACGAGTTCACGCGCACTTTCGTGAAACGTCGTCCAGTATGCCCGTCGGATCGAAATATCCGGCAGAATGCGTACCAGTTGGGGATGCTGCCGGGCAATATAATCGTGCAGGATCCCGATCCCGGCGCCCGAAAGTACAGCTTCCGTCTGCCCGGTCGCCGAGGAAATCTCGAAGGAGGCGTTCCAGTTGCGCATCACCTCGCCGGTGAAGTTCAGCGATTGGGAAAAGATCAGATCCTCGACATAGCCGATCCTCCGGTGCTGCTTCAGGCCCTCTGCGTCAGCAGGCAGGCCGTTGAGCTCGGCATAGCTTCGCGAGGCGTAGAGACCAAGCGTGTAGTCGGTAAGCTTGGCCGAGACGAGGCGGCCCTGTTCGGGCCGCTCCAGCGTGATGGCGATATCCGCCTCACGCTGCGACAGCGAGAAGGACCGCGGTACCGGCACGAGCTGGATCTTCAGTTCCGGATGGCGTTCGATCAGGCGGCCCGTGCGGGGCGCGAGAAAGGAAACGCCGAAACCGTCAGGCGCCCCGACACGCACCGTCCCCGCGATCGCCGTATCGGTGCGGCCGAGATTGGCCTGCACGGACAGCATTTCGGTTTCCATCCGCTCCGCAGATGCGAGGAAAACTTCGCCCTCCGCCGTCAGCTCGCAGCCGTTTGTGCGGCGGACGAAAAGGCGGCTCTTCAGCGCCTCTTCCAACGAGGTGAGCCGCCGTGAGAGCGTGGCGTGGTTGAGCCCCAACCTTTTTGACGCGGCAAGGATTTGCCCGGTACGAGCAACCGCGAGGAAGATGCGGACGTCGTCCCAGTTCATGGCTTTGCTCGCATCATGACGGGTTCGACATCGACCAATGTCAGCGACGTCACCATCCCGGCGGTTCCGCTCTTATATTTGAGGAAATGCGGCGTCCTCAGATGCACTTCGTACGCCTTCGAGCTCGCATAGACTTCAAGGATGCGGATTTTGTGCGGACTATCCTTGATGGAGACCGCATTCAGGGAAAGGACGCCGTCCTCCAATGTGACAGATGCCTCGATCTCCTCAGCCAATAGAGCGCGATAGGCCTCAAGCTGGTCCGGATCGATCTCGAGCTCCGCCATTCTGACGACAAGTTTGCCGCTCATTGAAGTACGGCCTCCTCTTGAGTTAGGCTTGCCCGCTGCATGCCGGGCCAAGCCTCGGAATAGAACTTGGGAGAAGCATCGGCTCTGGTGGCTGAGCTTCAATTCATGCGCAACGGTTGCTTATCTTAGCTCATTGATTTGTGCAAATTGAAGTGCGATTGTTGGCCATCCAAAAAACAGGAGGAGCACCTATGCGTGAGATTGGTCATTTCATCGGCGGTAAGCATGTCGCTGGCACCAGCGGCCGCACCAGCAACGTCTTTAATCCGGCAACCGGCGAAGTTCAGGCGACTGTGGCGCTGGCAAGCGTCGAGGATTTGCGCGCCGCCGTCGAGAACGCCAAGGCCGCTCAGCCGAAGTGGGCAGCCACGAACCCGCAGCGCCGCGCCCGCGTCTTCTTCAAGTTCGTCGAGCTGCTGAACAAGCACATGGATGAACTCGCGACGCTTCTGTCCACCGAGCACGGCAAGACTGTCGAAGATTCCAAGGGCGACATCGTCCGTGGTCTTGAAGTCTGCGAATTCGTCTGCGGTATTCCGCATCTGCAGAAGGGTGAATTCACGGAAGGCGCCGGCCCTGCTATCGACATGTATTCGATGCGTCAGGCGGTCGGTATCGGTGCGGGCATCACCCCGTTCAACTTCCCGGCCATGATCCCGATGTGGATGTTCGCGCCGGCAATTGCCTGCGGCAACGCTTTCATCCTGAAGCCGTCCGAGCGCGACCCGTCCGTACCGCTTCGTCTTGCAGAACTGATGATTGAGGCTGGCCTCCCGGCAGGCATCCTGAACGTGGTCAACGGCGATAAGGCTGCGGTCGACGCCATCCTGACGGATCCGGATATCGGCGCGGTCTCCTTCGTCGGTTCCACGCCGATTGCCCGCTACGTCTATGGAACGGCTGCCATGAACGGCAAGCGCGCACAGTGCTTCGGCGGCGCGAAGAACCACATGATCATCATGCCCGACGCCGACATGGACCAGGCCGTCAACGCTCTGATGGGCGCAGGCTACGGCTCTGCCGGCGAGCGCTGCATGGCGATCTCGGTCGCCGTCCCGGTCGGTGAGGATACGGCCAATCGCCTGGTCGAGAAGCTGGCGCCGAAGATCGAGTCGCTCCGGATCGGTCCTTACACTGACGAGAAGGCCGACATGGGTCCGCTCGTCACCAAGGAAGCCTATACCCGTGTCAACGGGCTTATCGACCGTGGCGTGGAGCAGGGTGCAAAGCTCGTCGTCGATGGCCGCGGCTTCAAGCTGCAGGGCTACGAGGACGGCTATTTCGTCGGTGGCACGCTGTTCGACCATGTCACGCCTGACATGGATATCTACAAGACCGAGATCTTCGGGCCGGTCCTCTCAGTCGTTCGCGCCAAGAACTACGAGGAAGCCCTGGATCTGCCGATGAAGCACGAATATGGCAATGGCGTCGCGATCTACACCCGTGATGGCGATGCCGCCCGTGACTTCGCCTCGCGCATCAATATCGGCATGATCGGCATCAACGTTCCGATCCCGGTTCCGCTTGCCTACCATTCCTTCGGCGGTTGGAAGGCATCGAGCTTCGGCGACCTCAACCAGCACGGTTCGGACTCGATCAAGTTCTGGACCAAGACGAAGACGATCACCGCACGCTGGCCCTCGGGTATCAAGGACGGCGCCGAATTCGTCATGCCGACGATGAAGTAAGCGAACAACGACGTTATTGAATTGGGGGCTTAGGCCCCCAATTTGCGCTTTTAAGTTGTTGAATTCGAGCGTGCGCGCTTCTCAATCCGCGACCGAATAGCTAGGGTCCGACCTCGAGCCGTCAGTACGACTGGCCGGGGGTAGGGAAAACACATGCTCTTTAAGAATCAAATGCTGGCGGAAGCCCCAGCGAACCCGTTTGTACGCGCGAAATTCACCGGCAGTGCGTCTGAATATTTCGGTATCTGGATCGTCAACGTACTTCTGACAATCGTCACGATCGGCATTTATTCCGCCTGGGCGAAAGTTCGGCGCAATCGATACTTCTACGGCAATACGGTCCTGCTCGGGCGCGCCTTTGAATACCACGCGACGGGCAAGCAGATTTTCCTTGGTCGAGCCGTTGTCTTCGTAGGCCTGGTGATCATCAACGTGATTACCACGATCAACCCGCTTCTTTCGCTTGTCACAACGCTCGTCATTCTGGTTGCGCTGCCGTGGCTGATCATGCGCGGCCTGCGGTTCAATGCCCGCGTTGCCAGCTACCGGAACGTCCGGTTTGATTTCGTCGGCGGTGCCGGAGGGGCGTTCGCCACAGTCATCCTCGGAAGCCTGCTGGCTGTCGTGTCGTTCGGCCTGCTCGCACCGTTCTCGAGCCGCTGGCTGAATCGCTATGTCTTCAACAATCTTCGCTACGGCGATCGGCCCTTCCATACGGATCCGCGGATCGGCTCGCTTTACGGTGCACTCCTCATCCCGGCTTTGATGGTTCTGCTTGGCGGTGTCGTGTTGGGAGTGATCGGCTTGGGCGCCTTGGGTGCCGCCGCTCCATTGCTTGATGACGGAGCAGCGGATGATCCTCAAACGGGCGCCGCGATTATCGGCCTTGTCTATCTCGCGCTGTTTGGCGTGTTCATCGTCTATGGCCTGGCGGCACTCGTCTATCGGGCTGCGGTTCACAACATCGTCTGGTCATCCATGACCATCGACGGGCGCCATCAGCTGAAAAGCGATCTCGGTCGCAGGCGCTATGCCTGGATCGCCATTTCGAATCTGCTCGTCATAATCTGCACGCTTGGTCTCATGCGGCCATGGGCTGCGGTGCGCCTGGCGCGTTATATCGTCGAGCACACGGCAATTCGGGTCGAGGGAGAAATCGGTGATGTCGCGACGGCCATCGAGGCAACCGGAGCGGCAGTGGGCTCGGAATACCTCAGTATGGAGGGGTTCGATTTTGGCTTCTGACAGCGAAGTCATCGCCCGCGGCGACTGGTATCCGGCACATTCCAGTCGGTCGGCCGCCGCCGCATTGGTGCCGCGAACCGGCGAACTGATCGCTATTGGCGCGGATGGGGTGGCGCTTTCCGTAAGTGTCGTCTCCGCCTTGTCCTTCAGTTCGCGCGTTGGCGCCATTCCGCGCCGGATCATCTTTGCCGACGGCTCCGTTTTTGAAACCGCGGATAACGACGCAATAGACCACTATCTCCGCTCGAGTGGGCACAAATCCGTCAGCTGTGCCTATCGCCTTGAGAAACTCCATCCGCGCATCCTGGTTTTCGCGCTTCTCGTCATCTTGCTGGGCGTTGGCATCTATCGCTACGCGCTTCCGGCCCTTGTCGAACTGGCAGTCCTCGTGACGCCGCCGATCGTGCCGGAACTGATCTCGTCCGGCGCACTCAGCACGCTCGACAAGACCGCTCTCGCGCCGACCCGCCTTTCCGAGCACAGGCAGAAGATCATTGTGGAGCGGTTCGAGCGCGTTGCCTCGGGAGCAGAGGGTGAGAGCTACAAGTTGAACTTTCGCGTAGGCGGCCTGATCGGACCAAACGCGTTTGCGTTGCCTGACGGGAACATCGTGATCACCGACGAACTGGTGGCGCTTGCCGGCGGGGACGACGAGATGCTCGCCGCTGTCCTGGCGCACGAGGTCGGTCATGTCGAAGGCAAGCACAGCCTGCGGCAAATCTATCGTGCGGCGGGCGTGGCCGGTCTGGTCATGCTGATCGCCGGCGATGTCGGCTCCGGCGTCGAAGATGTCTTGACGCAAGGCGGCGGATTGCTGGCGCTATCTTACTCTCGCGCGGCGGAGAGCGAGGCGGACAGGCGATCGGTCGATCTCATGCGCAACGCAGGAATGGACCCGGTTGCGCTTGTTCGCTTCTTCGACGCGCTCGAAGAGAAGCTCGCGGATCATTCCAGAACAAGCATGCTGTCCACCCATCCGGGAACGCCGGACCGCAAGGACGCCATTCTGAAATATCGGGCGGGTTCGGACTGAAAAAACGTCGCGGCAATCCGTCTCACATAAGGTGAATAATTTCATATTTTGGAATTGTTCAAAACTACCAAAACCACTATATAGACCACTGTAACTGACGATTCTGGAGATCGGCATGCGATTGACCAAGCAGACCAACTATGCGGTTCGCATGTTGATGTATTGCGCTGCCAATGATGGGCAGCTGAGCCGGATTCCGGAGATTGCCAGGGCATACGGCGTTTCTGAACTCTTTCTGTTCAAGATCTTGCAGCCTCTTAACAAGGCCGGCCTGGTCGAGACGGTTCGCGGCCGCAACGGCGGTGTGCGGCTCGGCAAACCGGCGAAGGACATTAGCCTCTTCGACGTGGTTCGCGTCACGGAAGATAGCTTCGCGATGGCCGAGTGCTTCGAGGACGACGGCATGGTCGAATGCCCGCTTGTCGACAGCTGCGGCTTGAACTCCGCCTTGCGCAAGGCGCTCAACGCCTTTTTCGACGTGCTGACGCAATATTCGATCGACGATCTCGTCAAGGCGCGACCGCAGATCAACTTCCTGCTGGGCCTGACGGGCGATCGTGAACCTCGTCGCAAGCCGACGATTGCCGCTCCGGCGGCCTAACCCGCGATGACGAATTTTTGATGCGACCGTGGCAGCGTTTCGTGCCGCGGTTGTTCTGTTTTAGGGGAGTTTGGTGCTAAAAATTCGCGCGTGGCGTGTGCAACAATGCTCTTGCCGACGCGAAATTATACCAAATGCGACAGGAATCGAGTTTATCCAGTCCGTTTATTTCTAAATGCGGCCCATTTTTGGCGGAAAATTACTAAAGTTGTCCATCTGGAAAAATTTTCCACTTCGGTCGTTGATTTCAGCAAATAAATGTCGTTCCATCTGCCGTCATTCCGGAGGGTTTCCGGGATCTCAAAGAAAAGAACAAACCTGGGAAACGATATCATGAAAAAGATGTCTGTCTTGTTGGCCGCGACGGTCCTGGCTTCGGCCATGGCATCCGCAGCCTGGTCCAAAACGCTCGTTTACTGCTCTGAGGGCTCGCCGGAAGGCTTCGATCCCGGCATTTACACTGCAGGCACCACTTTCGACGCTTCCTCGCGCACGGTCTACAGCCGTCTCGTCGAGTTCCAGCACGGCAAGACCGAAATCGAGCCGGGCCTGGCCGAAAGCTGGACGGTTTCCGACGACGGTATGGTCTACACTTTCAAGCTCCGTCCGGGCGTCAAGTTCCAGACGACCGAGTTCTTCACGCCAAGCCGCGATCTGAACGCTGACGACGTCGTCTTCTCGTTCGAGCGCCAGTTGAAGGCTGATAGCCCGTGGGCGAAGTATGTCGCCGGCGTTTCCTACGAATATGCGGCAGGCATGGGCTTCCCCGACCTCATCAAGTCGGTCGAGAAGGTCGACGACCTGACCGTCAAGTTCACGCTGAACCATCCGGAAGCACCGTTCCTCGCTGACCTCGCAATGGACTTTGCCTCCGTTCTGTCGAAGGAATATGCCGACAAGCTGCAGGCTGACGGCAAGATGGAGCAGATGAACCAGATGCCGCTCGGCACCGGCCCGTACACCTTCGTCGCCTACCAGCCGGATGCCGTCATCCGCTACAAGGCCAACGAAACCTACTTCAAGGGCAAGGAAAAGATCGACGATCTCGTTTTCGCGATTACCCCGGACGCTTCCGTCCGTGCCCAGAAGCTGAAGGCCGGCGAATGCCACATCATGCCGTACCCGAACGCGGCTGACATCAAGGACCTGCAGACCGACTCGAGCCTGAAGGTTCTGGAACAGCCGGGCCTGAACGTCTCCTACCTCGCCTACAACACGCTTCAGGCTCCGTTCGACAAGGCCGAAGTGCGCAAGGCGCTGAACATGGCGATCAACAAGCAGGCGATCGTCGAGGCCGTCTTCCAGGGCGCCGGCCAGGTTGCCAAGAACCCGATCCCGCCGACGATGTGGTCGTATAACGACGCCATCAAGGACGACGCCTACAACCCGACCGAGGCCAAGGCCCTGCTCGAAAAGGCTGGCGTCAAGGATCTCAGCATGAAGATCTGGGCAATGCCGGTTTCGCGTCCCTATATGCTGAACGCACGTCGCGCCGCTGAACTGATGCAGGCTGACCTCGCCAAGGTCGGCGTCAAGGTCGACATCGTTACCCACGAATGGGCTGAATACCTGAAGCTCTCCAAGGACAAGGCCCGCGACGGTGCCGCGATCCTCGGCTGGACGGGTGACAACGGCGACCCAGACAACTTCCTTGATACGCTGCTCGGCTGCGAAGCCGTCGGCGGAAACAACCGCGCGCAGTGGTGCAACAAGGAATTCGACGACCTCGTGAAGAAGGCCAAGAAGACCGCTGACGTCGCTGAGCGCACCAAGCTCTACGAACAAGCTCAGGTCGTCTTCAAGAAGGAAGCTCCGTGGGCGACGATCGATCACTCCACGGAATTCGTGCCGATGAGCGCCAAGGTTTCCGGCTACGTGCAGGATCCGGTTGGTGTTCACCGCTTCGACGGCGTTGATATCGCCGAGTAATCAAAATTATGCAAAGATGCCCGGCAATCCCGGGCTTGGCCGGCGGTCAGGTTTGATACCTGACCGCCGGAACACTATGGACACTTGCCAATGTTGCGATTTCTCATCGGACGCCTCGCGATCCTGATCCCAACCTTCATCGGCGTTTCGCTCATCGCCTTCTCGTTCATCCGTCTGCTGCCCGGCGATCCGGTCATGCTGATGTCGGGCGAACGCGTGATGGCGCCGGAACGTCATGCCCAGGTCATGCATGATCTCGGCCTCGATCGTCCGGTCTACGTGCAATACCTGGATTACCTCGGCAATGTGGTGCAGGGTGATCTTGGTTCGTCGATCGTCACCAAGCGCCCGGTTCTGCAGGAGTTCGGTTCGCTGTTTCCGGCGACGCTCGAGCTCTCGCTCTGCGCCATTCTGTTTGCCATCGTGCTGGGCATCCCCGCTGGCATCTTCGCAGCCGTCAAGCGGGGAACATGGTTCGACCAGGGCGTGATGGGCGTGGCCCTTGTTGGCTATTCGATGCCGATCTTCTGGTGGGGGCTGCTGCTCATCGTTCTCTTCTCGAATACGCTGCACTGGACCCCTGTGTCGGGCCGCATCTCGCTGATGTATTTCTTCAAGCCGGTCACCGGCTTCATGCTGATCGACAGCTTGCTGTCCGGCCAGGCCGGCGCATTCAAGTCGGCTTTCGTTTCGTTGATCCTGCCGACCATCGTTCTCGGAACCATTCCGCTTGCCGTCATCGCGCGGCAGACACGCTCGGCCATGCTTGAAGTGTTGGGCGAAGATTATGTTCGCACCGCACGCTCCAAGGGCCTCGCACCGATACGCGTCGTCGGCCTGCATGCGCTGCGCAACGCCATGATACCGGTTGTGACTTCGATCGGTCTGCAGGTCGGCGTCCTGCTCGGCGGCGCAATCCTGACGGAAACGATCTTCTCCTGGCCGGGTATCGGCAAATGGATGGTCGATGCCGTCTTCAAGCGCGACTACACCGTCGTTCAAGGCGGGCTGCTGCTGATCGCCGGCATCATCATGATCGTCAATCTGATCGTCGACCTCATGTACGGTCTCATCAACCCACGTATTCGTCATTAGGAGCGGCTTATGAGTGTGATAACCACCAAGTCGACCCAACCGTCGGGGCTCTCTGAGTTCTGGTACTACTTCTCTCGCAACAAGGGCGCCGTCATCGGCCTCGGCATCTTTCTGCTGGTCCTTTTTATGGCGGTCTTCGCGCCGTTGATTGCCCCGCATGATCCGAACGTTCCTTTCGACGGCATGCAGCGTGTGCCGCCGGTGTGGTCGGAAAAGGGCAATTCGATGTTCCTGCTCGGAACGGATGCCGTCGGTCGCGATATGCTTTCGCGCCTGATTTATGGCACGCGCTTCTCGCTGTTCATCGGCCTCGTCGTCGCATCGCTGTCTGCCGTCGCCGGCGTACTGCTCGGCCTCGTTGCCGGCTATTTCCGCGGTCGCGTCGACACCTTCATCATGCGCGTCATGGATATCATCCTGGCCTTCCCGTCGTTGCTGCTGGCCCTCGTGCTGGTCGCCGTCCTGGGTCCCGGCCTGCTGAACGCCATGATCGCCATCTCGATCGTCAATCAGCCGCATTTCGTGCGCCTGACGCGCGCCGCCGTGATCAGTGAGCGCGAGAAGGAATATGTCGTAGCGTCACGCGTGGCCGGCGCCGGTACGTTCCGTCTCATGTTCAAGACGATTCTGCCGAATTGCTTGGCGCCGCTGATCGTCCAGGCGACGCTCGCATTCTCTGCCGCAATCCTGGATGCCGCAGCTCTCGGCTTCCTCGGCATGGGTGCCCAGCCCCCGACGTCAGAGTGGGGCACAATGCTTGCCGACGCGCGTGAATTCTTCCAAAGCTCGCCATGGCTCGTTACTTTCCCGGGTCTCTGCATCCTCATCACCGTTCTCGCCATCAACCTGATGGGCGACGGTCTTCGCGATGCGCTTGACCCCAAACTGAAGAGGTCCTGAGATGGCACTTCTTGAAATTGAAAATCTCGCCGTCGAATTCCAGACGTCTACGGGTCCGTTTCGCGCCGTTGATGGTGTGTCGCTCAAGGTCGATGCCGGTGAAGTTCTTGCAATCGTTGGGGAATCTGGCTCCGGTAAGTCGGTCTCGATGCTCGCGGCGATGGGGCTTCTGCCGTGGACGGCAAAGGTGACGGCCGACAAGATGCTCTTCGATGGCCGTAGTCTGCTTGGCATGTCGGCAAGCGAACGACGCAAGATCATCGGCAAGGATATGTCGATGATCTTCCAGGAGCCGATCGCCAGCCTCAATCCCTGCTTCACGGTCGGCTTTCAGATCGAAGAGGTTCTGCGAATCCATCTGGGTCTCGACAAGGCTGCGCGACGCAAGCGCGCGATCGAGCTGTTCGAGGCGGTTGGCATTCCCAACCCTGCCGAACGGCTCGGCCATTTCCCGCATCAGATGTCGGGTGGGCAGTGCCAGCGCGTCATGATCGCCATTGCGATCGCCTGCAATCCCAAGCTTCTGATCGCCGACGAACCGACGACTGCGCTCGACGTGACCATTCAGAAGCAGATCCTCGATCTCCTGATGCGGCTGCAGGCGGAGCATCGGATGGGCCTCATCATGATTACGCACAATATGGGCGTCGTCGCCGAGACGGCCGATCGGGTGATCGTTCAATACAAGGGCCGCAAGATGGAAGAGGCCGACGTCCTGTCGCTCTTTGAGTCCCCCAAGAGCGACTATACCCGGGCACTGCTTGCCGCCCTGCCGGAGAACGCCACCGGCGACCGGCTGCCGACCATCGGCGAGATTTTCAAGGGAGCGGCCCAATGACGCCAGTCCTCGAAGCAAAGAATATTGTCCGCAACTATTATCTGCCGGGCGGCCTCTTCAAGAAGGAGAGAACCGTGCATGCCGTCAAGGGCGTCAGCTTCAAGGTGGAGCAGGGCAAGACGCTGGCGATTGTCGGCGAAAGCGGTTGCGGCAAGTCTACCCTTGCCCGCATCGTCACCATGATTGATCCGGCGAGTGGCGGAGACCTGTTCATCGATGGCAAGAAGGTCGATATCGCTGCGGGCGATATGACACCGGAAATTCGCCGCAAGGTCCAGATCGTCTTCCAGAACCCATACGGTTCGCTCAACCCGCGCAAGAAGATCGGCGACATCCTGATGGAGCCCCTGATCATCAACACCGATACGCCCGCCGCTGAGCGGCGCGAATTGGCGATGGCGATGCTCAAGAAGGTCGGCCTGCAGGAGATCCATTTCAACCGCTATCCGCATATGTTCTCCGGCGGCCAGCGTCAGCGCATCGCGATCGCCCGCGCTCTGATGTTGGAGCCGAGGCTCCTGGTTCTCGACGAGCCGGTGTCCGCGCTTGATCTCTCGGTCCAGGCACAGGTGCTCAATCTGCTCGCGGACCTGCAGGACGAACTGAACCTCACCTATGTCTTCATCAGCCACGACCTGTCGGTCGTCCGCTACATGGCCGACGATGTCATGGTGATGTATTTCGGAGAGGCTGTGGAATACGGCACGCGGGATCAGGTTTTCAATGATCCGCAGCACAGCTACACGAAGACATTGTTTGCGGCCACGCCGCGCGCCGATGTCGAAACCATCAGGGCGCGTATTGCTCGCAAGAATGCCGCCCTGGTAGCTTCGTAGTCACGCCAGCGTTGGCGGCACCGGTGCTGGAGTGATGAGCGAGATGAGCGATGCCAGAGACAATGGGGCCCCTTACGCCATCATCGTCATGGGGGTCAGTGGTTGCGGCAAATCCTCCATTGGCCTGAGTATTTCGGAAGCCCTCGCCACGCAATTTGTCGAGGGCGACCAGCTTCATCCGACATCGAATGTCGAGAAGATGTCGAAAGGCATTCCGCTGACGGATGACGACCGCATGCCTTGGCTCGACCTGATCGGTCAAACGATGAAAGCGTCGCTTGATCGCGGGCAGGGTGTTGTCGTTTCCTGTTCGGCGTTGAAGCGCATTTATCGCGACCGGCTGCGCAAGGCGGTGAATGGCGATCTGTTTTTCGTCTATCTGTCGGGCTCGAAGGAGCTGTTGACGAAACGAATGGGCGAGCGCAAGGGCCACTTCATGCCCCCATCGTTGCTCGAAAGCCAACTCGCGACACTCGAAGTGCCAACCGGTGAGCCTGGCGTCGTGACCGTCGATATCGACGATACGATCGGAGGGATCGCGCAGACGGCGCTCCGCGGTCTCAAGTCTTTCGGAATCGCTTAGACCAGGATGATCTTAGGCCGATGGCCCAAAACCTGAATCCTGATTTGGATAAAAGAGATAGAGCGGGATTTCAGCGGAAAAAAGCTCACACTTTCGGCATCCCGCGCTCGCCGTCGGTCCGTAGCAGGACTTTCTCCTCGAACAAGAAATACGGCCGCAGGCAAACCCCGATGACGTTGCCGGCAGATGACGCCACTGCCCAGCGATAACCGGTATGCAGGCGTTGCTTATGGGTTGAAGCGCTGCGGCGAATAGGCAGAAATGTTGATGAACGGCGCCCCGCCGGTGATCACTTCCGCTAGGACGCGGCCGGTGACCGGCCCGAGCGTCAACCCGTGATGTGCGTGGCCGAATGCGAACCATAATCCGTCGTGTCGGGGCGCCTTTCCAATGATGGGCATCATATCAGGCGTGCAGGGGCGGGCGCCCATCCATGGCTCCGGATCAAGCCTTTCGCCGAGCGGAAAGACCATTCGTGCCACCTTCTCGGCACGGTCGAGCTGCACGGGTGTCTTCGGCGCATCCAGCGCGGCGAATTCAGCACCAGTCGTCAGCCGGATGCCGCGGCTCATCGGTGCAAGGAAGTAACCCCGCTCAGCATCGAGCGTCCAGTTGTTGAGGGTCGCATTGTTTGCTGCGGCATAGTGCATGTGATAGCCGCGCTTGACGCCGAGCGGGAAGGCGTAGCCGAGCCGACGTGTCGCAATTGCGGCCCAGGGGCCGAGCGCCAGGACCACATCCTCCGCGTCCAGCGGGCCTTCGCTGGTCACCACCCGCCAGCTCGCGCCGGAGCGACCAAGGGAGTTGGCGTCACCGGTGACACACCTGCCGCCGAGACTCTCGAAATAGGAGCGATAGGCCATCGTCAAGCCATGCGGGTCGAGCACCGACCATGGATCACGCCACCGCAGGCCGCCGAGGAAATCTCCCTTGATATGGGGTTCGAGCCGCGCCACGGCGGTGGCGTCCAACTGCTCGTGCATGACGCCGAACTCGGCCCGCAGCCGCTCGGCCTCGGCGAATTCGGCATCGCGCCGGCCGGCCGTGCGGAAGATTTCCATCCAGCCATCCTTGCGGATCAGATGCTGCGCATTGGACGCTTCGATCAGATCGTTGTGCTCGGAAATCGAGTGCTCGATGAGCGGGGCATAGGCGCGGGAGATCATCTCGTGGCGCTTGGCATTGGAATTCCACCAGTAGCGGGCGAGGAAGGCAAGCTGTCCGGGCAGCGCCTTGAGGTGATAGTGGGCGTCGATACGGTTGTTGAAGGCGTAGCGTATCAAAAGGCCGAGCTGCTGCGGAAAGCCGTATGGCACGACGCCTTCGCGCTGAATGAGACCGGCGTTGCCGAACGAGGTTTCATTGCCTGGCGCCTTGCGGTCGATCAACGTCACCTGCAGCCCCCTGCGCTGCAGGTGAATGGCCGTCGAGACGCCGACGATGCCGGCGCCAAGTATAATTGCGTTCTTTGTCATTGCCGGGCAGTCCACTTATTGCAAGCAATGAAAATGCCGCTCCGACGCGCTGCACGCAAACGAAAAATCTCGTTTCATTTCAAAAACATTGTCGTTTTCAGCGCCTCGTTTTCGGCTTTGATGCGGACATAAAGCACTGCCGCGTTGAGCACCGAGAATATCGCCGCGTAGACGGGCATCCCGAAGGCCAGAGGAAGCACGGCGATCTCGCCTGCCACGACAGCATAATTCGGATGGGCCATGAACCGGTAGGGGCCGCTGCTGACAAGTGGAGCGCTCTGCAGCACGATGATGCGTGTCGTCCATCGCCCCTTGAGCGTGCCGATGACCCAGAGCCGGCCTGCCTGTAGAACGATGAAAATGGCAAACCATATCGGGTCGACCGGGCGGCCCATCGCCAGCAACCACAATCCGGCGATCCAGCAGCTATGCAGGGCCACCATGTAAGGATAGTGCTGCGGCGCGACCTCCTTCGCACCGCTGCTCAGAAGCACCTGCGTATTGTGGCGGGCAAGGGCAAGTTCCGCGAGGCGCTGTGCCGTCACGAAGGCGAGGAGTGCAACGGAGGGCCACATCATGCGACTCTCTTCAAGGTCACGCAGCTTGCGGTAAAACCCGGCCCCATGGCGACCATCGCGCTGCGCTCAGGCAGCCCTGCCTTCAGGGCACGCTCGAGCACGAAGAGAATCGTGGGCGACGACATATTGCCATATTCGGCAAGTACCGCGCGCTCGTGATCCAGAGTTCCTGATTCAAGCGACAGCGCGCTTTCCAGGGCTGCAAGCACCCTTGTGCCGCCGGGATGGCAGATGAAGCGATCTATATCACGTCGCGAGAGGCCGTTGCGCGCCAATATCCCGTCAACGGCCGGGCCGAGTTCCGCCTCGGCAAAGGGCGGCAGCGATTGGGCAAGAACCACGCCGAAGCCGGTGTCGTCGATCTTCCAGCCCATGATGCCAAGCGTATCGGGGAAAAGATGTTCGCCCGTCGACTCGACCTCAGCCTTGCCCTCCGGTCCCGCCCGGAGAATGCAGGCGGCGGCGCCGTCGCCGAAAAGCGCCGTGGCGATGATGTTCGCGCGCGTCAACTCGTCCAGCCGAAACGCCAGCGTGCAAAGTTCGACTGTGACGAAAAGCACTGTCTTGCCCGGCCGATCCCGGGCAAACCGCGAGGCAATGGCGAAACCGGAAACACCGGCCGCGCAGCCGAGCCCGAACACGGGAACGCGTTCGATGTCCGAGCGAAAGCCCATCCTCTGCGCGAGCTGTGCATCGAGGCTCGGTGTCGCAATCCCGGTGGAGGAGATGGTGACGATGCAGTCGACGTCGCGTCCCTGCAGGCCCGCTTGCTTCAATGCATTGGTGGTTGTCTCGAAAAACAGGCTGCGCGCCACCTCGCCATAGGCTTCCATGCGGTCCTGCCAGCCATGCGGCTCGATGAACCATTCGAGGGGACGCGCGGCATAGCGTTTCCGGATGCCCGCATTGTCAAAGACGCTGGCGAGATGCGAAAAGTCCCTGAAGCGGGACGAGAACAGGCGAGCGGAGGTCTCCGCTGCTTCCTTTTGTGTAATGACATGCTCGGGCGTCGCGACGGCAAGACTCAGTAATTTCACGGTATCGCTCACGGAATACTCCTTCTGACCGGCGCGTGAGCGGCTAACACCTCAGACCTGCATTTATTCGTTGGCGCCGGGACCGCGCGACGAGAAAAAGAAGAGCAGCCATCGAATAAAGTTCCGGGCAACGGTGTTCATTCGGCGCCAACGTCATTTTCCTAGGAGATATCCCATGACGATCGCGACTGTTCGCATTGCTTCCATCCTGGTCGGCGGCTGCATTGCCGCATTTGCGCTTTCCGCCCCTGCTTTCGCGATAGGCGGCGGTGGCAGCGGCGGTAGCGGCTCAAGTGGCGCCGGTAGTTCTGGCGGCAGCAGCGGCACGATGCCGACCTGCAAGAAGGGCCAGATGTACGACAAGAGGACGAAGAGGTGCGTCAAGCAGAGCAGCGCCAACGTGACGGAAGAAAACCGCACGGACTATGCCTATTCGCTGGCGAAGGCCGGACGCTATGAAGAAGCGCTTGCCATGCTCGATACGTTGAAGAACCCGAATACTGCCGAGGCCCTGAATTATCGCGGCTACGCCACCCGCAAGCTTGGCCGCACGGATGAAGGAATTTCCTACTACCTGAAGTCTGTCGAACTTGATCCCAAGTATGCGCAGGTGCGCGAATATCTCGGCGAAGCATACGTCGTCAAGGGGCGCCTGGATCTCGCCAAGGAACAGCTCGAAACGATCAAGGCGATCTGCGGCACGGAATGCGAGGCGTATCGCGATCTCAACGAAGCGATCCTCAAGCCCTAGAAGCTGTGACCCTGACGAGAAGCGGGAATGTGCAATCTCGGTTGAACGGGAACTACCAAATGCCGGTCGCGTACACCACATTTCCTGCCTATAGTCGCGCAATACCAAAGCCGCCGGTGCAACCGGCGGCTTTGGAAGGAAAACCCGTGGCGGAGGCTCTCATCGCAAGCGAAGCCGATATCAGAAGCGGCCTGGCGGACAATCTGTTGCGGCTTTGGCGCTATGGCCTTGTGCTCTCGCATCGCCGCGACGTTGCCGACGATCTCGTGCAACAGACCTGCCTGCGCGCCCTCGAGCGCGTCGAGCAGTTCGAGGCAGGAACGCGGCTGGACCGCTGGCTGTTCTCCATCCTGCATTCCATCTGGCTGAATGAGATCCGGTCACAACGTGTGCGCCTCGGTCAGGGCTTCGTCGATGCAGACGAGGCCTTGGTCGTCGATGGCGCTCGCGACACGGAAATGCATGTCATGGCAAACCAGGTTCTGCGGCTGGTCAATGCGCTGCCGGATGCGCAACGGGCCGCGGTCTTCCTCGCCTATGTGGAGGGTCTTTCCTACAAGGAGGTGGCAAGCGTTTTGGATATCCCGATTGGCACCGTGATGAGCCGCCTTGCCGCCGCGCGCGCCAAGATCGCAGCCAGCGTCTCGGGAGAGGGGGCCACATGAACGACAAGAACCCAATCCCCACCGATGAGGAATTGACGGCCTATATCGACGGTGAACTGTCGGAGATCGAAGCATCGCGCATCGAAGCGCTTCTCGGTTCGAACGAGCGTGTGGCCGCAAGATTGGAGTTCCTGTCGCAGAGCAGCCTTGCGTTCAAGCAAGCTTTCGAGTCGCTGCTTGCCGCAGCACCCAAGGCAGAGCTCGATGCCATGCTTGGCATTGTGCCGGTCGCCGCAAAGCCCGCGCGCTCCAGTCGCCGCGGCTTCCTTGGCGCGCTTGCTGCCTGCCTCGTCGCCGGTGTCGTGGCCGACCGGGCCTTCATCGGGATACGCAATCGCGTTCATGCCCCTGATGAAAGCAGCGAATGGCGCGCTATCGTTGCAGAATACATCGCCCTCTATACAGCGGATACTTTGGCCGGCCCGTCGCCGTCCGATGACGCGCAGGCTGAACAACTTGCCCGCTTCGACGATAAGCTTGGGCTTTCCCTGTCACCCGAAGCCGTGTCGCTGCCGGGCATCGAGTTCAAGCGCGCCCAGCTGTTGCAGTATGACGACAAGCCGCTGGCGCAGATTGCCTATCTGGACCCGGAGACGGGCCCGTTGGCACTCTGCATCGTGCGCTCGGATGTTGGCATGAAGGAGCCTGACGTCGAAGGCCGGCACGGCATGAACGTTGTCTACTGGTCAAACGCAACGCACGCCTTCATGTTGATCGGCCGCATTCCGATCGACCTCATGCAGGAACTTGCGGAGGATGTCAGGAAAAACACTTCGGCATGAAGGGATGAGGGAGGCGGCGAAAAAGGGACTGCCCAAACCCGCCATTATTTGAGACAATTGCCTGGGGAGGACTGCCTCTACGGCTCGCTCAGCCGGTTTCGAAACGGTATCTCGTCGAAACATCCTTGGATCCTGCCCCGTCCGCAGCGGTCAGTCGGCTGTCGGCAAGCATCTAGCGAACATTTTTCATTGTTCAGCAAACGCGAGCCAGGAGCACTGCACATGGTAACGTGGAAACCCGATCCAAGCTTTTATCCGTCACCGCGAATGGCCATGAAGGCCGCGCCGGAGACTCTCGCCTACGTCGTCGCCTTCGATCCGGCGCGAGCGGTTCCCGACGAGCTCGCGGTCGTCGATGTCGATCCGAAATCGCCTTCTTACGGACAGATCGTAAATACTCTCGCGATGCCCAATGTCGGCGACGAATTGCATCATTTCGGCTGGAACGCCTGCTCGTCCTGCCTATGCCCGAACGCACCGCATCCGCACGCCGAGCGCCGTTATCTGGTCGTGCCGGGACTGAAATCTTCGCGCATCCATATCATCGACACCAAACCGGATGGCAGGAATCCGTCCATCGTCAAGGTGATCGAACCCGGCGAAGTGGCCGAACGGACCGGTTACTCCAGGCCACATACCGTTCACTGCGGACCGGAAGGGATCTATGTTGCCGCACTTGGCAATGCCGAAGGCAAAGCCCCAGGCGGCGTTTTTCTGATGGATCACGAGACCTTCGAGGTCCGCGGCCAGTGGGAAATGGATCGGGGGCCACAACAACTTTCGTATGATGTCTGGTGGCATCTTGGCCACGATACGCTCGTCACCAGCGAGTGGGGCACGCCGGATACCTTCGAAAATGGTCTCGTCCCCGAAATCCTGCTCGGCGCGAAATACGGCCGCCGTCTGCATTTTTGGGACTTGCACAAGCGCAAGCACCTGCAGACGATCGATTTCGGCGACAAGTATCAGCTCTTATTCGAACTCAGACCCGCGCACGACCCGACCAAAGCCTATGGGTTCGTCAACTGCGTGCTCAGTCTTGAGGACCTCTCCTCCTCGATCTGGGTCTGGCACCGCGACGGCGAGAAATGGGGGGTGACAAAGGTGATCGACATTCCGGCGGAGCCGGCCGATGCCGACCAATTGCCGCCGATGCTCAAGGGTTTCAATGCCGTGCCGCCGCTGGTCACCGACATCGATCTTTCAATGGATGACAGATTTCTCTACGTGTCCTGTTGGGGAACTGGTGACCTTCATCAGTACGATGTCTCCGATCCGTTCAAGCCGAAGCTGACAGGCAAGGTGCGGATCGGCGGTATCGTCTCGCGTGCATCGCACCCAGGGGCGAAGAATGGCGCGCTGAACGGCGGCCCGCAGATGGTCGAGATCAGCCGCGACGGTCGCCGCGTCTACTTCACCAACTCGCTCTATGGCGCGATCGACGAGCAGTTCTATCCCGATGGCGTCTCTGGCTGGATGGTGAAGCTTGACGCGCAACCGGACGGCGGCATTGCCTTCGACGAGAAATTCTACGTCGAATGGCCGAAGTCGCATCGCCCGCACCAGGTCCGCCTCCAGGGTGGCGATTGCTCGTCAGATTCCTATTGTTATCCGTAGGGAGCGAGGCGCAGGCGATGAGGCGCCCATGAACGAGCTCTGGCCCTGGATACTGCTGGCGGGACTAGGCGCCTTTCATGGTCTCAATCCGGCGATGGGATGGCTGTTCGCCGTCGCGCTTGGCGTTCATCGGCAGAGCTCCGCCGCGGTGGTTCAGGCAGTGCCAGCGATCGCTCTCGGACACGCCGTATCGATCGCACTGGTGGCCGGAGCCGTGGTCGCGGCCGGTCTGTTCGTGAACCAGGATGCGGTGCGCACGGCCACCGGAGGCGCGCTGATTGCATGGGCTATCTGGCATCATGCTTTTGGACACCGGCACCGCGTTCGCATCGGTTTGCGCACGGGGCTCGCCGGTCTTGCGTTCTGGTCGTTCCTGATGGCGACGGCCCATGGTGCGGGGCTCATGGTCCTGCCGGCCTTGATACCCCTCTGTCTCACCGAGTCGCCATTGGGCGAAATCGGCAGCGTTGGGTCCGCGGCGATGACGATCGCAGCGGTCGGCGTCCACACCCTTGCGATGTTGGCGGTCACAAGCCTCGTTGCCCTGGCGGTCTATCGCTGGGTCGGGCTCGAGATACTGCGCAGCGCCTGGATCAACGTGGATCTCGTATGGACGCTGGTTCTGCTTGGTACCGGTGTCGTGCTGCTGATCGTCGGGTGAAGGGGCCTCCTATCCCGTCGATGTGGTCACCTCGGTCGCTGTGCGTTTCCATGCCACCTGCCCCACGCGACAAATGAGGTTCTCGACGTCGTGGCGGACCGTCATGGATGACTGCCCTCGCTCGCCACCGGCGGCGCCCTGCGTGCCCATCACCTGTGGGCTACAGTTCTGGGCATCAGGTCGCTATCGACGCTAAAACGTGATCCGCACGCCCGAAAAAACAAGGAATTAAGGGAATTTAGCGAGAATTGGCTGAAGAGCATGAATTCTCACATGATTTCAAAGGCTTATCTAAATCGCCTTTGAATTCCCTCTGTTTTTCCGTCGCGAGCGACCGTGGATGCCACCTTTGTGCCCAGGGTTAGGGCGTCAGTCAGCAAGAGGATTGAGCGGCAATAATTTCCGCTTCTGGGGCCATCCGGACCTTCCGCGGTCTTATATATCTGCTGCGGAAGCAACAGGCTTTTGCCGTATTCCTCGAACGTCTCACCTGGCAAACGAGACCCACGGGTATGCAATGGATGAGGTTGTTCCGGTCCCCTCAATGAAGTTCCAGGCATTCGATGAGTTCGATCCGGCCCTTGCCCTTGATTTCTACGAAGCCCAAAGAGCGCCCACGACCCCGCTCGCGAATGCGAAGCCAGGTGGCCCCGCTCGTCGCCACAGTCCCAGGGTTAGCATATGCCGCGATCCGCGAGGCCACATTGACAGTGTCGCCCCACAGGTCGAACACGTATTGCCGCTGCCCGATGATCCCGGCCACGACTGGCCCGAACTGGACGCCGACTCGAACCTCCCATTTCGGCTCGATGCGGCGCGATGCCGTCACCATGTCGAGTCCGCATTGCAAGCTGGCAAAAACCGGATCTGGCACGCTATTAAACAGGCCGGCCGTAGCCATAAAGGCGTCGCCGATCGTCTTGATCTTCTCCATCTCATGCTGGCGCACGATTCGTTCGTATTCGCCGATCAGCGCCTGAAGATCCTCCACCACTTTCTCCGGTGGATTTTCGTCGCAATAGGATGTGAAGCCAACAATATCGCAGAATAGCACCGCGACTTCGTTATATCGGCGGGGTCGGACCTCATTAGTTGCTTTGAGCTCGCGCACCGCGCCGGGGGGCAGGATGGCGTACAGAAGCTCGTCCGCTCGGCGCTTTTCGTTTTCGATTTGCTGCGTGTATACCGCCTCTTGGTCGCGCAGCTTCTTCTTTTCCAGGCAGGCGGCTACGCGGGCACGCAGCAGGACCGCGTTGAACGGTTTGGCAAGATAATCCTCGGCGCCGAGGCCGACGCAGCGCGCCACGCTCTCGATTTCATCGACCGCCGATATCATGACAACCGGAATGTTGCGCAGAGTTGTATCGGCCTTCAGGTGCTCGAGCACCTGGTAGCCGTCCATTTCCGGCATCGTAATGTCGAGCAGCACGAGATCGAATGGCCTGGTCGCCAACAGTTTGAGCGCTTCCCGTCCATTGCTGGCGCACACCACATTCCGGTAGCCTTCTCGCTTCAACCGCTCGGTCAGCGTAAAGCGATTGTCCTCGTTATCGTCAACGACGAGCAGCGCGGGAGCAACCTCGCTCATTGCGTCGACTCCTTTGGAAGTCGGGCCTTGATCTTTCCAAGCAGGCGCGTGAAGTCGACGGGCTTGGTATCGTAGTCGTCGCACCCGGCTGCCAGTGCTGCTTCGCGGTCGCCGGCCATTGCGTGCGACGAGAGTGCGATCACGGGAATATCCCGCGTCTCAGGCAATGCTTTGAGACGTCTTGTCGCCTCCCAGCCGTCCAGGACGGGGAGGCTTAAGTCCATCAGGATCAGCGCAGGCGCGTCCGATCGCGCACGCGCTACACCCTTGATCACCGTCGGTGGCGACGATCACCTCGTAGCCTTTGCGCCTCAGCCGCGCGGACAGCATGTAGATGTTGTCCTCATTGTCTTCGACATAAAGGATCCTAATCACAATGGCGATCCTTGTCAGGCGAGTTTCGTTTGACGATGTATCTTGCAACCATCTTGCGCAACTCCTCATGAAGCTCGTTGCGGCTGAAGGCGGCCTTGGCGAGCACGCGCTCGACCCCACCACTGAGGCGCCGGTGTTCCTTCTCGTCAAGGGTCGCCGCCGTCACAACTACGACGGGCACCACCTTGAAGGCAGGCTGCTTGCGCAGTTCGATAAGGAACTCGAAGCCATCCATTTCCGGCATGATGAGGTCCAGAATGATCAGATCCGGAGGCGTGTGGATGAGACGGTCCAGGGCGGCCCGGCCATTCTCGGCCTCGTCCACGTCGCAACCCTCGGTGCTCAATATGCGACGCCATTGCTGGCGCGTGTTCTCGTCATCTTCGACGATCAGAACACGAAGCGCCGCACCACGTGCAGCGGACCAGTATTTCGTGATTAATTTCTGGAGCGCATCGCGGTCGATCGGCTTCATCATGTAATCGGCGGCACCGAGTGCGTCCCCCCGGTTGCTCTCATCGGCCATGGTCAGAATCACCACGGGAATACTCGCGAGCTCAGGATCCGCCTTCAGTTCCTGCAGGACGCTCCAGCCGTCGCAGCCCGGCATCAGCACGTCAAGGGTGATGAGCGCTGGCTTCACCTGCCGGGCCAGATTAAGGCCTTCCGCACCGTCCTTGGCCGTCACTACATCGCAACCCTCGCGGACGAGAAACCGGCGCAACTGGTCCCGCACTGTCTCATCGTCATCAACGACGAGAACGACGTTAGAGACGAGGCGAACACCATTATCAGCGGCGACAAGAGACGACCTCTCCTGCGTTGAGGTTCCGTCGATTGCCAACGGCAGCCACACGGTGAACCTGGTGCCGGAGCCAGGAGTACTGTCCACGGTGATGCGGCCACCCATCGCGCGGCACAGGCGTTGGCTGATGGCAAGCCCTAGCCCGGTGCCACCGTACTTGCGGGTCGTAGAACTGTCGGCCTGACTAAACTCTTGGAACAGATTCGCCATCTGTTCCGGCGTCATGCCGATACCGGTGTCGGCGACGGTAAATATCACGCCATCGCCTTCATCAAGCGTCGCGCAGGTCGCCCCAATCGTCACCTTGCCATTTTCCGTGAACTTGCAGGCGTTACTCAATAGGTTGAGGAGTATCTGGCGCACCCGAAGCTGATCGGCGCGCATGTTGCCAATTTCATCTGGGCATCGGATGATGATGCGGTTGCGGTTTTTCTGCGCAAGTGGCTGCGCGGTCATCGCTGCATCTTGAACCACGCCTGCGATATTGAATTCCTCAACATGCAATTCCAGGCGGCCGGCCTCGATCTTTGAGAGATCGAGGACCTCATTAATGAGCTTGAGCAGGTGCTTGCCGGCGCGCGCGACCCGCTGAAGCGGTTCGATCAGTTCGCCTTGGCCAGCCTCGCTGGCATCTTCCTGCAGCATTTCGGTAATGCCCAGGATGGCGTTCAGCGGCGTGCGCAACTCGTGGCTCATGCTGGCAAGGAATTTGCTCTTGGCCTGTGTCGCCGCCATGGCCGCGTCGCGGGCGATCTCGAGCTCCGTTTCATGCCTCTTTAGCTTACTGATATCGGTGTAGACCGCGACCGTGCCGCCGCCGGTAATGCGCCGCTCATTTACCTGAACCCAGCGGTCATGGCTGCGATGTTGAACCAGCGTCTGCTTAGGGTTGCAGTGTGCCGCAAGCCGCGCGGCGAGCCATTCCTCCTCCTGACCTTTCGCATCCTCGACGAGGCCCTGTTCCACTGCCTTACGGACAATCGTCTCAAATTGCGCACCCGGCACGACGGCATCGGCTATGCCGGGATAGAGGATTTCCCTATAGCGGCTGTTGCACAAAACAAGCCGGTCCTCACCGTCGTAAAGGGCGAAGCCCTCGGAGATGCTCTCGATTGCATCGACGAGTCGCTGGCGCGCTTCGGCGACCTCTCGCAGATTTTTTTCCTCGACTTCGACCGCAGTGTCACGGAACAGCAGAAGCGCCTTGGCCATGCGGCCGATTTCGTCGCGGCCCGTGGCTGGCAGTGGTGCCCGAAGATTGCCGCCAGCGATGGCAAGCATGCTTTGGCTCAGCCCCGACAAGCGGGCAAGAAGATTGCGGTCGACATACAACCAGACGATCAGAACTGAACTCAGGAGGCTCAGAACGGCTGAGCCAAGAACAACTCCGGTACCGTAGCGCTGGACGGTCGCAGCTTCACGACCAGCCTCGGTGATGTCACGGTTAGCTGCAGCTACCAGGCGATCCACGGCAACGGTTAAATTGCGCGAGAGCTGAGCGTTCTCGACCAAAAGCTTCCCGCCATCTGTTAGTACTGCCAGCTCCTCCTCACGCGCTTGTACAATGCTCTTCGGACCTTCGATAAGCGCACTGTATTCGGCCACACGCTGGCGAAATCGTGTCCGCAGCTTCTCATCCATCTCGGGCGTCACCGCCGCAAGCGATTCGACCGAGCGGCGCATCGGAAACGACATCAGCGCCAGGTCGCCGGACGTCGGCGCGACTGCCGTTTTGAGCAGCGCTTCGTTGATCGCCGAAATCTCCCGTTGTGCCTTTTGTTGCGGGATGTAGGCGGAAATTGCCTGCGCAAGGTCTGTCGTAGCCGCCGCGCGTGCTTCGGGTGGTGCGGCGGCATCCGCCACGGTTACACGCCACTGGGGGGCCTTGGAGTTCATCACGAGGATGCCGGGGGCTACAAGACGCTCGCTTGCGATTGTCGTAGCCGACAACCGGCGCAGCAGCTCCTCTTTGCGTGCAACCACGGTGAGGCGAGCGGCGACAAGATCGTTGAGAGCGTTCAGGTTGCGCCGCAGACCAATCACCGCGGCTTCGATCTCCGCCACCGCCGCCGTGCTGACTGCTGTGCCTTTGAGCGCGGCAAGCAACTCTTCGAGGCGCGCCATCTCCACCCCGATCGCAGCCGAGACCTCGTTGTGCTGAGCCGTGCTGGTCGTCGCAAGTACGGCCGGCGCCGTGGCGGCGACCCGCTCGGCTTGGCGGGAAAGCTCCAGCGATGCAAGCGCGAATGGGACCCGGCGCTCCGTGATCCGCTCGACGACATCGCCTACTTGGAGGAAGGCATACACGGCGGCGGCGGTCGCGAGGACCGCGAAGGTACTGATACCAAAGAAAGCGAGGAGCAAGCGGCCACGTATGCCAAGACGTTTAACCATCGCGGCAACCATCGATCCGGCTGATGTGCTCAAAATGGCCTGCACAGATTTTTGTCTCGAGCGCGACCCACAGTGATCAGCGTTGGGTTATTCCAACGGCACGTATTCGCCACCCTTCCAAACATACCATACCCAGCTCTGAACCGTGAGGTCGCCCTTGTCGTCAAAGTCGATACGGCCCAATACCGTATCAAACGAGTGGGCGCGCAATGAAGCAACCACCTCGCGCAAATCCAGCGAGCCGGCTTTCTCGACCGCCTGCGCCCAGGCCTGAACCGCGCCGTAACTCAATAGAGTGTAGCCTGCAGGTTCGAAGTTTTCTGCACGGAACCGCTCCACGACTGGGGCGGCTTCGGGGTTTCGCCGTGCGTCCGAAGAGAAGGTGAAGAGGGTTCCCTCGGCGGCTGAACCGGCGATCAGAGCAAATTCCTCGGTGGCCATTGTATCGCCTGAGATGAACTGAACCGCGTAGCCATGGTCGTGCGCAGCGCGAACCATCAGGGCAACCTCAGTGTGATAACCGCCGACATATACCACGGCGACCTTCGCAGCCTTTAGTGCCGCGATTTCAGCCGAATAGTCGCTCTTCGCAGGACTGTACGCCTGGTAGATCGCTTCGCTCACGCCCCGCTTGTTCAACTGCTTTCTGGTCTCATCGGCAAGGCCCCTGCCATAGGTGGTGCCATCGTGAAGGATCGCAATCTTCTTGTCGCCCCAATGATCGGCCAGGTAGTTGCCGGCCACAACGCCCTGCGCATCGTCACGACCAATGACGCGGAACACGTTGGCACGGCCTTGTTCGGTCAGCAGAGGATTGGTCGACCCCGGTGAAATCTGCAGAACTCCCGCCGCCTCATACACCTTTGATGCTGGGATCGAGGCTCCAGAGCAGTAGTGCCCGACGACGAGCATCACACCGTCAGCCACGAGTTTATTGGCGACGGCCACCGCTTGCTGTGGATCGCAGAAGTCGTCGACCGCGATGAGCCGAACCTGCTGGCCTAAAACGCCGCCCGCCGCATTGATATCGGCCACGGCCAATTCTGCGCCACGCTGTCCCTGCTCGCCGATCCACGCGAGCCGTCCGGTCATCGCGGCTGAAACGCCGATCAGCACCTCAGCATGCGCGGTATAACTGACCACCGCTGCAAGTGCGAGAATAGCGACGGCAACGATGCGGTGCATGGAAAAGCCTTCCGCCTTGATACCGGAATTTTGTGTACGAGAGCGGTACCGCAACCGCGCGGCGAGGCGCCGCCGTCATGATGTGACAATCGCGACCAGCCCGATCAGCAATCCACTCCCAGCGGCGCCTGATCGCCATCCCTCAAAATATACCATGCGGTGCTGGGGAGTGATATGGCCTCTGGTATCGAAGGCGCTGAGCAGGGCACGTTCATGGCGAGCGCGTGAGCGGCTCCGTCGCGAACAGGGCTGTCGGCGGGGCTTGCCGAGCTCGGTTCTGAGCAATGTCGACGCTTTTAGATGCCTGCGTTCTCTGCGTGCTCACGTGGCACGTGATGGGGTGTGGAGCGGCTTGGTTGAAATCGCAGTCGGCCGATGCGAACGGCCGTGCGCTACAGAATCGGCGCCGCTCGGGAGCTCGTTTCGGTCTCCTGTCTCGTCGGCGGTGCTCCGTTAGGCGGCCGTGAAGACGGTGTCGTGCCTGAGCATCGCATGCATGATGATGGCCAGCCGCCTGGCGAGCGCGATCCGTGCCTTGCGCATGGTGGTGCGCTTGACAATCGCCAATGCCCAATCCTTCAGCTTCAATGCGCCTCGATATCGTGTCAGAATGACATTCGCCGCCGCATACAGCAGCATGCTGACTCGTCGGTCGCCGCATTTGGCGATGCTGCCCGGGTAGTCGACCTCGCCCGACTGGAAGCGACGTGGCACCAGGCCGAGATAAGCGCCCAGATCGCGGGGCGCGCCTGAAGCGGCACGGGTCATCCACGACGGCAAATGAAGGCGAGCGCAGTGGGGTGGCCGACGCCGGGGATCGTCCTCAGTGGCGGCATGCCGTGGAAACTTTGGCCATCTTCTTGATGTCGGCATCGATTGCCGCGACGGCCGAGAGCACCGCGGCACGCGCTGCAATGAGGCCCTGCATGGCGGCAGACAGTCCGGCTATTCCCGCGCTGGCCCGCAGCGCCTGTTTGATGACGGCGGGCTGAGTGCCCGCGGCAGGCGGACACCGAAGGTCTCTTCCAGCACCTGAACGGGAAAACGTGCACCTGGTCTAAGTCAAATTTCCGTCGCTTCTTCGAAGCTGACATTTGCATGGCGAGAAATGTCGGCTGAACTCGATCCTTTAGCTATCCGCGCCTCTCTGCCTTCAAATCTCTTTCGAAGCGACGTAAACTCCCCCGGTGGAGGGGCTTTGGCAGATGTAGCAAAACACGCACTCCTGCCCCAGAATTCCGGGGGCCGGGGAGCGGATCGGACGGGTGGTGGCATGAACGAGGCGACGGGGGATTTTCGCGACAGTTCAGGCGCGGCAGTACGGCCGCCGATCGTCTGGGCGCTCGCGGCGATCGCCGGGCTCGCGCTCGACTGGCTCTATCCGCGGCCGTTCCTGCCGGCGGCAGTGCCGGGCGGCTGGCTCGGCGGCATCGTGTTCGTCGCCGGCCTGGCGCTGCTGATCTGGGCGGCGGCGACCTTCCGCCGCGCCGGGACGCAGGTCCCGACCACCCAGCCGACGACGAAGATCGTCGACGCGGGCCCTTACCGCTTCACGCGCAACCCGATCTATATCGGCATGTTCCTCGGCCTCATCGGCCTCGCCGTCGCCTTCGACAGCCTGTGGCTCATCGCCCTATTGGTGCCGTTCTGTCTTGTCATCCGCTACGGCGTGGTCGCCCGCGAGGAGGCCTATCTCGAGCGGAAGTTCGGTGACGTCTATCTCGCCTACAAGGCCCGCGTCAGACGGTGGCTGTAGCGAGACGAAGAGGGGTCAACCTGCTGGAATGTTAGACCGTTTCGAGCAGACCAAACTGAACCGGGATAAGTTTGCGGATCTTGAGTTGCCCTGCCGCATTTTTGTCAATGACAGTCAGGAGCTGTCCTTTTTCAGATCCCAACGGCATAACCAGGCGTCCGTCGGGTTTGAGCTGCTCAAGTAATGCCGGGGGCAACCGCTCGGCCGCCACCGTGACCAGTATCTTGTCGAACGGGGCGTGCTCAGGCCAGCCGCGAGATCCGTCTCCGACACGAATGCCGACATTAACATAGCCCAGGCCCAGCAGCAGAGCCTCGGCACGGCCTGCAAATTCCTCGATGATTTCGGCGCTCCAGACCTGCCCGGCGAGCTCGGCGAGGATTGCGGATTGGTAGCCCAGGCCGGTGCCGATCTCGAGCACTGCCTCGTGCGGTTGGGGCGCGAGGAGATCGGTCATGAGAGCGACGATGAACGGCTGCGAGATGGTTTTATCGAAGCCGATCGGCAGCGGCGTGTCCTGGTAGGCATACGGCGCAAGCGGGGCTGGCACGAAGAGATGCCGCGGCACCCGCTGCATCGCAGCCATGACCCGCTCATCGAGCGACGCCCTGCCAAGCTCTTCGCTCGCAAGGTCGACATGGATTGCAATCAACTCGACCATGTGCCTACGCAGGACCGCGAGGTGCTCTTCATTCATTGGTTTCATGATCACGGGCTTTCCTCAGACAGTTTATTCCCAGATAGCTCTGTGATCAAACTCAGGAATGACCGGAATGGAGTCCACTTGTGCCATAGCGCGAGCAAACCCCAGTGGCCGCAACGGGTCGATACGCGGACCTTGGAGACATCATCGGCGAAGGTCCCGATGTGGCGCATTTGAGCCGTGACGGCATTCAGCTCCAAAGCGAACCTTGTCTCCTATCCAGTTTTCCAATCGGTCACCGAATTCCAAACGTGGATTCATGAAATCACTCGATCGACGCGGACAGCTTCTGAAGTCGAGGAACCTTCGAGAAAGCGGCGGTTCGACCCCAATGGACCGAGTGAGCGCTGGCGAATCCGCGAAAGCCAGCGCCTGATCAAGGATTTTTCTGCCAGAACGCGAAGCCGCTTGGCTCTAGCACATAAACCTGCCGCCCAGTCGCGGAGGAGCGGAATCATCTTCCGCCACGAAATCCAACTTTCCGGCCAGCCAGGGAGTAGCGCCACCGGTTCGCCCGACCAGCGACCACATAGTGTACACGCACGCCGTTCACACGCACAACGTGACGCAGGACATCGGCAAAGGGATCGGTTTTTGGCGCATGGGGTGTGCCCTTGCCTGCCACCTGCGACGCCGCCCATGCTTTTGCGGGGGCATCACCTGTGGGCTACGGTCCTGGGCATCAGGTCGCTATTAACGCCGAAACGGGATCCGGCACGTCCGAAAAACTAAGGGAATTTAGCGAAAATTGGCTGGGGAACCTGGACTCGAACCAAGATTAACGGAGTCAGAGTCCGTCGTTCTACCATTGAACTATTCCCCAGCAGAAGCTGCCGAAGCATGGCTTGGCTGCTGTGCGGCGCTTATAACCAAAACATCACGGATTGCAAATACCCGTTTCGAAAAAAATCCACAGCGACTTGGTGATGTGTTTTTGATGCGCGCCAAAAGGTCCATTCTCGCCCGTGGCAAAAAGAATTTGGCGATTTCGCCATGCGCTGGTATCTTCGCGGCAACGCAAAATCGAATGAGCGCCTGCTGCATACCTTTGGACTTGCGCGGCGCGATGGAAAAAGAACGTGGAAGACCCCGAAGGCGGCTCAAGGCCGCAAGGTAACGGGGCGTTGGCGGCAGGGCGCAAGGACGGCAAGAAGTCCAGGCGCCGCAAAGGCAAGCGTGGCGGGCAATCCCGCAATGCGAACCAGTCCGCTCAGCATGTCCTCTCCGGCGATACCGGAGAGGCGGCACGCCCAATCGAAGCCGGCAACGCGGCGCACAAGCGAAAGCGTCGCCGTCGTGGTGCGAGCGCCTCCGGCACAGCCGGACAGCAGCCGCAACGGACAAGCAATGAAATCTCCGCAACCGCCGGACAAGGCGTTCGCAGCGACAGCGAATCCGTGCCGAGCCGCCGCAATCGCCGCAATCGCCGCAAGCATCGCGGCAAGCGCGGCCTCCAGGGACGTCCGCTGGTGCATGAAAAGCCGGTGGGACATCCCGCCCAGCCGCAGCAGCCGGCGCCAACCGGGCGGAACGGCGTCGCTGAATCGCGAACCGGCCAGAACGACAATCGTGCGGCACGCCAGTCCGATGGCGGGCAGCGCAGCCAAGTCGAACATCCATGGCCGGATGAGCTTTATGCTGCTCTCGATCTCGGCACTAATAATTGCCGTCTGCTGATCGCGCAGCCAACGCGGCCGGGCCAGTTTCGCGTTGTTGACGCCTTCTCCCGAATCGTCCGCCTTGGTGAGGGATTGGCGGCAAGCGGTCGCCTCTCCGACGACGCCATGGATCGCGCCGTCGATGCGCTGCGCGTCTGCGCCTCCAAGCTGAAGAACCGCGAAATCCGCCGCATGCGGCTGATCGCGACCGAAGCCTGCCGGCAAGCGAGCAACGGGGCGCAATTCCTCGAGCGTGTGATTGCCGAGACCGGTCTTGAACTCGAGATTATCGATCGGGAAACCGAAGCGCGGCTCGCCGTTTCCGGCTGCTCGTCGCTCGTCGGACGGGAGACGCGCTCGGTCGTCCTCTTCGATATCGGCGGCGGCTCCTCTGAAATTGCGGTCATCCGCATCGGCGACAACCGTTTCAATCGCCTCGCCAATCACATCACCCACTGGACCTCGCTTCCCGTTGGCGTTGTCACGCTTTCGGAGCGCCATGGCGGACGCGATGTCACGCCGGATGTCTTTGAAGGCATGGTCGTGGAGGTGGAAGGCATGCTTGGCAGCTTCGATTGCCCTGCAATCGATATCGGTCATGCGGACGATTTCCATCTCATCGGCACCTCGGGAACCGTGACGACGCTTGCCGGTGTTCATCTCGACCTACCACGCTATGACCGGCGCAAGGTCGACGGCATCTGGCTTTCAGATGACGAGGTCTCGGCGATGCAGGCAAAGCTGCTGTCGTGGGATTTCGCCAGCCGCGCCGCCAATCCCTGTATCGGGCCCGATCGCGCCGATCTGGTGCTGGCCGGCTGCGCCATTCTGGAGGCGATCCGCCGCCGCTGGCCGAGCCCGCGCATGCGTGTCGCCGATCGCGGCTTGAGGGAAGGCCTGCTCACGGACATGATGGCGGATGACGGCGTCTGGCGGCGCCACCGCAACCGCCGCGGCCAGCGCGGCAAATAGGGGACAAGCATGGCGAAGCCAACGATTGCGGGTAACCGCACCGGCCGCAAACTCGGCCAGCGCGTCAAGAATAAGAAGATGAAGGCATCATCGCGGCAATGGCTGCAGCGCCACATCAACGATCCCTATGTGCAGCGTGCACAGCTGGAGGGTTATCGCGCACGCGCCGCTTTCAAGCTGCTCGAGATCGACGAGAAGCACAGCATCCTGAAGGGCGCTCGTCGCATCATCGATCTAGGTGCTGCACCCGGAAGCTGGTCGCAGATCGCTGCCAAGGTAACAGGCTCCACCGATGAGGATATCCGCGTCGCAGCGATTGACTTTTTGGAGATGACTCAACTGCCGGGCGTGAAGATCCTGCAGCTGGACTTCCTGGATCCCTCAGCGCCGGCTCAGTTGATCGAAGCCGTCGGCGGCACCCCGGATCTAGTGATCTCAGACATGGCGGCGCCCACCACAGGCCACCATCGCACGGACCATCTGCGCACCATGCACCTCTGCGAAGTGGCGGCTCAGTTTGCCGTCGAAGTGTTGGGTGAGGGCGGTCATTTCCTGGCAAAGACCTTTCAGGGCGGCACCGAACGCGATCTGCTCAACATGCTGAAGCGACATTTCAAGCAGGTCGTCCACGTCAAGCCGGCGTCGTCGCGCGCCGAATCCGTGGAGATGTTCCTGCTGGCGAAAGGCTTCAAGGGCCGCCAAGCGGAGCCCGACGTCACGGAAGCTTGATCTTTGGGCTGGTCTTGAGTGATGATCGGCCTCCCAAGACTTGGAACGCCCCGGTACCATGCTCTTATACGTCACCCTCGGAACCAACGACATCGATCAGGCGCGGCGGTTTTACGACATCGTCCTGCCGTTGCTCGGCTACCGCCGCCAACGCTACTCCGAAGAGGAAATCGGCTACGCGGCAGATGGTGATGCCCGCTGCCGGCTCTGGATCGTCACCCCATTCAACCGCCGGCGGGCGTCGAGCGGAAATGGTTCGATGGTCGCGCTTCATGCCGCGCGCCGCGCGGATGTGGATGCATTCCATGCCGCGGCGCTTGCCGCCGGCGGTGTCGATGAAGGCGAGCCGGGATTGCGGCCGTTCCATGCCAATTTCTATGCCGCCTATGTTCGCGATCCGGACGGCAACAAGCTCAGCGCCGTCTGCGAGACTCCGGAATAGCCCTTACTTCACGGCCTGTTGCTCTGCCTCGATCGCCGCCGGGGCGAGGCGCTTTGCCTGGTGACCAGAGACCAGCGCGCCAGCGCTCTTGTCCATCCGGATGAAAGGGATAGTCGCCACGACGGTCAGGATCGCGATCACGTAAAAGGCGATGTGGAAGTCGGCAACCTGCAGCGCCTCGCCGCGGAAGTAGATCGACGTCTCCAGGATCGCGGCGGCAACCGCGACGCCGAGCGCCAGGCTGATCTGCTGCATCACCGAACTCATCGACGTTGCCTGGCTCGCCTGCGCATCATCGATATCGGCAAAGGCCAGGGCATTAACACCGGTAAAGAAGAACGAGCGCGAGAAGCCGCCGACGAGAAGGATGGCGATGATGACGAGGTGCGGCGTCTGTGGCGTGAAGAAGCCGGTCGCGACAGTCACGATCGTCGTCACTCCTGCTGCCGAAAGAAGCGTGGTGCGGAAGCCGGCCGCGGCAAAGACGCGGCGCGCCATGAACTTGGTGGTGATCGCACCGATCGCGCCGGCAAAGGTGATCAGGCCCGATTGGAACGGTGTCAGGCCGAAGCCGAGCTGCAGCATCAGCGGGGTCAGGAAGGGCATGGCGCCGATACATATGCGAAACAGCGTGCCGCCGGTTGTCGATGCGCGGAAGGTCGGATTGCGGAACAGGTTCAGGTTGAGGATCGGCGCCGGATGTCGTTTGGCGTGGCGCACGTAGAGAAAGCCGCAGACGAGACCGATTACCGTCGCGGTGATGCCGATAACAGGCGGCAAGGCCGGCAGGCTGACGACGGAAAGGCCGAAGACGACGCCGGCGGCCGAAAACGATGTCAACAAAAAGCCGATGAAGTCCAGCCTCGGCGGCGCCGTCGCTTCAACCTCAGGCAGGAAGATCGTTGCGAGCCAGACACCGATGATGCCAACCGGCACGTTGATCAGAAAGATCCAATGCCAGGTGAAATAGGTTGTGACGAAGCCGCCGAGCGGCGGGCCGGCCAACGGTCCGACGAGTGCCGGAATAGTCAGCAGCGCCATCGCGGAGACAAGCTCGCTTCGTTTCGTCGTTCTTAGAAGCACGAGGCGCCCGACCGGCGTCATCATCGCGCCGCCCATGCCCTGCAGGAAACGCGCGAAGACGAACTCGATCAGGCCGGATGAGATCGCGCAGAAGATGGAGCCGATGACGAAGACGCAGATGGCCAGTCGGAAGATGCGCTTGGCGCCGAACCTGTCCGCCATCCAGCCGCTGATCGGAATGAAGACCGCGAGTGACACCATGTAGGATGTCAGCGCCAGCTTCAGCGTGATCGGCCCGACGTGGAGGTCGTTGGCGATTGCGGGCAGGGCGGTCGATATGACGGTGGAGTCCATCTGCTCCATGAAGAGAGCGACGGCGAGGATCAGCGGAACGATGCGGTTCATGCGCGAAATGCCTTGGAGGTCGTGCGAAGGCGGCTCGGGAAGCCAGTGCTCTGTATTCCTAGGGAAAGGCTCTGCCAACCCCTCATTCCGCTTCTGAAAGACGTTTGCATCACGTCTGCGTGAGACCGCTTGCTCAGCAATTTCAACGACAAGATTGACCTATGTTTGTTTCGGTCGGCCGAAAGAAACATGGGCTGCGCTTCGTAATTTGGGGGCTGTGCGACAAAGATGCCGCGCGTGATCGGAAGGATGGGATATGCGAGTAGCGTCGGGGATGAAGTGGCGTGCGTTGTTTGCAGCGGGCATCGGTCTGCTGGCGGCGCCGATGATTTTGAAAGAGACGGCCGCAATGGCCGCAAGTGGAGAAAAGACCAAGATGAATGCGACGACGCAGCCCCAATTTAATCAATTCAAGCTCGGCTCTTATAGATTTACGGTCTTCAAGGACGGCGCCAGCATTGGTGAAAAACCCTATGAGACCTTCGGGGCCAACCAGAAGCCAGAGACTGTCCAGGAACTGCTCGCGAGGAATTTCCTGCCCACCGATAAATTCGTCAATTCCTATGCGCCGACACTGATCGATACCGGATCGGATGTCATCCTCGTCGATACCGGCTTTGGTGAAAGCGGCCGCGCCCGCGGCAGCGGCCAGCTTCGCGATGGGCTTAAGGCTGCCGGCTATTCGGCAGACGACATCACGCTGGTGGCGCTGACCCACCTGCATGTTGATCATATTGGCGGCCTGATGGAAGCTGGCGCTCCAGCTTTCAAGAATGCGCGGTATCTCATCGGCCAGATCGAATACGATTTCTGGACTGACAAGGCCCGCGAGGGCACGCCCGCCGAAGGCGGCCACAAAGCAGTTCTGGCCAATGTCGTGCCTCTTGCCGAGAAAGCGACCTTCATCGGTGACGGCGGCAAAGTTGCAGGCGGCATAACGGCGATGCTGGCGCCAGGGCACACGCCCGGACACATGGTTTTCCATGTCGAATCGGAAGGCAAGCGCCTGGTCGCGACGGGCGATACCGCCAATCACTACATCTTGTCGCTGCAGAAGCCCGACTGGGAGGTTCGCTTCGACGCGGACAAGACGCAGGCAGCAGCCACGCGGCGGAAGGTATTCGACATGATCGCCACCGATAGGATCGCTTTCCTGGGCTACCACATGCCGTTCCCGGCAGTCGGCTTTGTCGAGACGTACGAGGATGGATATCTCTTCGTTCCGAAGACCTACCAGTTCGACCTGTGAGGTCGCTGCATGGCAGCCATACCACGCCCGGCGGACAGGTCGGGCTTTTTGCTATTCCCTTCCTGCCATAGACGTGTTACCAGCCCTCGCCAACTTCCAAAGCAACCCTTGCACACCGCCGGTGCGGACGATTCGTTCCGGGAGGCGTTGCATTTTTCTTAATTGAAGGAAATTGGCCATGGCTCGCATCATAGAAACGCCAACCGGTTTGGACGCACTCACCTTCGATGACGTGCTCCTGCAGCCCGGTCATTCCGAGGTCTTGCCCGGTCAGACGAGCGTCGCAACGCGGATTGCGACCGATTTCGAGTTGAACATCCCGATCATCTCCTCGGCGATGGACACCGTCACGGAAAGCCGCCTTGCCATCGCCATGGCGCAGGCGGGCGGGCTTGGCGTCATCCACAAGAACCTGACGCCCGCCGAGCAGGCCGAGCAGGTCCGCCAGGTCAAGAAGTTCGAAAGCGGCATGGTGGTCAACCCGGTGACGATCGGTCCCGATGCGACGCTGGCCGATGCGCTCGGGCTGATGAAGACCTACAGCATCTCTGGCATTCCGGTCGTCGAAAAGTCCGGGCGTCTCGTCGGCATCCTGACCAACCGCGACGTCCGCTTCGCCTCGGACCCGAAGCAGAAGATCCACGAGCTGATGACCCATCAGGGTCTCATCACCGTCAAGGAGAACGTCGATCAGCAGGAAGCCAAGCGCCTGTTGCACGCGCACCGCATCGAAAAGCTGCTGGTGATCGACGGCGAAGGTCGTTGCGTCGGTCTCATCACCGTCAAGGACATTGAAAAGTCGCAGCTGAACCCGAATGCATCCAAGGATGCGCAGGGCCGCCTGCGCGCCGCTGCCGCCGTCGGCGTCGGTGATGACGGTTTCGAGCGGGCTGAACGCTTGATCGAGGCAGGCGTTGATCTCCTCGTCGTCGATACCGCGCATGGCCATTCGGCCCGCGTTCTCGAGGCTGTCACCCGCGTGAAGAAGCTTTCCAACTCCGTGCGCGTCATGGCCGGCAACGTGGCAACATCGGAAGGCACCAGGGCATTGATCGATGCCGGTGCGGATGCCGTCAAGGTCGGTATTGGTCCGGGCTCGATCTGCACGACGCGCATCGTCGCCGGTGTAGGCGTTCCCCAGCTCGCTGCCATCATGTCGGCCGTCGAGGCTGCGCAAGCACAGGATGTTCCCGTCATCGCAGACGGCGGCATCAAGTTCTCGGGCGACGTCGCCAAGGCGATTGCATCAGGCGCCTCCGCTGTCATGATCGGTTCGCTGCTCGCCGGCACCGATGAAAGTCCCGGCGAAGTTTACCTCTACCAGGGCCGTTCCTTCAAAGCCTACCGCGGCATGGGCTCGGTCGGTGCCATGGCGCGCGGCTCGGCAGACCGCTATTTCCAGGCTGAAGTGCGCGACACGCTGAAGCTCGTGCCTGAGGGCATCGAAGGCCAGGTTCCCTACAAGGGCCCGGTCTCTGGCGTCCTGCACCAGCTTGCAGGCGGCCTCAAGGCCGCCATGGGTTATGTCGGCGGCAAGGATATCAAGGACTTCCAGGAGCGTGCGACCTTCGTGCGCATCTCCGGCGCCGGCCTTCGCGAAAGCCATCCCCACGACGTGACGATCACCCGCGAGAGCCCCAACTATCCGAGCTCCGGCGGCTGAAAATGAACCCGGGCAGCCGTATTCCGCTCTGGATTATCGCGCTGCTCGCAGCCATCTGCCTCGGTGTGCTTGCGTGGACGACATTCGGCTTTGTCGTCCCCTTTAAACATGAGACCGGGCAGGCCGTTCTCGACGTCTATTTCGCCGGTTATGACGAATTGACCGTCGGCCGGATGCGGCAGCTCCTCGACCACAACGAGATCGCCAGCAATTTGCTGCAGGCGATGTATGCCGGTCCGGAGATGATCTTCCCGGCGCTTCTGACCGCACTCCTGCTGCTGGTGTTGATGAGGTTGAGACCTAACGGCTCCCACTTCAATCGCCCGATCCGTCCTTCCCTGATCGCGCTCGTCTATGCGCTTCCTTTCATCTATGGCCTTGCCGACTACGGCGAAAACATCTCCAGCCTGATTGCTTTTGGAGACAGCGCCTGGACGGATCATGCCGCACGCCTGTTGCCGTGGATGACGCGAGTGAAGTTCGCGAGCCTCGCCATCTGCCTGATCGTCATTGCCCGCTTCGCCATCGTTCGCGCGATGCATCGCGAAGAGGGCGAGACATAGTCTCACCGCTGCCATGGCCATGCCCGGCCCGACGGAAACAATGGGCCTGGTCGAACTCGCCGGCAAGGAAAAGGAACAGCAGCAGGGCCTCCTTGACTACCTCAGTTCGCAGGTCGCGATGGGTCGCGTCGGTCGCGCCGAAGAGATCGCGCCGCATTTTATCTAGACTGGCGTCGGACGAATCAAGCTTCGTCATGGGTGCCGAGATCTTCGCCAATGGTGGCATCGCCCAGATCTGATGCAGCCTTGCCCACCGCTGAGTTGCCGCGGGCATTTGCGGCGCCGACGCTTTTCCTCTACAGCACGGAAACCAAACGGAAAGCGGCAGGAAGAGACAGCATGACCGGCTACGAAATGTTCTGGCCCATCATTGCCCACGTAGCCCTAGTCTATTTCCTCTACATGCTTCTCGGCTTTCGCCGCCGGAAACTGGTTCAGGCGGGAAAGGTTCGCCGATCGAACTACCGCGAAAACCGCGATGAACCGCCAGAAGGCCTCTTCGTCAAGAATTGCCTCGCCAATCAGTTCGAGTTGCCGGTGCTTTTTTACGCCTGCTGCGTCCTCCTCTACATCACGCAAGCCGACAACCTCGTTGCTGTCGTGCTTGCCTGGGTCTTCGTGGCGCTGCGCTATCTGCATGCCTTCGTGCATGTCACCAGCAACAACCTCCGCTACCGCAGCCCGCTCTTTGCAGCCGGCTATGTGGTGCTCGGTGCAATGTGGCTGTGGCTTGCCGTCTGGATGGTCTTCCCGAACGGCTGAGCGACTTGAAGTAACGCAGTTTTGTTCCTGCGTTACCGGCCACTGACCTATCTTCCCTCGCAGGTGAAAGCCGACAGGTAGGGAACAGGAGGACTCAAATGGGCAGGCCGGAAATCACGCAGGCGATGATCAACGCCTACGACGAATACACGCATCTGACACTCGACCGCCGCGGCTTCATGGACAAGCTGACGAAGTTGGCCGGTTCCGCCGGTGCCGCCGTCGCCATCGCGCCGATGCTCGCCGCCAACAAGGCAAGTGCGGAAATGGTCGCCGCCGACGACCAGCGACTGGTTGGGAAGGACGTAACCTATCCGGGCGGTGCCGGTGAGATGAAAGGCTATCTGGTCGAACCGAAGGGTGCTTCGGGCAAACTTGGCGCGGTGATCGTCATCCACGAAAACCGCGGCCTCAACCCGCATATCCGTGATGTCGCGCGCCGCATGGCACTGGAGGGCTTCATCGCGCTGGCGCCGGATTTCCTTTCGCCCCAGGGCGGCACACCGCAGAATGAGGACAAGGCGCGTGAGATGTTCAGCACGCTCGATCGGGCCGCCACCGTGGCGAACGCCGAGGCGACGCTCGCCTATCTGACCAAGCTCGACAATTCCAATGGCAAGGTCGGCGTAATCGGATTTTGCTGGGGTGGTGGGCTGGTAAACGACTTCGCCACCAAATCGCCGGAGCTGAAGGCCGGCGTCGCCTACTATGGGGCGCAGCCGCAGGCGGCCGACGTGCCGAATATCAAGGCAGCACTGATGCTGCACTATGCCGGTCTCGACGACCGCATCAATGCCGGCATCGACGCCTACAAGAAGGCGCTGCAGGAGAACGGCAAGGACTTCCAGATCTTCGTTTATGACGGCGTCAATCATGCCTTCAACAACGATACATCGTCGGCCCGCTACGACAAGAAGGCCGCCGATCTGGCCTGGAGCAGGACGGTCGAATTCCTGAAGAAGAATCTCGCCTGATCAGGCCACCAGTTCGTGCGGGGCAGGGGCGACGGCGATGATCGCCTCTGCCAGCGCCTCCATCTCCTTGCCGCGATGATTGCTGCGCCGCCAGGCGAGGCCGATTTCGCGCGACGGCTGCGGATCGGTGAACGGCAGTATGCGAATGGAATTGCGGCTGGTTTCCGTGGGAATGGCCATTTCAGGAATGAGCGTCATGCCCATGTCGTGCGACACCATCTGCAGGAGCGTTGCCATCGACGTCGCGCCGAAATTCACAAGGCTGCGCTTGCCGGCGCTGCAGACGGCGAGCGCCTGATCGCGTAGGCAATGTCCCTCCTCGAGTAACAGGAGCCGGTCGACGTTCACCTCATGCTCGGTCAGCGGCGACATCAGCACTGCCTCTCCGTTGTCGGCCACTGCCATGAAGAAGCGGTCGGCGAAGAGCGGCCGCGTCTGGATGCCTTCAATGTCGAGCGGCAACGCCGCGATCACGGCATCCAGTTTCCCTGTCAGAAGATCTGCCATCAGGCGATCGGTCACCGCCTCGCGCAGTTCCACCTCGACGCCGGGGTATGTCCTGCGCAGATGTGGAACGAACTGGGGGACGAGGTAAGGTGCGACGGTGGGAATAATTCCGATGCGGATCAGACCTTCGAGTGTTCCGCCGCCTTTTCGTGCCGTCTGCTCGAGCAGGTCGACTTGATGCAGGATGGCGCGGACGTAGTGCAGCACCTCTTCGCCCTTTGGCGTCAGAAAGGTGTTCTGCCGCGTGCGCTCGACGAGCTTGGCGCCGAGATATTCTTCCATCTCCATGATCTGGGTCGACAGCGCGGGCTGGCTGATGTGGACCATTTCGGCGGCCCGGCCGAAATGGCGCGTCGTTGCCAGCGCATCGAAATAGCGCATCTGTCGAAGTGTCAGCATGATAATTTCTTCCAATCGAATGTCTCAATGAATACGACTGGAGATTATCGAAGGTCAATGGCCAACTATTCCGGTGGCGCTGGGCGGACAATCATCAATAGCCGACTTCAAGCGCGCCCACGCGGATGCGAACCGCGCCTTCGTCGAGGACGGTTATAAGATCGATACGATCAGCACTGAGGCGGAGGCAGCCGGGTAAATTCGCGGCCTGAAGATGATCAAATCGGGGCGTATCACCCCGATTTTTTTATACTTTTCCCGATTCAGACAATCCGATCTATCTCGTTTACGAGTCGTGAAGACCTGCATGTCATATCGGCCGGATGGCGCCGGCATGAACCACCTCCGTCGCTTCAAATAGAACAAATGGGAACGACATGAAGGTCGGAAGTTTGGATCGTATTGGCCTCCGCCGGAAGCCGAAGCAGGAACGCAGTATTCAGAGACTCGACCTCATCTTGGCGGCCGCGGCGGCAATCATTGCCGAGAAGGGTGTGAGCGCCATGCGGATGACGGAACTGGCCGTCGCCGCCAAGGTGCCGATCGGCTCCGTCTATCAGTATTTTCCCGAGAAGGCCGCGATCGTCAAAGCTCTCTTCGACCGCCATGCGTTGACGATCCAGACGCGGATAGCCGATGCCTTTGCGTCCGTGCACTCCGTCGATCATGCGCTCGATGTGCTCGCCGCAACGATTGACTGGCACTACGACGACTATCGCAGAGACGCCGCCTATCTCGGCATCTGGATGGGCACCGAGACCGACCACGACCTGCTGCGGCTTAACATCGAGCACAGCAAGCGGATTGCGGACATTTTCCAGGACGCCGTCCGCCGCGTCGCACCGGAACTGTCCACAGCTGACATGCAGGCCCGCACCTACCTGTTCAGTCACCTGCTGGGGGCCTCGATCCGCCTTGCGGTCGTCAGCGAGGATTCCCTTGCCAGGCGCATTCTGGATGAGTGGAAGCGCGTGATCCGCACGGCCTTCCTCTCGCCTGTTGCTGCCTGAGCGCCTACCAGCTGGGCACGGCGTTGGCGATCTTGAGGCGGGGTTGCACCCGCCCATAGGCGTTTTTCACATCAGGCTCGAGATTGTCGTCGACGACGGCGGGCGTGATGTTGTCGAGGCAGGCGGTGATATGCGCGGTAATGGCGTTCATCAGCGAGATCGAGACACCGGGCCGTTTCATGATGCCGATCTGAACCGGGGGCAGGGCGGGGAAACCATCCGCCTGGCTCAGTACCTTCATCCCCGTGCGCAGCGCCGATTCCGGCATAACGGAAACGGCCATGCCGGCGAGGACTGCGGCCGCAACCACGGTGCATGACCAACTGGTGAACAGGATCTGGTGCTCACGTCCGACCGCATCGAGCGCCGAGCAGGCGAGCTGGCGCCACTGGCAGTCGCGGCGACCGACGGCAAGTGGCACCGGCGCATCGTCACGGATCGGATGGTTGGCCGAACCAACCCAGCAGAGCGGTTCGGTCCGCACGACGTCCGACATGCGCTCGCGCGGGTTATGCGTCACCAGCGCGATATCGAGCTCGCCGCGATGAATGCGCTCGGCAAGGTCCACCGAGGGCTCGCAGACGATGTAAAGCTCGACATTCGGATGCGTCTTGGCGAAGCGGCCGATGATCTCCGGCATGTAGCGGTCGGCGTAGTCATCGGGCGTGCCGATGCGCAACGTGCCCTCGAGACGGTTGTCGTCAAAGGCTGCAATCGCCTCGTTGTTCAGACGAATCATGCGCCGCGCATAGTTCAAGAGCTTTTCGCCCTCGGCGGTCAGGCGGTTGCCGCGACCGTCTTTGATGAAAAGCTGCTTGCCGATGCGTTCTTCCAGCCGCCGCATCTGCATGGAAACGGCCGACTGCGTCTTGTAGACCCTGTCGGCAGCCTTGGTGAAGCTGCCGGAATCGACAATCGCGATAAAGGTCTGCAACTGATCAATATCAAGAGGTGCGGACATGAGTTCACCTATAACAATCTCTGATGATAATCATTAGAAACATTCGTTGGACTGATCAATAGGTGTTTGGCATCTTCGGGGTGCAAATCAAACAAAGTGAAGGACAGACACCCCGCCTGTCCGCTCCGATTTCAACCCGATGCCTTCCCGCTCGACCTCGCGGGAGGGGTGGGTTGTTGCGCGCCAATGAAAGGATCAACCATGCGCACGACAGACCGGATAATCGAACTCGACTGCAGCCAGACTACGCTGACGTTTTCCCAGCGTCTCGCAAATGGCTTTGCAACGTTGTCATCCGTACTGCGCGTGTTTCGCAACCGTATGGAGATCAACCGGCTGCACGAGCTCGATGACAATCAATTGAAGGATATCGGCCTTAGCAGGGCCGATCTCACCTCGGCGTTCCTGGCGTCCACCTTCTTTGAGGATCCGTCGGAACATCTGACGCGTTCCGCGCACAATCGCGGACCAAAGTCGCTCTTCCGGTCCCGAAAGGATTAAGGCCGGCTCAGTTTTTCCCCGCAGGGTGATAGCCAATAGCCCTGCCTCTTGCCCGGTGACCGGCCTCCCAGCCGTCTCCGGGTTTTTTTATGCCTTTGGAGGAGTGGAAGGAGGTGTCTTCGGCATATAGGTCTCAAAGATGGCTTCCATGCTTTTCTGGTAGCTCTTCTGCACCTCGAGCCCGCTGTCGAACATGCTGTTCAGCATGTCCATATAGGTTTCAGTCTCTGCCTTTGCCTGCTCCTTCGGAGCGTCCACGGGTTTCGGCTCAACCGGCTTTCCGAGCGAGCCCATCATTTCCTGAAAGGCTTTTGCGAAAGGATTGTCGAAAAACGGGTTGGTGACCGCCCTCTCTGCCTCCGGTTTCCGCATACCGAACATCAGCTGCATGGCCTGAGTGAAGGGGTTATCGAAGATGCTGGGCTCGGGAGTGGGCTTCTGCTTCGGTGCGAAGCCGGTACTTTCGAGCCATTTCTGGATGGTTTCGCCCATCGCCGTGTCGACGAACGGGTTGACCGGGGTCGTCATCTGCCCCATCGACTGCTTGAACAGGCCGCCCATCAGCGTATCGGCCATCACCGGCAGCATCTGCTTGTAGATTTCCTGTCCGATACCCGTCATCTGGGCCGCCTGCGCGGCCACCGCGCGCGAGACCTCCTTGGAGCCGAACAGCTGTGCAAGGATGTTGTTGCCGTCCGATATCCCCTGCGGCGTGAAGGCTTTGCTCATGTCCTCGAAATATTTGGCATAGTTGCCGGAGGCGACCGCCTGCATCAGCCCCATGAAGTCGTAAGGGTTGCTGGTGCTGCGCTTCAGGCCGGCGGAAAACGCCGGCATGAGCGCTGCCATCGCCTTGGCGGCCTGCTCCTGAGCAAGATTGAACTGCTTGGAGACAGCATCCATCGCCGCGCCGTTTTGGGCCTGCATCATCATGTCGAAGAGTGGCAGCATGGAAATCCCCTTCCCGGTTCGCAACGCGCAATTGCGTCACTATAGCCGGAAAAAGGAATGCGCAAACCGCTTTTTGCAGAAGCGCTTAGTATTGATATTCTTCGAAGACCGGCTCCACGGAACCGTTCCAGCGGCCGTGGTAAAGCGCCAGCAGATCCTCGGCCAAAGTCGCCTTCTTTGCCATGACTTCGTCGAGCGGGGCAAGGAAGATGGTTTCGTCCTGGCCCTCCCTGTTGAGCTTGTTGCGCGCCCTGAGACCCGCCTTCGAAACGGCGATGACCTCACGCGCTGTCTCATAGAGTTCATGCCCGCGGAACTTTGCCCTCAAGCCCTGCGCCGGCACGGCATCGCGCAAGGCGTTCACCTCCTCGAACGTCCAGTCTTTGGTCAGCATGTCCGCATCTTCGAGCGCCGCGTCGTCATAGAGAAGCCCGACCCAGAAGGCCGGCAACCCGCAGATGCGCCGCCAGGGGCCGCCATCCGCGCCACGCATCTCGAGGAAGCGCTTCAGCCGCACATCCGGGAAGAGCGTCGAGAGATGATTCGTCCAGTCTCCCATCGTCGGCTCCCAGGCGGCGATTTCGCCCTTCAGTGCGCCGTTCATGAACTGCCGGAAGGTAACATGGGTACAGTCGTGATAATGCCCGTCGCGCACCACGAAATACATTGGCACGTCGAGGGCCCATTCGACATAGCTGTGAAAACCGAAGTCGTCGCGGAAGGTGAAGTCCAGCAGACCGGAGCGATTGTTGTCGGTATCGCGCCAGATATCGCCGCGCCATGAAAGCAGGCCGTTGAGCTTTCCTTCGGTAAAGGGCGAGGAGGCAAAGAGGGCGGTTGCCAGAGATTGAAGCTTCATCGAGACGCGCATCTTCTTGCGCATGTCGGCTTCCGAGGAGAAGTCGAGGTTCACCTGGATCGTGCAGGTACGGTACATCATGTCGAGACCCTTGGCTCCGACCTTCGGCATGTAGCGGGTCATGATCTCGTAGCGTGATTTCGGCATCGCGGGCGTTTCGGCCAGCGTCCATTTGGGGCTGCCGCCGATGCCGAGGAAGCGGATGCCCATGGGCTCGGCGATTTCGCGCAGCGTTGCCAGGTGCGTGTTCGATTCCTTACAGGTCTCGTGGATCGTTTCCAGCGGTGCGCCGGACAGTTCGAACTGGCCGCCGGGCTCGATCGATATCGCGCCCATTCCCTTCGGCTCGCCAAGGCCGATGATGTTGTCGCCGTCCGTGATCGGGTCCCAGCCGGATTTCTTCTGTAGGCCTTGCAGCAGCGCCGAAATGCTGGCCTCGCCGAAGTACGGCACGGGGCTGTTGTCGGCCCGGAAGAAGGCAAACTTCTCATGCTCGGTGCCGATGCGGAATTTTTCCCTCGGCTTGTTGCCCGCGGCGAGATAATCGGTCAGCTCCTGAACCGAAGAGAGCGGGGTCTGGTCGGTGGTATCGCGAGCCATTCAAGTCTACCTGCAATGGGAGAGCGCCTGGGAAAACCCGGGCAATTGGAAGGGTGATTAGGACCGCTCCCACGTATGTTGCAAGTGAAATTGTTTCAACGGCCCATCAAAAAAATAGCAGCATATTTCGGCCGCAAGCGATCCTAAGGTTAATTCCAGTCGCCGATCGACGCCTGAATGACTGCCATGGCAGCAACCGCAGCTGTATCGGCCCGCAGGATCCGCGGCCCGAGCGGGATTGCAGTGATGAAATCGAGGCTGCGAAGCCGCGCGCGTTCCTCCTCGGAAAAACCGCCCTCGGGGCCGACGAGCAGAGCCAGCTTGCGTTCGCTGATTGCGGACAGCAAAGGCAGCGGGTTCTGCCCTGCGTCGCCCTCGTCGCAATAGATGATGCGGCGGTCGCTCGGCCAGGTATCCAGGAGGTCGAACAGCTTCACAGGCTCGGCAACATCAGGGATGTCTAGTATGCCGCATTGCTCCGCCGCCTCGATGACATTTGCCTTCAGCTTATCGCGATTGGTGATCTTGCCCTGCACATGCTGGGTCATCACTGGGCGCAGAACGCCTGCTCCCATCTCCACCGCCTTCTGCACAAGATAGTCGAGGCGCCCGACCTTCAGGGGGGCAAAAAGATAGTGCAGATCGGACGGCGCGGGTTGCGGCCGCGTCTGCACCTCGGCAATCAGCACAATGCGTTTTCGCGTCGGAAAGGAGAGACGCGCCTTCCACTCGCCGTCGCGGCCGTTGAAGACAAGCAGCTCGGCGCCCTCGGCCATACGCAACACGTTGGCGAGATAGTTGAAGTGATCTGCCGTCGTCTCTACCGTCGCCCCGGCGGCGAGGGGAGCCTCCACGAACAGCCTTTGCATCCGAAAATTGGCGCGCATTGAGAAGTCCTGCTCAAACAAAGAGCGCGAACATAGCCCAATAGATGACGGCTGCAAGCGCTGCCGAGGCCGGCACAGTGATGATCCAGGCGGCGATGATCGTCATGAAATGCGACCGGCGGACGAGATAGCGCCGGCGAACTTCGTGCGTGTTCGGATCTTCCGGTTCGTCGAGCGCCCAGCTCTCCGCCCTGCGGTGCATGTATTCGATACGACGCTTTGAATGCCGCGTATACCACTCACGGAAGAAACCGACACCAAACACGGAACCTACAGCGATATGCGTCGTACTGACCGGCATGCCAAACCATGAGGCAACGATAACCGTGAGGGCCGTTGACAGCGCCACGCAATAGGCGCGCATGGGGTTGAGCTTGGTAATCTGCTCGCCGACAAGCCGGATCAGGCGCGGCCCGAAAAGCAGAAGGCCGACGGAGATACCGAAGGCACCGATCAAGAGCACCCAGACAGGGGGATTGCCGTGCACATCTCCGGCGGACGCGCCGACCGCACGCACGATTGCCGAGAGAGGGCCGACGGCATTGGATACGTCGTTCGCGCCGTGCGCAAAGGAAAGCAGTGCTGCCGAACCGATCAAGGGGATTTGAAAGAGAACGCGTAGCGAGCTGTTGCGGTTTTCCAGTCCCACGGCCTGCCTACGGACGAACGATCGTGCGGCAAGCCATCCGAGGCAGCCGACCGCAATGCCGAAGAGAATGATTGTAATCGGCGAAAACTCGTTGGTCGCTTCGATCTGCAGGACCATGTACGACGCGAAGCCGCCGATCATCATAGCGATCAGCACGGGCACCCAACGCCGCGCTGCAGCGATCTTGTCATCACGATAGATGATGAAGGTCTTGACTATGAAAAGCAGACCGGCTGCGATCACGCCACCAAGCAGGGGCGATGTCACCCAGGCCGACGTGATCTCGATCATGACGCGCCAGTTCACCGGTTCGGGGCCGACCGCGCCGACGCCCGCTCCTATCACCGCTCCGACGATCGCATGCGTGGTCGAGACCGGCGCATTCAGCCAGGTGGCGAGGTTGATCCACAAGGCGGCGGCCATCAGCGCCGCCATCATGATCCAGCTGAGCGTCCCCGGCGGCACCTGCACCGTATCGACGATGCTTGAGGAAATCGTCTTGACGACCTCGCCGCCGGCAACCGTCGCCCCGAGAATTTCGAAGATTGCGGCGATGACAAGCGCTTGGCCCATGGTCATCGCGCGCGCACCGACCGCGGCGCCCACGTTGTTGGTGACGTCGTTTGCGCCGATGTTCATGGCCATGTAGGCGGCAAGTGCTGCAGCGGCGATCACGAGGACGGCACTTGGCCGGTCGAAGACGTACACGCCCGCAAAAAGCATGGCCAGTCCGAGGAAGATCAGCCCGAGGCCCGGGGCCACCAGTTTGCGCGAGACAAACTTCGTCGCGTCCTCAACATGCGTAAGCTTGTCGAGATCCTTGTCGAGAGTTCGTTTCGTGAGGACGGCTGGTCGGTCGGGCATGCTATTCCTTGGCGTTCAATCCCTTTAACGTCGCCAAGGTTAGCAGCGCAAGATGGCAGTATCATTCCGCGGGAATTTGCTTCGGCATCCTTGCCGCAAGCCGCTCCGCCATACGGCGCTTGAAGAGCAAAAAGATCTCCCGCAGCTCGGGCTCGTAAACCCGTTTCGCGGCTTCGGCACAGGAAACCCACTCGGTCTTGCGCTCGCCTTTTTCCTTGAAATTCTTGGCGATGTTGACGACCTCAAGTGCATAGACCTGAACCTTGCAGGTCACGCTGAGCCCATTCTTCAAAGCCTTCGGATACGAGTAAGTGCCAAGGATTTCGTTCTCGACCGTCCCGCGCACGCCCGCCTCCTCAAAGGCTTCGCGGGCCGCAACCTCGTAGGCTGTACGCCCATCCATCGGCCAGCCCTTGGGAATGACCCACCGGCCGGTATCGCGGCTCGTCAGCAAAAGTACCTCAAGCTCGCTTGTCTTCTTCTTCACCCGATAACAAAGCGCAGCATATTGTTGACGCGGTGGGCGTCTGAACATCAGCTGTACGTCTGAAGCGAGGCGGGCAAGAAGAGTCAACGGTCGGGTCACCTTTTTAGTTCAGCTCCTTGAAGCGGCTATATTAGTATCCACTGGAAAGCTTGCGCAATCCATACGTGTTTCAAGTTTTCCAGTGGGATTTGATACTTATCAATAGGCAGCTTCCGTTTCGCCACGGTTCGGAAAACCCGCCAAATACCATCCTGATTCCGCCATTGCACAGGCGTTCAATATGGGCCTGTCTTGCATTTCAATCAATGACGGCGTCATGTCGTGCACTGTTATGTCAATACTATGGTACCCATGCGTCTTCCTCCCTTAAAAGCGGTCCGGGCCTTCGAAGCCGTCTGCCGCCACGGCAGCATTCTCGGCGCTGCCGCAGAACTTGGTGTCGTGCGCGGCGCCGTGCGCCAGCAGCTTGCCATCCTGGAGAGCTATTTCTGCGAGAAACTGTTCGAGCGCGATGGACGGAAATTGACTGCTACGGCGAAAGCGGCACGGTTCGCGGAGGCAGCCAACGCGGCCCTGGTTGCGCTCGAGCGCGCCGCGGCGGAATTTGCGGGCGGCGAGCATCGCCGCATCCGCCTCGGCGTGCCCTCGGCCTTTGCTATATGGTGGCTTGGGCCGCGACTTTCAAATATGCAGGCTGCACTCGGCAGCGTCGATGTCGATATCGTGCCGATGTCGATCGTCGAGCCGTTGTCGCTGCATCCGGAGCTTGATGCGGTCATCATGGGCGGTGAATACCGACCGGCGGCGGGCGTGACGGCGGTCAAATTCATGGAGGATGAATTCGGACCCGTTGCCACGCCGGATCTTGCGGACGGGTTCGCCGACGATCCCGCGCACATGGCGCAGCTCACCGCTGTCGTCAGCCGTAGCGCGCTAACTCTCTGGCAGGAATGGTTTGCAGAAAGCGGCACTCAGGCCGTGACGTTCCGGCGCAAGCAGGAGTTCGAGGATTTGCCGCTCGCACTCGGGGCGGCGCGATCGGGTGTGGGTGTCGTGCTCGCGCCCCGCGCCGCCATTGAGGATGATTTGCAGCGCAATCTGCTTGTGGCGCCCTATGGCTTCGTTCGCCGGCCGGCAGGCTATAGCCTGTCGTGTCGCAACGCCGACGCCAGGAAGCCCGCGTTCACCGCTCTTCGCGACTGGCTGCTCCGTTCCGGTGTGTCGACGCAATAGGGCAGATTTTCTGCCCTATTGCGAAGAATTATCTCCATGGCCGAAAGCCGCTGCCGGGTCTAACACTGCGTTGAGAGCAGAAGGACATGGATATGCAGAGAGACGCAACCCGCATCGAATGGATCGGCAACAGCTGCCGGTTGCTGAAGGCAACGGCGGCAGAGTTCGCGAAAACCCAGCCGTTCGGCGGCTTGACCATCGGCACGGGTATCCATCTGGAGCCGAAGACCGTGGCGCTTCTGATGACGCTGAGGGCCGGCGGTGCACGGCTCGTCTGCACCGGCAATCTGAACACCACGCAGCCTTCGACCGTCGAGTTCCTCCGTTCACAGCGGATCACTGTGTTTGCAACCGAGACGACGGACCCGGTCACGCATCACAAGAGCCTGGAGGCGGTTGTCGCCGAAAAGCCGGATCTGCTGCTCGACAATGGCGGCGACCTCTTTACCATCGCGGCCGAGTCTCCTTACGCCGGCCTTCTCGGTGGCACCGAGGAGACGACATCAGGCTGCACGCGCCTGTTGCCGCTGCGCGAGAAGCTCGGCATGCCGATCTTGATCATCAATGATAGCCCCATCAAGCAGTTCGCTGAAAACAGGCATGCGGTGGGGCAGAGCCTTTTCGAAAGCTACATGCGCTTCACCAACCGCTCCACCAACGGCAAGCGCGTGACCGTCTTCGGCTACGGCGCCTGTGGGAAGGGGACCGCAGCCTGCTTCCGCAACGCGTTTTCAAGCGTCAGCGTCGTCGATATCGATCCCGTGACAGCGCTGGAAGCAAATCTCGACGGCTTCTCCACGCCGCTGCGCGGTGAGGCGATCTCCTCCGCCGACGTGCTCATCACGGTTACGGGCGTCGCCGGCATCGTCACTGCAGCCGACCTTCCATTGATCAAGGATGGTGCCATCCTGATGAACGGCGGGCATTTCCCGCATGAAATCGACGTTGCCGCGTTCCGGCAGCACCCCGATGTGGTGCGGATCGATCGCTACGAGGCTGATCGTATCGAGAGCTTGCACCTGAAGGATGGTCGCTGCTTCCATATTCTCGGTGGCGGGCATATGGCGAACCTTGCTGGTCCGCGCCCGCTTGGCAATTCCGTGGAGTCGATGGACCTCGGCTTCACGCTACAGGCGCGCTGCCTCGAGCGTGTCGCCAGGCGCGAGGTCGGCGCCGAGAGCTGCATTGTTCCGGTGCCGAAGGATATCGATGCCATGGTGGCAAGCGCCTATCTCGATCTGGTGCGGTCGGAAAGTGCGGCAAACATGCGCCGCACTTCGTGACCTCAAGCGATCTCAACCACGAGCTTCCCGTTTGCCTTGCGGGTTTCGATGAGCGCATGTGCCTCGGCCACATCGGAAAGTCCGAAGCGGTGCGCGTCCAGCCTCGGCATCACCTTTCCGGCCTCGACGAGCTTGCTCACCTCCCGCAGGATTTCGCCGTGATGGCTGCGCCCTTCGCCGGTCAGAAGCGGCAGCAGCGTGAACACGCCCGAATAGGTCGCCCCCTTGAACGACAGAGGGGCGAGGGCATGCGTCCCCCATCCGAGCGCGCTGACGACGTGACCGAACCGACCGACAGCCTGGAAGGCTGTATCGAGGCCGGTGCCGCCGACGGTGTCGTAGACGACATCGAAGCCTTTGACGCCCGCATGATTGCGAACATAGTCCCCCACCGTCGCTGCCTTGTAGTCGATCGGGGTTGCTCCAAGGCTTGCGAGGTAGGCAGCCTTGGAAGCGCTGTCGACCGCAAAGACATCGGCGCCTCCGGCTTTTGCGATCTGCACGGCAATGTGCCCCACACCGCCGCCAGCGCCTAGGACAAGAACCTGCCGGCCATTCCGGACATTGGCGCGATCGACCAGCCCTTCCCAAGCTGTAATTGCGATCAGCGGCAGGGCCGCTGCCTCACGCATCGAGAGATTGTGGGGCTTCGGCGCGATCAGTCGAGCGTCGACGGCCGCGAATTCAGCCAGCGAGCCCTGGATGCCGCCGACTCCACCGGTCATCCCGTAGACTTCATCGCCGCGGTGGAACCCGGTGACGCCGGGGCCTACTTGTTCAACGACCCCAGCCATATCTATCCCGAGAACTGCTGGAAACGGATGGCGCGCATGGGCGGCATTGCCGGCGCGGATCTTCGTATCCAGCGGATTGACGCCGCTCGCCTTGATCCGGACCAGCACTTCACCCTCACGCGGAATCGGCCTGGCGATCTCGGCTGAACGGAAATCGGCTTTCGGCGCGTCAATCAGCAGCGCCTTCATCCTAGTGGTCGCAGACATGCAACAATCCTTTCGTCCGTATCGGAAGGAGAATGCACGGTTGAAATGCGAATGGGAATGAAAGAGATTGCATGAAGTCCATGCGCTTGTGTTTGGGAGATGGGTCATGGAATGGAGTGATCTCAAGCTGTTCCTGGCGATTGCGCGCCAGGGCACTCTGGGTGCGGCTGCTCGCAGCCTTGGCCTGACGCAGCCGACGATGGGCCGCCGTCTGCGCGCTTTGGAAGTCTCGCTGGGCCAGACCCTGTTTCAGCGGACTGCGGACGGCTTCGTGCTGACGGATGAGGGCGCAGCCGTCTTTGCGCACGCCGAGCGCATGGAAGAAGAAGCACTCGGCCTTGAGCGGGAACTCGCCGGGCAGAACCGGCAACTGAGCGGCTTTCTGCGCTTGTCCTCTTCGGATTGGTTTGGTGCGCATGTGCTTGCGCCGGTGCTTGCGGAATTCTCGCTGAGCTATCCGAAGATCGTCGTCGAATTGCTCACCGATAGCCGCCTGCTGAGCCTCTCCCGCCGAGAGGCGGATGTCGTTTTTCGGATCGCGCCCTTCACCGAGCCGGAGGTGATATCGCGCAAGCTGCTCCACATCGACTATCGGCTCTACACAAGTCGTGGCGAGGAGCATCCGAAAGCAGGCGATGGCACAGGCGCGCGTCTGGTAACGATGGACGAGGCATTTGGCGGCATGCCGGATGTCGCATGGCTGACGCGCCTGCTGCCAAAGGCCGAGATTGCCATGCGTAGCAACAATCGCGATGTGCAGGCGACGCTTTGCAGGAATGGCGCCGGCCTGGCCGTTCTGCCGCGCCCTCTTGGCGATTCAATCGCTGACATCGAGCCGGTCGACCTCGGCGAGGCTCCGCCCGGGCGCGACACCTGGGTCGGCTATCACCGGGACATGAAGCGGCAGGCGCGCTTGCGGGCACTTCTCGATCTCGTAATCGGGAGGCTGGCGAAGTGAGCGTCTCTGTGACGGGTTCTCCCGAACCAATCCCTTGTGAGCTCAATCGCTCGCCGAGTGCTTGCTTCTGTGTTCCCAGTCGGCGCTTCCGCGACACCATCATTGTGAGGGACGACACCAGCCATTCGAATCGAGCTGGCTGGGCTCCGTCCGTTCCACCATCTAGCGTTCCCAATAGGGAACCGGTCCGTAAACTTCGGCGAGATAATCGATGAACAGCCGCACCTTTGCCGGCAGGAACTGGCGGCTCGGGTAAACCGCGGAAAGCGTCACGTGGCGCGATCCTTCGAAGGCCGTAAGGATGTGCACGAGCCGGCCATCCTTCAGTTCCCGGCTGATGTCCCAGGTGGAGCGCAGCGCGATGCCAAGCCCTGATATGACAGCCTCCCGGACGACCTCGCTCGAATTCGTGACGAGCATCCCTTCCGGCCGCAAGGAAAGCGGGCCCTCGGGCCCTTCCAGGCGCCAGGCGTCGTTGTTGTGCGCGGGCAGGCAACGATGTTGCTTCAGGTCTTCGATCGTCTGCGGTGTACCGTTGGCCGCGAGATAGTCTGGCGAAGCGCAAAGCAGGCGCCGCACAGGCGCAAGTCGCCGCGCGACAAGACTCGAGTCCGTCAGTTCCGCGATGCGGATCGCAAGGTCGAAGCCTTCGCCCACGATGTCGGTGAATTCGTCACTGAGTACGAGTTGAATCGCAAGCCCAGGATGCATATCCATGAAGGACTTCAGGTGCGGGGCGACATGCGTGCGTCCGAACGAGGTCGGTGCCGTCACCTTCAGCGTCCCCTGCATCTGCGCTGAGCGTCCGGAGATGTAGTATTCTGCCTCCTCGATGCCGGCGAGAATGCCGAGCACGCGGTCGTAGAAGCCCTGGCCCGCCTCGGTCAGCGAAATCTGCCGGGTCGTGCGCTGCAGGAGCCGCGTGCCCAGCCGATCCTCAAGCCTTTTGATCCGCTTCGAGACGACCGCCGGCGAAAAGCCGAGCGCCCGGCCGGCGAGCGACATGCTTCCCGTCGAAACGACTTTTGCGAAAATTTCGAGGTCACCGAGATTGGTCATGCGTCTGATTGTTTATCCTTTTGGAATAAGTGCTTAGCATTTGCGCCGCAATCGCGAAAGTGCTAAGCCGATTGAGCCGGAAGCGTGGAGGATGCGTCCGGTTTCGCTGTCGCGAGCGAAGGGAGAGAGAGCCATGTCCAACACCATTTCGTTTCTCGCCCCGCGTGCCGATGTGCTTGCCCGCCGCCGGCAGATCGTTGCTGATCTCATCGACCTATTACCGCCGGAATGCCTGGTGCACGAGGCTCGCGAACTGATGCCGTTCGAGACCGATGCCTTCGTTTCCTATCGCCGGATGCCGCTGGCGGTTGCCTTGCCGCGGACGACCGCCGAGGTGGCCGCAGTCATGAAGTACTGTCATCGCTATGGGGTTCCAGTTGTCCCGCGCGGCGCGGGGACCTCGCTCTCGGGCGGAGCGATCCCGCAGGAAGATGCAGTCGTGGTTTGCGTTTCCAAGATGAACCGCATTCTCGAAATCGATCTCCCCAATCGTGCGGCGGTCGTCGAAGCCGGCGTCACCAATCTGAATATTTCGGAATCCGTCTCGGCGGACGGTTTTTTCTATGCTCCTGACCCGAGCTCGCAGCTGGCTTGTACGATCGGCGGCAATATCGGCATGAATTCGGGCGGCGCGCATTGCCTGAAGTATGGGGTGACAACCAACAATCTGCTCGGCGTAAAGATGGTCCTCACCGACGGCACCGTCATCGATCTCGGAGGCAAGGCACTGGATGCCGCAGGCTACGACCTGCTTGGCCTCGTGTGCGGGCACGAAGGCCAGCTCGGGATCGTCACGGAGGCGACGGTCCGGCTGATCGCCAAGCCGGAGGGGGCGCGACCGGTCCTTTTCGGCTTCGATACCTCGGAAGAGGCGGGGTCCTGTGTCGCCGATATCATTGCATCAGGCATCATCCCCGTCGCCATCGAATTCATGGACAAGCCGGCGATCGAAATCTGCGAAGCCTTCGCCAAGGCCGGCTATCCCCTTGATGTCGGCGCGCTGCTGATCGTGGAGGTCGAAGGATCGGAAGCAGAAATGGACGACATGCTGAAGAGCATCGTCGAAATCTCGCGCAGGCATGGCGTGAAAACCGTCCGTGAGTGCCAGTCGGCAACCGAGGCGGCGTTGATCTGGAAAGGCCGGAAATCTGCCTTCGGTGCAACCGGCCGCATTGCCGACTATATCTGCATGGATGGAACCGTTCCGCTCAGCCAGCTTTCGTATGTACTGAGGAAGACGTCCGAGATCGTCGATCGTCATGGGCTTCGCGTCGCGAATGTTTTCCATGCCGGCGATGGCAACATGCACCCGCTCATCCTCTTCAATGCCAACGATCCTGAAGATGCCGCCCGCGCGGAAGCTGCGGGGATGGAAATCCTGAAGCTCTGTGTCGATGCGGGCGGTTGCCTGACAGGCGAACATGGCGTCGGTATCGAAAAGCGCGATCTGATGCGCCACCAGTATTCCGAGGCGGATCTCGCACAGCAGATGGCAGCACGCGCTGCATTCGATCCGGCCTGGCTCCTTAATCCGTCCAAGGTCTTCCCGCTTGAGGGACGTCCGGCCGCATGATCGATCTATCGCCTACGACGGACGAAGAGGCTGCGGCAATCGTCCGCAGTCATGCGCGGGAAGGCAAGCCGCTTGCAGTCTGCGGCGGCAACACCCGCTCCGGTTTCGGAAATGCCGTCGCCGCGGGAAACCGCCTGCGTTCGTCCAATCTCAGCGGCATCACTTCCTACAATCCCGGAGAGATGGTTTTGACCGCCCGTTCCGGAACGCCGCTCGCCGAAATCGAGGCTGCCCTGGCGGAGAATGGTCAGATGATGGCCTTCGAGCCAATGGACCATCGTCCGATCATGGGCACATCAGGTGAGCCGACGATCGGCGGTGTCTTTGCCGCCAATGTGTCCGGCCCGCGCCGTTTCGTGGCCGGGGCCGCGCGCGATAGCTTGCTTGGCGTGAGCTTCATCAATGGCAAGGGCGAGGTGATCAAGGCCGGCGGCCGCGTCATGAAGAACGTCACCGGGCTGGACCTCGTCAAGCTGATGGCCGGCTCGCATGGCACGCTGGGCTTCCTCACCGAAGTGACCTTTCGCGTGCCGCCGCGCCAGAGAACCGAAGCAACGATCGTCATCTCCGGCCTGAACGACGCCGAGGCTGCGAACGCCATGGCGGCGGCGATGGCACTGCCCGCTGAAGTCTCCGGTGCCGCGCATTTGCCGATGACCGTCGCCTGGAAATTTCTCGACAGCACGCTCTCCGAAGGCGAGGGGACCTGTCTGCGGATCGAAGGCCTACACGGCTCCGTCGATGCCAGGGCAACCAAACTCGCTGCCGCCATGGGGGCGTTCGGATCCGTCACGCGCCTCGAGCAAGAAGAGAGTGTCCGTCTCTGGAGAGATATCCGGGATGTCGCTCCCTATGCCGACCATACGCCGCGACCGGTCTGGCGCGTCTCCGTCGCCCCAGGCACCGGCCATCAGCTGGTCGCCGCACTTCGCCTCGAAGTCGGGGTCGATGCGTTCTACGACTGGCAGGGCGGCCTGATCTGGATGCGGATGGAGGCCGACGCGGATGCAGACCTCCTGCGCCGTTTCATCAAGGCGCTGGGCGGCGGCCACGCGACGCTCATCCGCGCATCCGAACAGATGCGGGCAATGACCGCCACCTTTCAGCCACAGCAGGAGGCGGTGGCCTTGCTGTCGCGGCGGCTGAAACTGAAATTCGATCCAGCCGGTATCTTCAATCCTGGGAAGATGGCAGGAGCCTGAGGCAATGCAGACCAATTTCACGCCGGCCCAGCTTACCGATCCGCAAGTCGCCGAATCTGAAAAGATCCTGCGCAAATGTGTGCATTGCGGCTTCTGCACCGCGACCTGTCCGACCTATGTGACGCTCGGCAATGAGCTCGACAGCCCGCGCGGGCGCATTTACCTGATCAAGGATATGCTGGAAAATGGGCGCCCGGCAGACACTGAAGTCGTCACGCATATCGACCGCTGCCTTTCATGTCTGGCCTGCGTAACGACCTGTCCCTCCGGCGTCGACTACATGCACCTCGTCGACCATGCGCGGGCGCATATCGAGAAAACCTACAAGCGTCCTTTCATGAACAGGCTCGTGCGCGCCATCCTCGCTGCTGTTCTGCCCTATCCCGATCGATTTCGCCTGGCGCTCAAGCTGTCGTCGGCGGGCCGTCCGTTCGCAGGCCTTCTGCGGCGCACGCCCGCATTGAAACCATTTGCCGCGATGTTGGCGCTCGCGCCGCGTCGCATTCCTCCGGCTTCCGCCTATGCCGTGCCGGCGAGCCACCCCGCGGTCGGTGAGAAGCGTGGCCGCGTGGCGATCCTGACCGGTTGCGCGCAACCGGTGCTGGATCCCGGCATAAACGAAGCGACGATCAGCCTGCTCACGCGGTTCGGACTCGAAGTCGTCGTTCCCGAGGGAGAGGTTTGCTGCGGCTCGCTCGTCCATCACATGGGACGCGAGGAGCAGGCATTGGCGAGCGCCCGTGCCAACGTTGACGTGTGGACGCGGGAAATCGACAGGGGTGGGCTCGATGCGATCATCATCACCGCCTCCGGCTGCGGCACGACGATCAAGGACTACGGCCATATGCTGCGGCTGGATGCGGCCTATGCCGAAAAGGCGGCGCGCGTCTCGTCCCTGGCGAAGGACATCACCGAATATCTCGTATTGCTCGAGCTGCCCGCGCAGATGCCGAAGGGCATCACCGTGGCCTATCATTCGGCTTGTTCGATGCAGCACGGCCAGAAGATCACAATGGCGCCGAAGCAGCTGTTGAAGGCTGCGGGCTTCAATGTCCGTGACCCTTCCGAAGGTCACCTCTGTTGTGGCTCCGCCGGCACCTACAACATCCTGCAATCGGATATTTCCGATGCGCTCAAGGCCCGCAAGGTGAAGAACCTCGAAGCGACGAAGCCGCATGTGATTGCCACCGGCAATATCGGCTGCATGATGCAGATTGCGACGGGGACGGCCGTTCCGATCGTTCACACAGTCCAACTGCTGGATTGGGCTTATGGCGGCGATGTAACGGAAAAATTAAAGGGTTTGCCCCTAGCTTAGCGGCGCCGGATCGTCCGGCGATCTCGGGAGCCCGATATGCATCGCACAATCCTCGCGCTTATGGCTTTCTGCAGCGCGGCTGGAGCCGCCCACGCAGACACTCGCTTTTTTTGCTCGGCGGATGACAAGGATGTGCGCTTCACGGTGGAAAGCGGCTTCGAGGCTGGTGGCGGGCACAAGCTCAATCATTTTCGCGGCGCCCTGGTGGTGAAGAGCGGCGACATCCCGCAAGCGCTCAAGAAGATTGCCGTCAATTCGGAAAACCTGACGCACCATTGGTCACATGATGGCGAACTGCGGCTGGAGGTGTTCTATGACGGCGGCGACGATGCGAGAGGTCAAGGTCTCAGCCTGGTCGTGACGGCCGGCCAGCGCGGCAAATCCATGACCGCGTTCTCAGGGACCTATGAACTGGCAATCGAGGGCGGTGTAAAGCCGCTTGCGGCCAGCGGCAAGGTTAGCTGCGGATCGAAATAGGCGACCGGTTGCCCAGCCGCCTTGTGGTTTGCCTCAGCCGCCGAACAGCGTCCGCAGCACGTCGATGCCGCGATCCTCGAAGCTTACCTCGCCCTGCTTGTTGCCGGGGCCGATGACGATGACCTTCGTGCCGACAGGGGCACGATCGTAGAGATCGATGACATCCTTGTTCATCATTCGGATGCAGCCGGACGACATGTTGAGGCCGATCGTCCAGGGTTGGGTCGTGCCGTGAATGCGAAAGATCGTATCGCGGCCGCCCTTGTAGAGGTACATGGCGCGCGCGCCGAGCGGATTGTCCTCGCCGCCTTCCTGGAAGGCCGGGATGATATGACCCTTCGCCGCCTCGCGAACGCGCATTTCAGCCGGCGGCGTCCAGGTCGGCCACTCTGCCTTGCGGCCAATCTTGACCACACCGGACCAGCCGAAGCCTTCACGGCCGACGCCGATGCCGTAGCGGGTCGCGCGGTTCCTGCTTTCGACCAGGTACAGGAACTTATTGTTGGTATCGATGATGATCGTTCCGGGCGCTTCATTCGTGACGAGGTGCACGCGCTGGCGCTTGAACTGCGGCTTGACCGACTTCGGCGGCGAGGCGACCCGCACGACAGGGGCGCCATCGTGAGCAGGCGTGATCGGCTGCGCCGAAGCCGATGCGGACATGGAAGAGACCAGAAGGCCGGCGGCTGTAAGAGCCGTCGCGAATTTCAGCATGGTTGATTCCCTCAAAGCAAAACCGGACCGAAGCTACCCGAACTTCGATCCGATTCAAGATATTAGACGTCGAATGAAGCAGTAGCGATGTTTAATTGCAACTGTTCTTGGCGACGCACCGGTATTGATGAGCCTTTACATGACGATCACGCGGGTTCCGACGTTTACGCGTTCGTAAAGGTCAACGACGTCTTCATTGCGCAGCCGGATGCAGCCGGAGGAAACGGCGTTGCCGATCGTCCACGGCGCATTGGTTCCATGAATGCGATAGAGCGTCGAACCGAGATACATGGCGCGCGCGCCAAGCGGGTTCCCAGGACCACCGTCCATGCGCGCCGGGAGATAATGGCCCTTGGCGGCTTCGCGGCCAATCATTTCCGACGGCGGCGTCCAGTCCGGCCATTCGGACTTGCGGGTGATCTTGTGCACGCCGGCCCATTCGAAGCCCGGCTTGCCGACGCCGACGCCGTAACGCCGCGCTTTGCCGCCGTCCATCACCAGATAGAGGAAGCGGTTGTTGGTATCGATGACGATCGTGCCAGGCCGCTCCTTGGTGTCGTAGGTGACGATCTGCGGCAGGTATTGCGGCTCAAGCTGGCGACGGATGACGGGAACGCCAGGGTTGATGGCGGACACCGGCTGCGCCGTGGCGGCGGGAGCGCGGCGGAAGGCGCCGGGCGTGAACAGCCCGCGCTGCGCAACGACCGGCCGCTGGTAGACGACGGGGCGAACCTTGCCGCCGAGCTGCATGATCCAGGGCGCTGCAAGGTCTGGGCTCAAGACCACCGGCGGGCGCGTTGCGTAACGGTCGTCGCCAAGCGCGGCCGTGGAAAAGACGCCGAGCATTGCTGCGGCGAGCAGAAGCGATTTGATCATCGGACGGACTCTCTACAAATGGCCGAACATGTGCGGACGGCAGCGGCCGCCTGCCTTCAAGCTGCCATCGTTCCCGCCAGCGAATGGTAAATTTGAATTCATTCAAGTCAGAAGCGAGAGATAAACTTTTCGTCAGGGTTATCGTTCGGTTTGGAAACAGAGTTTGCAAATGGTAAAGCCGGATTCGGAGCAAGAAAGCGAAGCGGGATCATGAGCGATACGGGCATCATCATCGGCGAAGACGGCAGGGGCCGCTGTCACTGGCATGCCAACCTCCCGGATTATCTCAGGTATCACGACGAGGAATGGGGACGGCCGGTAACGGATGATCTCCGCCTGTTCGAGAAGATCTGCCTGGAAGGGTTCCAGTCCGGCTTGTCCTGGCTCACCATCTTGCGCAAGCGCGACAATTTCCGTGCTGCCTTTGCCGGCTTCGATTTCGAGAAGGTTGCGCTCTTCGAAGACAAAGATATCGACCGTTGCCTTGCCGATCCCGGCATCGTCCGGCATCGCGGCAAGATCGTCTCGACGATCAACAACGCCCGGCGAGCGATCGAACTCCGCGCGGAATTCGGGTCGCTGGCGCATTATTTCTGGAGCTTCGAACCCGGTCACAACGAACGGCCGAAGGTGGTCGATCGTGCCGCTGTCATGGCAAACCCGACGACACCGACATCGGTCGTCATTTCCAAGAATTTGAAGAAACGCGGCTGGACGTTTGTCGGCCCGACCACAGTTTATGCCTTCATGCAGGCAATGGGACTCGTCAACGATCACATCGAAGGTTGCTTCTGCCGCGCCGAGGTTGAGGCGATGCGCGACGCGTTGGTGCGCCCATGAAGCGGCTCGCGGTCACCGTTGCCTTCTGCGCCCTTATGGCGTCTGTGTCATTTGCTCAACAACAACCAGAGCTGCAGCCAGGAGAGCGACTGGAGAAGCTGCAATTCCCGGCCGCGACCATGGAACTCAAGGGCTGGACAAAGTTCGGCAACGGCCCCGTCTACACGCTGCCCGTCAAGGCGGGCCAGCATGTGAAGGTCAGCTTCGCGACGAAGAGCAAGTTTGCCTTTCTCTCGATATTCGATCTCGCGATGCCTGACGAGGAGGCAATCTTCGGTACCGACGAGGATGGCAGCAGTTACACCATCACTGTGAAGGACAGCACCACCTGGCTGCTGCGGCCTTACTATTCCAAGGTATCGCCGCGCCGCGGCCTCGGCGCACCCTACAGCATTCTCGTCGAGCCGCAGGCAACGCCGCCGCAACCCACCGCTCCGACCGAAAAGCAATCGCCGTCGCCGCTCTTTCCCTCAAGGCAGTGACAACGGGTTAGTCTAGCCCCTCGATCAGGCCGCGCAGCTCTCCGAGATGTTCGATCTTGCGAAAGCGCGGTGCGTCCTTCGGTTCCTCGACATGCTCGACGACCCAGGTGAGTTCATGCGGCACGAACACCCCGTAGCTGCCGGCGGCGATTGCCGGGACAATGTCTGATTTCAGCGAGTTGCCGACCATCATGGCCCGTTCCGGACCGCCGCCGACTTTGGAGAAGATCCGCCGGTACGTTACCGCGGTCTTGTCGGAGACAATCTCGACGGCGTGAAAGAAGTCGCCGAGCCCGGATTGCGCAAGCTTGCGCTCCTGATCGAACAGGTCACCCTTGGTGATCATCACCAGCAGGTAGCTTTCCGAGAGCGCCGCCAGCGTCTCCTGTACGTGCGGTAGGGTCTCGACCGGGTGGGAAAGCAGGTCGCGGCCGGTGTCGAGAATACCGGCAATGACGCTGGCAGGAACCTTGCCCTCGGTGATCTCGATCGCAGTCTCGATCATCGACAGGGTAAATCCCTTGATCCCGAAGCCGTAGTGGCGGAGATTGCGCTTCTCTGCCTCCAGCAAGCGCTCCGAGATCCTAGGGCCGTCTGCAAAATCGGCCAGCAATTCGGTGAAATGCGCCTCGGTAAGCCGGTAGTATTGCTCATTCTGCCAGAGCGTGTCGTCGGCATCGAAGCCGATGGTCGTCAGCGTGCGGGTCGTCATCGCCCATCTCCGAGTGATCTAATTGGAATCTATTGAAAGATGGCCGCGAAACAAGGGGATCGCAAAGCCGTGAGGCGAGTACACGGTGTGTTGAAATGCCGCTCTCTCGCCTTACATCGATAGTGCCTCCCGCGCAGCCGCATTCGGGCTGTTCCTGTCACGGGCAGGCCAATAACCAAAAAATGAATTCATCTGTCCGTGGACAAGCCCGCGGCCGTCACAAGGAAATGTTCGATCATGCGTTACAACCAACTTGGAAATACGGGCCTATTCGTCTCCGAAATCTGCCTCGGCACGATGACGTTCGGTGCCGCAGGCGAAGGCAATATCTGGGGCGCCATTGCCGACGTCGATCAGAAGGCAGCCGACCAGATCGTCGAAAGATCGCTTGCCGCCGGCGTGAATTTCATCGACACGGCTGACGTTTATTCCTTCGGGGAATCCGAAAAGCTGCTCGGCCAAGCCCTGAAGAACCTGCGCGTTCCTCGCAAGGACGTCGTCATTGCCACGAAGGTCTACGGCGTCATGGGCGACAAGCCGAACGATCGCGGCGCCTCGCGTGGCCACATCATGGATTCGGTCGAGGCAAGCCTGGAGCGCTTGCAGACCGATCATGTCGATCTCTATCAGATCCACGCCACCGATACGGTTACGCCAATCGACGAGACGTTGCGCGCGCTCGACGATCTCGTGTCCCGTGGTCTCGTGCGCTATGTCGGCGTCTCGAACTGGCAGGCATGGCGCATCGCCAAGGCGCTCGGTATTTCGGACCGCCGCGGCTTCGCGCGGTTCGAAGCCGTGCAGGCCTACTATTCGATTGCCGGCCGCGACCTCGAGCGCGACATCGTGCCGATGATGCAGGAAGAAAAACTTGGTCTGATGGTCTGGTCGCCGCTGGCTGGCGGCCTTCTCTCCGGCAAATACGGGCCGGGAGCACCCGGCAACGGGGAAGGTCGCCGTGCCTCGTTCGACTTTCCTCCGGTCGACAAGGATCGCGCTTGGGCCTGCGTTGCCGTCATGCGCGAGATTGCCGAGAAGCACGGCACGGGCGTCGCGACCGTGGCGCTTGCGTATATTCTGGCCAAGCCTTTCGTGACGACGGTGATCATCGGTGCCAAGCGCGTCGAGCAGCTCGACCAGAACCTGGCGGCTGTCAATCTGAAACTCGATGCCGCCGACCTGAAGAAGCTGGACGAGGTCAGCGCGCTGGCGCCTGAATATCCGGGCTGGATGCTTGCGCGCCAGGAAGCCGGCCGCCGGCCAGAGCCATTCCAGCCGAAGGCCTGATCTGCCGTCTTGTGGCGGCGGACGCCGGGGCTTGCTCCTCCGGCGTCCTTCGCATGCTACTTGCCGTGTGCCTTCAGCCAGGCCAGCATGTCGGCGATCTCCGCCTCCTGGGCCTTGATCACGGCTTCTGCGAGCTTGCGAATTTCAGGATCCTTGCCGTATTGCAGCTCGATCTTCGCCATGTCGATTGCGCCCTGATGGTGCGGGATCATGCCGCGGACGAAGTCGACGTCGGTGTCGCCTGTATACTCCAGCGTCATGTCCTTGTGCATCTTTGCGTTCGCCTCGGCAAAGGCGTGGCTTGCTGCGCTGTGGTCGCCCGTCGGCTTGCTCATGTCCATCTGCATATCTTCCGCGAAGGCAGCCGCGGTGGAGAGTGCAAGAGTTGCAGCAATGGCGAGAACTTTCAGAGACATGGGATTTCCTTCCTCTATCTGATATTGGAATTCAATGCGCGGCGGGGCGCCGCAACTGTTCATGAAAACCCGTCAGACAGCCGAGGAGGAGGCGCCAGCGGCGCAGGGCGTGCATCCCGCATGGCATGAGCCGGTCCGGGAGCAGGATACGAAAACACTTGCTTGCCGGCCGCGGCGACAACGCTCGACGGCGGAATGACAAGACAGGCAGAACAGAAGGGCATGTGCACCATGCCGCTGGCTGAGCAGGGATCCTGTTGTGGGGGCGGCGATTTGGCTTTCTCGCCCACATCCATCCCGGTCATGTGCTGATGCTCGCCGCTGACATTCGAAGCGACCGTCTGCATGGATAGGCATGTCGGACAGCCAGCCCAGGCTGACATGGTGCCGTAAGCGAGCCAGGCGAATACCATCGCTATGATTGCAAGAAAGCGCATTCGGTCAAGATAAGAATACGACGCGAAGAAGCCAAGGTGCTGTTTGCGGATTTGGCAGACGCTCCCAGTGCAGCGGCGGCATTCGGTCCCCAAGCGGCCATCCCATTGGGCGATGGGCCGAGGATGATAAAAAATATCAAGAGTTATCGGCAAGACAGCCGGTGGAACGTCCTCTGAGGTGCCGGGGTTGCAAACGCACGGTGTTGTAGTTGGAGCTCATTGGGGAGTATCATTCAAAGCTAAAATAGAAGCTCATGAGCGGGATGCGAGCGGAGAGCTGCCATAAGCGCGAGGAAGCCCATGCTTCGGGAGGAAAAGATGAAACATACGGAGACCAGAGGGAGACCGTCGCGCCGCAGATTTCTAAGCGGGACGGCCATGGTCGGTGCGGCGATGATCGCGGCACCAAGCGTCGTCAAGGCGCAGGGACCGGTCAACATGCGTTGGCAGAGCACATGGCCATCCAAGGACATCTTTCACGAATTCGCGCTTGATTTCGCAAAAAAGGTCACCGACATGACCGGCGGCGATCTCAAAATTGAAGTGCTGCCGGCGGGTGCCGTGGTGCCCGCCTTCGGCCTGCTCGACGCGGTCTCCCAGGGGACGCTCGATGGAGGGCACGGCGTGGTTGCATATCATTACGGCAAACAAGCGGCGCTGGCGTTGTGGGGCTCGGGGCCGGGATTTGCCATGGATGCCAACATGTTGCTCGCCTGGCACAAATACGGCGGCGGCAGGGAGCTCCTCGTAAAGCTCTATGAATCGATCGGGGCCAAGGTGGTTTCGTTCCTCTATGGGCCGATGCCGACACAGCCGCTCGGCTGGTTCAAGAAGCCGGTCGCCAAGGTCGAGGATATTCAGGGACTCAAATTCCGCACCGTCGGCATTTCCATTGATGTGTTCACCGGCCTCGGTGCCGCGGTCAATGCGCTGCCGGGTGCCGAGATCGTGGCGGCATTGGACCGCGGCCTGCTTGACGCGGCCGAGTTCAACAACGCGTCGTCCGACCGGGCCCTCGGTTTCCCGGACGTCTCCAAGATCTGCATGCTGCAAAGCTATCACCAGAATGCCGAGCAGTTCGAGGTGCTGTTCAACAAGGCGAAATATGATGCATTGCCTGACCAGATGAAGGCGATCATCTCCAACGCCGCGGAGGCGGCCTCCCAGGACATGGCCTGGAAGGCGATCGACCGCTATTCGACCGACTACGCCGAGATGCAGACCACCGAAAAGGTCAAGTTCTACAAAACGCCGGAAGCGATCCTCAAAAGGCAACTGGAAGTCTACGACGAGGTCGTGAAGAAGAAGGCGGCGGAAAACCCGCTGTTCAAGGAGGTTATCCAGTCGCAAATAGCTTTTGCGGCGCGGGCAACGCGGTGGGAACAGGATACCGTCGTCAACCGCCGACTGGCCTTCGATCACTACTTCGGCCCGAACGGGGTTGCCAAGGAACTATAACGTCATCACCGGACAACATGCTTCTGACGAAGGTATGGGCTATCTCGGGGGAGACCCGTGGACGTTCAGCAGTTTCTCATCAGGATCGATGCGATCAGCGTGTGGGTCGGCAAGGCTGCGGCGTGGCTGATCATCGGCCTGATGACGCTCGTGTGCATCGAAGTCTTCAAGCGCTACATCATGAACATGCCGACGGCGTGGATCTTCGATGTCAGCAACATGCTCTATGGCACCCTGTTCATGCTCGCCGGAGCCTATGCGCTGGCGCAGAATGCCCATGTACGGGGCGACTTTCTCTACAGCTCGCTGCGGCCTCGCATACAGGCGGCGCTCGATCTCCTCCTGTATGTCCTATTCTTCCTGCCGGGCGTCGCCGCGCTCATCTATGCCGGTTACCACTATGCGGCGCTATCCTGGCGGATCGGCGAGCATTCGACTGTCACGGCGGAAGGCCCGCCGATCTACTACTTCAAGACCGTCATTCCGGCAGCGGGCGTACTCGTCATGCTTCAGGGCCTTGCCGAGATAGCGCGCTGCATCATCTGCCTGAAGACCGGCGAATGGCCGCGCCGGCTCAAGGATGTGGAGGAAATCGACGTTGTCGCCGAGCAGCTTGCGAATAGCGAGCACATAGACGCGCAGACGCGAGACGACGCGATCGAGCGCGCCCAGGATATCGACAGGGCGGCGCGGCAACGGGGCCGGGGGGGAGACATCGAGACGTGAGCGATCCGTTCCTCGGACTGACGATGCTAATTCTCATCGTGGTCGTCATCGTCATGGGATTCCCGACAGCCTTCACGCTGATGGGGCTCGGCATGCTGTTCGGCTTCTATGCATTCTACAATCCGGCCGAGCACTGGATCGACAACCGCGTCTTCGACCTGATGGTTCAGCGCACCTATGGGGCGATGACCAACGATGTCCTGATCTCCATCCCGCTGTTCGTGCTGATGGGCTACGTCATGGAGCGCGGTGCGCTGGTGGACAAGATGTTCTACAGCATCCAGCTTTCCTTCCGGCGGGTCCCCGCCTCGCTTGCCGTTGCAACACTCATCGTCTGCACCTTCTGGGGCATTGCCAGCGGCCTTGTCGGCGCCGTGGTGGTGCTGATGGGTGTCATTGCAATGAACCCGATGCTGCGCGCCGGCTATGACGTCAGGCTTGCCTCCGGGGTGATTACCGCCGGCGGCACGCTGGGCATTCTGATCCCGCCATCGGTGATGATCATCGTCTATGCGGCGGTTGCTGGACAATCGGTCGTCAAACTCTATGCCGCCGCGATGTTTCCCGGCTTCTTCCTCGCGCTTCTCTATCTTGCCTACATCCTCGGCTGGGCGGCGATCAGTCCGAAAATCGCGCCCGCATTGCCCGAGCAGCAGACAAAAGTCCCCGTGCCCACCTGGATGAAGAGCTTTCAGGCGCTCTATTCCCACAACATGTTGGTCGGGCTTCTCCGCGCATTGCTCTCGCCATCAAAGGCGATGGCGCTCGAAACGGGCGAGGGGCGGCTCAGCTACTGGAAGCTGGTCAAGAACGCTTGCGCAGCGCTCGTGCCCTTCTTGCTGACGGCATTCACCCTCACGCTCGTGTGGTGGTATGTCGTCATCTATCCTCAGGCATCGGCGGAGGCGGAAGCACCGGAAGGGCTGGAACAACTCGGCGCACCCGCATCTGACGCCGCACCGGTGGCGGTGAACGGGCCAGCAACCACTTTCTACGTGGCCTTCGGGATCATCGCCGCAATCGTAGCGGCGGTGCTTGTGCGCTACTACAGGAATATGAGTGCGGAGCGGCTGCAGGTTGTGAAACTGCTGGTTTCGTCGGTCATGCCGCTCGGGATCCTCACCGTCGTCGTGCTCGCCGTCATTCTGTTCGGCATCACGACGGCGACCGAGTCCGCCGCGGTCGGTGCCGCCGGCGCCTTTCTGCTGGCGTTTCAGGCCCGGACGCTCAACTGGAAACGCACGAAGGAGGCGGTCTTCCTGACAGCGAAGACCACGGCCATGGTTTGCTGGCTCTTCGTCGGTTCGGCGCTGTTCTCCGCTGTCTTCGCCATCCTCGGCGGCCAGGCGCTGGTTGAAGAGTGGGTGCTGGCGCTCGATCTCACGCCTGTGCAATTCATGATCCTGTCGCAGGCGATCATCTTCATTCTCGGCTGGCCGCTCGAATGGACCGAGATCATCATCATCTTCGTGCCGATCTTCCTTCCGATGCTGAGGCACTTCGATATAGATCCGATCCTCTGGGGCGTGCTCGTCTTCGTCAATCTGCAAGCGGCGTTCCTGTCGCCGCCGGTGGCAATGTCGGCCTATTATCTCAAGGGGGTCTCACCACCGCACGTCACCCTCAACCAGATCTTCGCCGGCATGATGCCCTACATGCTGATCGTCATCCTGTGCATGATTATCATGTATGTGTGGCCGGGCATGACACTCTGGCTTCCGGAATATCTTTACGGCTAAGAGACATTGCCGTTGGCGGCGGCCCCTGCCGCAACCTTCACGACGATGCCCTGTGCTGTGAGGTTGCTCGGACTTCACCGACCGTGCCCAGGTGTCGGATGGGCCTCCCGGCGTGACGGCCGAGGTGGGCCACCAACGTCAATAAGCGGCAACGACCTCGTGGACGATCCGGTAGTCCGCGCTCTCTTCTCCGAGCGGCGCCACGGGCCATTTCCAGTTGGCTTGAACCGATGACAGCGACACGCCGTGCAGCAAGTCAGGCTCCTCGTGAACCTTCCCATTGCGGTCGATGACGGCATAGGAGATATCGGTAATCAGGCAAGTTCTGCACGGCGCTGCCTCCAACGCCGACCGGTGCGCCTCGATCAGTTGCGTGACGGTATCGGCGGGCATGGCGCCATTCTCTTCCGCCTCGTAGCGGCGTTTTGCGCCGCGACCGATCTGGGAGAGGAGGTTGGCCGAGACGACGAAGTCGAGATACGGAACTGTTCTGAGAAACGCGAGCGGCTCCGGCTGCCTACCCACGGCGAGCTCGTCATAGCCCGAGAGATCGCGCTCGATCAGCCGAACATTGCTGTAGCCTTTAAGCCGGAGCCACAGGCGCACCGAGGCAAGATGCACGAGGTCGACGAGCACAACGGTGTCGAAGTTCTCGGACAGTTCCTCAATCGGGACGTCGCGCAGCAGGCCTGACCCCAGGACGACCGCGGTCCTTTTCTGCCGCAGGCCCGCCATGGCGCTCGTTACGGCGTTTCGGCTCCGCTCCTCGTGCTCCGCCCATTGCCGGCTGCAGCGGCCGGCGCGGGACCATAGATCAACGGAGTATCGGATGAACCGGCGATGCTCCTTCAATGTCATCGGAACGGTCGCAGCATAAAGAAGCGCCTCGGCGATCATGATAGAGCTCCTGCCATTCGATCCATTCTCTCTCGTTCAATCGATTCTGTGTTCCGGATCAAGGGCCTTCGCCCTTGCCGCACCGGGTCCAATCCGCTAGGAAACCGCCACTGTCACAGTGAGCGGAAGACGTTGGAAATGAACGACAAGCAGAAGAAACCACAAAAGCTCAAGGCCAGACTTCCCCGCGGCTTCGTCGATCGTTCGGCAAACGATATTCGCGCCGTCAACGAGATGACCGCGAAGATCCGGGAAGTCTATGAGCATTATGGTTTCGATCCTGTCGAAACGCCCCTGTTCGAATACACCGATGCACTTGGCAAGTTCCTGCCGGATGCCGACCGGCCGAACGAAGGTGTTTTCTCGCTGCAGGACGACGACGAGCAGTGGATGTCGTTGCGTTACGACCTGACGGCGCCGCTCGCCCGTCACGTCGCCGAAAACTTCAACGAGATCCAGCTTCCATACCGCACCTATCGCGCTGGCTATGTCTTCCGCAACGAAAAACCAGGCCCGGGCCGCTTCCGCCAGTTCATGCAGTTCGACGCCGATACCGTCGGCGCGCCCGGCGTGCAGGCCGACGCGGAAATGTGCATGATGATGGCCGATACGCTGGAAGCCCTCGGCATCAAGCGCGGCGACTACGTCATCCGCGTCAACAACCGCAAGGTTCTCGACGGCGTGCTGGAAGCGATCGGCCTCGGCGGCGACGACAAGGCAGGCCAGCGTCTCAACGTGCTGCGCGCCATCGACAAGCTCGACAAGTTCGGGCCGGAAGGTGTGCGGTTGCTTCTCGGCCCTGGCCGTAAAGATGATAGCGGCGACTTCACCAAGGGCGTTGGACTAGACGCCACAAACATTGAGTTTGTCATGTCGGTTGTTGAAAAGCAGCCATACGTGGCTGTTGGTAATCGTTCGGCAGAACAAGTTGCGAAATTGAATGAGCTTACCGAAAGAAGCTTCTCCGCGAAGGAAGGCTTCTCGGAACTCGATATGATTCACGGGCTCGTTACTGCGGCGGGCTATCAGTCCGATCGCATCAAGATCGACCCATCGGTCGTCCGCGGCCTCGAATACTACACTGGTCCGGTCTATGAAGCCGAACTTCTGTTCGACGTTACCAATGAGAAGGGCGAAAAGGTCGTCTTCGGCTCCGTCGGTGGCGGCGGGCGCTATGATGGTCTCGTCTCCCGCTTCATGGGCCAGCCGGTTCCGGCCACCGGCTTCTCGATCGGCGTCTCGCGCCTGATGACGGCGCTGAAGAACCTTGGCAAGCTCGGCCAGGCCGATACCATCGAGCCTGTTCTGGTCACGGTCATGGATGGCGACGTCGTTTCCATGGGCCGCTACCAGCGCATGACACAGGAACTACGCAAGGCCGGCATCCGCGCCGAAATGTATCAGGGCAACTGGAAGAAGTTCGGCAATCAGCTGAAATATGCCGATCGCCGCGGCTGCCCCGTTGCCATCATCCAGGGCGGCGACGAGCGCGCCGAGGGCGTCGTGCAGATCAAGGACCTGATCGAGGGCAAGCGCCTGTCGGGCGAGATCGAGGACAACGCCAGCTGGCGCGAGGCACGCGTCGCCCAGGAGACCGTTGCGGAAAGCGACCTCGTCGCGAAGGTGAAGGAAATTCTGGCGGCGCAGGCCGAAGACCGGAAAAGGGCGGGCTGAGATGGCCCTGATCAACCTGCCGGAATTCTCCGGCGAACTTCTGTCAGAGTTTGCGGCGCGAAAGACGGAGCGGGTCGATACGCCCGTCATCCAGCCGGCCGAACCGTTTCTCGATATCGCCGGTGAGGATCTTCGCCGGCGGATCTTCATGACCGAGAGCGAGACGGGCGCCAGCCTCTGCCTGCGTCCCGAGTTCACGATCCCGGTCTGTCTGCGGCACATCGAGAGCGCGACCGGCACACCGAAACGCTATTCCTATCTCGGCGAGGTCTTCCGCCAGCGGCGCGAAGGCGGAAGCGAGTTCTATCAGGCCGGGATCGAGGATCTCGGCGATATCAACATTGCCGCTGCCGATGCGCGTGCGATCGGCGATGCAATCGGTGTGCTGGAGTGTGTCGTTCCCGGCAAGCACCTTTCAGTCACGCTCGGTGACCAGGCGGTCTTCGAAGCGGTCGTGCAGGCGCTTGGCCTACCGCTTGGCTGGCAGAAGCGGCTCATCCACGCCTTCGGCAACATGAGCCAGCTCGAGGCGCTGCTGGCGAGCCTTGTCAGCCCTCAGTTCGTCACCGGACTGAGTGACGAGATCGCGCATCTGATTGCCGCCGACGACGAAGCCGCGCTGGTCGCTCACATTGACGCGACGATGCAGGTGACGGGCTATTCGACGAATGCAAGCCGCTCGCCGCTGGAAATCGCGCGTCGCTTGAAAGAGAAGCTCATCCTCTCCGAAACGCGCCTCGATGATGCAGCCTTCCGCGTACTGGAGGAATTCCTGTCGCTGAATGTGCCGCTGATCAATGCTTCGGCGGCGCTGGCCGGCTTTGCCGATGCCGCGGGCCTCAAGCTCGGCAACGCGCTTGCGCGTTTCGACGGTCGCGTCGCCGCTCTGGCGAATGCCGGCGTCGATCTCTCGCTGATCGACTACCGCGCAGCCTTCGGACGTCCGCTGGATTACTACACCGGTCTGGTTTTCGAGATCGGCGTCCGCGGCATGTCGCCCGTTCTGGCCGGTGGCGGCCGTTTCGATCGGTTGATGACCTTCCTTGGCGCCAAGGACCGCATTCCGGCAGTCGGTTTCTCGCTATGGCTGGATCGCATCGAAGCTGAGAGGGCTTCCTGATGACGCTTACCATTGCACTGCCCTCCAAGGGCCGCATGAAAGACGATGCCTCGGCGATCTTTGAACGCGCCGGCATCAGGATCACCGCCGTTGGCAACGACCGCTCCTATCGCGGACGGGTCGAAGGCTGGGACGACGTCGAAGTCGCCTTCCTCTCCGCTTCCGAGATTTCCCGCGAGCTTGGCAACGGCACGGTCGATTTTGGCGTCACCGGCGAGGACCTTGTCCGCGAGGGCCTGGCGGATGCGGACAAGCGTGTCGAATTCTGCGCGCGCCTCGGCTTCGGCCATGCCAATGTCGTGGTTGCCGTTCCTGAAATCTGGCTCGATGTCGACACCATGGCCGATCTTGGCGATGTCGCGTCCGACTTTCGCGCCCGCCACGGCCGGCGCCTGGCGATCGCCACGAAATACTGGCGGCTGACGCAGCAGTTCTTCTCCAGCCAGCATGGCATCCAGCTCTACCGCATCGTCGAAAGCCTTGGGGCAACGGAAGGGGCGCCGGCCTCAGGCTCGGCCGACATCATCGTCGATATCACCTCCACCGGCTCGACCCTTCGTGCAAACAACCTGAAGATCCTGTCCGATGGTGTCATTCTTCGCTCCGAGGCTTGCTTCGTCAGGGCGCGCAAGGAAAACCACGTTAACGACCCCACAGTCCAGCGACTGGTAGACGCCGTTCGTTCGGCGCTCTGACCATCGCTAAAATCAACGCACGAAAAACCCGCCGTTCATGATGACGGCGGGCTTTTCGTGCTTGGGAGGATGCTTGATCGCTTAGGCCGCTGCGTAGGCGCCGCGGCGCGCGTCGAGCGAGTAGACGCCCGGGCCGAAAGTGGCAAGGAAGATGTAGGCGCCAGCCAGCGTGACGTTCTTCATGACCATGATCTGGTTCAAAATGTTAACCAGTTCGGTGCCGCTGGCGTACGGAAGGTGGAAGAGGATGGCCGTAAAGACACAAAAGCCAGCCAGCAGCCAGCCGACGATCTTCGTCTGGAAGCCGACGAGAACGGCAAGGCCAGCCACGAGTTCGAAGGCGCCTGCGAAATAGGCGAGGGCGGTGGACGCCGGAAGACCAGCACCGGCGATCATGCCAGCGGTGCCGGCGGCGTCGGCGAGCTTGCCGAAGCCGGCAAGGATGAACATGAAGGAGAGGAGGACGCGAGCAACAAGAATGATGGCGTTGTTGGTATTCGACATGGGACATTGTCTCCGTTTGAATGGCAATTGAGGTCTTTGTGCCCCCGGCACGGTTTCTACCTCGTTGCCGCTTTGTCGCCTTTTTTTTCCGTTGTGGAAAGATAGACGGGAGGGGACGCTTCGTTCGCTAATATTGAACGACGGATCTCTGGCGAAGTCGGCTTGCCATCGGCGACGCCCCTCTCTTATGTTGGCCCGCCCAAGATGGAGACCCCTATGGCAGATCTTTCCGCATTTCCGATCACGACGCGCTGGCCGGCAGCGAACCCGAACATTATCCAGCTTTACTCGTTACCGACGCCGAACGGAGTGAAGATATCGATCGCGCTTGAAGAACTCGGCTTGGCCTACGAGCCGCACCCCATCTCGTTCAGCACAAATGACCAGAAATCTCGGGAATTCGTGTCGCTCAACCCGAACGGCCGCATTCCGGCGATCATCGATCCCAATGGCCCGGATGGAAAGCCGATCGGTATTTTTGAATCCGGCGCAATCCTGCTCTACCTCGCGGAGAAGACGGGCAAGCTCATTCCGACCGACGCGGCAGGGCGCTACGAGACGATCCAGTGGGTCTTCTTCCAGATGGCCGGTGTCGGACCGATGTTCGGGCAGTTCGGGCATTTCTACAAATTCGCAGCCGACAAGGTCGCCAACAACTCCTACCCGATGGAGCGCTATCGCGACGAATCCAAGCGGCTGCTCAGTGTGCTGGAAGGGCGGCTGCAGGATCGCCAGTGGATCATGGGCGACCTTTACACGATCGCCGATATCGCCACCTTCCCGTGGCTGCGCGGCGCCGACGTATTCTATGGCGGCCGCGACGTGCTGGACTATAAAAGCTTCCCCGCGGTGATGGCCTGGCTCGAGCGTTGCATCGCCCGGCCGGCATCCGAAAAAGGATTGAATATCCCTCAGCGCCCCGCGTGATACCGAGGAGGCCAATGAAGAAAGCCGGTCCTAAGAGGCCGGCCTTATTGGTTAAGAGCGGAGCCTTTACTGGCGCCGCGCAAATTCGCTGCCGGCATTCGTCTTGAAACGAGGAAAGACGAAGACCCCAAGCATGCTGCCGTTATAGGCATCCTCCTGACCGTTTGATTCTCCCATGCAGAACAATGGCTGACGGAAGCCGTTCGGCATCATGATCGTGGTCGAGAAGCAGAAGGATGAAGAGAGCGTCGCTGCCTGCTCGAAGAGTTCCAGGATGTGGTCGTGATCCTTCGGATCGTAGCAGCGCATGAGGCTGAGAAGGCCGCATTCGCGGGCCGGCAGCCCGTGCAGCATGGCGCTCCATTCCTTGAGGCGGATCACGCCGCTGCAAAAATCGCCGACCCAGGTTTCCGAAATGGAAAACTGCGCCAGCATTTCAGGATCATGGTTGCTGACATCCAATGAGCCCGGCATCAGCGGTGCGGCGGGGTTGGTTTTCGCGATTTTGAACAAATTTTTCCCCAGCTTAGGTGCAGCTTCCCCCGCTGCACGTCCGGCAAAAATGAGCAGGTTCACACTGCGCCGCGCATCATGCTCGGGCGACCGAGAAATGGGGTTTGGATTGCTGGTCCTCTAGCGGAACCGCGTCCAATTTCTAGGCACATTACACAACTTATGATCTATTTCGGGAGGGGCTTTCCCGAACCCGGTCTCGCGCTCTCGTGGTCAGGATCGATATGAACCGCGACCGTCGGCTGATGAACGCGCGCCGAATGCAGCGCGGATTTATAGGGATTTTTATGAAACGGCAATCGGCTTCTTGCGTGCCGCAGACCTCTACTGTGAGTGGAAAATCCATCTTGAGGCTCTGGTTGATGACACGAAATGGCGAAAATGCGCTAAATCTTGAAGTGGAAGCGGTTTCAGCGCGGTTCGTTGCGACCAGATGTGCACAAAATTGCACTGCGAGAGAAATCCGCCTGTGAACGAAAAAATACAACTTCACAAGTTTTGCGAAAGCTTCGCTCAACGCGAGGAGTGCTCACAACGCTGATTAAACGTTTCAGCTGCCGATTGAAAAAAGCTCGAAGGCGATGTCTGGCGAATCAGTCGCGAGAGACAAAAAAGGGCGGTCCGAAGACCGCCCTTCCTATTCCGGGATACCGGAAGTGGACTAGTGAAGGCTTTCGCCTATCACATCATGTCCATTCCGCCCATTCCGCCCATGCCGCCAGGCATGCCGCCAGGAGCATCCTTCTTCGGCAGTTCGGCGATCATGGCTTCGGTGGTGATCAGCAGCGACGCAACCGAAGCTGCGTTCTGCAGAGCCGTGCGAACAACCTTGACCGGATCGACGATGCCCATGGCGATCATGTCGCCATATTCGGACGTCTGGGCGTTGTAGCCATAGTTGTCTTCGTTCTTTTCGAGGATCTTGCCGACAACGATGGAGGCTTCATCGCCTGCGTTTTCAGCAATCTGGCGAACCAGCGACTGCAGCGCCTTGCGAACGATGTTGATGCCGGCTTCCTGATCCTGGTTTTCACCCTTGACGGTGATCTTCGTGGACGAACGAAGCAGAGCGACGCCGCCGCCGGGGACGATGCCTTCCTGAACAGCAGCGCGCGTCGCGTTGAGCGCGTCGTCGATGCGGTCCTTCTTTTCCTTGACTTCGACTTCCGTCGAGCCGCCGACGCGGATCACGGCAACGCCGCCAGCGAGCTTGGCAAGGCGTTCCTGCAGCTTTTCGCGGTCATAGTCCGAAGTGGTTTCTTCGATCTGAGCCTTGATCTGGGCAACACGACCTTCGATGTCGGACTTGGCGCCAGCGCCGTCGACGATCGTCGTGTTTTCCTTGGAGGTCGAAACCTTCTTTGCACGGCCGAGCATGTCGAGCGTGACGGATTCGAGCTTGATGCCGAGGTCTTCGGAGATGACCGTACCACCGGTCAGGATCGCGATGTCTTCGAGCATGGCCTTGCGGCGATCGCCGAAGCCAGGAGCCTTGACGGCAGCGATCTTCAGGCCGCCGCGCAGCTTGTTGACGACGAGCGTAGCAAGCGCTTCGCCTTCGACATCTTCAGCGATGATCAGCAGCGGCTTGCCGGTCTGGACGACAGCTTCGAGAACCGGAAGCATTGCCTGCAGGTTCGAGAGCTTCTTTTCGTGCAGCAGGATGAAGGCGTCTTCGAGATCGGCAATCATCTTTTCCGGGTTGGTGACGAAGTAGGGGCTGAGGTAGCCGCGGTCGAACTGCATGCCTTCGACGACTTCGAGTTCGGTTTCGGCGGTTTTGGCTTCTTCAACCGTGATGACGCCTTCGTTGCCGACCTTCTGCATGGCTTCGGCAATGTCGAGACCGACCTGCTTTTCGCCGTTGGCGGAGATCGTCCCGACCTGGGCGACCTCTTCCGAGGTGTTGATCTTCTTGGCCTTGGCCTGGAGATCCTTGACGACTTCGGCAACGGCGAGATCGATGCCGCGCTTCAGGTCCATTGGGTTCATGCCGGCTGCGACCGCCTTGCCGCCTTCGCGAACGATCGCCTGGGCGAGAACCGTTGCAGTCGTGGTGCCGTCGCCGGCGATGTCGTTGGTCTTCGAAGCAACTTCGCGGACCATCTGGGCGCCCATGTTTTCGAACTTGTCTTCCAGTTCGATTTCCTTGGCGACCGAAACGCCGTCCTTGGTGATGCGCGGAGCGCCGAAGGACTTGTCGATGATGACGTTGCGGCCCTTCGGGCCGAGCGTTACCTTCACCGCGTCAGCGAGAATGTCGACGCCCTTGAGCATCTTTTCGCGCGCTGTGCGGCCAAACTTGATTTCTTTAGCTGCCATGATTGAAACTCCTGAATTCGAGTTGTCCGGGCTTTAGGGCCCGTGGCTAAAATCGGAAAGGGAACCGGCTGATCAGCCGATGATGCCCATGATGTCGGCTTCCTTCATGATCAGAAGGTCTTCGCCGTTGATCTTGACTTCGGTGCCGGACCACTTGCCGAACAGGACGCGGTCGCCAGCCTTGACGTCGAGAGCGACGACCTTGCCGGACTCGTCACGAGCGCCGTTGCCGACGGCGACGATTTCGCCTTCCTGCGGCTTTTCCTTGGCGGTGTCGGGAATGATGATGCCGCCCTTGGTCTTTTCTTCGGACTCAACGCGGCGAACAACGACGCGATCGTGAAGGGGGCGGAAGTTGGTGCTTGCCATTGTCTAATCCCTCGATCAAATGACACTCGCAGGCCGGGAGCGGCCCGCACGGATGGGTGTTAGCACTCGTCCTTGGTGAGTGCTAGCGAGGCAGCATTTAGGAGTGGCCCGGCGGGGAGTCAAGAACGGCCGCAATTTTTCTTCGCCGGACTTCGCGACAGCCTTAACGGCATATCCTTGTTGGAAGTAAGACGGGCTGCGCTGTCGCCGAGGTTTCCGAACGTCCTGGCGCTGGAAAGCCGTGTATTCTTTGAACGCTTTCCGCGCCTCGCTGGCTGATGGCGGCAGGATTGCCGCGCATGCACGCAGATGGTATCGAGCCGCTTGGAGCGGGAGGGGCAGCAACCGTGGACAAGGCGATCGCGGCAGGCGACATCGTGGCGACACCGACGCTGCGAGAGGCGGTTGGCGTCTGGGCGCGTATCGGCTGTCTGAGCTTCGGCGGGCCGGCCGGTCAGATCGCCCTCATGCATAAGACCATTGTCGATGAGAAGCGCTGGATTTCCGAGGACCGCTTCCTGCACGCGCTGAATTTCTGCATGTTGCTGCCGGGCCCGGAGGCCCAGCAATTGGCAACCTATATCGGCTGGCTCATGCATGGCGTACGCGGCGGCTTTATTGCTGGTCTCCTGTTCATTTTGCCGGGCTTCCTCGTCATCCTGATACTGTCGAGCCTCTACGCCGTCTTTCAGGAGGCGGCGTGGCTTCCCGCCCTTTTCTTTGGGGTGAAGGCTGCGGTTCTGGCCATCATCGTCGAGGCACTTCTTAGGGTAGGGCGCCGAGCGCTCAAGGGGCGCTTTCACTACTGCGTGGCCGGCGCGTCGTTTCTGGCGCTCTTCCTACTGAACCTACCGTTTCCTCTGGTTGTCATTCTGGCCGGAGCAGCCGGGCTGCTATGGATGAAGTATCGCCAACGACGATTGGAAGCTCCATCCGTGCCGCAAACCTCTCCGCCCCGGCTTGTTCCTGCGGTCACGACGCATGCGATCGCAAGGCCGCTTGTGGTGCTCGTGTTCTGGATCCTCGTCTGGCAGTCGCCGCTTCTTTTCATTCGTGGCCTTGACGCGAAGCCGGACCTGATCGCTGAAACGTTGAGCGGCGAAACCAATGTTTTCGGTGCGGTCTTCATCTTCTTCTCCAAGATGGCCGTCATTACCTTCGAAGGCGCCTACGCCGTCCTTTCCTACGTCGCTCAGATCGCCGTCGGGCACTACGCCTGGCTCCAGCCCGGCGAGATGCTCGACGGGCTGGCACTTGCCGAAACGACGCCCGGGCCATTGGTCCTTGTCCTCTGTTTTGTCGGTTTTCTCGCCGGCTATCGCAACCCCGTCCTGATGGCGCCGCTTGCCGGCGGCGTTCTCGGCGCTTTCCTCGCCGCATGGGCGACCTTTGTGCCGAGCTTCATCTGGATCTTCGCTGGAGCTCCCTACATCGAGACGCTGCGCAACAACGCGAACCTCTCGGCCGCCGTTTCGGCGATCACCGCGGCAGTCGTCGGCGTCATTCTCAATCTTGCACTGTGGTTCGGCCTGCACGTGCTCTTTGCCGAGGTTGGGCGCGTGGGACTCCTCTCCGGGAAGACCGGTCTGCCGATCGCCAGCTTCGCCTGGCCACAGTGGTGGACGCTCGATATCGCGGCACTCGGGATCTTCGTGTTGGCGTCCGTCCTGCTCTTTCGCTTCAAGGCTGGCATTCTTACGGTCTTCGGTGTCTCCACCGCCGCGGGTCTGTTGGTCAAGGCTGCCGCCGCCGTCCTCTAGTCGGCGGCTTCCGGTTTTTTGCAGCAGGCCACCGCAAAATGCCTTGCCATCCCCGCATGCCTTTGCGATGTCACCCGTGACTTAAACGAGATCGGGAAATCGGAATGGCCAAGCGGATCGAGAACTTTGCGGAAATCACCAGCCAGTATGATGCGGTGTTCTGCGATGTCTGGGGTGTCTTGCACAACGGTGTCGATCCTTTCCCGAAGGCGGCTGCAGCGCTGGAGGCAGCGCGCGGGGAGGGGCTGACGGTCGTTCTGATCACCAATTCGCCGCGCATCGCTTCGCAGGTCGTGACTCAGCTTCGCCAGATCGGCATCCAGGATGGCGCCTACGACCGTATTGTCACATCGGGCGACGTCACGCGGGGCCTGATTGCAGAGGGGCCGAAGAAGGTATTTTTGCTTGGACCGGATCGCGACCTGGCGATTATCGAAGGGCTCGGTGTGGAGCGCGTCGACGCCAAGGATGCCGACTCCGTCGTCTGCACCGGTTTCTTCGACGACGAAACCGAGACCCCGGAAGACTACACCGAGATGCTGAAGGCGTTCCAGACGCGTGGCGTGCCGATGATCTGCGCCAACCCCGATCTGGTTGTCGAGCGCGGCCATAAGATCATCCCTTGCGCCGGCGCGATGGCGGCCTACTACAATCAGCTCGGTGGTGAGACGCGCATTGCCGGCAAGCCGCACAAGCCGATCTACGAGGCCGTCGTGTCGGTCGCCCGCGAGGCCCACGGCGACTTTCCGCCGAGCCGCGTCCTTGCAATCGGGGACGGCATGCCGACAGATGTTCGTGGCGCTCTCGATTACGGCCTGGACCTCCTCTATATCAGCGGCGGCATCCACGCGAAGGAATACACGCTGAACGGAGAGACCGACGAGGCGATCCTCACGGCCTATCTGGACCGCGAAAAAGCGACACCGAAGTGGTGGATGCCTCGTCTCGCATAAAGAGCCTCGCATAAGAAAAGCCAGCCGATGACCGTTTTTCACCGCAACGAAACCCGTGAACCCCTGCCGGCCCACCTGCGTGGCGGCGTGATTGCCATCGGCAACTTCGACGGTGTGCATCGGGGTCACCAGTCCGTCCTGAACCGGGCCTTGGAGATATCGAGGCAGCGCGGTATTCCGGCGCTGGTCCTGACATTTGAACCACATCCCCGCACGGTCTTTCGCCCTGACCAGCCGGTCTTTCGCCTGACGCCGGCACCGCTCAAGGCGCGTATCCTTGAAGCGATCGGCTTCAACGCAGTCATCGAATATCCCTTTGACAGGGAATTTTCGCAGCGCTCGGCGGACGATTTCATCCATTCGATCCTGAAAGATTGGCTAGGCGCATCCGAGGTCGTAACGGGCTTCAACTTTCATTTCGGCCGTGGCCGGGAAGGCGGTCCGGCCTTCCTGATGGATGCCGGTCAGAAATATGGCTTCGGCGTGACGTTGATCGACGCCTTTCGTGACGAGAATACCGACGTGGTGTCCTCGAGCCACATTCGCGAACTGCTGAAGGACGGCAATGTCACCGAGGCGGCTGCCATGCTCGGCTATCACTATACGGTGGAGGCGGAGGTGATCGGCGGCGAGAAGCTTGGCCGCCAGCTCGGCTTTCCGACCGCGAATATGCAGTTGCCCGCTGAAGCCGACCTCAGGGCGGGTATCTATGCCGTTCGCTTCCGCCGTGCCGATGGCACTCTCCACGATGGTGTCGCCAGCTATGGCCGCCGACCGACGGTAACCGACAACGGCGCGCCACTGCTCGAGACCTACGTGTTCGATTTCAGCGGCGACCTTTACGGGCAGACCTGTTCTGTATCCTTCTTCGGCCACCTGCGGCCGGAACTGAAGTTTGACGGCCTCGATCCTCTTGTGGAGCAGATGCATCGCGACAAGGAAGAGGCGAGGGCGCTGCTTGCGGGCGTGCAGTCGCTCGGCGAGCTCGACCGGAAGATCTGCTTCACCTGACGTTCAGCCGCTTCGAAAATTGTGGCTCTCTCTGGGCGGCGGCGCTGCCGCGCTCGCTCATGGGGATATGTCATCTATTTGATAAGACGCGGATTCGCTGCGCCCCCAGCACCAACGGCGGCATGCTGGCTGCCGGGTGCCTCTGGGGACGCTTCCGTAACTTTCACGACCTGGTTCTCTTCTACTCGCATTGGCGCTGAACATCATCGTCGCTGTCGTTGTCAATGTGCTGACCCCGGCAAAGGTGCCGGCGCGCGCCTGATCGTCGCTCGAAGACGGAAGCTGCGGATGAAAATGCCCGCGGTTTTCCATGCGACGACGTCATGGAATCCCTCTTCCTTTTCACTGCAAAAGCGCCTATGAACCGGCGCGATGAACACGTTCCGGCTGGCGATCACGATACGAATTATCGGCCCGGCCTTCCGCGCGCGCTAAGCGGCCGGAAGGTCCGGGTTTTCGGCGCTTGGACGACGAGCGCCTCCGTCACCAATTTTCAAGCCTGTTGCGCCCGCTCCCCTGGCGCCTAGAGACGATTGCTAGACATGACAGATACAGCCGAAAAAATCGACTACTCGAAGACCCTCTATCTGCCGGAAACAGACTTCCCGATGCGCGCCGGCCTGCCGCAGAAGGAGCCGGAAACCGTTGCCCGCTGGCAGCAGATGGGCCTCTACAAGAAGCTTCGGGCGTCCGCCGCGGGCCGCGAGAAGTTCGTGCTCCACGACGGCCCTCCCTATGCCAACGGCAACATCCACATCGGCCACGCGCTGAACAAGATCCTCAAGGACGTCATCAACCGCTCGTTCCAGATGCGCGGCTTCGACGCCAACTACGTTCCCGGCTGGGACTGCCACGGCCTCCCGATCGAATGGAAGATCGAGGAGAAGTACCGCGAGAAGGGCAAGAACAAGGACGAGGTTCCGGTCAACGAATTCCGCCGGGAATGCCGTGACTTTGCGGCTGGCTGGATCAAGGTGCAGTCGGAGGAGTTCAAGCGCCTCGGCATCGAGGGCGACTTCGAAAACCCCTACACGACGATGAACTTCCACGCGGAATCGCGCATCGCCGGCGAACTGCTGAAGATCGCGAAATCTGGCCAGCTTTATCGCGGCTCGAAGCCGATCATGTGGTCGGTCGTCGAGCGCACGGCGCTCGCTGAAGCCGAGGTCGAATACGCCGATGTCGAAAGCGATATGATCTGGGTGAAGTTCCCGATCGCCGAAGGCCCCAGCGAACTCAAGGGCGCCTTCGTGGTGATCTGGACGACCACGCCGTGGACGATCCCGGGCAACCGCGCGATCGCCTATTCCTCGCGCTATGGTTACGGCCTCTACGAGGTCGAAACGGCTGAGAACGACTTCGGACCGCAGCCCGGCGAGAAGCTGATCTTCGCCAAGCGCCTCGCCGAGGAGTCAGCTGCCAAGGCGAAGGTAACCCTTAAGTTCGTCCGCGATGTCGCGGCGGCGGAATTTGCGGCGATCACCTGCGCGCACCCGCTGCACGGGCTCGGCGGCGGCTACCACTTTGGGGTGCCCCTCCTCGACGGCGACCATGTCACCGATGAGACGGGAACCGGCTTCGTCCATACCGCGCCGAGCCATGGCCGCGAAGACTTTGACGCCTGGATGGACAACGCCCGGGCCCTCGAAGCACGCGGCATCTCCTCTGCGATCCCGTTCCCGGTCGACGACGCGGGCTTCTTCACTGTCGACGCACCCGGCTTCGGCCCGGATGCGGAAGGCGGTGCGGCGCGCGTCATCGACGACAGCGGCAAGAAGGGCGATGCCAACGAGCGTGTCATCAAGGCGCTGATCGGCCGTCATGCCCTGTTCGCGCGCGGCCGTCTCAAGCATTCCTATCCGCACTCGTGGCGGTCGAAGAAGCCGGTCATCTTCCGCAACACGCCGCAGTGGTTTGTCTACATGGACAAGGAGCTTGGCGACGGAACGACTTTGCGTTCCCGTGCGCTGAACGCGATCGACGAGACCCGCTTCGTGCCTGCTGCTGGCCAGAACCGTCTACGCGCCATGATCGAGCAGCGTCCGGACTGGGTGCTTTCGCGTCAGCGCGCTTGGGGTGTGCCGATCTGCGTCTTCGTCGATGAGCAGGGCGAAATCCTGCAGGACGATGGGGTCAATGCGCGCATCCTCGATGCCTTCGAAAGGGAAGGCGCCGATGCCTGGTTCGCGCACGGCGCACGTGAGCGCTTCCTCGGCGAGAAGGCAAACGAGCCCTGGACGCAGGTCATGGACATCCTCGACGTCTGGTTCGACTCGGGCTCGACCCACACGTTCACGCTCGAAGACCGTCCGGATCTCAAGTGGCCGGCCGACGTCTATCTGGAAGGCTCGGACCAGCATCGCGGCTGGTTCCATTCGTCTCTTCTGGAATCGGCCGCTACGCGCGGCCGCGCGCCTTACAATGCCGTCATCACCCATGGCTTCACCATGGATGAGAAGGGCGAGAAGATGTCGAAGTCCAAGGGTAACGTCACATCGCCCCAAGAGGTGATGAAGGACGCCGGCGCGGATATTCTGCGCCTTTGGGTGATGACCTCGGACTACGCGGAAGATCTGCGCGTCGGCAAGACGATCATCCAGACGAACATCGATGCCTATCGCAAGCTGCGCAACACGATCCGCTGGATGCTCGGCACGCTGGCACACGATAAGGGCGAAGTCATCGCGCTTGCCGATCTGCCCGAGCTCGAGCAGCTGATGCTGCATCGCCTGTCGGAACTCGACCAGCTCGTCCGCGAAAGCTACGACGCCTTCGAATTCAAGAAGATTGCCCGCGCGCTGATCGACTTTGCCAACGTTGAACTCTCGGCTTTCTACTTCGACGTCCGCAAGGACGCGCTCTACTGCGATGCACCGTCGAGCCGGCGCCGTCGTTCGGCCCTCCATGTCATCCGCAATATCTTCGAATGCATGGTGACTTGGCTGGCGCCGATGCTGCCCTTCACGGCGGAAGAGGCTTGGCTGTCGCGCAATCCTTCGGTTGTCTCGATTCACCTCGAGCAGTTCCCCGCCATTCCGGCGGAATGGAAGAACGACGCTCTTGCCGAGAAGTGGAAGAAGATCCGGGCCGTCCGCACGGTGGTCACCGGCGCACTGGAAATTGAGCGCAAGGACAAGCGCATCGGATCCTCGCTGGAGGCAGCCCCCGTCGTCCACGTCGCCGATGCGGAGCTTCTGAAAGCATTGGAGGGTCAGGACTTCGAGGAGATCTGCATCACCTCTGCAATCGTTATCGATAGCGCCGAAGGTCCGGCCAATGCCTTCCGTCTCCCCGAGGTATCGGGTGTCAGCGTCGAGCCGAAACTGGCCGAAGGCACCAAGTGCGCCCGCTCCTGGCGGATCACGACGGATGTCGGCTCGGATCCGGCCTATCCCGATGTCTCGGCGCGCGATGCGGCCGCTCTGCATGAACTTGCGGTGCAAAACTGAAGAATATTACCGGGTGAATTGCCTAAACGTGGTTCATCCGGTAAAAGCTGCCTGAAAATGGCCGGATTTTTGCGTCAGGGGGACGATTATCCGGGTGGGCGATGATTGCACCGGCATGGCTGGAAGGGTTTTCATGTTTTCAACGCGTTGGTTCCGTGTCGGCGTCTGCCTGACGGTTGCTGTGGCAGGCGGCTCGATGATCACCGGCTGCATGGGGAGCCCCCGCTACGGAACGGACAAGACCGCAATGGAGCAGTTGACCGACGATCTTGGTCAGTCCGTTTCCCTGACCGGCGACGGACCGAAGAACAAGGGCGTCAAGTACAGCGCGCGCCCGGGCCTCGTTCTGCCGTCTGACGCCGCCAAGGAAGCTCTCGTCGAGCCGCAGCAGAGCATCGCCAGCAAGGAAAATCCGCAGTGGATCGAATCCCCGGAAGAAACCCGCGCGCGTCTCGTCAAGGAAGCTGACGAAAACAGCGACAACCCGGGCTACCGCTCGCCGCTCGCAAGCAACCAGGTCGAGGGTGGCCGACGCACGACCGAAGCCCAGACCAAGGCCTATCGCGAAGCCCGCGCCATCCAGAAGGGCGCCTATATCGATCAGCGCCGCTACATCTCGGATCCGCCGACCGAGTATCGTCAGGTCGATGATGCCACGAAGCTGGACGATCTCGGCGAACCGGAGCTGAAGAAGCAGAAGAAGCGGAAGAAGGAAGCTGCGATTGCCGGTTCCGGCAAGCAGTGGTGGAACCTCCTTCAGTAGAGTTTCGAGCGGGGCCTGTCAGCCCCGCTTTGCTTTTGACCACCTGTCAACCGGCAAGACGTGTAGGATCTGCAGGCGAGGAAGATCCCGTCCGCCAAGCCGAGGGCTGACGGATCGATCGTTCCGCCTGATGCAAGAAGCAGCATCGCCGCAAGAGCAAGTATCGGTATGAAGGCAAAGGCGAGCAGCCGAGGCGCCGACCAGTTCACAATTCCCGTAAGCGACCATTGCATCGGGATCGATCCGCTATCGGGGGCGATCCTCTGATGGGCATAGATGGCGACGGCGACCATGAGAACGAATTCGCCGGCGAGCACGTCACGGCACATCCCGTTTTTGCGCGAAGAACGTCCGCAGGATATCGGCGGATATCGTCTCCTGCAAACCGGAATACACGTCCGGCGCGTGATGGCATGTCGGTTGCGTGTAGAAGCGTACGCCGTTGTCGACGGCTCCGCCCTTCGGGTCCTCCGCACCGTAGTAGAGCCTGCGAATGCGGGCGAAGGAAATGGCCGCGGCACACATCGTGCACGGCTCCAGCGTCACATAGAGATCGGCGCCGGTCAGGCGCTCTTGGCCAAGCTCGTCGCAAGCCATGCGAATGACGGCGACTTCGGCATGCGCAGTCACATCGTTGAGCTCGCGCGTACGATTGCCGGATGCCGCGATCACGGCCCCGTCAATCACCAGAACCGCTCCGATCGGCACCTCGCCGCGCTCTGCGGCGGCGCGGGCCTGGTCGAGCGCCAGCTCCATAAATTGATTTGTCTTCACGATCCGACAATTTCCACTTAACCGCAGGGGCGCGACCTGATAGGAAGGCCCGAAAAGGCAGGCAAACAACAAATGACATTCAAAGACAAGCCAAAACGGCCGGGCGGCAAGCCATCTCCGCGCAATGCCGGCCCGAAATCCGGCGAAAAGCCGGCAAAGGCGCTCGTCAAGACCGAGGCAAGCGACGTTGCCGAGGGCGACTCCAAGGCCGAGCGCATCTCGAAAGTGATGGCGCGCGCCGGCGTTGCGTCGCGCCGCGATATCGAACGCATGATCATGGACGGCCGCGTCAAGCTGAACGGTAAGCTCCTCGACAGCCCGGTCGTCAACGTGACGCTGGCAGACAAGATCGAAGTGGACGGCGTTCCGATCCGCGGAATCGAGCGCACGAGGCTGTGGCTCCATCACAAGCCCGCCGGCCTCGTGACCACGAATGTGGACCCGGAAGGGCGCCCCACGGTTTTCGACAATCTGCCGGACGACCTGCCGCGCGTCATGTCGATCGGTCGCCTCGACATCAACACCGAAGGCCTGCTGCTGCTGACCAACGATGGCGGCCTGGCCCGCGCGCTGGAATTGCCGACGACAGGCTGGCTGCGCCGCTACCGCGTGCGCGCCCACGGCGAGATCGATCAGGAGGCTTTGGACAAGCTCAAGGACGGCATTGCCGTCGATGGTGTCCTCTACGGCTCGATCGAAGCAACGCTCGATCGCACTCAAGGGTCAAATGTCTGGCTCACCATGGGCCTGCGCGAAGGCAAGAATCGCGAAATCAAAAACGTGTTGGGTGCGCTCGGTCTCGACGTCAATCGTCTGATCCGCATCTCTTACGGCCCCTTCCAGCTCGGCGACCTGCCGGAGCGGGATGTGGTCGAAGTACGCGGACGCACCTTGCGCGACCAGCTCGGCCCACGCCTGATCGAGGATGCGAAGGCTAATTTCGACGCGCCGATCTACAACTCGCCGGCCGTTGCCGCCGACGAGGAGGTCGAAGCGAAGCCGGAGCGCCGCGAGCGCTCATGGAAGCCGGAAGACAAGCGCGAGCGTGCACTGAGCCGCCTCGACACCAAGCGTGACGATCGCCGTGATGACCGCCGCGACGGCGGCCGCAAGGAAGATGACCGACCGAAGCGCCCTGCGCTCGGCAGCCGCCGCAATGCGAATGTCTGGATGGCTCCCGGCGCGCGCCCGCTTGGCGAAAAGGCAGCCGCCAAGGCCGAAAAGAACGCCCAGACCGCGCTTAGGCGCGGCGAGAAGCCCGGCCGCACGAAGCCACAGCCGACCCGCTACGACGACACCGGTCCGCGCGTCCAGATCAACCGCGCCCGCGATGACGAAGGGGAGTGGATCCGTTCCAGCGAAGTGACGAGCAAGGATGAAGGCGGCCGCAAGCGCTCTGGCGACCGTCCAACACGCGGCGACAACCCTTTCCGTGGCGACCGTCCTCCCCGTGGTGACAGGCCAGCCGGTGATCGCCCCTCGCGAGGCGACCGTCCGTTCGGCGATAGGCCCCGCGGTGATCGCAAGCCGCGCGAAGAGGGGGCCGAACGCCCGCGTTCCTACGGCGACCGTCCGGCGCGCAGTGACCGACCTTACGGTGACCGCCCAGCGCGCAGCGATAGGCCATCCGGCGATCGTCCTGCACGTGGTGACCGCCCGTTCGGTGCAAAGCCTGGCGGAGACCGCAAGCCGCGCGAAGAGGGCGACGAGCGTTCCCGCTCTTTCGGGGATCGTCCCGCACGCGGAGACCGTCCGTTCGGCGACAAGCCTCGCGGCGATCGCCGGCCACGTGCAGAGGGGGACGAGCGTCCGCGCGCCAAAAGCTTCTCCGGCCAAGCGCGGTCGGAGCGTCCAGCTGGTGACCGACCCTTTGGCGATAAGCCGCGCGGCAAGAGCTTCGGCGGCAAGCCCGGCGGCGGCAAGAATTTCTCCGGCAAGCCCAAGGGCGACAGGCCGGGCGGCGGCAAGCCTTCCGGCGGGCCGTCGCGGGGTGGACCGAAGGGAAAGGGAATGACGCGCGGTGCGGATCGTCGGCGGTGAGTTTCGCGGACGGCCGCTTGCCGTACCAAAGTCAAACGACATCCGGCCGACTGCCGACCGGACGCGTGAGAGCCTATTCAACATTCTAAGCCACGCCTATCCGGAGTGCGTCAATGGCACCCGGATCCTGGATCTTTTTGCCGGTACGGGCGCCGTCGGCCTGGAAGCCGTCTCCCGCGGCTGTCGGCACGCGCTGTTCGTCGAAAACAGTGTCGAGGGCAGGGGGCTCCTCTGGGAAAACATCGATGCGCTCGGCTTGCATGGCAGGACCCGCATCCTGAGGCGCGATGCGACCGATCTTGGCAGCGTCGGCAACCTCGAGCCTTTCCAGATGCTGTTTGCCGACCCGCCTTACGGTAGGGGTCTTGGCGAAAAGGCAATGGCCGCCGCCGCCAAGGGCGGCTGGTTGCAACCGGGCGCGATTGCGGTTCTTGAAGAACGCGCGGATGTTGCCGTTTCGGTCGACCCTTCCTATCTGTTTCTGGAAAACCGGACGTTCGGCGATACCAAGGTTCATTTCTTCCGCTATCAGCCTGAGTAGGCCGCGGAAATCGGGGGCAGCGGTGCAGCAGGCAGAAAAGATCGAAACCGAGTTGCCTGCCCCCCGCGAGATATCACGGCGTCAGACGCCAACTGTCGCGGTTGCCTTCGGCGGCGGCGGCGCGCGGGGCTTGTCCCACATCCACATCATCGAAACGCTGGATGAACTCGGCATTCGCCCCGTGGCGATTGCCGGCTCCTCGATCGGCTCGATCATGGGAGCGGGAATGGCGGCCGGAATGACGGGTGAAGCCATTCGCGAGCATGTCATGATGACGGTCGGCAACAAGGCCGCGGTAGTCAGTCGCCTGTGGGGCTTGCGTCCGCAGACAGTGCGCGATGCCGTCGCCAACGGCGTGCGCATCGGCCAGTTCAATCTCGAGCGTATCCTGAAAGCCTTCCTGCCCGCCGATTTGCCGGATCGCTTCGAGGATCTGCCGATCCCGATGACCGTGACCGCGACCGACTATTACGGTCAGTGCGAGGTGCTGACGAGCAAGGGCGCGCTGTTCCCGGCGCTGGCCGCTTCCTCGGCCATTCCCGCCGTGTTCATGCCGGTACGGTTGCACGGCCGCGTGATGATCGATGGTGGCATCAGCAATCCCGTGCCTTACGAATGCCTGATGGATCGCGCCGACATTGTCATCGGCATCGACGTCGTCGGTGCGCCAGAAGGAGACGGGACCCACATTCCTAACCGAATGGAGAGCATCTTCGGCTCCGGCCAGTTGATGATGCAGACCGCGATCTCGCTGAAACTGCGGTTGCAGGCGCCGCATATCTTCCTGCGCCCCGCGGTCGGGCGCATCGGTGTAATGGACTTCCTCAAGGCGCGCGCGGTCCTGTCCATGTCGGTCGGCATCAAGGACGAACTCAAATACGCGCTCGATCGCGAGATCGAAGCGCGCATCACGTCTTAGTGCGGGATGCCGAAACGTGTGAGCGGTTTTTCGGCTGAAATCCTGATCTACGCATCGGCGGTTACCTCTGCCGTGCCCGCCAACGGATCCTCGTCGAAGTTCGCGGCGCGCTTTGGTTTGACGAGAGGTTCGGGTCGAACCGGCTTGGAGAAAAGCATGTCGCGACCGGCCTGCAGTCCTTCCGAGACCTGAAGCACAAGGCGCTGCTCGTCGCGCTTGCGGATATCCTCGCCGATTTCATAAGCGTCCGCTTCGCTGATGCCCAATGCCTCGAGCGTTCGCCGGCCGAAGAGCAGACCGGATTCCAGTGTTTCGCGCAGTTCATAGTCCACGTTGAGGTTGCGCAGCGCGATCGAATGGATGCGGTCATAGGAGCGCACGAAGATTTTGGCGTGGGGATAGTCCGCCTGCACCAGCTCGATGATCTTGTCGGTGATCTCGCGCTTCTGCGTGCTCACGACGACGATCTTCGCACGATCGATGCCGGCCGCCCTCAGCACGTCCTTGCGGGTGCCATCGCCAAAATAAATTCGGAAGCCAAAGGACGAAGCCTGCCGGATGCGATCGGCTGAAAAGTCGATGACGGTCACATCGCGACCGCCGGCAAGCAGGATCTGAGCGGCGATCTGGCCGAAACGCGAGAAGCCGACCATCAGCACGTCGGCGCCCGCTCCCTCGAAATCCTCATCCAGCGTTTCCTGCTCTTTGCCCGACAACAGCCGCTTGGCCAGCATCGTTCCGATCGGGGTGAGCGCCATGGAAAGAGTGACGATCGCAATCAGCAGCGAAGCCGTGCTCGTTGGCATCAGGCCCGCGATGCCGGCGGCCGAAAACAGGACGAAGCCGAATTCGCCGCCCTGCGGCAGTAGGAAAGCGATGCGAATGGCGTCGTCATGAGGCGAGCCGGTTGCGCGGCAGAGAAGGTAGATAACCAGCGCCTTCGCGGCCATGACGACCGGTACGGCGACGATGATGAAGAGCGCGTTGTCGTGGAGCACCTCCAGCTCGATCGACAACCCGACCGCAATGAAGAAGATAGCGAGCAACACACCGCGGAAGGGCTCGATATCGGCTTCCAGTTCGTGCCGATAAGAGGACTCGGCCAGCATCACGCCGGAAAGAAAGGCGCCCATCGCCATCGAAAGTCCGGCAAGTTGCATCAGACTTGCCGACCCCATCACCACGAAAAGGGCAGCGGCGATCATTGCCTCGCGGGCGCCCGTACGGGCAATGATCTGAAAGAGCGGGGTGAGCAGATAGCGCCCCATGACGATCATCGCGGCAACGGCGCCGATCGCAATCGCGAAGTCCAGCAAAGGCGTTCCGCTGCTTTTGCCGCCGTCGAGGATGCTGACAAGGGCAAGCAATGGTACGATCGCAAGATCCTGGAACAGCAGCATCGAGAACGAACGCTGCCCGTAACGGGTATTCACGTCGCCTTCATCCTCGAGAATCTGCATGGCAAACGCAGTGGAGGAGAGTGCAAGCCCAAAACCTGCGACGATGCTGCCGCGCCAGTCGAGAACGCCGGAGAGATAGGTCAGCAGCGTTAGCAACAGACCTGTCGTCACCACCTGGGCGGTTCCGAGCCCGAAAATGTCGCGTCGCATCTGCCAGAGACGCGTAGGTTTTAGCTCCAGCCCGATGATGAATAGCAGAAAGACGACGCCGAGTTCGGCAACGTCCAAGATTTGCTCGCCATCCGTCAGTCCGTGGAAGATCGGGCCGATCACGACGCCGGCGGCCAGATAGCCGAGCACTGTACCGAGCCCGAGGCGCTTGAAGATCGGCGCTGAAACGACGGCGCCACCGAGCAGCAGGATAGTCTCTGTAAAAAGAGTGTTGGGCTCTGACATGCGGCGAGTTTCTTTCAACGCGGGGAGGCATTCAAGCGGCGGGCAAAAGAATCGGCGCACGCGGCCTTGATGCTTTTCGTAGTGCACAATAAATGGAACGCGAAGGAAAGGCCAAATCATGTCCTCAGAAATCGACTCCTCGACGCTTCTTTCCCGCGCCAGCCAACTGATCGACCTGGCAAAGAAGGCTGGTGCCGATGCCGCCGATGCGGTGGTCGTGCGCTCACGATCGCAATCGGTCAGCGTGCGTCTCGGCAAGGTCGACGGCACGGAATCGTCCGAAAGCGACGATTTCTCCCTGCGCGTCTTCATCGGCAAGCGCGTTGCAAGCGTGTCCGCAAATCCCGGCTTCGATCTCTCCGCTCTCGCCGAACGCGCCGTGGCGATGGCCAAGGTGTCGCCGGAAGACCCGTTCGCCGGCTTGGCGGATGCGGACAAGCTCGCGAAGTCCTATCCGGATCTTGAGCTTCTCGATACGACCGAGGTCTCCTCCGATCAATTGCGCGACGCCGCCCTTGAGGCGGAAACTGCGGCACTTGCGGTCAAGGGCGTGACCAATTCGTCCGGTGCCGGGGCTTCGGCCGGCATGGGCGGCCTTGTGCTCGTTACCTCCCACGGTTTCGAGGGCAGCTACATGGCCTCGCGCTTCGGCCGATCCGTCAGCGTTATCGCTGGCGAAGGCACGGCCATGGAGCGTGACTATGATTTTGACAGCCGCATCTATTTCGGCGAGCTGGATGATGCCGCGGAGATCGGCCGCAGAGCAGGCGAGCGCACGGTCAAGCGCATCAACCCGCGCCAGGTGGATACGGGCAAGGATGTCACGGTTGTTTTCGATCCGCGGGTTGCGCGCGGCTTTGTCGGACACATTGCCGGGGCCATCAACGGCGCTTCCGTCGCGCGCAAGACGAGCTTCCTGCGCGACAAGATGGGCCAGTTGGTCTTGAAAGCGGGGCTTTCGATCTCGGACGATCCGCTTATCGTCCGGGGCCCGTCGTCGCGACCATTCGACGGCGAAGGCGTATCCGGTGAACGATTATTGATGATCGAGGACGGTATCCTCAAGCACTGGTTCCTCTCCACTTCGACTGCCCGCGAGATCGGAATGGAAACCAACGGCCGCGGCGTGCGCGGCGGCAATTCAGTGACGCCATCGGCGACGAACCTTGCTCTCGAGCCAGGCGACATCTCGCCGGAGGACTTGATCCGCAGTGTCGGCAACGGCTTCTACGTGACCGAGCTGATCGGCCAGGGCGTCAACATGATCACTGGTGAATACAGCCGTGGTGCAACCGGCTTCTGGATCGAGAATGGCGAACTGACCTTTGCCGTGTCTGAGGTGACGATCGCTTCGAACCTCAAGGACATGTTCATGCGGGTTACGCCTGCAAACGACATCGACCGCAAGTTCGGTGTCGCCGCTCCGACACTTGCGATCGAAGGAATGACGCTCGCCGGGCGTTGATGGATTGGATTGCCGAAATGACTGACGAGGACACAGCCGTCTGGCGGAGCGATCTGGGACTGATCGCAGATGCCGCCAGGCAAGCCGGCGATGTCGCACTCGGTTACTTCAATCGATCGCCGGAAGTCTGGTGGAAGAACGAGGGGCGATCGCCCGTCAGTGCCGCCGATTTCGCAGCCAATCAGAAGCTCGAATCCATCCTGCGCGCAGCCCGGCCGGATTATGGCTGGCTTTCCGAAGAAACCGATGACGATGGCGATCGCCTCTCACGGGAAACGCTCTTCATCATTGATCCGATCGATGGCACGCGGGCATTCCTGGCCGGCCAGGAACTATGGTGCGTCAGTATCGCGGTCGTGCGCCGTGGCCGGCCTGTCGCCGGGGTTCTCTACGCACCGGCTTTGGAAGAACTTTATGAGGCGGTCGAAGGTGGCGTGGCGTTGAAGAACGGTCGACCGATAACCGTATCGACAACACCGCTTGATGCACCGGGGCGCTTTGCGATCGCCGAAGACGTGCTCAAGGCATTTCCGGAAGCGCTCAAGCATCGTATCGAGCGCGTCAGGCACGTACCGTCCTTGGCGTATCGCATCGCCATGGTTGCCGACGGGCAGATCGACGGAACCTTCGTCAAGCACAACTCACATGATTGGGATCTCGCCGCCGCCGATTTGATATTGGAGCGCGCCGGCGGCCGGCTTGTCGATCTCCACGGTGAGGCGCCGCTCTATAACCGCATTCAGGTCAGCCACGGCGAACTCTGCGCCGCCGCCGCCCCGCGACTCGCCGATCTCTTGACGGGGATCGGTGAACGACGAGACAGTTGACGTTTCCGTCAAAATCCCTCAGATGAAGCGGCGGAGGAGAATAGAGCAGAAAGAGAAGAAAATGACGGAATCCGGCGGCAAAAAGCAGCTCTTACATCTCGTGTTCGGCGGCGAACTGGAAAGCTTGGACGAAGTTCAGTTCCGCGATCTGAAGGACCTCGATATCGTCGGCATTTTTCCGGACTATGCCAGCGCACTGACGGCCTGGAAGGCCAAGGCGCAGTCGACCGTGGATAACGCGCATATGCGCTACTTCATCGTCCACATGCACCGTTTGCTGGACCCGGAAAGCAAGTCTGCGCAGTAACCCTCCTCTGGTCGCGGCTCATCGAGAGCCGCGAACCGACCGACTGCCTGACGCATTCTGGACAAACTGATCGGCCATTGCGGCCGCAACAATAATTGGGAATGGGCGATGTCGATCATTTGTGATCGGAGAATTGGCAGATGAGCGGTCGCATGGCGCGTTTTGCGCTGGGCGCCTATCAGGCAACGGGAACGCTGCTGACGCCGTTCGTCGGGGGATACCTCGCCTATCGGGCGGCCAAGGGCAAGGAAGACCGTGCGCGCCGGCTGGAGCGCTCAGGCTATGCCAGCGCCGACCGCCCGGCCGGACCGCTGGTCTGGTTTCATGCCGCGAGCGTCGGTGAAACGAACGCCGTCATTCCGCTGATCCGCGAAATTCGCCGCCGCGACATCCACGTCATTCTGACGACGGGAACGATCACCTCCGCCAAGCTGGCCGCTGAACGTATCGGCAACGACGCGATCCACCAGTATGTGCCGCTCGACCTGAAACCGGCCGTCAGCCGCTTCCTCGAATACTGGCAGCCGGACTGCGCGCTGATCGCCGAATCCGAAATTTGGCCAGCGACCCTGATGGAACTCGGCCGCCGCCGTATCCCGCAGATACTCGTCAACGCCCGCATGTCCGATCGCTCCTTCGAGCGATGGGGGCGGCGTCCGGCACTTGCCGAGGCCCTGTTCGAAAACCTTGCGCTCGTCATTGCGCAGTCAGACGTCGACGCCGAGCGCTTCCGCGATCTTGGCGCGCGCCACGTCATGATGTCGGGCAATCTCAAGGTCGATACCGACGCTCCGCCTTATGATGCTGACGTATTCGCCGACTACAAGAAGCAGCTCGGCGGCCGCAAGACCTGGGCGGCAATCTCCACCTTCGACGGTGAGGAAAAAGCTGCAGGCATCGTTCATCGGGCGCTGAAGGAACGAAACGGGCAATTGACGATCATCGTTCCCCGCCATCCCGAGCGCGCCGAGGAGATTGAAGCCGAGCTCGTCAAGCTGGGTCTCAAGGTGGCCCGCCGCACGCGCGGCGATGCGCTTGCGCCTGATGTCGATGTGTTTCTCGGAGATACGATCGGCGAAATGGGCCTCTACCTGCGCTTGACGGAGGTTGCCTTCGTCGGCCGTTCGCTGTTTGCCGAGGGCGGGCAAAATCCGCTGGAGCCGGCGATGCTGGGCTGTGCGGTCCTGTCGGGCAGCAATGTGCAGAATTTCCGAGAAGCCTATCAGAAGCTGGCGCGCCGTGGCAGCGCGCGCATGGTCCGCGATACGGAGATGCTCGCCAAGGGTGTCCATTATTTGCTCACCAACGACGACGCGCGCCGCAACATGATCGAGGCCGGGATCGGCGCCGTGCAAGAAATGCGTGGCGCGCTGACAGCGACGGTCAAGGGCCTCGAGCCCTATATCAATCCGCTGACGGTGAAGGCGAGGCTGTTGCCGAAGGCGGCTGTGCAGCGCTGAGGGCAGGGGCGGATATGAAAGCGATCAAAGGGATTCTCTTCGACAAGGACGGCACGCTTCTCGACTACGACGAGAGCTGGCTGCCGGTAAACCGCGAACTGGCGCGCATCGCTTCGGAAGGCGATCCCGAACTTGCGGACCGGCTGCTCCTGGCCTGCGGGATGGATCCGGTCACCGGCCACATCGTCCCCGACAGCCTGCTTGCCGCCGGCAACACGCGTCAGATTTCGGAAGGGCTGATCGCTGCCGGTTCGAAGCTCGACGCAGTAGAGCTCACGATCAAGCTGGATGATCTCTTTTCTCACGCCGCCGAGTTTTCCGTCGCGGTCACCGATCTTGCCGCTTTTTTTGGTCGCCTGCATGCGCGCGGCTTTCGCCTTGGCGTTGCCTCGAGCGACAACGAGCGCTCGATCAGGCAGACCGCCCAGCGTTTTGGCTTTGCGCCGTTCATCGATTACGTGGCCGGATACGACAGCGGCTTCGGCACCAAGCCGGAACCGGGCATGGTGCTTGGTTTCTGTGCGGCGACCGACCTTGACCCCTCCGCGGTCGCCGTCGTCGGTGACAACAACCATGATCTGCATATGGGCCGCAACGCCAAGGTCGGCGTCACCGTGGCTGTGCTGACGGGCACCGGCTCGCGCGAATCGCTCGCCGCCGCATCCGACTACTGTCTGAACGACATCACCGAGCTCGAAGGCTTGCTGCCCGATCTTCAGCCTGCCTGATGGACCAAGGGCTTGCTTTTTCTTGAAAATTACCTTCTCTTTCCGCCCGGTCGAGGACATAGCCCGTCAGCATGATGCTCGGGGTCCGAAAGGCAGGACGGGGAAAATGGTATCCGAAGCGCCACCCTTCTGGTGGTCGAAAGCCGATTGGCGTGCCTGGACGCTTTATCCGATTTCCTTCCTGTATGGGCGCATTGCCGGCTATCGCATGGCCAACGCCAAGCGCGCCTCAGTTCCGGTGCCCGTCATCTGCGTCGGCAATTTCACCGTCGGCGGTGCTGGCAAGACGCCGACGGCGCTGACCATCGCCCGCGCGGCAAAGGCGAAAGGGCTGACCCCCGGTTTCCTGAGCCGCGGTTATGGCGGTTCGCTCGACGTTACAACGGTCGTCGATCCGGCGCATCACCGTGCACTAGCGGTCGGTGACGAACCCCTACTTCTTGCCCGCGAAGCTCTGACCGTGATCTCCCGCCGCCGCGTGGAAGGCGCCCAGCGCCTCGTCAAGGAGGGTGCGGACCTGATCATCATGGATGATGGCTTCCAAAGTGCGCGACTGGCGATCGACTACGCGCTGTTGGTCATCGATGCCATGCGCGGGCTGGGTAACGGCCACATCGTTCCGGGCGGCCCTGTGCGCGCGCCCATCCGCCAGCAGCTGCGCTACGCCACGGCGCTCCTCAAGGTTGGCGCGGGCGAGGCCGCCGACAACATCGTTCGGATCGCCGCGCGCGCCGCCAAGCCGTATTTTACGGCCTCGCTGAAAGTTTGCGACAGCGCCGATCTCTCAGGCCGCAACGTGCTGGCCTTCGCAGGTATTGCCGATCCGTCGAAATTCTTCCGCACGGCCGAATCCGTCGGAGCGCAGATCGTCGCTCGCCGCTCGTTCGGCGATCACGAGCATCTGACTGATGATGAGATCGACGACATCCTTTCAACGGCAGAACGCGGTGGCCTTCAGATCGTTACGACCGCAAAGGATTTCGTTCGCCTCGCCGGCCATCACGGCAAAGCCGCGGAGCTTGCTTCAAAATGCCGGGTGATCGAGGTGGAGATGGCGTTCGCGGACACCCTGGCGCCAGGGCTTATCATCGACCGCGCGATCAATGCGTGCCGCGACCGGCGTTTGAGGGAAGGGCGGAAGGCCTAAACAGCATGTCTTTTCGAAGGCGTGGCAAGCGAATCTGCCGCCGCGCTGCGCTCAACGCTTCTGGTTGGGCAAAACGCCAGCGCGCTTGTCTGCCTCCAGCGAAGCCACGGCATCGGCATAGGGTTCCTGGCGCGCGACGCTCCAGTAGCGCAGTTCATCAAGCGGGATCTGCCTGCCGGTCATCGCGCAGACGACGTAGGAGCCCGGCGACAGGATCTGAAAATCCGCATCGAGATAGCGTATCTGCGCTTCGCGGTTTCCATTCCCTTCGAACAAATTCATGCGCTCCGTTTCCTTACAGGCTGTCACATCCCTGCCATAACGCGCCGCCGCGGCCTTTTCCAGCTTTTTCAACTGCGGCCGAACAACCGCTCGATATCCGAAAGCTTGAGCTCAATATAAGTCGGTCGTCCGTGATTGCACTGTCCGGAACCGGGGGTGACTTCCATCTGGCGCAGAAGCGCGTTCATTTCTTCCGGGCGCAGTCGCCGTCCTGAGCGCACGGATCCGTGGCAGGCCATGGTCGCGGCCACATATTCGAGCTTGGCCGAAAGGCCGGACGCCGTATCCCATTCGGCGATCTCGTCCGCCAACTGCCGGATGAGCCCCGTGGCGTCCACTTCGCCGAGCATGGCGGGTGTTTCGCGCACGGCGATCGCGCCTGGGCCGAAGCGTTCGATCGCCAGCCCCAGCTCGCCGAGCTCCGTGGCAAACTGCATCAGCCGATCGCAATCCTCTTCAGGCAGATCGACGATTTCAGGAATGAGAAGCACCTGCGAGACAAGCCGCTTCGAGTGCAGTGCCTTGCGCATCGCCTCGAACACCAGGCGTTCATGCGCAGCGTGCTGGTCGACGATGACGAGACCATCATCCGTCTGCGCCACAATGTAGTTTTCGTGGATCTGCGCCCGGGCGGCACCCAGCGGATAGCGCTGCGGCGGCTCTTCTGGCGCGGGCATTCTCGGAGGCGGCGCGGCGTCGCTGCGTGCGGTGGGCGTCGCCAGTCCGTCGAAGGAAGCCTGCGGGCGTTCCCAAAAGCCGCTGTTTGCGGCCTGGTTAAATGGGCGCGAGGGGGATGTCGCGGCCGACCAGGGCTGTTGCGGCCGTTGGGCGCCTGCGTGGAAGCCGGGCCGGAAGGAGCGCAGCATCCCGTCTGCGCCCGTTGTCGCTGCTCGACTGCCGCCACGTGCCAGCGCTTCGCGCACGGCCCCGACGATTAGGCCACGCACCAATTGCGGGTCGCGGAACCGCACGTCCGATTTGGCCGGATGCACGTTGACGTCGACAAGCACCGGATCGAGTGCGATCGACAGCACGGAGACCGGATAGCGGCCGGCCGGGATCGTCTCGGCATAGGCGCCGCGGATCGCCGACAGGATCAGCTTGTCCTGCACCGGGCGGCCGTTGACGAAGGCGTATTGGTGGGCCGAGTTGCCGCGGTTGAAGGTCGGTACGCCGGTAAAGCCGGTCAGCGATATGCCTTCCCGCTCAGCATCGATCTCGATGGCATTCTCGCGGAAGTCCTTGCCCAGGATCTGCGCCATGCGCGCCAGGTGGTCCTCGCCCGTCGCCGGTAATTCCAGCGTCGTGCGGTCAGTCCCGGAGAGCACGAAACGCACTCCTGGAAAGGCGATCGCCATGCGCTTGACGACTTCCGTGATCGCCGCAGCCTCTGCCTTCTCGGTCTTGAGGAATTTCAGGCGGGCGGGTGTGGCGAAGAAGAGATCGCGAACCTCGACGATCGTGCCCGGATTGCCGGGCGATGGTCGCAGATACGCAATCCTGCCGCCCTCGACGGCTATCTCGTTGCCACCGGCGCTGTCGCGGCGGCGGCTGGAAATGCTGAGCCGGGCCACCGAGCCGATCGATGGCAGCGCCTCGCCGCGAAAGCCGAGCGTGCGGATGTCGTCGAGCGAATCGGAGATCTTGGAGGTGCAGTGCCGCCGTACGGCAAGCTTCAGATCGGCAACATCCATGCCGGAGCCGTTGTCTGAAACCCGCAGCAGGCTCTTGCCGCCGCCGGATGTCGCAATCTCGATGCGCGTCGCCGCTGCGTCAAGGGCGTTCTCGATGAGTTCCTTGGCAGCGCTCGCCGGCCGCTCGATGACCTCGCCGGCGGCGATTTGGTTGATGAGGGTCTCTGAAAGCTGTCTGATGGCCATGCGCCTATTGTCTTGGATTCGCGGCGCCGAGGGAAGTGTGAAAGCGTTGGCGATCATTGTTGTGCACGCTCCAAATTCCGCCTGCTTAACGTTAAGCGCGCCTTAAGACAAAGGTGCCATTTTGCGACTTAATTCCGAGGACTGGGTTTAAATCGGACAGATGTGGGACGCGTAAGAATGAGTGCCGGCTTCGAAAAAGCGGACACATCATCTGTTGGCAGCGAAATGCCGGCTGACACCAGCCTGCAGACGGCGTTATTCGACGCGGTTTGCGAGAGCCTCGGCGACGCGTTCATCGTCTACGACAAGACCGACCACATGATCTTTGCGAGCCGTCAGGTCCTCGATTTCTTTCCGATATCGGCGACCATGCTGAGGCCGGGGACGCGGTTGCGAGACTTCCTGGGCGCGATCTACGATACCGGAATCCGCACTCCGTCGGCCAGCAATCATGGTGCGCCGAGCCGTGAGGATTGGTTGTCCCAGAAGATCGCCTCGCATTGGCGGGAACGCTTCGAAGCCGTCGAACGGCACGGTACCGATCGCTGGATTCGGTTTGGCAAACGACGCCTCGCAAGCGGCTATGGCGTCTGCGTCATCCAGGACATCTCCGAGGACAAGAAGCGCGAGGAACAGTGGCGTTCCGATCTCGAGCGCGTGCAGCTTACCGAGGATATCCTCGACAATTTGCCGTTCCCGCTCTTCGTCAAGGACCGTAATCTGAATTACGTCGCCGTCAACATCGCCTTCTGTGAGAAGTACCAGACGACGGTCGATGAAGTGCTCGGCCGTAAGAGCGGCGACCTGTTCTCCAAGGAGGTCGCCCAGCGCTTCGAGGAAAGCGACTGTCATGTTCTGGAGACCGGTGAGATGTCGGTTTCCCGCCAGCGGCAGGTCTCCCGCGACGGCGTGGAACGCGATATCGTCACTCGCAAGCACCGCATCGGCAAGCCAGGCCGCTATTTCCTCGTCTCGACAATGCAGGACCTGCCGCGCGACGGCGCCGATCTCGATGAATTCCGGTTCGCATCGACGGTCATAACGTCGAGCAAGAATTCCTATCGGCGTGCCTACGTGCCCATGAACGGCAGCGGCGAGCGTCGCGAACCGGCGGCCATGGAGGCGATCGTCCCGGAGAACTTCTCGGGCCGCAAGATCCTGGTGGTGACGTCGGATGTCGTGGCTGAAGCAGCGGCGCTACGGACCCTTGCCAAATACGGTTTCGAGGCATGTTCGGTCCGCGGCGAGGACGAGGAGGAGCACTTCCTGGAAATCGCGAGTTCGTCCGGCATCTCGCTCGACCTGCTGGTGATCGACAATCAGCTTGGCATGCGTTGCTTGGAGCTCGCCAAGCAATACGGCATCCCGGTGCTGGTGATGGATGGCTTCCAGCTCGCAAATGAGCTCACCTTCCAGATCGCGCGCCATTTCAATCGCAGCAATCACGGCCAAGTCGCTGAGAGCATCGACGCCGATTGGGAATTCACGACCGTCGAGGAGATGAACACGCTCGAGGTGCTCGTCGCCGAAGACAACGACATCAACCAGATCGTGTTCTCGCAGATCCTCGAGGGTCTCGGCTACCGGTATCTGATCGCTCCAAGCGGTGATGAAGCGGTCCGCCTGTGGACCGAGCATCAGCCGAAAATCATCCTGATGGACATATCGTTGCCAGGTTTCAACGGTTTCGAAGCGGCGCGGTTGATCCGCCAGACAGAGGAAGGCGGCAGTTCAAGAACGCCGATTATCGGCGTTATTACTCAGGCTTTCGAGCGTGATCGGGCCGAGTGCGCAAAGGCCGGAATGGACGATGTGATCATGAAGCCGGTGAGCCCCGATATTCTTCAGGGGATCTTTCAGACATACCTTGCCGGGGATATCAGACAGGCCACTATGTGACGAACAAAGCGCGTCAACTCCCTAAATCTTGGGACAGAACACGGTTTCAACGCGGCCGCGCCACTATCGAATTCTTAAGACTTGCCCGCCATCCTTTCCCGCATTGGTGCAGTCTGGGTCTGAAGAATTATGTCGGCTGAAATGCCTTTGGTGCCCGTAAGTCAGAATGAACTTCAGACGATGGCCTATACCGATCCACTGACCGGGCTCGGCAACCGTTACCGCATGCGCGACCGGATTGCAAAGATCGCCGCGGAACGCGCGAGCGATCCGGCACCCTTTACGATCGGCATCGCCAATCTTGATTCCTTCAAACCGATCAACGATCTCTTCGGCTCATCGGCGGGCGACGAGATTCTCTGCCAGGTCGCCCATCGGCTGAAGGCCTGCATTCCGGATGGCGCCCTGGTCACGCGTCACGACGGCGACGAATTTGCCTTTGTCCTGCCGCTTGTGTTCGAGCGGGCCAGCGCCGAGAAGTTCGGCCAGATGATTCGCGAGGTGCTATCGGCGCCATACGATCTTGGCGACCGCAATGTGAGGCTGTCGGCATCTTTCGGGTTTTCGATCTATCCCTTTGCCGGCGAGGAGTTCGAGGAATTGCTGAAAAGCGCTGAGACCGCACTCTACCGGTCAAAGCGGCGTGGCCGTGGCCAGATCACCGTCTATTCCCGCGAGATCGCCCAGGAAATGAAGCGCGCGACGCAATTGGAACAGGCGCTGCGCAACGCCATCATCTCCGACGCGATCGACGTGCATTTTCAGCCGATCGTCGCACTCGGCAATAGCCAGGTCGTGGGCTTCGAAGCTCTGGCGCGATGGAACGATCCGGATCTGGGCTTCGTTTCACCGGGTGTTTTCGTCCCGCTCGCGGAAGAACGCGGTTTCATCGACGCTCTGTCTGAGGCGTTGTTGCGCAAGGCGGCGGAAGCGGCACTTTCCTGGCCGCGCGAACTCTTCCTCTCCTTCAATCTCTCCTCGGCGCAACTGATGGATCCGGGCACGAGCAGCAGCGTCCTGTCGATCCTCGGCCGGGTCGGTTTCGACCCGCACCGGCTCGAACTGGAGATCACTGAAACTGCGGTGATGGGCTCGGCAGATACGGCAAATCGGATCATCGCGGATCTGCGCCAGGCGGGTGTGCGCATCTCGCTGGATGATTTCGGGACCGGCCAGTCGAGCCTCGGTCGCCTGCGTGATTTCATGTTCGACAAGATCAAGATCGATCGTGCCTTCGTGTCGCGGATCAACTCCGACCGCGCGTCCGAGCACATCATCAAGGCCATCCTCACGATGTGCGAGGGGCTTGACCTGGAAGTGGTCGCGGAAGGAATCGAGGATTATTCCGAAGCCGTCAAGCTACGCTCGCTCGGCTGCGGGATGGGGCAGGGCTATCACTTCGGCAAACCCGCCGATGGCATAGCGACGCTGCGGTTCCTGCACGAAAATTACTACGATACGTCAGATCGCGTCAGCGCCTGAAATGGTGATGGCGCCCTTTCGGACGCCACCTGGTCCTCATTGCGCATATCTTACTTGTTCGTTGTCGAGCCAGTGGCCGTGGTGTCTGTTGTGCCCGCTGGCGCAGGGGCCTTCTCGGCTGCCAGCATCTGAAGCGTCTTGAACTGCGGGGCCGCCTTCAGCGATTCCGCGGTCTCAGAGGTGCTCAGCTTGACGCTGCCGTCCTGCGTGTTCTGGGCGATCGTGATCTTATCTATCGGAACGGCCACGTCCTTCTCGCCGATTCCGAGGAAGCCGCCGACACCGACGATCGCTGCTACCAAGCCGCCGTCCTTCTTCATGATCAGGTCGTTGACGCTACCGATGCTTTCGTTCTGACCATTATAGACGGACTGACCGATATAGGTGTTGGCACTCACTTGGTCGGCAGCCTGCTCGGTCAGGTATGAGCCACCACCCGCTTTCGCTGTGTCGGTCGTGGCAGCCGGTGCCGGAGCCTGAGCCTCACCAGCCGGGGCCGGAGCCGTGGCATCTGGAACCTTCGGCGGAGCTGTCGGATCGCTTGGCGCCGCCTGTGTGGCCGGAGCGTTCGGATCTGCCGGCTGGGTTGCGCTCTGTGAGAATGCCGCCGGTGCGAAAGCCGTGGCAAACAGGGCACCAGCGGCAACGGTTGTGAGAAGCTTGCGTGTCATTTCGAACCTACCTTTCATTGCAATAGTATACTCTGGCCAGTTCAGCCGTCCTTCGCAGTCGGGCGTCCACTTGGCCAGTTCCTATCGAAATGAATGGGAATTCTATTGGTTCCCGAAAAAAATCGCGCAAAAATTGCTAATTTCGCGAAACTTTTAGCGCAGCTGCTGCACAGGGCTTCAAACTCAATCATACCGGGGAACAACAAGGGCGCCGCAGGCAGGCGCCCTTACTATTGTGCCTGGTGTCGCGTCAGATCAGATAAACGGGGTCAAAGACGCCCTTCACTGTGACGTCAAGCTCAAGCAGGGATCCAGCCTGCGGTTGCATGGACCGAGCGTCGTCATCCAGTCCCTCCCACGCCGTGGTGACGGCGAGGCGGTCGCCGTTCGTTCCGATGAAGGCAGGGCAGGATGGCTGGGCCGCTGGCACCTTGTAACGTGATATGCGCAGTCCGTCCGGGCTGTAGCGATCGACCGTGCCGGCACCCCAGCGCGCGTTCCAGATGTATCCGTCGGCGTCGACCACAGAACCGTCGATGCCGCCCGGCTCATCCATGGTATCCACGAGGACGATCGGTTCACCGGTCGGCAGACCGGTCTTAGCATCGACCATCACCCGCATCAGGCGGCTGAGGCGGGTGTCGGTGAAATATCCCATGGTTCCATCCGGCGAGAAGCAGATCGAGTTCGGAATGCTGATGCCGTCGAAGATCTTGGTCACGCGACCGCCGGCGACATGATAGATGGAGCCTGCGCGGGTTTCCGCCCGCTTGCTCATCGTGCCGATCCACAGTGCGCCAGATGGATGCGTGCGGCCGTCGTTCGAGCGGTTTTCCGGCTTGTCGCTTTCGAGTGCCGCATAGAAGGTGAGATTGCCGCTCTTCGTGTCGCGGACGAAGAGGCCTTGTTCGGTCGCAAGCAGCTGGCGCCCGGCATCGATGCGGGCAAGCACACTCGCCATCATCGGCAGTGCGTGCACCTTCTTCTCTTCCGTCGAAAGGTTCAGCTCGTGCAGCTCCTTGCCGAGAATATTGAACCACCAGACGGTGTTCGTGTCCGGATCGTAGGTGGGGCCTTCACCCAGCGCGGAGTTGGTGTTGCACAGTGTCCTGCCCGCGAACTCATGAATTTCCGTCATACGCCTTAAGCTCCTACCGCTGCGTCATAGGCGTAAATGGTCGCCTTGGCACGCTCGGCAACCTCTGCGGCGGTCATTCCCGGCTTGTACAGGCTCGTGCCGAGGCCGAAGGCATGAATGCCGGCCTTGGTGTAATCAGCGAAATTCTTGTCCGAGACACCGCCGACGGCTGCGATCACGAGCTCCGGCGGCAGAATTGCGCGGATTGCGGTGATGCCGGACGGTCCCAGGACGCTGGCCGGGAAAAATTTCAACCCCGTCGCGCCGGCGCGGGCTGCAGCCAGCGCTTCCGTTGGCGTGAAGACGCCGGGCATCGTGACCATGCCGTAGTTGCGGGCGAGCACAATGACCTCAGGCTCGACGTTCGGCGTAACCAGCAGCTTGCCACCCGCGGAGTGGAGGCTGTCGACGGCTTCGGTGGTCAGTACTGTTCCGGCGCCAATCAGGCAATCGGCAGGCGCCATTTTCGCGGCGATCTCGATCGACTTGAAGGGCTCGGGTGAGTTCAGCGGGATTTCGATCGCGGTCAGCCCGGTTTCGATCAGTGCGCCGACCACGCTTTCGGTTTCTTCGGGCTTAATCCCTCGTAGAATGGCAATCAGCGGGCGCTTCATCGTGGGGAAAGGGATGCGGTTCATCGCTTTGGTGCTTTCTTCAGTTCGGCCAAATGGCTTTGGCGGCGGCAGCAAGGCCGCCACGGACAGCCGTGTCAGCGTCGATCGTGTTAAAGGATAAAGAGAGTGCCTTGAAGGCCGCTTCATAAAGGCCCTTCAACTGCCCGGCGGCGACAAGGGTGATGTTGACGCCGGCCCCCGTATTTGACATGGCGCCCGCAATTTCGAGGCCGATCAAGGTTCCGGAGATCTTGGCCTGTGCGGCCGCGGCGGTCAGACCGTGCAGCAGCTGGCCCGAGCGCGCCGTAAAGAAGAGGTTGGTCGCCATTGCGGGATGCTCATAGGCTACCCTGATCGCCGTTTCGAAAGCTGCCTCATCTGCCGGCGTCTGATCGGCGCCGGCTACGGCATGTGACAGGATCGTATACTTGGAGATCGCATCGAAAAGCTCGCCGGTCATGAAACTGGAGAAGCCCGCGACCCGCCCATCCTTGACATGCACCCATTTCGAGTGCGTACCGGGCATGCAGACCGCGTGTGATCCGGTGCTTGCGGGGCCAAGCGCGCCAAGAAGCTGCGTTTCCTCGCCACGCATGACATCGGGCCTTTCCTGATCCCTCTGGGCTAGTCCCGGAAGGATACGTACCTCCCCGCTCTGACCGGGAACGGATACCGCGCCGGTCAGGATAGAAGAAAGCGATGCCGGGACGTCGATATAGCCTGCCTCGACCCATCCCTGTTTTGCGCCTGCCATGCCGCAGATGATGACCGGAAGATTTTCCGGCGCATTCACCTTGGCCAAGTGCGAGGCCAGAACCTCGGCAAAGCCGGTCTTTGCAGCCGTGGTCATGCCTTCGTTGCTGCGGCTTTCGCCAAGGATGCTGTCATCCTTGCCCATCAGCCAAAGCCGGAAACTGCTCGTTCCCCAATCCACCGCGACATAAGCGGGATTCGCCATCAGAAAATGCCTCCATCGACAATAAGGGATTGTGCGCTGATCGCTGCCGCGCAGCTGGACGCCAGAAACAGGCACGGACCAACGATGGCGTCTGCGTGCAGAACCTTCTTGACGCACTGGCGCTGCACAGCCCGAGCAATGCCTTCCTCGGTGAGCCAGAGTTTCATCTGACGATCTGTCACGATCATCCCCGGCAGAATGCAATTGACGCGGATGTTGTCAGGTCCGAGCTTGCCGGCCATGCTCTTGGTCAGCCCGATCACACCCGCTTTTGCTGTCGAATAGGCAGGGAATTCGGGCATGTTAAGGAGAAAGGCGATCGACGACATGTTGATCACCGCGCCGCCGCCGGCGGTGCGCATAGAGGGCGCAACGGCCTGCGTGGTGAAAAAGACGTGGCGCAGATTGATCGCCTGGTTGTCGTTCCAATATTCCTCGGTCACCGCCTCGAAATCGTGCCGGTCGTCGCGCGCGGCGTTGTTGACGAGTATGCTGATCGGGCCGGAGTGAGCGACAACCTCATCGACCGTCCTGCGGATGGCGGCAACATCCCGCAAATCCGCCTTGTGGAAGCGAACGGGGTGGAGCGTGTCGCGCGACAGCCTCTCGACAAGGTCATGGCTTTCCGCTTCATCGATGTCGATGAAGGAAACCTTGGCGCCCTGCCGGGCAAAGCCCCCAACAATCGCTGCCCCGATGCCTGACCCGCCGCCCGTGATCAGGACCGTGCGATCCCTGAATTCCGGAAACTGCGCAACAACGTCCACCGCTCTTTCCTCCCGGGTAGTTCTATTATATGGAACGTAATTTGACTATGTGGAATTATCCAATTATCCTGGCGTTTCTGTCAAGGCGTTTGGGGCAAGGATGAGTGCGGCAAAAGAGAGTGCATCCGAGGCGCGCGACACGGGCACCCTCGGCAAGCTGATGGTCCTTCTCGACCGGGTGACCCATGCAGACGAGCCTATGCGCTTCACCGACATACTGGCGGTCGCCAATCAGCCCCGTGGTACGGTTCACCGTCAGCTGAGCCATCTCGTGGAGGAAGGTCTGCTCGAGATCGATACAGACGGCCGCTACTCGCCGGGCTTGCGGCTATTGGATCTCGCCTCTCGCAGCTGGGCGCGCAACGAGTTCCGTCTCATTGCCGAGCCGCATCTTAAAGCTCTGCAGGATCTGACCGGCGAAACCGTTCACCTCGGCGTGCTGCGCGGCACCTCGATCATCTATCTCGACAAATTCGAAGGGCAGCAGCCTGTCAGAATGTACTCGCAGATCGGCAACGCCTCACCGGTCTATTGCACCGGTGTCGGCAAGGCTGCCCTGTCCATCCTGCCCAGAGAGCGGGTTAAGGCGTTGGTGGCGGACCTCGCCTTCCATCGGTTCACGGCCAACACCCATACCGCCGAGTCGCTTCTTGCCGAGATCGAGGAGATACGAAAGCAGGGCCATGCCTTCGACCGTGAGGAGCACGAGGTTGGGATCAGGTGCATTGCTGCCCCGATTTGGTCGGAAAACCTGTCGCTTGTCGGCGGCGTTTCCGTAACTGGCCCGGCTTACCGGCTCACCGTGGAAAGGCTTTCGGAATGGGCCGCCGCGATCCAGGAGTCGGCCGAACGGATCATGGAGGCGATGCGCATCGGGCTTGGTCCTCGTCGCTGACGATGTCCCACGATCGGCAGGGACCCACCTAAAGCATAATATTGAGATTTTCTGACGAATCATCACAATTGACGCTCGTCAATCCCCCGTCCTGGGGTGTATGTGCTGGTAAATCGTCACCGGCGATACAAATTAGCGACGGCGCGGACGAGACGCCGCCTCCTTCAGCAATCCATCTTTCGAGTCGAATAAGTAAATGACCCCATCGCAGCCAGGATCTTCCGTGGACGTACACGTTAGTGAGATCGCCGCACTGAAAACGCAGTTCGATATTTTCCGCTTCATGAAGAAAGTAACGGAAGCCTATCGTGCGCGGGCCTTTATGGTCTTCAATATCCCCTCCGTGACGGCGCGTGATCTGCAGAGTAACGCGGTCATCTCGAGTTGGCCGGTGGAACTTCTTGCCGCCTACGACCACGAAGGACTGGTGGCCAACAGCCCAGTCATGAAGCGACTCCGGACCTCGACCACGCCGTTCTTCAACGACGTGTCACAGGCAAAGCTGGATCGGCCTGATGGAAAGGCTGGCATCGTCAAGGCGCTCTTTGAACGCTTTCGCATGATGCGTTGCGCTTATTTTCCAACCCACGAGGCCTCCGGTGGCCGCGGTGCCGTTTCATTTTCAGGCGATCGCGAGGCATTCACCGCCGAGGAAATGCGCGAACTCCACTATATTTCCATCCACGTCTTCGACCGGCTGGCAGAGATCCGCAGCTATGACAATCGGGTCACGGGCACCTTGACTGATCGCGAGATCGACTGTCTGAACTGGACTGCCGCCGGTAAGACCAGCGTTGAGATTGCCGAAATCCTCAGCCTGTCCGAACACACGGTGAACCACTACCTCAACCGCGCGACCAAGAAGCTCGATACGGTGAACCGCACACAAGCAGTCGCCAAGGCCCTGCGGATCGGCCTTATAAAGTAAGGGTTGCGCAAATTGTGGGCTTCACTGGCATTCGCGCCTAAATCTTCGCCAATGCCGACCACTTTGTCACCGGGTCACATCGGCATTTGCGAATGTTTGCCAATTGGCACGCTTTCTGCATCCTTGTCTCCAGCGGTCCAGAGGGGACCTGGTAACGACGCCGGATAAACGGCGCGACCGAACACCGCCAGCCGATGCCACGATGCCTGATGTTGGGCTTGGGCGTCGGCGGCGGTTGTTGCTTTTGAGACACGCCGTTGACGGCATATCCCTGCGTATGGTCTTCCAATGGGCGTTTTGTGCTGGCCTTTTGCCGCGCTTGCTCTAGTTCGCAAGGCTTACCTCGGTATCCTGGAAGGCCGTTGCGACCATCAGGGCGAAAGCCCGGCGGACTTGGTGGACGCAGTGGCCTTCCGGTTGGCCTCGTTTCCCTCAATTGCCATTCGATCAACGATTTTGTTTGGCGAAGGCGCGGCGCTCCTCTATCTAGAATGCCAACATAGGCAGTGAGGATGGAATGACCGGCGTCACCAAGGAACAGGTTCTCGAAACGCTGAAGACGGTCCGCGGCCCCGATCTCGAACATGATATCGTCGAGCTCGGCATGGTGTCTGATGTCTTCATTTCCGATGGCAAGGTCTATTTCTCCATTACGGTTCCGGCGGAGAGCGCCAAAGAGCTGGAACCGCTTCGCCTCGCGGCCGAACGGGTCATCAAGGAGATGCCGGGCGTCAAGGGAGCGCTGGTTGCGCTGACGGCAGACAAGAGGGCCGGTTCAGGCGCGGCGCCGGTTTCGCGCCCTCAACCCCAGGCGGGACATGACCATCATGGCCATGCACACGCGCCGCAACAGCAGCCCCGTGCGGGCAAGCTCGGCGTTCCCGGTATCAACGCGATCATCGCCGTTGCCTCGGGTAAAGGAGGCGTAGGCAAGTCCACGACCGCCGTCAATCTTTCGCTCGGTCTCCAGGCAAATGGTCTGCGTGTCGGCATTCTCGATGCCGATATCTACGGCCCGTCGATGCCGCGGCTGCTGAAGATCTCCGGCCGCCCCACCCAGATCGATGGCCGCATCATCAATCCGATGGAAAATTACGGGCTGAAGGTCATGTCGATGGGCTTCCTCGTCGACGAGGACACGGCCATGATCTGGCGCGGCCCGATGGTGCAATCGGCGCTGATGCAGATGCTGCGCGAGGTTGCCTGGGGCGAGCTCGATGTGCTTGTCGTCGATATGCCGCCCGGCACCGGCGATGCGCAGCTGACGATGGCACAGCAGGTGCCGCTCGCCGGCGCCGTCATCGTTTCGACCCCGCAGGATCTCGCCCTCGTCGATGCCCGCAAGGGGTTGAACATGTTCAAGAAGGTCGAGGTTCCCGTGCTCGGCATCGTTGAGAACATGAGCTATTTTATCGCGCCCGATACCGGCACGCGTTATGATATCTTTGGTCATGGCGGCGCTCGCAAGGAAGCCGAACGCATTGGCGTTCCTTTCCTCGGCGAAGTGCCGCTGACGATCAACATCCGCGAGACGTCGGACGCCGGAACGCCACTTGTTGCCACCGAGCCGAACGGCATTGTCGCCGGCATCTATCGAGAGATCGCCGCCAAGGTCTGGCAGCAGCTCGGTGGGCAGCCGCAGCGGGCCGCGCCGGCGATTGTTTTCGAGTGAATGCTTCGGCGCCGCTCGACTCCCAATTGCGGAGGAAATGTGGTCAAACGGCGCCGCGGACGGAAGATGTCTTGATTCTTTCGCAGCTTTCCGTCATATGGCGCGCCGTCGCCATGAGGCGGCTTTTTGCGAATGCTCGATGATGGCCAACCCGATGGGGACCGGTCTCACCTGCATGTTCGGAGTTATCTTGGTCGAAGGATTGGTGACTGCGATGCGGTTGAGCACGTTGCATATCTCGGCGGTTGCCGGATGTGCCAGGAGTCGTATGAATTTTCGTCAATCGCTTTCGTTAAGATCGGGAACTTGCATCCCGCGCGCGCTCGCAGGCGGCGCGCCGTGGAAGGGCTTTCGATGAAAGCAGCGTTGTGCGCAACACACCCGGATTGCCGGAGGTCCAGCCGGTGATCACGGCCTACTGTTCCGATTGTAAGCCGGTTGAAATCGGCGATCTGTCGCAAGGTTCGTTGCGTGACGATGTGATGTGGATCGACATGATCGAGCCTTCGCGCGAGGAGGAACTCTTCGTCGAAAGAACCCTCGGTGTCGAGGTTCCGACGCGAGACGATCTCAAGGACATCGAGCCGTCGGCCCGCCTCTACATGGAAAACGATGCCGTGTTCATGACCGCATCCCTCGTCTGGAAGGTTGAAACGGACGCGCCGACGCTGACCGACGTTGCGTTCATCCTGGCTGGCAAGCGGATGATCACGATTCGCTACGCGCAACCAAAGTCCTTTTCGCTGTTCATCGCCGCTCTTCACCGCGTGCCGCAGCAGTGGCGAAGTGGCGCCGCGTTGCTGGCAAAGCTCTTTGAAACCGTGATCGATCGGACTGCCGAAATCTTGGAGTTGTCGGTCGCGCGTATCGACATCCTGTCGACACATGTGTTTGGCGACCGCGCCAGGAAAGTCCGCAAGCCGTCGAACTATCTGGAAGAAAAGCTCAGGGACATCGCAGGCCATCATCGCCTCGTCAGCAAGGTCCGGGACAGCCTCGCGTCGCTGTCGCGGCTGATGACGTTTTTCTACACCGTCCCGGCCGTCCAGCAGGATCGCGACACCAAGGAACTCTGCAAGACGGTTTCGCGTGACATCCAGTCGCTCAATGAGCATGCGTCCTTCATCGCCGGCAATATCACCTTCCTGCTCGACGCCTCGCTCGGCCTGATCAACATCGAGCAGAACGCGATCATTAAGATTTTTTCGATCGCGTCCGTGGTGTTCTTGCCGCCGACGCTGGTCGCCTCCATCTACGGTATGAATTTCGAATTCATGCCGGAACTGCACTTTGCCCAGGGATATCCGTATTCGCTTGGGCTCATGGTGCTGTCCGCCGTCATTCCCTTCTTCTTTTTCCGATGGAAAGGCTGGCTCTGAAGAGCCTGTTTTCATTTCATGCACGAAGGCAGCCATTCACACGAACGAAAAATGAAGCCGCGCAAGCTGTTCTATCTGGCGCTGGGCTCCGTCGGCGTCGTCTATGGCGATATCGGAACCAGCCCGCTCTACGCGTTTCGCGAAGCATTGAAGCCCGTCGCGATCGACGGCCTCACACGCTTCGAGGTGATCAGCCTCATCTCGTTGATGATCTGGGCTCTGACCATTATCGTCACCATCAAATACGTGCTCTTCCTGCTGCGCGCCGACAACGAAGGCGAAGGCGGTACGCTCTCCCTGCTGGCGTTGCTGATGAAGACCGCCAACGGGCATACCGCGCTGCTGATGCTGCTTGGTCTCGTCGGTGCAGCATTGTTCCTCGGCGATGCGATGATCACACCGGCGCTGTCGGTTCTGTCGGCCGTTGAAGGGCTGAAGCTCGTGGCACCTAGCCTGACGAGCTATATTGTGCCGATTTCGGTCTTCATTCTGGCCTTGTTGTTTGCTGTGCAGTCGCGCGGAACCGGCGCCATGGCCCGTTTTTTCGGGCCGATCACGGCGCTCTGGTTCATCGTGATGGCCGCTGCCGGCATTTCGCACATCTCGGATGACTTCGGCATCCTTGCCGCCTTCAACCCCTATTATGCGATCAGTTTCCTGCTGCATGAGGGATTTTACGGCGTCGTCGTGCTTGGCGCAGTCTTCCTGACCGTGACGGGCGCGGAAGCGCTTTATGCCGATCTTGGCCACTTTGGCCGGCGGCCGATTCAGTGGGCGTGGTTTGCACTGGTTTTCCCGGCATTGACGCTGAACTATTTGGGGCAGGGCGCTCTCGTGCTCGGCAATCCGATGGCGATGTCTGATCCTTTCTACCTGATGTATCCGCAATGGGCGCTGCTGCCGGTCGTCATCCTCGCGACCGCTGCGACGATCATCGCCAGCCAGGCCGTCATTACCGGCGCTTTTTCGCTTGTTCGACAGGGCATCAACCTCGGCTTCTTGCCGCGTATGGAAATCCTCTTCACGTCGGAGACCAATACGGGACAGATCTTCGTACCGTCCGTCAACGCTGTGCTCTTCTTCGGCGTCATATTCCTCGTCATCAGCTTCAAGACGTCGGATGCGCTGGCAACCGCCTACGGTATCTCGGTGACGGGCGCGATGGTCGTCACTTCGATCATGGCCTTCGAGTTCGTGCGCGTTCGCTGGAACTGGTCTATCCCGGTCGCAACACTCGCCTTGGCGCCGCTCGTCGGTCTTGAACTCATCTTCCTTGGCGCCAACCTGCTGAAGATCCACGACGGTGGCTACATTCCGATCATGATTGCCACGGCGTTCACCGTGATCATGTGGACCTGGCGACGCGGCTCGGCTCTGCTGATGGAGAAGACGCGCCATACCGATATCCCGCTGGCGTCGTTCGTCAGTTCGATCGAGCGCAAGAGCGACCATTCCCCCGCCCAGGTGCCCGGCACCGCGATCTTCCTGACCAGCGATCCGGAATCGGCTCCTGCCGCGCTATTGCATAATCTGAAGCACAACCACGTTTTGCATGACAAGAACGTGATTCTGACGATCCGCACGATCAACAAGCCGCGTGTTTCGAGCGCCGATCGCTACAAGGTCGAGCAGATCTCGGAGCGGTTCTCGCGCGTCGAACTGCTGTTCGGATTCATGGAATCGCAGAACGTCTCGCAGGCCTTGGCGACGCTGCGCAAGACCGGCCTGAAGTTCGACATCATGTCGACCTCCTTCTACCTCGGCCGCCGCAAGCTGGTTCCCGATGCCAAGTCCGGAATGCCTTACTGGCAGGATCGCCTTTACATTGCGCTCGCCAATGCTGCAGCAAATCCGTCGGATTACTTCCGCCTGCCGGCAAATCGCGTGGTGGAACTCGGCTCGCACGTCATTATCTAGCCGAACCAGTGCCCTTCACAATCCCGGCAAACTGAACTGACCCCCGAAAGCAACCTTCGGGGGTTTTGCATGTCCAAATACATCCGGCCCTTATTTTTGCTGCCGCTAATGCTTTCGTCCCTGGAAGGCGCCCGCATTAACCAAGCATCAAGGTTAATGAGACATTTTCAACGGCATGTTCATGCGTCTCATGCCGGAGTCTCGCGTTGCGTCGAAATAGCCGTTCCCGTGGCAAGCTGCGCCGCTTGCTTCAAAACTGGAGTTCACCCGCGCTCTTCGGCGTTTTCGGGTGGCTGATGTCGCCGACGATGGTGTCCCATGCGGACCTCGCTGCTCTGCTTGCCGGCCTCGATCAGGAACGGGAAAACTGGCGTATGGTATTGACCAATTCGCCGGCGGGGTCGATCCATCAGGCGGAACTGACCTTTGCCGATCCTGTCGTGACAGGCACGATCGCCGCCGGTGCAGGCATGGTTCTGCCTGACGGGCGCAAGGTCGCTTTTATGGCGAAGCAAAAGGGACATGAGGCGACGCCGGATGAAGACCGGGTCAATCGCCCGTCTAAAAAGGGCCGCGTCGTTGCCGTCGAAAAAGTGCAGCCGCCAAAGGATTTCTCTGCCGGGTCTATCCTCCACAGAACACGCCTGCTTTTTCAGCCCGCCTTCGACGTGAAGGATAAGTCGGCCTTCGTGAAGCCGAAGATCAAGGGCAAGGAAATCCAGATCGCCTCGAATTTCTACAAGAAGGAGCCGCCGAAGCCCGATCGCGGCGTCTCTCCCATGCTAGCCGGCCTCGTGACCAACACAAAGGCCGACGTGCTGGCAACGGCCTATGCGCCGGCCGCTCCTGATTATTCCCGTCAGTCGCCGTTCGATTCGATTCTGACCGACAAGGCCGACGATGGTCGCTTCGTGCCGCAGATTGGCCCGCGTGACCACGCCTGGGCTGCAAGCATCCTGTCGCCCTCCGTATTCTCGGCGGCCGAGCAGCAGTGCCTGGCATCCGGCATCTATTTCGAAGCCCGTGGCGAAACGGTGAAGGGGCAAGCCGCCGTCGCCCAGGTCATTCTCAATCGCGTCCGCAATCCGGCCTACCCGAAGACGATTTGCGGCGTCGTCTATCAGAACGAGGATTGGCGCAACCGATGCCAGTTCTCCTTTGCCTGCGACAACATCAAGGATCGCGTGAATTCGCAGTATCATTGGAGAATCGCCCGCGAAGTCGCCATGGCCGTGACCGCAGGCAAGATCTGGTTCCCGCAGGTCGGTTCCGCCACGCACTATCATGCTGTCTACGTTCGTCCGAAATGGGCCAAGACGATGGAAAAGGTCGGTCGCATTGGCCTGCATGTCTTCTATCGCACCTATGGCGGCGGCTGGAGCTGAGGAAGAAGCTGATCCTGACGCGATTTCGCGTCTCATCGCCGCACACAAAAGCGGATTCTTTCGGTCGATTTTGGCTAAGCTCGTCGAGATCGGCCTAAGCATATGTTTTTTATCGCCTATTTTATGGCTGGACATCGACCTCCTACGCCTTGACTATGCTTTTTGCTAAAACTATGTTGCGCGCGACTTCAGAACGGGCCGAAAGGTTCTCAAACCTTGGGGTCGTTGTCGGTAAACCGGGGTAGCGGGCAGACAGCGGCTGGCGGAGGAGAGCACCATGGCGGATGACCGCGAGGAAAGTCTTGAGAAGCGCCGGGCGCAATTGGAAGCGAAGCTCGCAACCAAGCGCGTAGAGGCGGGGAAGGAAGAGGCTATCGAAGCCAGCGCCGAGGCGAGCCGCAAGGGCTATGCCGAGGCGATGAAGCTTTCGAGCGAATTCATCTCCGCAATCGTCGTCGGCGCCGTTCTTGGCTATGTCCTCGACCGTTTTGTCGGCACGGCGCCTTGGGGATTGATTGTTCTTCTTCTTCTTGGATTTTGTGCCGGCGTACTGAACGTTCTGCGTGCTGCGGGGAAGGTTGCAAAGCCCGATCCTGCTAAGGGCGAGAATGGCGGAAAATAGGGCAGGGCGCTCCAGCGTTCGATCCAGTGCAATGATCCCGTTTCGCGCGGGCTAAAGATAGAGAGAACAAGCGGTGTCTAACGATCCGACCCATCAGTTCCTGATCCAGAAGATTGTGCCGATCGAAGTCGGCGGAATTGATTTCTCGTTTACGAACGCATCGCTCTTTATGGTAGCGTCCGCTGCCGTCGCCGCTGGCTTTTTGTATTTCTCGACGTCGAACCGGGCGATCGTGCCTGGCCGTTCCCAGTCGGTGGCGGAGATGTCCTACGAGTTCATCGCCAACATGCTGAAGGAAGGCGCTGGATCCAAGGGAATGAAGTTCTTCCCGTTGGTCTTCTCGCTCTTCATGTTCGTGTTGACGGCAAACCTGCTCGGTATGTTCCCGTACTTCTTCACGGTCACCAGCCAGATCATCGTCACCCTCGCGCTGGCGCTGCTCGTGATCGGTACCGTTCTCGTCTACGGTTTCTACAAGCACGGCTTCCACTTCCTGAATATCTTCGTGCCGCAGGGCGTTCCGGGCATTCTTCTGCCGCTCGTCGTGACGATCGAAATCATCTCCTTCCTCTCCCGTCCGATTTCGCTCTCCGTTCGTCTCTTCGCCAACATGTTGGCGGGTCACATCACCCTTAAAGTGTTCGCAGGCTTCGTCGCCTCGCTTGGAGCGCTGGGTGCACTCGGCGTCGGTGGTGCCATTCTTCCCCTCATCATGACGGTCGCCCTGACCGGTCTCGAGTTCCTCGTTGCCTTCCTCCAGGCTTACGTCTTTGCGGTGCTGACTTGCATGTACCTCAATGACGCGATCCATCCGGGCGGCCACTAAGGATACCGATATTGACGTCCATGGGCGTCAGTCAATTCGCCGTAACAACCATTTCAAAGGAGTGAAAATATGGATCCCATCGCAGCAAAGTACATCGGCGCAGGTCTGGCTTGCCTCGGTATGGCCGGTACGGCTCTCGGCCTCGGCAACATCTTCGGCAGCTACCTGTCCGGCGCACTGCGCAACCCGTCGGCTGCTGACAGCCAGTTCGGCCGTCTGGTTTTCGGCTTTGCCGTTACGGAAGCTCTGGGCATCTTCTCGCTGCTCGTCGCTCTCCTCCTGCTCTTCGCCGTCTAAGACAGGCGCATTGAAGGATCACGGCCTGCGACCCGCAAGCCGTGATCCTTTGCATTTGCAGTACACCTGGAGGTGAGCATGTTTTTTGTGACCCCGGCTTACGCCGAAGAGGCCCCGGCGGGAACCGCAGAAACTGGCGCAGCGACCGGTACAGACACGCATGCCGCTCCGGCAGCAGGCGAGGTCCACACCGAGACCGGCGTACCAGCCGAGCATCACGGCGGCGGCGTATTCCCGCCTTTCGATTCGACGACCTTCGCCTCGCAGCTTCTGTGGCTGGCGATCACGTTCGTTGTCTTCTTCGTGCTCATGCAAAAGGTCATCACGCCGCGCATCGGTGGTATTCTCGAGCAGCGCCACAATCGCATCTCGCAGGACCTCGATGAGGCAGGCCGCCTGAAGGCGGAAGCCGACGCCGACGTTGCTGCTTACGAAGCCGAATTGGCCGCTGCTCGCGCCAAGTCAAACTCGATCGGCACTGCCGCTCGCGATGCCGCCAAACTGAAGGCGGAGGCCGACCGCAAGGCCGTTGAAGCAAGCCTGGCTGAAAAGCTGAAAGCTGCGGAAGGTCGCATCGCCGACATCAAGGCGAAGGCATTCGCTGACGTCGGTTCCATCGCCGAAGAAACCGCAACGGCTGTTGTAGAACAGCTGATCGGCACCACAGCAACGGCAGAGGTTGCTGCTGCGGTTGCTGACATCAAGAAGGGGGCTTGATCGATGGAATTTGCATTGGACGCAACATTCTTCGCATTCGTCGGTCTTGTGCTGTTCCTGGCGCTGATCGTCTACCTCAAGGTTCCGGGCATGATGGCTAAGTCGCTCGACGACCGTGCCGATCAGATCCGCAACGAGCTGTCGGAAGCCAAGCGCCTGCGCGAAGAGGCCCAGCATCTGCTGGCCGAGTATCAGCGCAAACGCAAGGAAGCTGAAGCAGAAGCTGCACACATTGTCGCGGCTGCTGAGCGTGAAGCCGAAATGCTGACGGTGGAAGCCAAGAAGAAGACGGAAGAATTCGTCGCAAACCGCACCGCGGTTTCCGAGCAGAAGATCAAGCAGGCGGAAGCCGATGCGATGAAGGCGGTTCGTTCCGCTGCTGTTGATCTGGCGATCGCCGCTGCCGAAAACGTTCTGGCGAAGAAGGCCGACACGAAGGTGCAGGCCGATCTCTTCAAGGGGGCGGTCGGCGAAGTGAAGACGCGTTTGAACTGAGCGCTCGGTTCTTGTTCAACCGAAAAGCCCCGTTCAACGACGGGGCTTTTTTGCTATTGGCGGCACGGCCGTCAAGGTGAAGGTGCCAATGCTGACGGATGAGACGCATCGCGGACCGATCTGTCAACGATCAGCGCACCGCCATGTCCGATCTCGTTGTCGAGCGTTTGGATGCGCTCGTCGCCTTCATGGAAGAGGAGGCGACGCGGGGACCGGAAAATATTGCAGGGATATCGAGCAGCGCCATCACACGCTTTGTTGCGAGGACATCGACTGCATCCGCGCACATCGGAGCTAAATCCTGGGCGGGCACATGGCCGCCTGATCAGCTGAATAGCAGGCGGCTGCCATAAAGCCGCCATTCCATGGTCGGCGGATCGCCCCGCTATTGCCGCACCAAAAACGTCTCACAATCATATTGTCGCCGGATCGTTCCTCAACCCTAACCAACGGCCAAGGCAGCTCGCTGCCGTTCACGCCGTATCATCACGGAGGAATGACTATATGACCATTCGTTACATTGCTGCTGCGTTGTTGACTGCCGCAGCCTTCGGTTTGGTGCCTTTCAGCACGCCTGCGTCCGCACAGGAGGCAGCTCCGGAGAAGCAACCGATCCAAGCGCAGCCAGAAAGCAAGGGCGAGGCCGCAGCCGTCAGTGATCAGAAGATCGAGGCCTTTGCGGTCGCCTATCTGCAGGTCGACAAGATCAGGCAGGAATACGCGGCCAAGCTCGAAGCAACGCAGGATGCTGGGGCAAAGCAACAACTACAGACCGAGGGCAGTAAGCAAATGGTTCAGGCCGTGGAAGGCTCTCCGGGGATATCGGTAGAGGAATATAATTCAATTCTAACAGCCGCGCAGAACGATCCGGCGCTCGTCAAGAGAGTTCAGGAAAAGCTCCAGAATTCGGCACCTACGCAGCAGCCCGCGACACAACAGCCCGCGACACAGCAGCCCGCGACACAGCAGTAGGCGGTCTCCTGGACTGCGTGCTTGCACTCTGGGTCACGCATGCGAAGCGGTCTGATGGCCGCTTCGCATGCGATCTGTCGTCGTTACGACAAAGACGGCCACGCAGGGCCCCGTTCTCATAGCTGGGCTACACGGCCAGACGCTACTCCTGCAGCATCTCTTCCGTCGCGCCGCCCTCGATTCCGTCCTTCTTCAACGGCCTGAAACTCATGCGGTGAAGCGGGCAGGGGCCATGCCGCTCAATCCTGGCGCGGTGCTGCGCTGTGCCATAACCCACATGTGCGGCAAAGCCATAGGCGGGGAAGACGGCGTGCGCACGCGCCATCATTCGATCGCGCGTCACCTTGGCGACAATGGAGGCGGCAGCGATGGAAACAGAGCGCGCGTCACCCTTGACGACCGCTTGGCCGGGACAGGCGAGACCGGGTGGAACGTCTATCCCATCGGTCAGCACATAGCTTGCAGGTATCGACAAGCCGCAGATGGCGCGGCGCATGGCGTCTAGGCTGGCCTTGCGGATATCCGTCTCGTCGATGCGCGTCGAGCTCGAGGAGGCGATCGATACGGTCGCCGTCGCAAGAATCTGAACGAAAAGCTCCTCGCGCTTCTGTGCCGAAAGCTGCTTCGAATCGTTCAAGCCATCGGGAATGCGCTTTGGATCGAGAATGACGGCTGCTGCCACCACCGGGCCGGCCAGCGGGCCGCGTCCCGCCTCATCAGCGCCCGCGACCGGCCAATGACCGGCCTTGCGCGCCTTCAGCTCCAGCCGGAAATCCGGCACGAGGGGGACATCTTCGAAAAGCATAGGAGAATCGGGTGACGTGCGAGGTTTCATGCGGCTGAACCTCGCACGCCAACCCGATTTCCTGCAAGTCCCCGGATCAGGGCGGCGGGCCGGGGACTTGGGCGCGGACGGGCAGGGCGACCATCCGCAAAGCTCGAATATCAAAGCAGCGATAGCTGCACGCCGCTGCCATCAGGCGGAACGAACAGGTCGTCGCGCAGCGGCATGCTGCGCCGGGTCATGCCAAGCCGTTTCGTGGCCATCTCGAAACGACGCGCAATCTGCCACGCATAGGGACCAGCTCCCTTCATCCGCTTGCCGAACTCTGCGTCATAATCCTTGCCGCCGCGCATCGAACGGACAAGCGACATGACGTGCCGGTAACGGTCGGGGTAGTTTTGCAGCAGCCAGTCGCGAAACAGCGGCGATACTTCGAATGGCAGGCGCAGGATGACGTAACCTGCTTCCTTCGCGCCCGCCGAATGGGCTGAGTCGAGAATGCGCTCCAGTTCGTGATCGTTGAGCGCGGGAATCATGGGCGCTGCCATCACCGATGTCTGGACACCCGCATCGGAGAGTGCGCGGATAGCCTCCAGCCGACGCGTCGGCGTCGAGGCGCGCGGCTCCATGGTCCGCGCGAGCTTGCGCTCGAGCGTCGTTACCGACAGCGAAACACGAACAAGGTTCCTCTCGGCCATCGCCGAGAGAATATCGAGATCGCGCAGGATCATTGCCGACTTCGTAACCACCGAAACCGGATGGTTGGCCTTCTCAAGCACCTCGAGAATCTGCCGCATGATGCGCCATTCCTTCTCGATCGGCTGGTAGGGATCGGTGTTGGTCCCGATCGCGATGACGCGCGGCTTGTAACCGGGCTTCGCCAACTCTCGCTCCAGAAGCTTCGCTGCATCTGGCTTGGCAAAGAGTTTGGCTTCGAAGTCCAGACCGGCGGAAAGACCCATATAGGCATGTGTCGGCCGTGCGAAGCAGTAGATGCAGCCATGCTCGCAGCCGCGATAAGGATTGATCGAGCGGTCGAAGGGAACGTCTGGCGATTCGTTGCGCGTGATGGCCGTCCGCGGCTTTTCGACCTGCACCTCGGTCTTGAACGGCGGAAGATCCTCAAGGTTCTGCCAGCCATCGTCGAACGTCTCACGGCGCAGAGGCTCGAAGCGACCACTCGGATTGAGTCCGGCCGCACGCCCGCGGCGACGGTCGACATCGATCCGCAGACCGGCAGATACGATCATCGCATCGGCAATATCTGCCGTATTGGCAGGCGCAAATGCGGCCTGCCCTGCAAGGGACTGCTCGTTCATCGGATTCTCCGCTGGCGGAAGCTTTGCTTCCATCCGGTTTGATGATTAAATTCCTATCGGCAAAATGAGAACAATGCAAGAACAAAATGAGGAAAGTGCCGCTGGCAAAATTTTGTGCGGCGCTCTATGGATAGGCAATGTTGACTGTTGTACTTGAATGCCAGGATCAGGAGCCTGAGCTGGCGCAGACGTTATCGGTGTTGGTTGCAGGCGCAGTGGAGGGGCTCGTCAGTGACGTCGTGGTGCTTGACCATGGCTCGCACGATGGGACGTCGAAGGTGGCCGATGCTGCCGGCTGCCGGTTTCATTCGCAATGGGATATCAGGGATATAGTGCGCTCGGCGCGAGGCGAGTGGCTGCTTTTCGTCGAGCCCGGTGCGCGTCCGCAGACCGGCTGGATCGACGAGATTGCCGAGTATATGGCGCTGAACAAGCTGCCTGCACGGTTCACCGCTTCGCGCGGATATCGGCGTCCTTTTCTGCAGCGCATCCGCCGGGCGTCGTCGCCGCTGGAACTCGGGCTTCTCCTTCCCAAGAAACAGGCGATCGCCGCAGCACGAAGCGGAATGAGCCTCCGCGAATTCGCAAAAGGGCAGAAGCTCCGCAAGCTTTCCAGCGAACTCGTTCCCTCTTGGGTTGCGCGCGCAGCGCGGTAGCTGCGCGTGCTCTCTTTCGACGCCGCCGCAAATGATGGCGCCCGATACAATTTTGCGCTATAATTCCCGCATGGCGCCGCCCGAGCGCCTCGCTTCGTGACGGTCGACCATGAATGCCGGCAGACGGCAGAACAGGTCAGCGGAAGTCTCCTCTTCTGCCGGTTTCCGGCAAAAGGAGGTGCGTCATGAAACGCAATATGATCCGCGGCCTGTTGTCGGCCGTCATATTGACGACATCGATGATCGCGCATCCGCATTCGGCAGCATCGCAGATGATGCGCAGTTGCGCAGGCCGATCCGAGATCGTCAATTTCCTCGACAAGAACTTTGCCGAGAGGCTGACGGCAGTTGGGTTGGTCAACCAGAACGCCATGCTGGAGGTCTACGCCGCGCAGAGCGGCACATGGACGCTGCTCATCACGGATGTTCGCGGCGTAAGCTGCATCCTGCTGTCCGGTGATAGCTGGGAAACAATGCCTGCACTACCCGGCATAGGGACATAGGACGGTGGCCTGTCTTCGTCTGCCGAGGCAGTCCGCTACTTGCCTGTGCCGCGCTTTAGATGCTCGTCGAGACGCGGCATGATCTCCACGAAATTGCAAGGCATGTGGCGGTAGTCGAGTTGGGATTTGAGGATGCCATCCCAGGCGTCCTTGCAGGCGCCGGGCGAGCCCGGCAGCGCGAAGATGAACGTTGCGTTGGCAACGCCCGCCGTGGCGCGCGACTGGATCGTCGAGGTGCCGATCTTGTCGTAGGAGATACGGTGGAACACCTCCGAAAAGCCATCCATCCTCTTTTCGAAAAGCGGCTCTAGAGCTTCCGGCGTGACATCGCGGCCGGTAAAGCCGGTTCCCCCGGTGGTGATGACGACGTCGATATCATCGCGTTCGGTCCATGCCTTCACACGCGACGCGATCGCCTGTGGGTCATCAGGGACGATTCCCCGGTCGACCAAGCGGTGACCTGCCTCCTTGATCCTGGCGGCCAGCGTATCGCCGGAGCGGTCGTCGGCGAGCGTGCGGGTATCCGAGACCGTCAACACGGCAATGCCGACAGGAATGAAGGGGCGCGTTTCATCCAGCCCTGGCATCGTGTCCTCCAGCAGTCGTTTCCGTTGCTTCGAAATACCAGTCCTGCCGTTCGCTGTGAAGCGCGGCGGCCGCCGTCTCTGCCGCTACAAGTGTATCAAAGATGCCGTAGCACGTGGCGCCGGAACCGGACATGCGAACGATGGAGGCGCCCTGCTTCTTCAGCATCGCCGAGATCTCGGCAATTTCGGGCAGCAGGTCTCGAGCGACCGGCTCAAGGTCATTGCGCATCGAGCCTATCGTCTCGATCCAGGTGGAACGCAGCGTCATGTCGAGTGCCGGATTGGTCTTGCTCGTCAGCCTTCGGAAAACCTCGGGCGTCGATACGCCTTTCAACGGGTTCGCCAGCACCATGGCAAAGGCCGGCATGTCGTCGACAGGGGTGATCTGCTCGCCGATGCCACGCGCGATCAGTGGTCTGCTCGCCAAGCACATGGGCACGTCGGCCCCTAGCCGGATGGCGACCGCCTCGATGATCGCATTCGGAAGCGACACGTTCCAGAGCCGCGTCAGGCCGCGAAGTGTCGCCGCCGCATCCGCCGACCCGCCGCCGATTCCGGACGCAATCGGCAGGTTCTTCTGGAGATCGATGCGAACCGCGGGAGCGATGCCGCTCTCGCGAGAGATCGCACTGCGCAGGAAATCCCGGGCCTTCAGGACAAGATTGTCGTCGCGGTCGGCGATGAGCGCCTCGGCAAAGCGTCCTGATATCACGAACTCGTCTCGCTCAGCCGGCGTAAATTCAAGCCGGTCGGCATGCCGGGTGAAGGTCACCAGCATATCGAGCAGATGATAGCCGTCGGATCTCTGGCCCGTCACATGCAGGGCCAGATTGATTTTTGCCGGAGCGTCCTCGATGACGGTCAGGTCATCGCCCATACTCGCCTTAGGCATCGCCTATCAGGACTTCTTGTCCGTGGGCTTCGGTTCGACAGGCGCCGGATCCGGCTGCTTCTTGTCAGCCGCCTTGGAGCTGTCCGTATCCTGCGGCAAGCCGTTGGCGATCTTTTCCTTGATCTTCGGGATCTCGGATGCCTCGGGTTCGGAGCCGAGCGCCCGGTTCCACTGGTAGACAGCTTCGAGCTTGCGGCCGACACGCCAGTAGGCATCGCCCAGATGGTCGTTGATCGTCGCGTCGCCGGCCTTGATCTGTGCTGCTTTCTCCAATTCCTCGACCGCGTCGTCGAAGCGGTTCAGCCGGAAATAGGCCCAGCCAAGCGAGTCGATGATGTAGCCATCATCCGGACGCAGATCGACCGCCTTCTTGATCATCGCCAGTCCCTCGTCGAGGTTCCGGTTCATGTCGATCCAGGAGTAGCCGAGGTAGTTCAGAACCTGCGGCTGGTCGGCGTTGAGTTCCAGTGCCTTGCGGAAATTCGGCTCTGCCTTGTCCCATTTCTTCAGGCGTTCATAGGCAATGCCGCGCTGGAAGAAGACCGTCCACGCGCCCCTGCCCGGCAAGGGGCCGAGGACTTCGACAGCCTTGTCGTAATTGTCGGCCATGGCGGCGTAGTCCTTCGCATCCGACAGCACGCTGCCATAGGCGAGGTAGCTGCGAACGTCTTTCGGATCAGAGGCGATCAGGCTCTGAAGGTGCTTGCGCGCCTCTTCCACCTTGCCGCCTTGCGCAAGGGCGAGGCCGAGCTGCAGCTCGGAGATGCGGCGCATCGGCGAGTTCTCCGGCACCTGCTTGTAGAGCGCGATCGCGCGGTCCATCTGCTCCTGCTTCTCGGCAATGCCGCCGAGCATGACGAGCGTATCGGCGCTATCCGGATCCAGCGTCTTGGCTGTCTGAAGGTAGAGAGAAACGATATCCTCGGCACCGTCGCGGTTCAGCGCTCCACCGATAGAGAAAAGTACGCCGGCAGCGCCCTGCTTGGCGGTCTGAATCTGCTGCTCCTGCTTCTCGCCCTTTTCGATGCTCTGGCGCAGCGCATTGAGCGGAGCGTAGTTCGGCAACAGGTTGTCGCCGACGGAAATCGCGTCGAGCGCCTTCTGCTTGTTGCCCTGCGAGGCTTCCAGTCGGGCGAGAGCCATGACGGCGCGCATGAAGGTATCGGGAGCGGTCGCACCGCCGTCCTTGTCGAGTACGGCGTCGTTGAGGTTCTGGCGGGCGGCCCTTATGTCGCCGTTCACGATCGCGATCGCGCCGGCGTTGTAGGATTTGAAGATGCCGACCCAATCCGGCCCCTTCATCCTCTGAACCATGGAGAGAGCTTCCTTGCCACGGCCGGCGCCGACGCGGGCCCAGGAGGCGAGCAGATCGTTCATCATTCGGTCGAGATCGTTCGGGCCGGTATATTTCAGAAGCGATTCAGCCGTCTTGTATTCGCCGCGACGAATGGCATCCATGCTGCGCACGATGGTCGTGATGCGTTCGACCGTTGCATCGCCTTTCAGGTCGTTGGCGTACTTCACGCCATCCTTGATGTCGCCGTTCAAAAGCAGCGAGATCATCAGGCGCTGGCGGATTTCCGGATTTCCCGGCTCGATCTGCAGCGCCTTCTTGTAGAGTTCAATCGCCGTCTCGTAGTCATGATCGACATCGGCAGTCCGGGCGGCCAAAAATGCGCCGGAGAAGCTCGTGACGCTATCCGGATCGAAGATCACCGTGGCGGCATCGTCCTTCTTGGCCGTCTCTTCGGCATTCACGCCGCCGAGCGCTGCCAGCGATAGGACCGCTGCCATGGCTGCGCTCGAAAGAAGACGGATGGCAAGTTTTTGCCGCATTAGAAAACCTCTCTTGTCGGGCAGCCGGCCTCGTCCGACTGCAAAATCAGTTGAAATGACTGACTCACAACAGGATGGCTTTTTTGGAGCGGCCCTGCAATAAATTCAGCCCGCGATCAGTGACCGTCGATTAATTGACGCGCTCGATGCAGAAGTCGATGACTTCCAGCAGGGCTGACTTCCATCCCGTTTCGGGAAGCGGCGCGAGCGCATCGCGTGCGATCGTGCCGTAGTGAACCGCCCGGGCAATGGTGTCGTTCAGCGTGCCATACTTGGTAATCAGGCCAAGCGCCTTTTCGAGATTCTGGTCGCTGCTCTCGCCGCCTTCAATGGCGTGTCGCCAAAAAGCGCGCTCTTCCTCGGTTCCGCGGCGATAGGCCAAGATGACCGGAAGCGTAATCTTGCCTTCGCGGAAGTCGTCGCCGACATTCTTGCCGAGATCGGCCGCCTTGCCGCCGTAGTCCAGTGCATCGTCGACGAGCTGGAAAGCGAGACCAAGGTTCATGCCATAGGACTTCAGCGCGTTGCGGCCGGATTTGCCGGCATCGGCGACGATCGGGCCGACTTCGGCGGCTGCGGCAAACAACGCTGCCGTCTTCGCGCGGATGACGGCGAGGTAGTCGTCTTCCGTCGTTTCCATGTTCTTGGCGACGGAAAGCTGCAGCACTTCGCCTTCGGCGATCACGCAAGCCGCCGAGGAGAGCACATCGAGCGCATCGAGCGAGCCGACATCGACCATCATTCGGAACGCCTGGCCGAGCAGGAAGTCACCGACAAGCACGCTCGCCTGGTTGCCCCAGATCATGCGGGCGGTGGATTTGCCGCGGCGAAGGTCGCTCTCATCGACGACGTCGTCATGCAGCAGCGTCGCCGTGTGCATGAACTCGACTGATGTCGCAAGCTTAATGTGGTTCTCGCCCTTGTAGCCGAATAGCGCAGCAGACGCCAAAGTCAGCATCGGACGAAGGCGCTTGCCGCCGGACGAGATGAGATGGTTGGCCACTTCGGGAATCATCTGGACGTCGGAACCGGCCTTGGAGAGGATAAGCTGGTTCACCCGTTGCATGTCCGCTTTGGTCAAATCGACCAGCGGCTTGACAGATGCCAGTTTGTTTTTGCTTTCTTCAAGCGGTATGACCACGCCCAACGACCCGGACTCCTGTTAAATTATTGAGTTCGACAATAGAAAGGGGCGATTGGCGCGGCAAGGGGTGAATTGTCGCGTCGCGCAGATTTGAAAGGGATTTTCCGGCAAATGCATGAACTTATTCGCGCCAATGATCCCGTGTTGCTCTCCTACGCGGAGAGCCTGCTGAAGGATGCGGGGATCCACTGCTTCATTGCCGATCAAGGGATGAGCATTCTGGAAGGGTCGCTCGGCATGCTGCCGCGCCGGCTCCTCGTCGATGACGAACAGGCTGACCAGGCGCGGCGCATTCTCGTGGATGCCGGGCTCGGCGGCGAATTGCGCGCTCCGAAGTGAGCCTGAGATGACCGGAGAACCTGGCGAGACGATTGACGCCTTTCACCGGGGGCTGTTCCATGTGGTGCAGCCGAAGGGCAGGGGGCATCGCTCCGGCATGGATGCAATGCTGCTTGCTGCGCTCGTCGCCGACGACCGTCCGATCACGGTCGCGGATCTCGGTGCCGGCGCAGGCGCCGCCGGCCTGGCCGTCGCGTCACGGCTGCCGGCCGCCGAAGTCGTGCTCTTCGAGCGTTCCGGCCAGATGGCCGACTATGCCCGCCGCAGCATCCTCCTGCCTGAAAATGCGCATATGGCAGGCCGCGTTTCGGTCGTCGAGGCGGATGTGACGCTAAGGGCGAAGGCGCGAAACGAGGCCGGTCTCCCCGACGAGAGTTTCCATCATGTGATCATGAACCCGCCGTTCAACGATGCGGGCGATCGCCGGACACCCGATGCCTTGAAGGCGGAGGCACATGCGATGACGGAGGGGATGTTCGAAAGCTGGGTGCGGACGGCCGGGGCGATCATGGTCCCCGGCGGGCAATTGTCGCTCATCGCACGGCCAGAATCGATTGCCGAGATCATCGACGCTTGCGGACGCCGCTTCGGCGGCATCGAGGTGACCGCGATCCATCCGCGCGACGGCGAGAGCGCCGTGCGTATCCTCGTCACGGCGATCAAAGGATCGCGCGCGCGGCTTTCGCTGCGCGCGCCATTTATCATGCACGAGGAGGGTACGCATAAATTTTCCCCCTTCGTGGATGATCTCAACAATGGCCGGGCGGCCTACCTCAGGCGCTAGCCGACGACGAAGTCGAACAGCAGCTTGACGTTGAGACCCGCAATCAGGACCGCGATCACGTAGGCAATCGCACTCAACCAGCGTGGGGCGACCAGCGCGCCCATCTTCGCCCTGCTTGCCGTAAACATCACGAGTGGGAAGACGGCGAAGGAAAGCTGGAGGCTGAGCACGACCTGCGTCAGGATCAGCAGTTCCGCCGTGCCCTTGTCGCCATACCAGATCGTGACGAAGGCGGCCGGAACGATGGCGATCGCACGGGTGATCAGGCGGCGAACCCACGGCTGAAGCCGGATCTTCAGGAAGCCTTCCATGACGATCTGACCCGCAAGCGTTGCTGTAACCGTCGAATTCAGGCCGCAGCACAGGAGCGCGATGCCGAAGAGCGTTGGAGCGATTGCCAGTCCAAGCAGCGGTGCGAGTAACGAAGATGCCTCGCCCAGTTCCACGACATCCGTTTTGCCGTTCGCATGGAAGGCAGCAGCGGCCAGGATCAAGATCGATGCGTTGATCAGGAGCGCGAAGCACAGCGCTACCGTCGAGTCGATCGTCGCGTAGGTCAGCGCCTGGCGCTTTTCCGGCACCGTGTGGCCATAGGCGCGGGTCTGGACGATGCCGGAGTGCAGGTAGAGATTGTGCGGCATCACGGTGGCGCCGAGAATGCCGAGCGCGAGGTAGAGCATCTCGGGGTTGGAAACGATCTCGGTCGTCGGGAAGAAGCCCCGGATCACCGCACCCCATTGCGGGTCCGCCAGGAAGATCTGCACGCCGAAGCACACGGCGATGATGGCGAGCAGGGCGATGACAAAGGCTTCCACCCAGCGGAAGCCGATCTTCTGCAGATAGAGGATGAGGAACACGTCGAGCGATGTGATGAGCACGCCGAGTTCGAGCGGGATGCCGAAGAGAAGGTTGAGGCCGATCGCCGTGCCGATCACTTCGGCGATGTCGGTCGCGATGATGGCAATTTCGGCAAAGGCCCACAGCGGAACAGAGACGTATTTCGGGTATGCGTCACGGCAAGCCTGGGCAAGGTCGCGGCCGGAAGCGATCGCAAGGCGCGCACAGAGCGATTGCAGGACGATCGCCATCAGGTTGGACAGCAAGGCGACGGTCAGCAGGGCATAGCCGAACTTCGAACCGCCGGCGAGCGAGGTCGCCCAGTTGCCGGGGTCCATATAGCCGACGGCCACCATGTAGCCGGGGCCGAGGAACGCGGCGATGCGGCGCCAGCGTGTGCCATGTGTTTGCGTCTGGACGGACCGGTAGACATCGGAAAGCGATGCCTCTTCGCGTTCGTGTCGCCAGCCGGCCTTCGCGTTCGGATTTACGATGTCCATGCAGTCTCCGCCTATTATCAATGCGTCCAGTATGTCTGAATGGAATGATAATGCAAGTCATTCGCAACAGATTTTGTGAACGACAGATGTTTTATGCTGCGACCATTGCGTTTGTCGCTCCGTTGCATACATGGAAGACGTTCGCTGACATCGTCGCAAAGGATGGAAAATGGCCGGATTTTTGAAGAGGTTGCTGCCGAAGCGTTTCCGCAAGGAAGGTATGGTGATCCCCGTCGTTCGACTTCACGGCCCGATCATGAGCGGCGGGAGCCAGTTCCGGCCCACCCTCAATCTCGCCTCAACGGCGCAAGTCCTCGAAAAGGCCTTCAGTTTCAAGGATGCGCCGGCGGTTGCCATCTCGCTCAATTCGCCCGGCGGCTCCCCGGTGCAGTCGCGTCTCGTCTTCACCCGCATCCGCGAACTCGCGCGCGAGAAGCAGAAGAAGGTTCTCGTCTTCGTCGAAGATGTTGCGGCATCCGGCGGCTACATGATCGCGCTTGCCGGCGACGAGATCATCGCCGATCCCACCTCCATCGTCGGCTCGATCGGCGTCGTCTCCGGCGGCTTCGGATTTCCCGAGCTCTTGAAGAAGATCGGCGTGGAGCGCCGAGTCTATACGGCCGGAGAAAACAAAGTGATCCTCGATCCCTTCCAGCCGGAGAAGGAAAAGGACATCGAATACCTGAAGACCCTGCAATTGGAGATCCATCAGGTTTTCATCTCAATGGTTCGCGAGCGGCGTGCCGGCAAGCTGAAGAACGACGACGTCGTCTTCTCCGGGCTTTTCTGGACCGGGATGCGCGCACTTGAGCTGGGCCTGGTCGATGGGCTCGGCGACATGCGGCAGGAATTGAAGCGCCGCTATGGCGTCAAAAGCAAGCTAGAGCTGGTGATGCCAGCGCGTGGACTTTTCGGACGACGCATTCCGGGTATATCGTCAGCTAGCTTGGAGGGCGCCGGCGCCGGTCTTGCAACCGGACTTGTCGAGGCTGCCGAGGAGAAGGCATTGTGGAGCCGATTCGGGCTCTGAGGGAGTGAAGGCTGGCATCATGCCGCAACTGATAATAATCGTCGTGCTGGTGGTCAGCGCCTGGCTTCTCTACCGCCGCTTCATCGCTGATGCAAAGCGGCTCGCCGAGCGATCCCGTCGTGCCGAGAAGGAGCGCCAGACGGGCGCCATCGGCACGCTGGTCAAGGATCCGGTTACCGGCGAATACCATCTGAAGAAGGACGAGGACGAGTAGGGCTGCAAAAGCCTTGACCCGTTTGGCGCGGCATGGCACCTGTCCGCGCACTTTTTGTACGAATTCGGAAGCCGTTCCATGTCTGCAGCCGCACTCCCCGACCATATGAACCCCAAGCGCTCGTTTCAGGCGCTGATCCTCACGCTCCACACCTACTGGGCGGACAAGGGGTGTGCGGTTCTGCAGCCTTACGACATGGAAGTCGGCGCCGGTACGTTCCACCCGGCAACGACCCTGCGTGCGCTCGGGCCCAAGCCGTGGAAGGCTGCCTACGTGCAGCCGACGCGCCGCCCGTCCGACGGCCGCTACGGCGAGAACCCGAACCGCCTGCAGCACTATTATCAGTATCAGGTCATCCTGAAGCCGAACCCGCCAAACCTGCAGGAACTCTATCTCGGCTCGCTCGCAGCGATCGGTCTCGACCCGCTGCTGCACGACATCCGTTTCGTCGAGGATGACTGGGAAAGCCCGACGCTCGGCGCCTGGGGTCTCGGCTGGGAGTGCTGGTGCGACGGCATGGAAGTGTCGCAATTCACCTATTTCCAGCAGGTCTGCGGCATCGAATGCTCGCCTGTCGCGGGCGAGTTGACCTATGGTCTGGAGCGCCTCGCCATGTATGTCCAGGGCGTAGACAACGTCTATGACCTGAACTTCAACGGCCGCGAGGGCGACGAGAAGATCAGCTACGGCGACGTCTTCCTGCAGGCTGAGCAGGAATATTCACGTCACAATTTCGAATACGCCAATACGGAGATGCTGCACCGTCACTTCGTTGACGCCGAGAAGGAGTGCCAGGCGCTTCTCGCCGCCGGCGCGCCGGGCGACAATGCGAACCAGCTGCTGCACAAGTGCGTGTTCCCGGCCTATGACCAGTGCATCAAGGCAAGCCACGTCTTCAATCTCTTGGATGCGCGCGGCGTGATCTCGGTCACCGAGCGCCAGAGCTACATTCTGCGCGTGCGCACGCTGGCCAAGGCCTGCGGCGAAGCCTTCCTGCTGACGGACGCGGGTGGGGTAAATCTGGCGAAAACCGCCGCTTGACGGTGGCGGTCAGCGGCGTTCGTCGCTTCTGACCTCGACACGGCGTTCCACCGGACGCGCCATTTTCTGGACAAAGACGTACGAAGCGATGGCCAGCATGTTGAGCAGGAAAAATACTGCGCTCATAGTCTGAATGATCCTCGTCGCAAGTTTCTCACGCACGTCCATCTCGATCGTGCAGAATGAAAATATGATATCCGCGCACCCGGCGGTATCGTGATTTTTCACTACCCGTTGCTATCGATCGCCCCAAAAGAGACCGGAAATGCGGGATGACAATCTGCAGTAACGCGCATAGTCTCCCGGCATATTTTTTGTCGTTGCGGGGGATTCGCGATGTATTTCGTTCTTGGTCTTGTCGTTCTGGCCGCGCTCTATGCCGTCTTTATTTACAACGGCCTTGTTCGTGCCCGGCAGATGGCTGAGGAAGCCTGGTCCGGCATCGATGTGCAACTGAAGCGCCGCGCCGACCTGATCCCCAACCTGATCGAGACCGTCAAGGGTTACGCGGCGCACGAAAAGACGACTCTCGAAGAGGTCGTTGCGCTGCGCAACAAGGCCCAATCAGTTCCAGCAGGCGATGTCGCCGGCCGCGCCCAGGCGGAAGGTCTGCTCGGTCAGGCGCTTGGCCGCGTGCTGGCGCTGGCCGAAGCCTATCCTGACCTGAAGGCGAACGAGAATTTCCGCGAGTTGCAGTCCTCGCTCGAAACGATGGAAAGCGAAATCCAGATGGCGCGCCGCTACTACAATGGGGCGGCCCGCGATCTGAACGTCAAAGTCGAGAGCTTCCCATCCAATCTGGTCGCCGGCCAATTCGGCTTCCAGAAGCGCGAGTATTTCGAGATCGCCAACGAAGCGGATCGCGCCGTTCCGACGGTAAAGTTCTGATATCGGCCATTTGCCTTTGCGCAAAAGCTGCTATGAGCAGGACATGATCGTGGCTGAAAACGGCCTTCGCGCGAAGACGGAAAAGACAAGGTAATGAGTAAAGACAAGCTCACCATCATCCCTCCGGGCAAGCCGCTGACAGGCCGCGCCGTCCCGCCCGGGTCGAAATCGATCACCAATCGGGCGCTGCTGCTGGCTGGTCTTGCCAAGGGCACCAGCCGCTTGACCGGTGCGTTGAAGAGCGACGACACGCGTTATATGGCCGACGCTCTCCGTGCCATGGGGGTGATTATCGATGAGCCTGATGATACGAGCTTCGTCGTCACCGGCAGCGGTAAACTGCTGCCGCCACAGGTGCCACTCTTCCTCGGCAATGCCGGAACCGCGACCCGCTTCCTGACGGCTGCCGCCGCCCTGGTGGATGGCACGGTTGTCGTCGATGGCGATCAGCATATGCGCAAGCGCCCGATCGGCCCGCTCGTCGATGCGTTGCGGTCACTTGGCATCGACGCATCGACCGAAACCGGCTGCCCGCCCGTCACCGTCAAGGGCACCGGTCGTTTTGTGGCGAGCCGCATCCAGATCGATGGCGGCCTGTCCAGCCAGTATGTCTCGGCGCTCCTGATGATGGCCGCTGGCGGCGACAAGCCGGTGACGATCGAGCTGCTTGGCGAGGATATCGGTGCGCTCGGCTATATCGATCTGACGACCGCGGCGATGCGCGCCTTTGGCGCCAAGGTCGAGAAGACGAGCCCGGTGACCTGGCGCGTCGAGCCGACCGGTTATACGGCAGCCGACTTTGTGGTCGAGCCGGACGCCTCGGCCGCAACCTACCTCTGGGCGGCGGAGGTGCTGACATCGGGCAAGATCGATCTCGGTGTCGCGAACGGAGCGTTCACGCAGCCGGATGCGAAGGCCTACGATCTGATCGCCAAGTTCCCGCATCTTCCTGCCGTCATCGACGGCTCGCAGATGCAGGACGCCGTCCCGACCCTTGCCGTTCTGGCCGCTTTCAACGAGACGCCCGTTCGTTTCGTCGGCATCGCCAATCTGCGCGTCAAGGAATGCGATCGCATCCGCGCGATCTCGACCGGCCTCATGCAGATCCGTCCGGATCTGGCACGCGAGGAAGGCGACGACCTGATCGTCCAGTCCGATCCGGCTCTCACGGGCCAGCGCCTGCCGGCCAAAATCGACACCTTCGCCGATCACCGCATCGCCATGAGCTTCGCGCTTGCCGGCCTGAGGATCGCCGGCATCACGATCCTCGATCCGGATTGCGTCGGCAAGACCTTCCCGGCCTACTGGCGGACGCTTGCAGGGCTTGGCGTGACCTATGCCGACGCGGGCTGACATTATCTGATGCGGCCAGGACGCCGCAGGCGAGGAGTATGATGATCCGACGGCTTTTCGGCCTTTGCTTCGTTCTGTTTCTGATGCTTGCGGCGCGTGGCGCCACCGCTGCGGAGGCGATCAACGCATTCGCCTCCGACATCGCGCTGGAAAAGGGCGGCGCGATGACGGTGACGGAGACGATCAGCGTCAACGCCGAAGGCAACCGGATCAGGCGCGGCATCTTCCGCGATTTTCCGCTGACCTATCAGGACGCGGAGGGCCGCCTCCGCCGCGTCGATTTCGACGTGGTCTCGGTCAAGCGCGACGGCCGCGACGAGCCCTGGCACACCGAGTCCATCAGCGGCGGCATCCGCATCTATGCCGGCTCGGAAGATGTGTCGTTAAGCTCTGGCGGCCACCAATACGTCTTCACATACCGCACCAATCGCCAGATCCGCTACTTCGACGATCACGACGAGCTCTATTGGAACGTGACCGGCAACGGCTGGATCTTCCCGATCCTGACGGCCACGGCGGTGGTGAACCTTCCGGATGGGGTCAGCGCGACGGATACCGCCTTCTTCACCGGCCCGCAGGGCGCGGCGGACAGGAATGCAAGCGTTTCCGGAGACAGTAATCGACTGCTGTTCTCGACGACCCGGCCGCTCAACGCCGGCGAAGGGCTGACGATCGCCGTCAAGATGCCCAAAGGTTCTATCAATACGCCGAGTGCCGACGACGAGCGGCGCTGGTGGCTGAGCGACAACCGCGACTACTTCCTCGGTTTCGGCGGCCTCATCCTCGTCTTCCTCTATTACACGCGCTCCTGGCTGAAGGTCGGCCGCGATCCGGCCCGTGGCGTGCTGGTGCCGCGCTGGGATCCGCCCGACGGCATCTCGCCGGCGCTGGTGAACTATGTCGACAATCGCGGCTTCTCGGGGCAGGGCTGGACGGCGCTGTCGGCCACGGCCCTCAACCTGGCTGTGCGCGGATACGTCGTGCTGGAAGACCTGAAGAACGCGATCATCATCCGCCGCACCGACAAGCCGGTCGGCAAGGAGAAGCTGGAAGCCGGCGAAGCGAGCTTGCTCAACGCCGTCGGAGCCAAGGGCTCCCTGACGATCGACGAGGCCAACGGAACGAAGGTGAAGTCGGCGGGGGACAGTTTCCGGGCCGCCATCGAGCGCGAGCACCGCGGCAAATACTACAATGCGAATACTGGATACACGACAGGCGGTATCGCACTCAGCGCCGTCTCGTTGGTGGCCCTCTTCGTCTTTGGAACGTTGGAGCCGGAGACCATCGCTTTGATGATCATTCCGATCATCGTCGTTGTCTTCATTTCTGTCTTTGTTGCCGGCTTTGCCAAGTCGTTTCGCCCCGGCAGATCGCTCGGCGCCAAGATCATGTCCGTGATCGCCATCAGTATCGCCGCCTTTATCGGCTTCAGCATCGTGTCGTCGCTGGCATTGGCGCTGTTCTCCTCACTGGTCGAGCTCCACGAGACGCCGATGCTGTTTGCCATCGGCGGCATCATCTTGCTGAACTTACTCTACGTCTTCATCATGGGCGCGCCGACCCCGCTCGGGGCCAAGCTGACCGATGGCATCGATGGTTTGCGTCAGTACATGACGCTGGCCGAGAAGGACCGCATGAATATGGAGGGGGCGCCCGAGATGTCGCCCCAGCATTTCGAGAAGCTCTTGCCCTATGCTGTGGCGCTCGGCGTCGAAAAGCCCTGGTCGCGCGCCTTCGAGACCTGGCTTGCTGCAGCGGCGGCGGGCGCCGCTGCAGCGGCCTATGCCCCCTCGTGGTATTCCGGCAATTTCGGCAGCGGCAACTTCTCCGATCGCATCGGCGGCTTCTCCTCGTCGATGGCGTCGACGATCGCTTCCACCATTCCGGCACCGCCCTCCAGTTCGTCTTCCGGTTTTTCCGGTGGCGGCTCCTCGGGAGGCTTTTCCGGTGGTGGCGGTGGCGGCGGTGGTGGCGGCGGCTGGTGAGCTTGACCCCGGGGCAAGCATTCTCGCTTGACCTTTCGGCGCTCTGCCCTTAACCGCCAGACGGAAACGCGAAAGGGGCGGGCATGAAGGTTCTGTTGATCGGATCGGGCGGACGCGAACACGCATTGGCCTGGAAGCTGGCGCAATCGCCGCTGATGACGGAATTTTACGCCGCGCCCGGCAATCCGGGCATTGCCGAACACGCGACGCTCGTCGTCGTCAATGTCGATGACCACGATGCGTTGATCGCCTTTTGCAAAGACAAGACGATCGATTTCGTCGTCGTCGGCCCCGAAGCCCCGCTAGTGGCCGGGATTGCCGACAAGCTGCGCGCAGAAGGATTTGCCGTCTTCGGCCCGTCGGCTGCGGCGGCCCAGCTCGAGGGCTCCAAGGGCTTCACCAAGGATATCTGCGCCCGCTACGACATCCCGACCGGTGCCTACCAGCGCTTCAACAATGCGCCGAAGGCCAAGGCCTATATCCGCCAGCATGGCGCCCCGATCGTCGTCAAGGCCGATGGCCTTGCTGCCGGTAAGGGCGTGACCGTCGCCATGACCGTCGATGAAGCAATCGCCGCCGTCGACGATTGCTTCGAGGGCGCTTTCGGTGCTGCGGGCGCCGAGGTGGTTATTGAGGCCTATCTCGATGGCGAGGAGGCGAGCTTCTTCTGCCTCTGCGACGGCAAGCACGTCCTGCCGCTCGCAACCGCCCAGGACCACAAGCGGGTGGGCGAGGGTGACACCGGCCCGAACACCGGGGGCATGGGCGCCTATTCGCCGGCTCCAGTGATGACAGCCGACATGGTCGAGCGCACCATGAAGGAAATCATCGAGCCGACCATGCGCGGCATGGCCGAAAGCGGCTATCCCTTCTCGGGCGTCTTCTTCGCCGGCCTGATGATCACCGCCAAGGGGCCGGAACTCATCGAATACAATGTCCGCTTCGGCGATCCGGAGTGCCAGGTGCTGATGATGCGGCTGAAGAGCGATCTGCTGCCGCTTCTCTTTGCCACCGCCAACGGCACACTCGATCAGGTGTCCGCCGAATGGACCGACGACCCGGCCCTGACTGTCGTCATGGCGTCGAAGGGTTATCCGGGCTCCTACGACAAGGGGACGCCGATCCGCCATATCCCGGAAGCGGGTGATGGCGCCAAGGTGTTTCATGCAGGCACAGCCCTGAAGGACGGTGCGCTGGTCGCGACCGGCGGCCGGGTGCTCAACGTCACGGCCACGGGCAAGACGGTTGGCGAAGCACAGGCGCGCGCCTATGCGCTGCTCGACAGGGTCGATTGGGACAACGGCTTCTGCCGCCACGACATAGGCTGGCGCGCGATCGAACGGGAAAAAAGCGCTGTTCGGTAGATCTGCCACCAACTTGCTTTTGTGTCTCGATACGCCCTTTGCGGGCAGCCTGGAACGACGTGGCACCCTTGATGTGAATAGGAACTCAAGCCAGCGGCGTGATGTTCTGATTGAGACGGAACATATTATGCGGATCGAGCCGCGTCTTTAGGCGCGCAAGCCGCTGGTACTTCTCCGGACCATATGCATCTAAAGCTACGACCGTGCCGGCGTCGGCCTGCTCGTTGACGTAATTCCCAGCCATCGAGAATGTGGAAAGCGATTTGCCGGTGATCCGCCCCCAGGCAATGCATCGATCGTCATCGGCAGCCTCGTCCCAAACCGGCTCTGCAAGCCAGTAGTAGCTTGCGCCTCTTCCCGTATACGCAGTTGCCTCGTCCGCTACATCGGCAACTGCTCCGCCGAGCTGCAACACGTAAATTTCGGAATCTGGCGTTGGTGCATCGGCGATGGAAAGCAGTAAGGCGTCGATTGCTTCATCGGTGATATCGGACCAGAATCCTCCCTTGCAATAATAGCGTCGCGACCAGCAAAGATGCTCGTCGTTGCGGCTCTGCAGGCTGAGATAGGGCAGCTTGTCGACGCTCCCGATACCGCCATCCGTCAGCGCTCCGAACGGTGACAGAACTGAGTAAGCGAGGGCAGCATCCCCCGACCAAACGGCCGTCACGCTGAGACCTGTGGCTGTCGCGGTGAAGTTGAGCGTAAAGTCGCGCGGTTGGCCATGCGCGCGGTCGCGCAGCGCCTGTAGGGCTTGCCGCATGTTGGCCGCAGGATAGTTCCATTCGCCGACTATGATGGAACCCAGCGGATGCATCCTGAACTTAAATCGGGTGACGACGCCGAAGTTGCCACCGCCGCCGCGGATGCCCCAGAAGAGTTCGGGGTTAGACGTTGCGCTTGCCCAAACGATGTCGCCAGCCGCGGTCACGATCTGCGCGCCCAGCAAGCTGTCGATGGTAAGGCCGTATCTCCTGCTGGCCCATCCCATGCCTCCACCCAGGGTCAAGCCTGCCACACCTGTATGCGAAATCACGCCTGCCGGTACCACGTAACCTTCGGGAACTGTCGCGCGATCGAGGTCGCCAAGTAGTGCCCCGCCGCCGACCTCGATCGTGCGCGTATCTCGATCGATGGCGATGGCAGTTAGGTCCGATAGATCGAGAACAAGTCCCCCATCGCAGGTTGAGAATCCCGCAAGACTGTGGCCGCCGCCGCGCACCGCAAGCAGGGCGCGAGACGCAGCCGCCGCATGCACGGCCTTCCGGACGTCATCTACACTCTGCGGGCGAACGATCGCAGCAGGCCGCCGATCGGCGACACCATTCCATATTTTGCGATAGCGATCATAATCCTGATGGTCCGCCGTGATGATAGGGCAGCGGTGCCCTGCTAAAGAAAGTTCTCTCAGCAATAAGTTGGACATGTTGCGTCCCCCGACCCTCGCACAACCTCTAGCACATCCCGGTCCGATCCAGAAACATCCTCCGATCGAAAACAATGGAGCTTGCAGCTGCTTTTGTGCGCCGAAGCGGTCACAGGTGGCATGTGCTACCGAACAGCGCGAAAAGGCGTGAGCAAAACGCGAAATCGGGTCAGTTCCCTAAATTTTTACCCTTTCCCCTGACGGGATGGAAACAAAGGCGCGCTAGTCTCTTTTCAACGTGAGACGGAGTGTTCCATGCGTCAGGTCTTCTTTGCTGCGATAGCTGTGTTTGCCGCGGGTTCTGCCTGCGCCTCTTCGATCGAGGTGGTCGGCAAGGACACGCGCATCAATGGCGGGAGCATCAGCCAAGAAAGCTGCCCAAGCTGCCCGGCGCTCGAACCTGTCGAGCGCAAGAAGGACTACGTTGTCCCGACGCTCGCACCCGGCTCGCTGCAATCCTCGGAAATCCGCGATGTCGATGGCGAGAAGAAGCTCTATCGCACCGAGGGCTGGATGGGCGGCTCGCCCGTCGTGTTCGTCACCAAGGCTCCGGCCGAGCCGATGACGGCATCCGCACCGCCTGCCGACAATATCGACCACGCTTCGACGACGGCCGCTGTGATCGGTGGCGACGTCAGGCCGATCGCGGCAAACGTGGTAGGTGCGCCGAAGGAACAAACGGCCCCGCTCGACGTTTCCACCTTCGAGCTTCGGCTCTGATCTCCAGTTCCCTGCCCCAGCCTGACCAAAGTTTCGGTCGACCGGGGTCCACCCCCGCGGTGGATTAAATGCGTCCCTGAGAGAAGCAGGGACGCATTTTTCGTATCTAATGAGCCTTGCCGGCCGGTGTGTTTCCAAAGGTCGGCGTAAGCAAACGCGCAAGTGTGTGCAGTCCACTCAATAAATTCCACCGTCGCAGATGGTGTGATGTGCCATGTATTCTAGCGGGGGGTAGGCATCAGCGCCTCAAGGATCAGATCGCTCGCTCGTCCGGTCAGGTCGATCACGGCGTCCGGCTGGTCGGCGAAGCGGGCGAGGCGCTGAAGCGCATCTCCGATCAGATCAAGGCGGCCAACGAGATCGTTGCCAAGATCGCCCACAGCGCCTCCGCACAGGACACGACGCTGCGTTCGATCTCGTCCTCGATGAACCCAACTCGATGCCGCAATCCAGCAGAACGCCGCGATGGCGGAGGAAACGACCGCTTCGGCAGAGCCGCTGGCGAGCGAAGCGACGAGCTCTTGAACCTGATCCGCAGCTTCCGCGTCGGCGGCGGCAACGACCATGCCGTGCAGGCTCATCGCGCCGCCTGAGGTCCTGCATCGAAACAAAGAACGGCCGCCGGAGCGATCCGGTGGCCGTTTTGGATGGAGGAGGCCAAGCAGAAGCGCTCAGGCGGCGTGGTCGGCCTCGTCGGCGGCGAGCCCTGCAACAAGCTGCTCGACTTCGCGATCGGAGTAGACGGCGATACCAGCCTTCTTCAGAAGCGCGGCAGTTACGCCATTCCCCGCTTGCCTGTGTCCGGAGAACGTTCCGTCATAGACAAAGCCCGAGCCGCAGGAGGGGCTGCCGTCGATCAGCAGCGCATAGCGGCAGCCGGTTTCGGTGGCGAGTGCCAGCGCATTCTCGGCCGCCTGCCCGAACTCTTCCGTCACATCGCCGCCGGTGATGTCGACGACGCGCGCACGGCCGGCGAGCACATCCTCGCCCGTGGCACCGCCTTCGATTTCGGCGGGCGGACGCGGCACCGGCATCCCGGCAGACATCTCAGGACAGATGGTCACCAGCCTGCCTTCCTCGATCCATCGCCCGATCGCCGGGTGGGCAAGGGGCTTCGACTGCCCGTCATAGCGGACAGCATGGCCCATGAGGCAGGCGCTGACGAGAATCTTGTTCATGGCTTTGGCATAGCCGCAGGGACGTGATAGTGCCAGCCCGCGGTCAGGCGTAATGAAAGGGAACAGAGTGCAGCGAAGCATTGGCGTGGACAAGAGATGACCGATCTTGCGGTCTATGCCGGTCTTTTCCTGGTGGCCTTTGCGGCAGCCACGATATTGCCGATGCAGTCGGAAGCCGGACTCGTCGTGCTCATCCTGGCGAAGCAGTATCCGGTCCTTGCTCTGATCGCGGTGGCGACCGTTGGCAACGTCCTCGGCTCGGCCGTCAACTGGCTGCTCGGCGTCGGCATCGAGCGCCTTCGCGGCAAACGCTGGTTTCCAGTAAGCCAACCCGCGCTCGACAAGGCACAACGCTGGTATCGCCGCTACGGCAAGTGGTCGCTGCTTCTGAGTTGGATGCCCGTGGTCGGCGATCCCATCACAGTCGTTGCCGGTGTGCTGCGCGAACCGTTTCCGATATTCCTGTTGCTCGTCACCATCGCGAAAACCGCGCGCTACGGCGTCCTCGCTGCCGCTACTCTCGGGGTGATGAGCTGACGCAGGTTCCAATTCCATCCTTGAATCAAATTCTGAGCAAGGATGGAATTAGATAGAAAGCGCAAGATGTTACGGCGTTGCAGCTTAGCCCGAGATCTTCGAGAAGTCGGCGACGGTGCCGGTTGCCTCGCGGATCAGGCGCAGCAGGGCAAGACGATTGGCGCGGATGGCGGCGTCTTCGTCATTGACCAACACGTCGTCGAAGAAGCGGTCGACCGGTGCGCGCAGCCTGGAGAGTGCTTCCATCGCCGAGCGGAAGTCTTCCTTGGCAACGGCCGTTGAGGCTTCCGCGGAAGCCGTGGTGATGGCGGCAAAGAGCACCTTCTCGGCGTCAAGCCGGAAGAGGTTTTCGGAGACGCCGTCGGCGATCACAGTGCCCTTCTTCTCCTCGGCAGCCAGAATTTGCGTGGCGCGCTTGGTGCCGACCAGGAGATTTTTGCCGTCCTCCGAGGTAATGAACGCCGTCAGCGCCTCGACACGCCGGGCAATCATCAGAAGATCGTCGGCTTCGGGCGTAACCACGGCGTCAATCAGGTCATAGCGCGCGCCTTGATCGCGCAGGTAGACCTTGAGGCGGTCGTGGAAGAAGGAGAGGAGGTCGAGTTGACGCGACATCCCATCGCCGACGATAGCACTGCTCGTGATGTAGTCGCCACTTTGGCGCTTCTTTTCGGCGGATGCTTTGTCTAGGAGATCTTCATCGATCCGCGCCATGTGCGACGCAATTGGCGTTAGCAGCGGGATACGAACCTTGCGCTCGAGCAGGATGCGGATGACGCCGAGTGCTGCGCGGCGAAGCGCGAAGGGATCCTTGGAGCCGGTGGGCTTTTCGTCGATAGCCCAGAAGCCGGTCAGCGTATCGAGCTTGTCGGCGAGCGCGACGGTGATCGCAATCTTGTCCCCCGGAACGCGGTCGTTCGGCCCCATCGGCTTCCAGTGATCCTCGATCGCTGCTGCGACCGAGGCGTCCTCGCCCTGGAGCGCGGCATAGCGGCGGCCCATCAGGCCCTGCAGTTCCGGAAATTCGCCGACGGCCTCGGTGCGAAGATCCGCCTTGGCCAGAACCGCGGCCCGGTCGACGAGCTTGTAGTCTGCGCCGATCTGCATGACGAGCTTGGCCGCAAGCGCGCGGATACGCTTCACGCGTGCGCCCTGCGTTCCGAGCTTGGCGTGGAAGGTCACGTTGAGCGCGTCGAGCTTGGCCATGCGCTGGTCAAGCGGCTTGGAGAGGTTGAGGTCGAATTTTTTCGCCGAAGCTTCCAGCGTTTCGAGGTCCGGCAGATTGCCCTGGTCGCGCTTCCAGAAGTGCAGCGCGTCGGAAAGACGGGCGCGCACGACCTTGCCATTGCCGTGGATAATCTCCTTGCCGCCATCGCTCGCCTGGATGTTCGAAACGAGGACGAACTTGCTGGAAAGCGTGTCGCTGCCGACCGGGCGCGTCACAAAACACTTCTGGTTCGTCTTGATCGTCAGGCGGATGATGTCGGCCGGGATCGAGAGGTAGTCTTCCTCGAAGCTTCCCATCAGCACCTGCGGCCATTCGACGAGACCGGAGACCTCTTCCAACAGGCCCTCGTCCTCGACCAGGTCAAGGCCGCTCGCAAACGCGATGTCGCGGGCATCGTGCAGGATGATGTCCTTGCGGCGATCGGCATCAAGAATGACCTTCGCCTTTTCGAGATTGGCGACATAATCGTCGAAGCGCTTGACGGTAATGGCATCAGGCGCATGGAAGCGGTGGCCGAAGGTCACGTTGGAGGCAACGATGCCGTCGATCGAAAACGGAATGACAACCGTTTCCTCATGCTCGGTGCCGAAGGTGCAGACGATCGACTGCAGCGGCCGCACCCAGCGCAGCGAACCGGGCTTGGCGGATGCAGCACCCCAACGCATCTGCTTCGGCCAGGGGAAATCGCGGATGATGCCGGGCATCACGTCGCTGATGATCTCTTCGGCGGCGCGGCCCGGCTTGGAGATGACCGCGATGTAGAAGTCGCCCTTCTTCGGGTCGCTCTGGATCTGCGCCTCGGAAATGGAGGACAGGCCGGCGCCGCGCAGGAAGCCTTCGATCGCCTTCTCGTTGGCGTCGGTGCGGGGGCCCTTCTTCTCTTCGCGCACGTCGGCGGAGCGCGCCGTCAGGCCACGAATGTCGAGTGTCAGCCGGCGCGGCGTCCAGTATTCGCGCGCACCCTCGTAGGACAGTCCTGCTTCAACAAGCGCATCGGTGACGAGCTTCTTCAGGTCGCCGGCAGCCTTGCGCTGCAAACGGGCCGGGATCTCTTCGGAGCGGAGTTCTAGGAGCAGATCTGGCATGTCACTTTCCTTGCCTTCTCTGGGGAAGGCGCCACAAAGGCGGGGCTGAAAACGGTCGCCTCTGCTAGCAAAGAATGCCGCGCCTGCACAACCGCAAAAACAGCCACCGGCCGTGCTATGTTGCTGTGGATAGGGACGTCGGGCATTGCCTTGCCGCTTTTCGCCGCTATGGTCCCGCAACTTTCGTGAAACGCAGGAACTCTCATGGCCGCTGACCTTCGCTCGCTTGCCGCTGTCATCTCCTCCGAAATCAACGCCCGGCCCGATCAGGCCAAGGCGGCGATCGAGCTTCTGGACGAGGGAGCAACCGTGCCCTTCATCGCCCGTTATCGCAAGGAAGTGACCGGCGGCCTGGACGATACGCAGCTGCGCAATCTCGCCGAGCGCCTGGTCTATCTGCGCGAACTGGAAGCTCGCCGCGACACCATCGTCGAATCCATCACCGGCCAGGGCAAGATGACCGACGAGTTGATGGCAAAGATCGCCAAGGCGGGCACCAAGGCCGAGCTCGAAGATCTTTATCTCCCCTACAAGCCGAAGCGCCGCACCCGCGCCGAGATCGCCCGTGAGCGTGGCCTTGGGCCGCTGGCAGAAGCCATCCTAGCCGATCGCTCGAAGGAGCCTGCGATGCTGGCGGAAGGCTACATCACCGCTGATGTGCCGGATGTGAAGACGGCACTCGAAGGCGCACGCGACATCGTCGCCGAAGGCATTGCCGAAAATGCCGATCTGCTTGGCAAGCTGCGCGCCCATATGCGCAACGCGGCCCTGCTGAAGGCCAAGGTGGTCGACGGCAAGCAGGCATCGGGCGAGAAGTTCTCCGACTATTTCGACCATTCCGAACGTTGGGCAACAGCCCCCGGTCACCGCGCGCTGGCCATGCTGCGCGGCTGGAACGAGGAGGTGCTGACGCTGACGATCGACGCGGATGCGGAGACCGCATCGCCCAACAAGCCGGTCGAGCGCATGATTGCGGCGGCCTACGAAATCGGCAACAGTCGCCCAGGCGACCGTTGGCTGATGGAGGTCGCGAGCTGGACCTGGCGCGTCAAGCTCTCAACGTCGCTGTCGCTCGACTTGATGCGCGAGCTTCGCGAGCGCGCCGAGGAAGAGGCTATCCACGTCTTCGCCCGCAATCTCAAGGATCTGTTGCTGGCTGCGCCCGCCGGTTCGCGCCCGACCATGGGCCTTGATCCGGGCATCCGCACCGGCGTCAAGGTCGCCGTCACCGATGCGACCGGCAAGGTGGTCGCGACGTCCACCGTCTATCCCTTCCAGCCGAGAAATGACGTGCGCGGTGCGCAGGTCGAGCTTGCCTCGCTGATCGGCAAGCACAATGTCGAGCTGATCTCGATCGGCAACGGCACCGGCAGCCGCGAGACGGAAAAGCTGGTGGCCGACATGCTCGCCGAACTGCCAGGCGCCAAGCCGACCAAGGTGATCGTCTCGGAGGCCGGTGCTTCGGTCTATTCCGCCTCGGAAACAGCGGCACTGGAATTCCCGAACCTCGACGTATCGCTGCGCGGTGCCGTTTCCATCGCGCGCCGCCTGCAGGATCCGCTTGCTGAACTCGTCAAGATCGAGCCGAAATCGATCGGCGTCGGCCAGTATCAGCACGATGTCGACCAACAGAAGCTGTCACGCTCGCTGGATGCCGTCGTCGAAGACGCGGTGAATGCCGTCGGCGTCGATCTCAACACCGCCTCCGCGCCGCTGCTCTCCCGTGTCTCCGGCCTTGGCGCTTCGATCGCCGAGGCGATCGTCAAGCACCGCGACAGCGAAGGCCGCTTCGAGACCCGCCGCGATCTCCTGAAAGTTGCGCGCCTCGGCCAGCGCACATTCGAGCAATGCGCTGGCTTCCTGCGCATTCGCGATGGCAAGGAGCCGCTCGACGCCTCCTCGGTCCACCCGGAAGCCTACGGCGTTGCCAAGAAGATCGTTGCCGCCTGCGGTCGCGACCTGCGCTCGCTGATGGGTGACAGCGCTGTCCTAAAGGCGGTCGATCCGCGTCGGTTCATCGATGAGAAATTCGGCCTGCCGACGGTGAAGGACATTCTCGCCGAACTGGAAAAACCCGGCCGCGACCCGCGCCCGAGCTTCAAGACCGCGACCTTCGCCGAAGGCGTTCACGAGATCTCTGATCTCAAGCCCGGCATGATGCTGGAAGGCACGGTCACCAACGTCGCGGCCTTTGGCGCTTTTGTCGACATAGGCGTACACCAGGACGGATTGGTTCACGTTTCCCAGCTCGCCGATCGCTTCGTCAAAGATCCTCACGAGGTTGTAAAAGCCGGCGATGTCGTCAAGGTTCGCGTCGTGGAGGTCGATGCCAAGCGTAAACGCATCGGCCTATCGATGAGAAAGGACGACGGGTCGCAGCCTTCGGCGCCGCGTGGTGAGTCGCGTGGAAACCAGCCGGTGCGCAGCCAGAACGACCGACGCTCGGCCCCTTCAAAGCCGGAGAGCCATGGCGCCTTTGGAGCTGCGTTGGCCGAAGCGATGAAGCGAAAATAAGCGCTTAGCAGTCGCATTTGCAAAAATGTCACACTTCGGCGACCATGTTGCCGAGGTGCGAAATACGGCGCTTGTAAGGCGGATGATAGATACTAAGTTGATCGGACTATCCTGTCACATTGCGAGGCCTTATCAATGGCGTCGGCTTTCTTATCGATTGTCAAAAAACTCATCCGCAAGGGTAACCTGAAGCTCACACTCGCCAATGGCGAGAGGCATATGATTGGCGACGGTACTGGTGATCTGGTCGTCGTTCGCATTGCCGACGAGGAGGCGGAGAAGTTGATCCGCCGCGACCCCACCCTCAAGCTCGGCGAAATGTACATGGAGGGCCGGTTCATACTTGAACTCGGCAGCATCTACGATTTCCTGGAGATGGTGAAACAGAACACCACCAACGAAATCTTCGATATCCCGATGGCGGCCCTCCTGATCGGCCGCATCGCTCTTCAACAGCTGAAAAGCCGTCTGCCGGTCAATCGCAACAAGCGCAACGTTGCACACCACTACGATCTGTCCGAAAGGCTGTTCGAACTCTTCCTCGACGAGGATTGGCAGTATTCCTGCGCCTACTACGACCCGCCGGGCATCAGCCTGGAGGAGGCGCAGGTTGCCAAGAAGCGCCATATTGCCGCCAAGCTCCTGCTGGAACCGAACCAGCGCGTGCTTGAGATCGGCTCCGGCTGGGGCGGCATGGGCATGTATCTGGCGGAAGCCGCGCCCGGCCTCGATGTCACCGGCATCACGCTCAGCGAAGAGCAGCTGAAGATCTCGCGCGTGCGTTCGAAACAGCGCGGTCTGGCCGACCGTGTCCGCTTCGAGCTGCAGGACTACCGGACGATGACCGGTCAGAAGTTCGATCGCATCGTCTCGGTTGGCATGTTCGAGCATGTCGGCATCGGTAACTTCGACAAGTACTTCAAGAAGGTGCACGAGTTGCTGGCCGATGACGGCGTCATGGTCCTGCATTCCATCGCCCGACCGAAACCGAGCTTCGCGACCAACGCCTTCATCGAAAAATATATCTTCCCGCAAGGCTACATTCCCTCGATCGGAGAGACGATCCCCGCGATCGAGAAGGCCGGTCTTCTGGTGCGTGACGTGGAGGTGCTGCCGCTTCACTACGCCCGAACGCTCCGCCATTGGCGCGAGCGCTTCGTGGCGAACAAGGCCGCGGCTGTCGCCCTCTACGACGAGCGCTTCTTCCGCATGTGGGAGTTTTATCTCGCCGGTTCGGAAATTGGCTTCCGCTGGGACGAACTCTTCGTCATGCAGATCCAGATTTCCAAGAACCAGTTTTCCACGCCGGATAATCGCAACTACATCGCGGAGAACGAGGCGAAGTTGAAGGAATTCGAGGCGACGCGTCCGCCGCTCGAAAAGGTTATATTGTGATCACCAGGAAGGCGCGGGCACCCACCCGCGCCTTTTCTTTTTTGGAAAGGGGCCGACACATGAGCAGTGCGTTTCCCGAGATCTATCTCGTCCGGCACGGCGAAACGGAATGGAGCCTTTCTGGAAGACATACCGGCCGCAGCGATATTCCTCTGACAGCAAATGGTGAAGCGGCGGCGCGCCAGGTCGGTCCGCGCCTTGCGGACAAGCGCTTCACCGCTGTGTGGTCCAGCCCGTCGCAACGCGCCCGCAACACCTGCGAACTCTCCGGCTTTGGCGCCGGCGCGATCGTCAAGGACGATCTCGCCGAATGGGACTACGGCGCCTATGAGGGCATCACCACCAAGGAAATCCTTGCAACCCGACCCGGCTGGCAGCTATTTCGCGATGGCTGCCCGAAAGGCGAGGCGGCGCGGGATGTCGGCGCAAGAGCCGACCGGATCATATCGGAACTGCAGCAGGCCAATGCTCCGATCCTGATCTTCTCCAGTTCGCATTTCCTTCGCGTGCTTGGCGCTCGCTGGCTGGGACTGTCGCCGACGGACGGCGCGCGCTTCATCCTCGACACCTCAAGCATCAGCGTTCTCGGCTACGAGCACGACCTGACGGAGCCGGTGATCCGGCGTTGGAATGGCATCTAGCAATACGACGTTGGCGCGCAGTTCCGACTCAGATTGAGTGCGATAGTTGAGACGCGAGGGAGGGGTGCTACGCGAGACTTTCAGCATGATCGGTAGAAACCGGGCTATGGACGCGACGGTGGTCATCGCTACGATCGCGCTTGGGATGTTTTACGCCCTCTCCAGTAAAACGACGTCCAGCGGAGCGACAACCGTCATGTGGAGCTCTCTCGCAATGTGTGTTCAAGGAGCGGTGCTCTACGCCGGACCGTTCTGTGAGGTTGGAAAGCGCGCAGGCTTCGGCAAAACAATTCCTTACTTTCTGAGAACGGCAACGCTCCTGGTAGGGGCGCTCGCCATCTCGCTGCCGGTCTTCATGTTTTTGCCCTCGCATGAGATGTGTCGGCAAGCGTGCTGATCTTTGCTTCGCTACGCTGATTGTTTATGCACTGGTACTGTCGCTTTTGGGAACCTTGCCGACCTCGAGCATCACCGGTCTTGGGACATCGCTTGTAGATGCACTCCGGCGTGGCCTAGCTCGATTTTCCCCAACGTTTTGTCGGCTCATCGCGGGGATCAATTTGCCGGGTCCTTGCGATGCTGCTCATCGTGGTTGCGTCTCAGTTTGAGACCTCGCCATTGCTGCTGGTCGATGGAAAAGCGAACATCCTTAGGTTCGCCGTCTCGGCGACTGCTGCATTCCTTCAGGCGGTCGGCGTGAGCTATGCCGGGTTGTTCTTGCCCGCGTTTACATTTCCTGGGAGCAGGCTCTAAGGAGATTAGCGGTGCGGCCGCATGACGGCTTGACCCGTGCTTCAACCGATCGCTAGATGGCGGCATGCAACAGATCGGCGGAACAAACGGGCGCGTTGCGGATGCGCCTTCGAACAACTGGGTTTATCGGGTCCTGCCTCCCTGGCTCTGGCCCTATGCGCAGCTTGCGCGCTGGGATCGGCCGATCGGCTGGCAGCTCTTGATGTGGCCCTGCTTTTGGTCAGCGGCTATGGCCGCGAATGCGGCGGCTTATGTTGGCCAGTTCTCCGGCGGGGAGTTGATTTTCCATCTCGTGCTGTATTTCATCGGCTCTGTTGCGATGCGCGGGGCAGGGTGCACCTACAACGATCTTGTCGATCACAAGATCGACAAGGAAGTGGCGCGCACCCGCTCACGCCCGCTGCCGTCGGGCCGGGTCACGCGCACGCAGGCCAAGGTGTTCATCGTCTTGCAGGCGCTGGTCGGGCTGCTGGTCGTGCTGCAGCTGAACTGGTTCTCGGTCATTCTCGGCGTCGTCTCGCTCGCCATTGTGGCGCTCTATCCCTTTGCCAAGCGCTTCACGGACTGGCCGCAATTCTTCCTTGGCCTTGCCTTCTCCTGGGGCGCCTTAATGGGCTGGGCGGCGATCTTCGGCAGCCTTTCGCTGGCGCCGATCCTCCTCTACGTCGCCTCGGTGGTCTGGACGATCGGTTACGACACGATCTACGCTCACCAGGATAAGGAAGATGATGAGCTGATCGGCGTTCGTTCCACCGCGCGGCTATTCGGCGACAAGACGAAACAGTGGCTGGTCGGCCTCTATGGTCTGACGCTCGTGCTCGCCTCCTGCGCCTTCCTGGTCGCAGGCGTCGGCCTGTTTGCCTATCTCGGTCTGCTCATTGCGGCCGGCATGTTTGCCTGGCAAATCGTAGCGCTGGATATCAACGACGGCGATCAGTGCCTGGCATTGTTCAAGTCCAACAATCGCGTTGGCCTGATCATCTTTCTCGGCCTCTTTCTTTCGCTTCTCTTCGTCCTGCCCTGAGGCGAAAACGACAATGCCCGGCACAAAGGCCGGGCATTGATGATTTGAAACCCCGCACCGCTCAGCTGCGGGCGATGATTTCCTTACCTTCGATCTTCATGGCGACGCCGAGCTTACCGGTTGTGCGGCGCACGAGGAAGCGCGGACGGCGGTTGGCGAAGTAGGAGTGGCGGCGGCGCGGCTTCAATGCGCTGGTGCGCAGGTCGCCGAGATGTTCTTCCAGTGGACGTGCAACCCCGTCGGCCTCGACCATCAGCATCGGAATGCGGAAGGCCTCCGACCAGCCGCGCCAGTCGGCGGCGATGTCGGAGAGATCATGGGCGACCAGCAACGGCACACAGAGATCGGGATCTTCGTGGTGAAGTTCCAGGGTGACGGTGACTTCGCCGTCGCCATGGTCGATGGCGCGGGCGGCAACGCCCTTGAAGGCGCGCTTGGGAAGGGCGATCGAAAGCGGCAGGCCGCTCGAGGGAAGAACCTTGCGCAGGATCGCGCCACGTTCGTCGATCGTTATGCTCACGTCACTCGAGGAGTCATGGATGGCGTAGCTGACCTGCTGGGGAAAGCGAGACGGATCGAGACGCAGTGTCGTTCCAGCCCATACGGGCTTCATAACGGTGTTGTTCATGTTCATTCTACCCTTGTCTTACCTGAGAGCCGGTTTCCGGTCTTCTCCTCGGGGCTTTTCGCCCTCTATGGCTCGACAATAGGCGGCGGCTGTTCCGGACAACTTAAAAATCGCGGTTAAGAAAACTTTGCCTCGGTGGATGGTTATCAAAACCGAAGCCGGCAAGGTTTCCGGAGGGTGAACGGCGCATGTGCCGTTTTGCAACGCGGTGCGAGTAAGTCTCGGGTAAGCTTTTTGTCGCAGAATACCGCCAACCACTCTGTCATATGTTGAAGACTTTGCCGGAAAAGGGCACGTTATGATCTCTGCTTCGATGGCCTACAACATATTGTCGGGGAACATGAAGCAAAGCCTCGACCGGGTCGCATCGCAGGCCACGGTCAAGCGCGATGCCGAGTACTACGACGACAACATCAACAAGGTCAAAGACGTAGACGATTTCCTCGGCGACTACAGGCTCTACAGCTATGCGATGAAGGCCTACGGCCTCGATGACATGACCTACGCGAAGGCCTTCATGAAAAAGGTCCTGGAGAGTGACCTGACCGACGCCAACAGCTTCGCCAACAAGCTCTCGGATACCCGTTACAAGGAATTCGCGGCCGCCTTCAATTTCAATACGCCGGCGGCGGACGCCCAGAGCGACGCACAGGAAGACGATCTGATCGGTCTCTATACGCAGTCGTTCGCGGACGAGGGTAAGAACGCCGCGACCGAAACGACCTACTACAGCAACGCGATAGACGCCGTGCAGAACGTTTCCGATCTCGTTTCCGACAGCCGGGTCCGCACCTATGTTCTGAAGGCTTACGGCATCGATCCCACCTACGTTTCCAAGGACTTCCTGGCGCAGGTGTTGACGAGCGACGGCAGCGATCCCAACAGCTTTGTCAATCTCAACGGCAACGACAAATACAAGGCGCTTGCCGCACAATTCAACTTCAACGCAGATGGCACAGTCAACGGGGCGGCGCAGACGGCCACCCAGAAGAACGCCGTCATGGAACAGTATAATCTGACTGTCCCGTCGGTCACCACCGCAGCGGCTGCCGATTACAACAAGGCCTACTATCTGTCCAAGATCGGGACGATCACCAACGTCAACGATCTGATCGCTGACAGCCGGCTGACGTCCTATATCAAGACGGCCTTCAGCATGGGGGACGATTTCAGCAATGCAGCGCTCCGGCTCGTGCTTACCGATGCGAGCTACGCAAGTTTGATGGATTTCAGCGCTGTCAATCAGAGCTTCAATTTCAACGCGGACGGAACCGTCAATTCGGCCGCGGCATCCTATGTCGCGCAGACGTCGGACCAGATGAAATCGATGTCCAACCAGGCTGCAATCACCACGAGCTACTACCAATCAAAAATCGTCGGCATCGCCAACGTCGATGACCTGATCGCCGATACCCAACTGGTTCACTACATCAGGGATGCCTACTCCCTTCCCCAGAGCGTCAGCGATGCGGATCTTCGCAGCGTCTTGACGGATGCCAGCTACGCAAGCTTGCTGGGCTACGACGATGTCCATTCGTCCTTCAATTTCAAGGCCGATGGTAGCGTCGCCGATGGCGCAGGTGCACAAACGATCGGTCAGGCACGGGCTACGAGTTCGCAGGTCCGCACCAACGTCTCCTACTTCCAGACCGTGATCCCGACGATTTCCAATGTCGACAAACTGATCGCCGATGGTCAGATGATGAACACCATACGGTCACTCTATGGAGTTCCGGGAAGCGTCAGCGACGCGGATCTGAAAAGCATACTGACCGACGCGAGCTTTGCCGCCAGTAAGGGTTTCAGCACGCTCAACGCGGCATTCAGCTTTGCCGCCGATGGCTCGGCTGCCAGCGCATCCGGTCCGCAATCGAGCGCACAGTTGATGGATACGACGACGTTTTACGGCGCTCGATATGCAGACGCGCAGGACGAGGCGATCGACGAAGCCGTGGCAAACTACAAGAAGCGGATGACTGACGGCAATATCAAGAGGGTCGATGACTTTCTGCGCTCCAACGCCGCCGCAGACTTTGACAGGAAGAACGATGACCTGCCGGAGCTCTATGATATGGCGCTTCGCGCCTACGGGCTGACGGAACAAGACGTGTCTCGTTCAATGTTCCGCAAGCTGCTGAAGAGCGACCCATACGATCCCGACGGCTACGTCGCCTCGCTGAAGGACGAGCGGATCACCAATCTGGTTCGCGCCTTTAATTTCGGAGCAGACGGCAAGGCATCCGCCGAAATACAGCCGCTGCCGTCCGCGGTCATGGCAAAATACGCGACCAACTATAAGTCGCGCACCCTGATGGGCATGAGCGATGGCCCGCTCAGGGACAAGGCTTCCGAGGATGCGACGAAGGCCGTCGATGCTTTCGCAAAGGGCATGGCGAAGGTGAACACTCTCGACGACTTCCTGTCGAACGACAAGCTGACCAGCCTGGTCTTGACCGCAAACGGTCTCGACCCGAAGAAATACGACGAGGAGACGCTGCGGAAGATTTTCACCTCCGATCCGTCTGATCCCAAGAGCTACCTGAACACGAAAGCCGAATCGAAGTTCCAGGAGATTGTCTCGGACTTCAACTTCGATACCAATGGCAATCTGACGCGCGCCAAGATCGGAGCGGTCCAGAACGTGGGTGCCGAAGACCGGACGCAGCAGAAGTATGTTCAGCAGACGCTGGAAACGCAGGAAGGCGAAACGAACGACGGCGTACGCCTCGCGCTGTATTTCGCCCGCAGCGCGCCTGATATCACATCGCTCTACACGATCCTCGGCGACAAGGCGTTGTTCCAGGTGATCACAACCACCTTCAGCCTGCCGAGCAGCGTATCGAACATGGATGTCGCCAAGCAGTTCTCCATGCTTGGGAAGTTCGTCAATCTCGACGATCTTCAAGACTCGAAGAAGGTGGACAAGCTGCTGCGGCGGTTCACCGCGATGTACGATCTCGCCAACAATACCAACAGTTCGCCGGCGCTGCAGCTCCTGACCAACGGCGGCACGAGCAGCTAGTTCGTCGGCAACGTCTGGTCGAGGCTGACGACCTTGCCGGGGTTCATGATGCCAGCCGGGTCGAAGGCACGCTTAATCCTGCGCATCAGGTCCATTTCGATCGCCGGCCGGATCGAGGCCAGTTCATCGCGCTTCAGCTGACCGATCCCATGCTCTGCGGAAATCGACCCGCCATGCGCCAGTACGAAGCCATGGACGATGTGGTTCATATCGCGCCAGCGCGCCACAAACGCCTGCTTGTCCGCGCCGACCGGCTGGGAAATGTTGTAGTGGATATTGCCGTCGCCCATGTGGCCAAAGGCGCAGATGCGGGCGCCGGGCATGGCGGCCATGACCGCATCCCTGGCCTCGCGCATGAAGGCCGGGATCGCCAAAACCGGCACGGAAACGTCGTGCTTGATCGATCCGCCTTCCGGCTTTTGGGCGTCCGACATGCTCTCACGCATATGCCAGAGCGCCTTCTGCTGCGCGACCGACGATGCGATTGCAGCGTCCTGAACCAGCCCGGCCTCGAAACCCTGCTCGAGCAGCGCCATCATCATGCGCTCGGCAGTCTCGGCCGAATCGGACGTCGAAATATCGACGAGCACATACCAGGGGTGAGCCGATTCCAGTGGATCACGCACGCCTTCGATGTTGCGGGCGGTAATCTCGACGCCGAAGCGCGGCATCAGCTCGAAGCCTGTCAGGGAGGTGCCGCAAAGGCTGGAAGCAAGGTTGAAGAACGAAAGGGCATCCTCGACCGAATTAACACCCGCGAACGCGACCTGTTTTCCAAGCGGTTGCGGAAACAGCTTCAGCACCGCGCCGGTGATGATGCCGAGCGTGCCTTCCGCGCCGATGAACAGGTCGCGTAGATCGTAGCCGGTGTTGTCCTTCTTCAGTCGACGCAGGCCGTTCCAGATTTCGCCGGAGGGCAGCACGACTTCGAGGCCGAGGCAGAGATGTCGCATGTTGCCATAGGCAAGCACGGCCGTGCCGCCGGCATTCGTTGAGAGATTGCCGCCGATCCGGCATGAGCCTTCGGAGCCGAGGGACAGTGGAAACAGCCTGCCGTGCGTCTCTGCTGCCTTCTGCACATCTGCGAGGATCGCACCGCCATCAGCGACTATGACATTGGCAACCGGATCGACATCGCGGATCTTGTTCATGCGTTCGAGCGAGATGATGATATCAGATTTGCCCTCGCGCGGCGTCTGGCCGCCGACGAGGCCGGTATTGCCAGTCTGAGGCACGACCGCAGTTCCGGTCTCGGTTGCGAGCGTCAGGATCGCCGACACTTCGTCGACAGAGCCAGGCTTGAGAAGGAGAGGTGAGGAGCCATGGTATAGGCCGCGGTTTTCGATCAGATGGGGCGCGAGATCCGCCTCACTGCGAAGCGCGTGTTTCTCGCCGACGATGGCGGCGAAACGGTCGAGAAGTTCGGGGGAAACGCTGCTCATCGAAACCTTGATCCTTCTTGCTTATTCGCGTGGCGCGGCGGCGCGGCGAAGCCGATCGTTGATTGCCTCGCCGAGCCCTTCGTCGGGGATGGCTGAAAAGGCGATTGTCGCGGCGCCGCTGGCATCGGCTCGCTTCATATAATCGAACAGATTGGCTGCCGCTTCGGCAAGATCTCCGTCCTGGCTGAGATTGAGAACGATTCTGGCGTCATCGGCGCCGGCAACAGACGTCTTGCCGAAGGCAATCAACGCCTCGCCGGCATCGACACGGGTTGCGTCCAGCCGGACGGTTGCGCCGGGCGCATAATGGGATGCCAGCATTCCCGGCGCCTCGATGGCCGCCGAGGCCTTCTTGGATCTCAGAAGCTTTTGCCCTGCAACACGCTCGATCTCAATCGCCGCCAAACCGCCCGGTCGCAGGAGCCTGAGCTTGCCGTCCTCGATCTTGACGATCGTGGACTCGACACCGACGGTGCTCGCACCGGCATCGAGGATCAACCTGATGCGCTCGCCGAGATCGGCGTCGACATGGGCAGCGCTCGTCGCACTGATCTTGCCTGACGTATTGGCGCTGGGCGCGGCGAGCGGTCGCCCGAAGGCGCGGATCAGGTCGCCTGCAAAACCTTTCGGAACACGGATGCCGACGGTATCGAGACCCGCAGTTGCGAGCGAATGAATGGCGCTCTCCGGCTTCAGCGGTAGCACGAGCGTCAGCGGGCCTGGCCAGAAAGCTTCGGCCAGCGCGCGCGAAACGGGGTCAAACGCGGCGTGTCTTTCCGCCATGGCAAGATCGGCCATGTGGCAGATGAGCGGGTTGAAGCGCGGGCGGCCCTTGGTCTCGTAAATGTGGGCGATCGCGATCGGATTGGTGGCATCGGCGGCGAGCCCGTAGACGGTCTCCGTCGGGATTGCTATCGGGAATCCCTCGCCAAGTACGGCACACCCGGCTTCGATAGCCTGCTGCCTGTCCTTCGTGATATCGATCGATCGTGCCATGCGCCGCCCGGATTGCTGTCGGGCAGTCCTTATGCCTTCCGGGCGATCCGATCAATATCAGAGCTGGCCGATGATCCCGATCAGAGTTGACGAATGATCTCGCGCAGTTGTTCGTTGCGCGCGCCGAGCAACAGCACATTCCTGATGGCGATTTGCGGATCGTCGGTACGGAAAAGCAAACCGTTGCCCCGCACCGAGCGGTCGATCGTCATTTTTTCGGGCGTATGCTCGCCCGGCTTGATGGCGACGGCGAAGTACATGCGCGAATACTTCACGTCAATCTGCTGGAAGAAATTGTCGTTGTCGCCAATGTCGGCGTAGAAATTGGCGATGTAGAAGGCCCAGCTGACGTCTTGGTAACGGGCGAATTTCGTCCGCGCCGCCGTCACGTGGCAGTAGCCGAGATGCGGGCTGTCCTGCAGCGTCCGATGGAAGAGCATCTTCGGAAACTGGATCGAATGGTGAAAGCCGTTGATATGCTGATGCGTCTTGGCGCCGGCCGTCTCCAGCTTGCGGCCCGTCCTCTCGGCGACTTCGTCATGCGAGAGGTAGCGCCGCTCTTCGGCGAGCCAGTGCGAGCGGGTCCGCGTAATCTTTCCAGTGCGCAGGAATTCCGAATGCGCGGCGACCGGGACCTCGCGGGCATTGATGCTGTTACCGGCGTCGAAATAGCGAAGCTTCGCCATGGTGGATATCCGCATGCGTGTTTGATGCCGCAAGGATAGGCAATCATGCTTAATGGTATATTAAACGCAGCGGTCATCGCGGCTTCATAGGAATGGACCAATACCATCATGTCGCAAACGCGATGGTCGCGGCAAAGTCGCCCGCAGGCCTAGCTGCGAATTGGGTTGCGCCGATGTCGTAATTTGCCTTGGTCGCCAGCAACAGAGCGTGCAGAGGCGGAATGCTGTCTTCAATTCCGCACTCCTTTGCCGCCTGTCGTCATTTTCGAAGCCGATGTCGCTTTACAACCAAACGCCGCGCGCCGGCGATGCTTAAATGTCTTTCAAGAAAATCTCCTGACGGAGAGGGAGCAAAGCTCCGGCTCCCGCCTTCGACCAAGTGGCGGGGCCACTATACGAGGATGTGCAGATGGATATTCGCAGCAACGTATTGCGGCAACTCAAGACCCGGCGGGAAGGCTTCAGCCTCGAGCAGCCCTTCTATATCGACGAAGATTATTTCAAGCTCGATATGGAAATGATCTACTATCGCGATTGGCTGTTCATGGGCCACGACTGTGAACTGCCGAAGGCCGGTGCCTATTTCACGGTGCAGATCGGCGAATACCCTGTTGTCATCGTTCGCGGCCGCGACAATGTCATTCGTGCCTTCCACAACAGCTGTCGCCATCGCGGCTCGCGTGTCTGCACGAAGGAGCACGGTTCCTCGGTTCGCCTCGTTTGCCCCTATCATCAGTGGACCTACGACCTCGATGGCAAGCTTGCTTTCGCCCGCCATATGGGTGACGATTTCGACAAGACCGGCTACGGCCTAAAGCCCGTTCATTGCGAGAGCTTCGGCGGCTACATCTTCATCTGTCTTGCCCAGAATGCGCCGGACTTCCAGCCCGTCCGCGACATGGTGGCGCCCTACATGGTGCCGCATCACCTGAGCGACGCGAAGGTGGCCTTCCAGAGCACGATCATCGAGAAGGGCAACTGGAAGCTCGTCTGGGAGAACAACCGTGAGTGCTATCACTGCGCGGCCAACCATCCGGAGCTTTGCCGCACTTACCCGGAAGCGCCGAGCGTCACGGGCACGGATGGCGGCGCTGACGATCCCGAGATCGCGGGTCACTGGGCACGCTGCGAGGCGGCAGGATTGCCAAGCAAGTTCCAGATTTCGCCCGATGGTCAGTTCCGCACGGCCCGCATGCCATTGATCGAGGACGCCGAGAGCTACACCATGTCCGGCAAGAGCGCCGTCAAGCGGTCGTTGTCAGACGACGTGACGATCGATCGCATCGGCACGATGCTGCTCTTCCATTATCCGACGACGTGGAACCACATTCTCGGCGACCATGCGATCTCGTTCCGCGTGCTGCCGCTCAGCGCCAACGAAACGGCAGTCACGACGAAGTGGCTTGTGCACAAGGATGCCGTCGAAGGCGTCGACTACGATCTCGCCGAGCTCACCCACGTCTGGACCGAAACCAACGACCAGGACCGCCGCATCGTCGAGGAGAATGCCTTCGGTATTCACTCGCCGGCATATGAGCCCGGTCCCTATTCGATGCTGCACGAAGGCGGCGTCATGCAATTCCTCGAATGGTACTCAACCTTCATGGTCAATCGCCTGCAAGGCGATCAAGCGAAGTTCTCCGTCGTCGCCTGACCTGAGAAACCTACCTCCCGAGTGACCTCGTCTCCCGAGAGGCGGGGTCTTTTTTTGCGCAGCGCTCGTCAGAAGTCGCGACGGGTACGGCCCACGTCGCTCTGCGGAATCGAGGAGGTGACGATGGGGTCCGGCACAACCGGTACGGGGGCCGCCGGGCCTTGGGCGGGTCTTCGGCGCGGCTCCATCTCTATCTTGGCAAGGACGAGCGGCGGGTCGGGCTCGCGCGCAGGCAGAAGATTGCCCCGAGCCCACACCTTTGCGAGCTCGGCCCGGTTCATCGGCGCGACGTTGACATCGATATCGGTCAGGGTGCCGGGGACGCGATAAGGGCACCGGCGCTTGCTGCAGTTCGTTCCGGACGAGAACTGCCACATCAGGAGTTATCCCAGTTTCCCATCGGGAACACGCCCTTCACGTCGGGCTTGTAGCGCGCATACCAGATCGGCAGCCGCGCCAGCACCGGATAGTCGTTGCGGTAGGCGGCGATATAGCGGGCGGTATTGTGATTGGTGTAAAGAACTGGATAGCGTCCGGTCCGCGCCCTGATATGGCCCGCGAATATCTGCGCATCCTCCAGCGACATGAACTTCTGCGGATCGATGCCCTCGAGGTCGAGGATCATCATCTCGTCGTCCTTGGGATCGGCGTAATCGAGGAAATGGTTGGCTTGGTCGACCGGGTTGCCCGGCCGTGCAAGGTGATAGGAGCCCCACAGCAGGCCGGCCGCCCTTGCAACAAGCCGCCGCGTCTGGAAGAGTTCGCGGCTCACCGCGTATTTGCGCCACATGGTCTTGCAGTGCGCAACCGTGTCCCCGGCATGTTCGCCGGTGCAGGAGAAGCTCTCCGGAAGTCCGTCAGAGGCCTTCGAGATGAAGGCGGTTATGCGCTTGTCAGAAAGCAGAGAATCCCAATCGATCGTATTCAATTCGTAGGCGTCGACGACGAGCGCGTTGTTGGGATTCTTCCAGGGGAGAGTGTCGGTTGCCGCAGCCTGAGTGACAGCGCCGGCGGCAAGCGCTGGAACCACCAGGCGAAGCAGAAGATTTCTCCAGGATTGCTTCATGGAAAGAGCCTGGTGAAAGTCGGTTAATGTCGGGTTAATCCGCGATCGCTTAAAAACGGAAAGTCGCGAGAACGGCATGAAAACGGATCATTGGAACGTTTTCATAGCCTTCGCGTTCTCGTGCGCGCATATTCCAACCTGGGAATGGAGTTTCCATGACGGGATTTTTTAAGAAGATAGCGATTGCCGCCGTTTCCTTCGTCACGTTGGCAAGTGGCTTTACGCCCTCGCAGGCGATGCAGATGCCGGCCCTGCCGCATGTCGAAAAGTCTGGTGACGTCCAGAACGTCCAATATTGCCGTGGTCCCTATTGCCGCCCTCCCGGTTATCGCCCGGGATATCGGCCTGGCTACTATCCCGGCTATCGCCCTGGTTATTATCCAAGGTATCGCCCAGCCTATCGTCCTGGCTGGTATGGTGGTTATCGCGGCTATCCCTCTTATCGAAGTGGCTACCGCTACTACAACGGATACTGGTTCCCGCTCGCTGCCTTCGGAGCCGGCGCGGTCATTGGCGGCGCCATCGCCTCGCAGCCGACCTATGTCGCTCCTGCGCCGGCGGCCCCGCTTGGGTCGGGCCATGTGGCCCGGTGCGAAGCGCGCTATCGCTCCTATCGCGCCTACGACAATACCTTCCAGCCCTACAACGGCCCGCGCCAGCAGTGCGTTTCACCGTACGACTGAGGGAAACTGGCTTACGTCTCAACGCCCAGCAGAAATGCAGGCCCGGCAGAAATGCCGGGTTTTTCCATTCAGAGGATGCGAACGCGCTTCAGCAGCCACCATGCCAACAGGATCGACGCGATGATGAGGGCAACGGCATATTCCGTGCCGCCGCTCCCTTCCGCAAAAGGCAGGTTGGCCGTATTCATGCCGAAGAACCCCGTCACCAGGGTCGGCGGCAGCAGGAAGGCGGTCATGATCGATAGAATGTAGAGGTGTCGGTTCGTCTCGGAGGACAGTTTCGAGTCGATCTCCTCATGCAGCAGCCGCGCGCGGTCCTGCAGCGCGTAAATGTCGTGATCGACCGTTTCAAGGCGGCCTGTCAGTCGTCCGGCGACGTCCTCGAAGCCGAAGGGCATTTCGTCATCATGCGAGGCGGCCGCACGCCGCATCAAAGCGAGCACTGTTCGCAGATGTCGGTGGAGCTTGACGACCGTGCGCCTGACTGGCGCCAGCCGCCGACGCTCGTCGCGAGGCGTCGTGTCATAAACGAAGTCCTCGATAACATTGAGCTCGTCGGTCATCTCCATGACGATGGAGATCAGCGTCCGCTGGAATTCGATCATCAGGGTCTCGAACAAGTCGACGGGCCGTTCGAACTTTGCCGGGTTCTTCTCGACGAGCGCGCGAGCGCGTTCGACGCTGCGTAGCGGCTGCAGCCGTGTGGTGATGATGAAGCGATCGGATATGGCAAAATGCAGCCAGCCGAGATCGGCGGTCTCGTGATCAAACTCGCGTTGGCAATCGACAAGCGTGCCGTAGAGCATTTGTTCGTCAACGGTAATTGCGGCATGCGTGTCGCGGGTGATCAGTGCCGCCTTCGCATCGTCGTTCAGCCCCTCGATGCTGTCGAGCAGGCCGGGTACCCGGGCATCGGCAAGACTGAGATGCAGCCAATAGAAGCCGCCGCCGTTCGTCAGTTCGGCTTGCGGCGCGCTGTTTGCAAGGCGAGTCGCCTTGCCGCCGTCCTGCGGAAAGCGGTAGGCCCACACGAGTCCCGGTATGTTGGCGGGCAAAGTATCCATAATGCGCCGGTCCTCTTGCGATGGCGGTCTGTGTCCTTAGAGATTCTCTATGACGGTTGTTTGTGCAAGTGCGTAATAACGAAGAGAACTCGTCCTTCCGCCACTTTTAGAGGGAAAGTTTGAAATTGACGTTTACGTAAAAATCAATTAGCTCTGCCCGTGGAGGTGCCGGAGGGCGTTGTCGCTCGACGGATTGCGATGCGAGGAGATCATGAATGTACAAGGCGCCCGTCGAGGAGATCGCGTTCACGCTGAAGCATGTTGCCGGCTTGGGGAGCGCAATCGAGGCCGGCTTGCTCGGTGATCTCGGCGAGGATCTCGTCGATGCCATCCTTCATGAAGCCGGACGATTCGCCACGGACGAAGTGGCGCCGCTCGCCGAGATCGGCGACCGTCAGGGTTCGCGCCTTGTCGATGGCAAGGTGGTGACGCCCGACGGTTGGCGGAATCTCTATAAGAACTGGATCGCTGGCGGCTGGAATGGCCTGACCGCACCTGAGGAGTTCGGCGGGCAGGGGCTGCCCCATATGTTGAATGTCGCCGCGCTCGAAATGTGGAACTCCGGTTCGATGGCATTCGCGCTCTGCCCGACGCTCACTATGGGGGCGATCGAGGCCATCAATAGCCATGCTTCGGACGAACTCAAGAGTACCTACCTCGCAAAACTTGTCTCCGGCGAATGGACCGGCACGATGAACCTGACGGAGCCGCATGCCGGCTCTGACCTCGGTGTGCTCAAGACGCGCGCCGAACGCCGCGATGACGGCACCTACCGCATCTTCGGCCAGAAGATCTTCATCACCTGGGGCGAACACGACGCCGCCGACAACATCGTTCACTTGGTGCTCGCCCGCCTGCCAGATGCACCGGCCGGAACGCGCGGGATCTCGCTGTTCCTGGTGCCGAAATTCCTCGTCAATCCGGACGGATCGCTCGGTGCCCGCAACGATCTGTTTGCGCATTCGCTGGAGCACAAGCTCGGCATCCACGCCTCGCCCACATGCACCATGATCTATGGTGACGGCAAGTTTGGCGAGGAGCAGGGTGCGATCGGCTGGCTGGTCGGCGAGGAGAGCAAGGGCCTGGCCTGCATGTTCACGATGATGAACAACGCCCGCCTTGCCGTCGGCATGCAGGGCGTTGCGATCGCCGAGGCGGCGACGCAGAAGGCAACGGCCTATGCGAAGGAGCGCACCCAGGGCAAGGCGCCGCGCTGGACGGGCGGCGGGATGAGCCCGATCATCGAGCATCCCGATGTCACCCGCATGCTCCTGACCATGAAGGCGCTGACACAGGGCGCACGGGCGATTTCCTACGCCTGCGCGCATGCCATCGACATGTCGCATCGCGCAGCAGACCGCCTACAGCATTGGCAGGAACGCGCTGCGCTGCTGACACCGATCGCCAAGTCCTTTTCCACCGATGTCGGCGTCGACGTTGCCTCGCTCGGCATTCAGGTCCACGGCGGCATGGGCTTCATCGAGGAAACGGGCGCTGCGCGTTACCTGCGCGATGCGCGCATCGCACCGATTTACGAGGGCACGAACGGCATCCAGGCAATCGATCTCGTCACCCGCAAATTGACGCTAGCGAATGGCGAGCAGGTGCACGGGTTCATCGCTGAGCTGAAACAGATCGCCGATCAGGTCCGCCATTCCAACCTCGATGGCTTTGGCGCGACGGCAAACCGGCTCGACGCAGCCATTACCGACCTCGGGGAAGCGACAGACTGGCTGCTGGCGCAGGTCCGCGATGGCAAGACGACCGAGGCACTGGCCGGCGCCACACCCTATCAGCGCCTTTTCGGCCTTGTCCTGACCGGTTGCTACCTCGCCAAGGGCGGGCTCGTGCAGGCACCGGACGGTCGCACTGGGGGCCGCATCGCGCTCTGCCGCTTTGCTGCGGAGAATCTTCTTTCAGAAGTTACGGCGCTGAAGGACTGCGTCATCACAGGTGCTGCAAGCCTTGCGGCCGCCAAAATCGTTCTCGCCTGAGGGACCATCATGACAGAGCACGTCATCGTCGAGCAGGATGCAGCCCATGCCGGCATCCAGATCATCCGTTTCAACAGGCCGGAAAAGAAGAATGCGATCACCCGTGCGATGTATCGGACGATGACGGACGCGCTGATCGCCGCCGATGGCGACACGGCGATCCGGGCGACTGCCTTTCTCGGCACAAAAGGCTGCTTTTCCGCAGGCAACGACCTGGGTGATTTCCTGGCCGCGGCCATGGGGGGCGCCATGCCGCGGGAGATCGTCGAGTTCCTCTATGCCATGGTCCGCTCTGAAAAACCGATCGTCTCCGGCGTGGACGGGTTGGCGATCGGCATTGGAACCACCATGCATATGCATTGCGACCTGACCATCGCTTCTGCGCGCAGCCAATTTCGGACACCGTTCGTCGATCTGGCGCTCGTTCCGGAGGCGGCGTCCAGCCTGCTTGCGCCGCGCATCATGGGACAGCAGCGCGCCTTCGCGCTGCTGGCAGCCGGCGAGGGGTTCTCCGGCGAGGAAGCACGGGAAGCGGGACTTGTCTGGAAGGTCTGCGCGCCCGATGAGGTCGAATCCACGACACTCGACACCGCCGCCAAGCTCGCGGCCAAGCCGCCGGAAGCGCTGAAGATCGCGCGCAACCTGATCCGCGGCGACCGCGATGAGGTTATTGCCCGCATCGATGATGAGGCCCGCCATTTCTTCGATCGCCTGCATAGCGCCGAAGCGAGGGCCGCCTTCGAAGCCTTCATGCGCCGTTGACGTGGAAATATTTGAACTTCGTCAAATTTTAAGCCTGTTTTAAACGCCCCTCTAATATGAGGGGCATGACGGCGCGCGATGTCGCGGTCGTCCGGGCGCATGAGGCGCTTTGTCCCGCTTTGCCCTTAGCCCGCCGCATCGAGTGGCCCGTGTTCGTCAAGCACTGCGCGGACTGCTCCCGAAAGGAAATAATCCTTGAAAAACAAGACGAATCTGATGACGCGCATCCTCGTTGCCGCGTCCGCCGTTGTTCTCGGGGCTTTCGCCGCCTTTTCCTATTACATCAATTCCGTCGAGCGAAGCACCGCGACGGCCGCGATCGAAGCCAACATCAGCTCTTCCGGCGAGCAGGCCGCCAATAGCCTGGCCAACTGGATGAACGGCCGTGTGACGCTGACGGCAATGGTTGCAAACGCCATCGGCCGCACTTCTGACCAGCCGGGCGTCAAGGGAGTGCTGCAGAACGATGTCCTTAGCAGCCAGTTCGTCAGCACCTATCTCGGCGATGAGCAGGGCGTCTTCACGTCCTGGCCGGATCTTCCGCTGCCAGCCGACTACGATCCGCGCAAGCGTCCATGGTATCAGGATGCCGTCAAGGCCGATGCTCCTGTCTTGACCGAACCCTACAACGACGCGTCGAGCGGTGACCTCATCATCAGCGCAGCCATTCCGGTCAAACGCGACGGCAAGTTGGCCGGCGTCGTCGGCAGCGACTTCTCGCTGAAGACCATGGTGGACATGATCAAGGAGATCGACCTAGGCGGCAAAGGCACAGCCTTCCTCGTCAACAAGAGCGGGCAGATCCTGATCCATCCGGACGCGAAGCTGGTGACAAAGACGATCGCCGACGCTTTCCCGTCTCAGACGCCGGCGATCAAGGCAGGGCTGGCTTCGACGCAGTTTGCCGGCAAGGACGTCCTCGTCAGCTTCATGCCCGTCGCCGGTCTGCCGTCGGTCGAATGGTATCTCGGTTTCGTCGTCGACAGCGGTGCGGCCTTCGCGTCGCTGAACGAGTTCCGCATTGCCGCAACCGTTGCCACGATCCTTGCCGTCGGTCTGATGATTGCCGCCATGGCCTGGCTGCTGCATGGCCTCGTGATCCGTCCGGTGACCGACATGACTGCTGCGATGCAAAAGCTCGCTGCCGGCGATCTATCGGTCGTCGTTCCCGGCGAGCAGCGCCGCGACCAGATAGGTTCGATGGCCGAGGCCGTTGGCGTCTTCAAGAAGAACGCGATTGACCGCGAGCGCCTGGAGGGCGAGGCAGAGAGCGGCCGCGCACTCACCGAGCGCGAGCGCCAGGAACGTGAGCAGCAGAAGAGCCGCGAAGCAACAGAGATCCGCCACGCCGTCGACGCGCTTGCAAGCGCCCTAGGTGCGCTGTCGGACGGCAACCTTGCTCACCGCATCGAGACGCCGTTTGCGTCGCATCTCGACCGCCTTCGCGATGACTTCAATAGCGCAGTCAGCAAGCTCCACGGCGCCCTGCATGCCGTGGGCAACAACGCCCATGCCATCGATGCAGGCGCAAGCGAAATCCGCACGGCTGCGGACGGCCTTGCCCGACGCACCGAGCAGCAGGCAGCCTCGGTCGAGGAAACGGCAGCGGCACTGGAGGAGATCACGACGACGGTCAAGGACACGGCTCGTCGTGCAGAGGAGGCCGGGACACTCGACTCCCGCACGCGCTTCGGCGCCGAAGGGTCCGGCAACATCGTTCGCAAGGCCGTTTCGGCAATGACCGAGATCGAGCAGTCGTCGCAGAAGATCGCCAACATCATCGGCGTCATCGATGATATTGCCTTCCAGACCAACCTGTTGGCGCTGAACGCCGGCGTCGAAGCAGCCCGTGCAGGTGAAGCCGGCAAGGGCTTTGCTGTCGTGGCTCAGGAAGTGCGCGAATTGGCACAGCGCTCGGCTCAGGCTGCGAAAGAGATTGAAGGCCTCATCACAGCGTCGAATGCACAGGTTCGCTCGGGCGTCACCTTGGTCGGGGATACGGGTAAGGCGCTGGAAGAAATCGTCGGCCAGGTTCAGGAAATCAGCCGCCACGTCGACGCGATCGTCACGGCAACCCGCGAGCAATCGACCGGGCTTGCCGAGATCAATACGGCGGTCAACACGATGGATCAGGGCACGCAGCAGAATGCCGCCATGGTCGAGGAACAGACGGCAGCAAGCCACGGGCTGGCGCAGGAGGCGGTCAAGCTGATGCAGTTGCTTGGCCAGTTCAACCTGCAGGCCGCGTCGCAGGCCGGGGCCTTCAGCCGTCGCGCCGCTTGATGGATATCTGTCCGGTGAAATCAGAACGCCCGCGCTTGTCGCGGGCGTTTTTGGAGACCGCGAGCAACCACCCCTTCGCAAGCCACGCTGACCGCTGCCGACGATGATTAAAAGTACTACTTTTAATCAAATCTTACGGATCGTCGTCTCTAGTGAGATCCAATGCATGACGCAGGACGGATATCGTCCGTACCGTTCTCCCCGACACCATCAAGGCGAGTGACTGGGCGGGCGATCGATCCTGATCGGTTGCGCCTTGTCACTTTAGCCGTATGAGACCGCCCATATGTCCAAACTGAAGATAAAAACGCTCCTTCCACTACTCTTTCTGTCTCTTGTTTTCATTGCCTTGGTACAGGGTGCGATCGCGGCCTTCTCCTTGACCAATCTGGAGGCGAACACCCAGCAGATCGGCGCGCAGAACATCCCCAACACGGAGCGGCTCTACGCGATCGTCACGATGCTGAACGACGTTCGCCGTAGCTACGCCGACTATCTCCTTGCAACGGGCAAGACGGACTTCCGTAACGCCGAGACGACGCTGAAGACCCGCCGTCAGCGCCTCGCCACAGCCATCGACGCCTTCGAAAAGCAGCCGAAGAGCGACTACATGAGCCAGAACTTCTCCCGGCTGCAGAAGGCGCTCGCCAACGATGCTGCGCTCGCCGACAAGATCATCGCGCTGGCGCTCGACAGCAAGCGCAGCCAGGCAAACAGCCTCTATCGCGGGGAGCTTTCGATGTCGGCGAACAACATTCAGACCCTCGTCGACGGAATGCTCGCAAAGGACCGGCAGTCGACCGATGCGGCGCTCGCTGCCGCAGCTGGCAATTATAACGCAGGCGTCCTGTCGATCGTCGGTGGTCTCGTCGTCGCGCTCGCCGTCGCCGTCGCTGCTGCCTTCCTCGCGTGGAAGCGCATTTCGCGGCCGATCTCGACGATCGCAGCCCGCATGGCGCGTCTGGCAGACGGCGATCTCGACACCGCCGTCCCTTATGCTGGGCGCAAGGATGAGATTGGCGACATGGCGGCTGCCGTTGCAGTCTTCCGCGACAACTCCTTCGCACGCCTCGACCTCGAACGCAGCGCAGACCATACCCGAGAGCAAGCTCAGCAGGAGCGTTCTCGCAACGAAGCCTCGAAGGCCCGCGAAGCGTCGGAAATCCAGCATGCCGTGGGTGCGCTTGCCGAAGCGCTGGGGGCGCTCTCGGAAGGCGATCTCACTCGGACGATCGAGACACCATTTGCCGATCACCTTGATCGGCTGCGCAGCGATTTCAATGCCTCCGTCGCCAAGTTGCGGGCCGTCCTTCAGGAGGTCGGCGACAATGCTCATGCGATTGATGCGGGCGCCGGAGAAATCCGCACGGCCGCGGACGGTCTTGCCCGGCGCACAGAGCAGCAGGCTGCCTCCATCGAGGAAACGGCAGCCGCACTCGAGGAGATTACGACGACGGTCAAGGACACGGCGCGGCGCGCTGAGGAGGCCGGCACGCTTGTCACTCGTGCGCGCTCGGGCGCCGAAGAGTCGGGCAACATCGTCCGCAAGGCGGTTTCGGCGATGACCGAGATCGAACAGTCTTCCGAAAAAATCTCCAATATCATCAGTGTCATCGACGACATCGCCTTCCAGACGAACCTTCTGGCACTGAACGCCGGCGTAGAGGCTGCGCGTGCCGGTGAAGCTGGCAAGGGCTTCGCCGTCGTGGCACAGGAAGTGCGCGAACTGGCGCAGCGTTCGGCTCAGGCCGCGAAGGAAATCGAAAGCCTGATCACCGCATCGAACGCACAGGTTCGTTCCGGCGTGACGCTGGTCGGCAATACCGGCAAGGCGCTCGAGGCGATCGTCGGCCAGGTTCAGGAAATCAGCCGTCACGTCGACGCGATCGTCACGGCAACTCGAGAGCAATCGATCGGCCTTGCCGAGATCAACACAGCGGTTAACACGATGGACCAGGGGACGCAGCAGAATGCCGCCATGGTCGAGGAGCAGACGGCAGCGAGCCATGGGCTGGCGCAAGAAGCTGCCAAGCTGATGCAGTTGCTTAGCCAGTTCAACCTGCAGACCGCATCGCAGACTGCAGCATCATACGGCCGTCGCGCCGCCTGATTTGTGACCGATGCATCAAGTCGGAACGAACGCCCGCGCTTGTCGCGGGCGTTTTTGGTTTGGAAGACCGCTTCTACTTTTCCAGCGTCGCCACGACTTCGACGTGCGGCGTCCACAGGAACTGATCGATCGGCGTCACACCGGTAATGCGATAGCCTCCCTCCACGAGCAGAGCGAGATCGCGGGCGAGCGTCAGCGGATTGCAGCTGACGGCCACGACTTTCTTAACGTTCGACCGCGCCAATTCCTTGCATTGAAACTCTGCCCCGGCACGCGGCGGATCGAAGACCACGGCATCGTAGACCTTCAGCTCGGATGTCATCAACGGCCGGCGGAAAAGGTCCCGTTTTTCGACGCTAACCGGTTTCAGGCCCTGCGCGTTGCGGGCGGCATGATCAAGCGCTGCGAGAGGTTTATCCTCGCTCTCGACCGCGTGCACGCGACCGACCCGGGCAAGGCGGAGCGAAAATGTGCCTGCACCGGCAAAGAGATCAGCGATGCGCTTCGCCTTGCCGACATGTGCCAGAACGACTTGCGCCATTGCGTCTTCCGCCGGCTTGGTCGCCTGCGTGAAACTGCCGGGCGGAGGAACGACATTGACGCCGCCGAAATCGACGAGCGGCTTGGATGGTTCGACGAGAATCTCGCCATTGAGCGAGACGCGGGCGATGCCACGCAAGGAAAGCACCGTCTCGATTGCCTTGCGACGCTGCTGGTCTGAGAGCTTCTTGATGCCGTCGACCGCAAGATCGAGGCCCGACAAGGTCTCCAATACGGCAATGCGGAACGCTTCCGCGCTATTGGCCAGCGCCGCACCAATCGCCGTGATCGCCGGCAGCCTGGCAATGATGCCCGCCGACGAGATGGGACATTCCTCGATGGCGACGATGTGGTGGCTTTCGGCCTGATTGAAGCCGATCAGCATGTCCTTCTCGGTCCGCCGCGCGGCGAAGACCACGCGCCGGCGCTCGCCGGGATGAGCGGCGACGAGGTCGGCGACGTCGGGCGTCAGTCCCTTCGATTTCAGCGCATCGACAACCAGCTGACGCTTGAAGCTGCGGTAGGCCGCATCATTCATGTGCTGCAGGCTGCAGCCGCCGCAGGTGCCGTTCACGCCGTCGGGTCCGAAATGCCGGCAAGGTGGGTCTTGGCGATCAGCTGATGGGTCCGAGATGGACATCAGCGTGCCATGGGTCTTGATCCGCGCAATGGCGACGGTTTCACCCGGCAGGGTGAAGGGCACGTAGATCGGCCCACCGTCTGCATGCACGATCCCGTCGCCTTGGGCGCCGAGCTTTTCGATCGTAACTGTTTGCGTGCTCACGGTTTTGTTCCTGCGAGTAGAAATTCCTGGTTGCCGTCGCCGCCGGCAATGGGGGAGGGGATCAGTCCGAGGCTGTCCCAGCCCATGTCCTCGACGAACCAATGCTCGAGTTCGGCTGCGACATCAGGCGCAGACGACGGATCCTTGAGAAGCCCGCCCTTGCCGATCGCATCGCGCCCGGCCTCGAACTGCGGCTTGACGAGGAGAGCGGCGACAGCTCCCGCTTCCGCAAGATCAAGGGCAGGGGCCAGCGCCAGTTTCAGAGAGATAAAGGAGACGTCCGACACAATGAAGGTGATCGGGTGCCCGATGTCCTCGGCCGTCAGGTTGCGCGCGTTCAGACCCTCGATGTTGGTCACACGGGGATCGTTCGATATGCGCGGATGCATCTGGCCATGCCCGACGTCGATCGCGGTGACCTGCGCCGCACCGCGCGCCAGCAGGACTTCCGTGAAGCCGCCGGTCGAAGCGCCGACATCGAGACAGCGATGCCCCGACGGATCGAGCTTGAAATGATCCAGCGCGGCGGCGAGCTTCAACGCTGCGCGCGAGACATATTCCTGCGCCGGATCATCGATCTGGATTGCGGCATCTTCGCCAAACAGCGCGCCGGCCTTGGTCACAACCTTGCCACCGACTTTGACGGTGCCGCGCTGCACGGCATCGCGCGCGCGGGAACGGCTGGCGAAGAGACCAAGGCTGACGAGAAGCTGGTCAAGGCGTTGCGTGTTCTGATCTGACATGCGCTGTCCATGACGGGCAACGCCATCGGTTGCAAGCCTTTTGTTGCAAGTGGGCGCGAGGCCTAGTTCCAAGAATTCGTCCCGAGATCTCTCTTGCCGACTATTACTTCGACTGACTTCGGTCCAGTTTTGACCCACGTCTCGCAGATTTCCTTGCCGGCGTCGCGGCCACCCTTCCAGGTTCGACAGAATTTGTCCTTCTTGACTGCCCAGACGCCTTCGATCGGAATCACTTGGCCGCTGTCGAGCTTTACTTGTCCCATTGCTGTCCCGTTGGCGTCGAGCGTAAGGCTGCCCTGGTATCCTTTGCCGGGACCGCCCAACATCAGCTCCTTGCCTTGACCAAGAAGCGCAGTCAGTTCCTTGCCGGTCATCTTTTCGGCGGCTGCCGCGGGACTGCAAATCGCGAGCGTCGTTGCGAGTGCGCTAATAACAACACGCATGGGCATCCCTCCCTTTCTGAGGATGTGTCATCCTACACCTCAGGCAAGAAAAGTGAAGGCCAGAAATGCACATTTAAAGTTGAGAATGGGTTCGGGTCATTGCGACGATACTGCGTCGCACGAACTTAAACAAATTTAAAGTCTGCCGACATAGGGTCAGGCAGATTGCAGCGGCTCGCCGAAGCTGCTTCCCGCCATGATGGCTTCCTCCCATTTGCTGATCATGTTCGCTATCCGAATTTTTTGAGCATGCATTGGCATGCCCGACGTCGCCATGGCCGCAGGCCGCCAGGAGAGATTGACTGATGTTTGCTAGAAGCATGTCCTTGAACGGTAAGCTCGCTGCGACATTCGCAGTGCTGATCCTTATCTTTCTGTCCGTTTCCGCCTTTGTCTACTCGAAAGCAGGCGCCGTTGCGGCCGCCTCCGAGCAGCAGAAGAAGTCCGAGCGTCTCGTCAACCAGATCGACGACGCGCTGCAGGCCATGCTCGAACAGGCGGTCAACCTGCGCGGCTTCCTGCTGTTCCGTAGCGACAGCACCTATGGTGACATCTTTGCCAACCGCGAGCGCATGCTGAAGGCGATCGCCGCTGCACGCGAAACCGCAGCCGGCAATGGTGATTTCGTCCAGCAGATCGACGGTATGCAGAAGGCCGCCGATCTCTATTTCCACGAACTTGCCGAACCGCAGTCCAAGGCTCGCAAGGAGACCGACATGCCGATCGACCAGATCGTCAAGATCGGCGTCAACGAAACAAAGGGCCAACTCGACGGGTTCCGTCAGGCGTCCGCCAAGATCAAGGCTGCTGCGCGCGACGAGTCGAACGCGCTTGCGGCTCTGCAGGCAGATGCCAGCAGCGATCTCCGTGCCACGCTGCTGACCGGCGGCATTGCTGCCGCTTTTGCCGCCGTCCTTCTTGCCTGGATGCTGTCGCGCAGCATCGTCCGCCCGATCGTCGGCATGACCTCGGCGATGGGACGCCTTGCCGGCGGAGAGAACAACATCGACGTTCCGGCCTTGGACCGGCAGGACGAAGTCGGCCGCATGGCCAAGTCGGTTCTCGTTTTCAAGGATGCGGCAATCGAGAAGCTTCGCCTCTCCGGCGAAACAGACCGCATGCGTAGCGACGCCGAGCGTCAGCGTCAGACGGGCGACGAACAGAAGGCCCGCGAGGAAACAGAACTTCGCTTTGCCATCGAAGGCCTCGCAGGAGGTCTGTCGGATCTCGCCAACGGCAACGTCGCCGTTCGCATCACGACGCCCTTCGCATCGCAATTCGATCGCCTGCGCAGCGACTTCAACAACGCCGTCGAGAAGCTGCAGGCTGCTCTTCAATCCGTCGGCCGCAATGCTTCCGCAATCAATGCCGGCGCTGGCGAAATCCGCTCGGCTGCCGACGATCTCGCACGTCGGACCGAGCAGCAGGCGGCTGCCGTCGAGGAAACTGCAGCAGCCCTCGAAGAGGTCACAACCACCGTTCGCGACTCCGCCAAGCGCGCCGAGGATGTCGGCCAGCTGGTCGAGCGCACGCGTCTCGGCGCCGAGAAGTCCGGTGATGTCGTCCGCAAGGCCGTCTCTGCGATGCAGGAGATCGAAAAGTCCTCCGGTGAGATCAGCAATATCATCGGTGTGATCGACGACATCGCCTTCCAGACTAACCTCTTGGCGCTGAATGCAGGCGTCGAAGCGGCACGTGCGGGTGAGGCGGGCAAGGGATTTGCCGTCGTCGCGCAGGAAGTGCGCGAACTGGCGCAGCGCTCGGCAAATGCGGCCAAGGAAATCAAGGTGCTGATCAACACGTCGGGCACACAGGTCAATGCCGGCGTCTCGCTGGTCGATGAAACCGGCAAGGCGCTGGCCGAGATCGTCGGCGCCGTCCAGGAAATCAACAAGCACGTCGGCGCCATCGTCACCGCGACCCGCGAACAGTCGATCGGTCTGCAGGAGATCAACACTGCGGTCAATAACATGGATCAGGGCACGCAGCAGAATGCTGCGATGGTCGAGGAGCAGACGGCGGCCAGCCATTCGCTCGCTCAGGAGGCCGGCGCGCTCGATGATCTGTTGCGGCAGTTCAATCTCGGCAACAATGTCGTCGCCGCAACCCCCCGCGCAGCTTCGGCCCGCCCGGCATCGCGTCCGGTTGCCTCTCCGGCCCGCGCCTTGAACAATCGTGTCGCCAGCGCCTTCGGGGGCCAGGCCGCTACCGCCGCAGCCGTCAAGGAAGACTGGACCGAGTTCTGAGACACGGGCTCATCATTGAACGAATAAGAAAGGGCGCTCCAATCGGGTCGCCCTTTCCAATTGGGTGGAATATACACCCCGCGACACGCTCACCGTCTAGCCGACCGGCCGTGTCTGCTAGGCTATTGGCTGAGCAATACGCCGATCCAGAAGAGATGCGCAGAGTGCCGCCAACAATGCGAGCGACGCCGATATCAGCATCGTTGCGAACAGCGCCTGGATTGTCGCTGACTGCGCGACAAACACGCCGGCAACCGAGACGACAAGCGCTCCACCGGCGATCGACATTGCGGCAGCCAGCCCCGCGGCAGTTCCAGCAAGTTCGGCATTCGCCGAAAGAACGCCGGTGTTGGCGGCAGGCATGGTCAACCCGTTGCTGATGCCGATGAACACGCAAGGTCCAAAGAACGCCAGGACGTGGGTATTTCCCGACATTGACAGGATCAGGCCGGCCAACAGCCCCACGCATGCCAACAGACGCGCGAGAACAAGCATAGTGCCGAGGGAAAGTCTCGAGGCATAGCGGCCAGCCAGATAGCTGCCCAGGATGAAGCCTGCTGGGATCATTCCCATGTAGAAGCCCAGTGTCGCAGTTGAGCCATCGAGCGATCTGCCGATCGCCAACGGGGCTCCTCCGAGGAAGATATAAAGTGTGCCCATGGAGAAGGTCATGCACAGCGTGTAAGTCCAGAACCGTGCCGAACGCAGTAGCTGGCCATATGAGGCAAGGTAGTTCGCCGTTGCTCGGGACGAGAGCACGGCAGTCTCTTTCAGCTCGCGTATGGACAAAGCGAGGGCAGCCGTACCAAGGATCGCAAAGACGAGGAAGATTGCCCGCCATCCGAACAACTCGTCCAGAAGCCCGCCGAACAGAGGACCGAGCATCGGTGCGATCGCCCATCCCATGGCGAGATAGCCAAATTTGCTCGCCGCTTTGCGTTCGGCTGACGTTTCCTTGATGACGATGAGAGCGATGGAGAAGCAGGCCGCTATGGACGCTTGCATCGCCCGAAATAGAAGGAAGACGCCAATATCGGTCGCGAGCGCGCAGCCAACAGAAGCGACAATGAATATGGAAATCGCAATCAATGCGACGGGCCTGCGCCCGTATCGATCCGAGATTGCGCCTGCGAGGAGGTTCGTCAGGGCGGTGGCGATAGCGTAGCCGGCAACCGCGAGGTTGACGAGTGCGAAGTCGGCTCGGAACGCAGCGGCAATATGCGGCAGCGACGGCAAGATCGTATTTACCGGCAGCACCGCGAGCGCCGAGAGAAGGATGAGGGTCGCTAGCCGCGGCGGGCCAGCAGTGGAAGGGACAACCGTTGTGCCGGTCGTTTGTGTGCTCGAAGTGTCAATGAGAGTGTCGCCCGTCATGGCTTTGGTCCGTCTTTTCGGTGGGAGATCGCGAAAGTCTGACGAGGCGCGCTGAACTTCAGGCATAAAAAAAGGCCCCGCCAGGAGCCTGCTTACCGCGCATGGGTGCTTTCGCCGGACGGCTAAACCATCCCGCCCATGCGCTCTGTCACCACGATGAGAACCATTGCGATTTTCATGGTCGTTACAGCTAAAGAGAAATTTGCATGTCGTCAATGCGGTGCAAAGCACAGACGGCCTGCGCTTCAGGCCGCCATTTCACGCCAACAAAGATGCAGGAATTTAGCCTGCGACGCCGACAGCCAGGCCGCGGCCAAGCGCCTTGAAGACCGTCGAAACGATCCCCGCACGATCCAGCCCGGCGTGGGCGTTCATCACTTCCGGCTTTGCCTGTTCCATCCATACGTCGGGCATGACAAGCGATCGGATCTTCAGGCCGTTGTCGAGGAGACCGTCCATCGCCAGGAACTGCATGACCTGGCTGCCGAAGCCGCCGACTGCACCTTCCTCGACTGTGATCAGGATTTCGTGGTGGCGGGCAAGCTGGCGGATCAGTTCGTGATCCAGCGGTTTGGCAAAGCGCGCGTCGGCAACCGTCGTCGAAAGGCCGGCGGCATCCAGATCCTCTGCTGCAAACAGGCAGTCGGCAAGGCGGGTGCCGAAGGAAAGCAGCGCCACCTTCGAGCCTTCCTTGACGACGCGGCCCTTGCCGATCTGCAGGATCTCGCCACGTACCGGCATCTCGACGCCGACGCCTTCGCCGCGTGGGTAGCGGAACGAGATCGGACCTGCATCATAGGCGGCTGCGGTTCGCACCATATGTTTCAGTTCGGCTTCGTCCGCCGCCGCCATGACCACGAAGCCGGGCAGGGTGGCAAGGAAGGTCGTGTCAAAGGATCCGGCATGGGTCGGCCCATCGGCGCCGACGAAGCCGGCGCGATCGATTGGGAAACGAACCGGCAGACCCTGGATCGCGACGTCGTGCACGACCTGGTCGTATGCGCGCTGCAGGAAGGTGGAATAGAGAGCGGCAAACGGCTTGAAGCCTTCAGCGGCGAGGCCGGCCGCAAAGGTCACCGCATGTTGCTCGGCAATCCCGACATCGAAGCAACGGGACGGGAAGACGCTTGCGAGCTTGTCGAGCCCGGTGCCGTTCGGCATGGCGGCGGTGATGCCGACGATCTTGTCGTCGAGCTCTGCTTCCTGCACCAGGGTCTCGGCGAAAACGCTCGTGTAGCTCGGTGCGTTCGGCTTCACCTTCGCCTGCGTACCGGTGATGACGTCGAACTTGTTGACGCCGTGATATTTGTCGGCAGCGGCTTCCGCCGGCGCATAGCCCTTGCCCTTCTGCGTCACGACATGGATCAGAACCGGGCCTTCCGCATGGTCGCGCACATTGCGCAGCACAGGCAGCAGGTGTTCGAAGGAGTGACCGTCGATCGGGCCGATATGATAGAAGCCCATCTCCTCGAACATGGTGCCACCGGTTACGTAGCCGCGGGCATGCTCGACGGCGCGGGTGATGGCGCGATCGACATTCTTGCCGAGGTAAGCCGTCAGTTTCTTGCCGAAATCGCGGAAGCCCATATAGGTGCGGCCGGAGGCAAGGCGTGCAAGATAGGCGCTCATCGCGCCGGTCGGCGGCGCAATCGACATGTCGTTGTCGTTGAGGATGACGATCAGCCGGGCGTCGAGCGCGCCGGCATTGTTCAACGCCTCGTAGGCCATGCCGGCCGACATCGCGCCGTCGCCGATCACGGCGATCACCCGGCGGTCCGTCTTGTCGAGCTCGGAGGCAACCGCCATGCCGAGGCCGGCGGAAATCGACGTGGAAGAATGAGCGGCCCCAAACGGATCATATTCGCTTTCCGCCCGGCGCGTGAAACCGGAAAGGCCGCCCTCCTGACGCAACGTGCGAATGCGATCGCGGCGGCCGGTAAGGATCTTGTGCGGATAGCACTGGTGCCCGACATCGAAGATCAGCCGATCTTCCGGTGTATTGAAGACGCTGTGGATCGCGATCGTGAGTTCAACCACCCCAAGGCCGGCGCCAAGATGACCGCCGGTGCGCGACACCGCATCGATCATTTCGTCCCGGACCTCGCGCGCAAGCTGCGGCAGGTCGCGATCCTCCAGCTTTCGGAGGTCGGCTGGATAGGCAACCTTGTCCAGCAGCGGCGTCTTCGGCGGTTGTGTCACGGGTGGGCGCTCTTTCTTGTCATTCTTGGGCAGGATGCCTTTAAGCCATAAATTGCGGTGAAAAAAGTCGATTTCAAGAACGGCGGAAACTCCTTTCTAAAGGAGATCAGCCTTCCGGCAAAGGTATGAATTCTTCTTCGTCCCCCGGAACGATGTCGAACTTGCCGGTCCGCCATTCCTCTTTTGCCTTTTCAATGCGCTCTTTCGAGGACGAAACGAAGTTCCACCAGATGTAGCGCTTCGAGTTCAGCGCTGCTCCGCCAAACAGCATGAGATGACAGCCCTGGCTGCCGGCTTCGAGCGTGATCACATCGCCGGGCCGAAAGACGAGCAACTGATCGGCGGCAAATGTGTCGCCTGATATCACGACTTCGCCGGACAGCACGTAGGCCGCCCGCTCCTCGTGTCCCGCAGCGAAGGGAAACTTCACCCCTGCCTCGAGACTGATATCGGCATAGAGCGTGTCCGACAACACCTTCACTGGGGAGGACATTCCCTCGAACGATCCGATGACGACACGCCCGCGCACGCCGCGTTCGTCGATCACGGGCATGTCGCTCTTTTCAGTGTGCGCAAAGGAGGGATCGATCTCCTCCTTATCGTCGGGCAGCGCGAGCCAGGTCTGCAGGCCGGACATCAAAAGCGGATGGCCCCGCAGGTTGTCGGGCGTGCGCTCAGAATGCACGATGCCGCGTCCTGCCGTCATCAGGTTGATGTCGCCGGGACGAATGACCTTCTCGGTGCCGAGGCTGTCCAGGTGCCGGATCTCGCCGTCGAAGAGGTAGGTGACAGTCGAAAGCCCGATATGCGGATGCGGCCGTACATCCAGTGCCTCGTTCGGCTTGAGGATCGCCGGCCCCATGCGGTCGAAGAAAATGAACGGCCCGACGAGCCGCCGCTGTCGTGTCGGCAGCGCGCGCCGCACCTCGAAACCGCCGATATCGCTGGTGCGCGGGATGATGAGGTTCTCGATCGCGTCGCAGGCGAAGGCGTCGCCGGGCAGGGGGTCTTTACCGGGGAAGAAAGACATCGCAGATCTCCGATGAGCGTTGTATCTACGCTAGACCCATTGCGGATGGCGGACTAGGAAAACTTGTCGCGCGAAGGGCGACGCTCTGTTCTTCAGGATGATGGTCGTGCTGACGATGGCTTACGCCCCGTCCAGCGGCTCGACGCCTTGTGGCTTGCCGGCGCGGTCGAGGCGGATCTTTTCGATGCGGTTTTCGGCGGCCGAAAGCAGCGTTTCGCAATGCTTCTTCAGCGCTTCGCCGCGCTCGTAGATCTCGATGGATTCGTCCAGCGCCACATCGCCGCGTTCCAGCCGGGCCACGATGCTTTCGAGCTCGGCAACCGCCTTCTCGAAGGAAAGACCGGAAACATCCGGCTTGGCGCTGTCAGTCATACTCAACCCTTCATCATTCTAAGAATATGCAAGCCGGCCGATTCGGCGAGGCCTTCGAGATCATATCCGCCTTCCAGCAGGCTGACGACCCGGTTTGCGGCACTTTTGTCAGCCACCTCGAGCAAGCGCCCGGTCGCCCAGTCGAAATCCTCGCCGACCAGATTGATCTGCGCCAGCGGATCGCGGTGATGGGCGTCGAAGCCGGCGGAGATGATGATCAAGTCCGGCCGGAAATCGAACAGCGCCGGCAGCACGCGCGATTTGAATGCTTCGCGGAAATGATCACTGCCGACATTCGGAGACAATGGAGCGTTGACAATCGTGCCGTGCTTGCCGCTTTCATCCTTCGCCCCGCTGCCGGGATAAAGCGGCATCTGGTGCGTCGAGCAGAACAGCACCGAGGGATCGTCCCAGAAGATGTCCTGGGTGCCGTTGCCGTGATGCACGTCCCAGTCGACGATCGCCACGCGTTCGGCGCCGTGCACCTTCTGCGCATGACGGGCCGCAATGGCGGCATTGTTGAAGAAGCAGAACCCCATCGCCGTCGATTTTTCGGCATGGTGGCCGGGCGGACGCGAGGCGACGAAGACGTTGTCCGCCTTGCCGGTGAAGACGTCGTCGACAGCTGCCATGGCGCCGCCGATTGCCGTCAGCGCCGCTTCCAGACTCTTCTGGCTCGCATAGGTGTCGGCTTCGAGCTGATTGATCTCGCCATCCTCTTGCGGCACCTGGCGCATGACCGAAAGCAGGTGCTCTTCCGGATGGGCGAGCAGAACGGCCTCCTCTGCGGCCTGCGGCGCACGCTTGCGGTCGAGCGATGCGAAATTCGGATGCTCCAGAGCCACGTTGATTGCCCGCAGGCGGTCGGACCGTTCGGGATGGCCGGCGGGCGTTACGTGTTCCAGGAAGATCGGGTGCTCGTAAAGGCGGGTGCTCATGGGATCACTCTATCGTTCCGTCCCGTCATGATCCACAGCAGATGGGGCTCGACACTGCGATTTCAACAAGCGGGCGCCGCTACCACCGCGTCAGTCCGCCGTTTACTTCGGCCGACCTCGCGGCTAGTGTCTGGAGAGGGGAAAATTGGCAGAAAGATCAATGAACGAGGTCACGCGCACCGTTGAAATGAATGTGCCGTTCCGCGACGTCGACATGAACGGCCAGGTATTTTTGGGTTCCTATATTTCCTATGCCGAGTCGGTGCTGGCAACCTTCTGGTCGTCGAGGCCGCAGCTCGAGGATGAGCCGCTTTATATCGCCAGCAAGCTGACCTGCATCCTGCATCGGCCGCTGCATTACGATGAGAGAGTGGTGTTCACTGCGTCGGTCGACAAGATCGGCGTGCGTTCGGTTGGCTTCATGATTGCGGCCGACATTGGCGATGAGCGCTCTGCCGAGGTCGAGATCATCTGGCAGGCGCGCTCGCGCGACGATCGTTCGCCAGTCCCGCTTCCCGAAGACACGCGCGACTGGCTTTATGGCTTTGTCGACTAGCTGCGCACCGGCAGCAGCGGATAGCCGACCATCACCGCGCGGCCGACGAGTGCTGCGACAAACGCCTTGATGACATCGCCCGGGATAAACGCCATCGAGCCAAGGAAGGCCTTGGAGAGGCCAAGCTGGGCGGCGACCGCCAAATAGACGATGCCGAAGGCGTAGAGAACCACGATTCCGCCGATCATCGCCGCAAAGAAAAAGCCGACTGTTTGCACCAGCGCTGACTGTTCGGACTTGACCAGCCGCTCGCTGAGATAGCCGGTGACGAAAGCGGCAAACACCCAGCCGATGAGGAAGCCGGTCGTCGGTGCGGCGAAGGCGGCAAGCCCGCCGCGGCCGCCGGACAGGACCGGAAGGCCGATCGCGACAAGCACCAGCACGATCAGGACAGCGATCGTGCCGCGGCGTGCGCCGAGCACGACGCCTGCCATCATCACGCCAAGCGATTGCGCCGTGATCGGCACCGGAATGAAGCCGAGTGTGATCGGCGGAAGAATACCGAGCGCGACGATGATTGCCGCAAAGAGGGCGGAGAGAACGAGGTCGCGGGTGTTCATGCAGGGCTCCTGTTAGCGAGTTCTCAAATTGACATGCCGCCGAACGCCGCGCGCGTCAATCGCCGCTGCAATGTTATCCGCATCCCTCAGCGTCAGGATGATCAGCGGCACGAGCACTGTTGTCGGCCGCGCCTTGAGGCCGCGCGCTTCGTGCGCTTCGCGGATAGCCTGGTAACGGCCGAGAATCTCTGGAACAAAGCGGACGACGAGCCCGACAGCGAGCCCGACGTCATCGGCCTGCACCAAGCCGATGCTCTGTAATGGTCGAGCGAGCTGCGTAATCTCGTCGATGAATTGCGCGATCGTCGTCGTCGCCGTGACCGTGGCGGCAAACAGCATCAATGCGGTCAGCCGCAGCAACGCGACGACGGCAACAGGCCAGGGATTGAAGGCAAGACTGAACAGCGCAACGACGAGGATGGTCAGGAATATCGGCTTTAGCCGCGCAAGCGCTGACCGCGCCGGGAGGCCGATGCAGAAGTAGATCGTGGCCGCTACGACGACGGCCATAGCAAGCAGCAGAAGGTTCGCCGAAACGAACAGCATGACGCCGAGAGTGGCGAGCGCAAGCAGCTTGGCGCGAGCCGACAGGCGGTGCATGGCGCTATTGCCTTCGACGAAAAGCGACTTCATCAGCTGGCGATCTCCTTGTAGCGGCGGATCGCTTCTGCGGCAGCTGCGTCGGCAACAAGGCTGCCCTCATGGAAAACCAGCACGCGTTCGTAATCCGCAACCAATTCCAGATCGTGACTGATGACGATTGCGCTTTCAGGAAGGCTTTCAACCAGTTTTTGCACGAGGCCGCGGTTCTTGAGGTCCAGCTGGTTGGTCGGCTCATCCAGGATAAGAATGTCGGGTCCGGTGGCCAGCACCGAGCACAGTGCCGCAAGTTGAAGCTCCCCGCCGGAAAGCTCGTGGGCCCGGCGGTCGGCGAGATGGGCGGCGCCAAAGCGCTCTAGGACTGCCTCCACCTTCGCGGTGATTTCTGCCGGCTTGTAGCCGCGGCTCTTCAGTCCGAAGGCAATGTCGTCACGCACGATAGGCAGGATGATCTGGTTTTGCGGCGACTGGAAGATGAAGCCGACATCGGTAAGGACCGCCATCGCGTTGGCTGTGTCACGGCCGTTGACGACGACGCGTCCGACACTCGGCTTGGTCAGGCCGTTGATCAGACGCGCAAAGGTCGTCTTGCCCGAGCCGTTCAGGCCGATGATGCCGACGCGCTTTTCTGTGAGCTGGAGCGTCACCGGCGCCAGGGCGACGCGCGCACCATAGTTAACCCCTGCGCCTTCGAAACGGATATCCACTTGGTCCCTCGTGAATTAAGAGGCCGTTCTATAATGAATTTCGCGCTTTGAAAGCTCAAAATCTCGCAATGAATGCCGCTTGCTCTTCCCGACTGCTCGCGCAAACTTACCGGGTGGCTAGGAACATTTTCCGTCCTATGATGCGCACATGACGAATCTCATTTCGAATTCCGATGCCCGCCGCATATTTCTCGCCAAGCAGGGTCTAAGCGCGCCGCCGAACAAGGCGCTGACGAAGGCCGGACTGCTGCAGCTCATCCACGATCTCGGCTTTGTCCAGGTCGACAGCATCCAGACGGTGGAGCGGGCGCACCACCAGATCCTGTTTTCCCGCAACCAGACCTATAAGCGCGAGCACCTGACGGCACTGCTGGAGAAGGAGGGCTCGCTCTTCGAACACTGGACGCATGATGCCTCGATCCTGCCGAGCGCCTTCTTCCGCTATTGGAAGCACAAGTTCCGCCACGAGGAAGAGGTGATTATCGAGCGTTGGCGCAAATGGCGAGGTGAGGGCTTCGAGCACGCCTTCGATGAGACGTATGAGCGGGTCGTTCGTGACGGCGCGATCATGGCCCGCGAGATCAAGGCCGATGGGCACGCCTCCGGCGGCTGGTGGAACTGGCATCCGAACAAGACGGCGCTGGAATATTTCTGGCGAACCGGCAAGTTCGCCATCGCCGGACGCTCCAATTTCCAGAAGATCTACGATCTCGTCGAACGCGTCATTCCTGTCGAATTTCACGAACCCGAGGTCAGCCACGAAGAATTTGTCGACTGGGCGTGCCGCAGCGCGCTGACGCGACTGGGCTTTGCCACGCACGGCGAGATTGCTGCCTTCTGGGATCTGCTATCGCCCGACGAAGCGAAAGCCTGGGTGAACGCGCATCGCGGCGACCTCACCGAGGTACTGATCGAACCGGCGCTCGGCGGCAAGCCGCGGGCGTCCTGGGCGTTCCCCGATTTGCTCGCGAGCCTTTCGGACTTTCCGGAGGCCCCGCCGCGGGTTCGCGTGCTCAGCCCCTTCGATCCGATGATCCGCGACCGCAATCGCACCGAACGCCTCTTCGGCTTCTTCTATCGCATCGAGGTTTTCGTGCCTGAGCCGAAGCGTGAATACGGCTATTACGTCTTTCCGCTCCTTGAAGGCGACAAGCTGATCGGGCGCATCGACATGAAAGCCGACCGCAAAAACGGAAACCTTGACGTCAAGCGTTTATGGCTGGAGCCTGGAGTGCGCGCATCGACCGGGCGGCAGGACCGGCTCGACGCAGAGCTGCAGCGCCTCGCGCGCTTCTCCGGCCTCGAGAAGATCAATTATCTCGACGGTTGGCGGGCTTAATAGATCTCGGTCTTGGTGATCTTGATGCCGAAGCCTTCGAGGCCGACATAGTGGCGCTCGCGGCTGGTCAGCAGCCGGATCGAGGAGACGCCGAGGTCCTTGAGGATCTGGGCGCCGAGACCGATTTCCAGCCATTCGCTGTCACGGATCTTTGCCTCGACATGTGCTTCCCGGCCCTGGCTGCGCGACTTGCGGCCGCTATCGGAATGACCGACGCCGACAGATCCTTCGCGCAGGTAGACGATGATCCCACGGCCTTCGTCGGCGATCTTCTTCATGTAGTTGTCGACTGGACGGCGCTTGCCGAAAAGGTCCTCGGCGACGTTCTCCGGATGCAGGCGAACCGGAATGTCGATGCCGTCGCGAATGTCGCCGAAAACGACGGCGAGATGCTGCATCGTATCCCAGGGAAGCGAATAGGTACGTGCCTTGGCCTTGCCGAAGGGCGTTTCGATATCGAAGCTCTGACCAAGTTCGATCAGTGTTTCCTTGCGCTGGCGATAGGCAATTAGATCGGCCACCGACACGAGCTTCAAGCCGTTCGTCTCCGCGAATTCGACCACCTGCGGTCCGCGCGTGACCGTGCCGTCATCATTGACGAGCTCGCAGATCACGCCGATCGGCGGAAGCCCGGCAAGCTTGCAGAGATCGACGGCGGCTTCGGTGTGGCCCGAGCGCATGAGCACGCCGCCTTCGCGTGCGACAAGCGGAAAGATGTGGCCCGGACGCACGAAGTCGTGGGCGCCGACATTAGGGTTGGCCAGGTTGCGAACGGTCAGCGTCCGGTCATCGGCGGAAATGCCCGTCGTCGTGCCGTGCTTGAAATCGACCGAAACGGTGAAGGCCGTCGTGTGAGCCGAGTCGTTTTCAGCAACCATCGCATTAAGGTTGAGCCGGCGGGCTTCTTCCTTCGGCATCGGCGTGCAGACGATGCCGGAGGTGTGGCGAACGATGAAGGCCATCTTCTCCGCGGTGCAGTGGACAGCCGCAACGATCAGGTCGCCTTCGTTCTCGCGGTCGTTGTCATCCATCACCACGACGATTTCGCCGGCCTCGAAGGCTCGGATCGCATCGACGACGCGCTTCTGATCGTAAGGCATGTCAGTGTTCCTATTTCAGCCGGCCGGTCTGGCCACGGTCACGCAGATAGTGGTCGGCAAGGGCGCAGGCGACCATCGCCTCGCCGATCGGCACGGCGCGGATGCCGACGCATGGATCGTGCCGCCCCTTGGTGCGAATGTCGACATTTTTGCCGTCGGCATCGATCGATTGGCGTTCGGTCAGGATCGATGAGGTGGGCTTGATGGCGAAACGCGCGATGACCGGCTGTCCTGTGGAGATGCCGCCGAGGATGCCGCCGGCCTTGTTCGACAGAAACAACGGCTTGCCGTCATTGCCCATCCGCATCTCATCGGCGTTTTCCTCGCCGGTGATCTCGGCGGCTTCGAAACCGTTGCCGATTTCGACGCCCTTGACGGCGTTGACCGACATCAGCAGCGAGGCAATATCCTGGTCGAGCTTGCCATAGATCGGCGCACCCAGACCTGCCGGTACGCCTTCGGCCACGACCTCGACAACGGCGCCGATCGAGGAGCCGTTCTTGCGAATGCCGTCGAGATAGTCTTCCCAGACCGGAACGATCTCCGCATCGGGTGCAAAGAACGGATTCTGGTCGACCTGATCCCAATCCCAGTTGTGGCGATTGATCTTGTGCTTGCCGATCTGTACCAGCGCGCCACGTACCTTGACGCCGGGCGCGACAAGACGGGCAATGCCGCCAGCTGCCACACGCGCAGCGGTTTCGCGGGCTGATGAACGGCCGCCGCCGCGGTAGTCGCGGATGCCGTACTTTACATCATAGGTGTAGTCGGCATGGCCCGGCCGGTACTGCCGCGCGATTTCGCCGTAATCCTTGGAGCGCTGGTCGGTATTCTCTATCATCATCGAGATCGGCGTGCCGGTCGTAATCATCGTCTCGCCGTCGGCATCCAGCATCACGCCCGACAGCACCTTGACCAGATCGGCCTCGCGTCGCTGCGTCACAAAGCGCGACTGGCCGGGTTTTCGCTTGTCGAGCCAGGCCTGAATGTCCTCGAGCTTGAAGCGCAGGCCGGGAGGGCAGCCGTCAACGACGCAGCCGAGCGCCGGCCCGTGGCTCTCGCCCCAGGTGGTTACGCGGAAAAGATGACCGAATGTGTTATGCGACATGTGTTCCGACCGGATCGCGCCAACCGGTCGTCACCGGCAGCGTCGTTCATCTGAAAAATGCGCGACACTCATAGGCCAAAAAGCTGCGGCGACAAAAGCCTTTTCTTTGCTCGAAACCGTCAACGAAAGGAAATGGTGTTTCCGCAGATTGTAAACGATGGTTTTCAGGACGCGATGCGCCAGGAACTTTCGGTCGCCATCAGCGTGAAGTCCTCGAAGGACAGCGGGCGGGAGAATGCGTAGCCCTGCAGGAGGTCGCAGCCGAGTTCGTTTAGGAGGGTGGCGTGAGCGGTCGTTTCGACGCCTTCTGCTACCGTCTCGACACCGAGCGAGCGGGCGATCTCGATGATCGAGCTGACAAGGGCGCGCTCCTGCGGCGAATTCATGATCGGCTGGACCAACTGCCGGTCGATCTTGAGCCGCTTCGGCTTCAGCTTGAGGAGGCTGACAATCGATGTGTGTCCAGTTCCAAAATCGTCGATCTCGATGTCGATCCCAAGTGCCTTGATCCGCTCGAGGTTATGGGCAGCCACATCCTCGCTTTCGTCGAGAAAGATCGACTCGACCAGCTCGAAGGACAGTTCGCCGGGCCGAATCTGCAGGCCGCTCAGTGACTCTGCCAGTGTCTCGTCATGCAGCCGTCGCGCCGAAACGTTGACCGAGATCTTCGGAACGTCGATGCCCTTTGCTGTCCAGCGCATCTTATCCTTCAGCGCGGTGTCGAGAACGATACGGTCAAGGGTTTGGACCACATTGATCTCGTCGGCGATCTTCAGGAATTTGTCCGGGGTCAAAAGTCCCCGGGACGGATGATGCCAGCGAACCAGGGCTTCGATGCCGGTCAGTTTCATCGTGCGCGCTGAGAACTGCGGCTGATACCAGGCGGTAAATTCGTCGTTCTCGATACCCGTGAGGATCTCGTCGGCTAGGCGCTTGTTGTTGATGATGTCAGCCTGGAGGTTGTGATTGAAGAATTCGTAGCGATTCCGCCCCTGGCTCTTGGCGCGATAAAGGGCGATGTCGGCGTTGATCAGCACCTTGCGCGCATCGACGCGCACGCCATTGGCGAGTGCGATGCCGATGGAGACACCGCAACGGCAGGCGAACCCTTCGAAGCCGATCGGCTGGCGCATCTGTTCGATGATCCGGCCGGCAAGGGCGGACATATCGGCATCACTGGCATTGAGTGCCAGGATCACGAACTCGTCGCCGCCGATGCGCGCGACGAGGTCATCGCCGCGCAGATTTTGCGACAACACCTGCGACGCATGGATCAGCATCGCATCGCCGGCGGCGTGGCCGAGCGTGTCGTTGATCTCCTTGAACCTGTCCAGGTCGATGTGGAGGATGGCGAACTTCTGCCGTTCGCTGCAGCCGTCGAGTGTGAGCCTTTCAAGCGCGATATCAAGTTGGCGGCGGTTGGCGAGAGCCGTTAGCGGGTCGTGCAGCGAGTTGTGTTCGATGCGGTTCTTGGCAATCTCGAGCTCGATGTTCTTGGCGATCGCCTCGTCCTTGGCCGCCTTGAGTTGGGCCGTCATCAGCGCATCTTCGGTGATATCGAAAGCAACGCCGATGATCTTCATGTGACCGCTCGGGGTCTGGTGAACCTTGCCGGTCGAGCGTACGTAACGCATCGAACCGTCCTCGGTCGGAACGCGACAGATCAGCGTATGAGTGTCACCAAGTTGCTTGAAATGACGGGCACTCTGGAGCGCAAGGTCCCGGTCTTCGGGCAAAATGCAGGAAAGCCAGACCGGTTCGGTCATAAAGCCGGCCCTTGGCTTCAGCCCGTAAAGCTCGTGCATCCGATCGTCCCAAATGGAACCCTCATCGCCGAGCGTCGCTTCCCAGATGCCGCATTGATAAGAGTCGAGTGCCAGGTCGAGTTTGCCGGAGAGCTCGGAAAGTTCGGCCTCGCGCCGTGACAGTTCGTCCAGCGCCATCTCCAGTTCGGCATTCTTGATGTCGCTGACATCCTTTGCCTTGCGCAGGGTCTCGGCCGCTTCCGCGTCGGCGGTGACGTCCCAGACGATGCCGATGGTTTTGTCGTCGCCGGCCGCATCCGTATAGAAGGAGCCGATGGAGCGCAGGTGTCGGACAGTGCCGTCCTCGGCCACGACGCGGTATTGTGTTTCATAGGCGGAACCGGCGACGTTATAATTGAAGAAGTGGACTTCCGCGATGGGCCGGTCTTCGGGAACGATCGCAGCAAGCCAGTCTTCCAGCGAATGACTGCCGTCTTCTGCGGGTTTACCGTGGAGCGCTGCGGCGCGGGCATCCCAGAACAGCGTATGCCCGTGATCATGCAACTCCCATATGCCGATGTTCGACGATTCCAATGCCAGATCGAGGCGTTGCGACAGCTTCAGCAGCGTCGCCTCGCGCACCTTGAGCTGCTCGATGTTGCGGTTGCGCTCGCCAAGTAGCAGGGTCGCAAAGAAGACCGGAATGATCATGATGCAGGCGGCGGCCGCGATGATCAGGCGAAGCGTTGACTGGTTCTCGGGAACCGCATTCCAGCCGGTCTTCGGGACCGCAGCAATCTGCCAGCGCCCACCGGCAAAGGCGATCTTTCGCGTTATCGGTTGCTTCTCGTGCAGATCCTGCGCACCGAAGAAGGGCGTGGCCGAGTTCGCCGTAGCGAGGTCGCGTACCGCGATCGAGAGGTGATCGAGGTGCGGATACTTCTCCTGATTCTCGCTGTTGCGCGCTGGCTGCAAGCCGGTGTTCTGATAGAACATGTCTGCGTCGATCATGACCTCGACCGTACCCCAGACCCGGCGTTGCCCATTCTCCTTCACGAAGACAGGAAAGAAGATCGCGAAGGCTTCCGTGCCGTCGGCCGCCCTGATCGGGCCAGAGAAGCGCGCCTGCTGCGTACCGGTAGTGCGCATCACCGACTGACGCGCAGCAAGAACGTCGCGGACATCTTTCCCGATTCGGCCTTTGCCGGCCTGTGGCGGATAGACGGCGCTGATGATGAAATCCGGTGCGACGGCAATACTCAGGAAGTGGGGGTTCTGGATGAGCAGCCAGTTGATCTGCCGCTCCATCTCTTCGGCGTTTACGCTGGAATTGACCGCCACCATGTTGGCGAGGTCGCGAACGACCGTGATGTCCATGTTGATCTGCGCGGTCATCCGCGCGCGGATCAAACTTACTTCGTTTTCTGTCCGCATCGTCAGTTCGCGCAGATAAGCGGCAGTATTGGCGCGGTCTAGCCCGAAGCCGACGACGACGACAACAATAGCAACGAGGCTGGAAACCAGGAAGGCGATACGGGTATTCCTGAAGACGCGCCGCAACCTATTGCTGCCTTTGAGGCGGAAAAGCAAAACCCAGTCTCCCATGTTCGTGGACGACTTTAGATAGAAGCGGTTAATTTACGATTGCCCGCAGATGCTCTTTGCCGGGCGTGGAAGCGTACTGGAAATGCGATTAACGGACGCATGCGGTTATTGTTAAAATACTATTCACCAATTTGGCGCGATCGATCATTCTTCAGGGCAAATTTCGCCATATTCGGGAGGTTATCTGTGCGCCGTCGGATTATCGAGTCGCGTTTTCGAGGGAATGCCGCCATGCGCTTCGTAGTAGCTACGCTTTTGGCCACAGCCAGTTTTTTGTCGCCGATCAGCGGATTTGCAGAAAGCGCGGATGTCGAGGCGACGATCAAGAAGGTCGATATGACCAATCTCAGCCTCACGCTGGATGACGGAAAAACCTATCAGGCACCGGAGGAGTTCAATTTCGAGGGGCTGAAGGCGGGCGTGAAGGTTATCGTCTTCTACACTGAGGTCGATGGCAAACGCGTCATCAACGATCTCGACATCGTCCAGTAGGCGGACCTAGATCCAGCCGATCAACCCGTTCTCCCGATCGATCTTCAGGATGCGGTCCTGTGGAATTTCACCTTCGGCAGCCTCTTCCTTGGGCAATGCGGCAATCGTCCTGAACAGACTGCGTATGACGCCGCCGTGGGTCACGCAAACGGTTGGTTTGTCGACGGAACTCAGCCAGGATGCAACGCGCCAGGACATGATTTCGTAGCTTTCCGCGTCGTCTCCCGGCGGAATGAAATCCCATTTGTTGAGATTGCGTTCGGTGACGCGGTCACGGGCCGTTGCCTTCAATTCCTTGATCGTGAAACCTTCCCAATCGCCAAAGGAAACCTCGACCAGGCGCTCGTCGGTCCGATAATCCTTCGATGGAAGACCCATTGCTTCGCGCATGATCTCCATGGTGGCGCGGGTGCGCGCCAGCGGGCTTGCTACGAAATCGAAGGGGATTGCCTCGACTTGGAGGATTTCTGCTAGATCGGTACCGTTCTGCCATGCTTGCGCTCTGCCGACGGCATTGAGCGGAATGTCCTTCTGCCCCTGCAGGCGACGTTCCGCGTTCCAGTCTGTCTGGCCGTGTCTGACGACGTAGATAAGCAATGACCGGCTCCGTTTAGGGCGCGCAACCCCTCAATCGCTGTCGCGAAGGAAGGGGTCGCGAGCACGACGCAGCAAAGGGAGCGCGATCAGTCCTTTATGACGGAAATGTCCGGCGCGTCTACCGCCTTCATGCCGATGACATGATAGCCGCTGTCGGCGTGGTGGACTTCGCCAGTGACCGAGCGCGAGAGATCGGAAAGCAGATACAGGCCGACATCGCCGACTTCTTCGATCGTCACGGTGCGACGCAGCGGCGCATTGTATTCGTTCCACTTCAGGATGTAGCGGAAGTCACCGATGCCGGACGCCGCAAGCGTCTTGATCGGGCCGGCGGAAACGGCATTGACGCGAATGTTCTTCGGTCCGAGGTCGACCGCCAGATACTTGACGCTGGCTTCGAGTGCCGCCTTGGCAACGCCCATGACGTTGTAGTTCGGCATAACCTTCTCGGCGCCGTAATAGGTGAGCGTTAGCATCGAGCCGCCGTCAGTCATCAGCTTCTCGGCGCGACGCGCGACCGAGGTGAACGAATAGACGGAGATCTGCATCGTCTTGGCGAAGTTGTCAGCCGAGGTATCGACATAGCGACCGGTCAGTTCGTCCTTGTCGGAAAAGCCGATCGCGTGAACGATGAAGTCAATCTTGCCCCACAGCTTTTCGACGTGGTCGAAGACGGCATCGATGGTCGACTCGTCGCTGACATCGCAATGTCCGGCAAGAACGCCGTTTACCTCGGCAACCAGTGGCTCAACGCGCTTCTTCAGCGCATCGCCTTGGTAGGTAAAGGCGATTTCGCCGCCCTGTGCATGAATAGCCTTGGCAATACCCCACGCAATCGAACGATTGTTGGCAACGCCCATGATGACGCCGCGCTTGCCTGACATGAGGCCTGTTGCCTGAGCCATATTTTGCCCCCTAAGGAATTCTGATCGGTCCTGCCTATGGCATAGGCTGTTAATCGGTTCAAGATTGGCAGCAATCATCAACTGTTAGGGATCGTAACAAAGGGTGCGTATGTCACCAAAATTTCACAGAAACAGCCCGTTCTTCATGATTCGCATCAGATCGGTGACTTTGTCGTCGGGTTTTTCCCACAACATAATACGCAGTTCGACGACGAGATCGCCCCTGCTGCCCTCGGCGTTCGCCAGCCCCTGACCCTGTAGTCGGATTGTCTTGTCGGAGCCTGACCAGGCGGGAATCGTCACGGTGATGGGACCATTGGGGCCTTCGATACGCGCCTCGGTTCCCAGTACGGCATTTTCGATCGTTACCGGCAGCGCCGTATGCAGATCGAAGCCATTGACCGTAAACCGTTCATCGGTAGCAATGTGGATGCTGACGACGGCATCGCCGCGCTGCATGCCGGCGAGCTTGTGACCCTGGCCCTTCAAGCGGACCTGATGACCTTCCGTCGTGCCGGCCGCCAGCGCAAATCCGATGTCCCGGCCTTCACCGAGGTCGACGGTGACCCAGCTGCCCTTGATGACCTCGTCGACTGTGACGGTCTTGGTTACGACTTGGTCCGGCGCTTTTTCCGGCGCGGCAGCGCCGCTGCCGGTAAAGCGGCGAACGAGCGAGGTCAGCAAGCTAAGCGGCTGCATGACCGCAGATGCCTGAGCGGCTGCGTCCTCGGCAGCCTGCTGTTCAGCCTCGGCCTTACCGGCATCCGGCTGTTTGTCTGAGGTCGCAGGCTCCGCGTCCGGCCGCTTTGCAGCACCGGCGGTAAAGCCTTGGGGGCGGCCGCCACCGGCCGCAGCGCGTGCCTGCGTGCCGAAGATGCGTTCGACCATTTCTTCGGGCAGCTCGGCCGTGCCAGTCTTCTGCTGCTTTGCGACGTCGGCTGCAGCCTTTTGCGCGGCGGCGCGGGCAAGCTCTTCCATCACGCGCTCGGCATTGGCCTGCGCTGCCTTGGCACGCACGGCAGCTTCACGGGCTGCCTGGCGCTGCTGCATGATCGTACCTTCGTTAACCTTGGCTTCGGCCATGCGGGCGGCATTGTCGAACAGAACCCGCTTCTTCGGATCTTTGAGTGTTTCATAGGCACGGCCGATTTCGGCAAAGCGGGCGCTAGCCGTCGGGTCGCCCTGATTGTGATCAGGGTGAACTGCCTTGGCCATGTTGCGCCAGGCTGCCTTGATTTCGTCCTGCCCCGCGTCACGCTTGACGCCCAAAATCTTATAAGGATCGCGCATGTTCCAAACCGCCGGTGTTCCGATGCGGTGTGCCTGTCCACTGCCCTAGCACCCCGAAGCCTCTCATTCGGCGCCCGAGCTCATCCCCAGGAAGAAGCCGAGCGCACATGAGGAACGATTGTCGGGAGAAGTTGCTAATCAGTTCTTATTCGGCGCGGCGCACATCTCGCTTTTGCGCCGAATGGTTAGCCTTTGCTAAACATCAGAAGAGAAGGGGGAGCGCGTGTTAAGCATGCTCCCGGTGTCAATTAGCTTTCCGGCTGGAAACTCATGAGTTGCCAGTTGCCACCGCCGACCAGGCAGGTCTTGCCGTAGAATTTTGCGATGCCGACATAGGAGTGCCGCGTTGTGCGGAACTGGCGGCAAACCTGGCCGGAATCCGTATTCTCGACAATAGTGTCGATGACACCGGCGCTGCCGGTCGAAGCATTGGCCCAGGGAAGGGGGCGCCCCTCCAGCCCCTGGATATCGGCCGAGGTCACGGCGTTGCCGACGGTCATTTCGTCGGAAATCGAGTCACTCGTCGGCGCCGGCTGTGGCACGGTGCCTGTGGCAACCGACCGATCGACCTTCGAACTGCCGAAGAGATCCAACCCGCTGGAGACGCAACCGGAGAGGGAGAGCACCGCCGTACCGACAATGCAGAAGGTCGCGCTACGACGCAGCAGACCCTTTGTATGACGATCTGACTTTGCTATGACTTCCACCCTGCGTCCTGTCCAGTAGCTAATGGCTGGGCAAATTTCGAATAAACCCGGGGCATTTGAGCTAATATGTCGGCAAATGAGTTAATAAGCGGTGACTTCACCGAGCGAAACGAACCGTTCGATCTTTTTGCCGAGTGGCTGAAGGAAGCGGAAGCTTCCGAGATCAATGACCCGAATGCGGTAGCGCTTGCGACGGTCGATGAGGACGGCCTTCCCAATGTCCGCATGGTTCTCCTTAAGGGATTCGATCACGACGGTTTTGTCTTCTACACGAATTTCGAGAGTCAGAAAGGCCAGGAAATTCTCGGGCAGAAGAAAGCGGCCATGTGTTTCCACTGGAAAACGCTGCGCCGGCAGGTTCGGCTGCGCGGGCCTGTGGAAGTCGTGACGGACGAAGAAGCTGATGCTTACTTCAAGACGCGAGCCCGCGGCAGCCGGATCGGCGCCTGGGCATCGAAGCAGTCGCGGCCTCTGGAGAGCCGATTCGCGCTGGAGAAAGCCGTGGCCGAATACACTGCCCGCTATGCAATCGGCGAGATTCCGCGTCCGTCGCATTGGTCAGGCTTCCGGATTCGGCCAGTGTCGATCGAGTTCTGGAAGGACCAGAAGTTCCGTCTGCACGATCGCATCGAGTTCCGTCGAGCCTCGCCCGAAGGCGATTGGACGAAGGTTCGCATGTATCCCTGATCAGGCATAAGCAGGAGTGCTCATGCCCTGTTTGATGCAAACTGGAACGGGATCCCCGAGGCCAGCCCGGAAACGTACCGCACCTTCTGGTAAAGGCCGTTGATCGAGAGCCTAGGCAGATAGGTGATGCTGCCGATCGAGCGCTGGGTGACGACGCCGGGCTGCGTCGTCACAGCAATGTCAAAGCCGACCTCGCGTGCGATGGCGGCTTGCCTCTGCGTTACCGCCTCGCGAGTGCCGTAGGGGTAGGCGAAGGAGCCCGGTCGGGCGCCGGTGATCGCTGCGACGTAGTCGCGGGAAGCCTCCATCTCGTCGCGAACCTCCCGGTCGGAGAGGCGCGAGATCGCCCTATGGCTGATTGTATGAGCGCCGAGCGAGACCAGCGGGCTAGCTTCAAGCAAATTGAGTTCCGCCGGTGTCATGACGAGGTCATCAACGATTTCGTCCGGATCGATCTCGTGCGTTCGCGCCATCGCGTCGATGGCTGCGACGGCGGCGGTCTCGTCATGTCGATGAAGATGGTTGGCGAAACGCGCGAAGGCGCGTTCCTTGGCGAGTGGAACCGCGACGTCCAGCATTTCATGGCCGTGGCCGAAATCGAAGCCGAGCTTCTCTTCCTTGCGCAAAAGCGCCGCCAGCGTCTCCCACCAGATCGTATGCGTGCGCTCGGAAAGACCCCTAGCGACGAAGACGGTGAAGGGCACCTTGTGTTTCTCGAAGATGGGCAGGGCGTAGACAAGATTGTTGCGGTAGCCGTCATCGAGCGTGAAAGCGGCGAAGGGTTGGCTGGAGCCGGATTGCGAAAGCAGCGCGGGAATCTCGTCAAGCGCCACGAAGCGATAGCCGTCCCTTTTCAGGCGATCGAGGACTAGATCGAGGAATTCCGGCGTGATCTCCAGATGCGCATTCGGCGCGAAGGTGGTCTCTTCATGTGGGCGCACATGGTGGAGCGTGAAGATGGCGCCAAGTCCGCGGGCGCCGCGCATCACGCCGGCTGCACGCAGGAGATTGGCAGTCTCAAGGCTGCCTGCAATCGCAATCCGCTTCGCAAGCGTTTTGACACTCGCCGTCATCTCATCTGCCCGCTGGTTTCTGAAGCGGCGAAACTAGCAAGTCCGCGGTTAAGTCTTGCTGAATGAAGATTTTGGAGTGTCCTCTTTACGGGATTTTCACTATGAAGGATAAAACTTGGCAAGAATGGTACCAGTTGCCGCAAAGTCGCGCCACATTGGCGGCTTCTGTCGCGGAACGGGACAAATCCGAATGGCGGGCGCTATTCGTTCATCGAGGGGAATTGCATGAAGAAGCTGTTGGCCGCGATTATGACCGCGACGCTCGTCGTTACGGCGCCGTTGACGGCAATCGCAGGCAGTGCCTCCCTCATCCTGGATGCCCGAACTGGCAAGGTGCTCAGCGCCGAAAATGCCGACGTCCTGAACCACCCCGCTTCGCTGACGAAGATGATGACCATCTATATGGCTTTCGAGGCGATCAACCGCGGCAAGCTCAGCTGGAACACGCCGCTCGTCATGTCGAAATACGCCGCCTCGCGTCCACCGACGAAGCTCGGCGTTCGCGCTGGTGATTCCGTTACGGTTCGCGACGCGATCCTTGGCATGATCACCAAGTCGGCCAACGATGCCGCCGCTGCCATGGCCGAAAAGCTCGGTGGTTCGGAAAGCAATTTTGCTCGCATGATGACGCAGAAGGCACGGCAGCTCGGCATGACCCGTACGGCCTTCTATAATGCGTCCGGCCTCCCGGATGGACGCCAGGTCACCACGGCGCGCGACATGTCCACGCTTGCCGTGGCGCTCATGCGGAATTTCCCAAGCGAGTATCGCCTGTTCTCGACAGCCAGCTTCACTTTCCGTGGGCGCACGATCCGAGGCCACAACAACCTGATGTACCGCTATCAAGGCATGGATGGCATCAAGACCGGCTACACCAATGCGTCCGGCTTCAACCTCGTCAGCGCCGTAAAAGACGGCAACCGCCGCGTCGTCGGTGTCGTGCTTGGCGGCCGCACCGCCCGCAGCCGCGACGCCAAGATGGCGGGTCTGCTCGACAAGTATCTCGGCCGTGCGTCAACCGGCGGCAAACTGGTCGCAAGCGTCAATGCGCGCCAGCAGGTGGAAGTCGCCTCGGCTGCCGATGACAGCGACATGCAGGTCCCCGAAACCGCGCCGCGCACAAATGAACTCTCGCCGAAGGCGCTCGGCTATCTGAGCGATGCGACGGTTCCGATGGAGCGCCCGTCCGCTCTTGCCGAAATAGCCAATGCCGGCAAGTCCGCCGGCGCGCCGTCTGCCTCCGGCGACTGGCAGATTCAGATCTCGGCGGCACCGAGCGATGATGCCGCTCGCGCTCTCCTTGCCCAGGCCAAGGCCGAGGGTGGTCCGGCCCTGAAAACCGCGTCGCCCTTTACCGAGGCTGTCGGCAATGGTGCCAACAAGATCTATCGCGCTCGCTTCGTCGGATTCCAGAGCCGCGAAGCAGCCACGGCAGCCTGCGATGCCCTGAGACAGCGCTCCTACGACTGCATGCTGCTGCCCGACCACGGCTGAACCTTCTGGACTTTCCAGCAGAATCAAGGTCCTCCTTTGTAGACAAAAGGAGAACACCATGCTGAATGATCTCGCCGAAAAATTCGAGCACGCTTCGCGCACCTATGCCGATGCCAACGGCATAGAGCGCGACGCCGACTGGTTTCTCCTGAAGCTTCAGGAGGAAATCGGCGAGCTCACCCAGGCCTGGAACCGCATCAGCGGCAGAGGGCGTCGGAAAGGCAGGTCGGATGAGCAACTGGCGCGCGACCTCGCTGATGAAGCAGCCGATGTGCTCGGCCACATCCTGCTTTTTGCGCATAGGAACGATCTGGATCTCGCAGCCGCGATCAAGCGCAAATGGCTGTTCCAGCCGGAGCGGGGCTAGCTTTTAGGCGGCGCCGACCCTGCGCCGGTAGAATTTGGTATCCACGGCCATCAGCGGAAACGATCTCGGAAGATCGCCCTTGGGAACCTCCGTGAATCCGTTCTTCTCGTAGAACCGATGCGCGGCGAGGAATTTGTCCGTCGTTCCAAGAAAGATCTCCTTGATCCCCTGATTCTCTGCGTGTTCCACCAGTTCCGCCAGAAGTCGTGCCGCGACGTTGTGCTCGCGACCGCGCACGTCGGCCGCGACAAACATCTTGCGCAACGCCGTCTGGTTGTTGCCGATGTCCTTCAGCCCAAGCGTGCCGACAACCTCGCCGTTACGGCGACCCAGAACTGACCCTTTCCGGACTGGTAGAAATCAGAAATAACCGCGAGATCCGGCTGGTCGTCGGCCGTGATCGCGATGCCGAATTCCTCACGCTGGATCGGCAGGATGACCGAGAAAACATCATCGAGATCGGCGGCAACGAACGGTCTGATCTCGATTTCGCTCATCACCGCTCCTCGTTCCCGACTAGGCCTTCGTGCCGCCAACGGTCACCTGGTCCATCCGCAGGTGCGGTTGGCCGACACCGACGGGAACCCATTGCCCGGCCTTGCCGCAATTGCCGATGCCGGTGTCGAGTTTCATGTCGTTGCCGACCATCGAAACACGCTTCATCGCCTCCGGGCCGTTGCCGATCAGCATCGCGCCCTTGATCGGCGCGCCGATCTTGCCGTTCTCGATCAGGTAGGCCTCGGTGCAGCCGAACACGAACTTGCCGGAGGTGATATCCACCTGGCCGCCGCCGAAGGAGACGGCATAGATGCCCTTCTTTACGGAAGAGATAATTTCCTCCGGCGTCTTGTCGCCGCCGAGCATGTAGGTGTTGGTCATGCGAGGCATGGGAACGTGCGAATAGCCCTGACGGCGGCCGTTGCCAGTTGGCTTCATGCCCATCAGACGGGCATTCTGTCGGTCCTGCATGTAGCCGACGAGCTTGCCATTTTCGATCAGCACATTGTAGGCCGAAGGCGTCCCTTCGTCGTCGATGGTGATCGAGCCGCGGCGGTTGTCGATCGTGCCGTCGTCGACGACGGTCACGCCGGGTGCCGCGACCATCTGGCCGAGCAGGCCGGCAAAGGCGGAGGTCTTCTTTCGGTTGAAATCGCCTTCGAGCCCGTGCCCGACGGCTTCGTGCAGCATGACCCCCGTCCAGCCGGAGCCGAGCACGACATCCATGGTGCCGGCCGGCGCGTCGATTGCCTCCAGGTTCACCAGTGCCTGGCGCAACGCTTCGTCGGCGCCGTACTGCCAGCTGTCCTCGGCGATGAAATCGCCAAAGCCGATACGCCCGCCGCTGCCATAGGAGCCGCTCTCCTGGCGCTCGCCTTCACCGACGATGACCGAGATATTGATGCGCGTCATCGGCCGGATATCGCGAACGCGGTGACCATCGGCGCGCAGAATGTCGACGACCTGCCAGCTGGCGGCGACCGATGCGGTCACCTGGCGCACCTTGTCGTCCCTGCCGCGTAAATAAGCGTCGATATCCTGCAGCACCTTGACCTTCGCCTCGAAGGTCGGCGTACCGATCGGGTTCTCGTCCGAATAGAACTTCTTGTTGGTTCGCTGGGGAGCCGCTGCATAGCTGCCGGTATGGCCACGGGTGACGGCGCCAACTGCATCGGCTGCACGCTTCAATGCCGCCACGGAGAGGTCGCCCGCATGCGCATAGCCGACCGCTTCGCCGGCAACCGCGCGTAGGCCAAAGCCCTGCTCGGTGTTGAAGCTGCCGCCCTTCAGGCGCCCGTTGTCGAACATCAGCGATTCCGCCTGGGCGTGCTCGATGTAGAGCTCCCCGTCGTCGGCGCCCGAAAGCGCCTCGGCAACGAGCGAGCGCATCTTCGCTTCGTCGGCATCGAAAAGCGTGAGGAGATCCGTATTCATGTCTTTATGCTCCGCTGAAGCAGGAATGCTTTCAGCCGATGTAGGTCCGGCTTACGGTTGCAGCAAGGCCCGAAATCGAGACGATCAGGGGAGGGCGTCGTAGCCTTCGGCAAAACCCTTGAGATCGACGGGGATGCCGATGCCTTCCTCAGGCGTCTGGAAGACGATAAAGGTGGCGCTGGCGCCGCTGCGGAAGGTCTTCAGCAGTTCGTCCTCGAGCACGACTTCGGCATAGCAGCCATCGGCGAAGCAGCGGACGAAATAGGCGCGGCCGATGTCCTTGCCGTCGACATTGAGGCCAAGCCCGTTCGGCAGCAACACGCCGAGCGGGGCCAGAACGCGCAGAATCTTCGATTTGCGGTCGGCGGTCTTCAGCACGACGACCGAGAGGCCGACCTCCGGCCGGTCTTCGGCAATGACGTTCTGCATCAACGCGCACTGCTCGGTCGCGGCGCCCGCCGGCTTGTCGCATACGACCGACCATGCGCCGTGGTTCGACTTTACGGTGCCGGGTGCCTGCGGCTGCGTCTGGCCGGGCGTTGCCCGCGCTGCCGGAGGCGGTGGCGCAGGTTGTGCCGGCGCAGGTTGCTGCTGGGCGAAAGCGGGAGCAGTCGCTGCGGCCGCGATGCACGCTGTCAGCACGAACGGCCGTGCGAGGGAACGGAAACCCATGAAAACCTCTGCAATTCGAATCAGTGCCGCTAAGTTGGGGCGCGCCATCAAAAATGAAAAGCCCCACCCGCTGAAAAGCCGGGGACTACGGCGGAAATGGGACGTTTCCCAGAGAATGTTGGCGCGGCGGCGCGACTCGCAAGCTATATTTCGCGAATGATAACGAAAAGGGGGAATGTTTCGTTATGGTTGGGTCAACCTGTTTGAAAGCGAAAATGCCGCACAGACAAATGCTTTGGCCTGTTGCGGCGAATGGCAAACTGTGGTTTGAAGCGCAGAAGATGGCAAGGATTCTGCGTGCATTTTACGCAGATCAGCGCTCGAGGGAGATATTAACGTGATTAAGAAGGCTTATGCAGCTCTGACCGCGCTGGTCTGTCTGCTTTTTGCTTCCGGCAGTTATGCCGACCAGCCGAAGCCGTGGCAGGCAACCTTACAGCCGGCAGCCACGCCCATCATGCGGGACATTCATTGGTTCGAGCAATATACCTTGTGGTTTATCGTTCCGATCACGCTCTTCGTACTGGTTCTTTTGATCGTTGCCTGTTTCAAGTTTCGTGCCGGTGCGAATCCGGTGCCGTCCAAGACGAGCCACAATACGCTGATCGAAGTCGCCTGGACCGTGGGGCCGGTTCTCGTTCTTCTGTTTCTTGCCGTTCCCTCCTTCAATTTGCTGACCGCCCAGCTCACGCTTCCGGAGAATCCGGATGTGACGATCAAGGCGACCGCAACCCAGTGGCAATGGAATTACGAGTATGAAGGCACCGGCGACAGCCCGCTCGCCTTCGATTCCTTCTTGCTCAAGGATCAGGACCGTGCCGCTGCCGGCAAGGAAGACAAGGCGATCTATCCGCGCCTTCTGACTGTCGATAACGAGCTTGTTCTGCCCGTCAGCAAGACGGTCCGCGTTCTTGTGACCGCCGCTCCGACCGACGTCATTCACGCATTCGCCATGCCGTCCTTCGGCGTCAAGATCGACGCCGTTCCGGGTCGTCTAAACGAAACCTGGTTCAAGGCCGAGCGCGAAGGTCTCTTCTATGGCCAGTGTTCCGAGCTCTGCGGCAAGGACCATGCGTTCATGCCGATCGCCATTCGCGTTGTCTCCGAGGACAAGTACAAGCAGTGGCTCGCCGCTGCCGCTACCGATCTGCCTGGGGCGTACAAAACACTCACGGCCGCAACCGATGGTCCCGCAAAGACCGTCGACGTTGCCGAAAACGTCGCACAGTAAGGGAAGAGGGAACGGGATATGGCTGGACCTTCCGCACACGACGATCATCACTTGCATGATCACGCTCATGGCGCGCACGCCCATGACGACCATCACGATCACTCGCACAAGCCGAGCTTCATCAATCGTTGGTTCTTTTCGACGAACCACAAGGACATCGGCACGCTTTACCTGATCTTCGCGATCATCGCCGGCATCATCGGCGGCGCGCTCTCCGTTGCCATGCGCATGGAGCTGCAGGAGCCGGGCATCCAGATCTTCCACGGTCTGGCATCGATGGTTTACGGTTACGAAGGAGACGCCGCCATCGACGGCGCCAAGCAGATGTTCAACATGTTCACCACCGCTCACGCGCTGATCATGATCTTCTTCATGGTCATGCCGGCGATGATCGGCGGCTTCGCCAACTGGATGGTGCCGATCATGATCGGCGCGCCTGACATGGCATTTCCGCGTCTGAACAACATCTCCTTCTGGCTGATCGTTCCGGCCTTCCTTCTGCTCATCCTGTCGATGTTCGTCGAAGGACCTGCCGGCGCTTACGGTGCGGGCGGCGGCTGGACGATGTACCCGCCGCTGTCGAGCTCGGGTACGCCGGGTCCTGCAGTCGACCTTGCGATCTTTGCGCTCCACATTGCCGGTGCGTCCTCGATCCTCGGTGCGATCAACTTCATCACCACGATCCTGAACATGCGCGCTCCGGGCATGACGCTGCACAAGATGCCGCTCTTTGCCTGGTCGGTGCTGATCACCGCCTTCCTGCTGTTGCTGTCGCTTCCGGTTCTGGCCGGCGCCATCACCATGATGCTGACGGACCGCAACTTCGGTACCTCCTTCTTCGTACCGGAAGGCGGCGGTGACCCGATCCTTTACCAGCACCTGTTCTGGTTCTTCGGTCACCCGGAAGTGTACATTCTAATCCTGCCGGGCTTCGGCATCGTCAGCCACATCATCTCGACCTTCTCGAAGAAGCCGGTCTTCGGCTACCTCGGCATGGCCTACGCCATGGTCGCGATCGGCGCCGTCGGCTTCGTTGTCTGGGCGCACCACATGTACACGGTCGGCCTGTCGCTCGATGCACAGCGCTACTTCGTGTTTGCAACGATGGTCATCGCCGTTCCGACGGGCGTGAAGATCTTCTCCTGGATCGCAACGATGTGGGGTGGCTCCATCAGCTTCCGCACGCCGATGGTCTGGGCGATCGGCTTCATCTTCCTGTTCACGGTCGGTGGGGTGACGGGTGTTCAGCTCGCCAATGCCGGTCTCGACCGCTCGCTGCATGACACCTACTACGTCGTGGCCCACTTCCACTACGTTCTATCGCTTGGCGCCGTCTTCGCCATCTTCGCTGCCTGGTACTACTGGTTCCCGAAGATGACCGGCTACATGTACAACGAGTTCCTTGGCACGCTGCACTTCTGGGTCATGTTCATCGGCGTAAACCTGGTGTTCTTCCCGCAGCACTTCCTGGGCCTCGCGGGCATGCCGCGCCGCTACATCGACTATCCGGATGCATTTGCCGGCTGGAACTACGTTTCCTCGATCGGCTCCTACATCTCGGCCGTCGGTGTGCTGATCTTCCTGGTCGGCGTCTTCGAAGCCTTCGCCAAGAAGCGCGTTGCCGGCGACAATCCGTGGGGTGAGGGCGCAACGACGCTCGAATGGCAGCTGTCTTCGCCGCCGCCGTATCATCAGTGGGAACAGCTCCCGCGCATCAAGTAAGATGCAAGGATGATGCAAGAAATTGCGACCGCCGCGTGCTACAGTGCGGCGGTCGGCTTAGAAGTTTGCAGGACAAGAGAATGACAGTCATCGGCAATCGCAAAGCTCTGGCACACGACGGCGAGTTCCGCCTGTCGGAGGCGAGTGCGCGCGATTATTTTGAGCTCCTGAAGCCGCGCGTCATGTCGCTCGTGGTCTTCACGGCATTTGCCGGTCTCGTTATGGCGCCGGGCCACATCAATGCAGTTCTCGGCCTGATTGCCATCCTTTGCATCGCCATCGGCGCGGGCGCTTCGGGCGCACTGAACATGTGGTACGACGCCGATATCGATGCGATCATGACCCGCACCGCCAAGCGCCCGATCCCGGCCGGCCGGATTGCGCCGCGCGAGGCGCTGGCATTCGGTCTGGTGCTTTCCTGTTTTTCGGTGACGATCCTCGGCCTCGCCGTCAATTGGCTCGCAGCCTTCATCCTCGCCTTCACGATTTTCTTCTATGCCGTGATCTACACGATGTGGCTGAAGCGCTCGACGCCGCAGAACATCGTCATCGGCGGCGCTGCCGGTGCCTTTCCTCCCATGATCGGCTGGGCCTGCGTGACCGGTACGGTCACGATCGAAAGCTTCGTCCTTTTCATGATCATCTTCCTGTGGACACCCGCGCATTTCTGGGCGCTGGCTCTGTTCAAGATGGAAGACTATGAGGCGGTCGGCGTGCCGATGCTGCCGAATGTCTCGGGCGAGCGCACGACCAAGCATCAGATCGTCGCCTACGCCGTCCTGACGGCGGTCTGCGGTGTCCTGCCGACAGCCCTCGGCTTTGCGAGCCTCGGCTATGGCCTGGTCGCCGCGGCGCTCGGCGCGATCTTCATCTACTGTTCCATCGCCGTCTGGCGGATGCCGGACGGCGATGAGAAGATGATCCCGGCGAAGAAGCTCTTCGGCTTCTCCATCCTGTATCTCTTCGCGATTTTTTCCGCCCTGATGTTCGACCGGCTCGCGGCCGTGCTCGTTTCACATGCGGGAGGCATTTTCTGATGGACGTCGTCAAGCTCACGGAAGCGCAGCGCAAGTCGCGCCGCAACCGCAACGTCGCTCTTGGTCTGGTTCTGGCCGGCCTCGTCGTGCTCTTCTACGCCATCACGATCGTGAAGTTTACCTCGGGGCATATGTGATGAGCGAGATGCAGAGCGCACCGAGGAAGCCGCGCAACAACGGCGCCATCGTTCTCATGTGCCTTTCCTTCGTCGTCGGCATGGGTGCTGCGAGCTATGCCGCGGTGCCGCTCTACAGGATGTTCTGTCAGCTCACTGGCTACAATGGGACGACACAGCGCGTCGAGCAGGCCTCCAGCGTAGTTCTCGATCGCAAGATGCGCGTCACCTTCGACGCAAACATTGCGCCGGGTCTCGACTGGGAGTTCAAGCCGGTCGAGCGCGAGGTCAATCCGCGCATCGGCGAAACCATTCAGGTGAATTTCGTCGCGGTGAACAAGTCGAACGAGCCGCAGCGTGGTCAGGCCGTATTTAACGTGACGCCCGGTGAGGCGGGTGCCTATTTCAACAAGGTGCAGTGCTTCTGCTTCAATGAAACCATTCTGAAGCCGGGCGAAAAGCTCGAAATGCCGGTCGTGTTCTATATCGATCCTGATATTACCAAGGCTGTGGAATCGAAGGATATCCACACCGTTACCTTGTCCTATACGTTCTATCCCAAAGAGGGTTCGAAGCCGCTCGCTTCGAACGAGGGTGGAACGGTAAAGCTTGAAAAGAAACTTTGATTGAGGTTCGTTTCCGGCTATGCCGGAGCGGAGAGGAAGAGATCCGGGGATAGCTTACATGGCTGATGCTCATCAGAAACATCACGACTACCACATCATCGACCCGAGCCCGTGGCCAATAATTGCGTCGCTAGCGGCTTTCATCATTACGTTCGGTGGCGTCGGCTTCATGCGCTACCTCAACGGCGGCTCGCTGCACCTCTTCGGCGTCGAATGGGCTCATCCGTGGCTGTTCTTCATCGGGCTTGCGATCATTCTCTACGTCATGTTCGGCTGGTGGTCGGACACTGTGAAGGAAGCTGACGAGGGCGCCCATACGCGCGTCGTCTCGCTACACCTTCGCTACGGCATGATCATGTTCATCGCTTCGGAAGTGATGTTCTTCGTCGCCTGGTTCTGGGCTTACTTCGACGCGAGCCTCTTCCCGAATGAAGCGATCCAGGCCTCGCGCCTTGCCTTCACCGGTGGCCAGTGGCCGCCGAAGGGCATTGAGGTCCTCGATCCGTGGCACCTGCCGATCTACAACACGGTCATCCTGCTGCTCTCTGGCACGACGGTGACCTGGGCGCACCACGCGTTGCTGCACAACGATCGAAGGGGCCTGATTCAGGGCCTGACGCTGACCGTTCTGCTCGGTATCCTGTTCTCCACGGTGCAGGCTTACGAATACGCCCACGCTCCGTTCGCCTTCAAGAATTCGATCTACGGCGCGACCTTCTTCATGGCGACCGGTTTCCACGGTTTCCACGTTCTGGTTGGTACGATCTTCCTGCTGGTCTGCCTGCTGCGCGCGATCCGCGGCGACTTCACGCCAAAGCAGCATTTCGGCTTTGAGGCAGCGGCCTGGTACTGGCACTTCGTCGACGTCGTCTGGCTCTTCCTGTTCTTCTGCATCTACGTCTGGGGCGGCTGGGGCGCGCCGCTGGCGGCAGGCTGAACGGGCTGCATGGAATCGAAAAGGGCGGGTGCGACGGCACCCGCCCTTTTTTCCGTCACCGCATGGCGGCGATGCGCTCGAATGCGGAGGGTTCGGGAATGCCGAGGTCCAGGCGCTGCCGGATTGCTTCGGCGCATTCGAAGGGTGTCAGCACCGAGGTATCGACCTCAAGATCGTAGATACCGGGAATATGGACCTGCTCCTGCCAGAGCTGGACGGGATTGGGCACGGCGTCGTCTTCGGTTGCGCGCACATACAGCGTGTGTCGTCCCGGCGAAGGGATGTCCCGTCTCTTCAAGATGACCTCGATCGGACATCTGACGCCGACGAAAAGTACTGGCAATCCCTCAAGCCGGCGCGCGCAATCGGCGAGGATGCCGAGCGGCTGAGAGTAGCTGTCGTGGTGGCCGAGGTCGGCAACCACATTGAGGCCTAGTCCGGCATGAATGGCGATCGACTCGTAGAGTGCCACATAGAAAAACGGCACCATCTCCTCAAGATCGGGCCGTTCCCCTCCCGGGCGCAGGCCTATACCCGGCAGATAGCGCTCGGGCGTCATCTCGTTGTAGGTGTCGACGCCAAGGTTCATCCAGGGGCCCTCGAAGTGCTCCTGGATCACGTTGGCGATCGACGATTTTCCACTGCGCGGGGCGCCGTTCAGAATAATGATCTGTCCGGACGAGCTGTCATATGTCATCAGTTTTCTTCTTCTGTTTGGCGCGAATCGCTGAGGCGAAAGAGCGCAGGTATTTCCTTTCCCTCTGCGAATACTTTATGGGTGAGTTAAGGCGGACGCTCCGGTTGGCCATAGGCAATTGGAAGGATGGCATGAACGACGACAGCGCGCATTTCCCACCGGTCGATCCGGTGAAGACAGGCATCAAGGGGTGCTGCCCGCGCTGCGGCCAGGGAAAGCTCTTCAACGGCCTGCTGGCGCTGAAACCGCGCTGTTCTGCCTGTGGCCTCGATTACGCCTTTGCCGATGCCGGCGATGGTCCCGCGGTGTTCGTCATTCTCATTGTCGGCTTCATCGTTATAGGCTCGGTGCTGTGGCTGGAGGTCAATTACGCGCCGCCGATCTGGCTGCACATTCTGCTGTTCGCACCCCTGACGATCGTTCTCTCCCTGGTTGCTCTTCGTTGGTGTAAGGGAATTCTGATCGCGATGCAGTATCGCCACAATGCCAGGGAAGGGCGCCTTTCGCGTGACTGAACTTCAAGTGTCGGCGCACCGCCGAAAGCGGTCGGTCCTGACCGGCATCGCCGTGCTGGTCGCGCTCGCCATCCTCGGTTCGCTCGGGACGTGGCAGGTCGAGCGGCTGCGTTGGAAGGAGAAGCTGCTCGCCGATATCGCCGAGCGCCGCCAGGCGCCGCCGGCATCGCTTGCAGATATCGAAGCGTTGGCGGCAACAGGTGAGGATATCGACTATCGTCACGCCACGGTCAGCGGCGAATACGTGAACAGCAAGGAGCGGCACTTCTTCGCCACCTGGCACGGCCGGACGGGCTTTTACGTTTACACGCCGCTGCAGCTTGCCGATGGCCGCTATCTCTTCGTCAATCGCGGGTTCGTTCCCTATGAGAATAAGGAACCCGAAATGCGCATGCAGGGCCAGCTGACCGATCAGCAGACGGTGACCGGTCTTGCCCGCGCGAAGCTGCCCGGCAAGCCATCCTGGGTCGTGCCCGACAACGACGTCGCCAAGAACATCTTCTACTGGAAAGACCTCGATGTGATGGCGTCCAGCGTCGAGCTCGACAAGGCGCAAGTCGTTCCCTTCTTCGTCGATGCGGACGATACCCCCAATCCGAAGGGTCTCCCGATCGGCGGCGTCACCGATGTCGATTTGCCCAACAACCATCTGCAATATGCCTTCACCTGGTACGGCCTGGCGGCAACGCTTGTTGTGATCGTCGTGGTGGCCCGTTTCCGCAAGCGCGGTCCGGCGCAATAGTATCGCTTCAATTCTTGCCTATATTGGGCTAGAGAGCCCTATCCCTACAAACCGGAACAGACATGAATATTGCGGCGAAACCTCCTTTGACGATCAGGCTGTGCGGACCGCGCGGCTTTTGCGCCGGCGTCGACCGTGCCATCCAGATCGTCGTGCTGGCGCTGAAATCCTACGGTGCGCCGGTCTATGTCCGTCACGAGATCGTCCACAATCGTTATGTGGTCGAAGGCCTGGAAGCCAAGGGCGCCGTCTTCGTCGAAGAGCTCGCCGAGATCCCGGAAGAGCACCGCGCCCAGCCGGTCGTTTTCTCCGCCCATGGCGTGCCGAAATCCGTGCCGGAAGACGCGAGCGCCCGTAATCTCTTCTACCTCGACGCCACATGTCCGCTGGTGTCGAAGGTTCACAAGCAGGCGATGCGCCACAACCGCCTCGGCCGCCATGTGGTACTGATCGGTCATGCCGGTCACCCTGAAGTCATCGGCACGATGGGCCAGTTGCCGGAGGGATCCGTGTCCCTGATCGAGACCGTCGAGGACGCAGACGCCTACAAGCCCGCCGACCCGGATAATCTGGGGTTTGTGACGCAGACGACGCTGTCGGTGGACGACACGGCCGGCGTGATCGCGCGCCTGCAGCAACGCTTCCCCAATCTGACGGCGCCGGCCGCCGACTCGATCTGCTACGCCACGACCAACCGTCAGGAAGTGGTCAAGCAGGCTGCCCCCGGCTGCGATCTGTTCATCATCGTCGGTGCGCCAAATTCGTCCAATTCCAAGCGGCTGGTCGAGGTTGCGTTGCGGGCAGGGACCAAGAAGTCGCTGCTCGTGCAGCGCGCTTCGGAACTCGATTGGGCCGACATCGGCCCGATCTCGACGCTCGGACTTTCCGCCGGGGCATCGGCGCCGGAGGTGATCGTCAACGAGATCATCGAGGCCTTTCGCGCCCGCTTCGATGCCAAGGTCGAGCTCGCCGAGACGGTTCAGGAGAACGAACATTTCCTCGTCAACCGCGAGCTGCGCAACATAGAGCTGACGACATCAGACATGGCTTTCGTAAACGGGTGAGCCGTGATCCCGCTTAAGCGGGAGCAATCGTCGAGGGGATGATTGCAGCGGCCGCCAGCGCCCGGACCGGGCGTGGCCTTCAATTGATCAAACACTTTCGCGGGACGTAAATTGGCAGTCTACACCGACATTTCCGAAGACGATTTGAAGTGGTTCCTGACGGAGTACGATACCGGCACGCTGCTGTCCTACAAGGGCATCGCGGAAGGTGTCGAGAACTCGAACTTCCTGCTGCACACCACCAAGGACCCGCTGATCCTCACGCTTTATGAAAAGCGCGTCGAAAAGAACGATCTGCCCTTCTTCCTCGGGCTGATGCAGCATCTGGCTGCCCGTGGACTGTCCTGCCCGCTGCCGCTGCCGCGAAACGATGGTGCGCTGCTCGGGACGCTCTCCGATCGCCCGGCCGCACTGATCTCGTTTTTGGAAGGGATGTGGCTGCGCAAGCCGGAGGCCAAGCATTGCCGCGAAGTCGGAAAGGCGCTCGCGCAGATGCATGTCGCCGGCGAAGGCTTCACGCTGAAGCGGCCGAATGCGCTGTCGGTCGATGGTTGGAAGGTGCTGTGGGAGAAGTCGGAGGCCCGCGCCGACGAGGTGGAAAAGGGCCTGCAGAACGAGATCCGCGGCGAACTCGATTTCCTCGCCGCCAACTGGCCGAAGAACCTGCCGGATGGCGTCATCCACGCCGATCTCTTTCCCGACAATGTCTTCTTTCTCGGCGACGAGCTATCCGGTCTGATCGACTTCTATTTCGCTTGCAACGACCTGCTTGCCTATGACGTGTCGATCATCCTGAACGCCTGGTGCTTCGAAAAGGACGGCGCCTACAACATCACCAAGGGAATGGCGATGCTGGAAGGCTACCAGAGCGTCCGACCGTTAAGCGCTGCCGAGCGCGCCGCGCTGCCGATGCTGTCGCGCGGCTCAGCGTTGCGCTTCTTCCTGACGCGCCTGTACGACTGGCTGACGACGCCCGAGGGCGCGCTGGTCACCAAGAAGGATCCGCTCGAATATCTGCGCAAGCTGCGCTTCCACCGGCAGATCGGCTCTGCCGCCGAATATGGGCTTGCGGCATGAAACACGTCGATATCTTCACGGACGGCGCCTGCTCCGGCAATCCCGGGCCTGGAGGCTGGGGCGCGGTTCTGCGCTATGGCGAGGTCGAAAAGGAGCTCTTCGGCGGCGAGGCCGAGACGACCAACAACCGCATGGAACTGCTCGCGGCGATCTCAGCTTTGTCAGCTTTGAAAGCACCCTGCGAGGTCGATCTCTATACCGACAGCGTCTACGTCAAGGACGGGATCTCCAAGTGGATCTTCGGGTGGAGGAAGAACGGCTGGAAGACCGCCGACAAGAAGCCGGTGAAGAACGCCGAGCTCTGGCAGGCGCTCGAGGAAGCCCGCAACAGGCATAAGGTCACGCTGCACTGGGTCAAGGGCCACGCCGGCCATCCGGAAAACGAGCGCGCCGACGAACTCGCCCGCAAGGGCATGGAGCCGTTCAAGAAACGCTAGAACGTTCTGCGCAAAATTTCGTAGAAACAAAGATGTGGGGCGTTTGGCTGAATCAAGTCGGGAAACGCGTTAGCGCGAAGCGGGGAGGAATGCCGTGCGGATTGTCTCGCTGAATGCATGGGGTGGAAAGCTGCATGCGCCGTTGCTTCACTACCTCGCCGAGATCAACGCCGATGTTCTCTGCCTACAGGAAATCACCCGTTCTATTGCCGTTGCCAGTGACTGGCTGGTCTACCGCGACGGCAGCCATATCCTGCCGCAGCGCGCCAATCTGTTTGCCGAGATCAAGGCGATCCTTCCCACGCACGATGCGTTCTTCGCGCCGACCGCCAGAGGCGAGCTTTTCGAGGGCGATGCGTCGGTCATGTCGGAATTCGGTCTGGCGACTTTCGTGCGCGCGTCTCTTCCGGTCATCGGCCAGGCCACGGATTTCGTCCATGGCGACTTCTCGGGTGATGGCTATGGGCCGCATCCTCGGGCGCGTAACGCCCATTGCCTTCGCCTGTTCGATTATCGCGCCAACCGCGCGATCACCGTCTCCCAGCTGCACGGCCTGCGCGATCTTGCCGGCAAGGGCGACACACCGGCGCGTCGCGGGCAGGCGCATGCCTTGGTCGCTCTCATCCGCCGCATATGGCGCGAAGGCGAGCCGCTGGTCGTCTGTGGCGACTTCAACGTTCTCCCCGAAAGCGGGATGTTCCAAGCACTTGCCGCGCTCGGCCTCAGCGACCTCGTGACATTCCGCGGCCACACGGACACGAGAACCTCGCACTACGTGAAGGAAGGCCGCTACGCCGACTACATGCTGGTGAGCGCCGATGTGGAGGTCAGGTCCTTCGAGGTCGTCGAGCAGCCTGAGGTTTCCGACCATCGTGCCCTTCTGCTGGAGCTTGAATAGGCAAGCCTTGCCGCAGCAGCCGTTCGGGGCGACGCCGAGCATATCCGTACCATCGCGCCCGTGGCCCTCGGCATCGGCCACAACGCGAGCGGGCTATTTGCCCATGAGGGGGCAGGGGGCGATACGTCGCTCCCTGCCAAAAGCCTGGGAGGCTTATCGATTACGCTGCCTTGGCGACCTCGCCATGCGGATCAAGGACGAACTTCGTCGCTGCGCCGTGGTCGAAGCTTTCGTAGCCCTGCACCGCCTCTTCGAGAGGAATGACCTTGGCATTGACGATATCGGCAATCGGCAACCGGTCGTGCAGGATCGCCTGCATGAGCTGGCGATTGTACTTCAGCACTGGCGTCTGACCCGTATGGAAGGACTGGGCCTTTGCCCACCCTAGGCCGAAGCGCAGCGACAGGTTGCCGTGCTTGGCGGCATTGTCGACGGCACCCGGATCCTCGGTCACGTAGAGGCCGGGTATGCCGATTGAGCCGGCCGCGCGTGTGATTTCCATCATCTGGTTCAGCACGATCGCCGGCTGTTCGCCGCCGCTATGGCCGCGCGCCTCGAAGCCGACGGCGTCAATGGCGCTATCCACCTCGTTGCTGCCGGTCACCTGCGCGATCATGTCGCCCAGGCGATCGCTCTTCGAAAGATCGATCGGTTCGAAGCCAACCTTGGCTGCATGGGCAAGGCGATCCTTGTTGAAGTCGCCGATCATCACGACAGCGGCGCCAAGAATGCGGGCGGAAGCAGCTGCCGCGAGCCCGACGGGGCCGGCACCGGCAACATAGACGGTGGATCCGACGCCGACGCCGGCGCGCACCGCGCCGTGGAAGCCGGTTGGCAGGATGTCCGAAAGCATGGTCAGGTCGCGGATCTTCTCCATCGCCCGGTCGCGATCGGGGAATTTCAGCAGATTGAAATCGGCATAGGGAATGGTGACGTAGCGGGCCTGTCCGCCGATCCAGCCGCCCATATCGACATAACCATAGGCACCGCCGGCGCGCGACGGGTTGACCGTCAGGCAGACGCCGGTGTCCTGCGACTTGCAGCAACGGCAGCGGCCGCAGGCGACGTTGAACGGCACGGAGACGATATCGCCGACCTCGAGCATCTCCACGTCGATGCCTTTTTCGATGATCTCACCGGTGATCTCGTGACCGAGGACGAGGCCGGGCATGGCAGTGGTGCGGCCGCGGACCATGTGCTGGTCCGACCCGCAGATATTGGTGGAAATCACTTTCAGGATGACACCGTGCTCGATTCTGCGGCCATCGGGCGCTTCAAGCTTCGGATCGTCGATGTCGTGGATTTCGACCTTGCCGGGTCGCATATAGACGACGCCTCGGTTCTTGCTCATTTCCATCTCCTCCGTTGAAAAGCTGCCGACCGTGTGTGGCTCCTCAACCCCATACGGCCGTTGATGACAGACTAGCGAAGAATGACCGCAGCACCGTTCCGATTACGACGGTTTGAGGGACGGAAATGGTCGTCGGCCGCGGAGGGCTTCGTTTCCTGTTGAGAGCAGGCTTTATTGTTGCCCCGTCGACACTTCTCTCTCTATGTTTGCAGGCAATGTTGTTTGGGAGGATGCCATATGATCCTGCACTGCGTGCTGATGCGGTTGAAAGCCGCGATGACGGCCGAAGAGAAGCAGTCCTTATTTGAATCGATCGTCGCGTTGCAGCAGGTTATCCCCGGCATCATCGATATCAAATACGGTCCGAACGTCTCGCCGGAAGGTCTGCATGCCGGTTACGTTGACGGTTTTGCCGTGACGTTCGAAAGTGCCGAGGCGCGCGATGCCTACCTTGTGCATCCGCAGCATGTGGATGTCGGCGAGCGAATCGTCTCCTCGACAGATGGCGGATTGGGTGGCTTGATCGTTTTCGATCTCAATTGTTGAGGCCGGGCCGCGTCTTTGCGCGACCCGGTGTTTGCCGTCAACTGGCCTTTGCCATGGCCGCCACGAGTTGGTCGACATTATAGCGGAACATCTTTTCGTAGGTTGATGCAGGTCCTTCGGCGTCGGAAAGAGATTCGACATAGAGCTCGCCACCGGGCTCGGCGCCTGTCGCCTTGGCAATCTGCCTGACGAGACGCGGGTCGTTGGAGTTCTCGAAGAAGTACGTCTTCACGTGCTCGGCCCTGATCTGTTCGATCAGCTTGGCGATCTCGGCGGCCGAGGCTTCGCTCTCCGTCGATACGCCGATCGGCGCGAGGAACTGCACGCCGTATTCACGCCCGAAATAGCCGAAGGCGTCGTGGCTGGTCAGGACCTTGCGATGGTCCAGCGCGATCTTTCCGAGTTTCGAATGCGCGTAGGCATCGAGCGCATCGAGCTTCTTCATGAAGGTCTCGGCATTGGTTTTGAACGCCGCCGCATCTGCCGGAGCTGCCTTCGCAAGCGCTTGCTCGATGTTGGCGACCCAGACCTTGACATTGACGGGGCTGTTCCAGACATGCGTATCGGTCACGGTTTGCCCATCCTCGTCCATGGTCCGGAACTTTATCCCGTCTGAGACGACGACCGGCTTGCCCTTGTAGCCTGAGGCGCTGATCAAGCGATCCATCCAGGCCTCCAGACCATCGCCGCTGACGAAAGCGATCTGTGCCACATTGAGGTTCTTCGCGTCGCTTGGCGATGGTTCAAACTCATGGGGATCGCCGTTCGGGCCGACGAGGCTCGTGACCGTTACGTGGTCGCCACCGACTTGGTGGACCACGTCGGCAAGCACGGTGAAGGAGGCGACGACCTTCAGCGGCGCGGCGGAAGCCGACGTCGTCGACAGCGCCACCAGCGCCGGGATCATCACTGAGAGAAGCAGTTTGCGGGAAATCATGCAAAGTCTCCGGGGTTATCAGCCCTTCAGGTGCGGGCGAGGGAAATACCGCCGGGCGAGGCCCGACGGGGCGAGGAAAATCGAAAGGCCGTAGATCAGCGCCGCCGTCATGATGATCGTCGGTCCGGACGCGAGTTCGAGATGGTAGGAGGCGACGAGCCCGAGATAGCCTGCGGCAGTTGCGCTCGCAGCCGCAATCGCCATCATGGACGGGAGCTTGCGTGACCAGAGTTGTGCGATCGCCGACGGTAGCATCATCAGGCCGACCGCCATCAGCGTCCCCAAGGCTTGGAAACTGGCGACCAGATTAAGCACGACCAACAGCAGGAAGAGAAAGTGATAGATCGGTCCGCGCCCGCCGATGGCCCTAAGGAAACCGGGATCGAAGCATTCCGCGACCAGCGGCCTGTAGATGATCGCGAGCACGGCCAGTGTCACCGTGCTGATGGCGCCGATCTCATAAAGGGCCGGACTGTCGATTGCGAGGATGGTGCCGAAGAGGACGTGCAACAGGTCGATATTCGAACCGCGCAACGAAACGATGAGGACGCCGAGCGCCAGCGAGGACAGGTAGAAACTGGCGAAGCTCGCATCCTCTTGCAAGGAGGTCACGCGGCTGACCATGCCCGACAGGACTGCAACCGAAAGCCCGGCAACGAGCCCGCCGAGGCCCATTGCCGTCAGCGAGAGCGAGCCGGCAACAAGATAGCCGATGGCGGCGCCAGGCAGCACGGCATGGCTCATCGCATCGCCGACGAGACTCATGCGCCGCAACATCAGGAAGACCCCGATCGGACCGGAGCCAAGTCCCAGGCACAGGCAGGCGACAAGCGCGCGGCGCATGAAGCCGTAGTCGGCGAAGGGCGCGAAAAGGAGATCATAAGCCGTCATGCTGCGGGCTCGCACATGCCGGCGCTTTCGTCCCACCGCTCGGCCATGGCACGCGCTTTGCGAAGGTTGAGGGGAGACATCACGTCTGCCGTCGCGCCCCAGCCGATGGTTTCGCGCGCAAGCAGGAGCGTTTGCGGAAAATGCGCCCGGACTTGCTCGAAATCATGAAGGACGGCGAGTACCGTGCGCCCTTCGGCGTGCCAGCGTGCGACGATGTCCAGCAGATCCCGCGTCGTGCGAGCATCGATGGCGGTGAACGGCTCGTCGAGAAGAATGACGCTGGCATCCTGCAGGAGAAGTCGCGCAAACAGAACGCGCTGAAACTGGCCGGCAGAGAGGGACCCAATGCTGCGCCTCTCGAAGCCTTCCAGTCCGACCACGCCAAGCGCCTCGTGCGCTCTGTTTCGCGCCGCCGGTACGACGCAGCCGAAGGCTCCAGTTTGCCGCCAGGATCCCAACAGGACCGTGTCGAGCACCGAAATCGGGAACCGGCGGTTGATGTCGGCAGCTTGTGGCAGGTAGCCGAAATCGGTGCGCTTCAACTCGTGCCTGACCATCCCCGAGGTGGGACGAAGTTCACCGATGATGGCCTTCAGCAGGCTGGATTTGCCGGCTCCATTCGGGCCGGCGATCGCGGTCAGGCTTCCAGCCGCAATCGTTCCGGAGACGTGATGGACGGCGGGATGCCGCTCGTAGGCGACGGTCAGATCCACAAGTTCGATCGCGGCGGTGCTCATGGCAGCAGCGTCGCCCAGTGGATCGCCGCAAAGAGCGGGAGGCTGATCAACGCGACGTAGAAGATACGACGCACGGCAGAAAGCTCCATCAGCCCCGCCGGAATATGATCTCGATTCTTTGAGAAACGCATATCGCACCAAAATGTAATAACATTACAGTTATGTTATAACGATTAAGGCGAAAAGGTGGCGATGGTCGATCTTAGATGTGAAAACAAAAAAAGCGGCCGCAGGGCCGCTTTCTGATGATCGAGATGCGAAGGCTTACAGTTGCCCCAGCATGGTCGCGGCGCCGGAAACGGTGGCCTGACCGGGGCTCTCTTCGATGTTCAGCGATTTCACGACGCCGTCCTCGACCAGCATGGAGTAGCGCTTTGATCGCACGCCAAGGCCGCCGGTCGAAAGATCGGTGTCGAGACCGAGGGCTTTGGTAAAACCTGCATCCCAGTCGGCAAGGAAGTGGATCTTGCCCATGCCGCCGGAGGACTGAGCCCAGGCCCCCATCACGTGCCAATCGTTGACGGCGACGACGGCGATGTCATCAACGCCCCTGGAAAGAATGGTATCGCGGTTCTCCAGATAACCCGGCAGATGGTTCAGCGAGCAGGTGGGCGTAAACGCGCCAGGGACCGCAAAGAGGACAACGCGCTTGCCCTTGAAGAGTTGCTCCGTCGTGATTTCGACCGGGCCATCCGACGTCTTTTCCTTGAAGGTGGCCGTAGGAAGCTTGTCGCCGATTGCGATGGTCATGGTCGTCTCCTTGTCATGTCTACTCAGGCGGCGCAAATACCGCGATTTGGGCGCGACTATAGAACGCGATCACTCAAAGGCAAGCGGTGCCTCGATGGCGCGCGCTCCGTCGATGATGAGTGCGCTCCATGTCTTTCCATGGACATCGTATCCCTTGGGAAGCTTGCCAACGGAAAGCGTTGTCGCAAAGCTTTTGCCGTCGCGGTGGGTGGCCATCTGCCTGGTAAAGACGTACCCGCTCGGGCCCGCCACGATCACCTCAGGTGCGCTCTCGCCGCTCTCCGGCAGGGTAATGTTGAGGGAGAGTTCCTTCATGTCGGTCGACAGCTCGTGGTGGTCGACTTTGAATTCGGAAGAGGCGGCTTCCGGCAAGGTAGAATCGGCGTCCCTGAGAATTGCCTCCTCGGTCGGGCGCGATTGCGCCGATGGCTCAAGGGTCAGCGACAACTCGGCTTGAAAGGGGATACAGATTTCCTTGCAGATGCCGATGAAGGCATTCGCCTTGAGCTCGCGGACAGCGGGGTTTTTCGCCGTCAGCTGCAGCGGGAACGTCACCGACGCGTCGTAGGCGACCTCGTCGACCTTTCCATCGACGATATGTTTCGGGATCGGATAGCTCATCCTGTCAAGGGAAACACCCACGGACGACAAGGTGACTTGCGGCGGAATGCCGCTGTTCCCGGGCTCGCGCCAATAGGTGATCCAGCCTGGCTTAGGCTCGATCTGCAGTCCGGCGCGTATCGTCCCGCTTTCGTCGGGCGGAAGCGCGATCAGCCGCATCCGACCGCCTTCATTGTCGGCCCAAGCGCTCGTCTCCGCCCGCGCTGACTGGGAAAGCTGCAGCATGGCCACAAGCAGGCACGAGGCGGGCCAGAGTTGGCGAACGGCGAGTGAAATAGTCTTCATGGATCAACCGTTTATTGAAAATCCCCATGCTCGGCTAGAACTCACCATCGTTCAAGCTTTCATTTTCAGTTGATTGATCTGTGACATTGGCTCATGCTCATGGTGTCGGGGCCTCGTGCGGTCTGGCAGCAGGAGGAATAATGTCCTTAGCAACCCTGAAAAACAGACGCGAACGTGGCTTCTTCGATGGCCAGTTCCTCATTGCCATGCCGGCCATGGAGGATCGCAACTTCGCCCGCACGGTAATCTACATCTGCGCCCATTCTGATGCCGGCGCGATGGGGTTTGTGATAAACCGCCCTCAGAACCTGACCTTTACCGATGTTCTCCTGCATCTCGAAATGATCAAAGATGATGAGGCGATCGTACTTCCCGCTCATGCGCGCGACTGCCCAATCCAGACCGGTGGGCCGGTGGAGAGCGGCCGCGGCTTCGTGCTGCACTCCGACGACTATCTGTGCGATTCCAGCATTCCGGTCAGCGACGATATCTGCATGACGGCGACGCTCGACATCATTCGGGCGATCTCCAAGGGCAAGGGACCGAAGCGGGCCACCATGCTGCTCGGCTATGCCGGCTGGGGCGCCGGCCAGCTGGAGGCCGAAGTCGGAAACAATGGCTGGCTCACATGCCCGGCGAACGAGGAACTGATCTTCGATCGCGGCCTCGACGACAAGTACGAGCGCGCGCTGGCCACCATGGGCATCAATGCTGCCATGCTTTCGGCCGAAGCAGGCCACGCATAATCCGCGGCAACGAGCGCATTTTCTCCTGGCGCCCGGCGCAGCAAGCCTGAGCTTTGAACGCCGCCTGACGACAGTCGAACACGCCCGCTGCGTTCCGCCTCGCGGGCTTTTTCGATGATGATATAGGCGAGGACCGCGATGAGACTGTTTGCCTGCGACAACTGCGACCAGGTCGTGCATTTCGACAACCGTCAATGCGTCCGGTGTAACCATCGGCTCGGCGTCCTGCCGAATGACCTTACCATGCATGCGTTGGAGCCCCTGGACGGTGATGTGTGGCAGCTTGCAGGCCGCCCGGATCGATCCGTCCGCTTTTGTGCCAATGCGGGGCTCGATATCTGCAATTGGCTGCTCGGTGAGGGGGATGACGGCGATTTCTGCGTCGCCTGCCGCCACAATCGATTGGTACCGAACACCAACACGCAGGACGGCGTGGACCGTTGGCGAAACATCAGCCAGGCACAGAGGCACTTGTTCTATTCCCTCCTGCGGCTGAAGCTTCCGCATCCGGATCGGCAGCAGGATCCAGAGGGCGGCCTGGTGTTCGATTTCCTCGAGGACACCGTGCAGAGCGACGGCAACGTCGTTGCCGCGATGACGGGCCACGAAGAAGGGGTGGTTGCGATCCGTGCGGCGGAAGCCGATGGCGTCACCCGCGAACTGGCGCGCTCGTCGATGAACGAGCCCTATCGTACGCTGCTCGGTCACTTCCGTCATGAAGCCGGACACTTTATCTGGAACAAACGGGTTCGCGACCGCAATGCCCTCGAGGACTTTCGCAAAATCTTCGGCGACGAGCGACAGGACTACGCCACCGCGCTGCAGAACCACTATGCAAACGGCGCGCCGCTCGGGTGGCAGGAAAACTTCATCAGCGCCTATGCGGCAGCACATCCCTGGGAGGATTTCGCCGAGTGTTTCGCCCACTATCTCCACATTGTCGACACTCTGGAGGCGGCGCGCGCATTTGGGATTGCGATCGATCCCCGAGGACATGAGGAGATGGCGGCGGAGGTGGACTTCAAGCCGTATCGGGCGCGCAGCGCCGAGCAGCTTGTCAGCGCCTGGATTCCGCTGAGCGTGGCGATCAACGCCATCCAGCGCAGCATGGGGCAGCCGGATTCCTATCCGTTCGTCCTGTCACCGCCTGTGGTGGCCAAGCTTGAATACGTGCATCAACTCGTCCAGTGACGCGACAGCAAAGCTGCCGCGACCAGCTTACGCGCGTTTCGTCAGCGGGAACCGCTCCTTCAGCAAGCGCAATACGGATTCCGATGCCATTGGCGGCCCGAAAAGATAGCTCTGCCCAAAGGTACAACCCATCTTGGCGAGCTCGATCGCATCCTCGTTCGACTCGATCCCCTCGGCAACGACCTTCATATCAAGTTCGCGCGCCATGGCGATCACGGAGCGAAGCACGGTTGCCTTCTTGTCGCTGGCGTCGCGCACCATCGTCTTGTCGAGCTTGATCGTGTCGAACGGGAAGCGCGTCAGGTAGGCCAGCGAGGAATAGCCGGTTCCGAAATCGTCGAGAGCAAGGCCGAGACCCATGTCCCTCAACTTCTCGAGCACAAGGCGTGCCTGCTCCGGGTTCTCCATGACCATGGATTCCGTGAGCTCGAGCTTCAAGCGCGAAGGATCGCAATGGGTCTTCGCCAGCACCGACCGCACGTCGTCGTAGAGCTCGTTGTTCAGCAGCTGCGCACTGGAGAGATTGATCGAGACGAAGATCGGCAGCTCGCCGGTCTGGTTTTCCCAGCCCATCAGGTCGTTCGTCGCCTGCTCCAGAGCAAAGATCCCGAGCATGTCGATGATATCGGATGTCTCCGCAATCGGAATGAACTCCGAAGGCGGGATGCTGCCGCGCTTGGGATGCTCCCATCGCATAAGGGCTTCGAAGCCAGCGATCTCCACGTCCTCCAGCCCGGCGATCGGCTGGTAAACCATCGACAGTTCCTTGCGCTCGATGGCGCGGCGAAGATCGGATTCGAGCTGCAGCCTGTCGGCGCCGAAATCGCGGAAGGCTGGTTGGAACGGCTCGACGCGATTGCCGCCGGCGCGCTTGGCGCGGTACATCGCGAGCTCCGCGTCGCTGAGCATGCCAGCGGCGCTTTCCTGTTGATCAACGAAGGAGGCAAGCCCGATCGATGCCGTCAGGATGATCTCGCGATTGGCGAAGTTGATCGGCACCATGATCGCCTTGCTGATTGCATCGGCGAAGTCGGCAACCTTGGTCGGATCACGCTCGGAAGTCAGGATGAGGCCGAACTGGTCGCCCGAGAGACGGGCGAGCGTATCCTGCGGTTTGAGCAGACGACGCAGGCGGCGCGTGAGCGCGATGAGGATATTGTCGCCAGCGGCGATCCCGAGCGTGTCGTTCACCAGCTTGTAGCGGTCGATATCGATCACCATCACGGTCGGGCGCAGCGTCTCGCCGCCGGGTGCCAGCGCAAGCACGGACTGCAAGCGATCGAGGAACAGCTGGCGGTTCGGCAGACCGGTCAGGTTGTCGTGCAGCGCGTCGTGCAGCAGCCGCTCGACGGAATTCTTCTGTTCGGTGACGTCGACGATCGTGCCGACGCAGCGGATGATCTCGCCGTTGGAGCCAAGCACCGGCCGGGCGCGGATGAGAAGCCAATGGAAATGACCGTCTTCCGCGCGGATACGGAATTCGTGGTTCAGCCGCCCGCGGCGATGTTCGAGCAGGACGTCGAGCGTCGCCCGGAAGCGATCGCGATCGTCGGGATGGAGCCGCGGCAGCCAGTTGCGGGCGGCGCCATGCATCGCGCCGGCCGGAAGGCCGAGCTTGACGGAAACATCCGGGATCGTGACGACGCGGTCGCGCGCCACATCCCAATCCCACACCATGTCTCCCGATCCCGTCAGAGCCAGCGATTGACGCTCCAGATCGGAAAAAAGACCCTGCTGGAACGCGCCGCCGGCAAAGGCGTGCTGCATGACGGTAAAGCCGATCAGCAAGACGATGAGAACGAGGCCGCCGCCGAGGGCCGGCTGGATAATGTCGTTGTCGAGCCGGCCGGTGATCGTCAGCCAGGCTCCGAAGATCCAGACGAGGATCAGCGCCCAGGCAGGCACCAGCAGGATCGCGCGGTCATAGCGGTTGAGACCGAGATAGACGATCAACAGAAGGCCCATCGTCGCGGTCAGCGCAAACGACAGGCGTGCGATGCCGGCGGCGATTGCCGGGTCGTAGATCGCGACGCCGAAGAGCAGCGCCAGGCCGAGCACCCAGGCAAGCGTCAGGTAACCGAGATGCGTGTGCCAGCGGTTGAGGTTGAGGTAGGTAAACAGGAAGATGACGAAGCTGGAGGCGAGGGCGACTTCCGCACAGGCACGCCATATTCGCTGGTCGGTCGAAGCAATGCTGATCAGCTTGCCGAGAAAGCCGAAGTCGACGCAGATATAGCCAAGCACCGCCCAGGCGAGCGCGGCCGTTGCCGGAAGCATCGATGTGCCCTTGACCACGAAAAGGATCGTCAGGAACACCGCAAGCAGGCCGGCAATGCCGAGCACGATGCCGCGGTAGAGCGTGAAGGCGTTGATCGTGTCCTTGTAGGCGTCGGGTTCCCAGAGATAGATCTGCGGCAGCTCCGGCGTCGTCAGTTCGGCAACGAAGGTGATCACCGCACCGGGGTTGAGCGTGATGCGGAACACGTCGGCCTCGTCGCTCGGCTGCCGATCGAGTGCGAAGCCTTCGCTCGGCGTGATGGCGATGATGCGTTGCGAGCCGAGGTCCGGCCAGAACAGCTTCGAATTCACGAGACGGAAGTGGGGCGCTACGATCACGCGCTCAAGCTGCTCGTCGGAGACGTTGGCGAGCGCGAATACGGCCCAGTCGCCCTGATGGTTGTCGGAGCTGGCACGTACCTCAATACGGCGGCGGATACCATCGGCAGCGGCAGCAGTCGAGACCTGAAAGGCTTCCCCCTGATTGGCGTAAATTTCCGTCGTAGCAGTCAGATCGAGTGCGGTATCGTCGCGGGAGATCTTGACCGGTTCGGCTGCCTGAACATGACCTGCCGCTAGCATGAAGGCCGACAGCAAGAGAGCTGCGATCACCGCGATCAATCGTCCGGCCGGTGATGAGAGCAGCATGCGGTTGTTAGTCATCGGCTGTCGGTTATCCTGCCTTTATCCGTGTCGGTGGCGAGCAATGAGAACATCACATGGTCGTGCCACTGACCGTTGATTTTCAAGTATCCGCGCAGATAGCCTTCCCGCTGAAACCCGGCTTTTTCAAGCAGGCGGATGCTCCGAGCATTGTCTGGAATACAGGCTGCTTCGATACGGTGCAACTCAAGCCCTGCGAAGATGTATGGTATAACCAATTGAAGTGCGGCGAACATATGGCCCTGGCCGGCGTATGCCTCGCCCATCCAGTAGCCGATCATACAGCTTTGTGCTGCTCCACGGCGGATGTAACCGATCGTGATGCCGCCGAGCAGCGTCGCGTTCTGCTTGTGAAACAGGAAAAGCGGAATGGCCTGGCCGGAGGCGTACTCCTGCTTGCCGCGGATGACGCGGGCGCGGTAGGCGCCCTCCGTCAACTCATCGCGGCGCCATGTCGGCTCCCACGGTTCCAGAAACTGCCGGCTGGCCGCCCGCAGCTTGTGCCACTGGTTGAAATCCTGGTAGCGCGGCAGTCGCAGCACATAGTGCTCGTTCTCGAGCTCCACTGAATCCGGCTGCCGCGACAGGAACCGAAAAACCGATTTTGGCATCGATCACTCCCGGCAGGATGGATGTCGGATCAGACGAGGGCCTGTTTGCTCTGAGGAGCGGGCGAGGAAAGAGACGCGGCGATGTCTTCCATCGGCGCCAGATGTTCGAGCGGGCCGATGGCCGAGAGCGTCGGCACGGTATCGAAGAACAGGCGTCCTGCGAGATCCGTCAAGCGTTCGACCGTGATACCTTCCAGCCGTTCCATCATCTCCGGGTTGGAAATGGGGCGGCCGTAGAGCATCATTTGCCTTGCGATCTGGCCGGCGCGGGCAGCCGGGCTTTCCTGGCCCATCAGCAACTGGGCGCGGATCTGGGCGCGGGCGCGTTCGATTTCCTTCTGCTCGATGGTCGCTGCCGACTTGTGCAGCTCGTCAATGATAACGGGCACCAGCTCCGGCAGGTTCTCGCCGCCGGTGGCGGCATGGATGCCGAAGATGCCGGTATCGGAAAAGCCCCAGTGGAAGGCATAGATGGAGTAGCAGAGGCCGCGGATCTCGCGCACTTCCTGGAACAGGCGGGACGACATGCCGCCGCCGAGGATGTTGGCGAGAATCTGCGAACAGTAGAAGTCGCGGGCGTGATAGGCCTTGCCTTCGAAGCCGAGCAAAATCTGCGCATCCATCAGGTCGCGCGTCTCGCGGATATTGCCGCCGATATATTTTGCCGGCTCCATGACGGGCGTTGCCGATGGAGAGGTCGGAAGGCTGGCGAAGCGTTGCTCGACCATGCGGACGAATTCGTCGTGCTGGACGGCCCCGGTCGCGACGACGAACATCCGGTCGGTCGTGTAGTTGCGGCTGAGATAGCCGCGAATCTGCTGCGGCGTGAACGAAACCACCGTCTGCGGCGTGCCGAGGATCGCCCGGCCGAGTGTCTGGTCGCGATAGGCGGTCTCGGAAAACTTGTCGAAAACCACGTCGTCAGGCGTGTCGTTGGCGGCGTTGATTTCCTGCAGGATGACCTGCTTTTCGCGCTCGAGTTCTTCCTCCTCGAAGGCCGATTCCGTCAGGATATCGGCAAGGATGTCGACCGCGAGCGGGACGTGGTCCTTGAGGACGCGGGCATAGTAGGAGGTCGTTTCCGTGGACGTCGCGGCATTGACCTCGCCGCCGACATCCTCGATCTCTTCGGCGATTTCACGTGCGCTGCGGCGTGCAGTGCCCTTGAAGGCCATATGCTCGAGCAGGTGGGCGATGCCATGCTCGTCTGTCGTCTCGTTGCGCGATCCTGATTTGATCCAAACTCCCAGCGCAACGCTTTCCAGATGCGGCATGGTCTGTGTGACTACTGTCAGCCCGGATTTGAGCCGGGTGCACTCAACTGTCATTGGCTATCTTTCTGCGCCTGCGTTACTTAGGCCCGAGCATGCTCGCCGATGAAGGTCTCAATGGCTTTGAGCTCAGGCTTCACAATCTGAAAGCGCTCCTCCTTGTGCATCAGATCAGCAAGCCACGTCGGAAGCGCGGGGTCAATACCGGAGGCCGATTTTACGGCGGCGGGGAATTTCGCCGGGTGTGCGGTGGCAAGGGTCACCATCGGCGTGTTCGGCTTCTCGTGCTTTGCTGCAACGAAGGTGCCGATCGCCGAATGCGGATCGAGAAGATAGCCGGTTTCGGTGTAGGTTTTCTTGATCGTCTGGGCGACCTGCTTCTCGCTGGCGCGGCCGGCGCGGAAGTCCTTCTTGATGAAGGCTAGGGCGTCCTTTCCAATTTCGAAGCCGCTGGACTGCTTCAGGCTGTCCATCGCTGCGCGAACCTTGGAGGCGTCGCGATCATAGGCTTCGAACAGCAGCCGCTCAAAGTTCGAGGAGATCTGGATGTCCATCGATGGCGAGGTCGTGGCCTTAACGGCCTTCATCTCGTAGCGGCCGGTTTTCAGCGTGCGGTCGAGGATATCGTTCTCGTTGGTGGCGACCACCAGCTTGCCGATTGGCAGGCCCATGCGGCTTGCGCAGTAACCGGCAAAGATGTCGCCGAAATTGCCAGTCGGTACGGTAAACGAGATCTTGCGATCCGGCCCGCCGAGCGCGATTGCAGTCGTGAAGTAGTAGACGATCTGGGCCATGATGCGGGCCCAGTTGATCGAGTTGACGCCGGAGAGCTTGACGCGGTCGCGGAACGGCGCGTCGTTGAACATCGCTTTGACGAGGTTCTGGCAGTCGTCGAAATTGCCTTCGACGGCAAGCGCGTGAACATTGGAGGCGGTGGAGGTCGTCATCTGGCGCTGCTGCACCGGCGAGACCTTGCCGTGCGGGAAGAGGATGAAAATGTCGGTGCGTTCGCGGCCGGCAAAGGCGTCGATCGCAGCTCCTCCCGTGTCGCCCGAGGTGGCGCCCACGATGGTCGCGCGCTGGCCGCGCTGCTCCAGTGCGTAGTCCATCAAGCGGGCGAGCAGCTGCATGGCGACATCCTTGAACGCCAGCGTCGTGCCATGGAAGAGCTCCATGATGAAGCTGTTCGGGCCGGTCTGCACGAGCGGGGCGATCGCCGGGTGGCGGAAAGTGCCGTAGGCTTCATCGATCATCGCGCGGAAGGTTTCGTCCGGAATTTCGCCGTTGGTGAAGGGCGACAGGATCGCAAAGGCGACCTCCTGATAGCTCTTGCCGCGAAGCGCGCGGATTTCCTTTTTCGAGAAATGCGGCCACTTGCGCGGTACATAGAGGCCGCCATCGCGCGCCAGACCCGCCAGCAATGCATCGCAGAAACCGAGGGAAGGGGCTTCGCCGCGGGTCGAGATATAATCCACTGTCGTCATCCTTGATGTGCCGGCCGGAGAATGTCCGGGTTGGAGGGAAAGTATGCCTCGCGCCGCATCTCTCTTGCTCTGCCGGCCGTCGCCTGCGATCCCGAAATGTGCATCAAAACGGTTCTTACCCAATCGATTTTTGTTTGCGCCGCTGATATAGACCATCGCAAACTGTCACGAAAGGCCTGCCATCAAGTGATTGGGCCTGCCAAAAACTTTTGTGGAGAGGGTGGAATAATCGTGCTTGGCAAGGTCTCGCGTCTCATCGTTTCGGCTTCGTTTGCGACAATGCTCGCCGGCTGCAATTCACTCGGCGTCGGCGGTGGCTCAGACAGCGCAACGGCACCAGCCCAGCCGAATGGCAATGGGCAGATCATGCCGCTGGCGCCGGCCAATCCGTCGTCCAACAATCCTTCGATCGGAACCGCCACGACTGCGTCGGGCACAACTGCCCCCGTCGTCCAGGGTGCGTGCCCGCAGATGTTCATGAAGGATAGTGATGCGATCTTCCGCAGCTATGCGGGCGGCGCCAAGACCGGCGATGCGCAGAAACTTGCCTACCAGGCATCGATCGGCGACTACACGCGCCAGTGCAGCCTGAACGACACGAACCTGACGATGACCGTGGTCGCGCAGCTTCGCGTTCTCGCCGGGCCGAGCGGTTCGTCCGGCAAGATCACACTCCCGGTTCGCATCACGGTCTACGACGGTGAGGATGCGCTCTATTCGGAGGTGACGAATTTCCCGGTCGAGGTTGGCTCGGGAGGAGCCACGCAGGCCTTGTTCCGCAAGGACGGCATCAAGCTGCCGGTCGGTTCCGGCGCGCTGGTTCGTGTGAACATTGGCTTCGACCAGGGGCCGGTGCCGACGAGCAAGAAAAAGAAGACCTGAGGAACGCCCGTGTTTCCGCATCGCCATGCTGGCCGGCGCGGGGAGAGCAGATCGCTTGAAAATCGGTATCGTATTGAATCCGGCGTCGGGCCGTCGCGGGAAGAGGTTGTTCTGGTCGGCGCTGCGGCGCGCCATCGAGGCGAGATTCACCGATCTTAGCCTGCGTGAAACCAAGGGCTTCGGCGATGCCGCACGCTTCGGGCGCGAACTGGCGGATGATGGAGCCGATCTGGTGATCGCCGTCGGTGGCGACGGGACGATCGGCGAGGTGGCCGGCGGCATTCTGAAGTCGCATCGGCCGGCCACGGCTTTCTCTTTCATCGCCACTGGCACCGGATGTGATTTCGCCCGCAATTTTCCGATGTCGCGCGATCCTGCCAAGATTGCCCATGAGCTGATCTCTCCTTCCGTTCGGCAGATCGATGCCGGATTGCTCACCTGCGACGATGAGGACGGCGATACGGTCGCGCGCCACTTCGCCAACATCGCGAGCTTTGGCGTGTCCGGTCATATCGTGCGTGCCGTCAATGCGGCGCGCAGGGGCAGACGCCTGCCGGGGCCGACAGTTTTCTTCTTCCACAGCCTGTTGCAGATCCTGCGCTACAAGCCTCCCAATATCCGCCTTCGGCTCGATGAAGAGGATATTTACGAGGGTCCGATCACGGCGGTCGCCGTTGCCAATGGCGCCTGGTTCGGTGGCGGCATGAAGGTGGCTCCCGACGCGGATGTCGCCGATGGCCTGTTCGACGTGGTCATCATCCGCGGTGCGGGCAGGCTGAAGGTGTTGTCGCTGATGAACAGCATCTACAGTGGCGGCCACCTCAAGAGCCCGCTTGTCAGCATCCATCGCGCCAGGCTCGTTGAGGCTTGGCCGATTGGCAAGGCCGCAGTCCCGATCGACAGCGACGGCGAGGCGCCCGGGCAGCTCCCGGCGCGTTTCGAGATTTTGTCCGGCGCCCTCAGCTTGAAAGTGTAGTCTTTGCGGAGGAATTTGTGGCTGGCCTCGAAAACCGCCGCCTGGTCAAGCTGGGCGCCGGCGCACACGACCTGCAGGAAGGTCACCCCGAGGCGATCGGCAGGGCGGTGGCTCAGTGAATGACCGAACACAACAGCGCAGATCCGCGGGAAAGCAAAGGTTCGGAGCCAGATCCACGTTGCACCCTGTGGAATTGTGCGCGAGCCAGCGAATGAAGCCGCTCGTTGCAGCAGGCCGCGAACGGCTATCTTATGCGAAATTCAACCCTTCTATGCGTGCCTGAACCGTCGCGCCGAGGTTGGTTTCGTGGCATTTCTCATAGAATTCCACCACATGCTGTGCCATGTCGGCCGGGATTGCGACGAAATCCTGAAGCCGAAGGCCAGTTGATTTGCCTAGCTCGGGATTCGCGAGCTGTGCCTCGCTTAAATTTTCGACGCAGCCGGCTAATGCTTTGAAGTATAACAAGTTGTCGTTCACCGTCGAAGGAGAGAGCGTCCTTCCATGGGCAGGGATGACGAATTCTGCGTCCAGGTCGCGTATTCGTTTGAGGGATGAGCAGATCAGCCGAAGATCACGCGCATTTCTGCCCCAGACCTCCGGGATGGGGTACTCCACGGCATCAACGGCCAAGCACACGCGGATTTCAGGAATCCATACCGCAATATGGTCAGGCGTATGCCCCGGTGTATGAATCAATTCGAGGGTGAGATCGCCGCCATGAAGGACCGTTGAATCTGAAAAGGTAATGTCTGGACCTATCAGTTCGACGTTTCGAAATCGCGAATCCTCACGCGTCTTATCTTTCAGAACTTGAAGAGAAGACGGATCACTCAACCGTTCACGCGCTGCAGCGTGCGCCACAACAAGGGCTTTCCCTGCAATCGCGGCGTTACCCCAGAAGTGATCCCAGTCCATGTGGGAGTTCACGACGACCAAGGGACGTGCGCGCACTTCCTCACCAAGTAGGTCCAGCGCCATCCGGCACAGCTCAGGCGTTCCGAGAGTGTCGATCAGGACGTTCAATCTCTCGGTGCGTACGAACATGGCATCAACTTCGTCTCCTGCCCTGACAACGGTGATCCGATCGTCGAGTTCGGGAAGAGAGCACAATTCCACGGAAACGGTCATGCGAGACAGCCCTACTAGACGGAGATTGTTGCTTCGATATCTGAACAGGTCCGCTTTGTCGCAGAGAGCAGACGTTCCGCTGCGACGGCGCAATTTCTGGTACCGGCTTGGAACTCGCTTCGAATAGGGCTGGGCGCGAGCGCCGCCTGCGCTCGCGCGCAAGCGAAGTTACAAAACGCCTTCCCACTCGGCGAGCGCTGCGACGACGCCGGGCAGATCGCTCATGCGGGAAATCACCGTTTCAGCGCCGGCATCGGTCAGTTTGTCGGCATGGGCGGGATAGGTGTGCGAGGCGCCGGTAAAGCCGATGACGCGCATGCCCGCAGCCCGCGCGGCGTGGATGCCATGAACGGAATCTTCGACGACAACGGCGCGATCAGGCGAAACGCCCATCTGCCTGGCGCCGTGCAGGAAGATATCCGGCTTCGGCTTCACGCGATCGGGTCCGAGGTCCTTCGCCGAGAAGATGTGGGGCGCAAAGAGTGGCTTCAGGCCCACCTTGCCGAGCATCATGTCGAGCCGCGCGCTGCCGGAGTTCGAGCAGATGCAACGCTTCAGCTTCAGTCGCGAAATCGCGGTTTCGGCGCCTGATATCGCCTGCACCTCTTGCTCCAGACGGAGATCGAGCAACCTCTCGGACTTATCAAGCAGGGAGGCCGGAATCGGAATGCTGGCCTCGCGCTCGACCTGGAAGAGAATGTTCTGCCAGGTCATGCCCGCGAAGCGCTCGCCCATTTCCTCGACGCTGATCGGGTAGCCCGCTTCGGTGAGAAGCTTGGATTCCACATCCGCAGCGATGATTTCCGAATCGACCAGAACGCCGTCGCAGTCGAAGATGATGAGGTCGAAGCCGTCCATTTACTCGCGCCTTGTTTGGGATGGTGCCCCTTTACACGATGCCTGGGCGAAGCTCAACCGATAGCAGGGCATGGCTGGATTGCGCGCCGCGGGCGGCTTGGATCTTGCGGTCGTTCGCGGCTATTTGGTGGCGGGAAACAGGGCAAGAAACTGGCGTTCGCCTTCCGGGGAAAATATGACGGAGCGGCTTTCCGCGGTGCGACGGGCCCAACCCGTCTCCAGGAAATTGGAAAGCAGCGCCTTGCCGAGGCTGCCGGCGAGATGCGCCCGTCGCTCGCTCCAGTCCAGGCAAGAGCGGCAGAGCGGCCGGCGCGACGACTTCAGGGCATGCACATCTATGCCGATACGCTTCAGTTCGTTTTCGCCGTTCTCCGTTAATGCTAGGCCTTCGCCGATCGCATCGATCGCGCCCCGGGCAATCAGGCTGTCCAGCATCCGCACGCCGTAATCGCCGGCGAGGTGATCGTAGCAGATGCGGGCTTTGCGCAAGGCCGGCTCTTTCGGCCCTGGCTTGTGGCGCAGATGGCCGCGCCCTGCCGCAAAGCCCATGATGCTTTCCAGGAATTTGCCGACGCTGTCATCTGCGAAGGTGAAATAGCGATGGCGGCCCTGCTTGCGTTGCGCGAGGAGATTGCCTGCCTCGAGCTTGGCGAGGTGCGTGCTTGCCGTCTGCACGGTAATGCCGCCCGCCGCCGCGAGCTCTGTCGCCGTCAACGCCTTGCCGCCCATTAGCGCGGTCAGCATGTTGGCACGGGCGGGGTCGCCGATCAGCGCACCGATCTGGGCTATGTCAGGTCCTTCATTCATACTTCGATCTTAACCGAAGCATCGTCGTCCGGCAATGTGCGAAAACGGCTTCCAGATAACAAGGAGACGACGATGATTACCTGTTTCATCCGCTATGAGATCGATCCGTTCAAGAAGGACGCCTTTGCCTCATATGCCCGCAACTGGGGCCAGGCGATCCCGCGCAATGGTGCCGATCTGATCGGCTATTTTGCACCGCATGAAGGCTCGGCGACGACCGCCTATGGGGTCTACAACATCGAGAGCCTCGCCGCTTACGAAGCCTATCGCGCTCGCCTTGCCACCGATCCGCTCGGCAAGGAAAACTATGAGTTTGCCAAACGCGAACGTTTTCTCCTGAAGGAAGATCGCATCTTCCTCAGGAACATTTCCCTGCCTCACGCAAAGCTGGTGATGCCATGATCGCTGTAATCTTCGAAGTCCTGCCCTTCATGGGCGAACGCCACACCTATCTCGATCTCGCCGGCGAGCTTCGGGGTGAACTGGAAAAGATCGACGGCTTCATCTCGATCGAGCGCTTCGAAAGCCTCACCAACCGCGGCAAGCTGCTCTCGCTGTCCTTCTGGCGCGATGAAGAGGCAGTAAGGGCATGGCGAAACCTGGAGGCACATCGCGCCGCCCAGCACGCCGGCCGCAACGGTGTCTTCGCGGACTATCGGCTGCGCATCGGCCATATCGTCCGCGACTACGGCATGAACGAGCGATCGGAAGCTCCCGCCGATAGCCGCAAGGTGCATGACGTCGCGGCTTAGGCCTCGTTCGCGAAACGCTCGCACAGATCGTCGATGGCGCCGCGGAGCCGCGGAATCTCATCGACGATTACCCCGCAAAATATCTTGCCGGAGAGACCGTGATATTCGTGGCGTCCACCGCTTCCGATTGCTTTGACCTGCGGCCAAGGAACCTCCGGACGGATTGCCTTGACGTCTTCTGGTAGGGCTCGGCTTGCTTTCGAGATGATTTCAATAGAGCGTTGCAGGCATGGCGAAGCGGCCGGTCATTCTGGTGGTCGGAGTAGGACTTTCCGGCAACCGCACGGACGATGCCTTCAACCGTCTCGCGCATGTCATCGACCACGAGCCGGATTTCGTGCGGCATCAAAAGACCTGCCTGGTCGATTTTTCGATCCTTGATCGAAGGCGCGGATGCAAACCGTCACGCCTTGTAATGTCCACGGAGGCGTCAGACCTTGCCCCGAGCATCAGCTTGACGCTGATCAGGTCGAAAGCGTTGAAACGACTGCTCGGGTCGTCATCGATGAACAATCGATATCACTTTCCCCGCCTCATCACGGGCGAGTGAGCCAAACAGATAAAGCGAAGTAGCACCGAATGCGCGGATCGCTTCGGCGTTGCTCTTCAATCGTTCGATTGTTTGCTCCTTCTCATGAAATCTGTCTAAGCATTCCGCTGCGCTTTTCCACGAGACAAGTTATTTTCCCGAAATCGCTCATGCCTTCAGGCTTTGGTAACCAAACTGAGTAACCATAACAGACAGTAAAAGCGTAATGTGTATGAGCGAGTTTCCAGATGGCGTCAGTATTTCCGCTTGCCGATCTCAAGGCCTCCGCAAAGCCGGACTCCTGGATCGACACGATCATCAAGGGCGATTGCGTTGCTGCCCTTGAAGCCCTGCCGAACCACTCCGTAGACGTTATTTTCGCTGACCCGCCCTACAACCTCCAGCTCGGCGGCACCTTGCATCGTCCCGATCAGTCGCTGGTCGACGCCGTCGATGACGAATGGGATCAGTTTGCCTCCTTCGAAGCCTATGATGCCTTCACCCGCGCCTGGCTGCTCGCCTGCCGCCGCGTGCTGAAGCCGACGGGCACGATCTGGGTGATCGGCTCCTATCACAATATTTTCCGCGTTGGCGCCACGCTGCAGGACCTGAACTTCTGGATCCTGAACGACATCGTCTGGCGCAAGACCAACCCGATGCCGAACTTCAAGGGCCGTCGCTTCCAGAACGCGCATGAGACGATGATCTGGGCGAGCCCGAACGCCAAGGCCAAGGGCTACACGTTCAACTACGACGCAATGAAGGCGGCGAACGACGACGTGCAGATGCGCTCCGACTGGCTGTTCCCGATCTGCAGCGGCAATGAGCGCCTGAAGGGCGACGACGGCAAGAAGGTGCATCCGACACAAAAGCCGGAAGCGCTGCTTGCCCGTGTCATCATGGCCTCCTCGAAGCCAGGCGACATCATCCTTGACCCGTTCTTCGGCTCGGGCACGACGGGGGCCGTCGCCAAGCGCCTCGGCCGCCACTTCGTTGGCATCGAGCGCGAGCAGGATTATATCGACGCAGCTTCCGCTCGCATCGAAGCGGTCGAGCCGCTCGGCAAGGCCGAACTGACCGTCATGACCGGCAAGAAGCAGGAAGTCCGCGTGGCTTTCAACGTGTTGGTCGAAAGTGGATTGATCAAGCCCGGCCAGGTGCTGACCGATGCGAGACGCCGTTATAGCGCGATCGTTCGCGCTGACGGCACTGTCGCCTCCGGTGGCGAGGCAGGTTCCATTCATCGCCTTGGGGCAAAGGTCCAAGGCCTTGACGCATGCAACGGATGGACATTCTGGCACTTCGACGACGGGCAGTCCCTGCGCCCGATCGACGATTTGCGGTCCGTTATCCGCAGTGATCTGGCAAAGGCGGAATGACACCCGCCTCGACGTGATCGAGACTGCCTTCTTCCGGTGTTTTGTACCTCCAGTTACGGAAGAAGGCCTGGCGCCCGGGGATCAACACCCCGGGCGCTCTTCATTTTGGCTCGCGCGGCAGCGCAATTCCGTGTCATGTATCGGCGGCTGATGATCCGAAGCAGGCAAGGAACCCGCCATGTATTTTGCGATCATACTGTTGCTGATGCTTGTTCTGCCGTTGGGCTCCGTTGTCGCCGAAGCGCTCTGGAGCACAGATGCCAACCTCGTCTTCCTCGTCGGAAAATGGTTCGTCTTCTGGGGCGTAGGCCTGCGTCTGCTTGTTGCCAGCCTGAAGCAGATCATCAATCCGGCCTTCACGGCCGAGACGATTTTCGGTGTGACCGATCACAAAGCCCAGTCGCTGGTGCAGGAGATCGGCTTTGGCAACCTGTCGATCGGTATGTTCGGCGTGCTCAGCCTCTTCGAGCCGCAGTGGATTGTCCCAGCGGCGATTACCGGCAGCCTGTTCTACGGGCTTGCCGGTCTCAAGCATCTCCTTGAGCCGGCCAGGAACCGGCCGAGGAACATCGCCATGATCTCCGACCTGTGGCTCTCTTTTGTGCTCGTCTTCTATCTTTCCGCAGCGTTGTTTCAGAACGCCTGATAGTCCGTCACTTCGACGTGGGTGACGCGACCATCTTCGTTGAAGGTGATCGTCTCTTCGCCCTCCCGCACCAACGGTTTTCCGGTTTTGCTGTGCGTGGCGCGAACCGACCACACGGCGCGGCCGGCATTCGGGCTGACCTTCTCGACCAGCGTGTCGATTGCCGTCTGGTCCGGGTAGTCGTCGAAATACTTGCGGAAGGCGACCATGATGTCGGCTCGCCCGGAAAGGCTTCCAACACCATTCGAGACATAGGTCGCATCTTGCGCGAAGCAGTTCTCGATCGTATCGAAATCGAGCGCATTGATGGCGCCGTGGAAGCGCTTGATTTCCTCAACCGGATCGAATGCCATGGTCAGACCCTCACGCCGCGCGCTGCAAGATCGGCACGCAGCTTGTCAGCGCCGGTAAAGAGAACCGCATCCCAGCCGGCGGCTTTGGCGCCCTCGACGTTGGGCGCGGAGTCGTCGATGAAGATCGTCGCCGCCGGCTTGAGGCCGAAGCTCTTCGCATGCGTTTCGTAGATTGCGATATCGGGCTTGATCAGGCCGACGTCGCCGGAGACCGTGACGCCGCGCGGCTTGGTCAGGAACGGGAAGCGGACCTGTGCCTCGCGGAAGGTGTCGGATGCGAAGTTGGTCAGCATCGTCACATCCTTGCCGTCGGCAATCAGGCCTTCCATGATCGCGACGCTGTCGTCGTAGGAGTGCGGGACCATCTCATGCCAGTGCTTCCGGAATGCGCGGATATGCTCCTCACGATCCGGATGAACCTCGATCAGCAGGGCTTCGGCATCGGCCCAGGTACGACCGCGGTCCTGCTCGACGTTCCAATCATGGGTGCAGACATTCTCGAAGAACCACTTGCGCTCGCCATCATCAGGAATGAGGCGGCTGAATGGAATACTCGGATCGTAATGGATGAGAACTTTTCCGATGTCGAAGACAATATGATCAATGGGCATCGATTAATCCTTGGAATATTTGAACGCGAGCGGGATAGCCGCGGCGATTGCTTTTTTCATGACAGTCGGCAGCGCCTGCGAGTCAAGATTTGTAACCGGTTCCCACCAACCGTTATCTGTTTGAATTAGCGAAGGGATCGCGGCCCGGTAGATCGAAAGCCGGAGTTCGAAATGGGTGAAGACGTGGATCACTGTCCCACAAGGCTCCCAGGCTGCCGGGAAAGGCGCCGCACCGGCCGACGTCGCTCCGTCCTGTCGAGCCGTCCAATTCGTCGTCGGCACTTCGGTCATGCCGCCGAGCAGGCCGCTCTCGATGCGCCGCCGTAGGAAAATGTCACCATCCGCCGTCACCGCGATGAAGGCTGCGCCATGGCGAACCGGCTTTTCTTTCTTGGCCGCCTTGACCGGGAAATGCTCGGGATCGTGCAGGCGCAACGCTTCGCACGATCCCCTGAAGGGACAGAGCGAACAAGCTGGCCGCTTCGGCGTGCAGATGGTGGCGCCGAGATCCATCATTGCCTGCGCAAAGTCGCCGGGCCGGTGCTGCGGCGTCAGTAGCCCAACCTTCTGCTTCATCAGTGGCTTGGCTGCTGGCAGCGGCGTGGCGATCGCGAAGAGGCGGGAGATCACACGCTCGACATTGCCGTCCATGACCGCGGCTTGCCGGTTGAAGGCGATCGCTGCCACTGCTGCAGCGGTATAGTCGCCGATGCCGGGAAGCGATTTCAGACCCTCTTCGGTGCTTGGAAAGACGCCATCATGAATGCGTGCCACGGCCTCGGCGCATTTCTTGAGGTTGCGGGCGCGGGCGTAATATCCGAGCCCGGCCCAGGCCGCCATCACGTCTTCGCTGGCGGCATCGGCAAGATCCCGCACGGTCGGCCAGCGTGCCAGGAAGTTGGCGAAGTAGGGCTTTACCGCTGGCACGGTGGTCTGCTGCAACATCACCTCGGAGAGCCAGACATGATAGGGATCGGCCTTGATGCCGCGCGCCGCCATCGGCGGCGAAACCCGCCACGGCAGGTCGCGATGGTGCCGGTCATACCAGTCGAGAAGGGGTTTGGCGGCGGGCGCGTCCAGTGTCGTCGATGTCATCATTTGCCGTCATCAGGGGATGTGCCCTATACTTGGCGAAGCAATGCCGCGCGATCAAGGTAGTGGCGCAGGATGGCCGCGCGATATGAAGGTTTCGATGAGTTATCCACGCAAAGGTGAAAAGCAGATCTCCGAATTGGCGAACGGGCTGATCGATCCGGTGCTTGCAAAGCGCGCCGGCATCAACACGGCGCTGCTCGGCTCGTGGGACGAGATCGCCGGCTCGGAATTTGCCGATTGCACCCGGCCCGAAAAGATTGCCTGGGCGCGCGGCAATGATGACGGAGGCTTCCGTCCAGGCGTGCTCACGATTGCCTGCGAGGGCGCCCGAGCACTCTTTTTGACCCATGCGCAGGGTGAACTCATCCAACGCGTCAACAGTTTCTTCGGCTTCGCCGCCGTTCACCAGATCCGCATCGTCCAGAAGCCTGTCTATCAAGCGATCAAGCGCTCCCGCACACCCCCGCCTCTGAAGGGTGCGGCGGCCGCAAAGCTGGAGGATATGATGGAGGGCATCGAGGGCGACAGGCTGCGCGAAGCGCTGAAGCGTCTCGGCACGGCTGTGCTGGGGAAGCGCGGTCGCTAACGCCTTCCAAGTATTGTCGCGGCAATTCTGTCCGCGATTTAATCTGGCCGTCCAACCAAGGTCACAATTCTTTGAAGAAAGTTGGCGAAGCGTGCCTTGTTCAGGGCTTCGAGCCGTTATATCGCACTGTCAGCCACTACTCTCATTCATGGGGAACTTCATGCCGATTTCCGAAATGCAACTGACGAAACGCCAGCTCCTGGGCGGCGTGGCTGCCGCGACCGCGACGACCCTGGCGGGCTTCGGCACCGCGCATGCCGCCACCGAAATGCCGCAGTCCGATGGCGACGTCGACATGGCCGCCGTGCTGAAGCCGGGCGAGTTGCCGGAAATGGCACTCGGCAAGGAAGACGCCCCGGTCAAGATCGTCGAATACATGTCGATGACCTGCCCGCACTGCGCCCATTTCCACACGACGACCTTCGACGAGATCAAGAAGAAGTACGTCGATACGGGCAAGGTGCGCTTCATCATCCGGGAATTCCCGTTTGATCCGCGTGCGGCTGCCGCCTTCATGCTGGCCCGCTGCAATCCTTCCAAGCCGGAAGAATTGAGCACGGCCGAACAGTATTTTCCGATGGTCGCCATGCTGTTCAAGCAGCAGCAGACCTGGGCTGCCGCGGACGATGGCCGCGCTGCACTGCTTCAAATGTCCAAACTTGCCGGATTTACTGAGGATAGCTTCACGAAGTGCTTGACGAACCAGAAGCTGCTGGATGAAGTGAATGCAACGCGGGAAAGGGGTTCCAAGGAGTTTGGCGTCAATGCCACGCCGACTTTCCTCATCAACGGCAAGCGCTATTCTGGAGACATGACGGTTGACACCATGTCGGCCCTTATCGAGAGCCTGCTCTAGACTGAACCGTATCCGATCGACGGGCGACGGCGGAAGCCGTGCGCCCGTCGTTTGCTTTGTGCGGCGCGGGGGCGCCGCATGAAGTTCAACAAGCTTCGCGTCGTCGGCTTCAAGTCTTTCGTCGAACCCACCGAATTCATCATCGAGCGTGGATTGACTGGTGTCGTCGGCCCGAACGGTTGCGGCAAGTCGAACCTCGTCGAAGCGCTCCGCTGGGTGATGGGCGAGAATTCCTACAAGAACATGCGTGCGTCCGGGATGGACGACGTCATCTTCTCCGGCTCCGGCAATCGTCCTGCCCGCAACACCGCCGAAGTCGCTCTCTATCTCGACAATGGCGAGCGCACCGCGCCTGCCGCCTTCAACGATAGCGACGAAATCCAGGTCACTCGCCGCATCGAGCGCGAGCAGGGGTCGATCTATCGCATCAACGGCAAGGAAAGCCGCGCCAAGGATGTGCAGCTTCTCTTCGCTGATGCCTCCACCGGCGCCCGTTCGCCGTCGATGGTGGGGCAGGGGCGTATCGGTGAGCTGATCTCGGCAAAGCCGCAGGCCCGCCGCCAGCTCCTGGAAGAGGCTGCTGGCATTTCCGGCCTGCATTCGCGCCGGCATGAAGCCGAGCTTCGCCTGCGTGCTGCCGAAAGCAATCTCGAACGCCTCGACGACGTGACCTCTCAGCTTGAGAGCCAGATCGAGAGCTTGAAGCGTCAGGCCCGTCAGGCGAGCCGCTTCAAGTCGCTGTCCGCAGATATCCGCGCCCGGGAGGCGATGCTTCTGCATATCCGATGGGTTCAGGCCAAGGAAGCGGAAGCCGAGGCAGAGAGCGCGCTCAATCAGGCCACGGTCATCGTCGCCGAAAAAGCGCAGATGCAGATGGAGGCTGCCAAGGCCCAGGGACTTGCGAGCCTCAAGCTGCCGGAACTGCGCGAGGGCGAAGCGCGTGCCGCCGCCGCGCTGCAGCGCCTGCAGATCGCCAAGACGCAACTCGAGGAGGATGCCAACCGCATCCTGCGCCGTCGCGATGAACTGACCCGCCGCCTTGCGCAGCTCGGCGAGGACATTCGCCGCGAGGAGCGGCTGGTCGCAGACAACGCCGCAATCTTGGCGAGGCTCGATGCCGAAGAAACCGAAATTGCCGAGATCCTTGCCGATTCCGGTCGTCTTGCCGAAGAGACGCGCGAGGCTTTCGAAGAGGCGGCCGCCAAGCTTGCCGACAGCGAGCGTGTCTTTGCAGCGCTGACCGCCGAACGCGCCGAGGCTGCAGCCGGGCGCAACCAGCTCGAGCGCGCCATCCGCGACCTTGCCGATCGCAAGATGCGCCTTGAGCGGCAGATGGACGAGGCCAATCGCGAGCTCTCCGCAATAGGCGAAAAGATTGCCAGCCTGCCCGATCCGGACGAGAAGCGGGCCGTGGTGGAGGCGGGCGAGCAGGCTGTTGCCGAGGCGGAAGCCGCGATCCAGGGTGTCGAGCAGGTTTTGGCCGCTGCCCGCCGGACCGAAGCTCTTTCGCGATCACCGGTCGATCAGGCGCGAGCCAAGCTGAACGCCATCGAAACCGAAGCCCGGACCATTTCGCGCATGCTCGCTGCCGGTGCCGCCGCAGGCGAATTTGCGACGGCAGCCGATCAGCTGCGCGTCGACCGCGGCTTTGAAACGGCGCTCGGCGCCGCGCTGGGCGACGACATTGAATCCCCGCTTGATCCCAAGGCGCCGGCTCATTGGTCTGGCAATGGCGACGGTGCCGCGGATGAAGCGCTGCCAGCCGGCACGACGCCGCTAATTGACTACGTTCGCGCCCCTGCCGCGCTGATGCGTCGCCTGAAGCAAATCGGGCTTGTCTCCGGTTCGGATGCTGCTGCCTTGATGAGGGACCTTAAGCCCGGCCAGCGTCTTGTGACCAAGGAGGGCGCCGTCTACCGCTGGGACGGCCATGTCACCGGTGCCGATGCACCGAGCGCGGCCGCGCTGCGGCTGGCGCAGAAGAACCGACTCGCCGAACTGGAAAACGAAGCCGCACTTGCCCGCGACATACTCACCGAAGCAGAGGAACGGTTGGCGGGTGCGGTCGATGCCATTGGCCTTCAAGAACAGCGCCTCGCCGAGGCGCGTGAAACAAGCCGCATCTCCGCTCGGCAACTCGCCGAGGCGCGCGAAGCGCTGGCCGTGGCGGAACGAGCCTCCGGCGATCTCATCCGTCGCCGCGATGTCATTGCCGAAGCGGCTAGCCAGCTTCAGATCCAGCTTGAGGATCTCTCTGTCCAGGAAGAGAACGCCCATATCGAGCTGGAAGATGCCCCTGATCTAACGGCGATCGACGAGCGGCTTCGGTCGCAGCAGGTCGAGGTCACGACCGACCGTGGCGCGCTCGCCGAAGCACGGGCCCGCCACGAAAGCCTCAACCGCGAAAACGAGGCCCGCCAGCGCCGCATCGTTGCCATTGGGCAGGAACGCGAGACCTGGCGCCAGCGTGCCGCGAGCGCCGAGGATCACATCACCACGCTTCGCGACCGCGAGGAGGAAGCGCGCGAGGAAGCGGCCGAGCTCGAAATGGCTCCCGATGAGTTCGACGACAAGCGACGCGCGCTGTTGAACGAACTTCAGAAGACTGAGGATGCGCGCCGCCACGCAGCCGATGTGCTTGCCGAAGCCGAGCTCGTGCAGCGCGATGCCGACCACAAGGCGGCGACGGCTCTCTCCGAGCTCGCCGAGAGCCGCGAGCGCCGCGGTCGCGCCGAAGAACGCCTGGTGTCCGCCCGTGAAAAGCGGCAGGAAACGGAGGCGCGAATTCGCGAGACCCTGAACGTCTCGCCCCATGAGGCACTTCGGCTTACGGGACTGGAGTCGCTGCAAACAGCACCTGACCTTCGCGAGGTCGAGCGCGAACTCGAGCGCCTCAAGATGGAGCGCGAGCGACTTGGCGCGGTCAACCTGCGCGCCGAGGAAGAACAGAAGGAGCTGAGCGGGAAACTCGAGGCACTGATCAAGGAGCGAGACGACGTGATCGACGCGATCCGCAAGTTGCGTGGTGCGATCCAGAGCCTCAATCGCGAGGGCCGCGAGCGGCTGATCGTTGCGTTTGATGTCGTCAACGGCCAGTTCCAGCGCCTCTTCACCCATCTTTTCGGCGGAGGCACGGCCGAACTGCAGCTGATCGAGTCCGACGATCCGCTCGAAGCCGGTCTCGAAATCCTCGCCCGTCCGCCAGGCAAGAAGCCGCAGACGATGACGCTCCTTTCGGGCGGCGAGCAGGCGCTGACGGCAATGGCGCTGATCTTTGCGGTCTTCTTGACCAATCCGGCACCGATCTGCGTTCTGGACGAAGTGGACGCCCCACTGGACGACCACAATGTCGAGCGCTATTGCAACCTGATGGACGAAATGGCTGCGTCCACCGAGACGCGTTTCGTCATCATCACGCACAATCCGATCACCATGGCGCGCATGAACCGGCTGTTCGGCGTGACGATGGCGGAGCAAGGGGTATCGCAGCTCGTGTCGGTCGATCTTCAGACGGCTGAGCAACTGCGTGAGATCGCCTGAGCAAGCGGCTGAGAAAAGCCCAAAAAAAGTCTGCCGGAATTGGGATATCTCCCCCTTCAGATGATGTTTTCGAACCGATCTTGTATTAGAGATTGCTTCATGTCGCCGCCGAATGACCGCGAAAGCGGATCGGCTCCAGAGTTTCCTGCGCGACGCGCTCGGAGCAATATGCTTTTGGCTCTGACAGTCGTATGGGCGGAACCCCCCGTCCGGTTTTCCTGGCCGGACGGACATAAGGCTTTGCGGGACTTTGTTGCAGTCCCGCAAAGCTTTTTCTCCCTTCAAACGCTTCAGTCTGTCGCAGTTATTGTGCGTCGCAACATTTCGGCCGCATTTGTCGATTTTCATTTCAACACCAACGGATTAAGTTGATCCGGATTTGGTGTTGGGGGGAATATGACCAAGTGGGTCTATACATTTGGCAGTGGTCAGGCAGAGGGCAGTGCCCTCGACGGTGAGCGCTTGGGCGGCAAAGGCGCAAACCTCGCGGAGATGTGCAATCTCGGCCTTCCTGTCCCTCCCGGTCTGACGATCATCGCTGACGCCTGCTCTGCTTACTACAAGAACGAGCGCCAGATTGCCGAAGAGCTGAAAGTGCAGGTGCGCGCCGGCATCGAACGCATCGAGGAAATCACCGGCCGGCGGTTCGGCGCGGGTGATCGGCCGCTGCTGCTGTCCGTGCGCTCCGGAGCGCGGGTTTCGATGCCAGGGATGATGGACACCGTCCTCAATCTCGGCCTCAACGACGAAACCGTCCAGGCGCTCGGCCACGACGCCGGCGACGCACGTTTCGCCTGGGATAGCTACCGGCGTTTCATCCAGATGTATGCCGACGTCGTCATGCGTCTCGATCATGAGGTGTTCGAGGAGATACTCGAGGATGAGAAGGCGCGCCTTGGCTATGAGTTCGACACCGAACTGACTGCCAGCGAATGGCAGCACGTGATCTCGCTCTACAAGAGCGTGATTGAGGAAGAACTGGGTTTGGAATTTCCCCAGGATCCAGAGGTGCAGCTTTGGGGGGCAGTCGGCGCCGTATTCGCCAGTTGGATGAGCGCCCGCGCCGTGACCTATCGCCAGCTTCACAATATTCCCGAAGGCTGGGGGACGGCGATCAACATCCAGGCCATGGTCTTCGGCAATCATGGCAATTCGTCCGCGACGGGTGTTGCCTTTACCCGCAATCCTTCGACGGGCGACAAGTCGCTCTACGGCGAATTCCTCGTCAATGCGCAGGGCGAGGATGTCGTCGCCGGCATCCGCACGCCGCAGAGCATTACCGAGGAAGGCCGCATCAGTTCCGGCTCCGAGCGGCCGTCAATGGAAAAGCTGATGCCGGATGCCTTCAAGGAGCTGTCGCGCATCTGTTCCGAGCTTGAGACGCATTATCGCGACATGCAGGATATCGAGTTCACCATCGAGCGCGGAAAACTCTGGATGCTGCAGACGCGGTCCGGCAAGCGCTCCACGCGCGCAGCGATGAAGATCGCCGTCGACATGGTTGATGAGAAGGTGATCACCGAAGAGGAGGCGGTGCTGCGCATCGAACCTTCGTCCCTGGATCAGCTCCTGCATCCGACGATCGATCCGCGTGTGGCACGCGAGGTCATCGGCAGCGGCTTGCCGGCGTCGCCCGGCGCAGCCACCGGTGAAATCGTCTTCACAGCCGAGGAGGCTGTGACGGCGTCCGAGGAGGGGCGCAAAGTCATCCTGCTGCGCGTCGAGACCAGTCCCGAAGACATCCATGGGATGCATGCGGCCGAGGGCATTCTGACGACGCGTGGCGGTATGACCAGCCATGCCGCCGTCGTCGCGCGTGGCATGGGTATCCCCTGTGTCGTCGGGGCCGGCAGCATGCGCATCGACGCCCGCAACGAGCGCCTTATTGGCGTCGGTGTCACGCTGAAGAAGGGCGATGTCATCACCATCGACGGCTCGGCTGGACAGGTGCTGAAGGGCGACGTGCAGATGGTCCAGCCTGAGCTTTCGGGTGATTTCGGGCGCATCATGCAATGGGCCGATCGGGCACGCCGCATGACCGTGCGCACAAATGCCGATACGCCGGCAGATGCGCGCGCAGCTCGCTCCTTCGGGGCCGAGGGCATCGGCCTTTGCCGCACCGAGCACATGTTCTTCGAGGGCGACCGCATTCATCTGATGCGCGAGATGATCCTTGCTGAGGACGAGACCGGCCGCCGTACCGCACTCGACAGGCTGTTGCCGGTGCAACGGCACGATTTCACCAGCCTGTTCAATGTCATGCACGGACTGCCGGTGACGATCCGGCTACTCGACCCGCCATTGCACGAATTCCTGCCGAAGACGGACGAGGAGATCGCCGACGTTGCCGCTGCGATGGGCATGGACGCGGCGGCGCTGCGCCAGCGCGTCGACGCGCTGCACGAATTCAATCCGATGCTCGGGCATCGCGGCTGCCGGTTGGCAATCTCCTATCCTGAAATTGTCGAAATGCAGGCGCGCGCCATTTTCGAGGCGGCCGTCGCGGCAGCCCATGAAACGGGTGCGGCTGTCGTGCCAGAGATCATGGTGCCGCTTGTCGGATTGCGTTCGGAACTCGACTACGTCAAGGAGCGCATCGACGCCATCGCCGGGGACGTAATGGCGGAGGCGGGCATGCGGATCGATTACTTGGTCGGCACGATGATCGAACTGCCGCGCGCAGCTCTCAGAGCCCATATCATTGCAGAAGCGGCGGAATTCTTCTCCTTCGGCACCAACGACCTGACGCAGACGACCTTCGGCATCTCGCGCGATGATGCATCCGCCTTCATTCCCACCTATCAGCGCAAGGGAATCATCGAGCACGATCCCTTCATTTCGCTGGATTTCGATGGTGTCGGAGAGTTGATCCGCATTGCCGCCGAACGCGGCAGACGGACGCGCAACGACATGAAGCTCGGAATCTGCGGCGAACATGGCGGCGATCCCGCATCCATCCATTTTTGCGAGGAAATTGGATTGGACTACGTGTCCTGTTCACCCTTCCGCGTGCCGATTGCGCGGCTGGCCGCGGCGCAGGCGGTGATTACCAATGGCGCCAGTATCGGCGGCCATAATAAGGCTGGTCGAGATCGTAAGCCATCTGCATCATGAGCATATCACTGTCGTAGCGGGCCTGTGCACGGCGATAGAGATCGATGCGTTGCAGGCACGCCGCGAAGCCATCCGTGCCACGTCTGAAACCATAGTGTAGGCATTGAGTCTCGTCGGCGGCGCGCCGCTGCTCCGGCGTCAGCGTTTGACATGCCGAGAGGCAAGTGGCGGCTGCGACAGCGGCAAGAGATAAAGCGAGAATGCGCATCGGCGTGTCTTTGCAACGAAAAATTCCCACAGGCAGATGACGCCGATCGGGGCTTACAGTCAACTAAAAGAACGGCTTAGGGTTGTTGGTTGCTCTTTGGGATCGCGCCCAGCCACCCAACTTGGCGCACGGACCGCTTTCGCCGGTCGGGGATCATCTGTAAGAAGGCGCGGCTCGGACGACATTGGAAGGCAAGCATGGCACTGCGCGATCGATTCTCGAAGAAACTGACCTGTCCGCAATGCGGCAATACCGGCTTTGCAGAAGCCTCCGAGATCGACGATCCAAAACGCAAGCATCCGGGCTTCAGCGTCGATCACCTGCCGCGTGGCTTCTTCGTCCAGCGCGCATCCAATCATCAGGAAACCTGCATGATCAAGTGCGAATGCGGGCGAAAATTCCCATTCCGCAGCGTGGCGGAGGCGGCAGCCCAGCGCGACTAGGTCAGAACCGTTCGAGGACCTTGACGAAGGCCTCGGCGAAACGGGCGAGGTGGGCTGTGGCAGGGTCCGGCGCTTCCATGCGGATTTCGGTGCCGCTGTGATCGAGCACGGCAAGAACGACGCGCATCTTCTGTTCGGATGAGGGGATACGAAGCACTGCGATCCGCTTGCAGTCGTCCATCAATCCTTCGGCCGGAAGATCGAAGAGAAGTTCTCCCCCGGCCTTGGCCGAAGCCACGCGGACTGTCTCGCAGAAGTCGGATTTGCCATCATATCCGTCGAGCGACAGTTCCAGTTCCAGAAGCTCCATCGGCAGAAGTGGATCCGCATGATCGGCCCTCCTCGGCGACCGCGCCTGGGTTCCCGATGCAAGCCCCGGTGCAATCATTGCCCTTCTCCTGTTGGTCGGTGTGCGACGCAATCTACACAACCGCAAATCACTGAATATCAGAAAATGCTCACGCACGCCATTGTCGTCTTCTTCGTGGATTGCGCCCCCCGGATCGACACAACAGTTTCAATTTAGGCGAATCTTGCACTAAACAAGTCGAGGGCGATTTTGCGCGTTCGTGCGGGACGCGCCGCTTGCGACTAACCGGTAAGATTGATGGCAATCCGTTTCGACCGCCCTGTTTCAAATGCCGCCCGCTTCTCGCGGCGCTTCGGGGCATTTGCACTGGTTCTCTGCGTTGCGGCTCTGGTCGGTCACCGCTTCGCCGGCCTTGTCACGCCATACCTGGTACTGGTTCTGCTCGTTTCGGCCGGTTTCGCGCTGCTGGCGGCGCTGCTTGCCGTTGCCGGGCTGCGCAGCCTTTGGCTGACCGGTGCCGAAGGCGGGCTTCACGCGCTGAAAGCCCTGATTTTTGCTGCTCTTCCACTTGCGATCGGCGGGATTGCGGTCGAGCGTTATTTCATGCTGCCGGCCATCTACGATGTATCGACCGATCTCGTCTCCGCGCCGGATTGGCTGAAGACGCCGAACGCCGATCAGATCTGGCTGAAGCGCCAGCCGGCGGTGACGTCGGAGGACCGTGAAAAGCAGCTCGAAGCCTATCCGGAACTCACAGGCCGTCGCTATGACGGCGCGATCGACCGTGTGCTCGAAGCCGTCAAGAAGGTCGCCAAGCAGGGCGGCATCCGTATCACCCGCGCCGACGGCGACAGCGAGCCAAACCGCGATCTCGAAGATCGGCCGGTGAAGCCGCAGCAAGACGAAGGCGCGGTTGCCGAAGCGCCGGAGGCCGTGCCGATCCCGACACCGCGGCCCTATGACGACGATGTGGCGCTGTTGATTCGCCGGGCTAATGGCGTGACGCTGCAGGGCGAAACCCGCACCCTCGTCCTCGGCCTGCGTTTCGACATCGTCATCCGCCTGCGCGAAGAAGCAGAAACCACCCTCGTCGACGTTCGCGTCGCCTCGCGCTACGGCCCGCACGACCTTGGCCTCAGCGCCGATATAGCTGAGGATTATCTAAAGGCTCTCGATTCCGAATTGCTCGGCATCGCCGGCAGCTAATCGGTCCGCATCTTGGCGATCGATTGAGCGCGGCCTTCGCTGCCGGACAGCTATCCCAGGAAGCGGTCCTTAAGCTCCGGGCTCGGCACGAAGCAGGTCTGGCGTTGGCCGGCAATTCGAAGCCGGTTGCGGGCCATAAATTCGTAAAGCCTGTCGGCAAGTCCCTGCGGCAGCACCCGAAGGATCTTGACCAGCGACCACGAAAGCCGAGCCCTGCAAGCATCCGGATGGTGCCTCTCGACTTGAAGTAGGCGCTCCCGTCTTCGATCAGGATGTTGGTCTCGTAGTCGCGCTCGTTCAGTTCATAGTGCCGGTAAAGCGCTTCCCCGAGCGGCGACTGCGCCGCGAGGAAGCGATAGCGCTTCGCCTTGTCATGCCTCAGGACGAACTGGACCCAGGCGGAGCAGAACACACACGCTCCATCGAAGACGATGAGCGGCTTGTCATCGGCAAAGGTCGGCACAGCGACGTCGGAACGGTAACTGTAGGCATTGCCCATGAGCTATCTCCGCGTCGCAGCCCGGTACGATCCGAGCAGGGCAGGCGGGCCGTCCGTTTCGACCTCGCCGCGTTCCACCAGGTCCTCGATATGGGCAAGAACCGAGAGGGCCGCGGCGCCGTGGAGGCGCGGATCGGTCTCGCGATAAATCACCTTCACCATCTCGGGAATATTGCGATCGCCGGCACGGATGCGGCCGAGCACGGCGCGTTCGCGCATCCGCCGATGGGTCTTGAGCGCCCGCATGAACGAGATCGGCTTGCGGACCGGGCCGCCATGGCCGGGAAGCAGGAGACGATCGTGCCGCGCGATCAGCTTGTTGAGGGAAGTCATGTAGTCGGACATGGAGCCGTCTGGCGGCGCGACAATGGAGGTGGCCCATGCCATCACATGATCGGCGGAAAACAGAATGCCCGTTCCCTCGAGCGCGAAGGCCGCATGATTGGCGGTGTGGCCCGGCGTCAGCACGCCCGTCAGCCTCCATCCGTCGCCCTCTATCGTCTCTCCGTCGCCGATCGCAATGTCGGGCAGGAAATCCACGTCAGAGCTCTCGGTGAAGGGATTGACCTCGCCTTCGTGCAGCGGACGGGCTGCGCGGTGTGGCCCCTCCGCAACGATCTGCGCACCGGTAGCGGCCTGCAGGCGCCGACACAGTGGGGAGTGGTCGCGATGCGTATGGCTGACGAAGATATGCGTGACCTCGCGTCCCCCGAGCGCTGCCATCAACGCCTGGAAATGTTCCTCGTCCTCAGGGCCGGGGTCGATGACCGCTGTGGAAGCATGACCGACGATATAGCTGTTGGTGCCGTGGAAGGTGAAGGCACTCGGATTGTTGACCGTGATCCGTTGCACGCCGGGGGCAATCGGAACCGCCTGGCCGTACGCTGGCTCAAAGGCAAGATTGAACTCGGGACTTGCCATCTACTTGTATTCGATCTCGATGAAGGACATCGGCTGATCGCCGGCGTTGACGACATTGTGCTCGATGCCGGCATCGCGCCGGTAGGCCGCGCCCTTGGCGACATCGACCCTGCGGCTTTCACCCTTTTCCTCAAGCAGAAATTGGCAATCGGTCATCGGTACGACAACGTAGCCCAGACCATGCGTGTGAACGCCCGTGTCCGCCCCCGGCTCGAAATCCCAACGCGTGATCCGAACCACGGCATCGTCGAGCAGCAGTGTTGCAAGGGCAGGCGGGCGGGCGCGGTACTGGCTCATCGTCACTCCGGATCGTCTTGGACGGCTGACCCGAGACCTAGCATGGCGACGCAAAAAGCGCACAGAAATATGCCGTGGCGCGCAACTTAATGATTGTGACGGCAGGCGAGCTTTGCTAAGCAGGCGTCGATTTGAAAGCGGTCTTCGCTTTCAAGCTCTGGTGGGGCGTCGCCAAGCGGTAAGGCACCGGTTTTTGGTACCGGCATTCCCAGGTTCGAATCCTGGCGCCCCAGCCATCCGTTTCTTGTCCATACCGAAGACATAGGTAACAGAGCGTCCCTAAGACATGGGTGACAACCTCGTGCCGAACGGGTTGTCTGGTCCGTTCTGGACACATAGGTTACGTTTTATTCCTGAGGCATAGGTAACACTTTTGGACCGAAAGGGTTCGGCAAAAGTTCAAGGCTGCATGTCTCATCATCGAAGTATCCCAGATCGTCATCCATAAAGCTTGTAAGCCAGATATGGTCTTCGACCTGTTTGATGCGCCGCCTACCGTGCTTGACCAGGCCGTTGCGGTCGAGGACGGCATGCACGGTTGAGATCGCCGGCGTGTGAACATCCCGAAGTAACCGCGCCAGCCGCTCCCTGATCTTCGGTGCGCCCCAGTTGGGCTTGTCCTGCTTGGTCCGCACAATCAGCTTCTCGATTTGGAAAGGAAGCTGATTGGCGTGCCGGTAAGGCCGTCGCGATCGATCTGCCAGTCCTTCCAGACCGCTGTCGTTATAGCTGCTGATGATCTTGTGACCGGTCTTGCGCGAGATGCCGAATTCGCTGCACAGCGCCGCTATCTTCTCGCCATCCAGAACCCGCGCAACGAATTTGAGACGCTCGTCCATGCGGTTGCACTCCTGCCAAGGCACCTTCGTCCTCCTCGCAAAGGCAAAAAGTGTAACCCATGTGTCCGGTATGAACTGTCACCCCGCTCTCGGGAAGGACAGCTTGCTCGCCACATACCTCTGAACCTTCGCCACGGAAATTGAGCAAAGCAGAATCGCAGGTGGCGGATTCACAATGCGTGCTCTGCTATCTTCGGTTGCGCTGGTGGCGCGGCATCTCGTTCCGCAACGAGCGAGGATTGGGCGAAGCTTCTCGTCTGGTCGTTCATTGCCGGCTTCTCTGAAAGGTTGGCAGAACCTGGACAATCTGTCTGCCAGAGTGCGCACCCAGCCGGCTTTGCCAGGCAGCCGAGCCAAAGGGGAACGCGACCAAGCGTGTGGCCGTCGATTGACGATCGGTGTTTGCGCTCGCCGAAAAGGCGACCCGCCGGGCCGCCTTCCAAAATTCGCTCGCTATGACTCTCTTACTGCGCGGGCTGGGCCGGTGCCAGAAACTCGGCGCAATAGGACGGGCCGTTGACGCCGGGGATGTCGCCGACGACGCGGATGCTGCGGATCGTGTAGTCGGAACTCGTGGCGATTTCCGCCTGGCAGCGCAGGTACTGCGTGCGGGCAGGCGAGATCTGCTTGCCGCGCTTACCATCGGCACCTTCTGCGTATTTCGCCGGGACGCGAACCGTCTTGTAGCCGCCCTTCCAGGTGTAGTTGACGCCGGCGCCGTTCTCGGCGTCGCTGATCGGCGGGCCGAAGGCGGCGAAGAACTTGCCAGCCGACTGACCAACCCAGCGGCTGGAGATCGGATCGGCGGAGGTCGGAATCGTCGTGCAGCCGGCAAGCACAATGGCAAGCCCAGCCGCGGCAAAGGTGCGGAGTGTCATTCTATCGTCCCTGAAGTTGTCGCGCATTCGACGGCGGGAATCGCTGGTCTGCAGCGGTTTCCGCTTGTCCCGCCGAGCGCTTTAGCGCGGAACCCGACAAAAGAAAATCGACCCACCTTCGCAATCGCAAAATTTGCCGCAAGTGTGTCTTTTTGCTCCAGTTAGCCCTGCGCAGAGGTGCGCCAGCCGCGCCGGCGAAAAATGCGCCGGCTTTTGAATTTTCGTGCTTGCGCAACAGGATGGGCCGGTCTATAGAGGCGCCGCTGGTCACGGAGTGTAGCGCAGTCTGGTAGCGCACCACGTTCGGGACGTGGGGGTCGAGTGTTCGAATCACTCCACTCCGACCAGCCGATAACCTCTTAAATTAAAAGAGGAAATTCCGCTCTCCCGAAACGCTCTCCGAATTCACGTCTCCTGAAAGTCTCCGGCTTTGGCTCGGGGCAGACCCTTTATGCCTTCCTTCAAGTCTGCCAAACTTGCGGCAACATAGGCGCGCGCCGGCGAACCGTGACGATGTCCGTGTTCGGTGTATGGCAGGATGGCCGGCCACACAAGACACTTCGCGAAGCGAAAAGGAAGCTTGAATTTGCACTAGGGAGGCCGAAAGCACCAAGAATGCTAAAGCGCTTTTTGGGAGCTTCTGACTGATAAACCATTGTGCCTGTGACCGGCCCCGGCGGTCGGCAGGATCGGTAGCGGATCGACTTGCGGTCGGCGGATATTAATCTGGCAGGCCTGCCGTTCCGAAAGACCCATGACGGCCTTCAGATGCGTGACGGCATCACGCTTGGCGGCAGGCAATACCATCTTTTTGGAGAAGCTTGCGGAGTGCGGCTGCAGCATCTGCTCGGCAAGCAGTTTCTTCAGTCTGGCAATCTCATCTTCCAGCGCCTTCAACCGCTTCGCCTCGGACACTTCCATGCGCGCCATATTTGGCTTTCCAGGTCGCTTCCGAGATGCCGTGGTTGCGGCAAAGGTCGGCCGTCTTCGCGCCAGCATCCTGCTCACGCAAAACGCCGATGATCTAATCAATTCTGGAGCAAATTCGCAGTGGCAGGTCACAAAACTTCTATCTTGGGATGGTGACTAGTCATAATGGGCACATTACTTCGCAGACTTATCAAGTGGGAGATCGTGTCCGGATATTTGCGGGGCCGTTACACAAAACGAGACATAACTTGAGGGGAATAACGGTACATTAACTCATAATTAGTGGTTGCAGCATAATTGTTTGCTCAGTCAGTCTATGACGAATCTCATCGTCTAGGCTCAACGATGTTCGGGTTTGGTCCTGTCGAATGTCGAGGTTTAGGAGACGGTCGCTTCACGCACCGTGCGCATGATGCCTTATCCTAAACATTAGCTCCTTCGAGCGATGTCTTCCGAAATATTTTGTCTAAGCGTCCCGGCCATGCAGTTGTGCACGGCGCGAAGCCTCCACCTATGGACTGGCGCGCGCCAGCTTTTGCGACGAGACGCGAGACGAAAGACACCGTCACCGCCAACGCCAGTGCAAGGGCAATTTCATGACCTCGATCGTTTCTTCTCTTTCCAATACCCAGATCAAATCTCTGTCGGCAAAGACGATTAAGGGCTTCTCTACCGAGGATGTCGCGGCGCTTTCCACAGAGCAGCTCAAGATTTTCAACAAAGATCAGATATCTGCCCTTGAGGCTGAAGATATCGAAGCGCTCGACTCAGATCAGCTCGGCGCGATTTCAACGACCGCGATCGCAGGATTGAAGCCGGAACTGCTTGCCGCACTCGACGCCACGAAAATCGGGGCTCTGGGGAACGATCAGATTGCAGCCTTCAGCGCCACGCAGATTGCGGCTCTTACTCCCGACCAGATCGAAGGCCTCACGGCTGATCAGATCAAGGGCCTAAATGCGACACAGATCGGCTCCATCGGTGCGGACGATATTGCCAAGTTCTCTGACGACGAAATTGCAGCCATCAACACCAAGGCCATCGGCAGCCTGAAGAACGAAGCGATCGCTGTGTTGAGCGACAGCCAGGTCGGCAAGCTCAGCGCCGATCAGATCAAGGCGATGACGCCGAAGCAGATCAGCGGCTTCACGGCTGGCCAGATCGGCAAGTTCAGCGACGAGCAGATCGGTGCCCTGTCGGCAGCCCAGGTCGGTTCGCTGACCGACGGTCAGATCGGCGG
>NZ_FOCV01000069.1 GCF_900110205.1 Rhizobium tibeticum | reverse complement strand
CCCAAAGGCCACCATGCCAATCGCCGCACCAGCACGCAATGTCGTTCACGAATTTGCCCGCTATCAGGCACTGCCACCAAATCTGCCCCGGTTACCCCGCAACTGGCTATCGCGGAGCGGCTTTGCAAAACCATACTGCTTTGAAACTATGGTAAATCGTGCATTAACCAGAAGCAATATCCAGCATTACTTCCGCCATGCGTGCTTCGCCGTGTGATGGCATTGATAGATAACTCGAATCAGTGATTGGCATTTTTTCACTTAGAGGCCCGGATTTCCAGGAAGTCCGGGCCTTCCCTCTTTTGGTCGTCCAGACCAAATCCGACCGATCTCCCGATGGGCTTTTTCAACCACAAAGAGTCCGAGAGTTCGAGGTCGCTTAAGCGCCATTCTTCGAAACTCCCCTTTCTGCCCAATTTTGCCCACAGAAGCCCGCCAGCGCGCTTTCTTGCCTCTGATGATCCGATGCTGGGCAATGGCTCCTTTTTGCGCTGTACGGCCTCCCATTTCGGTTATAAAACACGCTTGCAAAGGAACCTTTTCTCATGCATTCATTATCTGTACACACAGCCCTGAAACAGGCCAATAAAATTCCATGGCAAAAGCTTCGAGCGCCGGTGCCCCCGCCCTGTCCCGGAGACTGATCGGTTATGTCCGCGTTTCGACCGACGACCAGGTGGTTGACGCTCAAGTCGACGCGCTTCGAGCTGCGGGCTGCGAGCGGATACATCAAGAACATGGTTCCGGTGCGTCGCGCGCAAGGCCGGTCCTGACTAAACTGCTGAAGGATCTTGCCGCCGGTGACGTGCTCGTCGTAGTCCGTCTGGATCGCTTAGCTCGCTCGGTCAGCCATTTGCTCGACGTCATCGAAGACCTCGAGAAGCGAGGCGTGCATTTCCGCTCGCTACTCGATCCGATCGATACCTCTACGCCGCAGGGGATGTTTTCCTTGCAGGTGCTTGGCGCCGTTGCCCAGCTCGAGCGAGCGCTTATCGCCGAGCGAACCAAGTCCGGCATGAGAGCCGCCAAGGCGCGTGGCAAACTTGCCGGCAATCCCGGCCTTCGGGAACGAAGACCAGAAGCGGTCAGAGCGGTTTCTGCGGCGCGTAGGCGAGCCTATCTCGATGAGCTAATTACGTCGGCGCAGACATGGCTACCAACCGTGCGGCAGTTGCGGCCGCGGCATAGTTGGGACGATGTAGTGCGGATTCTTAATCGCCGAGGCCAAGACTGGACGGTCGAACGGTTGCGTCGGGCCGTCCACCGACTGGTGGGGGAGAAGCTTGCGGAACCAGAACTGGTAAGCAGATCTCCTCGACGGCCACCAGAGGATTATCTCATGCGGCTGGTTGTCGGGATCGCGATCGCCGATCCTGAACTGTCAATTCGCGAAATTGCTGCCCAATTGGACCAGATGCGAGAGCGGCCCCCACGTGGGGGCCGAAAATGGCAGCCGTCCTCCGTCAGGGTGTTGCTGGAAGAGGCCCGCCGCTTCGGGCTCGTTCGCCCCTGAGTACCTGCTGTGTGAGGCGCTCCGGCTCATCTACCATCGACCGCTCAGACAGTATCGGAGTTCGCACCTTCTGCGCGAAATCGCGGCCAGCCAATCTGTGCGGAGAACTACGATGAAGCCGGCGTCAGTATTTTTCCTGAGCATACTCTTCGTCGCCGCCCGGACCTGGACGTCGCGCAGGCCGATGACCCAGCGATGGCGCTCCCCAAGCAGGAGTTAAAGGTTCAAGCACAAATCTTGCGCAGGGGGTGATTTCATCGCTTTTGGATTTGGCTCCATATGGATGATGAGCGGTAATGCTGGGCCGTATCAATCCTGCTGACAACAGCACAATCGACATTCCGGTCGAAGGGGCAATCGGGCCATATAGGGGGATTGCAATCGGAGAGAGCGCGGTTTGGGTACCGGACATTGGGAGCAAGACCATTTTTAAGGTCGATCCGCAGGCGAACCGGGTTGTGATGCGCACCGCCGCAGACTTGTTCGACAGCGAAGTTAGCATTGGTGTCGGCGCGGGAGCCGTCTGGGTCGTTACAATGGCCGGGAAGAACGTCACTTCGAAAGACTACGATCGCGAGCTTAGCCGCTTCAACGCCTCAACTGGTGTGCTGGAAGCAACGCTGCAATTTCCTGCACGTGGGGCGGCCGCCATTTTCGATTACGGCTGGTTTGGGTCACTGGGTTCAACAAGAATGAACTCTATCGCGTGGACCCGGCGACCAATCGTATCGTCGCGACAATTGCTCTGCGCGAACGGCCGCGCTTCCTGGCATCCATTTGGGTCGTTAATCAGGGCGACGGCACGGTGCAGCGGATTGACGGGAGAAGCAATGAGGTGATCGCGACGATTGAGACCGGCGCAGGAGGCGGCGATGGGGATATCGCGTTTGGCGGCGGGTTCGCATGGGTCGCCTCCCCGTGAGTGGCCTGTCATCAAAATCGAGGCAAAGAGCAACAAGCTTGTCGAAAAATTCAATGCGCCTCGGAACGAGGAAGGCATTATGGGAGATGCCATCCGGTACGGCGCTGGCTCGGTGTGGGGTTCGGGTAGAGCGCCCTTTCGGATCAACCCTTACCAATAGAGTCTGGACGACCGCAAACTCCCCCTCGCGCGTCGTGGCCGAACAACGCGCACGGATCCGCTGTTGAGGGAACATTGACCCTAGTGGTCCATCGCTTGTGCGATGGTTGGTAGCCGTTGCGATCAACTACTGAATGCCAAAAGTACCCTCAAGTCGCACTGGTGTGTTCGATCTCCTCAAGAAAGCGAGCTTGCCAATGACGTGCAACGGAGAGTTCTCAGCTGAGAACTTTGGAAAGACGCGAGAGATACCCACCAACAGCAGTCGCGTAAGTCCGGCCGGCCGGTAAGGATGTAAAATCCACTTCAGTCGGCTCGCGTTCGAAAAGTTCTCAGCTGAGAACTTTCGCAACCACGAGCGCGGAGTATAAAGCTCGCGGCAACGCCGGCATTTCGTTGGTCTTAGCAGGCAGTCCAAGCGAAAATCCCGCCAATCCCAATTGCGCGCGGAACATTTTGCTACGCAATTCATTGGAAGGCCGACACAAACAGGATTCGTGACATGAAAACCCAACGGCCTATCAAACGGCGTCGGGCGTTACGCGGCGTTGCCTATTCGCTGACAGAATTTCCACAAAAGTACGGGCTTGGCCCCGCCATCGCCGAAGATCTTTTCATCCGCTTCGGCCCCTCGGCGGTGGACCTCGATCTTCTGATGGCGGCAAAACAGCAAAAGCCATCGATTACTGCACTGACAAGAGATATCGCGCGTTGGTCGTCGGTATCCTGACGGGTGCCGGCCATTATCTCGGGGTGGTTCCAAGGGTCGGTGGAGAATTCGGCAAGGTCGTGCTTATCTCGTCGGGCGGTCGGCAATCACTTCAGTCAGGCAGCTGGCGACTACGAGGGGCGTAGCAAGCGCTCATACTCCCGTTCCGACAGCCCGTATGCATCATAAGCGAAATCCCAACAAGGCAAGGCGATGCGGGTTCCAGAGCCATAGCTGGTATTTCTCTAACCGTCAGACCGTCCAAGGGTTTAAACTGCGGGAGTTCGGCGCCCTCCCCTGACCATTCGGCGCCGCCTTCACGTCCGGAGCAACTGTCTTTGCGTGGGGCTCGGCGAGCATTGCGGCGATGACTTGAAGATCTCCTTCCTTCCCACAGCCACGTGAGGACCGCCGCGGAGAAAAGCGGCGTGGGCTCGCTTGCGGGAGTTGCGCCAAAGATCGAGGATTTCGTCTCAGAAGCGGCAAGCAGCGATGGTTCGAAATCGAATCCAGCCAATCGGCAGTAGAGCGATCGGACGATGCCACGAAGGTCTTGCTCAGCAGATGATCGCTGATCATCAGAAAACCTCTGACGAATTGAAGGGCTGCTCTTCAGCGAAAAGGTAAAAGCCACCGCCGCAACGGAAATGTCTCATGCCCAGAAAAGCATGTTGGACAAGCTGGGAGACTGAAGAGTGATGACTTTGCGAAGCAGTATCACTCAGATCAAGAAGAGGGACATGAACGCCATGGATCTGTTTAAGCGCTATGGCGATGAATGTGGGAACGCCGACCTAAAGCTTCGGCGGCCAAGACGCGGCCCGCACTCGAACATCATCTGGAGATGGCAAAAGAGCTGAATAGGGGATCAGATCCATCGATCGGCTCTGAAGCCTTCATTCGGTGGTATGAGGAGATCGTTCCGGCCGTGGCGCATTTAGATATACATCCGTGAAGGTGCATACTGGTGTGCTTTTTGGAGAGGCTCATCATGCTGGAGAACGACCCTGGTTGGTTGTTCCTCCTCGCCGAATTCGTCAATTGCTGACGGCAGCGCTGATTCAAATAGCCCAGCCACAATCCCTTTCGAGCGCCATCGGAGTCCCATCCGGTCTCGAAGTCATGTCTGGCCGCGAACCGGCTGGGCCCGATCGACTTTGTCGCAACTCCATCCGACAACTTTCTTCGCTGTGCGCGTTCGCTCATTTCTCACCCGCCAACAAGGTTGTCTGTTGTCGTCCTCCATCGCGTTTTGTCTCTTCGCATGCGGTTCGATCGTCCCCGGGGTCTCTCTCCAACAATCGCGATCGGTGCGATGGAGCGGCCACATTCACTCGCAAGTTTGCGGGTAGGTTGTCATGGCGATCTTCGCAACTGTTACGACCAGGAGACAGATGGAAGGGCAGCGTTTCCATGGCGATCGGCGCTGACAGGATTTTTGGCTGTACTGGAGAGAATTGCAGTCGCTTACTTCTAGACAGCGTCCGGTTCAGTCGGAACGGTCGCGCAACGTGGACCGGTTTCTTGTGGGTATTGACGGACTCTGAAGGCGATTCTGTCTTCCGACGGTTTGACAGCCGTGCAAACGGCGAAACTATCCAAAAGAATCAATCAGTTGATTCGCTTTTCGCGCACGCTTCTTCGAATTTGAACAGGTCGAGCCTGAATCGGGGATAGCCGGTGGCGATTAAGGTTTTGTTAACTAAAAATTTCTTGCGGAAGCTTGAGAATCGCATCTAAATCACGCTTGTGATCTAGATAGCTTGAGAAAAGCGTTATTCCGGGGAAATGGCAAGAAATGAACATGGCTCCAGCCCTCATCGAAGACCTCGACTTTGACAGGGAAATACTTGAGCAAGGCGAGTTGATCTCCGACAAGCTGAACATGCTACGGCTTGAGCAGTATCCGCCAAACGCGCTGAAAAGACTGCGCCAGTTTTCGTCTGCCGAGGTTGCAGATTTTCTGGGCGTGACGCAGAATCACATTAAGAAGCTCCACCTCGAAGGGAAGGGGCCGGAACCGCAAGTTTCTGGTTCTGGTCGTCGTTCGTACACTGCCGAGCAAATGATGGAACTGCGGCAGTACCTCGACAAGCATGGCCGCTCGGATTTCAAGAAGTATGTACCGCAACGCCGCCGCGGCGAAGATCTCCAGGTCATCTCTGTCGTGAACTTCAAGGGTGGCTCGGGCAAGACAACGACTGCGGCTCACCTCGCACAGTACCTTGCACTGACCGGCCACCGCGTTCTTGCGGTCGATCTCGATCCGCAAGCCTCGTTGACGGCCCTCCATGGCATCCAGCCGGAACTCGACCGCAATTTGTCTCTCTACGAGGCGCTGCGTTATGACGACGAGCGCAAATCGATCAAGGAATTGATCCGCCCCACGAACTTTCCTGGCCTCGATATCGTCCCCGCAAACCTCGAGCTCCAGGAATATGAGTATGAGACGCCGTTGGCTGCTTCCGGCAGGCACCAGCCGGAAGGAAAGCTATTCTTTACGCGCATCTCGCAGGCGTTGAAGGAAGTTGACGACAGATACGATGTTGTCGTCATCGATTGCCCACCACAGCTCGGCTATCTGACCCTCACTTCGCTCAGCGCCTCGACGGCAGTTGTCATCACGGTGCATCCGCAGATGCTGGACGTGATGTCGATGAGCCAGTTCCTGCTAATGCTCGGCGGCATTCTCGAATCGATCAAGGCAGCGGGGGCTTCCGTCAAACTGAAATGGTTCCGTTACCTGGTGACGCGCTATGAGCCGACAGATCAGCCACAGGCTCAAATGGTTGGTTTCTTGCAGGCCTTATTCAACAAACGAATGCTCACGCATCAGATGTTGAAGTCGACCGCGATCTCCGACGCTGGGATAACCAAGCAAACCCTCTATGAAGTCGAGAAGTCGCAGTTTACGCGCTCGACCTACGAGAGGGCGCTCGAAAGCCTGAATGCGGTCAATGGCGAGATTGCTTCCCTCATCCATAGTGCATGGGGGCGAAAGTGATGTTTTTGACAGCCGTGCAAATGCTGAAAAACAGAGGACCTTTCAACATGATGACCGCCAACGCGGGAGATGGAAATGGCTAGAAAGAATCTTTTGGCACACATCACCGCGACGATCGGTGAAGATGCCGAGCGCGGTGCAAATTCTGACACCGAAGCTCGTGCTTCCTATACGAGACGAGGTGCGTCCCGTTCGATGATCCAATCGCTGGACGAACTTGCCGAAACGTCGATGCGCATTCTCGACGGAGATACCGTTATAGCGCTCGATCCGGGTGAACTTGATGGGTCGTTTGTCGCCGACCGAATTGGCGACGATGACGAGGCCTATTCCAATTTGAAGGAGGCGATTCGCCAGTCTGGTCAGTCGACACCTATTCTCGTGCGTCCCCATCCGAGCGATGACGGGCGCTATATGATCGTCTTTGGTCATCGACGAGCACGAGTTGCACGTGAGCTGGGTGTCAAGGTCAGGGCAGTCGTTAAGCCGCTCGCCGATATCGAACATGTAATCGCCCAGGGGCAGGAAAACACCGCGAGAGCCGACCTGACCTTTATCGAAAAGGCGATCTTTGCAAGCAAGCTGCTCCGGAGCGGCCTGTCGAAGGATGTTCTTAAGTCGGCTTTGACGGTCGACGATAGCCTCCTATCGCGCATGCTTTCGGTCGCGGATGTTGTTCCCGACGTGGTTCTTGATGCTCTCGGATCTGCCAAAGGCGTCGGCCGAGATCGCTGGGAAGAACTGAAGAAGCTCGTATTAAATCCCGCGGCCGTGGCGCGCGCTAGGGAGCTGGTACAGGACGAGATGTTTATCTCTCAGACAACCGACGAGACCCGATTCCAGCACCTGGTGGTAGCCCTCAAGGCAGCGCAGAAGGCTGGCAAGCGTGCAAAGCAGAAATCAGCGCCAGCCGCATGGATGCCGGCTGATCAGTCGGTCAGTGTGGTCGCACGGCAAAAGCCAAACAGCCTTGTGATGGAATTCGGGAATCCCAAGGGCAAGTCCTTTGGGAAATGGCTTTCCGGCAACATGGATAGCCTCTTCGAGCAGTACTCGAAAGCGAACGAGGAACAGGAAACAGGAGACTAATCCGCAAAAGAAAAAGGCCCCCTTAACGTTGCCGTCGTGGAAGCCTTCCTCTCGTGTGGTAGCTTGAGAATCGCATTTCCCCGAATCCCAGTCAAGAGTCTTTGGCATCGTTATTGGTGAGCGGATTTCTTTTGCCTTTTGGAAGGTGAAGGAAGATGCAAGGTGGACAGGTAACGACGCCCTTTGGGCGGCGGCCCATGACGCTTGCGCTGGTGAAACGACAGGTCGCTGTAACAGCAATGACGCCAGGCAAGTCGGTCGACAAATGGAGCGTCTTCAGAGACGTTTCGGAGGCCAGGGGAGTGCTGGGACTGCAGGACCGCAGCCTGGCGGTTCTCGATGCGCTGTTGAGCTTTTATCCGGGTAATGAACTGCGCCAGGACGCCCAGCTTATCGTGTTCCCATCCAATGCGCAGCTGACGCTGAGGGCCCACGGCATTGCAGGGGCCACGCTGCGCCGGCATTTGGCACTCCTTGTCGAGGCGGGAGTGATTATTCGCAAGGATAGCGCCAATGGCAAGCGCTATGCCCGCAAGGGTGGGGCAGGGGAGATCGAGAACGCATTCGGCTTCGATATTTCACCGATGCTCGTGCGCGCCGAAGAACTTGCCGGCATGGCGCAACAGGTTGCGGCCGATCGCGCTGCCTTCCGCAGGGCACGGGAGAATCTCACGATTTGCAGGCGTGACGTCCGCAAGTTGATTGCCGCGGCTCTTGAGGAAGGCGCATTCGGAGACTGGGAGATGATTGAAGAGGTTTATTTTGGTCTCGTCAGCCGCATTCCGCGCTTGCCAACACTTGCCGAAGTGGCCGCCATCCTGGACGAGATGGACCTCCTTCGCAACGAGATCGTCAATACGCTGGAAATGCAGCAGAAAACTCAAAATTGTAGCACCAATGATGCTCATAATGAGCGCCACATACAGAATTCAAACACCGAATTCACCAATGAACTTGAACCTCGCTCTGAATACGAGCCGGGCGAAAAGCTGAGTGAAAATCGCCGACCGACGAGCGAACCGAACCAAACGTTCCCATTGGGACTCGTTCTGAGGGCCTGCCCGGATATCGGTGCCTATGGACCGGGCGGCGCGATCAACAGTTGGCGGGATCTGATGAGCGCGGCAGTCGTCGTCCGTTCGATGCTTGGCGTTAGTCCGTCGGCGTATCAGGACGCTTGCGAGGCGATGGGGCAGGAGGATGCTGCGGTCGCAATTGCCTGCATTTTGGAGCGAGGCGGCCAAATCAACTCGGCTGGTGGATATCTGCGGGATCTGACACGCCGGACCGAGAGGGGAGAATTCTCGCTCGGTCCGATGCTGATGGCGCAGCTGCGCTCAAATGGCAAAATGGACAGCGGAATCGGGTAACTAGCGCGTCGACCGGACCCTTGGAGCCCTGCAGCGGAGCAAGCAGGGCAAACTGGATCCGCTCTATCATGGCGAGGCAAGGTGAAGCGGTCGCAGCGCGCTTAGCGCGACTTGGGCGTTGGCACGCGTGAGGTTCTGGTAACGGTTGTGCAGCCAGACAGTCGGCAACCAATATTTGGTTCGGCTGGGTTGCCACCAAGATCGAAGCGCATGACGTCGCGCTGGGCGGTCGCGATGGGTAGTGGTTTGAGTGCAGGCAGGTTCCCGGTGCGCGCCGAAGAGCCGTGACGGAAAGGTCCGAGCTCAAAAGCGCGCGGATCCTGTTCGGCCGCGGCCGCATGTTCAGGGCTTCGTTATTGAAAATTTCACCTCCGCCCCCCTCATAGAAGAGAAGCGGAAAGAGAATTTGGCGAGCAGGCTAGACAGACGCTCTATCGTCCAGACAGGTCTCGCAGGATTGAAAAATTGGCGCAGCTTGCCTCGATATTGCCGATACGGATCGCGAGCTCGGATCGGGGCGTCAGAAGCGACAGATGTACGCTTTTGGCACCCTTTGCCCGGACCAGCAGTTCCTGGCGAGCAAAGATAAGGCCCGATCGGTCCGAAAGCTCATAAGCAACGTGTTCGCTGTAGCCGTCATCCGCAATGGTGATCGTCGCCAAACCAGACTGCATTTGTGAGTTCTCCTCGGTTTTTCGACAGATTGTTAGAGAACTGCGGGCAGTTCAATGACGCCGACCGATTTTCCCCGCAATACCGAAGTCACGGCAGCTACTGGCTCGCACGCGGGCCGAGTGGCTATTCGTCTAGTTCCGGCACGAGCACGTCGAAAACCTCCAGAAGGGCCTCGGCGATGGCTGCACCGAGCGCATTTCCGCTCTCAGCAATTGCCTTCTCGTCCATGTCGCGGGACGCGATCGCCAGATTGCCTCCTTGCTCGCCGACGATCGCTCGGGCTCGTTCGATCGCCCACTGGGCGAAATCACCCCGGTTTTCGATGGTGACTGTCTCGGTTTCCATGTCACGTTCCTCTTTCAGGATTTTGTTCAGGGCAGCCAGGCAGAGTGCGATAGCGCGTTGAGTTGTGCGTACGCGCTACCTTATCCGACCGGAGCAATCAACAGCGCAGCCGACCTGATGAACCCTCGACGCGGCGTTGAGGTTGCTTTCGGCATCCACCAAATACGACCGCCGGGCGTGGTAATACTGGCGATGCCGACCTCCCGGGCAAAGGTTGGATCGCGCTGTCGCGAATATAGACGATGCTATAGCCGCCCCGGGTTGCAAGCGCCCGTCAGGACGTCTCATGGAGTGCGCTGATTCATGCCCGTATCCGTGGAACTAGAATCCATAAATACAAGGACCAACTGTGTACTGTCCTGGTTGTTTGAGGGCACGCGGGGTGTTCCTCGTTACGGAGATGACGGACAGCGCCCGTCACTTCCCCCGATGACAGGAGGAATCGGCGTTCGAACTGCTCGAGTGCAGCCGCGTCGTAGGTGAACTGCGGCCAGCATTTCTGTGTCCAGTTCCATTTTCGTGAGTTATAGATCCCCATTCTATAACTCAATGTGCTTACGTTGGTGAGTGAATAGCCATATATGGCTCATGGGCAGCCGGAGCCCTGATCAGCGACGAATGTTAAAGCCAAACTTTCGAGGGCGCCGACCACGACCTCGGGAGAAAGGGCGTCCGTGCCGGCATGGGCGGTTTACCCCGATCTCAATCGATAGTAGGGGCGCAGAAAAACGAGGTAATTCAAGATTGGGATCATCGCGAAAGGAGTTAGCGAAGCTGTTTAGCTGGTCTGAATGGTGCCCTGGTGTTAGGTTCGTGTCCGTTTCGAAGACGAGGAAGCGAAATGCCATCTGAAACTCGGTCACCTCGCTTGGCGGTCCTGATTGACGCCGACAACACTTCGGCCAAAATCTCTGACGGGCTGTTTGAAGAGGTCGCCAAGATCGGCGAGGCGAGCGTCCGCCGGATCTATGGCGATTTTTCCGGCACGCGCTCGAAGGGGTGGGCGGATGTGCTGGCAAAGCACGCCATCATTCCACAGCAACAGTTTGCCTATACAACGGGAAAGAATGCCTCTGACATCACTTTGGTGATTGATGCGATGGATTTGCTACACAGTGGCCGCTTCGACGGCTTTTGCCTCGTGTCGTCGGACAGTGATTTCACGCGCCTTGCCGCCCGGATTCGCGAACAGGGCGTCGATGTGTTCGGCTTCGGCGAGCAGAAGACGCCGGAGAGTTTTCGCCAAGCCTGCCGGCGGTTCGTCTATACAGAAAACCTGCTCCCTGGAGCGATTAAGGACGAGCAGAACGCCGCGTCTGCCGATAAGCCGCTGCAGCCGGCAAGCGCCGCCGTGCCGTTGATCAAAAAGGTGCTGTCGCAAGAGGACACCGAAGATGGCTGGGTCAATCTGGGCACCGTCGGCAAGCAACTGTTGAACCTGGCGCCGGACTTCGACCCACGCACCTTTGGCTTCCGAAAACTCAGCGATCTCATTCGCAAGACAAGCCAGTTCGAGCTTCGTCAGGTCGAGGGCGGTCCCATCAGCATTCGTGTGAAACAACGAGGCAGAAAGTAGCGTTCATCACCACGGCGATTGGCAAGAACGGGAAATTCCGGGCGACCGCGACGCTGCGTATGGCTTTCCGTCGCGGTCGGAAGCGTCTATCAGTACTGGCGCAAAGAGAATCTCAGTCGAGCCCAGAGATTCGGCAAGTTGGTAATCAAAGGAAGATGTTATGGCGACCGGTACAGTAAAATGGTTCAATGCGACGAAGGGTTTCGGCTTCATTCAGCCGGACGACGGCAGCGCCGATGTCTTCGTCCATATTTCGGCGGTGGAGCGGGCTGGGATGCGCGGTCTTAACGACGGCCAGAAGATTACTTATGAACTGGTGAAGGATCGCAAGTCCGGCAAGATGTCGGCCGACAATCTGCAGGCCTGAGTCTGACTGCATAGTCGGAAGACCGGGTTCGCCCGGTCTTTTCCGTTTGCAGCGCGAGGTATGCGACATCGGTGCAATCGCGAGACTTGAATTTGCTGCAGCGCAACATTATCTTCTTCGTACCGAAGCGATTCACCTCCTCCCGAGCCGCTTCGTCCGACCGACAGCACTCCTCCTCCCAAGCTGTCAGTCCCTATCGAAGCCCGGCGCACCTCCTCCCGCGCCGGGCTTTTTTTGTCGCGCGAGCAGACGATCGCCGCAGGGCATGGCGCGCATCGCGACTTCGCCATTGTTGTCGATCACTGCCTCACACGAGAAATGCCAGGGAGGAGTCATGGACATGGGTGCCAACGACCGCGAACTCATCGCGGTGATGAGACGGTACTTTGCGGCGAAGGTCGAGCTGGAAATCCTGAAGGCAGAGTTGGAAGCGGCGCGCCAGGCTGCCGGTGCGGCGATCGGCATCTTTTATGACCTGCGCCTCAACGCGGACCACGCCGACGACCTGCAACGATCGCATCGCTTGAAGGGCGAGATGGTGTCGCTGATGCAACGCGCCGAGGCCTGGGGCAGGGCAGAGCTTGCCAATGGCGGGAGCGCACAGTCCGAGGCAAGCGCTGAAGAGGCGGAACCGTTCGACGGAATAACCACTATGCCCTTTGCCGGCGCCTAGAAGCCGCGCTCAGATCACCAGTCGCGCCGCTCGTCCGTTCTTCCGTTCGACGTTGTTGTAGTAACTGGCCGCCTGCGTCACTGACTTGTGCAACGACTGCTGCATCGCTTCGAGTAGCGGAATGCCACGGTTGGCGGCCTCGGTCAGATAGCCAGAGCGCAGGCCATGCGCCGAGAATGCCGCTGGATCGAGACCGGCCTGTTTGACGCGCGCCTTCAGGATGAGGTTGACCGATTGCGGCGTCAGGGCCCGCCGGTCGATATTGCCCCACTGATCGATGCGTCGGAATACCGGTCCGGTGTCGATTTTGGCTTCCGCAAGCCAGTGCTTCAAGGCAGTCACCGGCCGACCGATCAACACGACGTGTCCGTCCTCGTCGGCCGTCGTCGTCTTGGTGCGGCCCAGATGGATCGTCAGGCAGGGCCGGGGAGGGGAGCTCTTGTCGGCCGGATCGGTGCGTACCGGCTCCTCGTCGACCAGATCCTCGACCCGCAATGCCGCCACCTCCGAACGCCGGCGGCCGCCGGAAGCGAAGGCGACGAGCAGCAATGCCTGATCACGCAGATCGACCAGCCGGTCGCCGGCGCAGGCGGACAATAGCTTTGCCAGGACATCCCCTGTCACCGCCTTTTTGCTCTTGCGCTGCCGCGGCCGTTTGCTCGCCTTCACCGCCAGCTTCAGCGCGGTTTTCACGGATAGTGCGCCAAAAACGCCGGACAAGCCGCGCCAGCGTGTCAGGATCGACCAGGAGGTCAGGCGCCGCCGTACGGTGTCCGGCGCGTGTGGACCGTCGGCGCGCAGCAGCCCTGCCGCCCGCAATCCCGTCTCCACGGCCGCCGGCATGCCATGGCTCGGATTGGCGGCGCGCTCGACCGGATCCCAGAGATGGTGGGCAACGAATTTTATCAGCAGGCTTTCGGGCGCCGGCCAGGGCAGGGCGGCGCCGGTCGCAAGTCCGCACCAGGCTTCGAGATAGCCGAGGTCGGAGGCGAGCGCCCTGAGCGTATTCTCACCCATGCCCTGCTGCGCCAGATGCTTGAGCGTCGCGACGTCCTCGTTGGTCAAAAGGGCGGCCAGTTGGTCGCGACGATCGAAGGGCAGGATGGCGTCGAGCGCATCCAGCGCTTCGGCACGCAGTTGGATCCCATCTGCAGACTCAATCATCGTTCTGGCGTGGGCCAAACAGTGATACTCCTCCAGCTCGGGTCGGCCGTCCCCTCGGCAAGGCTTTTCCTCTCGGAATCGCGCAAATTTAGCCGGTCCGCCAAGGGTTGACGATCACCAGATCAAGTCCGTCGAAATCAGAAACATTGCGGGTCGCAAGCGAGGCACCGCGAGAGAGGGCTACAGCCGCAATCTGTGCATCAAACTGGCTGATTGGGCGGCCGGCAGCACGTCGTTTGGTAGCGACGGTGGCGTAGACATCGGCGGCATCGCGGTCAAACGGCAGGACGCGACCGGATAGATCCTCGCTAAAAATCGGCAGTATTGCCGCTTCCAGCTCGCGACGGCGGCGGCCTTCCGGCAGTAGCCTTAGACCATAGAGGATCTCAGCCTCCGTAATCGCAGTCGTGAACACAGAAGGCGAGGGCTGTGCAGCAAGCCATTCAATGACGGCGGAACTGGGGGAGGGCGCAAGCAGTTCCGAAAGGACGTTGGTATCGAGGATGATCACAAGCCAAAGTCCGGCGCTTCACGGATCAGGTCGCGTGCGGGAAGATCGAGTGCGACACCGCCGGTGGGCACTATACGCGAACGGATCGCCTCTGCCAGATTGCGGGCTGGCCTCTCGCTCACGGCGAGCGCTGATCGAAGAATATCGCGCGCTTCGTCTTCCATGGATCGCCCGTGGCTGGCCGCGCGCACGCGCAGGCGCTGTTTCAGCGTATCATCAATGTTGCGAATCGTCATGCTGGCCATAAGCGCCTCCATCAGTCATTGATTGCATATATGGCATTGATTGCAAGTCTGCAATTTTCTCCGGTTCAGCGCGCCATCCTGCCCTTCGATCGCCACTCAGAGTCCCCGTAACCGGGGCAGATTTGGTGGCAGTGCCTGATAGCGGGCAAATTCGTGAACGACATTGCGTGCTGGTGCGGCGATTGGCATGGTGGCCTTTGGGACGAACGGGAGGGTAGGGCGACGCGCATGCGGCAGATCGATATCGACAGCCTGGACGAGGCTACCCTCATCGAGCTCAACGCCCGCATCGTCGAGCGTCTGCAGTTTCTGCATCACCAAAGAACCGCAGCAGCCCTGCAGGATATCAGGGTCGGAAGCGGCGTGATGTTCGAAGGCCCTGGCGGTGTCCCGGTCCGTGGCGTCGTCATTCGTCGCAACAAGAAGACGGTGACGGTGCATGCCGAGGATGA
>NZ_FOCV01000054.1 GCF_900110205.1 Rhizobium tibeticum | reverse complement strand
TCGCTCAGCGTGTTGGTGGACTGCCGCAGCGCCTGCACGGCGGCATTGGTCTCGTTGACGGCATAGGTATAGGTGCCCGACGCATTGAGCACGAGACTGCCGTACGTGCCGTTCAGCGCCGAGCCGAGCGTGCCGGCCGTCGCGCCGAAGCTGACCGCCGTGACGGTCTTGGTGTCACCGGCATCCGGATCGGTGTCATTGGTGAGCACGTTGCCGCTGGCGACCACGCCGCCCGAGCCGTTGGCGACGCCGCCCTTCTCGGTCGCGTCACCTACGTCGGCAACCGCCGTCGGTGTCGTGTTGCCTGAGGTCGCCGGGTTGAATAAGACATCGACCCAGTAGTTCTCGGCGTTGAAGGTGCTGCTCGGGAAGGCGCTGGCCGAATTGTAGGTGTAGACACCGGCATTCGTCGGCGCCGTAAGTGGTCCATTTGTCACGGGAGACGCGAAATAGTTTCCCGTTGCCGTATAGTGTCCGTAGTTGGTGTGATACGAGACCACATATGTGGTACCAGCGGTGATCGCGACCGGGTTGGAAAAGCTCGCCGCCTGCCAGCCTACCCCTGACTCATTGGTGAAGGTGGCCGTCGCCAGCTTGGTTCCCGCGCTCGACCACAGCGATCCCGTATGTGGCCCAATGTTCAAGTCGCTCTTGTAGTACCGCACGCCCGTGACGGTGCCGGCCACTGACGATTGGAACTTCATTCCCACTTCGATCGAGTTGGCATCGGCATCCGGCACGGTGGGCGGTATGGCCGACGCGGGAAAGAAGTTGTTGCCGGTTACCGTCACGGTGCGGCCGCTACCGGGGGTCTCCAGATTGAGGCTGTCGTCCACCGCCCGACTCTTGATGGTGAACGTGCCGGCTCTCTGCGCGACCCAGCTGTATGTCCAGGTCTCGTCTCCAACCGCCCGGTGCCACGTGGTGCCGCCATCAGTCGAGACCTCGACCGCGGCGATGACGCCGCCGATATCGGAAGCGGTTCCGCTGATGGTGACGGCGTTGCCCACCTTCAGAGCGGTGCCGTCATTCGGCGCGGTGATCGATGACACCGGCTTTGTGACATCCGTCGACTGGGTCTCTGATACCAGTCCGGCCTCCAATGTGCCCGGCTGGATACCCATGTCGGCCAGCAGGTTGACCATAGCCTGCTTAACCCGCGGGTCGACCGGGGTGGCTTCGAGATCATGGTTCTCATCGAGCCCCCACGCCCAGTAAACTGTGCCGGCGCCGAACACCAGGGCGCCGCTAGGAGCTCGGTAAAGCGTCAGATTGTGAGTCGCGGTGGCCGTCCCGGTCTTGGTGCCGTAGTCCAGCAGATATTCGTTCACGGGCAAGGTTGTCGACGATAGCTCGATGAGCCCGGCGGGACGCCAGCCATTGTCGGGTGACTCATCCCATTCATATCCGAGATAGTTCTGCTCGAGGGTGGCCGTCTGGCCCGGCTGCAGGTTTGCCACGCTGGTATCGCGCCAGAAGCGCAGATTGGCGTCGTCATACGGGACGGTGATCGCATCGCTTCGGTACGAGTCGACCTGGAACATGGTGCCGGTCAGCGCATTCTCCGGCCGCCCTCCCCCGACCGCAGTCGGCGAAACGAACCGCGGATCCCGGTAGGTTCCAGTCCATTGGTTATCCGGATCAATGGGGCCGGCCCTGGTCTCCTTGTAGCACACCAGGGTGCGATACGCTTGGGCGCCAGAGCTGATGCTGGGAGCAAAGCGCGTCTCCCAGTAGACCTCGTTGCCGCTCCAAAAGCAGAGGTTCACACCAGCATCCCGCGCTGCCTCGACGTTGGTGCGCTGTTGTCCCGACCAATACTCGTCGTGGCCGACGCTCAGGAACATCTTGTGGTTCTGGATCAGGCTGCCGAGGCGATCGGAGTCCATTCCGGCCATATAGGAAACGTCATAGCCGTTCTTCTCCAGCCAACGGATGGCCGGGTACTCGGCACCGAAGATATAATCCTGCGGCCCGGCCGCGAGGCCGCCGCCCCTCGTGGTGATCGGGCGATTGTAGCTAACCGCGTATGCGCGCCCTGCGGCCGAGTCGGTGGCCGGCCCGTTGCCCTGGTACAGATTGGCCCCACCCCAGGGGTTGTAGGCCTGCCAGGTCTCATCCGAGGTTTGGAAGAGGACGTCGCTGTGGCTGCTGTCGTCGCGCACGATGAACGGGATGTGGTTCTCGCCGGCGGTTCCGTCCTGGCGCACGAGCTTGGCGAAGTAGATCCCCGACACTGCGTCGGCCGGAATTGCCCAGGACGCTGAAACCGACCAGTTGCCGGCGTCGACCAAACCGGTGGTGCTGTCACGCAACGGCGCAGGCTGGTTCTGGACGCCCGTATGCTCAACGGTGGCAACCTTGCGAGCTCCCATGCCGCCGTAATAGCCGAGGCGATAGATGTCGATGCGATAGTTGCTGGAATTCGTATTGATTTTGAAGCTGACGGTCTGGCCGCGATTGACGCTGATATCGGTGGCGAAGCCCTCGATATTCGAGCTGCCGGCGCCGTTAATGCCCCACTCACTCTCCGGATTGCCGGGTTTCTGGTTCTCGAGAACGATCGCATTGGTCGCTGCCGCCACGACAAGAATCTGAGAGGTGCTGGGGGCGACCGCCGCCCTGGTGATCGAGCCGGGCAACGTGTCGATCGGCCCCGTCATCGTTGCGCTGCCGGTCCCCCCGCTTCCGGGCGGCTGTCCCTTCCAAACTGCCAACGGGCCCACGTTCCGCCCCAGTAACGGATCGCGGGTCGAAGTGCCGAAGATGCCGTGACCGTTCGGCACATAGTCTGCTCCGACGCTCAGCCTTGTACCCTGTTGAAGCATACCGCCGCCATGGCGCGCCAAAGGATCGTCCCCTATAGGGTTAATTCCGGCGTAAGATGCAGGCCCGAATGCAACTCCGTTTGCGTTCCGCTCGAAAGGTGCAAAACCCGACACACCGGTGGACCGCAGAGGCGAGGTAGAACTACCGCTTCGAACCCCCATTCCGCTAATCGTTGCGAACGTGTGGGGCACGGTCGGCGGTGTGATATTGACCTGACCGTCCGTGTCGCGGATCACTCCCGCTCCCTGCCCAATGTCATGCTCATTGAGCGTAGAGTTGTTGACGGGACTGCCGGCAAAGGTCTCATATTTGTTCCCATCCACAGTTTGCACGGATGTCGCAAGTTGAGAAGAATCATCGCGCGTATCGACAGTATTGCGCGGCCTCACCTTTCCACCGGCAGCCAACCACCGGGGAACTAGCGAATCCAATAGTATTGAGCGAGAAGCCCACCGGCGAGCTTTGCGATACATGGCATGCCCCTCTCGCGAAATTGCCAAGATCAAATCTATGAGGATCGTTCAATGCGTGCCTTCCGGAATTATAGTCGAAAAGAAAAGATTATATTCTACCCACTTCGATCTAAGGCAGGTGAATATCCTTTTGGCGAATGCGTTTTGCTGTAGAGCACGACCTCCGTTTCGTGGGCTCCCAAGTAGCACAATCGAAGGATCCGCCTCGCATCAACGAAATCTACCGCGCTTGCACTTTTAACGAGGATGCGATGAGTTTGTGGCCCGTCTTTTCGCCCGTTTCGCGCGCCCTCAGGGGACCGGCGGACCGGCGCAATTCGACGTAGTGCTCCCTTTCGGCAGGGAGCGTCGGTCCTCCAAAAGGCGCAAAAGCACGTTCCGTTTTCTCTTGCGCTGGACAAGATCAATATCACTGACAAGCTTTGCGCCGCCCTCGCGCCGCTCCAAGGTAATCTTGCGGCTATGGAAGGCTTCCAGCTCGGCTCGATGCGCTACGCTTATGATGGTGACCTTCGGCAATTCATGGATCACCATCTCCATCATCTTGTCCTGACTCTTCTCATCGAGTGCTGACGTTGCCTCATCCAGTACAACGATATCGGGATTGTGTAGCAGGAGACGCGCAAACGCGAGCCGCTGCTTTTCGCCACCCGACAACGTCTGGTCCCATGGCGCGTCTTCCTCGATCTTGTCGTTCAGATAATCGAGTCCCACCTTGTCGAGTGCCGCCTTGATCTTATCCAGCGCCCAGCTATCGGCGGCACGGGGATAGGCGACTGCACGGCGAAGCGTCCCAGAAGGGATATAAGGCCGTTGCGGTAACATGAACAGTCGTCTGTCGGCGTGGAAATTGACGCTGCCGTCACCCCACGGCCAAAGACCTGCGATGGCCCGCACCAGCGTGCTCTTGCCTGAACCGGATTCTCCGGCCACGAGCACCCGCTCGCCTAGTTCGATCACGACTTGGGTTTCCTTGACCACGGCGGTGCCGTCGTCAAGCGACACGGAGAGATCATTTAGGCTGAGTATCGCATCGCCTTCAGTCTCACCGCGCTTGATGCGTCCCAAGGCGTTGCTCTGTTCCGCGCGCTCGAGCCCGTCGAGCGACATCATCAGCGAAGCAATGCGCCGTGCACAGGCGTTCCAATCGGCTAGACGGGGGTAGTTATCGACCAGCCATCCGAACGCGCTCTGAACGATGGTGAAGGCAGAGGCAGCCTGCATTACCTGTCCAAGGGTCATGCTGCCTTCGAGAAACTTTGGAGCACAAAGCAAAACCGGCACGACCGGCGCAAACAGGCTCGATCCCTGCGACACAAGTGTTGTGCGCATGTGCTGGCGTGCAAGGAGCGCCCATTGCCTGAGCACATTTGCGAACGTCTTGTCGAGGTCGTTACGCTCCTCCTCTTCACCGCCGAGCAATGCGATGCTCTCGCCGTTTTCCCGCACGTGGGTCAGCGTGTAGCGAAATTCGGCTTCCGCCTGATTTTTGGCTTCAGAGACGTGGACGAAATGACGGCCGATGACCGCCATCGAGCTGGACGTGACAGCGGCATAGAGTACTGCAGTAATAACGAGAAAGCCGGGAACAGTGACGGTCGAACCTGCGATTGTTAGAGTCAGAGCCCCGCCAATCGTCCAGAGCACCACGATGAAGGTCGAGGCCGACAGAAACGCAGAAATGACCCCGGCGATGAAATCGACAGGTGCTTCGGTGGCAATCCGCAAATCCTCCGAAATGCGCGCTTCGGGGTTCTTGTGGTCGCCGCCGATGAGGTTCAACTGATAGTAACGGCCGTTCGCGAGCCAGCGCGCGATGACTGCGGTAGTGAGCCAGGAACGCCAGCGGCGCTGAATCATCATACGAAGGGTAACTTGTGCAGTCACAATGACTACGCTTCCGAGCACGAGTGGCAGGAATACACCGCTCAGGAAATATACGGTGCGCGCATTGTGTTGCTCTATGGCGTCAAAAATTGCGCGATTCCAGACATTGATTCCATACTGGAAGCCGACATTGATGCCGATCAGGATCAATAGCCCGATTGAGCACGGCCACGCGAGCCTGTCCCCGCGGCCCCAGTAACGGCGCGCGCTGATCCAGAAACGCGTCAGCAAATACCTCCTGCGGGCCTGCTCGGCCTCCTCAGGCGTCAACTCTGGATCGGGTTCAATGACATTTGGCGGCGGCACGACCTCGACAGTCGATGCCTCCTGTTGGCGCGACTTCGCAGCACCGTGCGGTCTGGTGCCGTCGACCGATTTCGGATTGAATTTAGCGTCGGTCATAGCGCGACAACGGCTTAAAAATCAAAAGGTTTCATGATGCCGGTGTCGAACATGGCATCGGAGGGCTTGCCGAGAAAATGAGGCAGCCGCCGCTCGAACTCACAAGGTCCCTAAGTGGCACGTTCACCCCCCGAACCACTTTTCTGCCGACGGCGAGTCCGGCCAGCTAAAGTGCATACCGAGCCACCGGCCTTGGATCTGCTGCTAAGTGTCTGCTAAGGGCCCGACATGCGACCAACTGCTCTTCAGGAAAGCGCCAAAAGCCGACATGGAGCCATTCCCATTTGCCAAAGACCGTTACCATCTATCTTCAAAGGGAGGGGCTATCGGGAACCATTAGCTGCAGAGAGCGCAGCGACCCGCGTCGAAGCCATCGCGCTACAGCTGCGAGGCGGGGTGCGTGCCCGTGAAGGAGCACGCACAACATCAACTGATCATTAGCGAAAACCGCCGCTGGCGACCAATCGCTCGCCGGTCAGCCAGCGGGCATCGTCGGAAGCGAGGAAGACAGCGACCCCAGCGATGTCGTCCGGCTGGCCGATGCGGCCGAGCGGAGTTTGGGTCACTGCGCTGTGCTCGAAATCCGAGCCGATGACCCCCGCGGTGTGGGTACCCTCGGTCTCGACGATGCCCGGGAGGATCGCGTTGACCCGGATTTTTCGCGGGCCCAGCTCATTGGCAAGCACGCTGGTGATGCTGTCCAATGCGCCCTTGGTCCCGGTGTAGACGCTGGAAGCTGGCGGAGCGAGACTGGTCGCCACCGACGAGATGTTGATGACGCTGCCGCCCTCACCGAGATGCTTGAGCGCTGCTTGGGTGCTCAGCAGAACGCCCAGAACGTTCACGTCGAACATGCGACGATACTGTTCCTCGGTCACCTGCTCGATCGGCGCGAATTCGTAGACCCCGGAGTTGTTGACCAGCACGTCGAGCTGGCCGAATTCCTTGACTGCAGCGTCCACCAGTCCCTGCGCCTGTTCGGCCTTCGAAACGTCGCCCTGGACCGCGATGGCTTTGCCACCGGCCGCCGTGATCGTCTGGACCACCGCGTCCGCTCCCGCCTTGCTCGAAGCGTAGTTCACCACCACCTGTGCACCTTCCGCTGCGAGTGCCTTGGCAATCGCGGCACCGATCCCTTTGGAGCCCCCCGTCACGACGGCGACTTTTCCAGCGAGCTTACCCATGGCGCATTCCTTTCAACTCGGAGTGCCGTCGGAATTGGCGGCATTGTTCCATAGTTCGGAAATTCGGAACTGTTGATCTTGGTTTCAAGCCCCCATATAAAAAAATCATGAGACCGCTCTTTCATCCAGCAATAGAGGACGTACGGCCTGAAGCGATCCTGCATGCCCTCTCCGATCCGGAGCGCGCGGCGATATTCGCGCAAATTGCGGGCGGCGGCTCCGGCGGGACGTGCGCTGCGTTTGCCAACATGCGCGAGCGCGTAATCCCCAAGTCGTCGCTATCGAACCACATCAAAGTGCTGCGCGAGGCCGGCCTTATCCGCTGCGAGCGTCAGGGCGTGGAAATGCATAACCATTCGCGCTGCTCGGAATTGGATGAACGCTTTCCAGGTCTCGCTATGGCCATTCTGAGTGCTTACGGATGGCTTCCCGGAGAGGCGAAGGCGGATTGACAGCTATATGACGGGTTGGGCGAGCTGTCTCTCCTGAGTTTGGCGATATCCTTCGAGCGTCATAGCGACCGCTTAGGGGCCGAGAGCGGTCGAGCGGTCATTTCCGGAAAGCGCCGCCAACAGCGGTCATGGACAAGAACACTTCGATCACAATCGAAGCTTCGTTGTTCGGAAGCTGCAATAAGGGGCCAATCACCATTGGAACCCTTATCATGGCGTCGCCTACAGCATCTCTGACTCGCCATTTTATGGCTGGGCCGTCGGATGAAACACCAATCGGTTGCTGCGCCAATATCTCCCACGCGGCACCGACCTGTCCGTACACAGCCAAGCCAAACTCAGTGCTATCGCAAGGCAGCTCAACGAACGTCCAAGAAAGACCTTGCTTTATCAGACGCCCGCGGAGAGGTTTGCAGAGTGTGTTGCAGCGATCAGTTGAACCCACCGGCGAATGCGGTGGTGAACCGTCGGCCGCTTTGCGCCAAAGCCTGCCCTTGGCTTATTGCCGGCAACCGGACCTTCGGCGACGGGTTCACGCCGCCCGATAAATCTGCGCCACCGCACCGCCCGGAAAGGCCTTCGAGCTCATCAGCTTGAGAGGCGTTGGCGCGGCGAGTTCGGAGAACAACGGGAGGCCTTTGCCCAGCGCCACGGGGGCCACCAGCAGGGCGAATTGGTCGACCAGTCCCTGGGCGATGAGACTGCGGGCGAAGCTGACTCCGCCGTGCGCGATGATCGGCTTGCCATCTTGGGCTTTCAACTTCGCGATTTCCTCCGCCAAGTCACCGCTCGCCACATAGGCCTCCGCCCAACTCCGTGCACCGGGCTGCGGCTCCGCGGACTGTGTGGCCCCCGCCTTGGCGCGCGCCTCATCGAGCGCCGCCGACGTATTCACCTTCCTCAGGATCGCCGGCCCCTGTCGTGAGAAGACGGCCTTGGGGATCTGGTTCATCGGCGGCGCGAACTGGTCGGTGGAGGTCGGCCACCAGGCGGCCATGTCATGGAAGCTGCGGCTGCCCATAATGTGCAGGCTGGCGTTCCATATATACTCCACGGACCAAGCCCTCGCCGCTTGATCGGCGCCGAACATCCATGTGTTTCGACCATCCAGATCACTCACGAAGCCGTCGATCGATATGGACATCTTCAAGATCAGGTGTCTCACGGCTTTCTCCTCGTTGCGGTCCTAGCCCAAGGACGGACCAGATCGACAAGTTCCGACAGCTCGCGATCATTTTTTAGCCGCATGCCCTGTCGTCGCCACCGGCCCTCGACCTGCCGGAGGTCCTACCAGGCCCTTTCTGCCCGGGCCCACTTGCCCAATAGCGGGCGTTCCCAACGTCATTTAAGAGCCCGTTGCGGTCATCGAGCCGGACGAGAACGAATGTCTGAGATGGGCCCGAGAGGCGACGATTGCCTCTTCCGGAAATGCGCCAGAAGCGGGCACAGGCATTGTTCTTCAGGTAATGCTGGTCGAAATCTTAGATCGCCATCGCCATCGCCTTTGCCGATGACGTAAGGCGATCCTTATCCGGGGAAATCGTTGTTCTCGTCTGCATAAAACTTGCGCTGCAGGAGCGCCGCGACCTCAGGCGACAGACCATCCACCGTCCACCAGCAGGTTCGTGCCGGTGATTAGGCTCGCAGCCGGTGATGCAAGGAAGACTACGGCACCCACGACATCATCGGTTTCACCGATCCGGCCGAGTGGAATGTGACCGAGCGTCGCTTTGCGATTGTCGGCATCGGATAGAAATGGTGCTGTACCATCCGTGTGGATGAACGTCGGCGATACAGTATTTACGGTGACATCATAGCGTGCCCATTCGGCTGCGAGGCAGCGCGTGAGGTGATTAATTGCCGCCTTGCTCATGCAATATATTGCCTCGCCGCGCAGTGCCACGGTACCGGCCTGTGAGCTGATGTTGATGATCCGGCCCCCGTTGCGCTTGATCATGTGACGGCCTACCGCCTGCGTCATCAGAAAAGTGCCCTTGATGTTGACATCGAGTATCTCGTCAAGGTCCTTCTCCTCAACGAGTTCCGCGAGATTGCCCGGAGCCACGCCGACGTTGTTGACGAGGACGTCGATCCGACCGAACGCAGTAAGCGCCGCGTCGACGGCTTGTGCAATATGGACCTTATTGGGAATGTCCAGTTCAACAGGGAGAACTGTGCGTCCCGCGCCCTCGAGTTCGGCAACCAGGCCCGCCGACGCTGCGACATCGCGGACCCCCAAAACAATATCGGAGCCTGCTGCGGCACAGGCAAGTGCGCAAGCTCGACCGATGCCACGGCTCGCTCCCGTCACCAAAGTCACCTTGCCCTCAAGGCTGAAGTCCGGCGCATTCTTCTGCATCATGATGCCTCCCTCGATGAAGCTCATTTATGGCAGCGTCGGCGTGCGGATGCCAGATCTTCTGCGCATACTAAGGAGCGTCCCTTTGACCAATGGGCGATCCCCCAGCGTCTCTAGAGTCAGATTGATCGGGCAGCCCCAGCGTTGCGCGTTCACGCGCAGTCCAAAAAACCAATTGCAACATAAAATCAGTTCAGCCATCTTACAACTGATTGCATAACGCAATCAGAATTGCGGTGGCACGGCGCTTAAGGAGAAAAAGGGCATGGCCAAGCTCGTCTTCGGAATGATGCAGTCGTTAGACGGCTACGTCGACAATATGGAGATTGCGCCAGGCCCCGCACTCTTCCGTCACTTCATAGAGGAAGTGCGCGGCCTGACCGGCTGCGTGTACGGTCGCCGCATGCATGAGATCATGCGATATTGGGACGAAGATCGTCCTGATTGGGTTGGAGAGGAACGCGACTTCGCGGCGGCGTGGCGAAGCCAACCGAAGTGGGTCGTGTCGCGCACGTTGAAGTCGGTCGGCCCCAACGCCACGCTCGTGGAGGACGACCTTGAGGCGGTGGTGCGCGGACTGAAGGCTCGGCTCGGCGGGGAGATTGAAGTTTCCGGACCAGACCTAGCGCGAAGCCTGACTGGTCTTGGTCTCATTGATGAGTATCGACTCTACCTCTGCCCTGTCGTGGTGGGTCGCGGCAAGCCATTCTTCGCCGGCCCCCGCCCGCCGCTCCGCCTAGCGGCCAGCGATCGGATTTCCGAGGACGTGATCAGGTTGACGTACGTTCCTGCCTGATCGCGCGACTTGCCCGACGGATTGCGCCGACCCGTCAGGTCTGTTTTGGGGCCGACAGCGGAAATAATGCCGTTTCGAACGCTGACTCCAGTATCGAACGCGGGGCCCTGATCACCCAGAGGCCTATCGCCACTGCCACCACGAAAATGACGCCAGGAATTTTTGCGAGGCCGTCCTCGGCTTTATGCGCGCGCACCGGATTGATAACGATGCGCCGTTCGTCTCGCATGGACCAGCCTTCTTATCGCTCGCGGTCGCCGCGTTCACGCTCTTGTCGTTCACCGGTCTCGCGCTGGAGCTGCTCGAGGCTCGGAATATGTTGCTGGGCTGGATCGCTGCGCGTCCTGTCACCTGATCGAGGGCTTATGCGATCCTGGCGCGGCTGCGTCACATCGGCCACCGGCCTGCCCCGTTCCTCCTCAGTTTGAACGCGGTTTGCCTCATCGTCACGATCGTGGGACACCTCCAGAGCGGTAGGTGAAGTCTTGATGCCAGAGGGGCTGCTCGTTTGCGATGTTAACTTGCCGCCGCTCTGCCGCGAGCGCTCGGCCGCTTCGATCGCAATCCTGAGGTCGTGATCCACCTCCGCGATTTCTCGGATCAATGTATTGCCGGAGGCACCGAGCTCACCCACACGGGCAATTACAAGGTCCAGGCTTGCCTGCAACGACGCTTTATTGGCTTTGACTTCGCCTGCATCCGCAAGGTCGATCGCTTCACGGTAGTGCTCCACCTCGAGCATGATCTCGTTCGCTGCTTCGACGGTCCGCAGCCCATGGCGCGCGACCGACTCGTCCCAGCGCACGTTGGCGTCGTTGTCACCTTCGCGCAGCCTTGGCTCATCGCTGGCGATCCGCTCCCCGTTTTGCTCCTGCAGTTCCATTAGTTCGCGCCGCACACTCACATGCTCACGGGCTGCAGAGGCAATCTCGTCGAAGTTTGCGCGCTCGTTTGCGGGAATGACGCGTTCCGCCTGGAACAGGGCGGTCTCGACACGCTTCTCATAGGCTTCGAACTCGGATCGGCTCATTTGACGCATTGGCTCATCCCTCGAAACGATCTTTTCTAAAGATACCAGATGCGTTGTGAATAGCGAGCATAAACTTTCCGTCTTACGCCCACCAAGCGGTCCGGGATGGTCACTCATCACCTCTGATTCTAAACGTGTAATCTGCGATTGAGCGACGCTTTCGACTCTGTCTCCGCCATGTTCCGTAGCCAAAGCCTCCCACTGCTGCTTAGCGAAATCAGTATAGCGCCGGCTTCGTTCTGTTTGAGTGAAGCTATGTCTGTCGGACCGCTTCGCATCATATCTTCGCTTCGCGGCCTCGCTTGTTGCCTCGTGTTCCGTTCGCCCGTGGCGGTTTGTCGGACGCACCTGATTCTTGCTATAGGCCGCCGCACTCGCCCGCTCACGCCGATCGGTCATTTCCATGCTGATGCCGTGCGCGCGCGCCTTTTCCGCCATGGTCACCCGCCAGCGACGAAACACCGGGATGGTCGTTTCGATCCGATCGCCGGCATCCGAGCGCATGGCAACGATCGCATGGGCGTGCACGTGCGGCCGTTTGCCGCCCGCCTCCTCGGGCTTTGGGTCCCTCGATGGGTCGTGCAGGGAAAACACGTAGCGGTAACCGGCAAATTCCTGGGCCAGGAACCCTCGTGCGGCGGCACGGAAAGCCTGGACATCCGTGCCGGCCCGTGCCGATAAGATGACATGCATGATGTCGCGCGGTTTGCGGCTATGCAGGCCTCCGCGCCAGGTGAGCTGCACGACATCGCCAGCCTGGCTGGTATCCGCGATCACGCCGCCTTGCTCGTCGTAAACGGCACCTTGATACCGACTGACAAGATCACACAGCCGGGCGGAGCCGTAGTCTGTGCCGTTGCCGTAACCGGTGAAGCGAAACGCCGTTGCCACAATCTGCTCGCCCTCGTCACCATCCAGACGACCTTGCACGATCGCCGACGCATTCCCGTCACCGGTGAGCCGCTCACCCATGCTGTCGCGCAAGACAGTGACGCCCTCGATGGTAAAGCCCTTGTCACCAGTGCGAGGCGATGCGGCAAAAGCGAACATCCGGTCACCAAGCCCGCGGTTGAGGATCGCCCGCGCCTGCTCGTGAATATCGCTAGCCGGATCGAACTGCTCCTTCACCTCCACCACGAATGACCCGATATCGCGGCTTTCGGCGCGATTCTTCATCAGGTGGTCCCACTCGCCCCGGATCGTGGACAGTTCATTGCGGCCCCGCAACTGTTGCCCACGCTCGTTCTCGACGACGACGTCGCCGTTGCGCGAGATATAGCCGATCATCGCTCCAAGCCTGTTGCCGCCGCCGAATGACGCCATCTTGACCACGGCCGGTTGGCTGCCGGACGCGAGTGATGCAAACCGGGACCGCATGGAAGGTTCGCGGGGGCCAAATCCATTCCCAGCCCTCAACCCGGCCGAAGGTCGGCCGCGTTTGGCGCCACCATGCATTCGGCCAGCGGTAAGAGATGCGGTCGGGACCGCTCCTCCGCGGCGCCGGCGCTCCTCTTCCTCCAAATTCTTGCCCCGGCCCAGCGACCGCTCGTGTAGCAGCGCTGCCCTACGCCGCTCCCACTCATTCTCGAATGCACCGAAGAAGAACTCCATCAGGCGGTTCCTCGCCGCCGTTGGGCGCCGCGCGCCGCGAAACTCCTGAGCTCGAGCATGACTGCGGCGACGATCTTTTGAATATCTGCCGTTTGAGCAGAGACCGCCTTGGCATCAACGTGACCGCTCCTGTTTGCGACGCGCGCCAGCTGGTTGAGGTTCACGCCAATCGCCCGCATGTCCGACAAAAGCAGATCCAGAATTGCTCGATCGTCATCGGTGAAGAAGGGACTGACGCCTGCTCCTTCCAATGTCAGCGACCGCATAAAGGCCGAGGTGGTCATCCCGGCCTCTGCCGCAACACCGGCGATTGCCCCGAGTTCGGATGCGCTGAAACGCGCGTGCACGACCCGATCCTTCCGCCTGTCTGCCGCTTCCGGCTCGATCACCTTGCGATGCTCCGCCGCCATTTCAGCCGCTCCAAACCAATCGCCGCAGGCGCCATCGACGGCTTGTCCGTCGATCGTCAGCAAATTTGTATCACAAATTTGCGTATCCTGCCAAACATCACTATACGTATTTAGTATTGCTTTTCAAGCTACCATCGGGGAGCTTTCACGGAGCCTGAGCACGAACAAAGAAGCTTCGCAGGGCCAATGGCGATGTGCACAATTTGAGCAATCACATCGAGCATTCACGCGCTATTTCAACATAATGCATGTGAGTAAACACATCGTGTAAACACATCGTGTGCCATTGGCATGTGATCCCACTCTAGGGGCGATCGCCCATAGAATGTGTTTGATCGCCAGCATTTTGGTTGACGACTGCTATACTCATAGAGTTATAATGAAACAGACACAGAGCCCGTCAGCTTTCAAAGGGTCGATCAAGATGAGCCGGATCTATGCCGCGGTGAGCAACAAGGGTGGCGCGGGCAAGACCACGCTCGTCACCCTGGCGGCGGGCGAGTATGCGCTTAGAAACGAGCGTGTGCTTCTAATCGACGCCGATAGCAGGCAAAACCTGTCGGGGTGGTGGCGACTGTGCCACAACAAGCAAAATGTGCCCGACAACATCGAAGTCACAACCGCATCGACATCACGAACGCTCGAGACGGCCATCGAGCGGTTTGCAACGTCCTTCGACCTCATCGTGATCGATGCACCTGGTGTCGACAGCTCACTTCAGACGAGCATCATTCGCGCCTCGGAGCTGGTCATCTCTCCTATTCAGCCAGCGATCAAGGAGATCGAGGCGGCTGGACAGGCGATCGCCATGGTCAACGAGATAAACGACGAAGCGGGTACCCAGATTCAGCATCTGAATGTGAGAACGCGCGTGACTATCCCGGGGCGCAACCTCGAAGCCTATCGCTATATCCGGCCATTCGTTGCCGGGTTGCAGCAAGCCGCCTATCGCACTGCACTTCTCGATACGGAGTTGTTCGAGCGCAATATCTATCGCGCGATTCAAAACGGCCTCGGCACATTGCAGATGCAGGACTTGACCGACAGCGTCCGAAAGGCCCGCGCCGAAGTTCAAGCGCTCGTCAACGAAATCGAGAGCAAACGATCGATCCACCTCAAGGGCATTGCCGCATGAACAAGCCGAGCCTGGACCTTGACGACTTCATCATCGCATCGAACGCCGTCAAAGCCGACCAAAATGCCGGGGGCGCGAACGCGAGATCGACCGAAGGTCTCGCCGAAGAAGGATCTGCGCCGTCGGTCGAGGCCCCTATTCTGGCCAAGCTTTCGCAGAGTGTGCGCCGGCAGAAGGCAACCACCCGAGCTATTGCCGGAGAAGGAGCGCGACTTGCGCTCAAGAACCTGAAGCGCGTTAAAGAGCGCGACGCGAAGTTCTATGTCAACGTTGCGCTGAACTACGAGACCAAGATGCGCCTGAAGACGGCGGCACACGAGAACGATGTAAAGATGACGGTAATTATGCAGGCGGCGATCGACTTTTATCTGAAGGAAAACGGTTATTGAGTGTCGTCCAAGATGATCCGGCCGGTCGATTTGGCGGGGTCATCTCAAGCAGACGGCAAAATGCCTCCTAGCGAGGAGACAAGTTCGCGATTTCGGCGGCGAGTTGCTCGATCGCAGCGTTGAGTTCGGTTTCGATCTGCCGGCGCTCTTCGAGGGTCGGGGCGTTGCGGGCCTCAGTGCGCAGTTCTTCGATGTGCTGTTCCAGGGTCATCGTCATCTCCATTGACGTTTTGTGAAAGATGACCGGCGCGGCTGTGAGGGGAGAAGACGGGTCAAGGTTCGCGTCAGCGACCGGCGGAGCCGGCGCGTGGAGGAGCCGATTTTGTCGGAGCGCAAGCGCAGGCAAAATTGGAGGGCCGCGCGACCTTGAGGCGGCTTTTCCGCTCACGGCACAATCGCGGTTCTGAGCAGACAGGATTTGGTCTCGTGTGGCACCGGAATGAGGGTTCGACATACTCAGGGAGACACTGCACGAATGAGGCGCTTCCAGATCGGAAACACAGTCGTCGAGGAGCAATCCGCAGGCTTTCAGCAAAACCTGGCGATGGCCTATCGCTCGAAGCTGCGCCCGGTCTGTCTTTGTCAGACGACTGGCGTGGCGATGTATATTGCCAATGTCGGGGACCAGCTCGTCATTAGACGGATGCCATTGACCGGCGGTGCGCACGCATCTGACTGCGAATCTTATGAGCCACCCTACGAATTGTCGGGGCTGGGCCCGCTGATCGGCAGTGCTATCCAGATCGGGGAAAGCGGAGTTGCTTCTTTGAAGCTGGATTTTTCCCTTTCCAAGAAAGGCCCGCGCGCCGCGCCAACGCAAACATCGGCGGGTTCAGAAACCGTCAAGAACGATGCCCGCAAGATGTCGCTGCGTGCCCTCCTCCACTATCTCTGGCATCAGGGCGGCCTGACGGAATGGACCGCACACTGGGCCGGCAAGCGGCACTGGCCGCAGGTTCGCAACCATCTTCTGGAAGCGGCGCGCACCATGTCTGTCAAAGGGGAGCCACTCGCGGATCGGCTGTTCGTACCGGAACCATTCCGGCTCGACGATAGAACCGCGATCGAACAGCGACGCGGCGCGGCATTGGCCTCTCTTCACGCTGGGGCTACCGGTTCAAAACCCTTGATGGTTCTGATCTGCGAGATAAAGGAATTTGCTCCGACACGCAGCGGTCAAAGGATTGTCGCCAAACACCTGCCTGGTTTTTCCCTTTTCCTGGAAGAGGCCTCCTGGCGTCGCCTTAATGCGCGATTTGCCGCCGAATTCGACATCTGGAAAGCAACCGGCACCTGTCACCTGATCGCGATTGCAACGATCGGCGCGTCAGCGTCGGGAGCGATCGCCGTCAACGAGATCGCCTTGACGGTCGTCACGGAGCAGTGGCTACCGGTCGAAAGCATCCATGAAGAGCGATTGCTGGAACGATTGACCAAGATGCGCCAAAAAACCGTCAAGGGGCTCCGGTTCAACCTTGCGGCCACGCAGCCGCTCGCAAACGCGATGCTTCCCGAGCTGAAGCCCTCTCCCGCAGCGCTCTATATCGTGCCGCCTGGCGCCGGCGAGGAATTCGAGATTGCACTGCAGGACATGATCGATGCACGACCGGATATGACGCCTTGGATCTGGCGCGTCGCCGATGGCGACATGCCTCCCCTGCCCTAGGACAACGAAGAGTGGCGTCGATTTCGACCTATCAAGCACGTGAATCAATGCACCGCGACCGATTCAAAACTGTCGTTGGACGCTGTGCAACTGATCACCGATCCTGCTGTCCATGTCGCTCTACCCCTATCGCCTCTATTGCCATCGCACCGATCCGAGCAGGAACATGGCACGGTTCTACACCCTTTCGATAGAGCCAACGCTGTTCGGTGAAACGGCTGTCGTCCGTTCATGGGGCCGGATCGGGACGAGCGGTCGGGAAAAGACGGAGGTGTTTTCGGATGAGCTCGCAGCGGCGTCGCACTTCCTCAAACTCGCGCGCCGGAAGCGGTCGAAGGGCTATAAGCCCACAGGAAGCTGTGGAAATATCGCCAAAGTCAGTTCGTTGGGCATCGTGGCCGATGACAGAGGAGCCGCGTAGTGGAAAGGATTCCGAATCTTCAAACGGGAGTTCACCATGACCACAACCAACGAAATTGCCGATAAGATCGCAGGCGAACATGGCCTGACCAAGGTACAGGGCAAGGCGATCGTGGAAGCCGTGTTCACGGCCATCACTGCGGCATCCACCTCCGGCAACGAAACCTCGATCCCAGGTTTCGGCAAATTTAAAGTGAAGGACACTCCGGAGCGCGAAGCGCGCAATCCGGCAACCGGTGCGACCATCAAGGTCGCCGCCGCCAAGAAGCTCACCTTTGCGCCGGCAAAGGCGCTGAAGGATACACTCAACAAGTGACATTGAGAAAAGCCCCGCTTGAGTGGCGGGGCTTTCTGGTTCTGCTTACCGGCGCGTGTTGCGCGACCAGATGAGCTGGAGGCCCTCCTGGCCCTGGACTTCGGTGAGCGTGGCGTAGATCGGAGCTGGGAAGCTCGGATCATCGAGCTTGACCGAGATGTAGTCGCGCTCGGTGTCTCGGGCCTGTTTCTGCCAGCCTGCGCCGAACTCGACATTTTGCGGTGCACCGCAAAACGTTGATTATGCTGAGAACGTGATTATGCAGAGTGTCGGTCGCTGAAGGCCGGATTTGCCGGTGATTTCGGCGGATTTCTCTCCGCATAATTCCTGATGCTTCCCAACGTGTTGATGCGTAGTCCGTCTTAAAATACGAGCGTCTTTGGCCTATGCTGATCCGCATGGTCATTTAGGCGAAAGCTGCAAAGTTGGCGGAAAAGAATGATTCTTGGGAAAACATCGCGCGCATTCGACGGCGGTTAGCCGATCTGAATGATGAGCGGATGGAGCTTGAGCGTGAACTGGAAGCGTTTGAGCAACAGGTCATTTTCGATAACCGCGCTGTGGCCGAGATGCCATCCTTCGCGGATGCCCCTGTTACGAACAGCTCACCGTCGATGGAGAAGGTGGAGTTGTTCCGGCAGCTTTTTGCGGGGCGTCCCGATGTTTTTCCGGCTCGATGGGAAAACAGAAAGGATGGACGCTCCGGCTATTCGCCAGCCTGTTCCAACGAATGGGCGAAAGGAATCTGCGGCAAGCCGAAGGTGAAATGCGGGGACTGCCCGCATCAGGCCTTCATCCCATCTTCCGAGGATATCATCGAAAGGCACCTTCGCGGCGGCGATGCCCGCTCAAGCGATTTTGTTGCCGGCGTATATCCATTGCTGCAAGACGAAACATGCTGGTTCCTTGCTGCTGACTTCGACAAAGAAAGCTGGGCGGATGATACCAGAGCCTTGCTGGCAACCTGTCGTGCAAAAGGAATTGCCGCAGCCCTCGAACGGTCGAGGTCGGGAAACGGAGGCCATGTCTGGATATTCTTCTCCGAACCCGTTCCCGCGAAGATCGCCCGACAACTTGGTGCCGCGCTGATAACAGAGACGATGGAGAACCGTCCCGAGATCGGCTTCACGTCTTACGACCGTTTCTTTCCCAACCAGGATACGATGCCACTTGGCGGCTTCGGCAATCTGATCGCGCTTCCCCTGCAAAGGAAAGCCCGCGAAAAAGGCAACAGCGTTTTTGTCGATGGCGACTTGCGACCTTACGATGACCAGTGGGCGTACCTGTCGTCGTTGAGCAGGCTATCGGCCGACGAAGTCTTCAGGATCGCCGACGCAGCTGAATTGGCGGGGCGGGTCTTGGGCGTCCGGATGCCGGTCGATGACGAACATGCCGACGAGCCGTGGAAGATGTTGCCGTCACGTCGTAGCGAGCCACGGCCAATAGAGGCTGCGATCCCGCAAAGCATTAAAGTCGTGGTCGCCGATCAGGTCTACATCGATAGGACGGAGCTTCCGCCGGCGCTGATCGCGCAGTTCGTGCGTCTGGCAGCGTTCCAAAATCCGGAATTCTATCGCGCCCAAGCAATGCGATTGCCGACATTCGGCAAGCCGCGGATTATCTCCTGTGCCGAGCTTCATCCACGCCATGTCGCGCTGCCACGAGGCTGCTTCGACGAAGCAATTGAGCTCATTAAGAGCCATGGCACGACCGCCACTCTGGAGGATCACCGCGAAGACGGAGAGGCTCTACCCGCCGGCGTCTCGTTCCAAGGGGAACTACGCCGGCCACAATCGCGGGCCTTTGATGCTCTTGTCGCCAACGATAACGGCGTGCTCGCCGCCACGACCGCCTTCGGCAAGACAGTTGTCGCAGCTGCACTCATAGCACATCGAAGCCGCAACACGCTGGTTCTTGTTCACCGCAGGGAGCTTCTCACCCAATGGGTAGAGCGTCTGAGTTCCTTCCTGAGCATCGACCCAAGGCAGATCGGCATCATCGGTGGCGGGAAAAGGAAGCCTGCAGGGATCATCGATGTGGCGCTGATCCAAAGCCTGGTTCGGAATGGCGAGGTCGATGACATCGTAGGCAATTACGGTCATCTGATTGTCGATGAGTGCCACCATCTGTCCGCTGCAAGCTTCGAGCTTGTCGCCCGGAGGTCCAAAGCGCGATACGTCGTTGGCCTATCAGCCACGGTTGCTCGAAAAGACGGACATCATCCCATTATCTTCATGCAGTGTGGCCCCGTCCGCCATCGGGTAGACGCAAGGGTCCAGGCTACCGAGCGTGGCATTCGCCACCGTGCCCGTGACCGTTCGACGAAGTTTGAGTTGCCGATGCCTCTGGTCTCGGCTGAGCGCCCATCAATGCCCGCGATCTATGCGGCCCTTGCGCAGGACCACGGCCGAAATGAACTTATATTCGATGACGTGTTGAAATCGCTTGAGGCCAAGCGCTCACCGATCGTTCTGACCGAGCGGAAGGACCACCTCGATTATCTCCAGCAGAGGTTCTCGCCGTTTGTAAAAAATCTGGTGGTGCTGCGCGGCGGCATGTCGGCGAAGGATCGCAAGCAAGCCAACACGGCATTGAATGTCGCCGACGACGATGAGCGTCTCATACTTGCGATAGGCCGCTACATCGGGGAAGGCTTCGATGACGCACGGCTCGACACGTTGTTCCTGACCATGCCGATCGCTTGGAAGGGAACTTTGGCGCAGTATGTCGGCCGCCTGCATCGCCAGCATGATGGTAAGAGAGACGTCTTGGTCGTCGACTATGTCGATAGCACCGTTCCGGTGCTGGCCCGGATGGCAGCAAAGCGCCGAGTGGGCTATCGGGCGCTGGGCTATGTCATCGAATGATGGCGCCCCGCGGCGAGCGGGACGCCTTGGTTGTTGTTTAGCGGGACCAGATGAGTTTGTGCTCGCCCTTGTCGCCCTGGACGAGGGAGGCATAGACCGGGGCCGTGAAGGATGGATCGTCGAGCTTGAGCGAGAGGTATTCGGCGCCTGTTTCCCGGGCGGTCCGGCTCCAGCCTGCTCCGAACTCGACACCAGTTGCTGTGACCCGGAAGTCCGGGGCGCGATCGTTGTCGCGGTCGCAGGGCTTGATGGATGCCTTGACGTTGAGGGTGAGGGTCTTGATGGTGCCGTTGTAGGCGCCGGTTTCGTCGCGGGTGAAGGTGCCGATCTGAGCCATTGTCTTAATCTCCTGAGAGTTGTTCGAAGCCGCCCGATGCGGCCTCGATGGCGGTCAAGAGGCGACGGGTTGGCCTGCTGCATCCAAAGGACCACAGCGCCAGCGGAGGACGGCGATAGCCGAGCTTGTTGGCTCGCGAGGAATGACCGCGCGCGGTCAGGGGAAGAAGGTCGGCGAAGCCGTTGCAGGCCAAGGCCGGGCCGGCGCCAGACCAGCCCAAAAGAGAGGCCGCATAGGGGGCTTTGCGCCATCAGCAGAGAACGGCCTGAATGATCGGTGCATCCTCATCAGCATGATCAGCGCCGACG
>NZ_FOCV01000129.1 GCF_900110205.1 Rhizobium tibeticum | reverse complement strand
CTGCGGATGGCGTCTTTCGCTGGCCTTTCATCCGTTAAGTTTACGATGCCGCCTGAACAACTTCGGCATCGACTTGTGTTGATGCATTACTATCGAGATAAATAGGTTCCATTGGATACCACTCAACTACTGATGTGACGTAAGGCTTACAGTCGTGCCGTCGAGCCCGCTCGGACGTCGCATGCAGGGATGATTAGCCACAGGACTTGCCGCAGGCGCACTCCTCTGGCGCGTTAGGATTATCGAAGATAAAGCCGAAGGAACCCGGATCCGTGACGAAATCCAAAGTCGAACCTGCAATATGGGGTTGAGAGCCTGCGTCCACGAACACCTTGACCCCACCCGTCTCAATAACAGCATCGCCCTCTCGGGACTCGCCTTCCAAGCCCACATGGTATTTAAGGCCGGCGCAGTCGTCCACTTGGACCGTGATGCGCAAGCCGGCCACAGGCTCGGGAGCCTGGGATATGACACCCTTCACTGCGGCGATTGCCATTTCGGTGAGCGTGATCATCGGATCGTTTCTCCTGGTTTCGAGATGTGTTCGCAATTCGACGGTGCACTTAGCGTGCCAACCGAAAAACGCCTTTAATGCAGCGTTAAGCTCAGGCCGCGATGTCGCATTTCCAACACCGTCGAGACCGAACAACGCCGAGGTGCGGCTTGGATAGCGTGAACTCGTAGGGGACATTCCTTTTTTAGCGCTTGTTCAGTTACGAGTGTGTACGCCAGGCTTGGTAGGGGGCGCATTCAGCGCACCAACTCAACGCAGAACCACACCTTAAGAATTAGAGCACGAGCTTGTCGCGGAACGAAATTTAGGATCTGCTCTCACAGAGCGGTCAGACGTTGCTCCTTTGGTCAGGGGCGGAGTCTCGAGAGACATCAGCGTTTCGAGAATGTTCTGTGGCGACGAGACCCCATAGGGATCGGATTCGCGATTGTCCGAAAGGCCTTCCTCCACGAACCATTGTTCTATAAAACAATCGTTGATCACGGCAGCGTAGCGCCAGGAGCGAAGGCCAAAGCCCAGATTGTCCTTTGCGACTAACATTTCCATCTTGCGAGTGAATTCGCCCGAACCATCAGGAATTAGCTTGACGTTCTGCAGTCCAGATGCCTTGCCCCACGCATTCATCACGAATGCGTCGTTGACAGAGAGGCAGTAGACCGACTCGATTTCGTGCTTCTCAAATTCCTCGTAGAGCTTATCAAAATCGGGCAATTGATAAGTTGAACATGTCGGCGTGAAGGCGCCCGGGAGCGAAAATAAAATCGTGCGCCTACCGCTAAAATAATCTTCCGTCGTCTTGTTTTCCCAACGGTACGGATTTGGTCCGTCCACGGTCTCATCGCGAACACGTGTGCGAAAAGTAACGAACGGAACCCTTTGCTTCATCGTCATCAGCATTGCTCCTTTCCGGCTCTGGATGCTTTCGAGCCCGCTATAGAGTGTCCTCAAGATTTCGCTGCCCAGAGGTCTCGAAAAAACTCACAATAGTCGGACCCGTAAGCGGCGTCGCGTCAACTGCTCTGTTCGGCTGTTGGGCGGCTTCCAACGGGTTGCAAGGGCCGTGCCATTTGACATCGTGTCCGTAACGGCACTGCGTTGCCCTGCACGATCAAGGATCTGGCATGGCGCGTACTGAGTCCCCTTTCCCTTCGGCTTGAGCAAGCGCTGCCTATATTTTAAGTCATGCCCATCTCCGGTTGGACGGCAGGCTCAGCTTTGACACAATCAATGCAACGCGGCCCCGCAACTTTTGGCGCAGAATCGACCGCAACTTGTCGTTTTGTCGATTCCTAGACACTTCGGTGTCCACCCTGCCTGCAACGAGGAGCTTTCCTAGCCTTTTGAAAACATAGCAAAAGCTTGATCAAGCAGCCTCTGCAAGCGCGATTGGCATGAGTTTTGAAACACTATCCTCGAGCAGTACGTTGCCGCGCCGCAGATCATCTCGTGGCGACGTAGCGAAGGAGGGAAGCAACATGTCAAGTGTCACTCAGATCCGAAATTTGTCGAAAAGGAGAGTGAGCCTCCCGACTGATCGATCTGGTTCGCTACAATCACCGCAAGCGCCGGATCTGAAGCAGCCTATAGACTTGGATATGGACTTCGATCAGTACGTCTTTTCCTGCGTGCTCTTGCACGTGTTGGAAGAGATTGTGGCCGACGTGGCAACTGCGACCGAGGCAACCGGCCTTTCCCGTGCCGAACTGCGAGACATCCTTAAACACCGTGTTCCCGCCTCTGTTATGCAGGCGTTCGGCTTGGAAAACGTGCGCGAAGCCGAGCCGGGTGTGGAAGGGGCACTTCTGCGCGATCTGCTGCTCGCGCATGCTCGACCGGGCGACCAAACAAGCGCTTGTTTCGCCAAGATCATCGCCCGGCGCGCCTTGCGCCACG
>NZ_FOCV01000084.1 GCF_900110205.1 Rhizobium tibeticum | reverse complement strand
TGCGTAATGGCACGCTCAAGGATCATCTATACCCTCAAAGAGGTCGCTGAGATGATCGGCGAGAACCTCGAGTTGATCGAAGAGGTGACCGCCAACTCGGACAATATCAGCGAGGGCGAATTGCTTTACGTCCGCGACGGCAGCGAATACGGCACAAAGGGGTTGACCGCGAACGGCGTGGACGAGCTCCAAAATCTCCTTGCCGACATACGCACATGGGATGGTGGAATCCGCCGGTTTCTCGTCGATGAACAATGCGATCCGGATGTGGTAGAACGCGTTATGGCAGACGAGATGAAACGCGGCCTATAATATCGGCCTCTCGACCAAGCGAAAATGCCTTCGCCGGACGCTCACGAGGAATGCTAGTTACATCCACTCGAACTGCTGGAACACCCGCCTGCACCCGCCTCCTCAGGAAGTTGCCTTTCGAGCCCTTTGCGCTCCAGCTACAACGGCTGTACATCGCCCCGGTCCAGATTCAGAAGTCACAAGCCGAAGTAGTTCACGTTCCAATCCGACGCCCACCACCATGAAGACCGCGGCCACCCTTGGGGAGACATGTGGAAGATTAGATTGTCGAAAAGAATGGGCCCGCGAAGATGCGGGCCTTTTATGAGTATCCAATAAGGGCGAGGATTTTAATGAGATGCGTCAAAGCCATGCATCGGCATTATCGCAACGTGGTCTGGATCGGTTATGGGTGCGTAGACTGCTGGTTCGTCAGATTCGCCCTGCATTGACGCTACGACGGTCGGAGCGACTTCTGGCACGTTGCCGCGGAACAGAGAAGCGTTCAACCACTGAACCGAGTGTAGCGAGTAGTCTGTACCCATTTCTACGCCTGGCTTTCTAATGGCGTAAAGGGCGGAATAATTGTCGACGTAATCCCTCGGAGACATTGTCTCTACGTTTCTACCCGCGGAAATACGCGAGCCGTGGTCGCCATGAACGACGATGGTGGCATCCTGAAACCTTTTATCGCTGACAACCGCATTAAAGAACTTATCCAGTTGCTTGGCCAGACAGAGCGTTTGAGCGAAGTAGAATCCATATTCTTCCGCGCGCGCCTCATCTAGCTTTTGACCTACCAACCCGCGTACTTCCGTAAGATAGGATCTCGAAACCCAACGGTTCGTTGGTTTGCAATCTTTGTCGTAGACGGCAGGACTGTGCGGAAATAGAAAGTGCCCAAAAAAGGCGTTCCCACGACCTTTATCTAGAATTGTGTTCTGAAACTGTTCAAGCCAGTAAGGAAAGGCTAGTTGGTCGTAAGATCGCGGATGCCATTCCTGCAATTCCGTCTCGAATGTCCCCAGCATGTTGGAGGCCGCGACTCCAACTGCTGCCATTGCAAAGCTTCTCCTGTTTCCATCCACCAGCGCCTTAACATCCGCCAGTGCCGCAGTAGCGGGAGGAACGTCCCGGTATGGTCCGCCCTCGATTCGCTGCCGTTCAAGAAACCTAGTTCCGTCAAATGATGCGAAGGTATGGCAATCGACTTTGATTTCGGTTTGGCAGTAATCTAGATGAGCAGACTGGAAGACGGTGACTGCTAACCCTTGTTGATGCCACAGATCGAACAACGACAATTCCTTGAAAGTTGTTACCTTGCCCGGGTAGGCATAATTCGATCTATCGCCGGGGAAATTATACGAATAGTCCATGTTCAAGGCGGCTGGGACCGAAACTTGAGTAAGAACGTGCCGACTGAAGGCCTTTGAATGGAGCCGAAACCCATACTTCTGAAAAACCTGCAACAATGCGGCTTTGGCTTCTGCTCCATGTGGTAATCTTGTGTCGATCCCAGAAATGCCGATCATTTCATCAGTCACGATATAAATCACGGCCGGGGCAGATTCTTCGGCGCTCGCCTCAGTAATCAAGCCGCGATCAAGAATTGTAGAGCCCAGTAGGGCTACCGCAAATGCGGCCATCATGCGGGGCACAGCGGCCATGAGCTTGAAGAGGGTAAGAGTAAGAACAACCAGTCCAGCGAGCGCCAATGCGGCGGCGCCCCACGTTCCGATGTGCTCTCCTAGTTTCCAGAAGAGACCGTATGAAAGATCGCCAAAAAGGAAAAGCGTAATGGCGAGTGTGCCTGCTGTTATGACGTTGCCAACAGCTCCCCATTTATAACAAAGCGATGCAATCATACCCAAGGTAAGCCCAAAAATAGCAATGCAAGCGATGACGGCGTAACCTGCATCGCTTCTGGGATCAATATACACGCCCTGAAAAGCATCAATGATCGGAGTAACCAGAATTACCAGCGGTGATAGTAGTAACGCGATGCGTTTCATTTCTGCTTTCTCCTATCTTTCGAACGTGTACAATATTCGTTTGCTGCCAGGTATGAGGTGCTTATTTAGCACCCGAGCTTTCTGGCCCAACGCGCTCTCAAAAGACTCTTCGTCGTAATCACGGAAGATGTCCTCTCGACCCGCCAACATGCGTCCCACAGTTTCGTCGTCCTTGGGGACGAATTCGATAATTCCCTTTGGCGCAACTTGGGTCACCCACGCGACAACCTCGGCAAGGGGAACGTTGTGAGCAATTGCCAAATGATGTTCGAAGGCTAGCGCCAGAACAGCATCTGCCGAAAACCGTGAACTGAATCCTTGACGCTCCCGCTCGCCCCACCCTTGGCTCGGCGATGGATTACGCGCATCAAGATAAAGTGGAAGAAAGTTCCTTGATGTATGGACTGATCGGTCGAACGCAGCATCGAGCGCGTGCGGATCGAAATCAAATCCGATCGCCTTTTCTGCACCATTCTCCAAAGCTACGTAGCTAAAGTCACCCGTATTACAGCCAAGATCGATTATTGTTCGCGGCTTATGTTGAGCGACAAACTCTGCGACGTACTGCCCCTTATCACTTCTCTGGGTAGCTGTGTACGTGTTGTTCGCCGCGTATCCTTGCCAAACCGTTTGCTTTCCAACATCAACTTTCAGTCCACCAATCCAGCTGTAAAGTTGGGCGAGCATGGCACGGAAGGCACCCTTAGGAAGCCGTCTCGCGCTCGAGCTTCCAAGATCCGCCTTGGTCTGTGATGTCTTAGAGGACTGCAGCTTTGCAGGCAAAATAATATGTGTAAACAACTTATGGGACAGCCAATGTCGGGCACTCAGCAGCTTTACGAAGTCCGCACTCGGCACCCCTTCGAGATTGCCGCGATACCAGCTGTGGTGCGTGATGTCGAAAATGGAACGCAATAACAGAGGAATCAGAAACTGCTCACAAAATTGCTTATGGCCATACCAAAGCTGCCCATCGCGGTACGGCTTTATCGACAGATGGTCGATGAAAGTTGGCCGTGACCCTTCAAACTGAACGTTATAAGCGGTCGCATCCGATAAGCAAAAACCCTGATCAAGTAGATCAAGCTGCAGTTGAAGATGAAAAAGAGCTGCCGCCTTCAATCCGGCAAACGACCACTCGTATGGGTAGGTGATTTGCTCCAGGCGGGGATGCTGCAGAACTCGAGCAATACTTCCTTGAAAAAGCTGGTGAACGCTCGGTTCCGCGTCTGAAAAGTCAACCAGTCGCCGTTCATCGACGAGCTGACGCATCGCCTTCTCTGCACTTGCAAACTCGATGGCTGCGGCAGCATCCATCGTTCGCAAGATGCAATCTTGGAAATTGAAGACTTGACCAGAGGGATCTCTAAAGGAGCCGGGGACCCGCCCCGGCTTCGGTGCGTCCGCCACCAACTTACTTACCGCCATTCTTGCCGTTGTTCCGCCGGCCTAAAAAAGATCTGACGGCCCATCTGATCCTATTCCAATAACCGGAGACAGTTGCTCCGCCGATCGCTAACGCGCCGATCAAGCCTTGAACGAGCATGCTGCCCGTGCCCGGGTCGAGATAAGCATGAGCTGGTACAATAGAAAGGATGAGAAATCCCATAGCACCTATAAATATCGGCATCGATGTCCCCTTCGTGGACTGGTTGCTATTCAAATTCAACGATCGTCAGCTACTGTGCCTGTGCCTATCATTCCGCTGTTCTTGGGTCTGTTAAGCCTCGAATGCAGGCGTGGAAGTGGCGTCTCAGCACAGGGTACTTTTGGCTAATAGCGGAGAGGCAGGCAGCGCGTCATAGAGAAGCTCGAGCGCCCGCAACACGCGTCATCAAGGCACCGAGGGTCAGCCTCTGACCCGAGCTGGACTTCCCATGACCTTTGCGCCCGCAGGAACATCGCGCGTTACTACGCTGCCCGCGCCAACGACTGCATGATCGCCAATCGTCACGCCTGGGAGAATGATTGCGCCACCGCCGATCCAGACGTGCCTGCCAATGCAGACAGGTCGTCCGAGCTGCAGCCCCGCCTGCCGCTGCTCGGGGTCATCTGGATGATCGGCGGTATAGATCTGCACAGCGGGCCCAATTGCGGTTCCTTCCCCAATCGTCACCTTTGCCACGTCGAGGATTACGCAGTTGAAATTGAGGTAAGCGTGGGCTCCGATACGGATGTTGTAGCCGTAGTCGCAGAGAAAGGGCGGACGGATGACCGCTCCAGGCCCAACCTCGCCTAGCCGTTCGCGGAGGTACAAATGCCAACGTTCGGCGGATTCGCCCAAACCACTATTGTACCGCTTCAGCCAAGCCCCAGCAGCCAGCAAGTCGGCTTGGATTTCCGGGTCCGCTGCATTGTACATCTCGCCCGCGAGCATCTTCTCTTTTTGAGTGCGTGTCATCGTTTCTTCTCAGACCGTCCTTGATAGCGTTAGTAGGTTGTTTCCCCGAAGGTACTGTAGGCCTAATTCCGGCTCGTTTAACGGCGAACGCCAACCGCACCCACTCAAATTCTTCCGCCGTATCTCCTATCGACCATACGCGATGATTGGTAAAATCGATTGTTTGGATCAACTGCATCCGCGCGGTGGATGACAACAATATTGGGCGCACGCGATGGATCAGTCTTGTGCGGAGTTCATGGGAGGGACAAAGATGCCGCGCGGCGATCAACGTGGAATTCCGGCGTCAATCAAGATGGGACTGTGCGGCTGGGGGCGTGACGGAGTGAGGGCGTAGCCCGAACGTAGTTACGCCCCCAGCCGCGGCGCCAATTTTAGGCATGCCTTGCGTCTGTGATTGCGGTCAATCTGGCGATTTTCCCCAACAGGAGAATCACTTTGTGCCAGGTCGCCATGTAACCGATCATCAGATGAGGCTTTTTATGAAGTTACGTCAAACTAATTCCGTCACGGTTGCCGCCGCCAAGGCTTCAATCGGGCGAACGACGGCTTTCCGCCTGGCGAAGAACCCGCGTCTTCCCTCGCAGAAGACAAAGGCGCGGGGCCGACGGCGTCCCGATCCACTTGCCAAGATCTTTGACGCCGAGATTGTCCCACTGCTTCGGGCAGCACCCGGAATCCGAGCGGTGCATGGTGAAGAACAGGAGGTGATCCTCCGCCAGATCCACGAACCAGGTCTGCTGGGCCTGTCAGACTTTACCGACATGACCGCCCTGGGCATTACCATCGCGGGGCAACCGCTCGATCATCTGCTGTAGCACTTCCGCCTTGCCTATTCCGGCTTCGAACATGCCCACGTCATCCTCGGCGGCGAAAGCTTCGTCGCTCTTGCCGAAGGCTTGCAGAATGCTCTGTGGTCTCTTGGTGGTGCGCCTCGTGACCATCGTAGTGACAGCCTGTCGGCCGCATGCTTCCAAGAGGACGAGCTCATCCCGACGGGCGCTGCAACCAGGTCGTTAATTATCGGCATGTCATCCATTCCCTGCGCCAGAAGCCAATGGCGCTGATGCGGCTCGTTTACCGCGACCAGCTCTTCCCCAGGCAGGAATATCGACGCACTTTCGAGGTTCTGCTGGAGCGGCTGACGGACAAACAAGCCTGCAAAACGATGGTCGAGCTTCTGGCACTGGCCCACGAGCGGACCTGCGAACGCGAACTGGCCGAACGGTTGGCCGACGCGCTCGGCGCTGGAAAGCTTCCCGATATGGCGGCGTTGCGCTCGCGCTTCGCGCCCGATCCCGCCTCCTTGCCGGTCGTTTCCGTGCACCTGACATCGCTCAGCGGATATTAAGCCCTTATCGGGGCAGCCCATGCAGGAGAATGCGCATGACGAACCCTAATAATGTCGATGCAGGCCGTCTTGGTATTCTGCTGAACGAACTTCGCCTGCCTGCGATCAAGTTGCTTTGGGCTGACTTCGCCGAGCAGGCGGACAGGGAGGGTTGGCCCGCCGCCCGTTTCCTGTCGGCCATCGCCGAACATGAACTCGCCGAGCGCGACAGACGCAGGATCGAGCGTCACCTGTCCGAGGCCCGGTTACCACCGGGCAAGACGCTCGACAGCTTCGACTTCGACGCCGTGCCCATGATCTCGAAAGCGCAGATCATGGCAATGACCGCCGGTTGGCAAAAGGCGCCAACGTCTTGATGTTCGGCCCGCCGGGCGGTGGAAAGAGCCATCTTGCGGCAGCCATTGGCCTTGCCCTTGTCGAGAACGGCTGGCGGGTGCTCTTCACAAGGACGACCGACCTTGTTCAGAAACTCCAGGTCGCACGGCGCGAGCTGCAACTGGAATCGGCTATCAACAAGCTCGACAAGTTCGATCTAGTCGTCCTCGATGACATCGCCTATGTCGCCAAGGATCAGGCCGAGACCAGCGTCCTGTTCGAGCTCATCTCGGCGCGCTATGAGCGACGGTCCATTCTGCTGACGGCAAACCAGCCATTTGGCGAATGGAATAAAGTCTTTCCAGATCCCGCTATGACGCTGGCCGCGGTCGACCGCCTCGTTCATCACTCGACGATCTTCGAAATGAATGTCGAAAGCTATCGCCGGCGGTCGGCAATGGAGGCAAAACGACAGCGGGGAAGACCGCCCGTTTACGCGACAATCAATGACGCACAGCAGATTGACGCTCCGCGACAATTAGAAACCCAATGACCACTTGCCAGCGTCAATCACGATGCTAAATTGGCACCCGTCCGCGACACAATAGTCCCATCCAGATTGTCGCGCAGGTTCCTCCCAGATCGCCGCTCTATACAAAGACGAGAGCGACCCGGCCTGTGGCCCCGGATGGGCTGCTCTCGGCTCCGCCGGACGCCTTATCGGGCACTTCTACGTCCACAACGGAGACGATTCAGGCTTCGGCTGCGAACGCGAATGACTTCTTCACCGGCCTGCTGTCCTTATAGATCCAGCAAAGAAAACCAATCGTGGACACTCAGTCCCAATTGTTCGAGGTGGGACGCCAGCGTATTTGCTGGGTCACCGCCTGCTGCGCTGCAACTCGGAAAGGGCAAGTTTTCATCGCCCAATGGAAAAAGCGAGCCGTGGCGCTCCAACACGGCGGCGGCGCAGATCTCTCCGCCCGCTGCAGAGGAAACGGCTTTTGCCGGGACTCTCGGAGTGAAGTAGCCGCCGCGGGCATAGCCCAGACCATTCAAGCCGCTGCTTTCGAAAGCCGTCACGCGACCGACCATCATGACGTGGTCGCCCGCCTCGATGACATCATGCATCGAACATTCAAACCACGCCGCCACCTGCGCGAATATCGGACAGCCGTTCGGACCCCTCGCCCAGTCGACAGCAGCGAAGCGATCTTCCGCGGGGCGGGCAAAATTAATAGACACATTCTTCTGCGCTTCTGAGAGTATGTTGATCGCGAAGTGCTCGGCTTTGGTCATTGTTGGGTAGTCGCGCGAAGTCTTGGCAAGGCAAACGAGCAGCAGGGGCGGATCCAAGGATACAGACGCAAAGGAGTTGGCAGTAGAACCAACTGGCCTGTCCGCCGGATCGTTGGCTGTTATGACCGTCACCGCGGTCGGAAAGGCTCCAAAAGCCTCGCGCAAGGCTCTCGCGTTGAAAACATCCGCTTTCATGCTACTCCCTCCTTCGCGCCAGCCATTCTGCCATCGTCGCGTTGACGGCTTCTGCGGTTAGTTTCACGATGTCCTGGCCGCCGCGGGGTCGCCGCCATATGGCCCTTCCGCTCTCTGGCGACTTGAGGTGTCCTGCGGATTCGAGCCGCCATCGGAAGCCTTTCTTGAGATATTATGCCTTATGGTATGCCATAATACGCTGCTGTCAAGCGGCTCGTCGTGCGGGCTCACCATTACCCACCAAGTGCCTGGGTATGCTCGGCAAATTTTTATAGGGGCGGTACAGATCGGGGCCCAGCGGTAGCCGCGCGTGTCAATTTCGGAGCGCTTAGGAAAGGCTCCCGGACCTACGTGCCTGCCTCGTGCTTCTTTATTTCGAGGACATGTTCGTCAGTGAAATCGTTGAGCTTCTTTCTCTGGCGGTCTCTCAATGGGTCAATTTCCGTCGCAAAATTAGAGAATGAGGCTGAATTCGCTCCCCCTGCCCCCAAAGAATCCTGTTGGCCTTCGGTGAAGCGGCTGCGACCCGGACCTACTCCGCGCGCCTTGTCCTGCACCTGAGGCAGGGGATGACGTCCTCCTTTTCGCCGCGCGGGATCGCACTCCTGTCGTGAAACAAGGATGTTTATATCGTCCGAAAGGGTGATCAGGCCAGGTTGGAACCCAGGAGGGTTCCGGAAAGTGCGATGCCTTTGCTCAAGATATCAGGCTGTTAGAATCACGAACCTGTTCGGCAGCCGCTTTTGACGCCGCGCTTGTATCGGCATTTGCCTCAACCGTGGCTATTGAACGTGTTACTCTCATCAGCCATGGTCTCTTCAGCTCCGAATAAGCTCAGTGAAATTCAGAGTGAACGCAAGCGTCAAAAACCGACTTCCCAAATGGTTGATTTCTGGTTCGGCAGCATTAGCTCATTATAGCAGCGATGGAAACTAGCTCGAAATGTCGCTGCTCACGCGTTGATGTCCGAGCAACCCGCCATGTCGGTGGCGCCCTTCGTCAGGCGGCCTCCTCCTTACGGAGTGCCGGCGTGTAGGCGGCTTGCGGCGGGCTTCTGGCCCTGCAGATCACGCGGACCGACGATCACGCCTATCGGCGGATGCATTTTGATCCTCAAAAGTACTGCAGGAATTCGAATAGTGTCGACGACACGCCAGTTGATGCCGTTTGGGAGCCTAGCAGGCGTTCGCGGACGAAGCCTGATCGTCTCCGTTGTGGACGTAGAAGTGCCCGACAAGGCGTCCGCAGAGCCGAGAGCAGCCCATCCGCGACCACAGGCCGGGTCGCTCTCGTCTTGGAATGATCCCAGGCGGGATCGTCAACGCCGATGTCGACGAACCAGCGGAATAGAAGGTCGTATTCCAATCGCTCCATCAAAAGCCGCTCGGAACGGATCGAATAGAACGCTTGCAAAAGCATGACACGAAGAAGCCTTTCAGGCGCAATCGACGGCCGTCCGATCGGTGAATAAAGCGCAGCGAACTCCCCTTCCAGTGAAACGAGGGCATCGTTCACGATCTGCCGAATTGCCCGTAGCGGATGATCGTTACGAACGCGATCCTCCAGATCGACATAGCTGAAGAGTTCGCCTGTCCTCACATCGCCGCCGCGCATCCATCAGCTCCAAATCGCCATAAAGCGAGTGAATCACGACCAGAGCCTATGCGCCAGGGCCTTTTTCAACAGCCTGGGAGAAGCTGGAAAGTGGCAAGGTCGTGCGTGTGGACAGCACCGTCACCGCCGCACTGATCCATGAGCCGAGCGACAGCAGCCTGTTATGGGACGCCGTGCGGGTGATGGTGCGGCTGTTGCAGCAGGCCGATGCACTGAGTAGCGCCATCCCATGGCACGACCACCGCCGCGCAGCAAAGAAGCGGGCTCGGGCGATCGAATATTCCCGCGGCCGCCCGAAACGGATCAAGCACTACCGCACACTGCTCAAGATCACGCGGGCAACCTTGAGTTACTGCAGCAGGCGAGTGAACAGTTACCCCTGGCGGCAGGCCCCGCGGTTGAACTCTGGCAGGCGCAAGTCTGCCACCATAAGCCGCTGATCGAACGGATCATCGCCCAGACCGAACGGCGGGTCCTGGCCGGCGAGGCGGTGCCGGCTGGCGACAAGCTGGTCAGTTTGTTCGAGCCGCATGCCGACATCATCGTCAAAGGCAGCCGCGACGTCGAGTATGGCCATAAGATCAATTTGACCACCGGCACAAGCGGGCTGATCCTCGACCTCGTCGTCGAAGCCGGCAACCCGGCCGACAGCGAGCGCTTGCTGCGATGCTGGAGCGTCACATTGGCATCTGGGGCGAGCCGCCACGGCAGGCCGCCGCCGACGGCGGCTATGCCAGCCGCGAAAATCTGAGCGGAGCCTGGGGCGTGCGAGACATGGCCTTCCACAAGAAGTGCGGCCTCAAGATCGAAGACATGGTCAAAAGCCGCTGGGTCTATCGCAAGCTACGCAACTT
>NZ_FOCV01000029.1 GCF_900110205.1 Rhizobium tibeticum | reverse complement strand
CGCTTCCAGTCGCCGGCTGGAACGCACACGGTTGATATACCCGTACACGTAAAGCTTCAAAAGGTCGGCTGGGTCGTAACCCGGACGGCCGGTCTCCTTCGCCGCCACCCGCACGAACCCGGCGGCTTGGAGATCGAGGCCGTCAACGAAAGCCTCGATGAAGCGAACCGGATTGTCCGGCCCCACATAATCATCAACCGCTTCCGGCAGAAGCAGCAATTGAGAGCGGTCTGTTCCTGAAAGATGCGCCATGGCAAAAGCTACCACGGCAGTCTAACGTGAGGAATCCCCGACGGGGTTTTCAGACGGTCTGCCGGATATTTGCGAACGGCGGTCTCAAAGCGGTTCAGGTATTCCTCCGTCTGGCGTTCGAGAGTGATCTGGATGATCACCGCAATTGCGTCCTCGCCGAGCATGTCAACGAGTGCGGTGTAACCCTTGATGATGCCTGCCCGTTCCATGAGTGCGATGCGGCGCAGACAGGCCGAGGCGGACAGTCCAACTTCCTTGCCGAGATCGACATTGGAGATCCGGGAGTTCAGGCGCAATTGCCGGATGATTTTCCTGTCTATCGCATCGATCTCATACATTATCGCCTCATCTATTCGCGCTGCCGGCTGGCGTGTCATCCGACATCGATTGCGTCGGCCACCCATCGCATAGGATGCTCACCCCGAATAGAAGAGAATCGCTTCGTCTGGCAACGGCAAGAAAAACCTGAGACCATAGCCTGCTTCTCGCCCCGCAGCTGCCCCGTCCAGGAAAGATCAAAAATGTGCTTGCTGAGATCCTGGTGACGCTGCTGATGGCCGAACAAGCCAGCCATGCCGCAGCAGCCGGTTGCGGCAATTTCAACCGGCGCGCCGAGAGCAGCAAACACCTTTTTCCATGCCGTTGCTCCGGCGCCGGCGCTTTCACTGCAATGAAGGAACAGTTTGCGCGGCAATCGCTCCCTGTTCAATCTTGGCAAACCGCGTCCGCGGGCAACTTCCTCGCTCAGAAATTCCTGGACGAGAAGGATATTCTGGCCCGCCAGGCCGGCGTTCGCATAGTCCTGGCGGATCATCATGACGAAGGCAGGATCGACCCCCACCATCGGTCTCCCGGATTCCGCGACTTTGTCGATCGCCGCTCGAAGCTTCCGGGCCTGTCTGATAAAACGAGGTCGGTCGCCGAGCCCGTGGGCTGCTTTTCCGCCCGGACGCATGGCGACGAAAACAGGGCGATAGCCGAAGCCACGAAGGCCGTCTGCGAGCGCCAAGGCGGCCTGCGTATCGAAAAGGGCTGTAAACGGATCCCGCCAGACGAAGACCGTATCCTCATGCCATCGCCGCTGCGCGATCACCTCGACGGAAAACGTTTTATATCCGCCTGTGCCAACATCATGAAAAGAGATGAACGGAAGGTCACGCAGACCCGAAGCTTTCTCCATCAACGGGTTGAATATCCTCGCAAAGACAGCCATCAGTTTTCTATACCGGATCAAAACCGGGGAATATTCCTCCAGCAGCAGTGCCGCCTTGTCTGCCAGTGATCGCCGACGCGTCCGGTAGAACTGCTCAAGGAAATGCGATTTCATCTCCGGTATGTCGACCTGCACCGGACAACTCGTGGCGCAGGCCTTGCAGCCAAGGCATCCGTCGAGCGCGGCCAGAACATCGCTGTCCAACTCTTCGATCGCATCGCCTTGGCGTTTTTCCTGGTGCCAATGCCTCAACGCGTCGGCGCGGCCCTTCGGTGAATGGCGAAGATCGCGGGTGGCCTTGAATGACGGACACATGACATTGCTGCGTTGATAACTCAGACACTGAGCATTGCCGTTACACCTGAAGGCAAGGCCGAGCGGGTCATTCTCATCGGTCTTGACGCTACGAAAAGGGGTTGTCGCAATGCCCATGAGAGATTGCGGATCGCCGACAAGCTTTCCCGGATTGAAACGATGCGCTGGATCGAATGCCCGCTTGACGCGACGAAACGCGTCATAGGCGGCCTCGCCGACGAACTCCGCAAGGTAAGCGCCGCGCACGCCCTTGCCGTGCTCCCCCCAGAAGATACCGCCGTGCCGGCGCGTCAAGTCGAAGACGCCGTCCGAAATCGCTTTCATGATGGTCCGGTCCTCGTCGGAATCGATATCGAGGGCAGGGCGGATGTGAAGACAGCCGACATCGACATGCCCATACATGCCGTAGCTCAAGCCGTTGCTGCTCAACAGTCCCGTGAAATCCTTTACAAAGGCGGCAAGGTTTTCGACAGGCACCACGCAGTCCTCGACAAAGGCAATTGGCCGGCGAGTGCCACTGACCTTGCCAAGCAAGCCAACACTTGCCGCTCGGACCTGCCAGAGCGCTGCCATTTCGATATCGTCGACGGCCACGTGGCTTGCGATTGCGCCGGCAAGCGTCAGCGTGCTCTCGCGCAGAGCTTCAACGTGGCGTGCGAGATCTGCCTCGTCGTCCCCGACAAACTCGACGAAATTGTAGGCGATCGGCCGGCCGTCACGAGCGCGTAGCCCGACGGGCAGCGCTTGTAGAATTCCGGCCCTTTCGGCCAGGCCCTGCACCCATTCGTCCATCACTTCGATCGCCAGCGGATCATGCGCAAGCAGCGCACTGCCGGCATCGAGTGCCGCGGCGAACGTCTCGAAGCCGATGACAACCAGTCGCTTGAATTTCGGTTTGCGCATGAGATGCAGTCGTACGCGCGTAACGAGGCCGAGCGTCCCCTCCGCGCCGATCGGCAAGCGCCACCATTCGAGATCCCCTTCAGGTGGCTTCGCCCGTTCGAGATCATAGCCTGTAAACCGCCGCGAAAGCGCCGGCACCTGGCCGAGCAGCGCATCGCGACCCGACGAACAAGCCGCTTCGATCTCTGCGAGCATTGCGTTGGCCCAGTCGGGCGTCGGCGCACCGCTATCCAGTGTCCGGCCGCCATCGACAACGATTTCCATCCCAAGGACGTTGTCGCTGGTCTTGCCGTAGCGCCTCGATCCCTTTCCGGATGCATCGGTACTTACCATGCCGCCGATCGTGCAGCGGCTCGCAGTCGAGGTGGTCGGCGCGAAGAACAGGCCGGTCCCGGCCAGTTGCGCGTTCAACTCGTCGAGAACGATGCCAGGCTCTACCTCTGCCCACTGCTCCTTTTCGTTCACCTGCAGGAGGCGGTTCATGTATTTCTGAAAATCGACGATGATGCCGGCGTTCAGGCTCTGACCATTGGTGCCGGTGCCGCCACCGCGTGCGGTGACGGGAACGCCACGCAGATCATCAGCCGCGAGGACGCGCATCAACCGCCGAACATCCTCGGCATCGCGCGGCGCAACGACGATATCCGGCATCACGGTGTAAGTACTGTTGTCCGTGGACATCGCCGCCAGAAGTGCGGCGTCGTTTGCGATGTCGCCACGAAATCCGGCGTCAGCGAGCAAGGCAGGGAGCCTTTGCAGCACAACATGATAGGACATTTTCTTTACGCTCTGGTGCAGCATCGCCGTCCATCCGGAGAAATCGAGGAACCGGCATTGAACCACAAAGGCACGTTTCGTATAATTAGAAATATATGAAGGTTTTTTCGGAAAATACGAACATAGGTCTACGCCATCTTCGCGCCGCGCTGACGGTCATGGAGGAGGGATCCTTCAGCAGGGCAGCGCAGCGGCTTGGCGTCGTGCCTTCCGCCCTGACCGAAACGATCCGCACGCTCGAACTGGAATGTGGAACGGCGATCTTCGACCGGAAGAGGCGTCCTGTAAGGGCGACAGAAGCGGGCGAGGCGTTCCTCGAGGGCGCGCGCGATCTTCTCGATCGTTTCGAGCTTTCGCTGACGAACCTGCGACAGGTCGGCGGCCTCAAACGTGGCCGGGTAGCGATTGGCGCAGCGCCATCGGCAGTCCTGAGCCCGCTATCGGACGCGATCATGAAGTTCCGTGCAGACCACCCGGGAATTGATATCATCGTCCATGATGACGTGGCCGAGCGGTTGGCCGGCATGGTGGTGAACAGAACGCTTGATTTCGCGCTGGCTGGGCCGGGCTTTGAATCGGCCGAATTGGACGGAAGGAAGATCAGCGAAGACCCGTTTGGTCTCGTCTGCCATAGAGATCATCAACTTGCACGGTCGTCGCGTCCGATTGTTTTGGCCGATATCAATCCGGAGGATGTGATCGCGCTCGACGGACAGGCTGGCATTGCGAGAATGCTCGCCGATTGCCCCGAGTTGCCGCCGAGGCTGACAATGGGCCGCATCCAAACCTTCAGCACCATTGCGCAGTTGACCTTGATTAGTCGCAACGCCGGCGTGGCGCTGCTGCCGCAGCAGGCTGCGAAGGTCATCCAAAGTGATGACATTGTCTTTCGCGCGATCGCCGATTTTCGGCTCATCCGCTCGCTCTATTTGCTGACACGCAACCGCTCGAATCTGCCCCCAGCGGCGGAGCGCTTCGTCAGCTACCTCTTCTAGTCGATTTTGCACGAAACATTGAATAAGTTGACGAAAGCTGCGGAAACCTGATCTCAATTGCTCGTATTAGCGAAGGATTGAGCGAAAAAGTCGTTCAACCGCCGATATCCTTACAGCAGGTAAATCGGGACAGCAGGTAAATCGGGGCCAATCATGAACAGCAGCACCGACAACGTTATGCTCGCAACCGACCGATGCGGCGTCCTTGCAATCGACCTTGGCGCCCTTGGCGAGAACTACCGCCGATTGGCCAAGAATGTTGCTCCCGCAGCGCTTGCCGCCGTTGTGAAAGCCGACGCTTATGGCCTTGGCGCCGTTCAGGTCAGCCAGAGACTGTACCAGGAGGGAAGCCGGACATTCTTTGTCGCGCATTTCATTGAGGCCGTGCAGCTGCGTCCGTCGCTCCCGCAAGACGCTGCCATCTATGTGCTGAACGGTCTTCAGCCTGGCAACGAGGAACGGGCGGCCGCCCTCGGTGTTGTACCCCTGTTGAACTCCATCGGTCAGATCAAGGCATGGTCGCAGACAGCCGGCAGGGTGGGCCGGACGCTTGAGGCTGCGCTCCAAGTCGACAGCGGGATGTCGAGGCTTGGCCTTTCACCGGATGAAGTGTGTGAGCTGCTAGCCAACCCAGGCCTGATTTCGAACATCGAGGTGACGACGCTCGTCAGCCATCTCGCCTGCGCCGACGAACCGGCAAACCCGGCAAATGCAAGGCAGTTGGCGGCCCTCCGGGCGATATCGACCGCCTTTCCGAGCCTACCCGTCTCATTGGCCAATTCCGGCGGCATCTTTCTGGGTGGCGAGTTCCATGGCTCGCTGGCACGTCCGGGCATTGCCCTTTATGGTGGCGCGCCGATCTCAGACCGCGACAATCCCATGCTGCCGGTTGTCTGGCTTGAGGTCCCCGTCATTCAGACACGCACCGTGTCTCCAGGCACCCAGATCGGTTATGGCGGAACGTTCACAGCGAAAACATCCACACGCCTCGCAACAATTGCAGCTGGTTATGCCGACGGATTGCCACGCAGCTTGAGCGGACGAGGCGCCGTCTACTTCGAGGGGCAGCGCCTGCCGATCGCCGGGCGCGTGTCGATGGACAGCATAACGGTCGATATCAGCGCTTTGCCGGAAGGCGCACTCGATCTCGGCACGCCGGTGGAAGTCGTTGGCAAACACCAAACCTTGGAGATGATGGCTGCGGATGCCGATACCATCTCCTACGAAATCCTCACCCGTTTGGGCCACCGATACCAACGCCGCTACATCTGATCTGATGTCTTTCTTTTCTGGAGTTCATAATGAAGATTACTGTGCTTGGCGCCGGCGTCATCGGCGTCACCACGGCCTACTATCTGGCGAAATCGGGACACGAGGTCACGGTGCTGGAGCGCCAGAGCGGACCGGCGCTGGAGACGAGCTATGCCAATGCCGGTGAGATCTCGCCCGGCTATGCATCGCCCTGGGCGGCGCCCGGTATTCCTCAGAAGGCCGTCAAATGGCTCTTCATGAAACACGCGCCGCTGATCATTCGCCCGACATTCGACCCGGCCACCTGGGCCTGGGTGACGGCGATGCTGCGCAACTGCACCTCCGCGCGCTATACGATCAACAAGAGCCGCATGGTTCGCCTTGCCGAATACAGCCGCGATTGCCTGATCGAGCTGCGCGCCGAGACCGGCATCCCTTATGATGCGCGGACGCAAGGAACCCTGCAGCTCTTTCGCACGCAAAAACAGCTCGGCTCGATCACAAAGGACATCGAGGTTCTTGCTAAGGACGGCGTGCCGTTCCAGGTGCTCGATCCGGCACAATGTGTCGCGGCCGAGCCTGGGCTGGCACCGGTCAAGCACAAGATCGTCGGCGGATTGCGCCTGCCCAACGACGAGACCGGCGACTGTTTCAAGTTCACCAACGAGCTCGCCACGCGTGCGGAGGCATTGGGCGTGCAGTCCATTTATGGAGCCGACGTCCATAAGCTGCGCATCGAGAACAACAGGATCAGCGCGGTCGAAACCTCACAGGGCACGTTCGGCGCCGACATCGTGGTGGCGGCCTTCGGCAGCTTCACGTCAGCCCTTCTGAAGCCGCTCCGGCTGAAGGTGCCAATATACCCGGTGAAGGGATACTCGATCACGGTTCCAATCGTCGACGAGAGCCGGGCGCCCGTCTCGACGATCATGGACGAGACCTTCAAGATTGCCATCACCCGTCTCGGCGACCGAATCCGCGTCGGCGGCATGGCGGAAATTGCGCGCTTCAACAAGGATTTGCCGACCTCTCGTAAGGCAACACTTGTACATTCGGTCGAGGATCTGTTCGGTGGAGCCGGCGACCAGAGCAACGCACAGTTCTGGTGCGGACTGCGGCCGATGACGCCCGATGGAACGCCGATCATCGGCAAGACCGCCTACGACAACCTGTATTTGAACGCTGGGCACGGCACCCTTGGCTGGACCATGGCCTGCGGCTCCGGCCGCTTACTGACAGATCTCATCGACAGGGCGAAACCGCAGATATCGACCGAGGGTTTCGATCTCAGCCGCTACGGCTGACGAGCGCCGGAGAATTCGTACGCAATCTGGCACTTCAGCGCGCCGCCCAGTTCGCTCCACGCCGGAAGATGGTCTTCATCTCAGGCACCGAAAATTCCTTGGCCTGATGGCCAAGCGAAGAATAGAAGACACGCCCTTTGCCGTATTTGCGCTTCCAGGCGACGGGCATCACCACGCCGTCGATCCAGTAGGCGTGGTCGCCGGTAAACCGGGTCGTCGCCAGCACCTCGTTCGAAGGATCGACGTGCATGTAGTATTGTTCGGAGGTGTAGGGGAAGTCGACGATGCCTTCCATGACGGGATCATCCGGCCTTGTGATGTTGACCGTATAGTCGATGATGTTGCCGGGATGCGCGACCCACTGGCCGCCGATGATGAACTGGTATTCGACGCATTCACGGAAGCTGTCGCCAGCGCCACCATGGTAGCCGGCAATTCCGACACCACCCTCAATCGCGGCTGCAAGGTTCTTGATCTCTTCCTTTTCGATCTTCGACATCGTCACGATCGGCACGACGAGGCTTAGATCGTGGACGGACGGATCCGCAAAGGCCTCGGTGGTGTGCTCAACGTAGACCTTGAAGCCATCCTCCTCCAGCATGTCCTTGATGATTGAGGCGCATTCCTGCGGCTCATGGCCGCTCCATCCGCCCCAGACGATCAGTGCTTCACGCATACTCTTCCTCCTGATGATTACTTGCCCAAGCGCCCGTCGACGAGCGACTGCGAAAGCGGCATCGGCCGCTCGGTTTGAGTAGTGATAGCGACCGTACGCCCGCTGTCAGAGGCCGTATGGAAGGCTTCCATGACCTCGAGGACATGCAGAGCAAGATCGCCATTGGCACGATGCGGGCGGTTGGATCGAATGGCATGGGCCAGATCAGCGACACCGATCGAGCGATAGTTGCCGTCGCCATAAGGCGCCGTGAGAGCCTGCTTTTCAAATGCCCCGCCCTTTCTCAGCAGTTCCACGTCACCGCCGAAGTGGTTGGGATCGGGGACGATCAGCGTGCCCTCGGTGCCGTAGATCTCGAGCGGCACGTGCTTGTGGCCAGCAACATCAAAACTCATGCCGATCTGAACGACGGCACCGTTGGCAAAAGCCATGAGACCGGCGACGTGGGTCGCGACATGCACCGCGACGCGCTCGCCGTTTCTCGGCTCACTGGTGATGATACGCTCCTTGCGGGGGCTGACGGCAAAACCGGCCACCTGCGCAACTGGCCCGAAAAGATTGACGAGATCTGTGATGTAGTATGGCCCCATGTCGAGCATCGGTCCGCCGCCGACCTCGTAGTAGAAGGCGGGATTTGGATGCCAGCGTTCGTGCCCTGGGCACATGAAGGTCGCCGTGCCGCCGACCGCCTGGCCGATCACGCCCTGATCGATGAGGCTACGTGCCGTCTGGTGACCCCCGCCAAGAAAAGTGTCGGGGGCCGCGCCAATGCGAAGGCCTTTGGCTTTCGCGGCTTCGGCGAGCTTCTTGCCCTCCGCGAAGGTGATGCCGAGCGGCTTTTCCGAATAGGCGTGCTTCCCGGCCTCTAGCGCCTGCAGACCAACCGCGACATGGGCCTTCGGCACAGTCAGATTGACGATGATCTCAACCTTGGGGTCGGCAAGGAGTTCGTCGATCCGCATTGCGGGCACATTGAATTCGCCGGCCTTGGCTTCTGCCAGCGCGTGATTGAGGTCGGCCACGCCGCAAACGTCAAGGATGGGGAAGGACGCCATCGCTTTCAGATAGGCGCCGGAGATATTACCGCATCCGATGATGCCAATACCGACTCGTTCCATGATTTCCTCCCGTTAGATGTCGCGATTTTGCTATCAGAGCGCCGGCCCGGTGGTGTTCCAGGGCGACTCGTAGAGTTCGTAGAGCGCCACCGCAGCGGCTCCTTGCGCCCAGAAGTCGTCCGTCGAATCGTCGAAGACGAGTTCGGCAACACCCTTCAGAGACGGTGGAATGGCGAGCGCATAAGCGTTGCGCAGGCTGTCGAGAAAGGGTTCGCCAAGAGCAAGGCTCGAACCGACGAGAATGACACGCGGCGGCGCAAACAAGGTGACGATATTGGCGATCGCCACGCCGACGGCTTCGCCGGCGCGGATCGCCGCGCCAATCAGCGTGTTATCCTCCGCCTTGATGAGCGCTTGGGCATGCGTCATGCCGCGTCCAAGCCGAATGGCCTCGGCAAAGCGGCCGCTGGCCGGCTGCTCACCAAGGATTTCGCTTTCGCCGGCCTGGCTCGACAGCCGCACGATGCCGCGCGGTCCCATGCCAAGCACCAGGTCGCCGAGATTGTGGCTGAGGCCGCCGGCGCCGCGGAAAAGCTGATTGTCGTGGAGCACCCCGAGCCCAAGCGTCTGCTCAAGCGAAATCAATACCATGTCCTCCAGATCGCGGGCTTTGCCAAACCAGTGGTGGGCAAGCGTGATCGCATGCGCGTCGCTTTCCACGATCGTCGGGGTATTCAGCCGAGCCGTCATTTCGCTGGCGAAATCGACATTCGTGTCGCGAAAGATCGGGCTGCTGCGGATCTGGCCAGTGCGGTGCTCGATCACGCCGGGAAGGCCAAGGCACACGGTGTCGACGTCCTCGAGCGAAAGGCCTGCATCGACAACGCAGCGCCGTACCCCGTCCTCCACGAGGTCGGCGATGACGCCAATCGGCTGACGATCGATGCGGATGGGCAGCGTCAGTTTCGACAGTACGTCGCCGCGAAAGTCGGTCACCACGAAAACGAGGCGGTTGGCCGCGATTTTGGCACCGACAACGCGCGCCGCGTCCGGGTTGAGCTCGAGCATGACACGCGGGCGCCCACGGGCCGCCTCATTGCGAATGTCGCCTTCGTGACGCGGCAGGATTAGCCCGTCATCAAGCAGCGAGGCGGTGATGGCGGAGACCGTCGTGGTCGACAACTGCGTGCGTTCGCTGATCTCGACACGCGCTATCGGCCCATGACGGCGGATCGTATCCAGCACGTTCAAGCGGTTGATCGCGCGCATCAATTCCGGATCTGCGGTCTTCATGGGGTCTTGCCGGGCTCTTCAACGTTGCGCGGTGCGCGGGCTTATATTTTCAACGGTATGCGAATTAAATAGCGCGGCAGCGGCCCCGTCTGTCAAGGCAAATCTGCCAATTTCAACGAAGGGAGTTGACATTCGCCAAAACCTCCCGATGATTTAATCCGCATAAGGGAAAAATTGAAGAGGACGATTTCTGCCCTTCTTGGAGGAGACATCATGTTTGATCATATGAGGGCCAAGGCCCTATTTCGCAGCCGTTTCATTGCCCGCTCGGCAGCCACAGGACTGGCACTTCTGATCGCTGCGGGAAGTGCTGCAGCCGACACGACCGTCAAGTGGCTGCATCTTGAAATCGACCCGAACTATCTGGCGGTCTGGAAGAAGATCGCAGCCAAGTACGAGGCCGAGCATCCCGGCGTAAAGATCGAAATGCAATTCCTGGAAAACGAGGCCTTCAAAGCGAAGCTTCCGACGCTGCTGCAATCGAGTGATGCGCCGGACCTGTTTTTCAGCTGGGGCGGCGGGGTGCTGAAGCAGCAACTTGCCACGGGCACGCTGATGGACCTGACCGAGGCTATGAATGCCAAGGACGGTGCCTGGCTGAAGAGCTATAATCCTGCGTCCGTCAACGGCTTGACCTTCGATGGCAAGATCGGTGCCGTCCCCTACAAGATGGGTACGGTCTCCTTCTTCTATAACAAGCAGATGTTTGCAAAGGCGGGTGTCGACGCGGCATCCATCAAGTCCTGGGACGACTATCTCGCCGCGGTCAAGAAGCTCAAGGATGCCGGCATCGTGCCGATCGCCGGCGGTGGCGGCGAAAAATGGCCGATCCACTTCTACTGGAGCTATCTCGTCATGCGCGACGGCGGTCAGAAGGTCTTCGACGCCGCCAAGAACGGGCAGGGCGAGGGCTTCAACGATCCGGCCATCATCAAGGCCGGCGAGCAGCTCGCCGAGCTCGGCAAACTGCAACCCTTCCAGCCGGGATATCTCGGCGCGACCTGGCCGCAGGCGCTTGGTGTTTTCGGTGACGGCAAGGCGGCGATGATCCTCGGCTTCGAGAACACCGCCGCCAACCAGCGCACCAACTCCGGCGACGGCAAAGGCCTCGACCCTGACAATATCGGTCGCTTCGCCTTCCCGGCCGTCTCGGGCGGTGCAGGTGCCGTCACCGACACGCTCGGCGGGCTCAACGGTTGGGCGGTGACGAAGACGGCTCCGCCCGAAACGCTTGATTTCCTCGCCTACCTGACGAACGCCGAAAACGAGCGCGAAATGGCCAAGGCCGGCATGCTCATTCCCGTGGCGGCTGGGGCTGAGGATGGGGTCACCAATCCGCTGATGCATCAGGCTGCTGAACAGCTGGCGCATTCGACGTGGCATCAGAACTTCTTTGATCAGGATCTCGGTCCGTCCGTCGGCCGCGTGGTCAACGATGTTTCCGTTGCCATCGTGTCGGGACAGATGAGCCCGTCCGATGGGGCTCAGCAGATCCAGGAAGCCTTTGAGCAGGATCAGCTCTGAACAACACGATTGCGGCGCGAGTATCACTCGCGCCGTCCTTCCATGTGACGTAAGAGGGACCGGCCTTTATGACCACTATCAGCGTAACAGGCGCCATCCGACCGCGCTCGGCTGTCAGATCGTCGGTGCGCAACAAAGATCCGAGCCTGGCGCGGCGCCTGCCGGTCCTGCTTCTGTTTCTGCCGCCAGCGCTGCTGCTGTTTACGATCTTCGTCATCCTGCCCATGGGGGAGGCGGCATGGTACAGTCTCTACAAGTGGGACGGTTACGGATTGCCGACGCAGTTCGTGGGCATGAGGAATTTCGAGGTACTGTTCAAGAACAGCGCCTTCCTGACGGCGTTGAAGAACAATGCCCTGATCATCGTCATTTCGATCCTGATCCAGATTCCGCTCGCCATCTGGCTGGCGATGATGCTGGCGCACCGGATCGCTGGCGTGGTCATCTTCCGCTTGATCTTCTTCCTGCCCTACGTCTTGGCGGAGGTCGCAGCCGGTCTCATCTGGCGCTTCGTCTACGATGGCGACTATGGCCTGTTTGCCTCGGCCGCCCACCTCGTCGGCGTCGAGACACCCTATGTGCTCGCAGACAAGGACCTGGCGATCTATGCGGTGCTGGCAGTTGTCGTCTGGAAGTATTTTGGGTTCCACATGATGCTCTTCATTGCGGGGTTGCAGTCGCTCGACAAAAGCGTGCTGGAAGCCGCAGAAATCGACGGCGCCAGCGGCTGGCAGCGGTTCCGTTACATCACGCTGCCGCTTCTCGGCTCGACCGTTCGCCTGTCCGTCTTCTTTGCTGTCGTCGGCTCGCTGCAGCTCTTCGACCTCATCATGCCGCTGACGGGCGGCGGGCCGTTCAACGCGACGCAGACCATGGTCACCTTCCTTTTCAACTTTGGCGTCACGCGCATGCAGGTCGGCCTCGGCAGTGCCGTGGGCGTCGTCCTGTTCGTCATCTGCGTGACGCTTGCCTTCGGCTACAAACGGATATTCATGCGCAATGACTGACATGACCTCATCCGCCCGGATCGCGACCGGCACGAAGATCTATCTGTATGTCTCGCTGACGATCATCGCGGCGATCGTACTGGTCCCGCTGCTGACGACGGCGCTTGGCGGCTTCAAGGATCTCGGCGACCTGCGAACCAACCCCTTCGGGCTACCGGTCGCATGGCATCCCGAAAACTATACCGACATTCTCTTTGGGGACCGCTACTGGCGGCAGATGATGAATTCGCTGATCATCGCCACGCTAACGGTCTGCTTGACGGTTTCGGTCTCGGCCATGGCCGCCTTTACCTTCGCGCATGTAAAGTTCTTCGGCGCGGGATTCCTGCTCAACTACTTCCTGATCGGCCTGATGTTTCCGGCTGCGACCGCCATCCTGCCCCTGTTCATCCGGATCCGTGATCTCGGCCTGTTGAATTCCTACTGGGGAGTTGTCCTGCCGCAAGTTTCCTTCGGGCTGGGCATGAGCATACTTCTGTTCCGGAACTATTTTCGCAACCTTCCGGAAGAATTGTTCCAGGCCGCAATCGTCGATGGCTGTGGCTACATCCGCTTCTTCTGGCATATCTCGCTTCCGCTCTCGCGGCCGATCATCGCAACTGTCAGCATCATCTCCTTCGTCGGCAGCTGGAACAGCTACATCCTGCCGCTGATCATGCTGAATTCGGAGACGATGTACCCATGGCCGCTTGGCATCATGGTCTATCGCGGTGAGTTCGGCACCGCCTGGCAGCTGGTGCTCGCCTTCATCACGCTGACAATCATGCCGACGATCATCGTCTTCTTCCTGGCACAAAAGCACATCATCGCAGGTCTGACTGCTGGTGCTGTCAAATCCTGATGGGGCGTGAAACGACGGAGCTTCGTCCCGGCGCTGCCTTAGCTGCTGTGTCGGCAGGCTGATCGTTCGTGCTATGCCGACGCCGCCCACCACAGTGCGTGAAAGTGATGCACGGGTCCGTGACCAGACCCGACGCTCAGCCCGTCGGCATGGGCGACGGCGTCGGCAAGGTAGGCCTTGGCACGCGTGACCGCCTCGTGAACTGATGCTCCTTTCGCCAATTCCGCGGCAAGCGCGCTGGAAAGGGTGCAGCCGGTGCCATGTGTGTTTGCGGTCGGAACGCGTTTTGCCTCAAACCATGTCAGCCCGGAGCCTGTCGAGAGCACATCTGGGCTTTCGTCGCCGGCCAGATGTCCGCCCTTGACGAGGACAGCCTTGGGGCCGAGCTGGCGAAGACTATCTGCCTGCTCTGCCATGTCGCTGCGAGTGGCCGCGGCAGAGACATGAAGCAGTGCGGCCGCTTCCGGCAGGTTTGGCGTCAGCAAGGTTGCAAGCGGCGACAGACGCTTGGTCAGAACGTCGACAGCGGAGGGGTCGAGTAGGGCAGCTCCGCCCTTGGCGACCATGACGGGGTCGAGAACGATTGGGATACCCTGGTGGCTCACAAGCGCGTCGGCGACGGCGTCGGCGATCTCGGCCGTGGCAATCATGCCGATCTTGATGGCGTCGACCCGCACATCGGCAAGAACCGCCGCAATCTGATCCGCGACGAAGGCGGCAGGGACCAGATGGACGCCGCAAACGCCTTGCGTGTTCTGGGCAGTCAGGGCCGTCATCACTGCCATGCCATAGACGCCGCGCGCGGAAAATGCCTTGAGGTCGGCCTGGATACCGGCTCCGCCGGACGGGTCGGAGCCTGCAATGGACAGCACGTTTCGGATCATGTTCTTGCCATTTTGATGTTCTCGGCGATCTCTCGTGCCGCAAGCTGTGGATCGGGTGTCCCACAAATCGCCGAGACAACCGCAAGCCCATGGGCCCCAGCGGCAAGCACCTCACCGACGTGGGCGGATTTCAGGCCACCGATGGCGACGACCGGTACGGGACAAACCTTGACGAGGCGCGAAAGCCCTGCAAAGCCCAGCGCGGGTTTGTGGTCAGGCTTCGTCGCTGTCGCAAAAACCGGCCCCAATCCAGCATAGTCGACAGCTGCGGGGTCGATTGCCGCCGCCAGCGCCGCCGTTTCGGCCGAGAGGCCGAGGATCATGTCCGGGCCAATCAATTGCCGCGCCGCGATCGCATCGATGTCTTCCTGGCCAATATGCAGCCCGTCGGCGCCAATGGCGATAGCCGCCTCCACGTCGTCATTGACGATGAGCACCGCGCCGGTGCTAGACAATGCCGCCTTGAGTGCACGCCCAGTCTCGATCATCCGTGCGGTATCCGCATGCTTGTCGCGCAGTTGCACCATGGTCGCTCCCCCGGCGACCGCCGCGCACGCGGTCTCCACCATGCCGAAGGCAGCGCAAAGGCCCGGATCGAGGACGAGGTAGAGATAAAGATCGAGGTTTCTCATGCCGCGCGCACCCTGGCATCGCGATCGAGCCTCGCAGCGTCAAGCGCGGCAAGTGCATCGAGGAAACGCCAGGAGAACGAGCCCGGGCCATCCGCGTTGCTGGCTGCCATTTCGCCGGCGACAGCAAAGGTCGCAAGGGCGGCCACCGCCGCCTCGAATGGCGCGCCGGGCCGAATAGCGGTGAATGCGCCAATAAGGCAGGTCAGCGAGCAGCCAAGCGCCGTGACCTGCGGCATTAGCACCGAGCCACCCTCGATACGAGCCGCCCGGTCGCCATCGGTGACGAAATCGACAGCGCCGGTTACCGCGACCGTCGCTCCGTGTACCCTGGCCAGTAGGCGGGCAGCGTCCTCAGCCTGCTCGACGTCATCGCGGCTATCCACGCCCTGACCACGGCTCGCCCCGCCAGCAAGCGCGATGATTTCGGAGGCATTGCCGCGAATGACGGTGGGGCCGAGTTCCAGCAGCCGGTCCACCGCCGCGCGACGAAAACCGGTTGCGTAGTGGGCAACCGGATCGAGGACAATGGGCTTGCCGGCCTGGCCGGCCGCGCGGGCGGCTGCCTGCATGCCGCGCAGCCAAGCTGACGAGAGCGTGCCGATGTTGATCGTCAGGGCGCCGGCGATCGCGGCAAATTCGCCAGCCTCTTCTTCCGCATGCACCATGGCCGGCGAAGCGCCAGCTGCCAGAAGCACATTGGCTGCGATGTTCATGGCAACGAAATTGGTGATGCAGTGGACGAGCGGTGGCTGGGCTCGCAATTCGCCCAGCAGCGTTCCCGGCGAGTTCTGATCTTGCATGGTGTGCCTTTCGACCGGGGAGAAAGGCGCAGGGACAAACGCGGGAAGCCGACAGTCCCGAGCGACTCCCTCCGCCGGCATTATCCGGTTCAGGTTCAAAGGGTGCTTCTCAGCCCACCAGGGCGCCCCTGTCTCTCATCGCCTTCTTGTCGCAGAGAAGCATGCGCCTGTCACCCATAAAATGGACATCGCCGGACGCGGCCGGCGATGTCCCGCGATAGCGGGTCCCGGCTATTCCGCCGCCTGATAGACGTTCCGGTCGACGACAGAGGCTCTCGGACCGAGTGCGGCCGCAAGCGTGACGAGAACTGCAAGGACCGCGACAAACGTGATGCCGGCGAAATACGGATCCCAGCCGAAACCGGAAGCCGCACCGAATATGGCAGAGGCTGCCGCAAGCACGATGCCGCCACCGATCTGGAAGGAGGCAAACAACAGCCCCGATGCGAGCCCGGACTGATCCTCGCCAACGTCGGAGAGTGCCGCAACCTGCACGGAGGGGTAGGTCATGGCGTAGCCGACACCGAGCGGGAGCTGTGACAGGGCGACCAGCCAGACCGGGTTGATGTGGCCAACGCTCAGGATCCAGAAGATGTAGCTGAGGGCCTGTAGTGCTACGCCAAGCGTCATCAGCCCGGTCGTGCCACGATTTTGCGCGATCGTCGCAAAGCGTGGCGCCAGGAACATGACACAGACGCCGCCGAAGGCAAAGGAGAACCCGGTCGCGAAGGCCGACCAGCCAACGACTGTCTGATAATAGAGCGTCGCGATGAACTGGAAGCCGACATAGACGCCCTGGAACAGCGCAGCAATGGCATTGGCGTGGGAGAGCTTTGCCCGCCGGAATATCGCAAGCGGCACCATCGGATCAGCATGACGGGATTCGACGATGAGGAAGAGGCAGATCAAAACGGCCGCCGCCACGAGCGCACCCCAGGTGGGCACTGCCTGCCAACCATCGGCCGCAGCATTGGTGATGCCAAAGACGAAGAGCAAGAGTCCCGGCGTGATGGTCATCGCGCCAGCCCAGTCGAACTTGACACGCGGCCCGCTGCGCTGCTGGTCTGCCGGCAGCACGAAAGGAGCAATCGACAGCGCGATAATGGCGACCGGCGCACCCATGACAAGAGTTGCCCGCCAGCTGAAGACCGTCGCGGCACCGCCAAGCACCATGCCAAGGACAAAGCCGGTCGCGCCAGTCGAGGCAAAGACCCCGAGCGCTTTTGCCCGCGCCGATCCTTCGCCGAACACCGACAGAAGGAGGGCAAGGGCAGCGGGTGCCGTAAACGCAGCGGCGATGCCTTTTATCAGGCGTGCGGCGATCAGCGTCGGGCCGCTATCGACAAAGCCGCCGGCGATGCTGGCGGCAGCGAAAATGGCGAGCGACCAGAGGAAGACGCGACGGTGGCCGAAAACGTCCGCGACGCGCCCGCCCAGCAACAGGAAACCGCCATAGCCGAGCACATAGGCGCTGACGGCCCACTGAAGGGACGTGGCCTTCATGCCGAGCTCGACCTGTATCGCCGGAAGCGCGACGCCAATCGTGGACACATCCATTGCATCAAGAAAGTTGGCAGCGCAAAGCAACAGCAATGCCAAGCCGGCTCCGCCTTGAGATCTCGAAATGGTCATGGGTGATCGTTCCTTTCTGCCGACGCCCCGGGAGGAAGCTTTGAGCGTCAGGGAACGAGAAAATGTACACCTCCCGAACCTATTGCAAATTGATAGTAACCATGTCAGGTATTACTGATAATGATGAATGACACGATCCTCAGAAAGATAGACCTCAACCTTCTGCTTGCCTTCTCCGTGCTGATGCAGGAGCGCAATGTGTCTCGTGCTGCCGAGCGGCTTCTGCTCGGCCAGCCAGGCTTGTCGGCGGCCCTAAAGCGGCTGCGCGAGACGCTTGACGACGAGCTGTTCGTTCGGGTCGGGCGAGGCCTGCAGCCCACCCCACGCGCGCTTGCAATCGCGCCGGCGATCGAGGATGCGCTATCGTGCATCGAGCGCGCCATCCGGCCGCCGGTCGCCTTCGATCCAAAGATCTGGCAGGGCGAGTTCAGGATCGGCATGTGCGACAATCTGGAATCGGCGTTCTTCGGGCCGCTGGTGGCGCGCCTGCGTGCACTGTCCCCGGGTGCACGCCTGATCGGGGTCGCCGCCGACAAGCGTGATGCTGCCCGCATGCTCGACGACGGTGCTTATGATTTCAGCGTCGCGGTCCACGAGGAACCGGCGTCCTGGCATGTCCGGGCGCCGCTCTTCAGCCAGTGTTCGGTCTGCGTCTATGACCCCGCCCAGCTGAAGCGCAAAGCGCCGCTGACGCTGGAAGACTTCGTCAATGCCGCGCACGTCACCGTGTCCTTTGAGGGCAACAGTGCGACAAATGTCGACACAGTCCTTGCCAAGGCCGGTCTGCGCCGACAGGTGGTGGCCACCGTACCGCGCTTTTCAGCACTGCCACCGGCGCTGAGGGCGATGCCGGCAATCGCGACCATTCCGGAATCGATCGCTCGCTGCATCGCGCAGTTGCACGGCCTCGAGATCTCGACCCCGCCGATCGAACTTCCCGCCGATCCTGTTACGATGCTCTACCGCCGCGTCGATCGTGCGGACGGTCGCTCGGTATGGTTCCGCAAGCTTTTCGTTGACGTCGTCGAAGCCGCGCTCAAGGCGTCCGGCTGCTCCATGACAATCTCGAAGGCAGCTTGACCTTCAAAGGGCCTGCGCCGGCCCGTTTCGCGCGGTGATATCGACGGCCTTGGCTGGCCAACTCATCAGCGCTTGATCAAGCTCTGCGCGAGCGGGCGCGCCGATGCGGCCTCCGAATGTCTGGCATTTGATTGCCGCCGCCATCGACGAGGCGCGCATCACATCCTCGATCGCCATACCCTCGGACAGCGTCAGCGCGAAGGTTCCATGGAAGATGTCGCCTGCCGCCAGCGTATCCGTGGGCGTGATGCACGGTGCTTCGAGATGGCGAATGCGACCGCTGTCGTCATCGAACCAGTAGGAGCCTTTTTCTCCGAATGTCACGCTAACGAAGGCATGGCTGAAACGCTCCTTCAGTCGGTGAACCATCGATGGAGGCTGCGCCGTTCCTGCCAGACGTTCAGCAGCCGGCTGCGAAAAAACAATATGGCTTGCCGCCGGTGCCAACATCTCGATCACCCCCTCAGCCGCCACGTCTCCGTCAAGGATGGCCGGCAACTTCGCTTCCCGGGCAGCGAGCAGTGTCTGCAGTGCAAGTGATGGCCAGCGCACATCGACCAAGACCGCATCGAATGGCGCGACATGATCCGCTGTGACCGATTGGACGAGCTGATGTAGACGTGGGTCATAGAAGGGGATGATCAGGCGCTCGCCGACATCGTCGATCAGGATCGTCGATACGGCCGAGCGGGCACCAGCCACGCGCCGCATGCCACGGGTGTCTATGCCACTTTCTGCCAGGTCGCCGATGATGCGCTCGCCGGTTTGGTCGTCTCCGACCGCACTCCAGAGGCTGGCGTCCCCACCAAGCTTTGCGACCGCAAAAGCAGCACTCGAGGCCATACCTTCTGCGATCTGCAGCATGTCGTACGGTAGAACTTTGCCTTGCCCGGTGGGCATGGTGCGCACCCTGTAGAGCGTATCGAGAACAGCGGCTCCAACGCACAGAATGTGTGGCTTCGCACGCTTATCCATTGCGGTCGTCAGCGTCACTTCACGGCACCCGCCGTAAGCCCGGCCACAATCTGCGTTTGCGCAAAGACGGTCAGGATCAACACCGGCAGAGTGACGATCAAGGCGGCGGCCGCAAGCGGCCCCCAGCTGACCTGCTCGAACGACAGCATATTGTAGACCGCGACAGGCAGGGTGCGGGTCTCACGGCTTGCAAGGACGATGCCGAAGACAAAATTGTTCCAGGAAAAGATGACCGATAGGATGAAGGCCACGACGATTCCCGGCCGTGCGATCGGCAGCGCCACGAGGTGGAAAACCTGCCAGGGCGTTGCCCCGTCGATGCTTGCGGCCTCTTCCAATTCCATCGGTGTCGTTTCGAAATATCCGATCATGATCCAGACCACGATCGGAACGGTAACGACGAGATGGATGATAATCTGCGGCCAAAGCGTGCCGAGTAGGTTCAGCCATTGGAACAGCAGGAAGAGCGGGATCAAGAAGGAAAGGCCAGGCGTCATCCGGGCAATCATGATGACGACAGCCGACTTTTCGGCCTTAAGACGCGCAATGCCGTAACCCGCCGGCACCCCGATGACGAGCGCCAAGAGCGTCGCCGCACCCGTGACAAGAACCGAATTCCAAAGGTAAAGGAAGAAGTTGTTCTCCTCGAACACCTTTGCGTAGTTCGACCAGGCAAAGCGCTCGGGAATGAAGATCGGCGGATAGGCGCCGTTGTCGATCTCGTACTTCAGAGACAGTGAGATCATCCAGAGGAAGAACAGGATGACGGGCGATACCATCACCAGCGCCACGAACAGAAGTCCGATGCGATCGACTGTCTTGCGCTTCATCAGCGTGCCTCCCAATCGGACCAGTTGGCGCGCTGCTTGACCATCAAAAGGACGAAAGAGAGCGCCACGATCAGCACGAAGAAAATGACCGCCATGGCCGAGCCGTATCCAATGTCGTAGTAGGAAAACGCGGTGTTATAGAGATAGATGTTGATCGTTTCCGACGCGGTGCCAGGTCCCCCTTGCGTCATCGCATAGATGATGTCGAAGCTCTTGACCGCATCGATGCTGCGAATGATGACCGCAATCATCAGGAACGGCGCAATCATCGGCAGCGTCAGATAACGGAACTTCTGCCAGACATTGGCGCCATCGATTTCGGCGCTCTCGTAAGGTTCGCGTGGCACGGCGGCAAGCCCACCCAGCACGATCAGCATGACGAGCGGTGTCCACTGCCATGTTTCCACCAGCACCAGCGAGGGAATGACGCTTGTCTGATTGTAGATCCACTCCTGTGGGCCGATCCCGATAAAGGAAAGAAGATAGTTCAAAACACCGAGCTGGGGATGGAACATCATCGTCCAGACAAGTGCGATGGCGACGGGGGTCGCCATCATCGGCATGACGAATATGCCGCGCAGAATGCCGCGGAGCGGGAACTGGGCATCGAAGATGAGGGCGGCGAGCGTTCCGAGGAGCAGGGGAGCGACGACCGACAACGTCGTGTAGAGAACGGTATGCCACAACGAGTCCCAAAAACGCAGGTCAACGGCAAGGCGGAGGTAATTATCCAACCCGGCAAAGACCTGTGACTGGCCGAGCGTCCAGCTGTTGACGCTCATCCACAGGGTAAAGACCCAAGGAAAAACGATGACAGCGGCCACGACGATCAGGGCGGGAATGACGAAAGGCCAATAATTGGGAGCAAACCGACCCGGTTTGCTCCCCTGCTTTGCCTCCGCCTTGGCCGCGGTTGCGGTTTCCATGCTCACCGAAGCCATTATCCCTCGCTTCGAGCCAGGACCGGCTCGAATTGAGCCGTGGCCGTCTTCAGCTCCGTGGCAGGATCGGCGCCACCGATCATGTTGGTGAGGCCGACCCCATAGATGTCGCGGAATTCCGTGACTGGAATGATAACCGGTAAGGCAAGTTGCGACACCTTCGCGGAACCTGCGACAGCATCAAGCCATGCGGCCGGCATCTTCACGCCCTCGCGCACCTTCTGATCTGCAAGGACCGACTGGCGGAACGGAACGCCGGCGCCGGCCTGGAGCAGGCGCGCACCCATGTCATGGGAAATTGCCCACTGGCAGAAGAGATATGCGGCTTCCTTCTTCTGGCTTGCGGCCACGACGCCGAGGCCGTCTCCGAACGTTCCCGCCGCCTGGGCCTTTGGCCCCTTCGGCATAATGCCGTATCCGACCTGGCCGACGACACGCGACTTTTCCGGGTTCTCGATCGGCGGCGCAAAGCCCACGCCATCAAGCCACATGCCGATCTTGCCCTGCAGGAAGGCCGATTGGGCTTCGGCCCAATTGAAGCCGGAGACGCCGGGAGGAGCCGACTTGGTCATCAGGCGCTGGTAGAGCTTGGCCGCTTCAACGGCTTCCTCGGAATTGGTGCGCAGCTTGCCGTCCGGCCCAAGCGGGCTCGATCCGTAGCCGAGCAGCAGCGTCGTCCAAACAGGGGTATTGGCATTCTTGAGACCCCGGGCGACGAAGCCATAGGTGTTGGTCGACGGATCGGTGAGCGCCTCGGCAGCACTGGCCATTTCCTCGAACGACGTCGGATAGGAGAGCCCCTTCTTCTCGAAAAGCGCCTTGTTCCAGTAAACGATCCAATAGTCGACCGAAAAGGGCAGGGAGCGCAGGACACCGTCAGAATCCTTGGCGAAGGTCATGCCCGCTTCGGCAAAATCGCTTTCGACCCGCGACGGATCGGTGAGTGAAGAATCCTTGAGGAAGCCACCGATGTCGGCGAGCCAGCCACCCTTTTCGAACTGTCGCTTCTGGACGTGATAGCTCATATGCACGACGTCGAAACTTGGCTTGCCAGAGCTCAACTCGATCGTTGTCTTCTGACGCTGCTGCTGCTCGGGCGTCGCTTCGGCGTTGACCTTGATGCCGGTCAGTTCTTGGAACTCCGACAGGTACTTGATGAGCGTCTCACTGCGCGGGCTCTTGACCAGGTTGACTTCAAGCGTCGTGCCGGAAAAACGCTTCCAGTCGACGGCTGCCGATGCCGAGCGCATGCCGATGAGGCTGCTCGCACCGAGAACTGCGGTACCGGCAAGAAAGCCGCGCCGGGTGGGGTTTAAGAATGATGATGGCATGTAACTCCTCCTCTTGTTGCCGCCGATCTCCTCATCGCCGGCTGCTATGCAATTAGATCCTCAGGGCGCGATCCCTAGCGTGGTTGATGTGAGCGGCGAGATTGTTGACAGCATCCTCTGCCGATCGCCTTGCGATCGCTTCCAAAACCTTCAAGTGCTCTTCCATGACGGGGCCGACACGCCCATCGATGCGGAAGCGTTCCTGGCTGATTAGACGCATCTTGATCGAGTTGACGCGATAGGCATTGGAAATGATGGTATTTCCAAGCGCGTCGATAAAGGCGTCATGCATGCCCCAGTCGACGGCTTGCGCGCGCACTTCCAGCTCATGTGAAGCGTCGCCAGTGGCGATGGCATCGGCAATGTCGCGATGCTGCTTGATTAGCCCGCTGATCGTCTCATCGGACGCGGAGCGCGTGAAGAGCGCCACGGCTTCTTTCTCGAGGAAGAGCCGAAGCTGGAACGCCTCGCGAATGAGATTGAGGTCGATATGGGCAATTTGCAGTCCGCGCTGCGGCACCGTCTTGATCAGTCCCTCGGCCTCAAGCCGCGGGATCAGTTCGCGGATCGCAGCGAGCGTCAATCCTGTCAGCTCGACAAGTCGGCGTTGGGAGACGAACTGACCCGGACGCACGTCGCGCGCCAGCAGGTGGCGCGTGAAGCTCTCATACGCCTTTTCCCGCAGCGTCGGCTGCTCGTCGATACCGTCCATTGCCTCCCCCTGGTACATGGTACCTATGCTTCCTTGGAGCGGAAAAGTGAATCGAAGGCAAGGATAAGCCGCTCCTGTCCCTCGCGGGATATTGAAACGAGTGGTGGACGAACCGCAAGCCACATCTCTTCGCCGCTAAGGCGCGCCACCATGACCTTAACGGCGGCGGTGACCGGAAACTTCAGAAGCTCGGCGACAAAATCCTCGACGCGGGCATCATCTAAGCCTTCTTCCGCCATAAGCTTGACCTCGCCAGGCAGGAAGTTCGCCATGCCGGAGATCGCGCCCTGTCCGCCAAGACGCACTCCTTTCGCGAGGTGGCGCTCGTCGCCGACCAGAATGATGAGATCCCCATGGGCCTTCAGCAGCGTTTCGGTGAACGGCCAGTCGCCGGACGAATCCTTGACGCCAGTGACCACGGCTGGAAAAGCTGTCCGCAACCGCGCGATCAGCGACACCGTCAGCGGCACCAGGGTGACCGACGGGATATTGTAGACGATGATGTCGCGTGCCTTATCACCCAGGATAGCAAAGACGGCGCAGAACCATTTGAAGACGCCGTCATCGCTGACATTCTTGAAGTAGGAAGGCGGGGCGAGGAGAATGTTGCGCACACCGCGCGAAAGCGCTTGCCCGGCTTGAGCGGCCGCATCCTCGGCGGCATCGACCAGCACGGCCATCACAACCTTCTGAGGCGCGATACCTGCATCCAGAAATGCGTTGAGGATCCGCACGCGCTCCTGCGTGCCGATCGAGGCTCCTTCGCCAGTCGTGCCGAAAAGTGTGACACTTGAGCACCCCGCCGCAAGCCTTTGTTTTGCCTGTGCAATCATCGCCGCAACAGCAATCTCGCCGTTCGCGTCAAACGGCGTGGCAAGCGCAACGGAAAGCCCGAATTTCTCAGTCAAACATCAATCCTCCCAACCCACGTGTTAGGTATATCGCACTAACATGTTAGTTGTAAAGAAGTAATATGGCAGCGATAAAAATCCGCCACACCATAGGAAACGAGACGTTTGAAGCGGGGCGAGGAAAGAGTGTGCTCCTCAGACGCCGTTTTCCTTGACGGCCTCCATAGCCACAAAAGTCGATGTACTGGCGACGAAAGGAAGGCTCGATATCTTCTCGCCGAGTACGAGACGGTAATTGCCGGTCTGACGTGCGTATCTTCAAGAGATAGTCGAAAGCGCCGGCGATCATGTGGCACTCCTCGACCTCCTGTAGCCTCCGCGCGGCGATATTGAAGGCCGTCAGCGCATGCTCACGCGTATCGGAGAGCTTTACTTCCGTGAATGCGACGTGATTCTTCCCGAGTTTCTTCACATCGACGATCGCGCGAAAGCCAAGAATATAGCCATCTTCGATCAATCTCTTTAATCTGACCTGGCAGGGCGTGTTTGACAAACCGACCTTTTTGGCGAGGTCGGTAATAGACATGCGGCCATCGGCGACAAGGGCCTCGATGATCTTGTGATCGAATTGGTCGATTTCCCTGCCATTTGCGATAGTATTCACAACATTGCCTCTCTTTTCCGTATAAATTAGGCAAATATATTCGTATGCGGCCAGTTTCAAGTGAAATCACCTTTATGGGAGCTGCTATGTTCGGCCACTATCCTTCTCTGGAGCAAAGACATGACGATCACCAACGATCCGGTGGCGAACGAAACCGTTAACGCGCAGTCTCGCGGCGCCGCAAACCCCTTCGAGGGTTTTGCGCCTGAAATCCGACCGCAAAGCGATCTGCGCCGTGCCATTACAGCGGCTTACCGTACTCCGGAGACCGTTTGTGTCCCGCGCCTCGTTGATGCCGCAACGATTCCGGAAAAGGTCCGGCAGGGCGCCGCCGCAACCGCTCGCAAGCTCATTGAGGCGCTTCGCACCAAGCACAAGGGAACTGGCGTCGAAGGTCTCGTCCACGAATATTCGCTCTCGAGCCAGGAGGGCGTTGCGCTGATGTGTCTCGCCGAAGCGCTGCTGCGCATTCCCGATACGGCGACGCGCGATGCCCTGATCCGCGACAAGATCGCCGAAGGCGATTGGAAGTCGCATCTGGGCGGCGGTCGCTCGCTCTTCGTGAATGCCGCGACCTGGGGGCTGGTCGTCACCGGCAAACTCACCTCCACGGTCAACGATCGTAACCTTTCAGCCGCGCTCACCCGCCTGATCGCACGCTGCGGCGAGCCTGTCATCCGGCGCGGCGTGGACATGGCGATGCGCATGATGGGCGAGCAGTTCGTCACCGGCGAGACGATCGACGAGGCGCTGCAACGGGCCAAGCCGCTGGAGCAGCGCGGTTTCCGCTATTCCTACGATATGCTCGGCGAGGCCGCTACCACGGGCGCGGATGCCGAACGCTATTACAAAGACTATGAAGCAGCGATCCATGCCATCGGCAAGGCCGCTGACCGACGCGGAATCTACGAAGGTCCCGGCATTTCGATCAAGCTTTCGGCCCTGCATCCACGTTATTCGAGAGCCCAGAGCGGGCGCGTGATGGGCGAGTTGTTGCCGAAGCTCAAGGCGCTTGCGCTGATTGCCAAGTCCTACGACATCGGCTTCAACATCGATGCCGAGGAGGCCGATCGGCTGGAGCTGTCGCTCGATATTCTTGAGACGCTGTGCCTCGATGAAGACCTTGCTGGCTGGAACGGAATGGGCTTCGTTGTCCAGGCCTATGGCAAGCGCTGTCCCTTCGTGCTCGACTACATCATCGATCTTGCCCGCCGCGCGGGTCGCCGCATCATGGTTCGCCTCGTCAAGGGCGCCTATTGGGATGCAGAAATCAAGCGCGCGCAGCTCGATGGCCTTGATGACTTCCCCGTCTTTACCCGCAAGATCTACACCGACGTGTCCTACATCGCCTGCGCCAAGAAGCTGCTTGCTGCAACCGATGCAGTCTTCCCGCAGTTTGCGACCCACAATGCGCAGACGCTCGCCACGATCTACCACATGGCTGGCACCGATTACTATGTCGGCAAGTATGAGTTCCAGTGCCTGCATGGCATGGGTGAGCCGCTGTACGACGAGGTTGTCGGTCGACAGAACCTCAACCGTCCGTGCCGCATCTACGCGCCCGTGGGCACCCATGAAACCCTGCTTGCCTACCTCGTGCGCCGTCTTCTTGAAAATGGCGCCAACTCGTCGTTCGTAAACCGGATCGCCGACCCCAATGTCTCCATCGACGAACTCGTCGCCGACCCCGTTGACATCGTCGCTAGGATGCAGGTGCCCGGTCAAAAGCACGATAAGATCGCGCTTCCCTCCGACCTGTATGGTCAGCGCCGCAACTCCGCCGGCTTCGATATCTCAAATGAGTCTTCCCTGCAGGGGTTGACAGAGGCGCTGAAGATGAGTGCGACGATCTCGTGGGCAGCCGCGCCAAGCGGCCCGATCGAGGGTGGGCCAGCGGCACGCGACGTCGTCAACCCCGCCGACAAGCGGGACGTTGTCGGCACTGTACGCGAGGCAAGCGCGCAAGAGGCGGCCGCAGCAGCGGTGGTCGCGCAGAAGGTCGCGCCATCCTGGGCATTGGTCTCGCCAGCGGAAAGAGCGACACTGCTTGATCGCGCTGCTGACATTATGCAGGCGAGAATGGAAGCCTTGTTGGGCCTGATCATGCGCGAAGCCGGTAAATCGCTGCTGAACGCCGTCGCCGAAGTGCGCGAGGCGATCGACTTCCTGCGCTACTACGCTGAGCAAACCCGCCGCACGCTTGGCCCGTTGCATGCGCCCCTTGGACCGGTGGTGTGCATCAGCCCCTGGAATTTCCCCCTGGCAATCTTTACGGGGCAGGTCGCCGCAGCTCTTGTCGCCGGCAACCCGGTTCTCGCCAAGCCTGCGGAGGAGACCCCCCTGATCGCTGCCGAAGCAGTCCGTATCCTGCACGAGGCCGGTATTCCTTCCGATGTTGTGCAACTGGTGCCGGGAGACGGAAGGGTAGGGGCAGCTTTGGTCGCAGCACCGCAAGCCGCTGCGGTGATGTTCACCGGCTCCACTGAGGTCGCAAGGATCATCCAGGCGGAGCTTGCGAAGCGCCTGTCGAAGGACGGCAAGCCAATCCCGCTGATCGCCGAAACGGGCGGCCAGAACGCCATGATTGTCGATTCATCGGCGCTCGCCGAGCAGGTCGTCGGCGACGTGATCGCTTCGGCCTTCGACAGCGCCGGACAGCGCTGCTCGGCGCTGCGCATTCTGTGCCTGCAGGAAGACGTCGCCGATCGTACGCTGACGATGTTAAAGGGCGCATTGCGCGAACTTTCGATCGCCAACACCAATCGGCTGGCCTCCGATATCGGCCCGGTGATCACCGCTGAAGCCAAGGATATCATTGAGGCGCACGTAGACGCCATGAGCCGTTCCGGCTGTGCCGTCGAGCGCGTCGCGTTACCGGATGCGACCCAAAACGGAACCTTCGTTGCGCCAACGATCATCGAGATCAAAAAGATCTCGGACCTGAAGCGCGAGGTGTTCGGGCCTGTTCTGCACGTCATCCGGTGGCGTCGTCAGGACCTCAGTCGCCTGATCGACGAGATCAATGCGACAGGTTACGGCCTGACTTTCGGTCTCCACACGCGCCTTGACGAAACGATCGCCAACGTGACGTCACAGGTGAAGGCCGGCAACCTCTATGTGAACCGGAACGTCATCGGAGCTGTCGTCGGCGTCCAGCCCTTCGGTGGCCGCGGCTTGTCCGGCACCGGCCCAAAGGCGGGCGGTCCTCTCTATCTTGGAAGGCTGGTCACCACGCCGCCTATTCCACCCCAGCACAGCTCCGTTTATAGCGATCCCGCTCTTGCTGACTTTGCGAAGTGGCTGGATCAGCAGGGCCTTTTCGAGGACGCGGAAATGGCGCGCCATCTCGGCAGCCAGTCGGCCCTGGGGCTCGAAACCGAACTCGCAGGCCCGGTCGGCGAGCGCAATCTCTATGCGCTTCATCCCCGTGGTATGATCTTTTGCGCTCCGATCTCGCAAACCGGTCTCGTTCGCCAGGTCTCGGCTGTGCTCGCCACCGGCAACAGCGCAATCATCGACGCCGACGAGAGCCTTCGCTCGACGCTGAACCATGTTCCCGTCAGTGTCGCGCGGCGGATTTCCTGGAAGGACACCTCCGCCGACGCTGAACCAATGGCCGGTGCCCTGATCGAAGGCGATGCCGACCGTGTCTCGGCCATGCTCGCAAAAGTCGCCGCGATGCCGGGTGCGCTGCTGCTCACCCAATCAGCCTCCACGGAGCAGCTTGAGCGCGACCCGGATGCGTATTGCCTCAACTGGCTGCTGGAGGAAGTGTCCACCTCCATCAACACGGCCGCAGCCGGCGGCAATGCCAGCCTGATGTCGATAGGGTAGGCCGGTCGGCTGCAACTTCGTCCTGCGAGCCAGGCGCGACCGTTCGCGCCCGGCTCTCCTGTATCCGCTGAGGTCGACACAAAAGGACCGGCGCAATCAACTTTCCGGCCTGCACGACCTCGAACGTTTCGAGCATTCCCCAAGGGCATCGATTCGGATCATAGACCGGCTCGCCGCAGTGCAGATTTTAGGGCCCTCGGTGCGGGCAGCATGCGTGATCACCCAGAGGCACTTGGTGATCAGCCGACCATCGCCGACGGCCGGCTTCATTGCTGCCGGTCACGGCTTCCTTGCATCAGCGACTTCATGCAGCAACGCCTTCATGTCTCGCGTCGGAAGACTTGATCGCTTTGCGCCTGCTTCCGGCCGCAGTAAAATATTACGCAACAACAGCGGCCTCACCATCGTTTTAGATATTATGTATATATGGTGGTAACTAATCTGAGGGACTGGCTATGCAAGTTGCCCGATCCACCGCCGCGACAGTTTCCCAAAGCACCCTTTCAACTATTTTCCGTCTCGCCCTGATCTTGCTCGGGACGTTGATACCGGCTTCGCTCGCCCACCCCTGCGCCGGCATTTCCGATGTGGCCTTCACCGCAAAGCATGGCGGTCCGGAACCTGGTGATATTCAGGAGAAGACAGGCAACAGCCATCACGGTTCATCGAATGCTGTTGCGAGTGCCCTTCAGAGCGTCGTTTCTGCGCTCAATGAGATTCAAGCCAGTGTCGTGACTGGGCCGGTGCTGGAAAGCGCTCTTATTAAGAGCCGCAATGACGCGATCAGCGGATCAATGCCGATTCCTCCGTATATTCGAGAGCAATTGACCGGCTACGCGACCGAAGACTCGATGAACCGTGTCCGGTACAAGATCGGCAACGACGACTCTCTAAACCTTGCTCATCTGCTAGAGAAGGGAGGCTTTGCGGACGCCGTCACCCTGATCGACGTGGTGGTATTTCGCGAACCCAGCGCGGCCGCGAACGTCTCCGCGTGGGCGCATGAACTGACACATGTCGACCAGTTTCGAGATTGGGGCGTACACAATTTTGCGGTTCAATATGCGCGGAATTGGCGACGCGTCGAAAGTCCGGCCTACGCCAAAGGCGACGGCTTTTGCAATTGGCGACAATCCCAAAAGGTCGGAAATATACTGCGGGCCCCACCGCCGGGCCGCGCCACCCCAATCGAATGCAGCTCAGGCTCCAACGACGAGTGAGTCCGAACGAGTGCGGTTTCTGCGTTGTACATATTGGTGAGAGGAGGAGGCGAAGCCGCGGTTACACCAAGAGCATTATGTAGGAGCCACCACCAACCCCGAAATCCGGTTCGTCTGTGCAGTTGTGGTGCAACTGGCAGCGGCATTGAGGTTTTTCCTATCTCCAAAATGAAAATGCCTGCATAGTGCGGCCAACAGCGGCTATCGCAGCACTTCCAATCCTTTTCGTGCGACAATATCAAGAATCTTGATGGCCGTGCTGCTGGGCTACTTCGTTCCCTGCTCCCACCCGCCAATGGTGATCTTCTTGACGTTCATGAACTGATTAAACACGGCCTGGCGACCTTGTTTGCGTTTCGAATCTTCTTGATCTCCTTGAGCGTATAGTCATGAAGACGAGGAAGGCAACGAGCATCGTCATATCGTTCACAAAGCTGTCTTCGTGCAGTCGCGCAGCAGACTTATGAACATTCTAAAGAATCCTGCTCATGGCCTAGCCGGACCTCGGCGAATGCGAATAAAAAGACGCCATAGCAACTTGCTATAATCCGATGGTTTCGCTAAATTGCATCCATAGCAAAATGCGATGCGCGATTCCGGGTTTATGCACGTCATTACACAGAAAAAGATCTGGGAGGCGAAAGACCGATGGCCCCAAGCAGCCAATGCCCTGGATACTTGGTATCGACTAATGAAGTCCTCGGAGCCGACGGACTTCGCTGACATGAAGTCCCTGTTTCCGGCAATAGATACGGTCGGACAGCACCACGTGTTCGACATTGGTGGCAACAAGCTGCGCTTGATTGCGGTGGTGCACTACAAATTTAAGAAGGTCTATATTCAGCGGATTATGGACCATACGGAATACGACAAAGGAAAATGGAAGGGTTAGCCCGATGAACGCACTTGTAAAACTGGTAAGCGAGCACTGGACGCATGTGGCCCCTCTTCTTGCCATGCCGACCAATGAAGCTGAATATGATCATCTCGTGGAGCAACTTGACGAGATCCTGGCTGAAGTAGGCGACGATGAGGATCATCCTTTGGCTTTGCTTGCATCTCACATGGGGGACGTTGTCGAGGCCTATGACGAGCAAAACCGCCCGATGCCTCACGTGACCGGAGCTGATGCACTCCGCTACATCATGGAAGAGCGGAGCCTTAGCCAGTCCGAGGTGCCAGAAGTAGGCGCACAGTCCGTCGTGTCTGAGATTCTGACAGGAAAAAGACAAATCAACGTTCGACAAGCTCGTGCGCTGAGTGAGCGATTTTTGATACCAGCGACAGTATTTCTATCGCTTTGAAGACGGACGCCTACTGCTGAGGTCCCAAACGCCGAATCCCTTAGACAAGCGATTATCGGTTGGCGGCAGTTGCTTATATGAGGAGGGTCAACACGGAACTGTCGTCCGAGTGAATTTTTTGTACTCCGACGGTTATTACGGCATCCACGGTCTGAGCCCGATTCCGCGACGCGGCTCATTTCCAAGCCAAAGCCAATTTAATACGGTCGCCGTTCGAAGCAGCCGCACCAACATCCCGCTTGCGGGCGGCTCACCTCCAGCGACCATGGCCGGGTAAATCGTCCTCAAAGGCACGGCGGACCTCGTCCTACTCATCCGCAGGTGGCCGAGATACGAGCGGTCGTGGACATCAACGAAGTCGATTTCGCGTCGGTATGCCGCTGCATGCAGGCGTATCCCATGGCTCTCTGAGCCGCGGCCAACTCGCCCGAGCTACCACAAAACAGTATCCGCATAAATTACTTCCAGAACACGCCCTGTCGAAAGCCCCAATTTTCGAGCCATAGGCGCTGTAGCCTCTTCCATCCCCTAACCGCCCGAATGACGATAGGAGGCGGGATTTTTCGGTGATCTCCAACTGTTCCTCTCCGAACCACCGGGGCATGCGGATCTAGAACGAACGCGACAACCACACTGGAGCTCTTTGCCATCATCGTAAGGGGGGCACCAGACAAAAGCAGTCCTTGTTCGCGCTCGTCAAACTTCTGCCCGTCGGCAACGACTGAACCGCTGAACACGTGGAAATAGAGGTCGCGTCCAGGCATGTGCGGGAATCCCACAACCGCGTCAGCCTCCAGCCGGATATCAAAGAAATCGACCGCATTGCGCACGTAGAAGGGGGCCTTGCTACCCTCCGGGCCTACGAGATGCCGCCACTGGTTCGGCTCCGCCGGTGGGATAGATCCGTGCTGAATCTTGGGTTCGAGATCCATCGCAGAGGGTCGCACAAGAACTTGCAGCATGCGCAAGGGCGGATCGGACTGTAGCGTCTCTTCAGAGTGCCAAAAGCTGCGTCCGGCATTCATCACCATAAGGCTGTTTCTGTCGGTAATCAGTCGGCCCGTGATTTTGTCTTCGTGGCGCATCACACCAGCCGGCACCCAGGAGATGATTTCATCGTTTCGGTGCTCGTGCATCGCAATGACCCGACCCGGATGGAGGATGGATTCGACGACCATAGCGAGAGGACCGTGACCGTGATCAGTCGGCTTGTGTTGCAGCCATCCAGGCATGTTGATGTGGACGATGAAGCCTCCCATGTCGCGGACGACAAATGTGCGTTCACCTTTGATCAGCACAAAGTCCTCCTCATTTTGAGCGTTAGCGCCTTACCTCGCACTAACCGGCACAAAGAATACCATTCCCAGTCCGATTCAGGCAGCTTTCCCGTCATGTTGCGGATTTCAGTGAATCGGGACAGCCATTTCAACAAGTCGCGGACAAGCATTTCGCTAAGTCGCGGACAGCGGGTTCGATCGAATTCCGCTTGCCTGGTTGCTGTTAGGGATGATTGATTTCGCTTATTTCGACGCCGGTCAAGTGTGTTGGTGTTTTCCGCTTCCGCATGCTGTCGCCTTCGAGCGTTATGCGGTGGGCGTTGTGAACAATACGGTCCAAGATCGCATCAGCTAAAGTGGCCTCGCCGATCATCTCATGCCAGGCGGCCACGGGGAGCTGGGCGGTGATCAGGGTGGACTTGCGCCGGTATCTTTCCTCGAAGATTTCTAGCAGATCGAGGCGCTGCCGATCGGTCAAAGTATGGGTTCCCCAGTCATCGAGCACCAGCAGATGAACCCGAGCAAGTTTGTCGATGAGGCGTGGAAAGCGCCCGTCCAGCCTGGCAAGCGCGAGGTCCTCGAACAGCCGCGGCATGCGGACATAGAGGACCGAGTAGTCGAGGCGGGCCGCCTGGCGTGCAAAGGCACACGCGATCCACGTCTTGCCGGTGCCTGTCTGGCCAGTCAGGATCAGGTTCTCATTTGCTTTGAGCCATGCACCCTGCGCCAGAGACAAGACGTTGCGGCGATCCAGACCCCGATGCGATCCAAAATCGATGTCTTCGATCGAAGCATTGGCAAAACGGAGCTTCGCGGTGGCGAGCCTGTTTGTCAGCCTTCGGTCTGTTCTGACGGCGATCTCTCGGTCAAGCATCAACCCCAGTCGTTCGTCGAAGCTCAAGTCATTTCCATGAGCTTGATCGAGAAGCTCGCGATAGGCCGTTGCCATACCGGTCAGACCGAGCGCATTCATTTGCTCCAGTGTCGGATGTGTCAGCATCTGATGTCCTCTTTATTGATAGTAGGTTTTGCCGCGGATATTGCCGTGCGGCGGCGCCGGCTTCACGGCCTCGCTCATGGCCGGAGCCTGATCGAGACCAGATCTGAGAATGTTGGCGACAGACGAATAGCTCAGGGCGTTGATTACCAGCGCCCGTTCGCAAGCCAGCTCAAGCCGATCCGATTGGTAACGACGCGCCAGGGAAAGAACGCCTTGAGCAGATCGATAACCCTGTTCCGGGTGGGGGCGATCGCTGAGTAGACGCTCGATAAACGTCGCCGTATTGGTCCCGACCTTTGCTGCTTCACTGCGCAACGTGTGGGGTGTCGTGTTTGCATAGCGCTGGTGCGCCTTGGGCATGTGTTCATTGACGGTGACGTGGCCTGAGCGCTGCGAGCTCCGGATGTGATACTTGCGACACGTTTGTGATCGAAGAAGATCTCGACGGCCCGATACGTTAGCCTGACATCGACCCGTCTTCCGATCAGCCCATGCGGCACGGAATAAAAGGTCTTGTCGACCTCGATATGGTAATCGGGATGGACCTTTGCGGTCTTCCATTCCGCATATTCGAACGGCGTTGACGGCAACGGCTTCAACTGCGTGCGCTCGACCTCATCGAACAGCGCGCGTCGAGACTTTCCATATCGCCGCATCGTTCGAGTGTTGAGATCTTCGATCAAGGCGCTGATACGGATATTGAGATCGACAAGGCTAAAGAAGCGCTCGTTGCGAAGCCTGGCCAAGACCCACCTCTCCACAATCAAAACTGTCCCTTCAGCGGACGGCTTATCCCGAGGATGTCGCGGGCGTGCCGGAACAACGGTTGTGTCGTAATGCTCGGCAAAAGCGGCAAACGTCGCATTCAATGTCGGCTCGAACCAAAGGGCCTTGGCCACCGCCGACTTGAGGTTGTCGCAGATCGTGGTCTTTGTTACGCCACCGAAGAAGCTGAAGGCTCGCTGGTTGGCCTCGATCCAATCCGGCAGCTTCTGACTGAAGCTGGCATAGGCGAAGGTCAGTTGCGAGGCGCTAAGCACAGCCACATAGATTTGCGCCGCGCGGATCTCGCCAGTCGACGGATCGATGATCGGGATCGTGTGGCCAGCATAGTCGCATTCCATCGCCACGCCGCCAACATGGCGGCTGCGATAGGTGGGCTTGGCACGGCTCTCGTAATCGGCAAATCGGCAGCAAAACCAGGTGTATCCATAGCCGTCCAGATGGGATTCCCGGTATTCCTGCCATAGGAGATGGAGGGTTACTCCCTTGCGCTTCAGCTCAGTGGCAACCTTGGACCAGTTCGGTTCGTCGGTGTCGCGAGGAGGTCGTCCCATTCGCCGGAACAACCGCTCCTCAAGAACCTCGTCATCATCCAGGCCTGTGGGAAGCGGCCAAGCCGCAAGCCCTGCTTCTCGCGCCCGAAGAAGATACGTCGAAATCGACGTCTTGCTTATCTTCAACCGCTCGGACACGGCACGTATCGACAATCCCTGCTCGAACGTCAGCCGCAGGATCGATCGGATATCCTTCACGTTGGTATGTCTCGCTTGCTTCCGTCTGGGCATCTTGTCCTCGCTCAAACCACGAGGACAAAGTGCAAAGTGCCAGATCGGCGCTCACGAAAATCGATCTGAATCCGTCGCGATGTCTGTCCGCGACTTTGTGAAACCCGCAGTCATGTTGCCGATCCTCAAACACCTGCGTCTGAGCGCACGGAAAATCGTCGAACGATGCAGTCCGAGTTGCCCGGCAATTGCGCCGAAGTCCCCTGCGGTTTCAGCGCGCTATTGAGGTCATGCAGCCCAATTATGAGCATCATCGGATCAGAAGGCGACGGCTGAAACCCGACCGCGGCCGGTGAGCGCGACCCGATGGTTCTGGCGTCCTATCGCGACCCACGCTGCCATGCGTCTGCGGAGACGATCCGTCAAGCGCTCGCGGCAATGATCGCGAAGAGCACATCTTTGCCCTGACCCAGGCGCTGGAGTTGTACGACGTTTACCAATCCAATGACCCAGCCTCGATGTTCGCGCCGCCCTGTACGGGCTCGGCTGCGATGTCACTCAGATGCGCGGGCTCGGGCCTATCTGACGCTCAAATTGGTCGGAGAGTGCGGGACCAACCTCTCGGCCTGGCCTGATGCCAAGCACTTCACCTCCTGGCTGTGCCTCTCACCAAGCAACAAAATCTCCAGCGGCAAAGTGTTGTCGTCACGGACCCGACGATCTGGTAGCCGGGCCGCGGCGCTACTGCGACTTGCTGCGGTTGCGGTTGGACGCACTCAGACCGCGTTGGGGGCATTCTATCGGCGTCTGTCGGCACGCGTCGGCAAGGCCAAGGCGGTCACTGCCACGGCCCGCAAAATCGCCGTCTTGTTCTACAATACCCTGCGGCACGGTATGGAATACAGCGATCCGGGAGCCTCCAACTACGAGGAGAATTACCGTCGACGTGTCCTCACCAATCTCGAGCGAAGAGCAAAGTCGTTCGGGTATACCCTACAGCCCGCGCCAACATCCAATGTTTCTTAGGAATGCCGCAAGGTGGCCATCGCTTCGAAGGTGCCGCTATCGTCGGAGGCGACGTCGATGACTGACGCCACACCTTCCTTTCCAACCCTGCTGCAGCGCTTCTTCGTTGATCATCTGCGCCAGCAAAGAGCGGTGAGCCCTTGCACGGTCGCGGCCTACCGAGACACGTTCAAGCTCCTGCTGGCCTTCGCGGAGAAGCGGATCGGGAAAACTCCGACGAACCTGACCTTGCCCGACCTCAACGCCGACCTGATCCTGGCTTTCCTGGATCACCTCGAGCGTGATCGGGCAAACAGCGTCAGGAGCCGAAATGCACGGCTGTCCGCAATCCGGGTGTTCCTTAAATATGCCGCGCATGAGGATCTTACCGCCTTGGCCGTCATTGAACGCAGCCTCGCCGTCCCGCAGAAACGGCATGACAAGCAAGTCCTCGGATACCTGACCCGGCCCGAGGTCGAGGCGATCATCAACGCGCCCGATCCCAAAACCTGGGCCGGCAGGCGTGACCGGGCACTGTTTGCATTCCTCTACAACACTGGCGCGCGCGTGTCCGAAGCTATCGACCTTCAGGCCGGCAGTGTCATTCTGGAGACTGCGCCGGTCGTCCACCTGCATGGGAAGGGGCGGAAGCGTCGGAGCGTGCCGCTCTGGAATGAAACCGCACGAACGCTGAAGAGATGGATGCAGGATCTTCATGATCGTGGGGCGGATGCCTACCTCTTTCCCAACAGTTCGGGTGCGCGCCTATCCCGCTCCAGCGTGAGGCAACGCCTCGACCTCGCCGTCGATGCTGCCGGCGAAGGCGTTCCATCGATCAGGGCAAAGGCGATATCGCCGCATACCTTCCGGCACACCACGGCGATGCACCTGCTGCAGTCCGGCGTCGATCTGACCGTGATCGCGCTTTGGCTCGGACACGAGGACATCAGCACGACGCATGTCTACATGGAGGCTGACCTTGCGATGAAGGAAGACGCGCTCAGCCGGCTTCAGCCGGTCAACGCGACAGGTGTTCGCTACCGGCCGCCCGACAAGTTGATGGCATTCCTTCAGGCGCTATAAGCCCGTCGCTCCCGGCGTGACGTCCGGGAGCGCACCAGTTTGGGCGGCTCAAGCGCAGCACTTCGACGACGTGCTCGCCCTCCCGCAGCAGGATGATTTGGCCTCCGCCAGCCAGCGATCCCGCGGCTTGCAGCTTGCTGGTCGAGCGGCAAGGGACACCTCGAAGGTGCCGGCGACGAGCCGCGGTGCGGACGCGCAGTAGAGGGCCATCGGCCGCTCTCCGTCGCTGACCTCGAAAGTGAGTTTTGCCGTCGGCTCAAGCTGCACATGGTCGGAGACTTTGCGGATGATCGCCGCGAACTTGCCGGCCGGCATGTGCGTGCGGCCATCTTCGTCGATATCCCACAATTGGACGAAGATCTCCGACCAAGCTTCCGGGTTGGCGCCGCAGTCGAGCGCCGAAAACATCCCGGCCTTCACCTCGGTGACGTGATAGCCAGGCCGGACGGGATTGCCGTCATAGCTAAACACCAGCGGCGCATCCGGCGCCACCGCAAGCACATCGAGGAGATGGCCGAGACTGATGTCCGTCGAATTTGTCTTGTCGATCGCGTTCATGTGCGTTATCCCTCAATCCAACAGTTCAAGGATTATTGAAGTATGGATGAACGTCAAGCCCTTTTGTCATTTGCCGCGCTCTCCCAGGAGACGCGCCTTGCCATCGTTCGGGCACTGGTTGTTGCCGGACCTGAAGGACTGGCTGCAGGCGTGATCGCCGAACGCATGGGCGTCTCGGCAACAAACGTCTCGTTCCACTTGAAGGAGCTGGAGCGATCGGGATTGATATCCCAACGTAGAGAATCCCGCTCGATCATCTACAGCGCCAGCTACGAGACGCTTGCCGATCTCGTCAAATTCCTGATGGAGGACTGCTGTGCCGGTCATCCAACGATCAGAGAGAATGTCGAGCGCGGCGACGACTGCTGCAGCCCGGCCGGCAAGGGTGACGTTGTTGCATAGATCGAAGATCCCTGCCGGCATCGTCTCGGCTCTCGGCCTGACGCAGATCATCGGCTACGGCACGCTCTATTACAGCTTCAGCATCCTGGCGCCTGGCATGGCAGAGGATCTCGGCTTGTCGCTGGCCGAGGTCTTCGGGGTATTCTCCGTGTCCTTGTTCATAGGCGGCCTGTCTGCCACCTATATCGGCAAGCAGATGGACCGGATCGGCGCCGCGACGATCATGACTATCGGCTCGGCCCTCGCGGCAATGACGCTTGCCCTTTGTGCCTGGTCGCCGTCGGTCGCGATCTTCGCCATCGCCATCATCCTGCTCGAGGTGTCGTCCGGCATGGTCCAGTATCAGGCCGCATTCGCGGCGCTGGTCGAAAGCGACCCCCGCACGGCTTCCCGCAGTATCACCTACCTGACGCTGATCGGCGGCTTTGCCTCGACGATCTTCTGGCCGATCTCGGCAAGCCTCACCGGATATCTCTCCTGGCGGGAGATCTATCTCGTCTTCGCGGCGCTGAACCTCTTCCTGTGTATGCCACTTCACTTCTTGATCCGAAGCCTCGGCAAGAAGGCTGGCGACCCGGCGATCCGGACACGTGAGACAGTGATCGGAGCGATCCCGCCGCCTGCCCGGCGCCGCGCGATGTTCATCGTCTCGTTTGCCTTCGCGCTCCTCGGCTTCACCCTTGCGGCGATCCTTGCTCACATGGTGCCGATGCTCGGCTCGATCGGGCTGGGTGCTGCGGCCGTCGTGATCGGCTCGCTGTTCGGCCCTGCGCAGGTTCTGAGCCGTCTGATCAATATGGTCTTTGGAAAGAACCTGTCGCCGCCGGGTCTTGCCATCCTCTCAGCCGTGTTGATCGTCTTCGGCGTCCTGATCCTGCTGATGACGGGTAACTGGCTGCCAGGTGCGGTCGCCTTCGCCATCTGCCTGGGGCTTGGCTCCGGCATCAACAGTATCGCGCAGGGGAGCCTACCGCTCTATCTGTTCGGATCGGGCGGATATATGGAGCGATCACCGGCAAGATGGCCGCCGCCCGCCTAGCCGTCGGCGCCGGAGCGCCGTTCGTGTTTGCAGCAGCCATGGAGAATATCGGGCTGAGCTTCGCGCTGGTTGCAAACGCCTGTCTTGGCGCGATCAGCATTGCGGCGTTTGTCGCGGTGGCGATGTCGGCAAGATCGCAGGCTACCGGCGCGCTCGTGGAAAACGCCTGAAGTTTTGTTCGGATACGCGTGCTTGGACATGCTAGTGGATCGCTATCGATTTAACAGGGCAATCAGATGACCGAGACGACCAACGACACGGCGCAGAGAAAGCTCGTTCCAGCCTTCGCTGGGGGCGGGATCATCGGGGCGTTGGGTGGCTTGATCGGGCTTGGCGGCGCTGAATTCCGTCTTCCCCTTCTTATCGGCATCTTCAATTTTGCGGCGCTGGAGGCCGTCATTCTCAACAAGGCTATGAGCCTGGTGGTTGTCGCTTCGGCCCTGCCATTCCGCGCGGCGACCGTTCCCTTCAGCGAGATCGGCTCACATTGGCAAATCGTGGTCAATCTGCTCGCCGGAAGCCTTGCAGGTGCGTGGTTCGGCGCCGGATGGGCGACCCGTCTGAAGTCCGAGACATTGTATAAGGTCATCTCGGCACTCCTCGTGGTCATCGCGCTCGTCCTGATCTTTGGCCACGATGCCGCGGCGGGACAGCCGCTTCTATCGGGCGGTGCACAGATCGCAGCAGGTATCGTCGCGGGGTTTGCGATCGGTATCGTCGCCTCACTGCTCGGCGTGGCAGGCGGTGAACTTTTGATCCCGACGCTCGTCCTACTGTTCGGAGCCGACATCAAACTTGCAGGCTCTCTCTCACTCGCCGTCAGCCTGCCGACAATGCTGGTCGGATTTACCAGATACAGCCGGGACCAAAGCTTCTCGGTCCTCGGCCGCAACAAGACATTCCTACTGGTCATGGCGGCAGGCTCGATCGTCGGCACGTTTATCGGCGGACAAATGCTGGGGATCGTTCCGAACGCGATGCTGTTGCCCGCGCTCGCCGTGATCCTGCTGCTATCGGCGATTAAAGTCTGGCGGCACAAATAGCCGTCAGATCGACTTCATCGAAACCCGTTTCTCCAGCTCGGCTGCTTCTTCCTTCCGCTCGCTGTAGCGGTCGGTCAGGTAGGACGAGGCATCGCGGGTGAGGATGGTGAACTTCACCAGTTCCTCGCAGACGTCGACGACGCGGTCATAATAGGATGACGGCTTCATTCGCCCATTTGTGTCGAATTCCTGAAACGCCTTAGCCACGCTGCTCTGGTTGGGAATGGTGATCATCCGCATCCAGCGGCCGAGGATGCGCATCTGGTTCACCGCGTTGAAGGACTGGCTCCCGCCGGAAACCTCCATCACCGCCAACGTTTTGCCCTGTGTCGGACGGACGGAGCCGAGCGACAGCGGGATCCAGTCGATCTGCGACTTCATGATCCCGGTCATGGCGCCGTGGCGTTCCGGGCTGATCCAGACCTGACCTTCCGACCATTGGGAAAACTCGCGCAGTTCCTGCACCTTGGGGTGACTGACCGGCGCCTCGTCGGGAAGCGGCAATCCGGCGGGATCGAATATCCGCACCTCGCATCCGAGACGTTCGAGCAGCCGGCGAACCTCGAAAGCAAGAAGGCGGCTATAGGACACTTCACGGAGCGAGCCGTAAAGGATCAGGATCCTGGGCTTGTGGGTCGAAAATGCCGGCCGCAGGGATTCCGGCTCGATGGGTTGCAAATGGTCGTCGTGCAGTGCGGGGAATCGATCAGACAATACGCTTTCCTTCCTGGTCGAGGACCTGTTCGCCGTCTTCCTTGGTGAACGATCCTTTGAAGGCGTCGGCCGGCAGGATGTCGAGAACGACCTCTGACGGGCGGGCAAGCCTGGTGCCGAGCGGCGTGACGACGAATGGTCGGTTGATGAGAATCGGGGTTGCGAGCATCGCATCCAGCAACTGGTTATCGGTGAGGTCCGGATTGGCGAGGCCAAGTTCGCCGTAGGGCGTACCCTTCTCGCGGATCGCCTGGCGCACAGTGAGGCCCGCCTCGGCAATCATCCGGACGAGCTGCTCACGGCTCGGCGGGGTCTTCAGGTATTCGATGACGGTGGGCTCTATTCCAGCATGCTGGATGAGCTCGAGCGTGTTCCGCGACGTGCCGCAGGTCGGGTTGTGATAGATGGTAACGTCCATAGTCAGATCCTTTCGGTGATGGTGTTGCGGGCGACAGCGGGCGATGCTTCGTACCAACCCTTCGAGCGGTTCACGATCCAGACGACGGAGAGCATCACCGGCACCTCGATCAAGACCCCGACCACGGTCGCCAGCGCGGCACCTGATTGGAAGCCGAAAAGGCTGATGGCTGCGGCCACCGCAAGTTCGAAGAAATTGCTGGCACCGATGAGTGCGGACGGCCCGGCGACGCAGTGACGCTCGCCTGCCATGCGGTTCAGCAGATAGGCCAGACCCGAGTTCAGATAGACCTGGATCAGGATCGGCACGGCCAGCAAGGCGATGATCGCCGGCTGAGCGATGATCTGCTCCCCCTGGAAGGCGAACAAAAGGACGAGTGTGGCGAGAAGTGCGATAAGCGACATCGGCTGAAGCTTCGCGAGCAGGCTGTCGAGCGCGCGCGTCGTGCCATCGGCTGTCAGGCGGCTCCGCAGCACCTGCGCGATGATGACGGGAACCACGATATAGAGCGCGACCGACAGGGCCAGCGTCGCCCACGGCACGGTGATTGCTGAGAGACCGAGTAGCAGGCCGACGATCGGCGCGAAGGTGACGACCATGATCGCGTCGTTCAAGGCCACCTGCGATAGGGTGAACAGCGGCTCACCTCGTGTCAGGTTGCTCCAAACAAAGACCATCGCGGTGCAGGGTGCTGCGGCAAGGATGATTAGGCCTGCGATATACGAGTCGATCTGGTCTGCCGGCAGATAGGGCCGAAAAAGCCAACCAACGAACAGCCATCCCAGCAGAGCCATAGAGAACGGCTTGATCGCCCAGTTGATGATCAGCGTGACGCCGATCCCGCGCCAGTAAGAGCCGACTTGCGCCAGCGATCGGAAATCGATCTTCAGCAGCATCGGGATGATCATCAGCCAGATCAGGATCGCGACGGGGATATTGACCTTGGCAACCTCGGCGGCCCCGACCACCTGGAACACGCCAGGCATCAGATGTCCAAGCGCGATGCCGACGATGATGCATAAAAAGACCCAAACGGTCAGGTATCGTTCAAATGTCGACATCTTACTCGGCCTTCGCGGATTTGACCGATGCGCCTTCGAGCGAACCGATCTGGCGAACGTGGTGTTCGAGGGCCAAGCGGTCGATCGAGGCTATGGGCAGGTTGATGAAGGCGGTGATCCGGTTCTTCAGGAACCGTGCAGCTTGGGCGAAAGCACGCTGGATCTCGACTTCAGTCCCGACGACGGCCGCCGGATCCTCGACGCCCCAGTGGGCAGTCATCGGATGGCCGATCCATACCGGGCAGGCTTCGCCGGCTGCGCTGTCGCAAACGGTGAAGATGAAATCAATCTCTGGCGCACCAGGCTCGGCGAACACGTCCCAACTCTTCGACGAGAAACCCGTCGATGGATAGCCGAGCGCATCCAGTTCCTTCAGCGCGTGCGGATTGACCTCGCCGTTCGGCTGGCTGCCGGCGGAATAGGCTTTGAACCGGCCGCCGCCCTCCTTGTTCAGGATGGACTCGGCGAGAATAGAGCGAGCGGAATTGCCCGTGCAGAGGAACAGCACGTTATAGGTCTTGTCAGTCATGGTCGTGGTCCGTGGTTAGGTCGGAGGCCTGTTGAGCTTCATGATGGTCGCCGACGAGGGGCAGATGGAGGAAAGCTGGCGGGTCGCAAGAACGGCGGCCGGCACTTCGGCTCGCTGCACCTCGAAAAACCCGATGGTCGAGAAGAACGGTGCGGCACTCGTGGTAGCGAGGAAGACATCGCCGCCAACGCCTTGCAGCGTTTCCTCGACGATCGCCCGTCCCAGACCATAACCCCGATGCGCCGGAAGTACGACAACGGACCGCAGCAGGTAATCGCCGCTGCACCGTTCGAGGCCGGCATAGCCGACAATCTCGTCGCCACCCGAAACGGCTTCAAAGAAGGCGCGGCCTCCATCTTCGATATCATCGGTCGGAAGATCCGCAGCGTGGAGCGCTTCGCGGAGACGGGCGTTGCTACCGGGCACTTCGCGTAATGTGATCGCGCTCAACATGGCTTCGCCTCCGGAGCGCAGCAGGGCGTCAGTTCTGCGATGAGGGGTGCGCAAAGCTCTGTCGATCCGCCGCAGCAGTCCTTCAGCAGAAAAAGTGTCAGGTCGCGCAGACCGTCGAGGTCGGCCCGATAGATGATCGATCGGCTCTCGCGCTGGCTCTTGACCAAACCGGCACGGGACAGTGTCGCGAGATGTGCCGACATCGTGTTCTGCGGGACATCGAGCAGCCGGGCGAGTTCGCCAGCCGGAATGCCCTCCGGCTCGTGTCGGACAAGCAGACGAAACGTCTCGAGGCGGGTGTTCTGGGCCAAGGCCGAAAGGGCCGTTATTGCGTTGTTGCTTTCCATATATCCAGAATAATGGATATATGGATGAAGTCAACCGCCTTTGATCGGAGGCGGATTATGCGCAGGTGAAAAGGGGAGATGCCCTGCAAAGCAGGGCAATCGAGCCTGAGCTGACCATAAGTCACCACGGCTCATATTCATGCACGATCTCAAGATCGTCTTCGTCATCGAGTTCGTCGGACGGAAGGACGCCGAATTCGTTGCCGGATTTGAAGAGGGTGATCGGGACCATCAGGTCGTTGCAGAGGTGGAAGGCATGAGACTGAGCGAGGGAAAGATCGTGTGCCATGTTCGAGTGCTCCATCGGATGCGGGCCAATTCCCGCTGATGGCTCCTCAAAGGAACAGGACGGTCGCGATCACCGCTTAGGCGAAGACAGAGCGGCGGCAGCTTGCTAGCCGACCCCTTGAGGGTTGATCGACGGAGATCCGGACCTGGTCCAGGACGCCATCGCAAGAAAGCGGGATTGGCTGCTTTCGTTGCCGCATAGGCTAGGCACATGGCGATCGGCGAGCGGGCGGAAGCTGTTTCCGCGAGCCAAGCGACCCCGGCGAAGGCCGTTGGTATCCGTGGAGAGCTCAAGTGAGAGATCGTGCAGCGACCAGTAGCGTTCATAAATAGCTCCGCACTCCATGCTATGAAACTGGCGTTCTTGATGCTCGGCCACCTCGCGCGCATCTAGGATAAGACCATGCCCTCAGGCCGCCGTACGCCGAACGTGCTTGACGCGGCCAGGCTTTCTACGAGGTCGTCGAGATCCTTGAGGGCAAAGAGAGGCGTGGGTCCCCGCTTCTCGCTCTTGTTGATGAAGGGTCGGAGCAGCCCCCTGGCGGTGAGCGTATGTGGAAGGCCCTTTCGTTTAGCAGCGCGAAGAGCTCTCCTGAACTGGAGAACCTGCGGAGATCGGACCCGGTGCTCCATCGCCGGGTGGAGCGGCTGCTTGGCGCCGAGTCGGAACGTGCGAAAGCGATCATCCGCAGGCGACGCGAGGACGTCGAAAGGGTCGCCAAACTGCTGGAGAAGAAAGAACTTGTTTCTGGAGATGAGATCCGAGAATTTCTCGTGCGTCGGGATTCCACCAGTGCGAAACGCTACCGCGCGACCTCTACATCAATCGAAGGTTAGTGCGGAGAATCCATAGCCGCGGCTTGCGAAACAATGCCGGTCAACCGCTTTGCTTCCTTGGTGGCAGTTAAACATCAACATCGGCAAAACGCCGGCCTTCGACTTCATACGTCAACCGATACCAAGGTGTTGGCGATACCATCGTCCAAGTGCGAAGAGCGCTGATCCTCAATAGTTCTTGAGTGCAGCTATTCTGCTGTCGAACAGAATTTGATGGAGCTGAACAATGAAAATCCTCATGGTATTCACCTCTCATGACACACTCGGAAGCACAGGGCGCAAGACAGGCTTCTGGCTGGAAGAGGGCGCCGCCCCCTACTACGTCTTCCGCGATGCTGGAGTCAATTTGACGCTAGCCTCCCCCAAGGGCGGTCAGCCGCCGATCGACCCGAAGAGCGATCTGCCCGAGAACCAGACGCCTGCCATGACGAGGTTCAAGCACGACGAGGCCGCACAACGAGTGTTCGCGACCACCACGAAGTTAAGTGACGTGCGCTCTGACGATTTCGACGCGGTCTTTTATCCTGGCGGCCATGGTCCCATGTGGGATCTCGTTGACAACCCCGAGTCGATCAAGCTGATTGAGTCGTTCTACAACTCCGGCAAGCCCGTCGCGGCAGTCTGCCACGCGCCCGCCGTGTTGCACCGAGTAACCTACAACGGCGCTCCGATCGTCAAGGGCAAGCGGGTGACAGGTTTCACCAACGGCGAGGAAGAGGAAGTGCAACTTACGAAGGTCGTACCGTTTCTCGTTGAGGACGAACTCAAGCGGCTGGGGGGTCTCTACGAGAAGAAGGCAAACTGGGAGAGCTTTGCGATTACGGATGGCAAGCTTATCACGGGACAAAACCCGGCGTCGTCGACCGCCGGAGCGCAGGCACTCGTCACGCTCCTCACGAGCATAAAGTCTGGCGCTGCCGCTTAGCCGGACGTCAATGAGGAATAGGGCCGGGAGGTGGGTATCTCGCGGCCTCTTAATGACATGAAAGGTAACTCGAGTTCGGTATCAGATCGGCTGGGGAAATGACACGAAAAAAGGTCGTCTCCGGGCGGGTGGAGACGGCCTTCAGCGGACCGGGAGGATCCGCGCGCTCCGGCGGAGGGGAGAACGCGGGAGCGCTGTCGCTGCATCAGCGTATCGCCGCAGGAGGAGGAGGCGATGATCAGAGAATAGCTGTCTTCGAGCCGTTGCAAAACCAGACTTAGGTATCGGCTGGATGGCGCGCTCACTTCACGTCGCCGATCAGTCAATCGGCTTGCCAAGGCTCGGAAGAGAGAAGGCAACAGTCGCGCCTGGTCCGTCGTTCGGAATCGCCCACATCCGGCCACCATGATTTTCTATGATCGAGCGGCTGATGGAGAGGCCTATACCCATCCCGTTCCGCTTCGTCGTGAAAAATGGTTCGAACATCTTGTCCGCAGCGTCGGCGGCGATGCCGACGCCCGCATCCAAGATCGACAAAGTGAGCATGTCCTCGCTGGCCAGCGCGGTTCGCACGAGCAGACGGCGAGGTCGCCCGTCGATCTCTGCCATGGCTTCGATCCCGTTCAGGACCATATTCAGAATGACCTGCTGAAGCTGAATGCGATCGCCGCTGACAGGCGGGAGATCTGGCGTCAGCCTGGCCTCCAGGACGATAAATTTCTCACGCATGTCTCGCGCCGATAGTGCAATGACCTCGCGAGCTATTTCATTGAGGTCGATCTCCTCCATGGCTGGAGACTGCCGATTGAACATAGCCCGAAGTCGCTTGATAACTTCGGTCGCACGCATGGTGTCTCGGATCGTCCGCCGGGCAGTGTCTGTTGCGGAGGAGATGTTCGGCGGATCGAGCGCCAATAGACGGACACATGCATTGGCGTTCGCGAGAATGCCCGAAAGTGGTTGGCTCACCTCGTGCGCTATGGAGGTCGTCAGTGCACTTATTGTCATCACGCGGGATACGTACGCGAGTTCTTCTCGGGCTTTTAACAGTGCTTCCTCACCGCGTCGGAGAGCATCTTCCGCCCGTCTTGTCTCGGTGATGTCCTGTACCGTTCCCATGAAGACCGGGTGATCGCCGATGTAGTGTGTCACCCTGGCAAGTCCTCGAATGAAGCTGACGGACGCGTCTGTCCTGATGATCCGGAAGACGAAATCGGCATCCTCACCAGCAAACCCTCTCTTCATCTCGAAGTCAAAGAGATCCAGGTCTTCTGGATGAACCCGTTCCCTGACCGCATCGATGCTGGGCTCTAGCTCCGGGTCGAGGTCGAAAATTCGATAGAACTCATCGGACCAGATGTTTTCATCCCGCTGTATATCGGATGTAAAGCTGCCCGTTGAACTAATCCGTTGAGCGGCGACGAGCTGCGCCTGGCTCCGCTCGACCTGCGTCTCTCGCCTGACAAGAGCTTCCTCGTGACGTGTCCGATCTATGGAGATAGCTGCGATATGCTTCGCTCGATCGACTATCTGCTGCTCGCGAGGTTCAAGGTTTGCTTGCTGATGCCGTAGGATTGCAAATATCCCGGCCGTGTTCCCATACGGGGAGAGAATGGGAATGGCCTGGCAGTAATTCAGACCGTTGGCCAACATGATCTCGCCCATCGACGTCTCACGCTGGTCGCTTTCGGCCAGATTTTCGATCTCGACAGTCCTTTTTGTCAGAGCGGCCGTGGAGCAGGGATTCTTGTCTGAAATCACGCTCTTGCCATCGAAGATCTCCCTGAACTCGCCTGGCAGCCTGGTAGCCGCGCCCATGCGGAAGAGCTTGCGGTCAAGCGAAAGCTCGAGAAAGCCACAAACGAGGTCCGGAACCAAGTCTTCGACGACATCGCAGAGCCGTTGAAGGACAGTTGCCGCCGGCGCGCCTCGCGCGATCATTTCGAGAATTTCCATTTCCTCGCCGAGGAGGAAAGAGTCTTCCTGATTGTCCTGCGTGTCGGTCTGAAGTACGCAATAGCCCGCCAGCTCTCCGCTCTGCTCCCGTATTGGAGTGACATGTGCCTCCAGCCAGCGCAGTGTGCCGTCGGCAGAGAGCGCTTGATACGAAACGACAGCTGGTTCATTTCGGTTTTGCCCCGCCTGCAGCTGAAAGGCGATTTCCTCCAGGTTGCCAAGATTGAAGTTGGCTGGTCTGTCTTGCATAGGAACGCCTGGCGACGAGCCGTACCAACGCCGTGCTGCTTGATTTGCAAACTCGAGCTCCAGAGTAGGAGTTAGTAGAAGCGCCTGGAGTGACAGCGAGTCTAGGAAGTTCCGAAAGTCACGATCCGCGTTGCTAATCTGGTTGTCGATCCTCTCAAGGCGTTCTGTCGCAAGCCAACAGACGTCCCCTCCCGGCCCGTTCATGGGCGAAGCGGAGAGATTGAACAATTTGAATTGTCCGTCCCGTCGCCGCAAAAGGGTGGCGAAGAGTTGAACGCCACCCTGCTGCGCGTCTTTTTTCGCGGCAACCGTGAGGAGCTGATCGTCTGGATGCAGAAAGCTTGCCAACGGCAACGAGCCACCCTGTTCGATCATCAAGCCGGTGAAGTCTGCGAAGCGTGAGTTCGCATAGCGGAGGGTTCCTGTTTCGTCCGTTGTCCAGACCAGGCCGGGCAGGCTGTTCAGAATCCCTATGCCGTCGTTGGACCCGGACGTGATTGCCTCCTCGTCGAGTGACATTGACATCAATGGTCGTTCCGTTCACTTAGGCGCCTCGCTGCCAGGGCAGGAACTGTCGCTAGTCCAGCGCCGCCGCTGAGGGGCGCCTTGGTCAGCCGTCGCCCAACGATGAAGTCCTTCAAGAGAATTGCCCCCAGCGCGCAAACGAGCATCCATATCGAGGCGGTCAGGGTGAGCGTGACAGACGTCCAGCCGAGCGTCGCCGAGGCTAGGATAGTTCCCAATGAAGTCGAAATTTTCAGCACGGAGAAAACCTCAGCCCTCATCTCTGGCGTCACCAATCTGTTGAGTTGCAATGAGTAGTGGATGCCGAGCGATGGGGCGCATATCCCGACAAGCGCGCAGCCGAGTATCGATAAACCGAAGGAATTCTGAAGTATCAGCGCTGTGCCGATAATAATCGAGAGGAACATCGCCGCGACCTGCAGCTTCGAGTAGGCTCTGTTGAGTAGGCCGTTTCCTATGGACCCGACAAGCGACGCCGCACATAGGGTTCCGGTGAATATCGCGCCGTACCCTGCTTGCAGGTTGAACCCCATCGCGAGCGACACTGCGCCAACTTCGATGCCGCTGATCGCGGCGGAACTGGCACAGGCGCATCCGAGCCAGAGAAGGACTTCAGGCGTTAGCGATTTGGTGCGGGGCTTCGCCGCTTGGGGCTCTCCGTTGTTTTGTGCAGACGGCAAGATCATTGCGGGCACCGCGCCGAGTATTGCGATTGCGGCTATCGAGAATGATGCGGATAACGATCCAAGACTGGCCGCCAAGATCGGGGTGAGGAGGAAGGTGAGGTCCGATGCAAAAGCTCCCAAAGCAAGGCCCCTTGTCATCTGTGATTGAACCACAAGGTAGTTTGCGCTGTCGCGCAGATAGCCGAAGGCCGCACCTTGCACGAGGCCGGCGGCCATTGCCGCAGCGATGAAAACTGCGTACGGTGCGCCCGTCCCACACGCAGCGGCGCACGCCAAGAGCGCTGCCGTCCGAATAATTAAAAGAACCTTGAAAAATGCAATCGAGTTCGCACCCCGCCCCAACCGGGCAATTGGCAGGGCTCCGACAAGTTGCGCGGTTGTCATGGCCGCGAGCGCCGTAGCTCCACTAGCAGGGTTCCCCGTGATCGAGAGTGCTGCCAATGCGAAGGCTATCGACGCTCCTGAGCGAGGTGCGCCGAACAAGCCGTAGGCGACCGCCCAGCGGATAGTCTGATGACTTTGTAGACCGCCCCGGTTCATTTTTCCGTCAATTCTGGCCGTATCGTCCGCAGATAAACTTTGCCGAAGTATTTGCAGCACACGTGGTGGGAAGTGCCTTGCGTCCGGTGACTTGGAAGCATGGGTGGCACTCACCATCAGGAGGTTGAGTTTACCGCAAACTTGCACCAAGCACACTATACTAAGGTATTGCCTCTGATCTCTGATGGCAGAACTTCGGCCGAGCTACACCATGGTGCAATGGACGGCGTCGAGGGCGAGTGACAACAGTCAGCTACCCCGAATGTACCCAAGAGATCTCGACGAATGATCCGATCGAATCTCCCGAATTTCCTCCTGCTGGCGTCAGTCGCTTTCGCGTCATTTGAGCCGGGGAGGGGGTGGGCAAATGACCTCGTACCGGGTGGCCGACAACTCGATCACCTGTCGGGAGAGGAAAAGTCTTGGCTGCTAGGCGACTGGGGAGGGCTTCGGGACAGGTTGCTCGAGGAGGGGATTGATTTCCAGCTTGGCTACACTGGCGAATTTGCCTTTAACCCTTCTGGAGGTACCCGAAGCGCCCGAGCGATTGCGAAGTCTGTCGCCGTTTCATCTATCGTGCTCTGAAGCTTCCATGTCCTCAGGAACTCATCCGCTGATATAGTATCCCGAACTGTGCTGAGCGCGCGAGCCGATCAGCGAGCGCAAGCCCATCAGTGATATCCGCTCGGTACTTTCTGGTATTGCTCCGCATAAGTCAGCAGCCATGGCGTCCTCCTGGATCATTGGCAAAAGGCGCAGGTTGCGCGCTCAGGACATTGGGAAAGTCGAAATGTATAGGGCGCTGGTGATGCCCGCTCAGTCGTAATAGTCCGGCAGAAGCTTGAGCCCGTCGGCTTGATGTTTGTCGTGATTGATGAAGAGTTGCGCATTGAATTCGCGCATAATCTCTTTGATCCGGTCCATCGAGGAGATGGATTCGGGCTTGTCGACATTCAGCGCGGGAACGATGTCTCGCTCGAAATTATCCTCGAGATGCGCCACGTCGCCGGACAGGATAACGTAGCCAGTTTTGGCAAGATGGACCATCAGCGACTGGCTGCCGGGAGTGTGCCCCGGCGTCGATAGCAATCTGACGCTGCCGTCACGAAATAGATCGACGTCTCCCGTCACCAATGCGAGGCGGCGAGGATGTCCGAGGAGCTTCCGAGCCAGTTGCACGAGAGTGTTGAGGTTAGGGTCTGATGGTGGAGGCGAATTGATCCACTCGTATTCAGCCTGCTGCATCACAACGGTCGCGTCGGGGAAAAGCCCGACATTTCCAATGTGATCGCCGTGGGTATGTGACACGACGACGTAGTCGATATCCGCTGGCTTCAGTCCAATTTCGGCAAGCTGAGAGGAAATTGTCTTGTCGAGATGATAAACTATGAGCTTGGGGAGCGTCGACCAGCCGTTTGGATCGCCGATTGCACTTTCGGGCACCCCGGTATCCCACATGATGTACTCGCCACCGTGCTGGATGAGATAACATGTCGAGGAGAATTCAATCGACTTGCCCTTATTCTCGCCGGGCGTCCAGACGGACTCGTCATTCGCGAGTGAGTGGCCGCAGTCGACCCGGTACAGCCGATCGATCGATGCAGCAGGAGTCTTTGTTTCTGTTGCTGATAATTGCGGAGCTGATGCTGTTGCGAACAACATGAGGCAAGTGATTTCAGCAATTGCAAAAGGAAGTTTCATTATCTGTCTCCGATCAAGCAGCGCAGATGTATCGTGGCCCCCGCGGAAGCGAGTAGGAAAGTTCATGATGCCGTTGGAACGTCCGCAGCATCAGAGGTGACTTCTCCGGCTGAGTAGTTCGATACACCGAGGTGGAAAAGAACCAGGAGTCATCGAGTTAGTGCCGCCTTAGGTTTCGTCGCGCAGCGACTTGAAGGAGGCGCGCAGCTCGTCGGTAAACAGCTCCGGCTGTTCCCAGGCGGCAAAATGCCCGCCCTTTTCCGGCCTGTTGTAATGGATGAGCTTCGGATAGGCCTTTTCCGCCCAACTCTGCGGCGCCTGGTAGATTTCATCCGGGAAGGCGCTGACGGCGACCGGGATCTTGATGCCGCGCGGATCGAAGAAGCCGCCCGAGGGAAAATGCGCATTGTCCCAATAGAGTCGTGCAGACGAGATCGCCGTGTTGGTCAGCCAGTAAAGCGTGACATTGTCGAGGACATCGTCGGGCGTCAGACCCTCCGTCTCCCCGGTAAAGGATCGGGCGATCATCCGGTAGCTTCTGATGTCGTGATCAAGCATCCAAGAGGCGAGGCCGATCGGCGAATCCACGATGCCGTAAAGCGTCTGCGGGCGGTTGTTCATCTCGATCGCATAGCCGAGGCCGTTCTTGTAGAAATCGTCGAGCTGCTCGTAGGCTCGCTTTTCATCGGCCGAGAGATCTGCCGGCGCAGGCGCCCCTGCTGACAGCAGCTTTGCAATGTCGGCAGGTACGGTGGCGGCCATGTTGGTATGGATGCCGATGAGGCCCGCAGGCTCCTGCACCGCCATGAGTTCGGTCACGGCATTGCCCCAGTCGCCGCCCTGGGCGACGTATTTCGTGTAACCGAGGCGCTGCATCAGCACGGCCCAGGCCTTGGCGATGCGTGGCGGGTTCCAGCCCTTTTCCTTCGGCTTGCCCGAGAAGCCGTAGCCCGGCAATGAGGGAATGACGACATGGAAGGCATCGGCCTCGGTGCCGCCAAAGGCGGTAGGGTCGGTCAGCGGCTTGATGATCTTCATCTGCTCGATGATCGAACCCGGCCAGCCATGGGTGATGATAATAGGCAGCGCCTTTTCATGCTGGGACTTCACATGGATGAAGTGAATGTCCAGCCCGTCGATCTCGGTCATGAACTGCGGGAAGGAATTCAGCCGTGCCTCGACTTTGCGCCAGTCATGCGCCCGCCAGCGCTTGGCGACCTTCTGGATCGTATCGAGCCGCACACCCTGCCCATCGTCGGACACCGTCTCGCGGTCCGGCCAGCGGGTGGCTTCAACACGACGTCGAAGATCCTTAAGCTGCTCGTCGGTAGCCGAGAACTTAAACGGTCTGATATCGGGACTCGTGGTCGAAGCGGCGAGTGTTCCCGGAAGCATACCCACCGCGCCTGCGGCTGTGGCGGCGGCAAGAAGAGTTCGACGTGTGACTTCGGGCTGTATACGGGACATGGCATCCTCCTACGTGTTTGCCGGGGTTGAGGGGGAGGAAAGTCACACTGAACGGGCGTGGGAACCATTGCACTATGGTATCGCCGATACTTTGGTATCTACGATGTTGTACGTTGCTCAGTGCAAGCCACGCAACAACGACGAACTCGAGATCTCTCCGAACATCGCTTTTCGTCAAGAGTCCACAACAGTTCCCTCAATACCGATACCGCGAGGGGACCAAGGTGAACCGTCAGATCACGAGCGAGGCGAGGCGAAGCGCATTCTGCAGCTCGTCGTCACTGAACGGCTTGAACAGGCACTCCACCGCCCCGTCCCGTATCACACGCTCGCGCACCATCTCGTCAGCGAACGCTGTCACAAAAATGATCGGAATTTGTAGGTTTCTGTCTCGTAGTTCCCTTTGCAGTTCCGGTCCCGTCATGCCCGGCATCGCCACGTCTAGGATGATGCCGTCGCTGGCCTCCAGTGCCTGCGATCCGAGAAACGCCTCCGCAGAAGGAAACGCTTCGACGGATAGGCCGAACGACCGGAGCAGGTCTGGGAGAGCTTCTCGAACAGACTCGTCGTCATCGATCACCGATACGAGCTTCGATCGCTTCCTCATCGAACTGTCCCGAAGGGCGACTGTGACCTGTCTTTATCTTTAAGGTCGCAAGACTCTCTGGCGACCTCATATATCGGAATGGCAAACGCAACTGTTGCGCCAGGGCCATTGTTTGCTTTTGCCCACAGCCGTCCATTGTGGTTTTCGACTATGGAACGACTGACCGATAGCCCGATGCCCATGCCATCCGGTTTCGTGGTATAGAAAGCGTCGAAGATCCGTCCCATCTCCTGCGAGCCGAATCCGACACCGTCGTCACTCACGGAGACCTGCACCTCACCTGCCGGGTCTGCTTGGGTATTGATTGTGATTTTCTTCGGTCTATCGTTGATCCCGGCCAGAGCCTCTATGGCGTTTCGCAGCAGGTTCATGATCACTTGCTGGAGTTGGACGCGGGCGCCAGCGACGGGTGGCAGGCTATGGCCGAATTCTGTCTCGACCGACACACGCGCCCGCTGGAGGTCGCTCAGTGCCAAAGCGATCACTTCGCTTGCGATGTCGTTCATGTCGATCGGCTCGATGATCGGAGGTTTTCTGCTGAACAGCGCCCGCAGCCTGACGATCACCTCCGCGGCCCGGTTGGCATCGCGGATCATACGGCGAGCCGTATCTTTCGCGACTTCCATGTTGGGCGGTTCCGCGGCCAGGACCCGAAGACACGTGCTCGCATTGGTGACGATCCCGGCAAGAGGTTGATTGACCTCATGGGCGATCGACGCCGTCAGCACGCCAAGACTTGTCACCCGCGTAACATAGGCGAGCTCGGACCGAACCTGGTTGAGTGTCTCTTCTGCCCGCCGGCTTTCAGTCACGTCCTGCACTGCGCCAGTCAGTTCCTGCTCGCCATCCTTGTTTCGCTCGCTGTGAGCCAGCACGCGAACGTTCTTCATCGACTTGTCGGGCATAACCAGCGTAATGTCGTAGTCGAAGTCACCATTTCCTTCGCGCGCGCGTTCGAGGACGCGCTGCACCCTTGCGAAACTGTCGTGATCTAGGCGCGACAGAATAGTGCGCAGCGTCACCCTTGTGGAAGAATCGACGTCGAAGATGCGATAGGTTTCCGCCGACCACGTGACCTCGTCGGTGCCAAGCTTGAGCGAGAAGCTTCCTGTCTTGCTGAGCCGCTGGGCGTCGCCAAGAAACGCTTCGCTTCTGCGGAGATTTTCCTCTGTCCGTTTTCGATCGTCTATATCCGTCAGCAGGCCATACCAACGCACGATCTGACCGTCCGTGTTTCGCAATGGCAACCCGCGAAGCTGAAACCAGCGCCATGTTCCATCATGCCTGAGGAAGCGCGTCTCATAGTCATAGGGTTCTCCGGTCGCGATGGCTCCCATGAAACTGTCGATGCAGATCTGCAGATCGTCGGGGTGAGTGATCCCATTCGTTGCCCAGTTGTCGAGCTCCTCGATAGGGCGCTGGAAATAGTCGATTATCTGCTGGTTGCCGCCAATCAGTTTCGCGTCCGGCGAAAAGATCGCAATCATTCCCGCTATGCCGTCGATGACCAATCGCGATTCGCGCTCACGTTCCGCCAGCGCTTCTTCTGCCTGCTTCCGATCGTCGATGTCCATGTGAAGGGCGTACCACCGGATGATCTTGCCATCCTCCGACTTCAAGGGATGTCCGGTGACCTGGAACCAGCGATATGTTCCGTCGGCGCGCCGCAGACGCACCTCTCTATCATACGGAGATCCGGATGCGACGGCATCCGACACGGCTGCGATCATTCGGGGCATGTCGTCCGGATGCACAACATCCGTGTTGCCCCAATCGCGCAGCTCCTCGAGCGCGCGTCCGTAGTACCGCAACAGCGGTCCGTTGATCGCCTCGACCTTTCCATCCGGAGCCAGGACGGCGATCCCGGCCGGGATGCTTTCCAATACGAGTTGCGCTTCGCGCTCGCGCGCGGCAAGCGCCAATTCAGCCTTTTTGCGATCATCAATATCAACGAGAAGATGAAACCAACGTAGAATATTTCCTTCACGGTCCTTGAAGGGCAAGCCTAGGACATTGTGCCAGCGATAGACGCCGTCCGAACGGAGATGACGGCTTTCGACATTGTAGAAGATCGCGGTCCTGTGCGCCTCGAGCTGATCGGCGATGGTTTGCTGCAAGTCTTCGGGATGGACGACTTCAATCGCCTTCCAGTTCTTCAGTTCCTCCAGCGTCATGCCGAAGTATTCGAGAGCAGGATTGTTCAATGCTTCAACGTCTCCAGTCGGTGTGGTGACCGCGACTGGAACAGGAATGCTATCCACGATGCGCTGAAAGTCCGTTTCGTGCTCGGTACGACTATCCGTGCTTGCAAGCTCACGTTCGGCGGCAAGACCATACCATTTCTGGACCTTGCCGTCTGTGAGCATGGGCTTGCACCGGATCCTCAGAAGGCTGCGCTCGCCGTCAGCCCGCAAGGTTGGAATCTCCATCTCGAATGGTTGATCCACTGATAGCATTGACCGAAACCGTTCAGTAATCATTGACGCCTCCGCAGGCGCCCCTTGCACCGGCCATTCCCATGTATTCGTCTCGGACATCGAGACGCCGGAAAAGTTGGCCAAGTCCTTGTTCACGAAATCGATCCGACCATCCGGGAGGGCACTGAAGACCATCCCGGGGAGCGTGTCGAGAACCCGACCGAGTTCCGTCTGCATGCCTGTCCTTTCAAGGGCTGACCTGCCCTTTTCCTGCACTGTATGGCTTCCGCAAGCTGCCGTATATTAACCTATGGTGTCGGACGTGCCTGAGCTGTGCCGGAACCCGCAGTTGCGCTGGCGACCCTCGGGCGAACACTCTATCGAGCGTTTCCTGCAAGGCGATATCGCTGAATGGCTTGAACAGACATGCAACCGCCCCATTCTCCATCAGCGGAATGCGATCATTCTCGTCCTTGTGGGCCGTGATGAAGACGACCGGAATTCGCTCGCCGCGCCGGATCAACTCCTCCTCGAGTTCGGGACAGGACATGCCGGGCATGGCGACATCCAGTATCGGGCAGTCCGTCATTGATAGCCACTCAGAATCCAGGAACTCAGCGGCAGAGGAGAAGGCGCGGATGTCAAATCCGAATATCCGGATCAGGTCCGGAAGCGACTCTCTGACGGACTCGTCGTCATCGACGACTGATACCAGCGCGCGCTTGGCCGTCATATGGAGCCGCCTTTGTCGCGCTGGGGCTATCTTGCGTTGTCCGTGCCCTGAGTTGGAACATCCGAGATGCTTGTCGTAATCGATGACCGTCTGACGTCGCTCGATGCGTTTGCGAGACGACGTCGTCATCGCATAGTGCATTACCCTACGCTATCGATCTATTGTGCAATAGTGTCGGTATCGGCAGAAAATGAGCCATCGTGCGGTGGCACCCGTCCCGGGTTGGGCTCATTCCGCGCCCCTCGGCACCATCAAGTCGGGAGGTGACCGCCCGACTGCTCGCTCACCATATATTCGGCGTACCAGTCCGGCCATGCATCGTCGTGTTTCCCACCCATACGTTTCTCATGTTCGCCATGGGCTTCGGCGGCACGACGAAGCGCGTTCGCAAGATCGGCGGCTGAGCTGAAGGCGGCACCCGTGGCTTCTATGCGGCCGGGAAGTCTCGCGGTCACTTCCTGTAAGAGCCATTCGTTTCCGTCAGGATCGCTGAAGGAGGCAAACGAGCCATAGCTGGCGCGAGACGGGTGCGGGCCTGGGAGGCGCCCTTCGGTGCCCTTGTGGTGGAACACGCCACCCGCGTCATGGAAGACCCCGCTCATTTCAGCGCCGCGCGCGGCGAGTGCCGCATGGGCCATCTCGATGTCTGAGACGATGAGATGGAGCCCCTGGGCTGATCCCGGGGCGGCCGCAGTGACGTTTCTTCCGAAGATGACTGAGCAAGGCGACCCGGGAGGCGTCACCTGGACGACCCTGAAGCCGTCTGCGCCTGAAACGTCGGCGTCGAGTCTCCAGCCAAGGCCCCTGTAGAAGGATTTTGCGCGATCGACGTCGGATACCGGTACGACGACCACCTCAAGTTTCATCTCAATGTCGGTCACGGCGGTGGCAGACTGGGTGTTGCGCTCCTGCATGGTCATTCGCCTTCTTCCTCAAAGTCACAATGCGGACACTCCGCAGACGGCGTGACGATGCCCTCACGCACCGGTCGCGTCCATTGTCCGATGGTGTCGGTTCTTTTCTAGGATCGGCCGGAAAAACCCTTCCAAGGTATCGCCGATACCTTTGTTCAATGGCTTCTGGGCGAGCTACGAACGATCCCTATGACGATAAACGCCAACAGTCAGGATGGGCAGCACGCCCACGGACGCTCAGCACGGAGACGCTAGATGACGCAATCCTCCATCGGAACAGCTCTGATCACAGGTGCATCTTCAGGTATCGGTGCGATCTATGCCGATAGGCTCGCCGGACGAGGCTATGATCTCGTACTCGTGGCGCGCAGCCAAGACGGCCTTACGCATGTGGCCGGAGACATCACTCGCGGGACTGGGCGGCGCGTGACGACCCTACGAGCCGATCTCGGTGCCAGGGAAGACCTTCTCAAGATCGAGGGGGTTCTTCGCAGCGACCCATCGATCACCATGCTCGTCAACAACGCCGGCGTCGGCGCCGTCCAGCCGCTGCTCGTATCGGACATCGAGGACATGGAGCGCATGATCCGCATCAACGTTACGGCGCTGACCCGCCTGGTGTATGCGGCCGCTCCTTCCTTCGTGGCGCGGGAGAGGGGTACCATCATCAACGTCGCCTCGGCGCTTGCTCTCGCCCCCGAAATTCTCAACGGCGTCTACGGCGCCACGAAAGCATTCGTTCTCGCGCTGACGTTCTCACTGCACAAGGAACTCGCCGAAAAGAACATTCGCGTTCAGGCCGTCCTTCCCGGGGCCGTGGAGACTCCCTTCTGGGAGGCTTCGGGCGGATCGCTCCAGCATCTGCCATACAGTATCGTTATGAAGGCCGACGACGCTGTGGACGCCGCTCTCGCGGGCCTGGATATGGGGGAACTGGTGACGCTTCCATCCGTTCCGGACGCCGATGACTGGGACGCATACGAGGCGGCGAGGCAGAAGCTGATGCCGAACCTGTCGCGGAACGTTCCGGCGCCGCGATATCGCACTGCGGCGATTTCCCAAGATACCACGCCCGGAGTGTCCCATACCGGAGTCTAAGTTGCGGATAGCCCTCAAATCGTGGGTGTTAGTGGGACGGCAAGCGCTCGTCCTCGCCACGATGATAGGAGTGCTGGCATCATGCTCAAATGTGTCGCGGACGACGTCTGCATTCGCTCCTTCCGAAGGTGGCGGGGGTCGCAATCTGGGTGATCTCAGCTCTCGGACTTCCGGTACGAGCTGCATGGCAGCGGGATGCGGATCCGCCTCGTGAAGAAGCACCGCACCGATGAAGGAGATGACCAATGCCACTGGTAAGGATCCACGTCTTCAAAGGGCGCAGCGTCGACGAACTTCAAACGCTGCTCGACGTCGCCCACGATGTCGTTGTCGAGGCGTTCGGCATTCCGCGCCGAGATCGGTATCAGATATTGGAGGAGCACGAGAAATCGCATCTTCAAGTCCTTGATACCGGCCTCGGGATGGATAGGTCCGAAAGATTCGTTCTCGTCGAAATCATCAGTCGCGTCCGGTCACGCACGATGAAGCTGGTCCTATACGAAACGCTTGCCCGGTCGTTTCGCATCGAATGCGGCATCGATCCATCCGATGTCATGGTCTCGATTGTAGAGAATTCAGACGAGGACTGGTCGTTCGGTATGGGACGGGCTCAGTTCGTGACCGGAGAGCTGACTGCAAGCAGAACCGACTGAGTCAGTCAGTCGTGCCGCACACCAACCGTCGTGGAGATAAGGCGATGCCTAAGACACCGCTCCTAAGCCGCTTTCCGCACACTCGCCTGATTGAGGGTCCGACGCCCATTCAGCGCCTGGACCGCCTCGAGAGTGTTCTGGGCGCGCGGGCAAAAGGTATATCGATATGGGCGAAGCGGGACGACCTGATGGGTTTGGGCGGCGGCGGCAACAAGCTGCGCAAGCTCGAGTTCCTGATAGGGCAGGCCGCGGCCGAGGGGTGCGACACCGTGGTGGCGATAGGAGGAGTCCAATCGAACTTCGCCCGGCTCGCCGCCGCGGCGTGTGCCAGATCCGGTCTGGCATGCGAACTGGTTCTCGCACAGATGGTTCCTCGAGACATGGCGATCTATCAGGAGAATGGGAATGTTCTGCTGGATCGATTGTTCGGAGCACGCTTGCACGTGCTGAAGCGGGGAGACGACGCCGGTTGGTTCGCCTCGCGCCGGGCGTCCGAGCTCGCCGCGTCCGGGCGCAAGGCTTTTGTGGCCACCCTTGGTGGTTCAACACCGGTTGGGTGCCTAGGCTATGTGGACTGCGCCTTCGAGATCGCAATGCAGTCTGCCGAACTGGAAATGGAATTCGACCAGATAGTCATTCCGAACGGCAGCGGTGGAATGCATGCGGGGCTTGCGGCGGGAATGCTGGTCGCAGACCGCGAGCCCTCCCGAATACTGGCTCACACCGTCCTATCACCCGTTGATGCCTGCATTGCCGCTACCGTCGACAAGGTCAATTCGGTTCTGCAGCTTATGTCCAGGAAGGAGCAGGTGGGGCCGGGCGATCTCAGGATCAGCGGCACGCAGCTCGGAGGTGGCTATGGCATTCCGACACAGGAGATGGCCGAGGCTGTCAGGCTGCTCGGCAGCACGGAAGGCCTTCTTGTCGACCCCGTCTATGGAGGCAAGGCATTCGCCGGCATGCTTTCCGATTTCGACAGCGGCACCATCGCGTCGGGATCAAACGTCCTCTTCCTAATGACCGGAGGTTCGCCAGGGCTCTACGCGTACGCCGATGACCTGAACGACGACTAACCCTCGAACGAGGGCCATAGACAGAAACCAACAGGAGTGAGGATCGCATGGCTTCCAAACCAAAAATCGCCGTCACGATCGGCTCGACCCGTCGACCCGTTTCGGAGACAAACCAGCGCAATGGATGCTGAAGCAGGCGCAGGCCCGCGACGACATGGATGTGGAGGTGGTCGACCTGCGTGACCATCCGCTGCCGTTCTTTCATGAGGTGGCATCCAATGCATGGGCGCCTAGCCGGGATCCGGAAGCGGTCCGCTGGCAGAAGACCGTCGGGCAGTATGACGGCTACATCTTCGTCGTCGCGGAATACAATCGCTCGATCACCGGGGCGCTGAAGAACGCGCTCGATCAGGCCTACACGGAGTGGAACCGCAAGCCGTTCACCGCGATCGCATATGGCAGCACTGGCGGCTCGCACGCGCTCGAGCACATCAGGGGTATCGGCGTGGAACTGCAGATGGTCTCCACGCACGCTGCCGTTCACATTGGCGGAAGCGATTTCTTTGCAGTGTTCCCGATGGGCGGCAACAAGCCGATCGAGGAGATCGAGGCAAACCTTCTGCCGTCGGCAAAGATCGCTCTCGACGAACTCGTATGGTGGGCGAAGGCGACAATGGCAGCCAAGGCAGCCGAACTCTGATCTTCGGAGATGAAGTTGGTCGGGGAGGCAGTTCACGCCTGCCCGACGTCCTCGTCGACCGCCCGAGTGCGCTTATGACCGTCTAAGTGGCTCCGGAAGCAGCTCCGCCGGGAAGTCCTGGTAGGAAACGGGCCGCAGGAAGCGATAAATCGCCAGTGTCCCGACTGAGGTCGATCTACCGTCTGACGTGGCCGGATACGGTCCCCCATGGACCATCGCCGGGGATACCTCGACCCCGGTTCCGAAGCCGTTGACGAGAAGTCGGCCCGCGAGAAGCTCCAACTGCGGGATGATCGTCGAGGCGGCCGCGATGTCCTCGGCATCCACGTGCAGGGCGATCGTCAACTGACCCTCCAAGGATTCGATGACTTCACGTAGCTCCGTTTCGTGCTTACAGCGAACAATCAGTCCCGAGGCGCCGAAGACTTCTTCCTGAAGCGCGGGATCGCAGAGGAATGCTGCGGCAGTCGTTTCGAAGAGCGCGGCCGCGGCCTGATAGGAAGTTCCGTTCTTCCCCGCAGCGACCTGCGAGACCGACGATGACGACGACAGCCTTGCCACACCCTTGCGGTAGGCCTCGCAGATGCCGCCCGTCAGCATGGTCTGGGCCTGCGCTTCCGAAATCGCTGCACTGGCACTTTCGATGAACGCATCGAGTCCAGGACCGTCGACGGCGATGATCAGGCCTGGATTGGTGCAGAACTGGCCCGCGCCCAGGGTTAGAGCGGTTGCGAACGATGTTCCGATCTTGGATCCGCGATTGCGAAGCGCGCTCGGATAAAGAATGACGGGATTGATGCTGCTCATCTCGGCGTAGACAGGTATCGGTTGCTTCCGCTCCGACGCGATCTTCATCAGCGCGGTACCGCCGCGGCGCGAACCGGTGAATCCGACGGCACGGATCCGGGGATCGGCGACGAGGGTCTGTCCCACCTCGAATCCTGCATCGAACAAAAGGGCAAACGTCCCCGGTGGAAGACCGCATGCCGCGACGGCATCCACGACTGCTTTGCCAACGAGCGCGGACGTTCCGGGGTGGGCAGAGTGTGCTTTGACGACAACCGGGCAGCCGGCGGCGAGGGCCGAGGCTGTGTCGCCGCCAGCAACAGAGAATGCTAGAGGAAAGTTCGATGCTCCGAATACGGCGACCGGACCGAGAGCAATGTTTCTCAGTCGAAGGTCCGGTTTAGCAACAGGCTTGCGGTCAGCGTCGGCCGGATCGAAGCGAAGCTTCTGAAACTTGCCGTCGCGCACCTCTTTCGCGAACAGGCGCAACTGTCCGACAGTTCTGGCGCGCTCGGCTTCGATTCGTGTGCGCGGCAGGCCAGTTTCGTCCATCGCTCGCAGGATGAGATCGTCGCCGAGTGCGATGATGCCTTCAGCGATGGCTTCCAGGAAGTGCGCCCGATCTTCGAGCGTCGTCTCCTTGTAGACCGGGAACGCGGCCCACGCCAAAGCCGTCGCCATCTCCACCTGCTCCTTCGTCGCGCCCGCGAAAGTCGGGTCCATTGCACTGCCGTTGGCAGGGTTTATCGCGGAGAAGGTCGCAGCCGCGCCACGCACGTTTGCGCCGCCGATGAGAAGGTCGCCGGAGAATGTCATGTGGATCCTTTCGAATTGGGAGCCATGACCGCCTCTCTGTACCATATGGGAGGATCGACATAGGTCGGCGGCATTTGGCTGTCGAACTCACATAGGTGCCGGCGAAGGGCATGCCAACCCTTGAGGGTTAAAAAGTATTACTTTTCGATTTTGATGGGAGATTCGGCGTGCGTCCGTGAACGCCCGCCAGATTCTGGTGGCCGCCGAGATGCAAGCTTACGCCGCTTGTGTAGGGGCGATCGCTTCGATGGCTTCCCTTGTGTCGACGATAGCGCTGGCATAGCTGGGAAGGTTGACCTCCAGAGCGGCATGCATCATCTCCTGCGAGTAATCGGCTACCGCGTCCTTGACGACGGTCACGTCGTATCCGAGTTCGGCGGCGTAGCGCACGGTCGCCTCGATGCAGGTATGCGCGACGAGCCCGATCACGATGAGCCTCTGGATTCCATGCCGCTTCAACTCGAGATCGAGATCGGTGTTGGCGAAGCCGCTGGAGCACCAGTGTTCGGAGGCGATGACTTCGCCCGGCTGTGGCACGAACTCGGCGCGGAATTCTCCGCCCCAGGTGCCGAACTCGAAGCTTTTGCGATGCCATGCCGCGCGCTGGATAGGAGCGATAAACTTCCAATTTTCGTAATCGCCGGCGCGATACCGATGATGCATAGCATAGAAGACGCGAAGCTTCGCCTCGCGCGCCGCGTTCAGCACTTGGAGCATGTGCGGTACGCAGTTGTTCGCCTCGGCCACTTCCTTGATCCTTGGCCAGATCTTGCCGCCTTCGGAAATGAAGTCGTTGTACGGATCGACCACCAGCAGACCTGTATTATTCCGGTCGAAAGACAGTTGTGTCATGGGGTATTCCTTCCGATGATCAGGCCGCTTTCGTGGAGGCGGCGTTCTTCAGCGCCGCCCGCTGGATGCTTGCTGCAAACAGGGGAGTTTCGCCCTTGTTGTGTGCGATTGACATCGGTTGCCGCTGCGTCCGGAAGATCTCGAAGGGGATGCCCTGGTGGTCGAGGAAGGCCATCATCTCGTCCGTTGCATAGGACCTGACGCGGTTGGTGAATTCGCATCGACCCGCGTCCAGTTTCTTGACGCTGAGCTCCCAGGTGACGTGGATCGTTACGCGGCCATTTGGCGTGAACACGTCGGAATCGGAATCAAGAATGAGATGATCCTTCTCGCCGAGGGTTTCGAGGTAATGCTGGACCATCAGGCTTCCGCCGATCGTCTCGACATTGATCGACATGCGCGTGCCGTCGGGCGCCGTCGTGAAGCCCGCAGCGATGTGCGCCGGAGAGCAGCCCTGGTATTCCTTCTCAGGCAGGGTAAAGCACCACTTCGGAATATCCACCTGTTCGATCGGTGCGTTGATGATTGCCGAAAAACTGGAATCAACGATCTGGTTTTCGATGCTGTGCATGTGACTTCTCCATCGCTGGTTGGGTTGTCGGTGCGGAAGATCTCCGCGGCTAGGAACCGCGCGATTTCTCTGAGTGGACGACTGGCAGGATGTGCGCCCGCGCGACCTGCCGTTCCGACGCGCGGGCGCGGCTTTGGCCTACTTGTCGGCCAAAGTCTGGGTGTAATGCCCGAGGCGCGCTTCGATGTCGGGGTTCGTCTGCAGCCCCATTTCCATCAGGCGGCCGATGTTCTTCTGCGCCACCGGGCGCTGGACGGACTGGATGAAGGCGTCCCAGCCCGCTCCGATTTCCGGATCGCTCGGGAGGCTGGCGAAATCGACGAGCCGTTTCGTATCGGCAATCGCCTGGCGGTCGAAACCAGAAATTCTGGCGGCGAGCGCATCTACGAACGGGTCGAGCTTGTCGTCGTCGAACGAACGGTTGACGTAGCCGTATTCCTCGGCAAGCTCGCCGTTGATGTCATCGGAGCCGAGAAGCACTTCGAGCGCACGGCCGCGGCCCATCAGACGCGGGAGGCGCGCCATCGGGCCACCACCCGGAACGAAACCCGCTCCGACCTCCCATTGGGAAAGGATTGCATTCTCCTTGCTGGCAAACCGCATGTCGCTGGCGAGCGCCAATTCGCTGCCGACGCCCGTGGCTCGCCCGCGGATGAGGGCGATGGAGACGACAGGCGCCTTGCTGATGCGAACGAGCATGTCCGGCAGGGGGTGGAGCCCGGTCTTCCCATAGGGAAGGCTCGTGGATTCGGAGAGCGCGGGGGTAAAGTTATAGTGGGTGAGGAAGAAGCCCGGCACCGCGCTGTCGAAGACGACTACCCTCAGGTTCGGATCCGTTTCGATCTCCTCGACGACCTTCTCCATCTGCGGAATGGTCTCCGGCCCGAATATGTTGAAGGGTGGATTGTCGAAGGTGACGCGCCAATATGCGGGTGTGCGCTTCTCGATCCGGATCTGCGGCTTCTCGCTCGTCGGCTGTGACTTGGCGTCGGCGGGACGATCAGTTTTCTCTGCGACCATTGTCTGCCCGGAAAGAGCGAGCGCGGGAAGCATGAGCACTGCGGCGGCGGTCAGGAATTTCGACGACGCGATGACCGCACCTGTCGAGAGGGTTGATCTGACTTTCATGAATACCTCCATTCGGGTTGTGGCGAACGACGTGGCTAGGATTCGATCTCGAGCACGAGTTCGATTTCGACCGGCATTCCCAACGGAATGCTGGAGACGCCAAGGACGATGCGGGGCGGAACCAACGACGCGCCAAAGACATCTCGCAGAAGCTCGGATGCTCCGTCGGCAACCTTCGGGTGCTCCTGGAAATCGCCGGGCGACGCGATGTAGACGCCGAGCTTGGCGATACGGCTGATCTTGTTCAGCGATCCCAGGTGCGCCTTCGCCGCGGCGAGCCCGCTGAGGCAAGCGGCACGGGCAGCGTCGTAGCCTTGGGGAATCGAAAGACCTTGGCCGACCCGCCCATGGTAGATCGCTTCGTGTCCAATCACCGGGAGCATGCCGCTCAGGAAGAGAAGCGGACCGACCTGGACCGCCTCTACATAGGCGCCGAAAGGTGTCGGCGGGGGAGGGAGCTCGATACCAAGATCCCTCAATCGTGCGTCTGCGCCAGGGACTACCATTTTCCCAAATGTGCGCCGTTGTCGACGTGCAGCACCTCCCCGGTGATGTTGGTGGATTCCGTCAGATAGATCACGCCGTTGACGATCTCCTGAACGGCGGTGATCGTGCCCATTGGCGAGAGAGATTTCAGGAAGTCCTTCGGATCCTTTTCATGCATCGGCGTGTCGACGATGCCCGGAGCGACGGCGTTCACCCGGATGTTGTCCTTGGCGAACTCCATCGCGAGGCTCTTCGTGACGGCATTCAGGCCGCCCTTGGTGATCATGGCGAACGACGCGGTCACGCCAGCGATCGGGTGGTCGGTCAGCGAAGTCGTTATCGTGACGACGCTTCCGCCCGATCCCTGGCGAAGCATCTGCCGGATTGCGTGTTTGGTGAAATGGATGAATCCCTCCACATTCGTCGCGGTAAGCTGCCGGAGGTCATCGATCGTATATTCGAGGAACGGCTTGGTGAAGAAAATGCCCGCGTTGTTCACCAGCGCGTCGATCGATCCGAAGCGTTCGATTGCGCGTTGCGCCACGCGTTCGGCGGTTGCCGGATCGCCGACGTCGCCATCGACGAGTTCCAGGCGTTCCATTGCATCGGGCACTAATACTTCCGTGACGCGGCGTGAAGTACCGACGACGTTGTAGCCTCGTTCGAGGAATGATCTCACCAGTCCGGCGCCGATCCCCTGCGACGCGCCAGTGATCAGGATTGTTTTACGCGTGCTCATTATACACCTCCATATTAGGACACGCAGGATCCTTCGCCCGCCGAGGCGCGGCAGGTTCGCTAGGACTTAAAGTCATGTCTCTGCTGTTGCGGGTAGGAACGATCGTCGCCAACCGCCGTAACGACACCATCTCGCGGATTTCGGCGTCTCACTATTGTACGAAGGTGTCCCCGATACCTTTGGATCGGGTGCCAGATCATCAGGTGCAATAGACTGGCCTCATCCACTGATCTATCAGGATCCGACCTCACGAATGGGACGGTGTCCGATATGACGAGCTGGCCAGACCGACGCATTCTCGATCTTTTCGGCATCGAGCTTCCGATCATCCAGGCGCCCATGGCGGGTGCCACGACCATCGAGATGGTGGTCGCCGCAGCGCAGGCTGGCGGACTAGGCTCGCTGCCGAGCGCTCAATTGAGCGTCGATCAACTGAAAGCTGCGATCCTCAGCATACGCGCCTCGATCAAGTCGCCGCTGAACGTGAACTTCTTCGCGCATCAAACGCCTCCGGTGGATGCGGTCGCTCAGATGCGATGGAGGGCGTTGCTGGCGCCATATTATGTCGAATTCGATCTCGATCCAGCCGCTCCTGTTTCCGGCGCGGGTCGTGCGCCGTTCGATGAGGCCTTCTGCGAGGTTGTCGAAGAGTACAGGCCGGAAGTGGTGAGCTTCCATTTCGGATTGCCCACCAAGACGCTCGTAGACCGCGTGAAGGCGGCCGGGGCGAAGGTCGTGTCTTCGGCAACGACTGTGTCCGAAGCCGTGTGGCTGGAGGCGAATGGGGCCGACGCCGTCATCGCGATGGGTTCGGAGGCCGGAGGGCATCGTGGCAACTTCCTCACGCAGGACATGGCCACCCAGGTCGGGACGATGGCGCTCGTTCCGCAAGTTGTCGATGCTGTAGCGATTCCGGTGATAGCAGCGGGAGGTATCGCGGATGGGCGGGGCGTTGCAGCGGCGTTGATGCTCGGGGCTTCCGCGGTTCAGGTCGGCACTGCCTACCTGTTCTGCCCGGAGGCGAAGATCCCGGCGGTACACGCGCAAGCGCTCGCAGAGGCAGGTGACGACAGCACCGCGGTCACGAACGTGTTCACTGGTCGCCCAGCCCGAGGGATCGTCAACCGTCTCATGCAGGAACTCGGTCCAATCTCACAGGCGGTGCCGGCGTTCCCCTCGGCCGGAGCCGCACTGTCTGCCGTGCGCGCCCAAGCGGAAAAGGCGTCCCGGAACGACTTCACGAACCTATGGGCGGGCCAGTCGGCGAGACTTGCGCCCAGGATGGGTGCCTTCGACCTCACCCGGAACCTCTACGAAGCAGCGTTGATGGTGATCGAGCGCCGAGCCTGATCGCTCTCGAACACCTCAACGTCGACGGAATTGAGCATGGTCGACGGAATTGAGCATGAGGCGCCATCCGAACCCTTGTGCCGTCGTCGTTCCGGGATCGGTATCCCTCGCCATCGCCATGTGCGTCGGTCGGTTCGCACTCACACCGATCCTGTCCATGACGCAGCTCCAAGGGACGCTCGACCTCTCTCTGTCGCGATGATAGTCCTCTATCGATCCGAAAGAGTCGAAGTGCGAGGAAAGTCCGCTGCCGCGATAATCGGTCTGCTGGACGCTTCAGTCTGTCTCGACACTTTCTCCGAGGCGGAGCTTTGCAGCCATGTTCACCAGTTCCGGAAGGGTGCGCGCGTCCATTTTACGCATCACTTGGCCGCGATGCGCCTTCACGGTGATCTCGCTTATATCGAGGTCGAAGGCGACCTGCTTGTTCAAGAGACCCTTGACCACGCGTATCATCACCTCGCGTTCCCGCTTGGTCAGCGTTTCGTACGAGCGCTGCAGCCGTCGAAGCTCCTCGTCATTGCGCAGCATTTCTTCGCTCCGCGCCAGTGCCGATCGGATTGCCTCCAGAAGCGCCATCGTGTCGATGGGTTTCGTAAGGAAATCGAGCGCGCCCCCCTTGAGCGCCTTTACGGTCATCGGGACATCGCCAAAGCCGGAGACGAAAATGATGGGCATGCGATTGCCACCCATGTTGATCATGGTCTGCAAATCGAGGCCGTTCAGGCCTGGCATATTTACGTCGAGGACGAGGCAGCACGGAGCCGAGGAGAGAGGCGTTGCAAGGTAGGACTGGGCGGATTCAAAGAGTAGGGGCCGCCAGCCCGCGGACACTATCAGGAGTTCGAGGGATTCCCTGACTGATATGTCGTCGTCGATAACCACGACTGTTGGTCGCTCGATATCCCCGCCGTCGGGAAGCGCTGCATTCGTCATTGCCGAGATCATCCGATACATGTGCTTCGTCCCCAGAGAAGACAGCAGGCTCGTCGTCCAATCGAAGTAAATGCATCACAACTTTCAACTTGCGGCGCGGCAGCGCAATACGCTTGCTCCGACCGCTTGGCGAGGATGCGCCGTTTTGGCCAGAAGTCCATTGTACGATGGTATCGCCAACGTCTCATCGGGGACTTTGCGGCGGTTGTTTGCGCCGACACCATCGTACAATGGATTACGCCACCATCGCCGCGCATGCTGCCTTCGTCGGCTTGGCGGGACCTAGTTTCTTTGGGCGTGTTCCCGCCTTCCTCAGGTCGACCGATCGACGCCAGCAGATTGGCGTTGCCCGCCACAGTTTCCGGAAAGAGGTTTCGACATGAAGGAACGTTTTGAAGAGATCACGGGTGCAGAACAGAAGGCAGGGGATGGCGGCGCCTTGGATGCGCTGATCGAATTCTACAGGGCATTCAATTCGGCCGATATGGTGGGCCTTGAAGCGATCTGGTTCCCTGGGGCGGCTCCGAGCATGGACAACCCTATCGGTGGAATCCGTCGCGGTTGGAAAGAGATCGCGGGGGGCTATACCAAACTGTTCGGTGGCGCCGCCACCGTAAACGTCACGTTCCACGACTTCACCAGCCAAGGTGGACACGATTGGCATCTGTTCGTCGGTCGCGAACGGGGTAAGTGCCGCACCGCCAGCAACAGTCTGGATGTCGCCTTCCGAACAACCCGCTGGTTCATTCGGATGGATGGCGCCTGGAGGCAACTCCATCATCATGGCTCCGTCGAGGATCCGGAGATGCTCGCGGCCTATCAAAGCCTCATTTTCGGCAGCAGCGATTGATCACAACGCCAGCATTAGCGCTGGCGCTTTTGCTCTCGTGATGATCGTTTCCACCGGCGTCTGAACAACTTCACGCATCGACGTCGGAAATCGCCTGCCGGATCGACGCCGCACCGCCAGTGCTGATCCGCTCCAGCAACCGGCGCACCTGGCGCTCGCTCAGATCAAGAACACGCGCCGCCGACACCAGCGTCATCCGGCCGTCAACGACCTTCGACAAAACCTCGATCCGCTGCAGATCACGCTCGCTCATCGCAATCAGTCCCATCCGCAATCTCCCAGGTCATCAAAACTTGGGGAGAGTGACATTCTTACTTTGCAGGATCAGGACACTTCAACTTTGCGGTGTACAATCCATAGATCGGATAATCAACATTATGGAACTTCTGGCAGTTTTGTGTCTGTTGCTTTTGGCTGAACCGCCGCACGATGCATTTCGTGCGCCCCTCAGCCAAAGTACTCGACTGCTTTCGATCCCCCCCTCAGCGGACAGGGAGAAGCGCGCAATCGCTTCATTTAGAGATCCAACTGTATCTGACGTATAACCAAAGTATTTATCTATTGTTTTGAGAATATCGTCCATAGTTACAACGTCCCTCTATTGAGAGAGATAGAAGAAAGAACTTTGCTTAGAACCTCGGCAAAGCACGCGTAAAATCCTGCAATCAAAATCAATTCGCGCAGTATATTGGCGTCAACACTTACTTTTAGACTGAGCGTAAAGCTTGAGTAATATTCCTTGAATGGAATAAATGAGAACAAAAGAATCGAAGCGGACACAATTGTGAAGCCAATGAGAATATCTGCCGAAAAATATCTGACAAATGAAGGCCGAGGCCGATGTTGCCATGGAGATTCTCAAGGGCGACGGACGTGCGGCCGCCGGCGTCCGGCTTGGCATCACAGCCTCGACAGTCAGAGCGCATCTCAGCCACATCTTCGAGAAGACAGGCGTACGCAGGCAGGCTGAACTCGGCTGTTGATGCAGCGCGAACGGGAGCCCACGAACACTAGTGACGGATCAAAGGATCTCTCGAATGCCCTCTGAGGCGCAGGTGACAGAGAGCGCTTCAACACCTGCCCGGTAAAAGGACCGCCGTCGATGGCGGTCTGCGACGGACTCGGCTGCCGTGTGATTTGTTAGTCGACGATCGGCTAATTGCGATAACAGTTGTGCCAGACTGCCGGGGCATCTCTAACGGCTCGTCGATCGGGCGAGGCGGCCAGCTCCGTCAACACCCAGTTTTGATTCACGCATCCGCGCTCCCTAGGCAGTTGGGAAACGAACAATTCAGATTGCCGTTGGCCAACGATGACCCCTCGTTTCGCGGGCATTTGGCAGCCAGCAACAGGCCACTCACCGGAGGGCTATGCGAGCCTCATGCGGGCCGCCAACGACAACGCAGCCCTTGCGTTAGGACCTAAACCCCAACTGAGTAGCTATTCCGCGTATTGCACTACATTATGCCCCACGCTCGAAACCTCCCCCTCCCCGTCATCTCCCGCAGCCCGAGCTCGCCGACGATGCGACGGGCCGTCTGCGGCGTGACGTCGAGCACCTTCGTGACCATGGCCGCCGAGACGAGTGGTTTTGCCATGACGAGCTCGATCAGTTCCCGCAGCTTTGACGACGCGCGCCGGCCGGTCAGTTTTCGCTCCATCATCTGCCGTGCCAGCGCCAACCGATCGTACTCCTTCAGGCCGACTTCGGCGGCCGCAATCAGCCCCTGGACGATCGCCAGCAGCCGGCCGAGCCAGGGTGCATGCTGGAGCACGGCCAGTTCGTTTCAGGTGTCGAGCGCGACGATCGCCTGCAGCACTGGCGGCAGAAATTCCGACTGGCGTAGCACCGTTCGCCATTGATCAAGGCGCTCGTCTTCGTCCCAGTCGAGATCGTAGACCAGTGGATCCCGCCCCCAGACTGATGACCGGCCCGGCGCAGTCGCTTCTGCCAGCGCGGCCTCGGATCGGGCCAGTACCGCGTCGATGGCGGCAAACTCGGCGAGGCGCTACGGCGCCCTCCGCGGATTGCGTCTCGCAGGCGGCACGGCCCCTTGCCACGGAGGCTGCACAGACCGTCGGCACTGAGCGCCCAGCCGGGGATTGCGCCGCGATCGGCCGGCGATAAGTACCCCTTATCGGAAGTGATGTGTACAAGACGGTTGTACGCTCTGCCAAGCCGTGGTAGCGTGCCCAACAGTGTTTTCCGGAGGCCGACCCCATGCCGCAGACCAGCTACAAGATCAGCGAGGCCCGCAAGCATTTCGCCGAGGTCCTCGAACGCGCCAACCAGGGCGAGGAAATCATCATCATGCGCGGCACGCAAGTCTATGCCCGCATCGGTCCAGCCGACCTTGGCGGCAAACGACCGTTCGGGCTGTTGCGCCAGCACGGCCTTCCCGACGATCTCTTCGATGATCACGACACCGAACAGGCGGGGATCGACGCCGGCGACTGGAACGATGACATTGGCGTGTGGCAAGGCAAGCCTGACGATCGGGACAACCGCTCGTGAAGGTGCTGCTCGACAGCCATGCCGTCTATTGGTGGACCATTGGCAGCGATCGCCTCTCGTCGAGAGCGCGATCGCTGATCGAGGACAAGACCAATACCATCCTCGTCAGTGCCGTCTCCTTCTACGAGCTCGACAACAAGATGCGCCTGAAGAAGCTCGACCTGAAGCCGCAGGAATTGCGGGCCGCAGTGACTGCCAGCGGATTGCAGACACTCGCCATCAGCGATCTGCATGCCGAACTGGCCGCCGCCTTCGACTGGGATCATCGCGATCCCTGGGATAGGATCCTGGCGGCCCAGGCACGACTTGAACATTGCGCTTTCGTCTCGACCGATATTGTGTTCGACGCGATTTTGCATGAGCGCGTCTGGTAAGAAGGGCAACAGCGGTGACGATTTGCGTCGAAATTGCCGAGGCAGCAGAGCGACTTGAAGAATTGATCGACCTTGCCCTGCGCGACGATGAGGTCGTCAGCTGTCGTGAGGGGAACCCCGTTGCTGTCATCGTGGCGATTGCGAAGACGGGCCAGGGCAATAGTTATCGGAGCGTTGGCAACCAGACACCCCCGAACTTAGCTGCCTAACTCTGTCGCCGCAGCGTCTTTGGTCGCGAGTTCACCGAATAAGTCCAGCTTTTCGCAAGCGACGGCGGCGACGCTCTGAAACTGAAACGCCATCGAGGTGCGGGCGACAAACAAGACAGCAAGGATCGTCCAGCGACTGCGCACGGTTCCCCCACGAATTCCGAATTATCCAGGCCTGATGTTTTGGTTCAATCGGAAGAAATTGGTCGGGTCGTATTGCTTCTTGATGGCGGCAAGGCGCGCATAATTGGCGCCATAGGCATCACGCACGCGCTCATCACCCTCATCACCGAGATTGTTGGCATAGACGCCGCCGGTGGAGAATGGTCTGATCGCATTCCACAGGTCGCGCACCCAGCGCATATTTGCCTCGTCATCGGCCGGATTGTCCCAGATGGCGATCGGGAAGCAGTCAAGGGCCGCATCGCGATTTGCATAGGGCGAGTGTGACGCGGGCACGCGAGCGATTGCTCCGCCGACCTGCTGGAAAACTAGCAAGGATGAGTGGTTGGGAGCCCCCGCGTAGCCGTCGAGCAGCGCGTCGATCGCACCATCGCTGATCTCACGCAGGAACTGCGCTTTCCAGTAATAGCGTCGCCCGCGTGGAAAAAGGCTGTCGCCCGCCGATTGAATCTGAAGATAAGGAATGGCTTGAAGGCGGCTTTCGATAGGGTGTCCGAATTTCATCAGCGGTGCGATGATGGATTCGCCCGCTTCGGGTGCCCCGCCATAGCAAGCCGAGATGGTGAAGGCACGGTCGCCCGAGGGCAGTGTGACTAGCGCGGCATCGACGCTGACCTCGTCCGGGGCGTCACGGGAGAATTTGTCGTAAAACCGCATAGCCTCGCGCCCATGATTGTAGGCGTGAAGCACCGAGCCCACGAGAAGGGTCGGGCCAAGCGGGTGCAGCCGGTATTCGAACGCCGTCACTATGCCGAAATTGCCGCCGCCGCCTCGCAAGGCCCAGAACAGTTCGGGATGCTCGTCGATGCTTGTGCGCAACAGTTGTCCGTCAGCCGTGACCATTTCTGCAGCGATCAAATTATCGCAGCTCAGACCGTGCTTTCGCCCGAGCTTGCCGAAGCCTCCACCGAGCGTGAGGCCGGCAATGCCGGTGTCGCTGTTGACACCCATGGTCGTTGCAAGACCGTGGGCTTGTGTGGCTGCGTCGAACTCGCCGAGGGTGAGACCAGCTTCGGCTCTGGCGATGCGGCGCTCGGGATCGACGACCATCTTCTTCATGCGCGATAGATCGATCACCATCCCATCGTCGCAGACGGACAGACCGGCGACGTTGTGGCCGCCACTGCGAACTGCCACGAGACAGCCTTGTGACCTGGCATAGGTCACGGCATGGACGACGTCATCAGGATCGGCGCAAAAGACAATTGCAGCGGGGCGTTTATCGATCGCCCCGTTCCAGACCGCCCGCGCCTGATCGTAGGCAGCATCTGTCGGCAAAATCACTTCGCCCCGTAAGCACGACCGTAGCTGTTCGATCGCCGTACTCGAAGAATCGGATCGGCCCAATAGCGCATCGGTCTGTCGTGGGATCTCCATCGTTGTCGCCCTCGGTTCCAACAGGACTACTGTCTCACAGGGACCCACCTTCTGCAAAAGCGAAATCCTTAGCACTAGATGAGAGGAATTCATCTACACTGCTGACATGAGAAACTGTCCGCCCCTGCGCGCCTTGCATGCCTTCGAGGCCGTCGCTCGGCACGGCAGCTTCAAGGCCGCCGCGGTGGAGCTCGGCGTGCCGCGCCCGCTCGTGCTGACGAGTGCGGGAGCGCGCCTGTTTCCTATCCTGTGCAACGGCTTTGATCTTCTCGCTGGCTCCCTTGCGGCAGTCGCCGAGCCGAATGTTCAAGCGCCATTGCGGGTAACAAGTCCGAACGCTTTCGCGAGCCGATGGCTGGTGCCCCGGTTACCGAAATGGCGAGAGGCCAACCGGCCATCCCGCTGGAGATCATCGGGACGGACGCGCTGCTCGATCTGCGCGCCGGCGCTGCGGCTGTGGCGATCCGCTACACACGGCGTCCGCCTTTGGGCTTTGCCGCTCAGGAGGTGTGCCGCGATTCCTTTTTTTCCATTTGCAGTCCCCTATTGTTGGCAAGCGACGGGCGAGCGATCGAGCGTGCTGCTGATCTCCTGCGTTATCCGTTGATCCATTTTGACTGGATGAACCGGGATCCGGACGCTCCCACCTGGTCCCGGTGGCTAGCGACGGCCCGTTCAATCGATCCAGAGCTGATCCCGGACAAAGCCTGAGATTTGAGCTTCCGCGAGGAACTGCATGCGATCGATGCGGTTGTCGCCGGGCAAGGCATTGCGATCTGCAGTGAAGTCGTGGTCGGCCGTGAACTGGAAAACGGCTCGCTCGTCCCTACCGGGCTACAGTTTTTGTGTCGTCTGAATGCACCACAGTCCGCGATCCGCGGTGAGAGTCCTTCCTGGCATGGATGAGAACCGCTGCATGAGACTGTCGAACCCAGGATGAGGCGGGCAGGGTTTGTGATCTGATGCAGGCAAGCAGCACTCATCGCCTGACGGGCGCCGTGGCCGGGCGGGGCGGCTATGCCTAAATCGCGAGAAGCAGGTGGTGAGAAGGACGCCCTGACTTCAGCAAATTTCGATCTGCTTCCGAATGTCATTTCAGAGGGCCTATAGCGTAGAGTTCTCATCATCACGCGAGACGCCCCGCCGAAGCAGATTTCCTGGTGGCGAGCGCGGCCACGGAGCGAATGCGGAGCCGGATAAGACCGCGATGGCCACCTGCCATGATGACTTCCCCAGCGAACGGATTCTAAAAACCCGTCCGCTTCTTGCGTAACTAAGTCTATCGTGGGCGCAGGTTTCTTTGGGTCAGTATCCCGCCCGGTCGAACTGTCCGCTATTAACATTCTGCGCACCAAAAGCTGTCAATCAGCTTCCGGCGCTGCAGCCATCCAGCACAATCTACAGGTTCATCATAGCGCAGGTGGGCCGGAATAGTAGTGAAACTCAAGCAACAAACATCCTGTCTCCGACCTGAAAGGGCCGTGATAGACCCCAGGTGGCCGGCAGGCATAGGTATTGGACGAGAAGCTCGACGCACGCTGGGCATCATCTGCTCCGCCGACGACGAGATCCCCCGAGATCAGGTATACCTCCTCCCAATAGTCATGCACGAACGGCATTGTTGTATACGCGCCCGGTTTGAATCGAAGCAGTCGCGTCCGATTTCCTGTCATGTGGTTTTCGTCGAGACTGCCCGCAAGTATCTTTTGTTCGATCTCAAGGGGATAGCCGGGAGGCGAATGCCAGCCTTCGTCATCCATATCCACGGAATGGAATTCCTTATGCTCTTTCTGGCTTGTCATGGAACACCTCAGGCGGCTACAGGGTTTGCCTTGACGATTTCGTCCTCAAGCGCATAGCTGTCGAGCATTTGATCGACAAGCTGCGTGCAGCGATCCCAATCGAACGTCCGGAAGCTGTGGCCCTTGGTCACAAAAGCAGCGCCCCCATAAAACATTTCGTATTGCGTGTGGCGCGATGCAAATTCCGATCCGACTGCATCCCAGGCGAGCTTAAAAAATTTCACACGGCCCTCCGAGGAGGCGACGGAGGATTGCTGCGTTTTCCCGATCAGATCACGCAGTTCACCATTCGCGAAGTCCGAAACCGAAGATGGCAACATGATCAACCCGCCCCCCGCCAGCTCGCGCAGGGTCACCATAACCTGCGCATAAAGTTGCTGGGTCAAGACCTGGGCGGAGTACAGGGTGTGCGCGTCTGGAATGAAGTATGCGCCGTGCATTCGGCCCTTCACTTCCATCGAATGAACGAGCGCGTCCACCATGGTGTTATGCGCGGCCAGAGTACCCAGTGTTTCCTTCACTTGAGGAAAGTTGATGACACCGTTTGTTTCCGCGATTCGCTTAGCGATGCCGACAAGGAATCGCATCTTCACCATCAGGCGTATCTGGGCTTGATAATTCTGATAGACGTGGGCCGGCGTGGCGTGAAACTGGTTCAGGGTCATTGCGATGTCCTGATTAACGAATACGCGGTCCCACGGCACTTTCACATCGTCGAAGTAAAGGACCGCGTCGTTTTCATCGAAGCGGCTGGCGAGCGGATTGTCGAAAACACTCGTCGCGCTTTCCTCGTATGACTTGCGAGAGAGGATCTTCAACCCCTTGATATTCATAGGCACCGCGAACGAAACCGCATAGCGCTCATCTCCCTCGCGAAGAGGCTGAATACAGGTCACAAGCACTTCATTTGCCATCACGCCGCCGGTTGCCAGCATCTTGGCACCGCGGATGGTCAAGCCATCGCTGTCCTGGTCGACCACGCCCGCGGTGAGGAACGGGTCCTGCTGTTCGCTCGCGGCTTTTGACCGATCGGCTTGAGGATTGATGATGACATAGGTGAGATAAAGCTCATTGTCGCGGGCATATCGATAATAGTCGGCAAGGGCAGCGGCGCGAGCGGCATCATAGGCCCTGAATACCTCGATCCCCATATACATGCCTGAGATGCATGAGGCGACGTGATCCGGCGCACGGCCCAGAAAGCCGCCATGGAGTTCGGTCCAAGCCTCGAGTGCCTTGCGGCGTTCCACAAGATCCGCATAGCTATGCGGCAGCTGCCAAATCCGGTTGGCTCGTTCTCCGCCCGCCTCCGGCACTTCGAACGTCATGAGTTCCAGATTGTCGATACTGGACTGAAAATCGTAAAGCATTCCAATCGATCGAACAGTCTGCCGAAAAGCGGTATGGGCTGTGATATCTCCGGCCAACAGACCGTTGATGTAGACCTGCCTGCCGTCCTTCAGCATCTCGATGTGTGTTGCCCCGGTCTTGATCATGTCCCTCTCCCTCGTCAGTAGTGAATGTCGAGCGGCCAAAGTGGCGCAACGAATTCGGTCGACTGCAGCGCTGCATAGCGCCCCTTGCTGAACACAAGCGGCATCCGATCAACCGACGACGAGAAGCTCTTCACCTCCGCTATAAAAAGTGTATGGTCGCCGCCGTCATACTTGGCCCAGGGGATGCACTCGAAAACGGCGGCAACGCCAGGCAGCAAGGGTGCACCGAATTGCCCGTGCGCGAATCTCGTTCCTTCCCATTTGTTTGAAAGAGACTTCGCGAACCGATTGGAAATTTCCTTTTGGTTTTCAGCCAATACATTAACCGCGTAACCCTCGGCCTTCTCCCATAAGGAGAGGCTTGCAGCCTTGCGATCGATGCTGAAGAGGATGAGAGGTGGATCGAGAGACAAACAGTTGAAAGAACTCATGGTCATGCCAAGCCGTTCAAACTCCGCTGTACAGGTCACGACGCAGACGCCGGTGGGAAACTGGCCCAACGCTTGCCGAAACGCCTGTTGATCGAAAGCTGTTTTCAACTCGGGGCCCATTTCTCGCTCCTTTCCATTCGAATGGTCAGGGAGGAGAACCGCTTTGGCTGCGCCTACTTCCAGACCTCAGGCCACCACTCAAACACTCGTACAGTCATTTTCATCAAAACCGACTTCCGCGCGAGTCTGCTGCGCTGCGCACCCAGCCTGCAGCTATCGGCATTCGCATCGCTAGCAAGGTATTGGTCAAGTGCACGGCTATTGAACCCGCAGCGCGTTCAGGATCGCCAGAGCGTATCGCTTCGACGATGGCAGCATGCTCGGCCAACACAATACGGATGCGCTCCTCGGAAGCAGCGATTGCATGCAATCCCATGCGCAACTGGCGATCCCGCAGAGTTTCATAAAAATCCGCCAGTATTGGATTCCCGGCAGAGCGCACGATCGTACGGTGAAATTCTCGGTCGCACTCGATGAACGTCACTGGGCTTTGCTCCAACTCCGCTTGCCGGCTCACGAGCCGGTCCAACTCCGCTGCCAGAGACTCGCCTAACAAGGCCGCACGTCGCACGCACCAATCCTCCACCAGCCCTCTGGCCTGCATCACGGACTCGACATCGGCTTCAGTTATCGCGGCTACGTATGCGCCCTTCTTGGGCACAATCCGTAGAAGCCCGTCCGACTCCAGCCTCAACAACGCCTCCCGCACGGGCGTCCGTGACGTTCCAGTCGCACGGCAAACCTCAGCCTCTGTAACGAAAGTTGCTTCATGACGCGGTAACGTCAGGACATGTTGCTTCAACCATCGGTAAACGACATCCTGAGCTGCCTCGGCTGGCGGCTCAATAATAGCGAAGTGTCCACTATCTTGTAATCGCGTCATGAACAACATGTATACATGCTGTTCACATTTATGCAAGTATCTTTCCGCGACAGGCCAGGCGCACGGCCGTGCAATCCTCCGATTTCGTTGATCAAGTGCCTTGCGCCACGCGGCATCGTCGGACGTGGCTGCGAAGGTCACGGCCGCGTTGTGATCAAAGAATCCAGCGGCGTCGAACGTCGCTGGATTCTTCGTTAAGCGTCCGGTGAAGCAGACAGTGCGGTGGTGAGCCGCTGGGTGTGGATGGAGCGCCGGACGAGATGAAACTGGGCACCACTATTGTTACGCCTATTGATTTCTAAAATCACTTCCCGGAGCCGAGGGTCTACTTTGCGCCGCATCTGGGCTTTCGCGGTCAGTGAAACGAAGGTCGCGTTTCGGACCCTTCGAGACGATTGTCATCCGTGGCCGCCATTTTTCGGCGAAGCACACTCCGGCAGGCGCAGCGGCTTCTCGATCTTCGCGAGCTCGTCTGCCTTGGCACAGTCCGGGAAGCCGGCGAGCCGCATGGTTTCGATCAACCGCTGGCGCTCCGCTTCATTGAATCCGGGCTGATTGACAAATCCCTCGACCGTCAAATTGGGAAACCGGTTGATTGCGTTCGTTAATGAAGCCTTCGCCTCTTCGCTTCGACCAAGAGCTGCAAGCGCGCCGGAACGCATCACCCACTGCCCCCTTCCATAGCTTTCCGGCGTCACGCGGCCAAGCATTCGAAGCGCATTCTCATACCGGCCCGCCATGAAGTAGGCGTAAGTGAAAATCCTGGCGCTCCACATCGGAAAACCGGGGTTGAGACTGACCGCCTTGTCTACCAGTTGCGCGCCGCGCTCAGGATCGCCGAAGGTCGAGGCCCAACCAATGTAAAAAGTCAGAACTTCAAATTGGCCGGGAGCAAGGCGCAGCGCTGTGTCGAACTCTGCCTTGGCGTGCTCGAATTCGCCTCTGTCACCCAGAGTGATGGCATAAACAGCATGCGCCTCGGCATCACTCGGATCGAGCTGCAAGGCGTGTTCGGCAGCCTCGATAGAGAGAGCCCGGTTCTTTTCGGGTTCGACGCCGAGGTTGGACAAGAATCCATGGGAATGGCTAAGTTCGACCCAGGCGCGGGCAAGGCCGGGGTCCAGTTCGACCGCGCGGTTGAGCAGCCTGACGGCCTCCTCGACATCCGCCTGATTGACTTGCTCGAGTTTTTCGGTGCCGAGCAGATAAAGTTCGTAGGCATTGAGATTCTCGGGCGGCTTTCGGTGGGCGGTGATGCGGCCCGCCTCCTGGACCAAGCCTGCGCCGCCGCCGAGGCGGTTCGAAATCTGCTCGGAAATTTCGATCTGGATTGCGAACAAGTCCTCGTCCGGCCGGTCCCAGCGCTGCGACCAAAGATGTTTGCCCGTTTTGGCGTCGATGAGCTGCGCCGTAATCCTTACGCGGTCAGACTGACGCTGGATGGAACCCTCGACCACAAATCCTGCGCCAAGCGCCTTACCCACTTCACTCGGCACGGCTGGTTTGTCCCGGTATTGGTCAGTCGAGTTACGGGCGATCACATGGAATTCAGGGAACCCCGCCAGATCGGTGATTATGTCCTCGGTGAGGCCATCGGCGAGGCGTCCGGTCGCCACGTCGCCGCCATAGTTGTCGAACGGCAGCACCGCTACCGACGGTTTGCCACTTACTGTCACAGTCGGCCAGAATTGCCAGACCGTCCCGGCCAAAACCAGAATAAGGACTGGCACCGCTGCTGCTGCCCAAACCCAGCGCGGAGGCAATGACGGCGCTGGTTGGCGTGGGGCTTGTCCCTCAAGGATGATGCGGAAGGCCTGCACCGGTTCGGCGATATTCTTCACCTTCTGCTCGCCCATCGGCTCGAAGCCGAAAGCCAGCTTCTTCTCAACCTCCCTGGCGACCTTTCCCGAAACACAGATTCCGCCCGGGTCTGCCAGCTGCTGAAGCCTGGCCGCGACATTGACGCCCTCGCCATACCGGTCCTCGCCCTCAACGATCACCTCGCCGAGATTGATCCCGATCCTGACCCGGATCCGCTGGTCCTCGGGAACGGCGGCATTCCGTTCGGCCAGCCCGCGCTGCAGCGAGACGGCGCATTCCACGGCGTCCACCACGCTGCCAAATTCGGCGAGCATCCCGTCGCCCATAAGCTTGAAAATCTGGCCGTGATGGCGAGCAATCTCCGGCTCAAACAGTTCCTTGCGTCCCGCACGAAGGCGCTCGAATGTGCCAGCCTCGTCGCGCTCCATCAGCGCGGAATAGCCCACGACATCAGCAGCGAGGATGGCGGAAAGCTTGCGGTCCATTGGTTCGGTCTCACCCCACAGGATTATAGGACCGGTCGCACTTAAATGAAACGACAGCGCTTCTGAGGAACCCGCGTTTCATCCAACACTTCTACTGAACGCCGCAAGCAGTCCTCCAGTGTGGAATGCCCATGTGAGTTCGTTTGTTCGTGCACCTTTCGCAAGTCGCTTGCACTGTGAAGACAGTCGTCGAATGCGGCCCCACAGGGCTGCGGCTGCTCCGTCGACCGTACCTGCCCCGCCACCAGCGAACTCATGGATTGCCCCGAGGGACAGTCCGCCATTCGGCAAATGATCATCAATCTCGCGGACGCCGAACGGTGAGTCTGCTTCTGGCGTACCTAATTGCCTTCGAGGTGCGATATGCGTTCTCGAGGCTCGGTGATGACAGGGTTTGCGCTCACTTGCGCCATCTGTGGCCTTCGTCAAAATCAGGATTCCATCTCGTCCAAAAGCGAGTATGTTCTACATTTGTTTCTTTCTGAAATTCGAGTCAACGGTCGTGTTTCGGGTGGATTATGAACGCAGTCCATCCACAGCGACACAAGCTAGAGTAACCGCGGGCGATCCACAGGGCGCATGATATCTTAGGATGATAAAAAATTCCTGCGACGAAGCAACGCTCCGAGACTATCGGGGGGCGCTCATCACAATCGAATGCAGTGCCTGCGATCGGAGAACTGATCTTGATCGGAAAGCTCTGGTGAAACAGTACGGAGCCAGTCTGCCCTTCCGTCAACTCAGGCGGCGGCTTACTGTCGGCTGCCCTCGCATGAACAGCGCAGACGGTATTGATCGTTGCGTGGCCCAGTTCTCCTGCTTACTCCCGGATGCGGAAATGCGCGATGACTGATCACATCGAGAGCTTGCCTGCGGAGCGTCCGCGCAAGATTATCCATGTCGACATGGATGCCTTCTACGCCTCAGTGGAGCAGCGTGATAATCCGGAGCTTCGCGGGAAGCCCGTCGCGGTCGGTGGATCGGAAGCACGCGGTGTGGTAGCGGCTGCAAGTTACGAGGCTCGCAAGTTCGGCGTCCACTCGGCCATGCCGTCGGTGACGGCCAAGCGCAAGTGCCCTGACCTTATCTTCGTGAAGCCGCGCTTCGATGTGTACAAGGCCGTATCGGCACAGATTAGGGAAATCTTCGCCGAGTACACGCCCATAATCGAGCCGCTATCGCTCGATGAGGCCTATCTCGACGTAACCGAGAACCTCAAGGGAATTGAGATCGCCACCGACATCGCCCTTGAAGTCAGAGCAAGGATCAAGGCGGCAACCGCGCTGAACGCCTCTGCCGGTATCTCGTACAACAAGTTCCTGGCCAAGATGGCGAGCGACCTGAACAAACCGAATGGCCAGGCGGTCATCACGCCGAAGAACGGGCCGGCATTCGTGGCTGGATTGCCTATCACGAAATTCCACGGCGTCGGCCCGGCGACCGCCGACAAGATGCATCGCCTCGGGATTGAGACCGGAGCCGACCTACGGAAGAAGGAGATCGAGTTCCTGGTCCGGCATTTCGGCAAGTCCGGGCCGTACTTCTATGGCATCGCCCGCGGTATCGACGAACGACAGGTCAAGCCAGACCGGGTGCGCAAATCCATCGGAGCGGAAGACACCTTCGCGCAGGATATCCACGCCTACGACCCAGCAGTGGACGGTTTGAAGTCGTTAATCGCTAAGGTCTGGCGTCACTGTGAGGCAAACAGCATCACGGGCAAGACCGTCACACTCAAGATCAAGTACGCCGACTTCACGCAGATCACCCGCGCCAGGACGATTGGTCAAGCGTTCCGATCTGCAGACGAAATCAAGGAGACAGTTTGCGTCCTGCTGGAATCCGTCTTTCCGACCCGGAAAGGGATACGCCTCCTCGGTGTGACCCTCTCCTCGCTGGAGCGCCAGGCCGACATGTGCATTGAGCAACTAGCACTGAAGCTGTGACAAATCTCAGCATAGTGCCGTTGCCACCTACTTTCGTCGTTACCACGCGGTACGGGCAGTACCCAACGCGAACGTATGGAAAGACGATACATGGGCGACGTGGGTTTTCGCCGACACGACACAGTTCCCTGGACAGCTAAGTTTGTGCTGTGCCAAGTGTTTCAGCAGTTCCTCGACATTGCGCTTTTCAGTAAGCGGAAATGTAAAAGTCATCCAAGTTCCTCCAAACAGCAGACCTCGCCAGCCATTTAAGGTTTGAATTCTTCCGCACCGCAACAAGAATTTTTTAATGAAGTAATTAAAATCGATTAGGATTTGAATTCAATATTTTAAAATCGATTTAAGAACTTATGGACCTGAGAAGCGACCAACTCAACCGCACCATCGTCGCGGCGGTGTCTGCGCTTCAATGCAGGTCAATTGGTGCTAATTCCCGCCAATGCGGCACACGGGTTCACAAATGTTGGAGATTGTCATCTCAGGGTCCGAGCTGCGCTCGCGGCGGCATATTTCGAGGCTTGGTACGGCAGCCCACCGACCAGCACGGTCCGGTCTGGCTACCGCAGGCGTTTCGTCAGAGTTGGGCCTCGTTGATCGGCACGCATGAGGCGGCGGTAAGCTTGCCATCCACCACCGATGTATTCTCTACCACGACTTGTTTCAGGTTGAGAGCTACCCCCTGGTTTTCAACCCAGTCTGTCATTGGTTTGCCTTATTCACTATCACTCCATTCTTTCGGCGCGTCTTGACGACAGCCATCTCTCAATCGGCCGGCAAATGGACGCAAAACATCATCGACTAGAACATCAACGGGCTGTCCGTTCTTTTCGGTAAACAGGGCTTCGAACGCATTTTCGAACCGATCTGCAAAGGCTGGCAGGTACGTCATGAGAGTTCTTGGCAACGCTTTGCCGCTTGCACCCCAATGGCCTCGTGCACGCAAGGCGAAATCGGCAAGTTCGGTGTAGAGAGACACACCGGTCGCGAGCCATTCATGGCTCGGCGCCTCAGGTTTCAAAGCCATCGCAAGGTCAGTAATGACATATCGGCGATGGCGGATCGCGAGATCGTTCCCATTGCGGCAGAACATGTGGAGAGCTTCCATGCGGCTCTAGACATGGTAGCGCGGGAGCGAAGATTTCTGACCATGCTGGAAGCGCTTCCCCTTGCGCAACTTTGTCCTCGGCATGATCGACAGGCGCAATCCTCAGTTTGTCGCCGTTCTCTAAGGCCGTATGGCACTGATGCTCGATGAACGCGTCTACCCACGGCCGCGGGCTGCTTCCGCGCGATCCGGAAGAATGCACTCTCCGATTTCACTGCCCTCAGTTTGCTGAGTTCAGTTCGGCGTATACTGCGGCCTGAAAGTGCTGTGCGCCGCCCTGCCGCCAGAACGCCTCAGTCGTGTTGTCAAGGAACTCCTTAAACAGCCTGCAAGCATCGAGGCGGCGGACCCCTCCCTCAACCGCTACCTGCCGCGAAAGGTGGCGCGGCGGGGCTGGTTCAAGTCTCGTGGCCCCACAGCCTCCATAGTCATCAGTCATCGCGAACACCACCCGCGTTACGGGAAGGTGGAGAGTGGTGCCAAAACACATGACGCAGGGTTCCAAGGTGGTGTACAGGGTCAAATTCTCAGCACGTGCGTAATTATAGTCGCCTACAAAAACCTTGTGATACAGGTTCATTTCAGCATGGCTCAGATGGTTGGACGCCATAGTTTTATGGGCGCGTCCGACAATGCGTGTTCCAGCGGCGAGAACTGCGCCAACTGGAAAGACGCCTTGGTATAAGGCGATGCGAGCCTCAGCTAACGCGTGATCCATCATACGTTCGTCGTCGCTCAATGGCATGGGGTGATTTCCGTTCTAGCCTCTTGGTTGCATGGAGAATAAGGGACGCAGCGTATGAGGCCAAGAGATTCCGTGGCCTTAGTGCCGCCCTTTGTGGACCTCCAAGACGCACGCACCGATTGCCGAGATAGCAATCGTTTGCTACCATTGTACCCGGAAGCCTATCCAAACCTGCTGCCGGGTTGAAGGGCAATTATGGCATTGAGGACGACCCTTTTCACAAGTTCGAAGTGTAATCGGCGGACTTCGACAGAACGATGGATCGTCTCATGTTCCATGCTACAATCAGACTCGAGCCTCCAATATTGCTGCGTTGTGCCGATTCCGATGAAGCCGCCCCCAATTCCGAGATGATTGCGCCCCCGGATTCCGGGATGATCTCGCCCCCCTGAGGCTGGGGTCCTGCTGGCAGTGATTGTTGTCAGTTCATTCGTGTAGCGAGTCAAGATTTCCGGCGCTGATTTCGCCGCAAGCTTTCCCCGGATAGGTTTATGCGGTGGGCGTTATGAACGAGGCGATCGAGGATGGCATCGGCATAGGTTGGATTGCCGATGATCTCATGCCAGGCTGATACTGGAAGCTGAC
>NZ_FOCV01000046.1 GCF_900110205.1 Rhizobium tibeticum | reverse complement strand
ACAAGCTGCAGTCCTACGGCGCAGCAAAGCGAGAGATCATGCCGGGTGTAGAGCATCGCTCCCACAAAGGGTTGAATAATCGGGCGGAGAATTCTCACCAACCAGTCCGGCGGCGAGAGCGGATCATGAAGCGCTTCAAGTCACAGCGACATCTACAACGCTTCGTCTCCATCCATGATCCGATCGCCAACCTATTTCAAATCCCGCGCCACGACATCTCCTCCGGCCACCATCGCGAACTGCGCACGGCGGCGATGAGCCTGTGGGCGAAAATTGCCCGAGCATGAGAGATAGCTGCGGATGGCGTCTTTCGCTGGCCTTTCATCCGTTAAGTTTACGATGCCGTTCGCGCTGCCTTGTACGGATTGCTCGGCTGCGATGTCACTCAGATTCACGGGCTCGGGCCTTATCTGACGCTCAAATTGGTCGGAGAGTGCGGGACCAACCTCTCGGCCTGGCCGAGTGCCAAGCACTTCACCTCCTGGCTGTGCCTCTCACCAAGCAACAAAATCTCCGGCGGCAAGGTGCTGTCGTCCCGGACCCGGCGATCTAACAGCCGGGCCGCGGCGCTACTGCGGCTTGCCGCAGTTGCGGTCGGGCGCACTCAGACCGCCTTGGGCGCATTCTATCGGCGCTTGTCCGCACGCGTCGGCAAGGCCAAGGCGGTCACCGCCACGGCCCGCAAAATCGCCGTCTTGTTCTACAATACGCTGCGTCACGGTATGGAATATAGCGATCCGGGAGCTTCCTGTTACCAAGAGAGATGCCGCCGACGCGTCCTCACCAATCTCGAATGAAGGGCAAAGTCGCTCGGCTATACCCTACAGCCCGCCAACGCCCGGCTGAGTGTTTCTTAGGAATACAGTGCAACAGATGGAACAACACCTCCTTCGGCAGGTTTTAAGTTCTTTGGTGCCGGCGACGAGGTGCAGCGATGCGACCCAAATTGATGTTTGCTGGTATGACGATGGCGATGAGCTGCGCACTGGCTTCTGCTGGAATGGCGAAGAGCGACAAGGAATTTCTGAGCGACGCGATGAAGGCCGACAATTCGGAAATCAGGCTCGGGGAACTTGCTGCCCAAAAGGGTGGAAGCGAGGATGTACGCTCATTCGGGCAGGCGTTGATTGACGATCATCGCAAAGCCAAGGACGAAGCCACGGCTCTCGCCGGTGATCTCGAGGTAAAGACAACTGCCATTATCACGGTCGACGCGCAAAACGCGGTGGAGACGCTGCAGCGTTTGAGCGGGCCAGAGTTTGATAAGGAGTTCGCGGACTATATGGCCTCGAACCAGGAGAAGGCTATTACCGAATTCAAGGAAAAGGCCGGCGGGGGCGACAGACCGGTGCCAGAATTTGCAAGGAAGATGTTGCCGATATTGCAGAAGCATCTGCAGCTTGCCCAATCGCTGAGCGGACATTGAGGACTGGAAAACCCGGCGAGCAAGCCCTTTTAGGGTCTTGGACGCTAATTCAGCTTGGGCACTGTTCGAACTAGGCCAACATGTTAGCTTCAATGCCGGCAGCGACAAATGTGTCGCGAGCTAAATCGGGCGATTCTCTTCGCTCGATCGCAGCGCTGCAGATACGCAGAGCGCTGAAATAGCGTGGGCCATTTGTCGCTGGCCATCGATGCTTAAGATAGTCGACTGCAGCTTCTGGGCCAAAGATCGCTTCGCAGAAACCGTTTCCTACTCTGACATTCACTGGTGCACTCCAAAATATGGGGGAGAATTTTCGAGCCTTGATGTTCATGTACGAGCTCCTGAGCCTAGCCGTAAACGACAAGAGAATTGGAAACGTTCCATCAAAAAAATTTGCGCTGCCACTGTTCCTATCGCGCGCAATTTCGTTAGCAACCGAAACCGTGTGGCGTCGTTCTTGAAGTTGCGGCGGCTTTCATCAACGCCATGGTTTTCGATGGTCTTTTTGGAACATCTGACCGATGCATTTCGTTGTTGTTTTAGACCGCGGAGGCGGAAGCTTCCCTTCCTCGTCAACACCTACCGCGATCCGCGATCCTTGCAGAAGAAGAGCTTGATCTTGCCCCGTCTTCGCGACGGGGCGCTCTTTCGCAAGGACAGTTCCGGCGCCACATTCGATTGTTGCCCAGCCGCCAAATAGGCGTAGCATGATTAACCGGCCCCGATATGAACGGGCGGCCGCGTGGAAAGGAGTGCACAAATATGTCACTCTTTAATCTCCTGACTGACCTCGAAGACCAGGACATCGACACAGTTACAACCGTTGTCAGAAGCTGGTGTGAAAAGCATAATGTCTCAGTTGAAAGCGAGTGCGGAGGGGCTGCCATGACGGCGGCAGTAAATCGCGTGATAGCTGGCGAGAAAACGCCCGAGTCGCTGTATGAGGCGATTTCCATCCAGATGCACGTAGGACGGCATAAGAACCCCTTTGCTTAGACTAGTGCCCGTCCATAAACGCCTGTTTTTCTGGGGTTTTCAAGGTTGCTTGTCCACTGAAGGATGTTTGTTGGGACGGGTGATGGCACAGAACCCTGCAGGTTATGGCGCAAAGCGCGATCGGGCGGCAAAGGGGATCGGCCGACGCTTGCCGGGCGTGCTCTGAACGCTGCCGGATGAGGGGCGTCAGGTCGGCCTGAGGCGTGCGAAGAGGGCGAGATTGTAAACGACCACCGAGGACCAGACATAAGCCTTGAAGTGGTCGAGCCCACGCCAGGTGCAGCGCCCCAAGCCATAAGCGCGTTTCAGACAAGAGATGCCGGCCTCGATGCCGGCGCGGAAGTTTCTGAGCTTGCGATAGACCCAGCGGCTGCTGACCATGTCTTCGATGCTGAGGCCGCGCTTCTTGTGGAAGGCCATGTCGCGGATGCCGCGGGCTTTGGCTCCACTCAGATTTTCGCGGCTGGCATAGCCGCCGTCGGCCGCGGCCTGACGCGGCGGCTCGCCGTAAAAAGCGATGTGGCGTTCCAGCATCGGCAAGAAGCGCTCGCTGTCGGTCGGGTTGCCGGCTTCGATGACGAGGTCGAGGATCAGTCCACTTCTGCCGGTGGTCAGATTGAGTTTGTGGCCGTAGTCGACGTCGCGGCTGCCCTTGACGATGATGTCGGCATGCGGCTCGAAGAGGCTCACCAGCTTCTCGCCGGCCGGGACCGGCTCCCCGGCCAGGACCCGCCGTTCGGTCTGGGCGATGATCCGCTTGATCAGCGGCCGGTAGTGGCGGTGCTGGGCCTGCCACAGTTCGCCGCCCGGGCCCGCCGTCAGGGGCAACTGTTCACTCGCCTGCTGCAGATAACTCAAGGTCGTGCGCGTGATCTTGAGCAGTGTGCGGTAGTGCTTGATCCGTTTCGGGCGGCCGCGGGAATATTCGATCGCCCGAGCCCGCTTCTTTGCCGCGCGGCGGTGGTCGTGCCATGCGATGGCGCTACTCAGTGCATCGGCCTGCTGCAACAGCCGCACCATCACCCGCACAGCGTCCCATAACAGGCTGCTGTCGCTCGGCTCATGGATCAGTGCGGCGGTGACGGTGCTATCCACACGCACGACCTTGCCACTTTCCAGCTTTTCCTGCCGGGCGCTCGCCAGCAGCACCCGGTTGATCTCTTCAAAGGTTTGCGCCCGGATCGCGCTGATCGTCTTGTGCAAGACCGACTTCTTCGGGCTCCACCCCCACGGCAGCCGGGCAAAGGCGCGGAACGAGGCGGAGTCTTCGAGATGGAAGGCCAGTTCCTGGTAACTCAACTGGCGATGCTGCTTGAGCAGCGCGCAGCGCAGCACAGCCTCGGCTGGTAGCCCCTCGCGGCCGGTCTCCCTGAGAGCATGTCGGCGCAGGTCGCGCGCCACCAGCCCGAGCAGATCGCCATGCTCATCCAGCCATTGCGACATGGCTTTCAGCTCGCGGCCGATCTCGTGTTCGGCGAAAAGATCGAATATGCTGGCTTGGACGGTGCGTTCTTGGCGCATTGTCGGCTCCGGCGGTTACGGGTTTGTCTTTAGAATCAGTAGCTTGATCTAAAGTGTACCTGAAGCCGCCGGGCTTTGCCCGCGGAAATATAGCGATTCCGTCAATAATTTCAGCAGTTTACCGTTTATGGACGGGCACTAGACTAGCTAATATGCTTTCCTCGCAAGGTGAGTGCAGCAGGGGAAGGGGGCGCATCGGGAAATGACGCCACCCTAACAACGTCTCAAATGCGTGCCGGGAGGGGTCATTGATATTGCCAACTTTCCCGCGCTTTCCAGATGCTACCAGGGCTGTTAGTCGCCAAGATCAGGCCTTGACCAGCTTGTTCTATACGGTCTCGGAGGGGCGATCGCGATCTCCCTGATAGGTCCCTTCTATTGGACGCCGATTGCTCGGTCGGACTGGCCGTTCGTAGCTGCGCTGGGACTATGTGGCACGGTTAGCCATTATTCCTTGATCCGCGCCTACGACTCGCTACAGGCATCGGATGTTCAGCCCTTGACCTACCTACAGCTCGTAGTCGGTGCGATCATCGCGGTGGCATTCTTCGGCGAAACGCTGAGTTGGAACATGTTACTTGGCGCAACAATCGTGGTAGGTGCAGGACTATTCACGATGTGGCGCGAACCTCGCGCGCACTCCAAGAACGAACCAGCGAGCCGATCCGGGATCATGCCCTGACCTAAAGCTTCGCCGCCGTTGCTGTGAATGTTGGGTGGCTTCGAAATTTTCGGTGAACCCGCCGATTTCCGAACGGGCGCATCGAAAATGCAGCACAGGCGATCAGCTTAGGCGTCACCTGCGTTGATGGTGTCATTACTTGCCGTCAGACTCGCAGCACTTTTCGCAGCTTCCCATCTCTGGCATGCACGCTTGACCAGTTGCTCTTCGTCATGCACGCCTTCCTTGACAAGGGCCACCAGAAGCGCCGCGATCTCCAATGTCGCCTTCCTATCTCGCGTTACGCCATTCTCTCGACAGACGGCCTTCAGCGCATTCTTTATGAAAGAAAAATCATCGATCGGCCTTGCATCGGCGGTGTCAGCCGAAGAAGCGTTTCCGTTTGGAATCGTCTGGCTATTTGGGATATCGCCAGCGGTGGCGACGATGGCACAGTCCTCGTTCGTGGCGAGTTGTTTCAAGCTGTCCCTCTATGATGTGATTAAGCCAACAAGGCTGCGAATCAGTGAAACCTATCACCACAGGAGAAGTCTAATCAACCTGTGCAATCAGTATCTTCGCTTCGCCTTTGCTGCCCCGGCCGAGAATCAAAAGCCGACACAGGCGCGGATCTGATCGCGCAGGGGCCATGACAAAGTTAGTACGCTTACTCTAGGATCAGACGGGTCGCGCACCAACAAATAGCGTGATCGCGACATGGCGATCGTGAGTGCTTGCGGTCGAGGGGGCGGCAGCAGTGGCAGACAAAACATCTAGGCTCGCAGTCGCTGCCGGATTCTCATGAATTGGTCATCGGTCTATTTCACCGACCCTAACCGACTTCGTGGGCGTGTGTTTAAGAAGGCTCACCTCGCATGTCGGTTCGCGTCCTCGGGAATTGGTTGGGCGACGGCGGCCACGATTCCTTTAAGTAGTGGATCGATCTTGCCTGCCTCAGACGGGCTGCGCGGTAGGCCGGAACAGGATTTCGTTGATATCGACGTCCTCCGGCTCGTTGATTGCGAAGGCGACCGTGCGCGCGAAGGTGTCGGGCCCGATGGCGATCTTGCTGACGAACTCCTTCGTGCCCGCCTGGATGTCCTTCTCGCTGATGTGTTCCAGAAGCTCGGTGCTGACGGCGCCGGGCGAGATGATCGTCGTTCGGATGTTGTACGGCTTCACCTCTTTCCGCAGGCCTTCCGACAGTGCCCGCACCGCGTGCTTCGTAGCGCAGTAGACCGTCGCGCCTGGGTCGACCACATGCCCGTAGACAGAAGACACGTTGATGATGTGTCCGGACTTCCGGGCCTGCATGTGCGGGAGGGCTGCCGCGATTCCGTAGAGCACGCCCTTGATGTTGACATCGATCATGCGGTCCCACTCGTCGACCTTGAGGCGTTCGAGCGGCGCGAGCGGCATAAGTCCGGCGTTGTTCAGCATCACGTCGATACGGCCGAAGGCGTCGACCGCGCTATCCACCAGGTTCTTCACCTGATCACGGTCGGTGACGTCGGTCTGGACGGCCTTGGCCTTGTAGCCTTTCGCGGCCAGCTCTTTGGCGAGCGCGTCGATGCGGTCGCTGCGACGAGCTCCAAGCACAACGGCAGCGCCTCGTTCCGCGAGATGACGGGCCGTAGCCTCGCCAAGTCCGCTGCTCGCGCCAGTGATGACGACGACCTTGTTTTCGATTCCTTGGTTCATGACGATCTCCGATCTCAGTTTAGGTGCGGCGGCTTGCGAAGCCGGCCAGTATGGCCGATCCGGCGAGTAGAATTGCGGCGAGGACGAAGGCGCTCCACCAGCCGACAATGTCGAACAGTGCGCCGCCAGCGGATGCGCCGCCGGCGATCGCCAGTTGGATCAATGCGACCTGTAGTCCACCTGCCGCTTCAAGTTGGTCGGGGACGATCCGGGCCATCCAGGTGTTCCAGGCGACCGGAATAGGCGCCGTGAAGAACCCCCAGAGTACAAGTAGCGCGGCGGTGACTGCGATGAAGGACCCGAGGGCGACGAGGGACAGGGCGATCATCGCCAGCGCCGTAGGCAGGCCGATCAGCAGGACGGCGAGACGCCGCCGAATCACGAGCCCGACCAAGGAAGTTCCAGCGAGCCCTCCGAGCCCCAGTCCAAGAAGCATCATCGAAAGCATGTTCAGCTCGACATGTGTCACGGTCTCGAGAAATGGACGCAGGTAGATGGAAAGCGAATTCTGGCCGATGAACGCCAGAGCGGTCGCACCCATTCCGAGTGCGAAGACGCGATTGCGCAGCAGTCCGAAGATGCCGCTAACGGAAATGGCTGCGTTTGAAGGCATCTTCGGCAGGGCGGCGATCTGCCAGATGAACGCGACGAGGCCCACTGCTACCGTGATAAGGAACGTGCCCCGCCAGCCGATCAGTCCGCCGAGGAAACTCCCAAGCGGCGCCGCGAGGACGAGCGCGAATGCCGTCCCGCCTTGAAGGAGGGCGATGGCCATGGGCAGGTCTGATCCAGGGGCGAGACGCGCCAGGATGGCGGTGGACAGTGACCAGAAGCCTCCGATCGCGACGCCGACGAGCGCGCGTCCGAGGAGAAAAACAAGGAAGTTGGGAGCCAGCGCGACCGCCAGGCTGGAGACGATGAGCACCGTTGTATAGAGAAGCACGACCGTTTTGCTATCGAGCCGCGCGAGAAGGGCGTTACCGAAGAGGCTCGTGACCTCGGCGAAGAAGCCCGACACGGTGATCGCCTGTCCGGCCTGGCCTTCGGAGATGTCGAGGTCGCGAGCGATAGGGGTCAGCAGGCTGACGGGCATGAATTCCAGTCCGACGAGAAGGAAGGTCAGAAGGGCCAGGCAGACGACCGCGCCCCAAGGCGTTGCCGCCTTGTCCGTTGCCATTCGTTCACCCAGAACCAGCTCCATCGTCATTCCCGATCTCCAACTGCATCTCGCTGACATTTAAATAGCCAAGTGCACACTGTCAGACTAGGAGGTATAATCTGCATGTTACGGTGAAGGAGATTCAACAATGCGCCGCGACGAGTTCACCGAGATGAGGGCGTTTCTCGAGGTGGCGCGCGAGAGAAGCTTCACCCGCGCGGCCGCCAGACTTGGTGTGACCAGATCCGCTCTCAGCCACACGATCAGGGCGTTCGAGGAGCGGCTGGGCGTTCGTCTTCTCGCCCGCACCACCCGTGACGTCGCGCCGACGCCCGCTGGCGAACGCCTCGTGGAAAGGATTGGTCCTCATTTCGAGGGCATCGCCGCCGAGATCAGTGCGATCGGTGCGCTGCGTGACATGCCCTCGGGCAACGTGCGGATCGTGTGCCCCGATGACGCCGTCGAGATGGTCTTCCGACCCAGACTGCCTGCATTCCTGCAGGAATATCCGGATGTGAACGTCGAATTGATAATCGACAACGGGTTCACGAACATCGTCGAGAAACAGTTCGACGCGGGCGTCCGGCTTGGCGAGCTGGTCGCCCGCGACATGGTGGCCGTCAGGATCGGCCCCGACGTCTCCTATGCGGTGGTCGGCTCGCCTGCCTATTTTGCCAGCCGGTCCGAGCCGACCACCCCTCAGGACCTTGCCGACCACAACTGCGTGAACCTGAGGCTGCCCACCTCAGGTGGCCTTTATGCCTGGGAGTTCGCGAAGGATTCGCGTGAGTTCAGCGTCCGAGTGAACGGGCAGCTTACGATGAGCAACATCGAACCTGCGATCAACGCCGCCCTCGATGGCGTCGGGTTGGCCTACGCTCCACGCGACCTCGTGCGGTGGCACCTGGAGAGCGGTCAACTTCGCGAAGTCCTCGAAGACTGGATGCCGACTTTCCAAGGCTATCATCTCTACTATCCGAGCAGGCGAAATCCATCCCCTGCGTTCGCAGCCTTCGTCGAAGCGTTCCGGCACCAGCGTGCCGAAGGAGGGCGTCATGATCGCGGACGGTCGACCTGACGACACATCTCCACGGATCATTCGCCCGACGCCTTCCGGAGGATCTCACAAGTGCGCTGCGCGAGATTACCATGACGGTGCTGGGTAAGAACCAAACCGAGCGCAAGGAGGCCGGCCGCGCACTGATGAAGGAGATCCTCACGCTTCTGCAGCTCCAGCACGAGGGCGAGGTTCATCTGGCGACGATCGGCGGGTTCGATCTCGTCTATGAGGGCGAGCGGATCGGCAAGGGTGATGGCTATCGCTACGAGACCGTCATTCAGCGCACCGGCGCGGACTACGAGATCGAGCTTGCTATCACTGTCACCCCCCTTGGGGCCATCTCCCCGCTCGAGCATGGGCTCGACGGGTTCGAGGAAGAACTACGGCGCTATCGGCAGCGCCTTGATGACGCCGAGCGACGCCTGACGTCGTATCGTTCCCGCACGGGCGGGCGGAACCTTCCAGTTCACTGATGAACTCTCCCAGAAGCGCCGCCTTCTCCGTGGAATCGACGAGGAGATGGCGGCCGCCGCTGTCGACGACGCGCAGGAGGCAGCTTGAACGTCCGGGCCGGAACCGGAGGCCGTCAGGCCTCGCTTGGTTCCGGTCGTGCTCGCCTGCGCGCGAGACGGCCGCGTTGCTCCGCCTCCTGCAAGGCGAGACTGTCGAGGTAGCGCTCCCTCATCTGCTTTATATCGATCTCGCCGCGAACCCATTCGTCGAGAAGCGCGATGAAAGCCGGATCTTTGTCGATGGGCACGCCATGAGCTTTTGCCCTGTCGATGGCCCGCTGCGCGATGGATTTCCGGGTACTGGGGTCCGTGCTCATCTTGCCTCGACTTGGGAGTGATTGGATGGGCGGCGAGATCTATCAGGGGGTCGCTTACGCCGCGACTTGAAATCTCTCGCTATGAACAATATCTGAGCATCACTTCCCGTTTCGATGATGTCCTGCCGGCGGCAACCGCCGCGGCTTTCGATATCGTCCGGGATCAAAGAAAAGGGCGCTCCCCTCACGGGTCGAGCGCCCTTTTCGCTTCGGCCGCCAAGTCGATGTGGATAGGAGATACGGATCTCGTTTCGCTTCCGACGCCTTGACCGATGCTTAAGCGCGATGAGATCTAAAGAAAAACACTGCGGGAACCTATGCCTTTTTATCTTGTAACCCAGACCTCGCTAACTGAAGCCGACGACGAGGAGGCTGCTGCCCGAATTGCGGTCGACCAGATCCGATCCGGAAGCAAGGTCGCCGTCACTGTGAAGTCCGACGAAACGACCGTCTCGCACATCGTCGTTCCTGCGAAACAGGCTATCTCTCTCGCAGCTCCGGTTGCTCATGCTGATGAGCAGGTCTCCGCCACTTCCCCTACCCCATTGTCCGTCGCCGAGGCCGATCGAAAGACGATATTGAGGAGGATAGTGGCTGATGCGTTCTCGCTTCTGAAGCCGCGCCCCTAAGTCTTTCAATCGGGGTAGGTCTATGCGTAGCTCTGGCGGCGCATCGTCAACCTACGCGCCATTTGGCGAGTAGCCGCCGCGAAATAATTAGAGGATGATGAAGTAAAAGGAAAGGAAATGGAACCGGTCGCAGATCGGTCCTCCTGCCGACGCTTCCGCTCAATCGCCGCCTGCGCGATCCCGGCCGGTTGTCCATCGCAGGGCAGATGCCCCGCTCGTCCTGCCCGGCAGGGATGCTCGGCCGCAGTTGCGGCAGTCCTGCCGACCCCGCGGTCCGGGAGTTGTCTTCGAGAAAAGTGAAGACAGAAAGGGCTGGCAAGGCGCCGGCTCCTAAACCTCCCGAAAGGACAGTCCCATGCAGATCAAGAAGGTGGATCCCCGCGCTCTGAAGGAAAACCCCGACCGCATGCGTCAGACGAAGTCGTCGCCGCAGGCCGATGCGCTGATGCTGGCGACGATCAAGGCCGTCGGTATCGTCCAGCCGCCGATCGTTGCGTCCGAAGCGGATGGTGGCAATGGCTACATCATCGATGCCGGCCATCGCCGTGTGCGCCTCGCAATCGCCGCCGGCCTCGAGGAAATCGAAATCCTTGTCGTGGACGCTGCCAACGACAACGGCGCCATGCGCTCGATGGTCGAAAACAGCGTGCGCGAAGCGCTGAACCCGGTCGACCAATGGCGCGGCATTGAGCGGCTGGTAGCACTCGGCTGGACCGAGGAAGCGATCGCCGTCGCGCTGGCGCTGCCCGTTCGCCAGACCCGCAAGCTGCGTCTGCTTGCAAACGTTCTTCCTGCGATGCTTGAGCAGATGGCGCTGGGCGACATGCCGTCCGAGCAGCAGCTGCGGATCATTGCAGCCGCCGGCGAAGTCGAACAGAAGGAAGTCTGGAAGGCGCACAAGCCGAAGAAGGGCGATACCGCAGCCTGGTGGTCGATCGCCAATGCGCTGACCAAGAAGCGCATGTATGCCAAGGATGCCAGCTTCGGCGACGATCTGCGCGAGGCCTATGGCATCGAATGGGTCGAGGATCTCTTCGCGCCGGCCGACCAGGACAGCCGCTACACGACCGACGTCGAGAGCTTTCTCGGCGCCCAACATGAATGGATGACGAGCAATCTGCCGAAGCGCGGCGCGATCGTCGAGGTCAACAGTTGGGGCCAGCCGGAACTGCCGAAGAAGGCGAACCAGGTCTACGGCAAGCCCTCGAAATCCGATAACGCAGCCCTCTATCTCGATCGCGACGGCAAGGTTCAGACCGTCCACTACCGCATGCCGGAGGCGGCCAAGGCGAAAGGCGGCAGTGAACCTGGTAGCGACGGCGCCATCAATGACAACACTGGTTCAACACCGAAGGCACGTCCTGAAGTCACCCAGAGGGGTCAGGATATGATTGGCGATTTCCGCACCGACGCCCTGCACGATGCCCTCAGCAGTGCCCCGATCGAAGACGACATGTTGATGGCGCTGCTTGTCCTTGCCTTCGCCGGCCAGAATGTGCGGGTCGATTCCGGCGCAGAAGGCGGCCTCTATGGAGGTGCGCGCTTCGGGCGCCATGCCGCTCGCCTCTTCACCGAGGATGGCAGGCTGTCTTTCGACATGGATACGGTTCGGATCGCTGCGCGAGCAGCCCTGATCGACGTGCTCTCGTGCCGGCGCGGTATGTCGAACAGCGGCGTCGTGGCGCGTGTCGCCGGCGAGGCGATCGGTGCGGACAGCTATCTGCCGAACATGGGCACGGAGGAGTTCCTCGCATCCCTGTCGCGTCAAGCCCTTGAAACCGTCGCTAAGGATGCCGGCGTCGAACCGCGCGCACGCGTCCGCGAGACCCGCTCAACTCTCGTCACCCACTTCGAAGGCGATACCAACCTCGTCCATCCGTCTGCTCTGTTTGCGCCGGAGCCAACGGATGTTCTCGCCCTTCTCAAGCACCTTGATCACGAACCGAGCCTGCAGGACGAGGGCGAGACCGACGATGGCACCGCCGGTGGTATCGACGCCAATGACGGGCATGGCGAGGTTGATGTCTCCGACATGGTCGGCGCTGATGACGGTCCAGGAACGCTCGACGACCACGAAACGGCCTACGGTATCGCGGCCGAGTAATCCCACCAGTCATTTCCAAGTCTTCCGCTCCGCCGCCGGTCATCCTGGCGGCGGTTTGGTTTTCAGCACCTTCAAACAAGGAGCCCGACCATGAACGGACCTTCAATGACCTCCGCCACAAACCCAGCATCCAAGTCCCCGGCCGTCGATGACGTCGAGTTCGGTGTAAGCGCCGACGGATTTCCTGTTGCACGCATCGGCGAAACCCTCCTTGGCCTTATTTCCAACGGAAGCGACAATTTGTTTCTGGCGAGTGCGTGGCGTATCACCAAGCCGTTAGCCGAAGTGCGGCGTCACCATTTCTACCGCCACGATGGCCGAGTGGCGGACGAAGCGGCGTTCCGTCTCCGCGCAATCGAAACCGCGGAGCATTTGCGGGAACTCACAGCCCTCTCCCGCATGCAGACACGCATGTCGGCGAGCACGCCATGGGGCGGCTCCCAGCTAGCGACGATCTATGCCGAGGGAGTTGTCAGCCACTCAACCTCAGGCCATGGCGGCTTTCATCTTTCTCCCGATCGAAATCTTCAGGTCGATGCCTCGGTTCGCAGCGCAAGTGGCTGGTATGAGGAAGATTGCGAATGGGCCATTGTCGCCTTGACGTTCCCGACTCTCTTCACCCGCTACGAGTGCCGGTGTGCCAATGAGGCTGCGCGAAACACCTTCCCTGATTATTGGGAGAAGCTTCGCGGCCGTCAGCTCAGCGCCGGCGAATCCTGGTCGAAGGATCGCGCGGAGTTCGACCGCGTGCATGCTGACGATTGGATCGTGATTTCTGCGATCATCTCCTCCCACCATTCCGGCATGACTGAGGTGTTCGCCACGAGAGGGGGCAATCGCGAATCCCAGCGAGAGGAGCGTCGCTTTCTCGTTCCTCATGATGAATATGGCAGGCGCGGTCGCTTTGGCTTTGTCATCGATCTCGCGCGTCATGCCGCCTATGATGGTCCGTCGAGCTTCGTCGGTTGGAGCGCGAGGGCGGCATGATGGCACCGGTAATGTCCCCCGAAACTCAGCTGTCTCGTATGGAGGACGCGCGGCGCCAGACCCAAAAGCAGCTGCAAATCATAGACCGGCAAATCACCCGTCGGATGACGGCGATCCTGCCACAGATTGCCAGGCGCCAAAGCGGGTATCGGCGAGGCAAGGCGCCCGATGGCCGCACGGTGCTCGAGCGCTATCGCGCCAATCTTGCTGGCCTGACTGCAGAGCGTCAGCCCGAGGTCGATGCACTCTCGCGAAAGCTGGCTCGACAGGATGCTGCGATCACGGAGCTGCGGGACCGTTTATCCTCGGCCGGCTTACACCAGAGCGCGGGTCGGGAGGACTGACGACATGGCAACAATAGGACATCTCGAGCGCAAAGCCGGTATCGGGTCTTCCGATGCTGAGCGAACTGCGTTCTGGCTGCGGTTTCATCATCTCGAAGGGAAAGCATCCTCGATGCGGGCGTGGCCGAGCTCAAGCGGATGATCGCACAGCGCAACGGGACCGAATTGCATGCTGCCAACAGGCGCCAGCGATGGCCAGCCCTGAGCGACGATCAGGAAACTGCACTACGAGCGTATGCCGCCAGGCATGGCCGACGCTGGAAGAACATCCTCAGCGATGTCTGGATGGGTGGTGGACCGCCTTATGACGATGGCGGGATCTTGCGAGGTCTTCGTAACACCCATGGTCCCACATGGCTTCAATCCTACCGGTTGCCCAAGGCAGAATTGCAGACCCAATCGGACGGGAATGCAGCGGACTCACGAGGGTATCGCAGAAGCGAAAAGTAAAACGGGCTGGAGCCATATCCCTGTCGTGTCCGGTGATGGCCCCGTGACGGTTTGTCCTTCGGTTTGCTGCGGTCTGAACCAGCGGCCGTCCGTTTCAAGGCCGCTTCGCGCCGCGGGGCGGCCGGATCCCGCCATCCGTCACGGAGCAGCTCCGCTCGGCTTCGCAGGGCAGTTTGCCCTTCTTGCTCGCAGATCGGCTCCGCTTGGCCTGGCCGGGCCCGGACCTTGAACCGCCCGTCTTCCGCCGGTTCGGGTCGACCGCACCGAAGGGCAAGCCGGCACGGGGCCGGAACCGCTTCGGCTCGAAAGGAAGAGACATGGCCAAGCCCGCCACCAATCCTCGCCAGACCGCCCGGGTCGTCCAGCTCCGCAAGGGTGCCACCGTCGAAATGGTCCGCCTCACCTGCCCAGACAGCGCCCAGGCGATCAAGATCGCCGAAAGCTTCGGGACCGTCGTCATCGACAGCGGCGGGATCCGAGATCTCCACGAACGGCTCATCACCGAGACCGCGGATGCTCTCAGCGAAGGCCTCGGTGACCGGGCCATGCAGATCCACCTGCAGCGGATAGTCGGCGCCTATGTCGGCTCAGCCCACGGGGCCGGCCAGTTTTACAGCAACGCCGTCACCCAGGCACGCGATGCCACCGCCAAGGCGGCAAACGATGCCCGCGACGAGGACCTCGACGGTCCCGTCGGCTACGATAGTGCCGCACACCGCAAGCGGGAATTTGCCGCCGACATGGGCATCCAGGCTCACGCGTTGCGGATGGCAGCCGAAGGTGCCGTCGCCGCCTACAAGCAGATCGTCGGTGAGAGCTGGAAGCCGTTCGATCGCCCGGTCGAAAACCCCAGGGGCTCCGTGGATCGCAAGGCGGCCGCGGCCCAGATGTCCGCTTTCGACTGACCCCCTGGGGCGGAGTGCGCTCCGCCCCTTATCGCTAAGGGCCGCCTCCGTGGGGCGGCGCTTTTTCATGTTGGCTCTCGATGGAGAGAAAGGAAAAGAGGAATTTGACCGGGCCCTTGCGGCCCGTCTCGTGCGTCGGACTTGCAGGAGCCGCCCACGTCAGGCAACGGCTTCGCCGTCCTCCACTTCGTTTCGGCCGTTCCGGTGCAAGCCGTCGGCTCATGGCTCCTGCCCTTGGCCTCCGCGACGGGGCCGCGATTGGCGCGGCTCCAAATAGTGGAGATGAGAAATGAGTAAGAACGTCGAAAGCCAGCGCACCGACATCTATTCCCGGATCACCGATCGGATCATTGAGGACCTCGCCAGCGCGGTTCGCCCGTGGATGAAGCCCTGGAATGCTGCGAACACGGAGTCGTATCAGCCGCCCGCTCCGGCACAATGGCCAACCCTATTCGGGTATGAACGTTCTCCTGCTTTGGTCAGAGCAGATGTCGCGTGGCTTTGCCTCGTCGATGTGGATGACGTTCAAGCAGTCGTTGGAACTCGGCGCCGCCGTTCGCAAGGGCGAAACGGGATCGACGGTCGTGTTCGCCAGTCGGTTCACCAAATCCGAATCGGACGGAAAAGGCGGTGAGTTGGATCGAGAAATCCCGTTCTTGAAGGCCTACTCGGTGTTCAACGTAGAGCAGATCGACGGATTGCCCGAGCACTACTACAACCGGCTGGAGATCGTGCTCGATCCCGTTGCACGGATCGAGCAGGCGGACCATTTTTTCCGCAGCACCGGCGCGGTGATCCGCCACGGCGGAGATCAGGCTTTTTATGCGCCCGGTCCCCACGTCATCCAGATGCCATCCTTCGAGACATTCAAGGACGCCGCAAGCTACTATGCCACACTTAGCCATGAAGCGACGCATTATGCCGGGTTCCGGATTATGCCGCACCAATGTTTCGGAGTGTAGGAGAAGCGATGTTTCCAGCGAAAGGGCTCGGCATAAAAACGCGCGCGATTTACTTCGGGCGTCGATTCAGGCGGAGCCAAAAGTCACAGAAGGTGGGAGGCGGGAATTCCCGCAGGAGCGCAAGTTCTTTCGCCGGGACGAATTTCACTCATTGATCCTTTCCGGACCATTGCCTTCAAGTCCTTCCCTCACCGAAAGCGGACGTGCGGCCGAACCGGCGCTCTGACCTAAAACCGCCCTAAGAAGGTTTGCACCCGGTATCCGTCGACCCGCACTCCCGCGACGACTCGAACGATTATGTGGCCGCATTTCTATTGCTTTCATCCGCGACCTGCGACCGCCACTGCTTGACAAGATCCCGTCGTCGACCTGGGTATTGCTCGGTCTCGACATCTGCATCCTCAATGCGATCAACACGAAATGTGCGGAAATCCTGCCGCAGTTCGCACCAGCCCGCGACGAAACGCCGGTTCTCAAAAAAACCCAGCGAGATCGGCCAGATAATGCGTTTCGTAGCTACATTGTTGAAATCACGATAGCAAATGAGTACTTTGCGCTGTTCACGCATGGCCCGTCGTAGGACTGCCAAGTCGAAGGATTGAGGCTGCGGCGGTCGCTCGCCGACATGGAAACCACTGTTATAGACGTGGTGCCGCAGCTCAGCCGGAAGCACAGCATCAATCTTGGCAATAGCGTTCTTTGCCGCGAGAGCAAGGCTATCGTCTGTTTGTTGACGAACCAGTTCCGCGCCAAGCGTCAGAGCGTGAAGTTCTTCCTCCAAGAACATCAAGGGAGGCAGCAGGAAGCCGGGTTTTAGAACATAACCAACACCTGGCTCCCCTTCAATGTCTGCGCCCATAGCCTGCAAGGTTGCAACGTCGCGACGGATAGTCCGCAGAGAAACACCGCTTTCCTGTGCAAGGTCGAGGCCAGCCACCGGCTGGCGATGCCGGCGCAGAATCTGCATGAGGTCGAATAGGCGATGGCTCTTGGACATTCGGGAACTCTATCACGGATGATGCCAACAGATTTGAGAGCTACTTCGACGTGGTGCCTGCCAATCTCTCCGATATGAAGAAGCCAGCGCCCAGCAAGCCGAGGAACAGCGGCAGCGTCTGCAGGTAGGCTGCTGCATAGTGGCGAGCCGTGTCGTTGCCACCATCCGCGCTATGGAAGAACGCCAGGCCTGCCAGCGCCACTCCCACAGCGCCGGCGATCTGCTGTAACGCGGACAGCAGGCCAGCGGCTACTCCAGCGTCGGACATGGGGACATCATGCAGCGTTGCATTTGAAAGCTGCGGGCCGCTCAGTCCCATTCCCAAGCCCATGCCGAACTGGCCCAAAAGCAGCACCCAGTGCAAAAGATGACCATCGTGAACGGACACGGCGGTCACGCAGAGGCTGCTTGCCGTGACCACCACGCCGACCATTAGCACCCGGACGCCAAGACGGCGGTATAGCAGCGGTCCCAGCAAAGTGAGGCCGACCATGGCGCCAAGTGCGATCGGCGCGCTTGCATACGCCATCTGCGAGGCCGACAAACCGAAGCCCGTTTGCATGACAAAGGTCATGACCAGCAAATACCCCGGTACGACCGGATTAATGCACAAGGTGCATAGCAATCCCAAGGCGACCTTTCTTCGTTTCAATAGCGCGGGGCTGAGGAGGGCGTCGCGGTGAACGGCGTCACGCCAGCGCAGGTAGTGCCCGGTGCCCCAGGCCACCGGCACGGCTGTGGCCAACAGCAGAACCAGCGCCGGCGGCCAACCGCGTGCAGGCCCTTCTATCAGGGGAACCAGAATGGCGAACGATACGAGAATTGACAGCAAGGCGCCACCCAAGTCGATCGGCACGGCGTTCACGCCACGTCCGCGCGGCAACAGCATGGCCCCAGCAATGAGGCTGAACACACCGATCGGCAAATTTATCAGGAAGGTCAGCCGCCAGCCAAGGTCAAACCAGTTGGCGTCGATCAGCAAGCCGCCGACGATCGGGCCTAACGCGGCCGAAAAACCACCCAAAAATCCAAATACCGTGTAGACCTTATAGCGTTGGTCCGGCGGGTACATTACCTGCACCAAAGCCATAACCTGCGGGACCATCAGAGCCGCGCTAGCGCCCTGGAGCAGACGTGCAATCTGGAGCGCTATGGCAGTGGGTGCGAAGCCGCAGGCCAGTGAGGTGACTGTGAACAGCGCTATCCCGATCAGGAACATGCGACGGTAACCGTGACTGTCACCCAGACGGCCTCCGACGATCAGCAGCACCGCAAAGGCGATAGCGTAGCCGGCCACGATCCACTCCAGCGCGGCACTACCGGCGCCGATCGTTGAGCCGATCGAGGGTATGGCAACGTTGACGATCGTGGTGTCGAGCAAGTCCATGACAAAGGCCAGAGCGACAGCCACCAGTGCCATTGTGCGACGGCGGGGCGAAAATGCGGAAGCGGCGTGGAAAGCGGTTCCTTCCGTGCTCATTACGGCTTCATTCATTTTGAGTCTTTCTCCTTGATTGGTCTGGAGCCGCGATGCGTGTATCCACATATGGCGGGGCGATGACCATCAGTGCGGATCGTGCCGTCGGCTGAAGCGGGCGCGACCTCGACGCGGCTTGACGTTGAAGCTCTCGATAGACGAGCCGTCGAAGGTCAGCAGCAGATTGGCGTCGGAAGGAGGCGACTACGTTTCCGAAGGTCAGCTTGTTGTTCAAGTTCGTACCCGATAAGCGCAATCGCGCTCATTGGGTACGTACAGTGGTCGCCGTCGAACCGGCAGCCGAGGTAACGGTTCGACGGGGCTTGCGAACGTAGAGGATTACCTAGTGCCGCCAATCAAGCCGTCGGCGAAGGCGCGCAAATCCTGCACGAACAGCTCGGGCTCCTCCCATGCACCAAAATGTCCGCCGCGAGGCGCCTCGGTCCAGTGCACCACGTTGAACCAGCGCTCACCCCAGGCACGCGGCGCCGGCAGGATGTCTTTCGGGAAGACAATCACGCCTACCGGTACGGCACCCCGCTCGGGCGGCATACGCATCCCCGGGTCGCTGAACACCTCGGCGTAGAGCCGCATTGACGAGCCGATCGTTTCGGTCACCCAATAGAGGGTGAGGTTAGCGCACAGGCCGTCGAGTCCGTAGGCCTGTTCGATGTCGCCGTCACTCCAAGCCCGGAACTTCTCGACGACCCACGCTGCGAGCCCAGCCGGGCTGTCGTTGAGACCGTAGCTCAGCGTCTGTGGCTTGGTGCCTTGGATCATGACATAGGCGCCTTCGGCGAACTGCCAGCCCTGTGCCTGGCCCAAAAAGGCCTGCTCCTCGGGCGTGGGATCCTGCGGCGGCGGATAATTCGAGTGCACGTTGCTGATGTGAACGCCGAGAAGTCGGTCCGCGTGCTGGCGCCGCATCCGGTCGACGACAAGTGAGCCCCAGTCGCTCCCGTGGGCCAGGAACCGCTCATAGCCGAGCTCGCCCATGAGCGCAGCGAACAATGCAGCGATGCGGGTGCCGTTCATGCCGGGTTCCGATGGCCGGTCGGAGAAGCCGTAGCCTGGCAGCGCGGGCGCCACCACGTGAAAGCCCGCTGCGGTCAGCCGTGGGATGACGTCGAGATATTCGAAGATCGAGCTCGGCCAACCGTTGAGTAGAAGCAAGGGCACGGCGTTTGGCATCTCGGAACGGGCATGAACCAGGTGCAAGCCGACGCCGTCGACCGTCGTGTAGAACTGCGGCAGCGCGTTCAGGCGCGCCTCGGCCGCACGCCAGTCGAAACGCTCGGTCCAATGATCGCACAGACGCTGAAGGAAGCTGAGTTCCGTGCCCTGGCGCCAATTCTGCCCCTCGACCTGATCGGGCCAGCGCGTGCGGTTAAGTCGTGCGCGAAGGTCATCGAGTACGTCATCGGGTACGGTGGTTTGAAATGGTTGCATTAGTTGATCTCCTTGTCCCTATTCGGGCTCTTCGTTGCGTCCCGTGTTCAAGCAGAGGCGTGGCCTCCATCGATGGGATGTGTGCAAGGTAGCGCGACATAGGGACAGATTCTGTCACCATGAAACCACGCGCTGAGCTTGCCAACCAATGGGTACTGGAAGGGCCCTTCGTAAACGACAAGAGGTCGGTTCCTTGCGCGTACCTCCCCGATTGGGTGCTCCGGGATTCTCGACGATTTTGCTTGCGAATTGGCCTTCTGAAATCAGGAATCGCACCTTTCACCTGAAACGAAAGGAGCGAACTATGACTTCAGGGGAAATGGTAATTGGCGAAATGGACGTCAGGACGATTTGGATCGCGCGTTACCGCCAGGGATTCCTGGAAGGCCTCACGGCGCAAGGCTATGCGCGCTGCACCCTGCGCACCTATGAGCGGATCGTCGCGCAATTCTGTGCGGAGGTCGAGAAGCGAGGCCTCAGCGCCGGGAAACTCGACGCGGCGGCAGTGGAGGCCCTTCGGCAAGCCGTGCTGGCGGAGGCCAATGGAAGCGCGCACACCTACGCCAAGTTTTGCCTCAACCGGTTCATCGGTCACCTTGTCGATGCAGGCGTGGCCAGCCTGCCGAACAGCCCGCCACGGAGCCAACTGCTCTGGATCGCCTGCGCGAGGAATACGACAGCTATCTGCGCCAGCAACGTGCGTTGAGCGAGGCAACAATCTATCACTGCCTGCGCTTCCTAGAACGGTTCATGGCCTTTCGCTTCGGGGAAGCGCTCGGCGACCTGAACGAAATCACCCCTAAGGACATCGTGGGATTCCTCGGCCAGCTCAAGGTCGGCTCGCGACCCTACCGCGACAAGACGCCACCAACGCATCTTCGCAACCTGTTCAAGTTCCCTGATCTGGAGCGGCAAGACGACGCGCAACCTGGCCAACAGCATTCCGCGCATGGCGCAGGTGCAGCCGGCGAACTTGCCCCGCCACGTTCGACCGGACCAGGTCCAACGTTTGGTCGAAGCGGTCCGCACCAACGATCCGGTAGGTCGCCGCACTACGCCATGCTGTTGCTGATGGCTCGCCTTGGGCTGCGGTCGCCCGAGGTAATCGCGATCCGGCTCGACGATGTTGACTGGCGAGCGGGCGAAATCCTGATCCGCGGCAAAGGGCGGCTGCACGATCGTATGCCGCTGCCGCCGGATGTCGGAGAGGCCATCGTCGAATACATCAGAAACGGACGTCATGGGGAGTCGCGGGTTCTGTTTGTCTCTAGCAAGATCCCGCACCGGCCGTTCGAAGATGCCCAGATCCTGAATACCGTCCTGCGCAACGCCTTCGAAAAGACCGGTTTGAAGCCGCCGCAAAAATACGTCGGCTCCCATTTACTCCGCCACAGCCTTGCCACCGACATGCTTCGCAATGGAGCCTCTCTCGATGAAATCGGGGACGTTCTGCGGCATCGCTCCCGCATGACGACCACGATCTACGCCAAGCACGACATCGAAGCCTTGCGATCGATCGCGCAGGCTTGGCCGGTTGCGGGAGGCGCCCGATGAGTTCGCTCACTGATCGCCTCGAACAGTATCTCGCCATACGGCGCAGCCTTGGCGCTGATTTGTCCTTCCACGAACGTGTGATGCGCCGCTTCACCGAGTTTGGCGACGCCGAGGCCACAGACCACATCACTACCGATCTGTTCCTGCGATGGAAGGAGCACTTCGGATCGGCTAACAACAACACTTGGTCGCGCCGACTCGGCATGGTGCGTGGCTTTGCGAACTGGCTTCAGGGCGTCGACCCGCGCACTGAAGTTCCGCCGGCCGGCCTGATCTGCGGAAAGAAGTGGCGATCGCGGCCCTACATCTACACTTCTGACCAGATTGCCGCGATCATGGCAGAAGCCGCGCGGCTTCCCTCCTCCTACGGATTGCGCGGGTGGACCTGTTCTACGCTGTTTGGGTTGATCGCGGTCACGGGATTACGCGTCAGCGAGGCGATCGGGCTCGACGAGGGGGATGTCGATCTCGGTGCCGCGGTGCTTACCGTGCGGCGCGGAAAGAACGGCAAGTCACGTTTTGTCCCGATAGCGACTTGCGCCGCTGACCGGCTACGCGCTTACAGCGCCGAGCGGGACCGCATCCCTCGCACCGGCTCCACAGCGTTCTTCCGCTTTGAGGGCGGCGAACGGCCAACCGATTGTGGTGCGCGCTATAACTTCGCCCAGGTATCGCAGCGCATTGGCCTTCGCGAGCCACAGGACTTTACCCGCCACGGGCGCGGTCCGCGCATTCACGATCTCCGGCACACCTTTGCTGTCCGCACGCTGATCGATTGGTACCGAAAGGGCCTTGATCCCGACCGCGAGATGGTCAAGCTCAGCACCTATCTGGGGCACGCCAACCCCGAGCACACCTACTGGTACATTGAAGCAGTGCCGGAGCTCCTACAACTGGCTGCCGACCGCGCGGAACGGTCCATTTTGGAGCCGGGTGCAAAATGAAGACTTATCCGCTCCCCATCTATGTACAGCGCTTCTTCACGGAACGTCTTGCGACTCAGCTTCACGCCAGCCCTAACACGATCGCAAGCTACCGTGACACGTTCCGTTTGCTGCTCAAGTACGCCGCCGACCAGATCAAGCGGGAGCCGACGGATCTCCAGGTCGCCGATCTCGACGCGGATCTCGTTGGCAGCTTCCTGAGTTCAATCGAGACCGCCCGGGGAAACGGCGCGCGCAGCCGCAACACGCGCCTGTCAGCGATCCGGTCGTTCTTCAAGTATGTTGCCGTCAACGAACCGCAGCTTTTGCATCATTGTCAGCGTGTCCTTGCGATGCCGTCAAAGCGGCACGAGAAACGGACGATCGATTATCTGACACGGACGGAAATCGAAGCGCTCATCGCCGCGCCTGACCCTTCGGGCTGGAGTGGCCGACGCGATCAAACCCTCCTTTTGCTCGCTCTGCAGACGGGCCTTCGGGTGTCGGAGCTGATCAATTTAAACTGCGGTGATGTCGTACTTGGAACCGGTGCACACGTCCGATGTCTGGGCAAGGGACGGAAGAAGCGAGCAACCCCACTCAGGAAAGACTGTGCCAAGATGCTCCGGGCTTGGCTTTCGGAGCGAGTCGGCGCCGATACAGAGGTCCTGTTCGCGAGCAACCGCGGAGATCGCCTGAGCCGCGATGCCGTGGAAGAGGCCGATGGCGACGGTGCGCCAAAAACGTGTTGGGCTAAGCCGCGGGCGCGACGGGGGTTCTATGGGTATTGAATGGTACCCATCCAAGGAAAAGGCATCGTCGGGCGGTGTTGACGCGGCGGTTGCGGAGCGCGGAGAGACGAAAGCAGCGCGGATCCGGGTTCGATAAGGGCTACGATTGACGCTGTAGCCTTCCGGGAGCAACTGGCGGACAGGACGGCACACACCTTGGCGGGGCCGGCCCGGTTTGCCGGCCGAACGGCGCGATGCGGCGACGATGAAAGCAGTGTGGTTCTTTCATGACGTATCCCAGCATTGCGAGGGTCCGCTGACGCCGTCGAAGGTTTCGATGGTGATCATCTGCCCTTGACGACAGGCCGGGCATTGCCTGAGGGAACGCCCGGTGAGTTCCTCGTAACGGTCACGGTACTCCTTCGGAGCTTGGCTCTCTGATGGCTCGGGAACCGGCATGCCGAGCAGGTCGCGACAGTGGGCAAGCTTCTGTTGGCGGTAGCGATTGCCGAGGAAACCGTAATAGCGGATGCGATGGAAGCCCTCGGGCAGGACGTGTAACAGAAAGCGGCGGATGAATTCGTCGGCGGAGACGGTCATGACCTTTTGCCGATCGCCGTGCCGATAATCCTTCCAGCGGAAACGCACCGCGCCATCCTTGATATCGACGAGGCGGTTGTTGGAGATGGCGACGCGGTGCGTATAACGGCCGACGTAATCGAGCACCTGTTCGGGCCCGGCGAAGGGCGGCTTGGCAAAGACCACCCACTCGGCCTTTCGCAGCGGCGCCAGATAGCGCCGGAAGGCGTTGCGCTCGTTGAGGCGCTGCAAGTCGGAGAAGAACTGCAGCTTGCCGCCGTCCAAGGCTTTCTCCAGGTGCTGCAGAAACAAGCGTCGGAACAGGCGAGAGAGCACGCGGACCGGCAGGAAGAAGCCGGGCTTGCAGGCGATCCATCGCGTGCCGTCCGGCGAAAACCCGCCACCCGGGACGACGCAGTGCAGGTGCGGATGGTGCAGCAAATTTTGCCCCCAGCTGTGCAGCACGGCGAAGAAGCCGATCTCGGCGCCGAGATGCTTGGGGTCGGCGGCGATGGTGCGCAGCGTCTCGCCGGTGGCGAAAGAGCAGGCCGTAGACGAGCGCCTTGTTCTGATGGGCGATCGCGGCAATGGTCTCCGGCAGTGTGAAGACGACGTGGAAGTACTGTGTGTCGACCAGCTCGGCGCGACGATCCTCCAGCCATTGCGCACGGGCCAGCGATTGGCAGCGGGGACAATGCCTGTCGCGGCAGCTGTTGAAGGCGATGCGCCGGTGACCGCATTGATCGCACGCTTCGACGTGCCCGCCGAGCGCGGCGGTGCGGCACAGTTAGATCGCCGTCATGACACGGCGCTGCGCGGTCGACAGCGATGTGTGCTGGGCACGATAGGCCTCGCCGTAGCGACGGAATATGTCCGCCACTTCCGGCCCCGAACGGGGCATCGGCGCGAGCTCAGAAGTACTCAGGCTTGGCGGGCGGCGGCAAGGGGGGCGCTGGACGTGGCAAGAGCTCGAAGGGGCTCGAGGTGGCGCAGACCTTGTTGGTGGCGATGCGCAGAGTAATGGGCGGTGGTCGCGAGGCTGCGGTGACCGAGCAGCAGCTGAATGGTGCGCACGTCGGCACCGGCCTCCAGGAGATGGACGGCGAAGGCGTGCCGCAAACTGTGCGGCGTCACCGGTTTGGACAAGCGGCAGAGGTTGTGCGCTTTCGCGCAGGCTTGCCCCACTGCATCCCTGGTGATCGGCTGGCCGGCGCGATCTCCGGGGAAGAGCCATTCCTTCGGCCGCCGCATCCTCCAATAATCGCGCAGGATCTCCAGGAGCTTGGGCGACAACATCACATAGCGGTCCTTCTGACCTTTGCCCTGCTCGACACGGACGACCATTCTCTGGCTGTCGATGTCCGTGGGCTTCAGGTGCACCGCTTCCGAAATGCGCAGGCCGGCGGCATAGCACGTCGTCAGGATGGCGTGATGTTTGAGATCGAGCACGCAGCCGAGAAAGTGCTGCACTTCCTCCGGACTGAGGATGATCGGCAGTTTCTGTGGTTTCTTGGGAAACGGCAGGACCTCTTCAGGCGCCCAGTCCCTCTCGAGGGTCACATTGAAGAGAAAGCGCAGCGCCGAAATGGCGATGTGGATCGAGCCCGGCGCCAGCTTCTTCTCGTTGGCCAGATAGACCTGATAGGTCCGGACGTCCTCGCGGCCGAGCAAGTCCGGCGACTTGCCGAAGTGTCGTGCGAACAGCGACACCTGTTGCAGATACGAGAGCTGGGTATTGGGCGAGAAATTGCGCACCTGCATGTCCTCGCTCATGCGCTGGCGAAGTGGGGTCATGATGAGCTCCTGTGCGCGATGGAATGGCTGAAAACAGCCATCGCATCCTCGCGCAGTTGGGGCTCCTACTGAATACATGACCTCCTTGCCGCTCCGGCGTAGCGGAGCGGGTTAGTCCAATGGGTCTTATGCCGATGTCGGCATAAGACGCACTGGACAGCGGCCGAGAGCCGCGTCGGCCGCGACCTGTCGCGCTATGCCAAGGATAAGAGCGAACGGGCCCGCGAAGAACTGATTGCCGAGCTCGGCAGTTGCTTTCTGTGTGCTGACCTCGGGATTGTCCCCGAAGTTGAGCCGAGGCCCGATCACGCTTCGTACCTTCAGTCCTGGTTGAAGGTGCTGGCCGACGACAAGCGGGCGATCTTCCAGGCGGCTGCCCATGCGCAGCGCGGTACGGCATTTCTACACGGACTACAGCCGGAGGCGGCCAACATTCGAGACGCTGCTTGAGCGCTTGAAGCTTCAAATCAACTTACAGTCGGTCGCCGCTCTCGGTGGTGGCCGGCTCTGTCGACGTGTCAGTGGGAGCCAGATCTTCCGTAGTGCTCAGGTCCAACTTTCCCCAGATCGACGGCTTGGGAGCGGAAGACTTCAGCTTCCGGGACTTCTTGATTTCGACGATAAACGGTTTCGTTTGCTTTGCCATAAATCCTCCAGGCGATGATTCGCGGGGCAACTCTATCGCGGGGAGTTCGTCTCGCAAGCGGACCTTGGTCGGACGTCATTCGAGGAATGTGCATATCTTAGTCGTAGCTATGAAAGATTGCCGACCCAGCTGGTGCCGTTCGCTGGGATTTCCGGGTGCGGGCCGCCATTGCCATATCCCTTTCCCTTGACAACAGGGCTCCATTCGCGGGCTCGATGGGGCATGTCTGGCCGGAGAGCGGCTACGCCTCGCTCGTATTCCCGCAACGGCGCTCCGAAACTTTCATCCCCTGCCGGAACCCACCCCACTCGACAGGTCGAGCGGGGCCCCAGGTCGCCGTCATTCCTCGCGAACAAGAAAGCCTCTCCACGCCGCCCTTCACGATGTTTCGGCCCTACGGGTGCGGTTCGATCGTCCCCGGCCTTTGCGACTGCCATCGAGATCCTATGAGTAAGGGCGGCGATCTGTTCTGATCTGATTGACATCAACGCCGTTGCGGAAGGGAGCAGGATGGTGTCGCAAGCTGGTATTCCTCAAAGGGAACTCGGGGCGATCTTTGCCTCGATCGAACTGAGCAAAAAGACGTGGCTACTAACGTCAATGTCACCGGGCGCCGGTGAGAAGCTATCTCGCCACATTGTCGCCGGAGGCGACATCGCTGCTCTATTTGCACAACTCAATGTATTGCGCCGAAAGACACACGACCGAACCGGCCGTGATTACCCATTTGTGATCATAGAGGAGGCCGGCCTCGACGGATTTTGGGTACACCGATCACTAATATCGGAAGGTTACGAGAGCCATGTCGTTGATGCCGCCTCTATCGCCACATCACGCCGCAAACGGCGGGTGAAGACTGATAGGTTAGACGGCGAGAGTTTGATCCGCGCGCTGCTTGCATTCAAACGGGGAGAGCCGCGGGTTTGCTCGATGTTGCGCGTGCCGACCCCCAATGAAGAAGATCGCCGTCGCATCGTCCGGGAGCGGAAAGTTCTGATGGAAGAGCGGATCCGACACAGCAATCGTATCAAGGGGCTGCTCTTCTCACAGGGCATCACCGGCTACGATCCCCTGCGGCGGGATCGACATGAGCAGCTGGAGACCCTTCGTACGGGCGATGGGCGGGTTCTGCCGCTACATATGAAGCGGCAAGTTCTGCGCGAGCTGGCCCGCATGGGGCTGCTGATTGAGAAGATCAAGGATGTCGAGGCAGAGCGCGACGACATGCTTGCCGACGAACGGCAATCTGCTCGCGAAGTGGCTTTGCTGTCGAAGGTCATCGGCATTGGGCCTGAGTTTGCTGCGGTCCTTTGGGGTGAAGGCTTGTTCCGACGCTTCGACAACCGGCGGCAAGTCGCCGCGTACGCGGGGCTCGCGCCAACGCCTTGGCAAAGCGGATCCATCGATCGGGAACAGGGCATCGGCAAGTCCGGGAATCCTCGGCTTCGATCGACCCTATTGGAGATGGCCTGGCTTTGGTTAAGGCACCAGCCCGCATCAACGCTCAGTCGTTGGTTCAATGAGCGGGTCGCGCAAAATGGTGGCCGCTTCAAGAAGGTGATGATCACGGCACTAGCGCGGAAGTTGGTTGTGGCGTTGTGGAAGTACGCCAGCGCCGGTGTCGTAATCGAGGGCGCCGTGATGAGAGCATGACCCTTTAAGCCCATACAGTTCGGCACGGGCCTGATCAGCCTCGCCGGAACCGGGTGGACGACCGAATTGCGGCCTGGCTTGAAACGCCGTCATCGAGAATGGTCTCGTCCTCCTGAGCCCTAGCCGCCGAAGGCGGGATTGTGGTGCGGCCGTTGGAACGGCGACCGGATATGAGGTTGATACGTGCTGGGCGCGGATCAGGAAACGGGCTCAGACCATAGGTTCAAAAGGCGAACTCCGATCCGCCACCAGTGCCAGCTCATGGTTGGAAGACCGTTGTCCAGCATCGTTCTCGCGAGACGGTGTCCGGAAGCGGCCCCTTGCGACCTCTCTTCAGGCGGGTCTGACGCCAATCTGTCCTGATCCTGCAACGGCTTCGGCGAACTTCTTCCCCTGCGGCTTCGCCGCATTCCTCGCGAGGCAACAAGTCCGCCTTCCGCCGTCCTGCGCTAGCGCTGCGGTCCCGTTGGAATGCAGTCGGTCAGATCGGCGCCTCGCGACCGCTATCGAGGCCGCAAGGGGCGGCTTCGGCAACCCAGTCAGGAGAACGACAATGGCTACCATCGGAACCTTCCAAAAATCCGCCAACGACTTCAGCGGCGAGATCGTCACTCTTTCCCTCCAGACCAAAAACGTCCGTATCGTATCCGATACGCGCTCCAGCGGCGAAAACGCTCCCAGTCACCGCGTTTTCATCGGCCGCATCGAAATCGGAGCCGCCTGGTCCAAGCAGTCCAATGAGGGACGCAACTACCTCGGTCTCAAACTCGACGATCCTAGCTTTACCGCTCCGCTCTACGCCAATCTGGTCGAAGACGAGGATGGCAAGGCCTTCAGCCTCATCTGGTCTCGGCCGAACCGCCGCTCTGGCGACTGACCGCTCTCGATGTGACGCCCCGCAACTGGGGCGTCACGAAAACCTCCCACCGCCGCTCGAAACAGCAGCTTGACGAGTGGCTCCTCATATGAGGCCGCAATGGAGCGGCCCGAAACAGCGAAAAGGAATACGACAATGGCTACCATCGGCACTTTCACCTCTACCGAAGACGGCTTCACCGGCACCATCAAGACACTCAACCTCAACGTCAAGGCTCGCATCAACCGCGTCGAAAACCCTTCTGACAAGGGCCCGCACTTCCGGATCTACGCAGCAGGAGCCGTTGAAATTGGCGCCGCCTGGCAGAAGCACTCGGAGCAGACGGGCCGCGATTACCTCTCGGTCAAGCTCGATGACCCGAGCTTCCCCGCTTCCATCTACGCAACTCTGACGGAAGTCGAAGGCGAAAAGGAACTCCAGCTGATCTGGTCCCGCCAGAACAAAGACTGAGGATCCAAGCCCCGCCCGAAAGGGCGGGGCCATAAGCTCTCCGAAAATCTAAAGCCGGATCAAGCTTCGAGCCTGGTCCGGCCTTTTTTGCTGCCACACGAGAGGGAGGGATAGCTGCTCAGAAACCGGAGCGTGCCGCTCGCGCATGACGGCCTCAAGGATGAGCGGTTTCCCCAATTTTCTCCAGCCGCCTAGGCACCTTCCGAAAATCGGCTCCCCCACTCCCCGGCCCTGCCGGTCGCTGTCGCGATCCCTGACCCCGCCATCCTCTCCCGGCCGCTGACGTCGTCTTTCACACTCAAGGAGATCAGACGATGACCTACGACATTGAAATCGAGATCGAGGAACTGCGGGCCGAACTTCGTAACGCTTGCGACGCTGGCGAGCGTCGGCAGATCGAGATAGAACTGGATGTCGCTCAGGCGGAGCTTGCGGCGGCCGTCGCCCTGCAAAACGAGACCGTCGATCGGGAGCCTCCATACTGAGGAGCGACCGACGCGGCTGCGTGTTCGTCGACTGTCGCGGTTCTCCTGTGATCCCATTTCATCGACATCAGGGATGGTGCGTCTCGAGCGTCGTGCCGCAACCTGATGCCGTCAGAATTTCCCCCGCCTTCGGCTTCCTCGCGAGCCAGAATTCAGCCGTCCTCAGGTCCTCCGCTTCGCTGCGGTCGTTCCGATGCAGCACTCCTTCCCGATCCGCATCTCATCCCCGCGATGAAACGCAATCATTGGAGATCCATCATGCAACAGCTCGCAAAATACCTCACCGCCACCGGCCGCCGTCTGCGCACTCTCGGCAAGGTCATCGGTCACTTCTTCCGGAAAGGAAAGCTCGGCTTGCAGCTCGCGATCAAGATCCCGTTCTTCATCGACATCGAGGTCAACTTCGAGTCCGACTGGAACAGGCGCCGGTAAGGCGCCACCGACCCGCTGCGGCGGGTCGGTCTCTCAACACCAGGGCTCGCGCCTACCTGACCACGTTCGTGCCAGACCCTCTGAGACCAACCGATCGCCGAGGCTTCGTCCATCCCGGACGAGAACCCGAAGCTTGCGGCCGTAACGATCCGTATCACGGCCTAGCCAGGCTTGAAGTTGGAATGGCCCCTCGTTCACGAGCTCGATCAACCGTTCTGTCGCCTTGTCGCCAAGGGCCAGTTCCGACGCGCATTTCGGCGTGCTGATCTCCGGGGCGTCGATATCGGCAACCCTCACCTTCTGGCCGTTAATCCACAGCGTATCACCGTCGACGACACAGTTGTAACGGGCGCCGGACGTACATTTCGGGTACTTTGCTGGTTGACCGGACTGTGCGGCTTCAACGTACGGGACAGAGGATATAGCCCCTAGTAGAACAGCGGCCGAGATGGCGCCTGTCAGAAATGATTTCACGTGATTGCCCCAAGCTCGATGACGGTAGATGAAGCGCAACTATCAGATTCGCGCGTTGCTGCCGATCTCGCTCGATAGCCGCGGGCGCGCTTCTGTCGGGTCAGATCCAGGAAGAGGGCAACCGCATCCTTCTCCCGCTCGAAGTGGTGGATCAATGTCTGGCCCTTGCTGCCGATCCGTCCCCATCGCCGGGTGAGGCAAAGTTCGCCGAAGAGATTGGAGTCGATCGACATGGCATAGTAGCGTGCCATGTTCTTGGCGCGGTCTTTGCGTTCGACATAGAGCTGGTAGGGCTGTGCGATCATGACCGAGAA
>NZ_FOCV01000033.1 GCF_900110205.1 Rhizobium tibeticum | reverse complement strand
CGGTCTGAAGGCAACGCAGATCACTGCGATGAGCGCTGATCAGGTTGCAGGCATCACGGCGGGCCAGAGTGCTCTGCTGAGCGCCGCACAGGTCGCAGGCTTCAGCGCCACGAACGTCACCAAGCTGACCGACGATGCCGTTGCAGCCCTCAGCACCAAGGCCATCGGCAGCCTGAAGAACGAAGCGATCGCTGTCTTGAGCGACAGCCAGGTCGGCAAGCTCAGCGCCGATCAGATCAAGGCTGTCACCGCGCAGCAGATCACCGGCTTTACGCCAGGCCAGCTCGGCAAGTTCAGCGACGAGCAGATCGGTGCCCTGTCGGCAGCCCAGGTGGGTTCGCTGACCAACGATCAGATCGCGGGTCTCACCGCCGCTCAGATCGGCAAGCTCAGCGACACGGCCATCACCGGCCTGAAGGCAACGCAGATCACCGCGATGAGCGACACGCAGCTTGAGGGTGTCAGCACTACTCAGGCTGGCGTGCTGACGGCAGCCCAGGTCGGGGCTCTGAGTGCAGCAGACATCGCCAAGTTCACCGACGATGAAATCGGAGCGATCGGTGCGAAGGCGATCAACGGCCTGAAGAACGATGCGATTGCCGCCCTTAGCGAAAGCCAGATCGGCAAGCTCAGCACTGATCAGATCTCTGGTCTGCTATCGACTCAGGTCGCCAGCTTTACGGCCACTCAGATCGGCAAGTTCAGCGATGCGCAGATCGGTGCCCTGTCGGCAGCCCAGGTGGGTGCACTGACCAACGACCAGATCGGCGGCTTGACTGCGGGTCAGATTGGCAAGCTCAGCAACACGGCCGTTACCGGTCTGAAGGCAAGCCAGATCACCGCGATGAGCGCTGATCAGGTGGCGGGCATTACTGCAGGCCAAGCTGGCCTTCTGACTGCGCTGCAGGTCGCAGGCTTCAGCGCTGCCAACGTCACCAAGCTGACCGATGACGCAGTCGCCGCGATCAACACCAAGTCGATCAGCGGTCTGAAGAACGAAGCGATCGGTGTTCTCAGCGACAGCCAGATCGGCAAGCTCAGCGCCGATCAGATCAAGGCTGTCACCACGCAGCAGATCACGGGCTTTACGGCAGGCCAGCTCGGCAAGTTCACCGATGAACAGATCGGCACGCTGTCGGCAGCTCAGGTCGGAGCGCTGACCAACGATCAGATCGCGGGTCTCACCGCCGCTCAGATCGGCAAGCTCAGCGACACGGCGATCACCGGCCTGAAGGCAAGCCAGATCACCGGAATGAGCGTCGCTCAGATCGAAGGGATCACGCTGTCGCAGACTGCTAAACTGAACGCTGCACAGATCGGCGCAATGGCACCGGAAGGGGTAGCGAAATTCTCTGTCGACGAAATCGCCGCAATTGACGTCAGCGCGATCTCGGGACTTTCTGCCGATGACATCTCGGCCTTGGACAAGGATCACGCCAATGCCTTCACCACACCGCAGATCCAGGCAATGAATGACGATCAGCTGGCCGCCGTCGTGGCAGCCTACAACGAAGCCTAAAGACGAAAGGAGGCGCGGTCTTCATGGCCGCGCCTCACCGAATTATCGCGATCGGGCCTGCAGCCTTGCAGGCCCTCCTCGTTTTCTGGCGTCAACTTCGGCCCGGGACCGTCAGCAAAGCGAGGAACTCGGCCACGGGTTTTCAACATCCCGAACATCACATCGGTGCGTCCTACGCCCCGAGAATGGCATCGATTTCCGCAATCAGAGTCGCATAGGTCTCGATATGCCGATAATACTCGTTGCGGATCTGCTCGGTGATATCGGAGAGCGGTCCGGCTCCCTCCGCGCGGAAGTGCTTGACGTCATTCTCGGTCATGGATTTGAGATTGTCTTCGTACTCCCTGACCCTCTGAACATAGTCTTCCCGAAGCTTTTCCAGACTCATCACGTCCCTCCTGCGGTAGCCAAGCGCCGCGGACATTCTGACGCGCGGCGGCGGCAATCTAAAGGTTGCCTAGAAGAGATGCGGCGCTTAAAGCAGATTGACAATCCCGGCCGGTGAAAAGTGAACCAATGAGCAGCTCGAACTTCTATTCCAACATGGGCGGCCTGCCGCCACAGACCGAACTCCTGTCCAGCAAGGCCGTGTTCACGACGGCCTATGCCGTCATCCCCCGCACCGTTATGACCGACATTGTCACCAGCTATCTCCCGCACTGGGGCGGTACGCGAGCCTGGGTCATCTCCCGCCCGTTGAGCGGTTTTTCCGAAACCTTTTCACAATACATCATGGAAGTGCAGCCGGGCGGCGGCAGTGATAGGCCGGAGCCGGAAACGCGCGCCGAAGGCGTGCTTTTCGTCGTCGAGGGCGAGATGACCGTCGCGTTCGATGGTGCGTCGCATGCGATGCGTCCCGGCTCTTTCGCCTTCCTGCCGGCCGGCTCCCGCTGGACTTTGTGGAACGAGAGCGCTGCACCCGTGAAGTTTCATTGGATCCGCAAGGCCTTCCAGGAAGCCGAAGGGCTGGAGCCGCCGCCGGCGATCTTCACGCATGAGGAAAACCATCCGCCTCAGCCGATGCCCGATACGGACGGCGCCTGGGCGACGACGCGCTTCATCGACCCGGCCGATCTTCGCTATGACATGCACGTCACCATCGTCACCTTCGAGCCCGGCGGCGTGATCCCCTTCATGGAAACGCATGTCATGGAACACGGCCTCTATGTGCTCGAGGGCAGGGCCGTCTATCGTCTCAACAAGGATTGGGTCGAGGTCGAAGCGGGGGACTTCATGTGGCTGCGCGCCTTCTGCCCGCAGGCCTGCTACGCCGGTGGCCCCGGCCGCTTCCGCTACCTGCTCTACAAGGACGTCAACCGCCACATGCCTTTGTGGTAAGCGGAGAGAGAGAGAGAGACGGGTTACAATGAGAAACGGGGCCGATCTGGCCCCGTTTTCGTTTTATCTAGATGTCGCTTGCCGCATTCGACCAGAGGTCGGCGGCCTGGGCGGCGGTCATGCGCCGCACCTCCGCCTCGTGGCGGCGGTTGGCGAAGAGTTCGCTCGCCATGATCTGGTCGGCGAGGTCGGCGGGCAGCGACAGGATCACGCGGGCGTCGCCGCCGTGGATGCCGCCGAGTTCGTTGCGCTTTCCGCTCACCATGCCACCGGCCACCGTGTTGTTGGTGTCGGGGTCGATCAGGATGAACGAGCCGGATGCACGGTTCTGCTCATAGGGGTCGAAGATTGCCTGCTCGTCGAAGGCGAGGCGCACCTTGCCGATGGCATTCATGTAGAGCGTATCGACGGGAACCCAGGCACCGCTCTTCAGCTCAAGCTGCGCCAATGGCTGCACCTGCACACGCTGGCGGCGGCTGCCGCTCTTCAGCCAGTAGCGCTTGCCGGCTTCGATGCCTTCCGGCTGCAGCGCAACGATCTGTGCGTCGAAGGAGAGGCCGACCTGCGGCTGGCTGTCGATCGAGACGATCATGTCGCCGCGCGCGACGTCCACCTGCCGGTCGAGAACCAGCGTGATCGCGTCGCCGGCAACTGCGGCATTGCGCACCAGATCGAAGGTGACGATCTTGGAGACGTTGGCGACCATGCCAGAGGGCAGGATCATGACGCTGTCGCCCGGTTTGACGGAACCGCCGGCAACCGTGCCCTGGTAGCCGCGGAAGCTTTCGCCGGGGCGCGAGACACGCTGCACAGAGAAACGGAAGCCCGTCGCCTGCGAGGAGCGGACGGTCGCAAGCTCAAGGGTTTCGACCAGCGTCGGGCCGGCATACCACGGCATCGACGCTTCACCGGAATAGACGACGTTCTCGCCCTTCAGGGCGGACATCGGGATCGCGGTGATCTGCTTGACGCCGAGCGACAGCGCGAACTCGCGGAATTCATGGGTGATCTTGTCGAAGCCGGAGCGGTCGTAGTTCGTCAGGTCGATCTTGTTGACCGCAAGCACGAACTGCTTGATGCCGAGCAGGGAGGCGATCGTTGCGTGGCGGCGGGTCTGTTCCAGAATGCCGGCGCGGGCGTCGACTAGCAGGATGGCGAGGTCGGCGGTGGAAGCGCCGGTTGCCATGTTGCGGGTGTACTGCTCGTGGCCGGGCGTGTCGGCGACGATGAAGGAGCGCTTGTCGGTCGAGAAGTAGCGATAGGCAACATCGATGGTGATGCCCTGTTCGCGCTCGGCCTGCAGGCCGTCGAGCAACAGGGCAAAGTCAGGCAAGCCGAGGTCGTTCTGCTTGCCTGTCGAATCGCGCTGGAGCGTAGCGGCCTGGTCTTCCTTGACGGCCTTGGTATCCCAGAGCAGGCGGCCGATCAGGGTGGACTTGCCATCATCGACGCTGCCGCAGGTGATGAGGCGCAGCGGTCGCGCGTCGCGCGTCGCCGTTGCAGGTTCTGCGGCGGGCACGGCAAGGGCGTGTGCGGCGGTTACGGCTGCGGTCATCTCAGAAATATCCTTCACGCTTCTTCTTTTCCATGGAGCCGGACTGGTCGCGGTCGATGGCGCGGCCCTGTCGTTCGGAAACCGTGGCAATTTCGAGTTCGGCGATCACCTCTTCGAGCGTGGTCGCTGTCGATGGGATGGCGCCCGTCAGCGGAAAATCGCCAAGGGTGCGGAAACGGATCATGCCTTCCTGGCGCACTTCGCCGGGAAGCAGTTCCAGCCGCGGATCTTCGGCGAGGATCATCATGCCGTCGCGCTCAACATAGGGACGCTTCTTGGCGTAGTAGAGCGGTACCAGCGGAATGTCTTCGGCCTGGATGTAGCGCCAGATATCGACCTCGGTCCAGTTCGACAGCGGGAAGACGCGAACGCTTTCGCCCTTGCGGATCTGGCCGTTATAGATGTTCCAGAGTTCCGGCCGCTGGTTGCGCGGATCCCAGCGATGATCCGGCGTGCGGAATGAATAGATGCGCTCCTTGGCGCGGCTCGCCTCCTCGTCGCGGCGCGCGCCGCCGAAGGCTGCATCGAACTGGCCGGCATCGAGAGCCTGGCGCAGCCCTTCGGTCTTCATGATGTCGGTGAAGGATGCCGAGCCATGCGTGAACGGCGTTACGTTTTCAGCGGCACCGCGCGGATTGATGTGCTCGATCAGGTCGAGGTCGTATTTCTTCGCGGTCTCGTCGCGAAAAGCGATCATCTCGCGGAATTTCCAGCCTGTGTTGACGTGCAGCAGCGGGAAGGGGACGCGACCGGGATAGAATGCCTTGCGCGCAAGATGCAGCAGGACGGACGAGTCCTTGCCGATCGAGTAGAGCATGACGGGCTTCTCGAACTCGGCGGCGACCTCGCGGAAAATGTGGATCGCTTCGTTTTCGAGCGCCTTCAAATGCGGGTCGAGCGGCGGCTTCGTGCTCCAGGGATTGTTGATTTCCGTATCCGGACGGCTATCGGGCATTTCTAACTCCAGACTTCAATCATTCTCGGAAGGGAGGCGTCCGGAATGAGGTACATTTCAGACTTCGAGGAGCGCAGGCGGCAGCCGCGCTCCGATCCCGACGTCGACGGGTTACTGTTGCGCGGAAATCGCCGTGGCCTCTTCGGCCACGTGCAGACCGCATTCACGCTTTTCGTCCTGTTCCCACCACCAGCGCCCAGCGCGTTCCGGCTCGCCGGGCTTGATCGCCCTGGTGCAAGGCTCGCAGCCAATCGAGGGATAGCCGCGGGCGTGCAGCGGATTGACCGGCACGCTGTTGTCGGCAACGTAGGCTTTGATGATGTCGAGATCCCAGTCAGCGAGCGGGTTGACCTTCAAGAGATGACGCTCGGCATCATACTCGGCAAACGGCGTGTCAGCGCGGTTGCTCGACTGGCCGCGGCGCAGACCGGTGATCCAGATCGTCGCCCCTGCCAGGGCTCGCGCAAGCGGCTTCAGCTTGCGCATGCCGCAACAGGCATGCCTGGCTTCGACGCTGTCATAGAAGCCGTTGAGGCCATATTTGGCGGCATAGGCGTCGATATCAGCCTGCTCGGGCTCGTAGCGGCTGATGTGGATGTCATACTGCTTCTCGGTCTCGTCGATCAGGGAGAGCGTTTCCGGAAATAGCCGTCCGGTCTGCAGCGTCACGACATCGATCGGAAGGCGGTGATTGCCGATCTCAGCGGTGATGACCTGGTCCTCAATACCGAGAGAGGTCGTGAAGACGACGCGGCCGCCGAGACCGGCGACAAGCGACAGACGCTCTGCAAGGTCAAGGCCTGCGAGTTTCGCGTTCAGCGTTTCGGCTTCGGCGTTTGGGTTGGCAGCAACAGTCATGGGGATCCTGTCCTTGATGTTGGCCGGAGTATCGCAGGTCGGGGTCGGATCGGACAGAAAAAGGCATTTCGAAAGCGGGCGCGATAGGAGCAAATATCTCTCCCCCGCCGCTGCAATGCGGAAAAGCAGCCGCACCGGCGATGTTTTGCCGACGGTCAGCCTAATTGTCTATTGAGTTAGTAGAGTAACACGTTGCTGAAATGTGAATTGATGACATCAGGGGCACATTTTGCAGTAGATTTCAGGTATCGGCCGAGGGTGAAAAAACAAGGCCAAAAACCTTGTCTCTCAAGGGTTTCGCAGGCTTGTTCAAATTCCGTTCATGCTGCGCATGCCATAGAGGCAGGATCGAGCTTGCGGTGAGCTGGTGATTCAGTCCACCATGTGTGTGTCGACGGTCAAAAATGATTACGCAGAAGGCAAAATATGCGCTGAGGGCGCTGACGGTATTGGCTGAAGCCGATGGCGGTGAGCCTGTGATGATCTCCGACATCGCAGCGCAGCAGAAGATACCGAAGAAGTTCCTGGAACAGATTCTGCTCGACCTGAAACATCAGGGCATCGTCGTCAGCCGTCGCGGCAAGCAGGGCGGTTATCTCTTGCTGAAGCCGGCCGACATGATCACCTTCGGCGAGGTGCTGCGCATCATTGACGGTCCGATCGCGCCGCTTCCCTGCCTCTCGATCACGGCTTATCGTAAATGCGATGATTGCGACGGCGAGCAGAACTGCGAGATCCGCCACGTCTTCGCCAAGGTGGCGGATGCAACCCGCAAGGTGCTGTTTTCCACGACGATCGCTGATGCCGTGGCGCCGGCAAAGGGCGCGCAAGTCACCCGCCTGCTGGCCTAAGGCGCAACCTCCTCGACAGCCGCTTATGCTCTTCCGCACGCCGCGCGCGAATGGCGGCCGCGACTGCAATTTGGGCACAGGATCCATTCACTGCCTTTCGGGATGTGCGCTTGATGCTTGCTTCAAGATTCGGTGAGATAGCTTTCAATCGCTCGCCTGTGCGCCAATTCGCTCCTGTCCAGTGGTAGGGAGAAACGAACATGCACGTCATGGGCTCGAAACGAATGGCAATCGGCGCAATCCTCGCAGTCGCTTTGGCCACGGGAGCGGCCGCGCACCACGGCTGGTCATGGGCCGAGGGAGAGCAGACGGAATTGCGCGGCACCATCGAAAAGGTAACGATGGGCGGCCCGCATCCGACGCTCGATGTTGCGACCGCCAGCGACGGCGTCTGGCTCGTCGAACTCGGCAATCCGCGGCAGACGGAGCGCTCGGGCTTTGTCGAAGGCTCGGCGAAGAAGGGGGATCCGGTTGTCGTTCTCGGAAACCGTTCGCTAAAGGCTGACGAAAAGCGAATGAAGGCCGTGCGGATCACGGTCGCCGACAAGCGCTACGATATTTACCCGGAACGGATCCAGACGAACTGAGTGATGGCGATCGAGTTCCTGGAATGGCTCGCTGCAACGCCGCTGTCGTCCGGGCTGCGGCGCTCAGCGCTTGTCTATATGGCAGTCAACGCCGCCCATATCCTCTCGATCGGGCTGCTGATCGGGGCAATCCTGCCGCTTGATCTGCGGCTGATGGGCCTCTTCGGATCGGTGCCGCTGGCGGTCATAGGTCCGTTCTTGTCAAGGGCGGCGGCCATCGGACTTGTGGGAGCGGTGATCACCGGCCTTGCCCTTTTCAGCGTGAAGCCCGTCGAATATGCGTCCAACACTGCCTTTCTTTGGAAGCTTGGACTGATCTCATTCGGGTTCTGCAATGCAGCGTTTGTTCATCTCGGGCGAGGATGGCGGGCGGGCCTTTCCAAAGGTTCGGCTACGGCTGGCGTCAGATTGTCCGCCGCCCTTTCGGCTGCGATTTGGATCAGCGCTCTGATCTCAGGGCGATGGATCGGTTTTCTGTAATGATTCTGAGCTCCAAGAAGGTCGCTATGCATCGCAATTGCAACGATCGTAATGGGCATTGCGACGTTGAGGAGTTTCCCAGTTGTCGAAAGGCGACGGGCAGCAGCGCTCTTGCGCGAACTGCTGATCCCTTTTGGTTCGGCAGGCTACGTCGTGCTTTTCCAGATCGAAGACAGCCGCACAGTCATCCTCGCTGCCGTCCGCCATCAGCGCGAAGAAGACTACCACTGATCACGCGGCAGTCTACCGATCACTCACCGCCCAGCGCGGGCTGATCCATGGCTCCTGGTTGGAGCGCGGCAGCGGCTGCTTGCCGAGGATATGGTCGGCCGCCTTCTCTCCGGTCATGATCGAGGGACCGTTGAGGTTGCCGTAGGTGACGTGCGGAAAGATCGACGAATCTGCTACACGCAGCCCGTCGACGCCGATGACACGGGTCTCGGGATCGACGACCGCCATCGGGTCGCTCTTCGCGCCCATCTTGCAGGTGCCGCAGGGGTGGTAGGCGCTTTCCAGATGCTCGCGCAGGAAGGCGTCGATCTGCTCGTCCGTCTGCACAGTCTCGCCCGGCTGGATCTCTGGTCCGCGATACTGGTCGAAGGCCTTTTGTCCGAAGATCTCGCGCGTGAGCCGCACACAATGGCGGAATTTCTCCCAGTCCTCTGGATGGCTCATATAGTTGAAGCGAATGACGGGGTCGGCCTTCGGGTCCGAGGACTGCAGCGTGACGTTGCCGCGCGACTTCGACAGATTGTAGCCGACATGCACCTGGAAGCCATGGCTCTTGGCCGCCGCCTTGCCGTCATAGCTGATCGCCACCGGCAGGAAGTGATACTGGAGGTCAGGCTGCTTGACACCAGGCGCCGAGCGCAGGAAGGCGCAGGCCTCGAACTGGTTCGAGGTGCCGAGCCCGGATCTGGTGAACATCCACTGCGCGCCGGCGACGCCCTGCCAGAACCAGGGAAGCCACGAGTAGAGCGAGACCGGCTTGGTGCTGACCTGCTGGAAGTAGAATTCCATGTGATCCTGCAAATTGGCGCCGACGCCCGCCCGGTTCGCCTTCACCTCGATGCCCATGTCCTGCAGATGGGCGCCGGGGCCGATGCCCGAGAGCATCAAGAGCTTCGGCGAGTTGAAGGAGGAGGCCGAAACGATGACCTCCCGGTTCGCCTTCACCACCTCGACCCTGCCGCTGCGCTCGATCTCGACGCCCGTCGCCCGGCCGTTCTCGATCACCAGCTTGTGGGCGTGGCCATAGACGACCTCGACGTTCGGCCGCTTCAGCGCCGGTTTCAGATAGGCGTTGGCCGCCGACCAGCGGCGGCCGCCGAAGATGGTTTGTTCCATCAGCCCGAAGCCTTCCTGCTTCGAGCCGTTGTAATCCTCCGTCGCCTCGAAGCCCGCCTGCTTGCCGGCCTCGATGAAGGCGTGGAACAGCGGGTTGCGAAAGACGCCGCGCTGGACATGCAACGGTCCGTCAGTGCCGCGCCAGCCTTCCTCGCCGCCGTGGCTGTGCTCCATCCGCTTGAAGTAGGGCAAGACGTCCGCATAGGCCCAGCCCTGTGCCCCGAGCTCTTCCCAACGATTGTAGTCCTCGGCGTGGCCGCGCACGTAGACCATGCCGTTGATCGAGGAGGAGCCACCGATCACTTTGCCGCGCGGCGCGGTGATGCGCCGGTTGTTGAGAGCAGGCTCGGGCTCCGAGAGATAGCCCCAGTTGTAGCGCTTCATGCTCATCGGCCACGCAAGGGCTGCCGGCATCTGGATGAATGGCCCGAAATCGGAGCCGCCCGCCTCGATGACGATCACGGTGTTCTTGCCGTCTTCCGAAAGCCGATAGGCGAGGGCGGAGCCCGCCGAGCCGGAGCCGATAATGACGAAATCTGCCTGCTGCATGCTACTTCCTCTAGTGTTTTATCGTGCCGCCCCTCGTACCGCCTCCTGGTTCGAGACGGCCCCCAGGGCCTCCTCACCATAGGCGGGAGCGAAGCGACCCTCGAAGGGCGAGGGCAGGCCGCGCCCGTCAATACGGCGCCTCGACCTTTCCCATGCCGACGTACACCGTCTTCAGTTCCGAATAGTGTTCCAGCGCTGCCAGCGAGTTCTCGCGCCCGAAGCCGGATTGCTTTAAGCCGCCGAAGGGAATCTCGACAGGGCAGAGGTTGTAGGTGTTGATCCAGAGCGTGCCGGCCTCGAGCTGATCGACGACGCGATGGGCGCGTGTCAGATCGGCGGTGAAGACGCCGGCCGAGAGGCCGAATTCCGTGGCGTTGCCGCGCGTGATCACCTCTGCCTCGTCGTCGAAGTCGAGAACGCACATGACAGGCCCGAAGATCTCTTCACGAGCGATCGTCATATCATCGGTGACGTCGGCAAAGACCGTCGGCTGGACGTAATAGCCTTCGCCGGAGACATTGTTCGGAATGCCACCGCCGGTGACAAGCGTCGCGCCCTCCGCCTTGCCCTTCTCGATGTAGGAAAGAACCTTGTCGCGCTGCGCCCAGGAGACCATGGGCCCGAGCTGCGTGGCCTCATCCATCGGGTCGCCGATCAGGATGGCCTCCGTGCGGGCCCTCAGCCGCTTCAGGAATTCCGCCTTGATCTTTCGCTGCACGAAGACACGCGTGCCGTTCGAGCAGACCTGGCCGGTCGAATAGAAGTTGCCGAGCATGGCGCCGCCAACGGCACTGTCGATATCGGCATCGTCGAAAACGACAAGCGGCGACTTGCCGCCGAGCTCCATGGTGACGTGCTTCAGGCTGCCGGCAGCAGCGGCGGCGACCTTGCGGCCGGTCGGCACCGAGCCCGTCAGCGACACCTTGGCGACGTCAGGATGGTTGACGAGGAGCGGGCCGGTTTCGCGGTCACCCTGAATGACATTGTAGAGCCCCTTCGGCAGGCCGGCCTCGTGCAGGATCTCTGCGATGGCAAGCGCGCCAAGCGGCGTGTTCTCCGACGGCTTGAAGACCATGGCGTTGCCAGCGGCGAGCGCCGGCGCGCCCTTCCAGCATGCGATCTGCTGCGGATAGTTCCAGGCGCCGATGCCGACGCAGACACCGAGCGGCACGCGCTTGGTGTAGGCGAAGTCGCCGCCGAGAGGGATGTAGGAACCGTTGAGGCCGGCAGCGGCGATGCCGCCGAAGAATTCGAAACTGTCGGCGCCCGAGGTCGCATCGGCAACGATGGTTTCCTGGATCGGCTTGCCGGTGTCGAGCGTCTCCAGCTCGGACAGCTCGCGATTGCGCTCGCGCATGATGTCGGCAGCCCGCTTGAGGATACGGCCGCGCGCCGTCGGGCTCATCGCCGCCCATTCGGGCTGGGCGCGCTTGGCCGCGGCGATCGCCTTTTCGACGATCGCGGGTGTCGCCGCGTGCAGCCGGGCGATCACCTCGCCGGTCGCCGGATAGATGCTTTCGATGACGCTGCCTGCTTCATCCTCGACATATTCGCCGTCAATGAAGTGGGAGGCTTTCGGCTGGGCTTTGAGGGTCACTGGATTTGTCCTTTCGCAAGGGCGGCAAGCTGTGAATTGATGTAGTCTTCGGTGAGCGAGATCGATGCCTCGATGCTGACAGGCGCTGACCTCAGACTTTGGCGGATGTAGAGCCCGTCGATCATCGCAGCCGCGCCTTCAGCAATGCGTTCTGCGGCATCCGCAGGGCAGAGCGCCTTCAGGTTGGCAAGCAGGTTCGACCGCAGGCGGCGGGCATAGATGACGAGGAAGCGCCGCGTCTCCTCCGAGCGCTGCGCCTCGGCATAGAAGGCAAGCCAGGCGGCGATGGTTGACGGCGCAAACTGGTCGGCCTGGAAGCTGACCCGGATCACGGCGGAGAGCTTTTCGCGTGACGTGCCTGCCTCCTTCAACGCTTTCACCGCGTCGTCGCGCAACTGCTTTAAGAGAGAGCGAACGGTCTCGATCAGCAGCTGTTCCTTGCTGCCGAAATAGTGATGCGCCAGCGCCGGCGAAACACCGGCCTGCCTGGCGATTTCGGACATGGTGACGGTGAGCGAGCCGTGATCCCCGATCACGCGCAGCGCTGCATCCACGAGCGCCTTTCGGCGTACAGGCTCCATTCCGACTTTCGGCATGCCGTCACTCCATCAATGCAGATGAGTATAATTTTGATTGACTGATCAATCAATAAAAAATGCGCACTGCGCCGGATGGGCGAACCCCTTTCCATTCCGCGTTTCTGCGGCATATTCTCCTACCAACCAGGAGGTGTGTCATGGCTGATGTTTCTGACCGACTGAGCTTTCCGTCCTTGCAATCGAAATGGGGTTGGTTCGTTGCCCTTGGGGTCCTGTTGATCGTATGCGGCCTTATAGCAGCGGCAAATATCGTGCTCGCGACCGTTGCGTCCGTCTACTACGTCGGGATGCTGATGCTGATCGGCGGCATCGTCTATCTGGTTCACGCGTTTCAGGTGCGAAGCTGGGACCAGGTGCTGTTTTGGGCGCTGAGCGGCGTACTTTATGTGCTGGCCGGTGTTTTCGCCTTCACCAATCCGCTACTTGCCTCGGCCGCACTGACGCTGTTCCTCTCGATCGCGCTTCTGATTGCCGGCGTGTTCCGCACGTGGGTCGGCTGGCGCATGCGTCCTGTGAGGGGGTGGGGTTGGGTGCTCGCAAGCGGCATCATCACCGCGCTGGCGGGCGTGGTCATCGCGCTCGGATGGCCCGTCAATAGCCTCTGGATCCTGGGGCTTTTCCTCGCCTGCGACCTTCTCATCCAAGGCTGGTCGATGCTTGCCTTCGGCTTCGCGGTCCGCCGCTGAGTTATGCCCGGAATTCACAGCCCTGGCTCACGAATTGTTTCTTTTTTTGACAAGCATGTGAGCGAGGGCTAAAATTTGTCCCCACAAGAGGCAGCCGAGGCGGCGGCGTGCATCGGTAATGCCGTGGACTGGCTAACCGTCCCCTGAGAGGGCAGTCATATGCCCGACGAGGTAAAGGGAGGAATCTCATGCCGATGGTCACCGTATCCATTTCACCGCTGCAGGCGGCGGACATTCGCGCCGCAGTAGACAATGGCAGCTATGCTTCGAGCAGCGAGGTCGTGCGCGAAGCACTGCGCCTGTGGGACGCCGCCCGAAAGGTCGGTGGACACGACAGCGAAATGCTCACTCAGGACTGCATCCCTGGAGGCGGCAAATGCGTCGCCGAGATGTTCGCCGATCACGAGGCCGAGCATCGGCGCACCGCCTGACCCAAGCCGTTGATCGGGGAGCAAAATTCGCTCGCCCGAACGGTCGGGTTCGCCGGTTTTCACAAAAGTTTCATATTGGGGAAAGGGTTCGTTGATCCTTCTCCGCCAGTGTCCCTGCGAAAAAACAAGAAGACACAGTGGAGATTGGCATGTCTTTGGCTGCCACCGTCGATCCGGCGCTCGTTCGTCGCTACGCAAGCGATCAGATCGTAACCCTTGCGAAACTCGTCATCGAAAATGCGTTTCAGCCCATCGTCGAGGCAGGGACAGGTGTCGTATTCGGCTATGAATCGCTGATGCGCGGACAGGAGCGCATCGGCTTCAGCTCCCCGGTAGAGATTCTGGACGAGGCCCATAAGAACCAGCAGCTGCTGCAGCTGGAGCAGATGGTGGCAAGCCGCGCGCTTGCGAAGTTCGCCACGCTCCCGCATTTCTCGAGCTCGACGCTGTTCCTCAATCTCGATGTCCGTCTGATCCCACATGGCGAGCGGCTGGTGGAAGGCCTGCTGCAGCATCTGAAGCTTGCCAATATCCCACCCTCATCGATCTGTTTCGAATTCTCCGAGCGCTTCGACAATACCAGCGTGCCGGAGTTTGCGGCCCTCGTATCACTGCTGCGCAAGGCCGGCTTCAAACTGGCGATTGACGATTTCGGCGTCGGCCACGGCGAAATGAAGCTGCTCTGCGACCACCCGGTAGACTATCTGAAGATCGACCGGCATTTCATCGCCGATATCGACAGCAACCCGCGCAAGCGACACCTTCTGAAGAACATCGTCCACATCGCCCACGTGCTTGGCACCCGCGTCATTGCGGAGGGGATCGAGACCGAGGCAGAGTTCGTCGCCTGCCGCGAATTCGGCGTCGATCTCGTCCAGGGCTGGTTCGTCTCCCGCCCGACGACCCATATCACCGAGCTGCAGCCGTCGTTTCCGCACCTGCTGGACCTTCCCAAGGGCAAGCGCAGCCCGCAATCGCTCGATGAGATCCTGATCCGCAAGCAGATCGAGATGCTGCCGACGGTCTACGAGAACGACACGATCGACAGCGTCTTCGAGCTCTTCCGTCGCAATCCGCATCAGGCCTTTTTCCCGGTATTGAACGCGAACGGCGAGCCGCGCGGCATCCTGCACGAGCGGCACCTGAAGGAATACATCTACCAGCCCTTCGGCCGGGATCTGCTGAAGAACAAGGTCTACGAGCGAACGATCTCGCATTTCGTCGAAATGGCTCCGATCGTCGGCCTTGACTCCGATACCGAACAGCTGATGGCGATCTTCGCCAACATGGAAGGCACGAACTGCCTGCTGCTGACCGACAACATGCGCTATGCGGGCGTCGTATCTGCCGCGTCGCTCATCAAGGTCATGAACGAGAAGAAGCTGAAGACCGCCCAGGACCAGAATCCGCTGACCGGGCTGCCGGGCAACAGGGCGATCCGCGACTTCATGCGCGAGTCGAGCCTCGATGGGGACGAGAAGCGTCACTTCTGCTACTGCGACTTCGACAACTTCAAGCCGTTCAACGATGCCTACGGTTTCCACCTCGGCGATCACGCGATTTCGCTGTTTGCCGCGCTCATGCGTCGCTATTTCTTCGCCGAGCGCCACTTCCTGGGGCATGTCGGTGGCGACGATTTCTTCATCGGCGTCCGTGGTTGGACCAAGGAAGAGCTGACCGAAATTCTCGATCGCTTGATCAGCGATTTCCACGATGATGTGCTCGACCTCTATTCCGACGCCGATCGGGCCGCCGGCCGCATTCGCGGCCATGACCGCGCCGGCGTCGAAGCGCTGTTCCCCCTGATGCGCTGCTCGATCGGCGTGCTGGAGCTGCCGGAAGGTCTCGTCATCGACGACATCAATCGCGTCAGCGCCGAAATCGCCCATATCAAGGCCGAGGCGAAGGAAAGCGATGAAGGGCTCGTCTTCCATCTCTTGGGCGAGACGAATTGACGCCACCCGTGCTTCCCTCCTTCTCAAGTCCGTAGAGCTGAACTATCTGACATGCTTTCGGAACGAGGAGACCGGATCATGTCTTTGCCCACGCAGATGCGCTTCATCGACCTGCCGAGCTTCGGGGCGCCTGAGGTGATGCGGATTGCCACCGGACCCGTGCCAGTGCCGGGGGAGGGCCAGCTCCTTGTTCGCACCGAGGCGATCGGCGTCAACCGGCCCGACGTCGCACAGCGCCAGGGCATTTATCCGCCGCCGAAGGATGCAAGCCCCGTTCTCGGCCTTGAGATGGCAGGAGAGATCGTCGCCGTCGGCGCGGGCGTTCGTGACTTTGCCGTCGGCGACAAGGCGTGCGGCCTGACCAACGGCGGTGCCTATGCCGAATATTGCCTGCTGCCCGCGGGCCAGGCTCTGCGCTTCCCCAAGGGCTACGACGCGGTCAAGGCTGCGGCGCTTCCGGAGAATTATTTCACGGTCTGGGCAAACATGTTCCAGATGGCCGGGCTGACCGAAGGCGAGAAGGTTCTCGTGCATGGCGGCTCGAGCGGCATTGGAACGACCGCTATCCAGCTTGCGCGGTCCTTCGGCGCAAAGGTCTACGCGACGGCCGGTTCGCAGGAGAAATGCGACGCCTGCGTAAAGCTCGGCGCAAAGCGGGCAATCAACTACAAGACAGAGGATTTTGCAGAGGTCATCAAGGCCGAGACCGGCCACGGTGTCGATATCATCCTGGATATGATCGGGGCTGCCTACTTCGAGCGGAACGTGGCATCGCTTGCAAAAGACGGTTGCCTGTCGATCATCGCCTTCCTTGGCGGGGCGGTCGCCGAGAAGGTCAATCTGGCGCCGATCATGGTCAAACGGCTGACGATCACCGGCTCGACGCTACGCCCGCGCACTGCCGAGGAAAAGCGGGCGATCCGCGACGATCTCCTGTCGCAGGTCTGGCCGCTGCTGGATGCAGGCAAGCTTGCGCCGGTCATCGATACCGTCGTCCCCTTCGAAAACGTTGCCGAGGCGCATCGGCGGATGGAAACGAGTAGTCACATCGGCAAGATCATGCTGCGTCTGTGACCGCTCGCACGTCGCTCACCGGGCCTGCCGTTCGGCGGGTGACGAGAGGGTCAAGGATATTGTGACGGCAAGCAGGCCAGGAAGTGCCATCAGCACGTAGAGCCAGTGTGCGGCCGAAACGGCGCCCGCAACGCCACCGGGATCCACCAGCCCAGTGCTGTTGACAATCACGCCAGCGACGGCGGCGCCGAAGGCGCTGCCGAGGGACTGCACCGTCGAGATCGCCGCCGAGGCCTTGTCCTGTTCGGAGTTGCCGACGAGGCTAAGAACCTTGGTCACCAGATGCGCCCAGCCAAGGCCGACGCCGAAGCCCATCAGGAACATGCCGATGACGGCCGGTCCCAGCACCGCCAGATTGCCGGACTGATTGTCCGTTGCGAGGAAGATCGTCAGGGACGCAACCGCAACCATCTCGATCACGCAACCGGCGACGATTGCGGTGTTGGCACCGCGTCCGGAGAGCGTTGCGCTGAAGAACGCGGCAAAGGTCCAGCCGAGTGCGACAAGGGCGGTCAGATAGCCTGAGACGAGCGGCGTCACGCCGTGCAGCACCTGCAGGAAATAGGGAATGTAGATGTCGCTTGTCAGCACCAGCAGCAGCACGAACATCGTCAGGTAGACGCGCGCCACAGGCTTTGCGAGCATGACGGCGCCGGTCGGCAGAAGACGGTTCTTGCCGCGCCGCTCGACGGTCAGCATCGATACGATCGCAACGATCGATGCGGCAATCAGCAACGCTTTTGAGCTTGCTTCGTCGATCGTTCCGGCAATGCTGACGAGCAGAACGGCCGCAAGCAGCAAGGCAATCTGAAGGATCGGTATCTTGCCATGGGCGCGATCGTCTTCGGCGCGCGGCAGCAGCCAGGGCGCGAGTGCCGCCATCAGCACACAGAGCGGAACCAGCAGCATGAAGGCATGCCGCCATGCGCTGCCTTCGGAAAAGAGGCCTCCGAGGCTTGGGCCGAGCAAGGTCGACACGCCCCAGATGGCCGCATAGAGCGTTGAAGCCTTCTGCCACAGCGGCTCGGGGTAGGCGAAGCGAATGAAAGCGTAGGCAAGTCCGGCAAGAATGCCGGCGCCGAACCCCTGTACCGTACGCCCGGCTAGCACCAGTGGCATCGCCGGGGCCAGCGCACAGATCAGGCTGCCGGCCCCGAACATGAGCGCGCCTGCGACGTAGACACTGCGAAGCCCGATACCGCGCGGACGCATTGCGACGAAGATCGACCCCAGGACCGCCGCGGCGACGAAAAGCGTCGTCATCCATGACAGCAGTTCGAGCCCGCCAATGTCGCGCACGATCGATGGCGCGATTGTCGCCGTGATGTAGGTCTCAACGGCGTAGAGGGTGACGCCGCCCCCGAGCATGAGGGTGGCGGGCAGCAGCGGCGCGGAAAACAGATGAAAGACGGAGGGCCTGTCTGCGGAAATCTCATCAATGCCGGTCATAATTCATGCCTTGTGTGCTTCCAGGGATATGCATTATTTTTGCAAGTTATTATTTGGAAAAAATACATGGCCATGATATTAAAGCAAGTATGAACTTGGAAAACTAGATGAGACAATCCCCGGCCAACCGCATTCTGCTGCTGATCAAGACCGAAGGACCCCAGCTTGCCGCCGCAGTTGCCGCAAGGCTCGGGATTTCCTCGGAGGCTGTCCGTCAGCAATTGACGAAGATGGCGCAGGACGGGCTTGTCGAAGCGGTGAGCGAAGCCGGAGCCGGCCGGGGTCGACCGCGGCAGCTCTGGAGCCTGACGCCTGCCGGCAACCAAACCTTTCCCGATGGTCACGCCGAGCTCACCGCCACGCTCCTGACGACACTGGTCACGCAACTTGGGAAAGCCGCCCTCGATGCGGTCATTTGCGCCCGCGAAGCAGAAACCCTCAGGCGCTACCGCCAGGAAGTCGACGCTCAGGATGTCCAATCCCGTGTGTTGCAGCTCGCGGCCGTGCGCACGCGCGAAGGATACATGGCCGACAGCTGGCATGAGGCCGACGGCTCGCTGCTGCTTGTCGAAAATCATTGCCCGATCTGCGCTGCTGCAAGCGTTTGCGCCGGCTTCTGCCGGTCGGAGCTGGACACCTTTCGAACCGTCCTCGGCGCGAAGGTGGAGCGCGAAGAGCACATTCTGCTTGGGGCCCGTCGTTGCGCCTACCGCATCACGCCGCTTTGACCTGCATCTGCGCGGCCGAAAGGCAATTGCATTATCGGCGCGACTCGCTATGCGTGACGCATCTGCGCAAACGATCAGGACCATGCCATGACCAATCCCGTCACCGTCGAAGTTACTCGAGGCTCGCTCGTTGAAAGCCAGCATCGTGGCACCGTCGTTGCCGTCGATGGCGATGGAAAGGTCGTGTTCTCGATCGGCGATATCGACGCGCCAACGTTCCCGCGTTCGGCATGCAAGGCCATGCAAGCGTTGCCGCTGATGGAAAGTGGCGCGGCGGATGCCTATGGCTTCGGCGACAAGGAATTGGCGCTTGCCTGCTCTTCGCACAATGGCGAGGACGCGCATGTGGCGCTCGCCGCCACCATGCTGGCACGCGCCGGACGCGGTGTCGAAACGCTCGAATGCGGCGCGCATTGGTCCTCGAGCCAAAAGGTGCTGATCCACCAGGCGCGCACGATGGACAAGCCGACGGCACTGCATAACAACTGCTCGGGCAAGCATGCCGGCTTTATCTGCGCTTGCTGCCATCAGGGCATCGACGCGAACGGATATGTTGGCTACGACCATCCGCTGCAGGCCGAAATCCGCGGCGTCATGGAAAGCCTGACCGGCGCCGTGCTCGGCCACGACAATTGTGGCACCGACGGCTGCTCCATTCCGACCTACGCGGTTCCCTTGCGCAGTCTGGCACACGGCTTTGCCAAGATGGCGACCGGCAATGGCCTGGAACCGCTTCGCGCCAAGGCGTCCCGACGGCTTTTCGAGGCCTGCATGGCCGAACCCTTCTATGTTGCCGGAACCGGCCGTGCCTGCACGGCGCTGATGGAGGCAGCACCGGGCCGCATCTTCGCCAAAACGGGCGCTGAGGGTGTCTTCTGTGCAGCCATTCCCGAGCAGGGAATTGCGATCGCCGTCAAATGCGACGACGGCCATTCGCGTGCCTCAGAGGCGATGGTTGCCGCCGCGCTCAGCCGCTTCTTCGGCAAGGACGACCCGATTCGCGCAAGATTGGCCGCCATGGCGACTATCGAGATGCACAATTGGAACGGTATTCATGTTGGCAACATTCGCGCGACGGCTGCGCCGACCGCATAAGCCGTTCCGGAACGGGACAGTCGCACCGCCAGAACAGAAATTGCTAATGTATGTGAAACTACAGCCCACGAGAACGGATGCGGTTTTCGAGGGTTGAGTTACCCTTTGCCCAGTACAGCGAACGCCATGAGGGCAGGATATGTTTGCGGGCCGCTATCTTTGGTGGATGTTGATCGCCATCGCGATCTTTCTCTTCTTCACCATGTGCTTCGACTATGTGACCTGGCTGACGGTCGTTTCCTCGGGTTGCGCCCGGATCGCCGGCTCCTGCGGACCGATCATCGTGACCATGACCGGGTCCATGAAACCGTCGGGCGTCTATCTCGCGGGCGGCATCATTCTCGTCGTTACCCTTGCCCGCATCCACTATCTGTCGATGGGCTGGGTCTGGGGTGTCGTCGTCGCAATCTGGTTCGTTGCATCGGCGCCGTTTCCGCTGCTGCTCGCCAATGGTTGGACCGGCCAGTTGAAGCCGGAGACCGTACTTGAGGGGTTGCCTGTGGCGTTCCTGTTCCTCGTGGTCTTCTGCGTCTATATCGGCTGGTCATTTGAAGACAGTGGCGCGCGGCCGCTTGGCGTGTGGCGGACACTGCGAGCGACCATGTTCCTCTCTGCCGTCTATGGCACCCTGCTGGCGCTGTCGGAGACGCCTGCGGTTGCCACCACTCCCGGTCGTCTCCTCGGTGAGATGCAGCTTTCGACGTCGATCGCCGCGTTGCAGCCCACACTGCATGATGTCCTCGCACTCGGGATGGCCCGCGACACCTTCGCCTATATTGTCGTCGCAATCTTTGTCGCCGGCCTCGCCGCGAGCCTGTTGCCGCAGAACCTCGGGGAACTAAAGGCGCGCCTTATCCAGCCGTTCATGCTTCGAGGATCTCGGCAGTGATGTTGCGATAGGGCTCGATGGCCGCCGCGGCGATGTCCGCGGTGACGATCAGCCCCGACACGCCTGACACCGGTAGAATATGACAAGGAGAGACATGGTCGAACTTCTCTTTCGTCAGCGGCACGTAGGTCTCGGCTGCGCAGGACGCGATGTGCCGCTTGATGGCCGCCTCCTCGAAATCGCCCGTCGACAGCCCGTGTACGGGATGGGCAGCCGTCACGCCGAGAAAGAAGATGTCGGGCCGAAGCTGCGAAATCGCGGCCATGGCAACGGATCCGAGTGAGACCATTGAGTGCTTGTAGAGCTTGCCGCCGATCAGGATCACACTCGCCGTCGGGTGATGTTCTAGCTCCGCGGCGATCGTCGGGCTGTGTGTCGCCACCGAGAACGCGAAGTCGCGCGGCAGTTGCCGGGCGATCTCAGCCGTTGTCGTACCACCGTCCAGAAAGATCAGCTGGCCCGGCTGCACGAGTGAAGCTGCCTTCCTTCCCAGCCGCGCCTTGGCCTCCGACGAGACGCTTCTTCGCGTCGAGAAGTCCGGAAGCTCAGGCGCAACAGGCATTGCCCCGCCGTGGACCCGCTTCAGCAAGCCTTCCGCCGCCATCTCCCTGAGATCGCGACGGATCGTGTCCTCCGACAGCGAAAAGTCTTCGGCGACGCGCTTGGCGATCACTTGGCCGTCTCGGCGAAGAATGTCGAGGATCAACGATTTGCGCTGGCTTGTGAGCATGGTTTCAATCCGATTGTTACACGAATTATCGTGAAATTGCACGAAACGAGTCGACATTCAAGAAATATCGTGCAGTTATTTGACTTCTCGTGCATGAGGCCGGGAGAAATGGAGTTTGAACATGTTGATTTTGATTGCTGGGCCTTACAGGTCCGGGACGGGGGACGATCCCGCAAAAATGGCAGCCAATTTGCAGCGGCTGGAGCAGCCTTCGCATAGGCTGTTTAAGGCCGGTCACGTGCCGATGATCGGGGAATGGGTGGCTCTTCCGGTGTGGAACGCCGCCGGCGGAAAGGCTGTTGGCGATGATCTCTACGACGAGATATTCCACCCCGTTGCCGGTCGCCTGCTGCAGCTTTGCGACGGCGTGCTTCGGCTCGAGGGAGAATCGAAAGGCGCCGACAACGACGTTCGTATCGCACGCGAACGCGGCATCCCGGTCTGGCACCGGGTCGAAGATGTTCCGGGCTGTGCCTGAAGCAGCTTGATTTTAGGAGGCCGGCTTGCCGGCCTCGATCTGTGCGTTTGCAGATAGCCGCGCTATAACGTCAGCATCGAAGGGAGTCGATTATGCTGACATTGTATTTTGCGCCGCACACTTGCGCGCTCGCAAGCCTCATTGCGCTGGAGGAGTCCGGTCTGCCGTTCAAAACCAAGAAACTGAACTTCGCCGAAGCGGAGCAGCGTTCGCCAGAGTATCTCGAAATCAACCCGAAGGGCCGGGTCCCCGCGCTTGGGACAGAACGCGGCATCCTAACCGAAACGCCGGCAATCCTGGCCTATATCGCGCAGCTCGCGCCGGCCGCGCAACTGGCGCCGCTCGATCCTTTCGAGTTCGCCCGCATGCAGGCCTTCAACAATTACATCTGCGCGACCGTGCATGTGAACCACGCGCATGGCCGCCGGGGCAGCCGATGGGCGGACGATCCGACGGCTCACGAAGCGATGAAGGCGAAGGTGCCGCAGACCATGAGCGAGTGCTTCGAGCTTATCGACGAGCGGATGCTGGAGGGCCCGTGGGTCATGGGCGAGTACTACTCGGTCGCCGACCCCTACCTCTTCGTCATGACCGGATGGCTGCGGTCCGATGGCGTCGATCCGATCCGTTTCAGGAAGTCGACGGCGCACTATGCTCAGATGATGGAGCGCCCGGCCGTCCAGCGAGCATTGGAGCGCGAGCAGGCATAACGACCATAGCCGAAGCGCGACTGCGACGATGGTATGGGAGGCGCGTGCAGCGCATGCGCTCACCCCCGGAAACGTGCGGCAAGCTTTTTCGGTGCGCGGAACCGCCAGGCGCCGATCAGCCGTTCTTTCAGTTCCGCGTCGCTGATTGCGCCGGCGCGCAAGGGTAGCGATGGCCAGCCGACATAGTGGTCGGTCTGATAGTAGATCTCGGGCGCCATCTCGATCAGCCGTTCCTTATCGTCGATCGAGACGGAAAGCACGACGGTCTCGTTGTTCTTGACCGCCACAAAGGATTTGCCGCCCACCTTCAGCGCCGGGTTGCCGTAGGACGTGCTTTCTTCCACGCCTGGCAAATTCGCTTCCGCAGAAAGACGCTTGAGGCGCGCATAGATCGTGTCGACGCTGTCGGTCATGGGCTCGCTCGAATGAAACGCTCACACAGACTAGCAGATTTCACAGTCTTACGCGCACCTTGCGAGCGGTTGCCGTTCGGGCTTTGGCGTGCTTGGCTGCGGGCCGAGCGGCAGGTCCGCCAACGCGGTCGGTGACATCCGCGCCAGATCGGGATGGTACAGCGGATCCCGGTTGATATCAGCGCTGTAGGGCGGCTCTATCGTCTCGACGCTAAAGAAAAACTTCAGGATTTGCATGGCGTGCCTCGCTTCCTTCCAGGGTGGCGAACGGAGCATTTGCTCAACACCGGCACATTATCGCGGCCGGCCGGGCACGTTTCAATTGAGATTACCACTCTCTCAGTATAGAAAAACTATATGCGAAACCTGAATTCGGTCCACCTGAACGGATTGCGTGCGCTCGAAGCGGTGGGGCGGCTTGGCTCTCTGCAGGCCGCTGCAGAAGAGCTGGGCGTCTCGATCGGTGCGGTCAGCCAGCAGGTCATCAAGGCCGAAGCGCAGCTCGACCACGTGATTTTCGAACGCACGCCGAAAGGTATGGTCGCGACGGAGGCAGGCGCGCGGTTGCTGGCCGGTCTGACGGAGGGCTTCAATGCCTTGTCACAGGCGGTGGCGACGACACAGCGACGCGACGACGGTATCCTGACAATCTCGGTGGCGCCGGTGTTTGCTGCTCGCTGGCTCGTCTGTCGGCTCGATCGCTTTGCCGAAAGGCATCCCGAAATCAGCCTGCGGATGGATGCCACCACCCGCCTCGTCAATCCGGCGCTGTGCGATGTCGATATCGGCATTCGCGTCGGAAGCGGGCAGTGGCCGGATGTGAAGGCGGAATTGTTGCTTGCGCAGGAGGTCTTTCCCGTCTGCTCGCCAGCGATGGCGGCGCGGTTGCGTGAGCCCGCCGATATCCTCTCGCTTCCGGCGGTGATCGACGGCCGCGCCATGTTCACCTGGGAGGTATGGATGCGCGAGGCTGGCCTTTCGGGTGCCACGCTTGAGACGCGCCACGTCTTCAACGACGCCTCGCTCTGCCTCGATGCGGCAATCGCAGGGCAGGGCGTCATGCTCGCCTGGCAGACTCTGGCGGACTTTTCCCTGCAGCAGGGACAGCTGGTCGCGCCGTTCGCCATCCGCGCCAAAACCGGCTTCGGCCACTATTTCATAACGGCCGAAGGTTCACGCGAGCCCAAGAACGTCAGGGATTTCAAGGCCTGGATCCGTGAGGAAATGGCCGGCACCCTGAAGCTCTTTGCCTGATCAGGCCGGCTCCTCGGAACGCGTCGCTTGCATGGCAATATAGGCCGGCCGAGACTGGCAGCGCTTGATCCAGGCGCTGATATTGGGATGGGCGTCGAACAGCGCCTGTTGCGTCTGCGCGTAGCGAAGCACCTCGGCGATATTGAGATCGGCGGCGGTGAAGCGGTTGCCAACAATGTAATCATTGGTCGCCAGGTGCTTCTCCAGGGTCGCGAATGGCTTCTTCAGCGAGCGCACGGCAACGCTGATCGTCGCCTTGCCGTCGTCGCTGTTCTGCTTCTCATCGTCGTAGACGTAGACGATTCTCACCGAATGCGGTTCCACCTCGGTTGCCGCCCAGATCGTCCACATGGTCATCAAACCGTCTTCCTCGACTGTTTTACCGGAAAGCGGTCCGCCATGCTTGCGCGCGAGATAGAGCGTGATGGCCAGCGACTCGTGCATCACGAGGTCGCCGTCCTTGATGCTCGGGATGAGCGCCATCGGATTGATCGCCAGAAAGTCCGGCGACAGCGTGTTCATCAACGCATCGGCGGCGAGCGGGTTGGCAAGGCGCCGCGCTTGAATGACGCGCACGGACTCGAATTCCAGCCCGAGCTCTTCCGCCATCCAGTAAACGCGCGAGGCGCGCGAGCGATAGACCCCATAGATCGTCAGCATGTCGATGTCCCCCTTGTTCGGCTGGACTCAGGGTAGGAGGCGAAGCGTCACGGCGGAAGCTGCCAAGCCTTATGAACCGATGAAAGCTTTTGATGTATCTCAGGAGGTGCGGTTGCGCTCGACCGTCAGTTGCCCATAGGGCGAGGAACCCGCCGTCGCCAGCTCGCCGGACACCTTCTTGTCCCATTCGAAACCGAGGACTGCACCGTCCGGTGTTTCCTGAAACACGTTGTCGGTGATGACGGCCGTTCCCGCGCCCTTGGCGACCGAGACGGCACAGCCCACAGGCGCCTTGCGGATGATATTGCCGGTCACGACGAGATTGCGCAGATAGGGTCCCCAACCGAGTTGCAGGCCCCACCGCGGCGCACCTTCGATGACGTTGCCGCAGACCAGCGTATCGGCCTCGGCGGCGATGCCGATGCCAAAGCCGACCTCGTGTTCATAGGGGCCTTTCAGGGTCAGGTTGCGCACCACGTTGCCGGTGACGCTTGCCAGCCTGCCGCCCTCGTCGAAATTGGCGATCGAGATGCCGTTCGCCGCGCCATCCACGATGTTGTCGGAGACGACGGCGCCCTGGAACTCGAATTCGACGTAGATCGCCGTCTCGCCCGAGCGCTGGCACTGGTTGCCGGTGATCTGGATGTTGGAGGCCGAGTTGGCGCGGATGGCGGTGAAGGCGCAATCGGAGATGTGGTTGTTTGCCACCATGACATTGTCGGCGCGAAAGATGTTGATGCCATTGCCGTTCTGGCCGGTGCCGCCGGCATTGGCCTTGATCCTGTGGATGCGGTTGCCGTTGACGACACTGTTGTCTTCCGCCTTCTTCCAGCGATGCACGAGAATGCCGCCATTGCCGCAGTCGAAGACCTCGTTGCCGGTGACCGAGAGGGCGTTAGCTTCGACGGCATAGATGCCGGATTGGGCGGCACCCGATATGCGGCTGCGCTCGATCCGTCCGCCGCATCGCTCGAGCTGGACGGCATGCTTGCGGCTGCCACCAATCTCGCAATTGTCGATCAGCACCTCGTCGACGCCGGTAAATTGCAGCAGCGCGCCGGCATAGTCGCCGAGCCAGCGGTTCTGCCCGTCGATGACGATGTCCGACAGTTCGACGCGCTTGATGTTCTCCGCGCTGAAGAGGTGGCCGTCGCCGGTGTAGACGATGCGTGATGCGCCGGGCACGCCTGTTATGCGCGTATTCTCCGGCAGCACGAGATTGGAAACCTTGTAGGTGCCTGGCGGCAGGAAAACCGGGACATTTTCTGCGGCGGCCTGATCGATCATTTTCTGCAGGCTGACGCTTTTGCGATCGGCCGCGCTCGACGTCGTCTTGTACCGGACGGCATCGATCGGTCCGCGCAGATCGCCCTCCCGCGTGGTCGCGAAGCTGCGGAAGGCGATCAGCGTAAGCGCGGATGCTCCCGCAAGACGGAGCAGGTGACGGCGCGAGGAGACTAACGAACTGTTTTCCATTCGCTAAGCTCTGCAGGAAACGTGCCAGCGCACCTGTTTCATTTCGATACAGGCGACAGTTTCGGGAGCACTACTCTTGTCGGAACCTGCACCCCACTGGCCCTTCCGTTCTTTCCCGCTATCTTTGCACGCATGAAACCAGACGCCTTGCTCTATCCCGCCCTCGAGGGGCTCTATTGTCCCGAGGGGGGATTTTATGTGGATCCCGTGCGGCCGGTGGAGCGAGCGCTGATAACCCACGGCCATTCGGACCACGCGCGACCCGGCCACACAAACGTGCTCGCCACGCGACAGACGCTGGACATCATGCAGATCCGCTATGGTGACGGCTTCTGCGCAAGCGAGCAGGCAGCGGCCTTCGGAGAGGAAATCCTGATCAATGGCGTCAGGGTCAGCTTCCATCCTGCCGGCCACGTGCTCGGCTCCGCGCAGATCGCCATCGAAAAGAACGGTACCCGCATCGTTGTCTCAGGCGACTACAAACGACGGGCGGACCCGACGTGCGCTGCCTACGTGCCGGTTCCCTGCGATGTCTTCATCACCGAGGCCACCTTTGGGCTGCCCGTCTTTCATCATCCGGATCCGGTCGATGAGATGGGCAAGCTCCATGCGTCGCTGCGCCAGTTTCCCGAGCGCACGCATCTGATCGGCGCCTATGCGCTTGGCAAGGCACAGCGGGTCATCCGCCTGCTGCGCGATACCGGTTATGACCAGCCGATCTATATCCATGGCGCGATGGAAAGGCTCTGCGACTACTATGTAGGGCAGGGCATTGACCTCGGTGAGCTTCGCCCCGCGACCATCGAAAGCCGTGACAGGTCCGCCTTCAAGGGAGCCGTCGTCGTCGGTCCGTCCTCTGCCTTTGCAGATCGCTGGGCGCGCCGCTTCAATGAACCCCTGCCGGCTTTCGCCTCGGGCTGGATGATGGTGCGTCAGCGCGCCAAACAACAAGGCGTCGAACTGCCGCTCGTCATCTCCGACCATTGTGATTGGCCCGAGCTCACTGAGACAATCACCGATCTGCATCCGGGGGAGGTGTGGGTCACGCATGGCCGTGAGGAAGCCCTGGTGCGCTGGTGCCAGCTGCAGGGCATCAGGGCCCGACCGCTCCACCTGGTCGGCTACGAAGATGAGGCCGATTGATGAAAGCATTCGCCGACCTGCTCGACCGCCTCGTGCTCACTCCCAGCCGCAACGGCAAGCTGAAGCTGCTCACCGACTACTTCCGAAACACCCCGGACCCGGATCGCGGCTACGGTCTTGCCGCCATTGCCGGCACGCTCGAAGTGCGCAACGTCAAGCCAGCCATGCTGCGCGAGTTGGTGCTGGAACGCATGGATGACGTGCTCTTTCGCTATTCTTACGACTATGTCGGCGATCTCGCAGAAACGATTTCCCTGGTGTGGGACAACGAGAAGGACATCGAGCGGTCGCCGCTTGCCCAGCCGCGTCTTGGCGAGGTCGTCACGCAAATGAATGCACTCGGCCGCACCGAGGTACGCAGCTTCGTGCGCGATCTGCTCGACAAGCTGGATACCTCAGGTCGCTTTGCCTTCATCAAGCTCGCGACCGGGGCGCTGCGCATCGGCGTTTCCTCGCGTCTGGCGAAACAGGCGCTCGCCGATCTCGCCAGCCGAGACGTGACGGAAATCGAGACGCTGTGGCATGGCCTTCAGCCGCCCTATGAATCCTTGTTTCGTTGGCTGGAAGGGCAGGGCGACAAGCCGATCCTGGCAACGCCTGCAATCTTCCACTCCGTCATGCTCGCCAATCCGGTCGAGGAGGGGGATCTGGATCAACTTGATCCAGCCGAATATGCCGCGGAATGGAAATGGGACGGCATCCGCGTGCAGCTGTCGCGCTCCGGCGACACGCGCAAGATCTACTCGCGCTCCGGTGACGATATCTCAGGCGCGTTTCCCGATATCCTTGAATCGATCAGCTTCGACGGCGTCGTCGACGGCGAGCTGCTGGTCGGGGGAACGACACGCTCGAACAGCCCGACGCGCACCTTTTCCGATCTGCAGCAACGCCTGAACCGCAAGACGGTGACGACGAAGATGCTCGACGAGTATCCAGCCTTCATTCGTGCCTACGATTTGCTTTTCGATCGAGAGGAGGACGTGCGTGGCCGCTCCTACGTCGATCGCCGTGCGCGTCTTACGGAGGTCATCGATAGCGCGCCGCACGACCGCTTCGACCTCTCCCCTCTGGTGGAATTCTCTTCATGGGACGAACTGGACGAGCTGCGGTCGATGCCGCCGGACCCTGTCATCGAAGGGGTGATGATCAAGCGCCGCGACAGCATCTATCAGGCCGGGCGGCTGAAGGGGCCTTGGTTCAAGTGGAAGCGCAATCCCTACAATGTCGACGCCGTGCTGATGTATGCGCAGCGCGGCCACGGCAAGCGCTCGAGCTATTATTCGGACTTCACCTTTGGTGTGTGGACCGAGACCCCGGAAGGAGAACAGCTGGTCCCCGTCGGCAAGGCCTATTTTGGCTTCACGGATGCCGAACTCGAAGTGCTGGACAAGTTCGTTCGCAACAACACGACGGAGCGCTTTGGCCCTGTGCGGGCCGTCAGAGCGGACAAGGACTTCGGCTTCGTCGTGGAAGTCGCCTTCGAAGGCATCAACCGCTCGACCCGCCACAAGTCGGGCGTGGCAATGCGATTTCCGCGAATCGCGCGCCTGCGTCCCGACAAACCGTCCTACGAGGCGGATCGCCTTCAGACGCTGGTCGCCATGATCGATGCCAAGGGTGAGCAGTAGGCTTTTCTGGAGCAAAACGCCGCAGGGCCACGTTTTTCAACACAACGTGTGTTGGCGACCGCGCGCTTCCGGTGCAATTCTCGAACCGCCGGGAACAATGGAAGTGTGAAATGACGTCAGACGAAGGTAATGCTTTTTTCCGCCACCGCCGCATGGTTCTTGCCGGCCTGGCCGGAGCCCTTGTACTCCCGGGCATTGCAAGTGCATTCGAGGTTCCGCAGGTGCCAAGGCTGATCGATCATGATTATGCCAAGGCCCGCAAGCGCTTCCGCACCAAGCTGCTGCAGAAGGGGCCGGCTCCCGACAAATACGAACCGCTGGATGCGCCTCCTCAGGGCGAGAAGATTCTCTATCGGTCCGGCTATGGCGGCGAATTGGAGCTGGTTGCGTGGGTCTCCAGGTACAAGCGCGGTGGCAAGCCGAAACCCGGCGTTCTCTTCCTGCACGGCGGCAACGCCATGGGCCTTGGCCACTGGGTTCTGCTCAAGGCCTATGTCGATGCCGGCTTCGTGGTGATGATGCCATCGCTGCGTGGCGAAAACGGCCAGATGGGCAATTTCTCGGGTTTCTATGACGAGGTGGATGACGTGCTTTCGGCGGCCGATCGTCTGCGCCATCTTCCGGGCGTCGATGCCGATCGTCTGTTTATCGCCGGCCACAGCATTGGCGGCACGCTGACCATGCTTGCGGCGATGAGCAGCCACAAGTTCCGTGCCGCCGCGCCGATCTCGGGCAATCCGGACGCTTTCCGCTTCTTCAATCGCTACCCGCAGGACATTCGTTTCGACGATAGCAACGCCCACGAGTTCGAGGTCCGCAGCGCGCTCTGCTATGCCAAGAGCTTCAAATGCCCGGTCCGCGTCGTTCATGGCACCGAGGAGGCGCATTTCAACGACCGCGCCGGTCTGCTTGCCAGCCGTGCGCGCTCGGGCGGTGTCCGTATCGAAACGGATACCGTGACCGGCAACCACACGTCGGCGCTGCCGGCGGAGATCGAACAAAGCATACGGTTCTTTCACGGCGTTGCAGCCTGAGTGGTCCGCCTTCAATTGATGCGAGGCTGATGTCGTCACCAGCCTCGCGCCAGCCGCAAGTGCCATCCTTGCCGCAGCTATACGTCTCGCTGTTGTCGATGAGGGTGCTTTATGACTGTTTTCAGCCGGGTGTCACCACTTGCCGGGCTTGCGGCCGCTGCTTTTTGTCTGAGCGGTTGTAATATCCTCATTCCAGATACTGGCGCCACCGATCCCGCCCGTTTCGTGCAGGAGACGTCGCCCGTCTTCTATAATCCGCCTGGCGTCGATCCCATGCGCGTCAAGGCGGTGGATACGCCGGTGCCGCAGAGGCGCGAGATCGAGCCGCCGACGCTGTATAATCAGACCTACGGGCTGTCGGCCACGAGTTATAATCGGACCTACGGCCTGCCGGTCACCAATCCGGTGAATAGCGCCATGTATGGCCAGGTGCGCGACACCGACTTCACTTTGCCGGCGATACCGATCAGCCGCATCGATCCGCAGTATCTGCGGCAGGAAGTCGACTATCCCTCGAACGAGAAGCCGGGCGCGATCATCGTCGATACGAAGAGCAAGCATCTCTACTTTATCGAGCCGGGCGGTAAGGCGATGCGCTACGGCGTCGGGCTCGGCCGCGAAGGCTACGCGTGGTCCGGCCGCGGTCTCATTCAATGGAAGCAGAAATGGCCGCGCTGGACACCGCCGGCCGAAATGGTCTCGCGTCAGCCCGACATACGCGCCTTTTCGGCAGAAAACGGCGGCATGAACCCCGGCCTCGGAAACCCGCTTGGTGCGCGCGCCCTTTATATCTTCAAGGATGGGCAGGATACGCTTTACCGTATCCACGGTACGCCGGATTGGCAGTCGGTCGGAAAAGCCACGTCGTCGGGCTGCGTGCGCATGCTGAACCAGGATGTGGTTGACCTTTACAATCGCGTTCCGGCGAAGGCCGCAATTGTCGTGATGTAGCCGCGCAACAGCGTTTGGGATATCGTGTGTCCGCGGGCGGACACGACTTCGTGAGGTGATGGTTTATTTAGCACAAGCGGATAGATTTCTTGTGCGTCACCGGCGTTGACCCACCCTCCGCGAAGGGCGTTCGTCCTTCCAGCGCAACAGGAAACCAGACCCGCGTTATGAGCTTTGAAAAATCCCTTTCCCGCCGCAGCTTCCTTTCGCTTTCGGCAATGACCGCAGCTTCAGCGCTGACCGGGTGTGCATCCACCGCCGGGCCGTCTCCGATGGCTCAGCCGGTCGTCATGCGCAATCCGATCAACATGTTCCAGGCGCCGCAGACGCCGGGTGATGCCGAGCTGGCGGTCATGTACGGTCCGATCGAGGATGGTGGCTTTCTCATTCCGGCCGTGCCCTACCAGCAGATCGATCCGCGCTTCTATCGCCAGCAGGTCGTCGATCCGACCGGCCAGGCGCCCGGCACGATCGTCGTCGATACCCCCTCGCGTTTTCTCTACCTGGTGCAGCCCGGCGGCACGGCGATGCGCTATGGCGTCGGCATCGGCCGCGAAGGCTTCGCATGGCAGGGCTCGGGCGTCATCCAGTGGCGTCAGAGATGGCCGCGCTGGAAGCCGCCGAACGAGATGGTCGCGCGTCAGCCAGAGCTTGCCAAGTATTCGATCGAAAATGGCGGCATGGAGCCGGGCCTGAAGAACCCGCTTGGTGCACGCGCACTCTACATTTTCTCGAGTGGCGAAGACACGCTCTACCGCCTGCATGGCAACCCGGAATGGCGCTCGATCGGCAAGGCGGTGTCGTCTGGCTGCGTGCGCCTGCTGAACCAGGACATCATCGATCTCTATGACCGCGTGCCGAACAAGGCGCCGGTCGTCGTTCTGCAGTAATCCGCGCAGGTGCGGCCGGCCGATTGGCTGGCCGCATTCATTGCCGATGTTCGGCGAGCTGGAATTCGGTGGGCGGCGACAGTTCCCTGATCAGCTTCTTGCGGATCGCTGCTGAATAGTCTGCAAAACGCCTGACTTCGATCACGAACGCGTCGTCGCCGAGGATGACGCGTCGTTCGTAGTAGCCGGGAAGATCGGGTTCCTCGTCGGAAATGACCAGTCCATTGACCGTTGTGCCCGTCTTCATGGCGCGCTGGCGCGCCTGATAGAGAGATGGCGTCGGCCGTCGTTTCGGCGCAATCGTCTCCTTGCCATCGCCCGAGACGTTGATGATGGTTTTGGCGGCGCAGAAGCGTGGATCGGATAGCATGTCGAGCGCGGACCATATGCCGTTGCCGATATCGGTGTTGCCAAAGACTTTGCGCCGGTTGGCCTCCATCGCCAGCGCGAAGGGCTCGGCGCCGTTGCCGCTCTCTATGACGAACCATTCGAGTTTCTGGGTGGAGAACTCGCCGTCGCCCCAGAAGACCGCCGATACGGCGACGACGCCGGCATTTCTCAAGGCCGCCAGGACGTCATCGTCGCGGAAGGCCGCGGCGATGGCAGACTTCTGAAACTTGTATTCGTCGTCGGTGATGCTGCCGGATCCGTCGACGGCGAGAACAAGTGCGATATCGGCGCAGGCCGAGGATTGAGAGGCTGCCATCGTCCAAACCAATGCCACAGCCAAACCGATCAGCTTCTTCAGCATCGCCACATCATCCCCTCGCTCACCGCCCCGTGAAATTGACTATGACAAACGGCCGCTTTCCTGCTGTTATAGGGATGTTAAGGCGATCGCTAAAATAAGGCTCTGAGGGGAGCTCGATGGGGTTCACGCTGCGCCTGCTTGGTCGATTCCAGATGCTTTCGCCCACAGGCGAGAGCATTGCGATCGCCTCGCGCAAACATCAGGCGCTGATCGCGATGCTCGCGCTCTCGAACGGAAAGCCGATCGCGCGATCGAAACTGGCCGGCATGCTGTGGGCCGAGCGGACGGAAGAGCATGCCCGTAACAGCCTCCGCCAGGCGTTCTTCACGATCCGTCAGGCCGTCGACGGCCACGGCGTGTCACCTCTCGTCTTCGACAGCGGCTGCGGTTGGACGAGAAGCGATGCCATTGTCACCGATATCCAGGCTCTTACTGAATGCGCAAGGGCAGGGTGTCTGCCACCGTCGCTTGATGCTTTCGAGGGGGAATTTCTCGAGGGGCTGAGCTTCAACGACGAGACGTTGGAAGCATGGCTTCGCATGGAGCGCGGCCGACACCGCGATTTACTGGTCGATTGCCTTGCGAGCCTGGCCGCCGGATTGGAGAAGGCGGGCAACCTGGAGCAGGCGCTTCTCGCTGCACAATACCTTTTACGGCACGATCCCTACCACGAACCATCTCACCGGACGATCCTGCGCCATCACCGGGCGCGCGGCGAGCGCGCTCGCGCCATCAAGCACTACGAGAGCCTGAAAGCATTGCTGGAGGCCAATCTGAGTGTTGCGCCTGATCCGGAGACGCAGCAACTCATTGGTCAAATTCGCGGGCAGCAGGAGCCGCCGGCGCAGGTGGATTTGACCAATGGCAAGCCTAGGATCGCCATTCTACCGATCAGGAGCCTGTCACATGAACGAGGCGACAGTCTGGTCGCCGAGTCCCTGACGCGTAAACTGATCGGAGAACTCGGCCTGTTCTCGCCGCTCTCAGTGGTTGCCGCCGCGACGATGTTTGCCTTGAATGCGAGGCACGAGACCGTGGAAGAAATCGGCAAGCGGGTTGGTGCCGACTACATCCTGGAAACCGCGGTTCAGGGCCACGAGGAAGGTGGCTGGGCGCTGGTGCAACTCGTGTTGGTGCAAAGCGGGACACAGATATGGAGCCGCAAATATCCCGGCGAAAGCGCGGGTTCGGACCTCGGTGAGGACCGGCTCGTCCGCAAGATCAGCGGTAACCTCTATCATGTTCTGATGAAGCACGCGGCAGCCCGTTCGGCGATGGAGCCGGAAGGTGGGATCGGCACCGAGAAGCTGTACCTGCAGGTGTTCAACCACGTCGAGCGGCCGACATTGAAGGGGATGATCCGCGCCCGGCGTCTGTGCGAGCGGCTCCTGGCCATCGATCCCAATCACGTTCTGGTCCGCGAGAGCCTTGCCTGGATAAACTTCCACTCCTGCTTCAACGGCTGGCTCGACGATCCGGTGCATGGTTTCAGGCAGGCCCGCGATATCGTGCGGGCCGGACTAGGGCTAGACGATCGCGAGCCCTATCTGCTGAGCGCCTTTGGCCTTGCCGAAACGTATCTCGGAAACGCTCGAGCCGGCCTGGACGCACTGAAAAGGGCCGTCGACCTCAATCCGAACGACGCCGAGTTCCATACATGGCTCGGCATCGGCCTGACCTTTGCAGGTCGGATCGGCGATGCGCATATGGCGTTCGATCAGGCCGATCAGATCAGTCCGGACTATCATCCGATCTTCCTCTTTCGGGGCGACGCTCATTTCGTCTCTGGGAACTATGAGGAGGCGGTTGCCTGCCTGGACCGTTTCCTGATCGTGCTGCCGGAATATCATTGGGCGCGGCTGCTGCGAGCGGCGTCATACGAGGCGCTCGGCAAAGACGTGACGGCGCGGCTCGACGTGGCGTATGTCAGGGAGAACACGCTTCTGTTGAATGGCCGATATCTCGAACAATTACTTCAGGCTCGCGCCCTGTCGTTCCGGCAAAATCTGTGGCTGAGGCTTGAGGCCGCAGGGCTGCCCTGGGCGAAATGAGGCGCTGACGCTGGTTGCCTTCTGCTCACACCGCCGACATCAGGTTAGACCGCAACCCTTTCAGCATCTCGCGTATTGTCGCCATTTCCTGGAGCGTGCAGCCTGCAGCCTGGCCGATCGCGGCCATGATCCTATCGACCTCGCTCCTCATCATGCGGCCTTTCTCGGTCAGCGACACGATGACCTGCCGCTCGTCGCGGGAATCGCGGGTGCGCTTGATCAGGCCATTCTGCTCCAGGCGCTTGAGCAGCGGCGAGAGTGTGCCCGAATCGAGATCGAGCTGCTCGCCGATCGCTTTCACCGGCTGCTCTGACTTTTCCCACAGCGCCAGCATGACGAGATATTGCGGGTAGGTGAGGCCGACCTTGTCCAGGATCGGCTTGTAGGCGCGGGTGAAGGCATGCGCCGTCGAGTAGACCGCAAAGCAGAGCTGGTTTTCCAGCCGTCTTTCCTCTTCCGGAATTTCCATCGTGTTTGCCAGATGCGCTTTCATTGTCGTTGTCCTCGAGGCGCGATTGTCCTCTTTTCGAATTCCAAATGCAATTTGCAAAATTAACTTGCGTACAATTTAATTGCGCATTAAACAAAATCCAACCCCAACGCAAAGGAGACTGACATGCCTATCCTCTACACGACCAAAGCTTCTGCCACCGGTGGCCGCGCAGGCCGCGCCGTTTCCGAAAACGGCGTTCTCGATGTCACGCTGACGGTTCCGAAAGAACTCGGCGGCGATGGCGCGACCGGCACCAACCCTGAGCAGCTCTTTGCGGCCGGCTATTCAGCCTGCTTCCTCGGTGCCTTGAAATTTGTCGCCGGCAAGGAAAAGGTCAAGATTCCGGAAGAAACCACGGTCAGCGCCACCGTCGGCATCGGCCCGCGCGAAGACGGCACAGGCTTCGGCATCGAAGTCGCCCTGACGGTCAACATTCCCGGCCTTGATAAGCCGACCGCCGAAAAACTTGCCGCGGCGGCTCACATCGTGTGCCCCTATAGCCATGCCATGCGCACGTCGACCGAAGTTCCGGTTACCGTTGCTTGACCAAAGCAAAAAAGAGCGTCGTGCATCGCGGCGCTCTTTTCATCTGAAATAAATTCGCTATATTCTTTCTAGTGAAAGGAGTATGGCATGGCAGTAGCACATCCGATCTCCGGCGCCCGGTCCCCCGAGGCTGCCGTGATCACCAAAGCGGCCGTCAATGCCGCCGACCATCTTGGCCTCAACGCCCGAACGCTTTCGGCGGTGCTCGGTGTTTCCGAAGCAACCATCTCGCGCATGAAGCGGCAGGATTATCTGCTCGAGCGCGGCTCGAAGTCCTTTGAACTCGCCATCCTGCTCGTGCGTCTGTTTCGTTCGCTCGATGCGATCGTCGGCGGCGATGAGGCGGTCGCCCGGCAATGGTTGCGCAACGCCAATACCGCCCTCGGCGCCAAGCCGCTCGAAAAGATCGTCAGCATCTCCGGATTGACCGATGTCCTTGCCTATCTGGACGCCCGCCGCGCTATCGTCTGAAAAGCGGGCGATCTCGGGCAGGTTCTGGCGTCTGGTCGAGGCGCAGCACCAGATTTCGACGCTGAAGCTTGTCGATACGCTCGACGAGCAGGCGCTGCTCGAAACCCTGCTCGAAGAAAGCAAGCCGGCATTGCCGCCGGAGTGCATCGGGCTGGACTATCTGCTGGCCACTCCGTTCCGCTATGGGGCGGTCTACCCGCATGGCTCGCGCTTTCGCCGGGCAGGGCGAACGCTCGGCGTCTTCTACGCCTCCGAGCGGGTGGAAACCGCGCTCGCCGAAATGGCCTTCTACCGGTTGCTGTTCTATGCCGAGTCGCCGGCGACATCGCTTCCTGCCAATGCCGCCGAGTACACGGCCTTTGCTGCAGCGATCGCCACTGCGTCCGCAATTGACCTGACCCGTGCGCCTCTCGATGCCGACCGTATCATATGGACCGATCTCCAGAACTATGCACCGTGCCAGGCTTTGGCCGACGATGCCCGCGAAGCGGGCTGCCAGGCGATCCTCTACGAATCCGTGCGGGACCCGCGGCGCGGCCGCAACATCGCGCTTTTGACCGCCGCGGCATTTGCTGCCCGCGAGCCCGTCGAACGCCAGACATGGAGGATCCGGTTTTCGGGGATCGGTGTCCAGGCGCTTTGCGATTTCCCGAAGGTCAGGATTGGGTTTTCGATCGAGGATTTCGCCAGGGATCCGCGAATAGCGCGCGGCTAAATGCATGCCGCACAAAGTGTTCAGCGGTCTTGCGGCAACGATATGCATGAAAAACAATAGTCAAAGCCGTTGACGCGGACCGCTCGCGTGTGGCCGCCTTTTAGGCGAGGGCCTGCAGGTCGCGGCGCAGCCGCTCCGGATCGCCGTCCGGTAAAGCCGCCTCAATACTGGCGTGGGTGCTTTCCCAGATCGGCAGTGCGGCGACGAGCACTGCCTTGCCCTCCGGTGTCAGGCTTAGCAGACGCCGGCGCTTGTCTTTCGCATTCTGCGTTACATTTACCCAACCACGGCGCTGCAATGGCTTGAGCGCTGCCGTCAACGTGGTCTGGTCCATCGCAAGCAGGGTCGCGACCGGTCCCATCGGCGGCGGCTCTGGCCGATTCAGCGACATCATCAGCGAGAACTGGCCGTTGGTGAGCCCGACAGGGCGAAGGGCATCGTCGAATAGCCGCGCAAGTGCGCGCGCCGCCCGCTGTACATGCAGGCACAGGCACGTGTCGCGTACCAGAAGCGTCGTCGAAAAAGGAATCTCTACCGCGTTTGACATCCTCAATTTATATTGATATCAATGTAAGTAGTCAAGGAAAAGAAGCATGGACCGCCACGTCTCGGTCGCGCCGGAGGAGGGCGCACGTGATGCAGAACCAAGTGGTTTCCCGTGAAGAATGGCTGGAGGCGCGCCGCGCGCTGCTTCTCAAGGAGAAGGAAGCAACGCATTTGAGGGAGAAGGTCAACGCCGAGCGCATGGCCTTGCCCTGGGTCAAAGTCGATAAGAACTACGTCTTTGATACGCCGCAGGGAAAGAAAAGCCTTGCTGAACTCTTCGATGGCCGCAGCCAGCTCTTGATCTATCACTTCATGCTAGGGCCCGATTGGGAGGCCGGCTGCCCCGGATGCTCGTTCCTGTCCGATCATGTCGACGGAACGCTGCCGCATCTCGACCATCACGACGTCACCTGGGTCGCCGTTTCGCGGGCGCCGCTCGAAAAGATCGAGGCCTACAAGAAACGCATGGGCTGGAAATTCCCGTGGGTTTCCTCCTTCGATAACCGCTTCAACTTCGATTACCACGTGTCCTTCAGCCCGGAAGATTTGGCCAAGGACAAGGTCTTCTACAATTTCGAGGCAATCGAGCCCGCCAACGCCAATGATGAGCTTCCGGGCCTCAGTGCGTTCTACAAGAATGAGAATGGTGAGGTCTTCCATACTTATTCAACTTATGCCCGCGGCCTTGAAGAGGCTGTTGGCACCTTGATGATCCTCGATCGCGCGCCAAAGGGCCGCAACGAGGACAGCACGATGGACTTCGTCAAACGCCACGACGAATACGAACCGGCCAAGAGCGCGCCATCCAGCTGTCACTGATATCTGCGACCATCATCCAAGGGAGAAGGACGATGCAGCAAGCGAAAGTGTTGAAGGAGCATGAATTCCTCGAGGACCTCGTCGGCGTCTGGGACGTCAGCGCGCCTGAAATGACGGGGCAGGAGTCGTGGACGGAGATCGTCCGTTCGCTGCACGGCATCTGGTTCGTTGCCGAAGGTTCCGGCCAGATGCCGGGTGGCGGGGCCGCCACCACGGTTTTGACGCTGGGCTACAGCGCCGACAAGGGCAAATACGTCGGCACTTGGATCGGCACGATGATGGACCATATGTGGGTCTATGAGGGCGAGGTCTCCGACGACGGCAAGGTTTTGAACCTCTATACGACAGGCCCCGATTTCAGCGACGCGAACAAGCTCGCCGACTACCGCGAGCAGATCATCTTTCACGATCGCGACCACCGCACGTTCAACTCCGCTGCCAAGCAACCGGACGGCAGCTGGAAGCAGTTCATGGAAGCGCACTACACGCGCAAGCCGTGATCGCGAGCGAAACTCGACCGGTACTCATGAAAAGGAAAGAGATCATGGCTTCCGATACGCATGGAAAATTCATCTGGTGCGAATTGATGACCCCCGATCCCAAGGCCGCAGCCGAATTCTACGGCAAGGTCGTCGGCTGGACGACGAATGAAATGAAGATCCAGGACCTGCCGCCCTATACGATCTTCGAGGCGAATGGCGCAGGCGTCGCCGGCCTCATGGATTTTCCCGCCGAACTGGAAGGGAAGGGCATTCCGCCGAACTGGACGGGCTATGTCGCCGTTGATGATGTCGATCAGACGGCGAAGGATTTTACTGCCAATGGTGGCTCGGTCCGCCGCCAGCCGGAGGATATTCCGACGGTCGGACGCTTTGCCGTCCTCGCCGATCCGCATGGCGCCGTGATCTGCGTCATGACCCCGCTGCCGAGAGACAATCCGACCCCGCCCGCGCCGGCAGGCACGCCTGGCCATATCGGTTGGCACGAACTGATGGCCGGCAACATGGAGGAAGCCTTCGCCTTTTATTCGAAGATCTTCGGCTGGACCAAGGATCACGATTTCGACATGGGCGAGATGGGCGCCTATCGCATCTTCGCCGAGCATGGAAAGCAGATCGGCGGCATGATGACCAAACCCGCCAACGTGCCGATGTGCTATTGGGGCTACTACTTCAACGTGCCGGGGATCGACAGCGCTATCGAACGCGTCAATGCGGGCGGCGGCAAGGTGATCGTCGGTCCAATGGAAGTGCCCGGCGGTAGCTGGATCATCAATGCGACCGATCCGCAGGGCGCATTTTTCTGCCTCGTGGCGCCCACCCGATAAGGCAGTCAGGACCTTTTTGAGCTCAGCGCGAGACGGCGGACGCCGTCTCGCGCTGAGCTGCTTTTGGGAGCTCGAAGCGCGCTGCCGGAATGCCCTGGCGGCGGCGTGAGTATCGAATCGACGGACCGGAACGCACAGCCATCAACCTCTGAGCGCGTTTGTATTTCATTAATTTTATTAGAATTTTAGCGTTTCCAGCCACATTCAGGGCCTCGCCGTTAACTCTTCCTAAAACATTTTTGGGTGGATGCATAACCGGCTATGTCTGAAACGGCTGCAAGTATTGCTTTTGGCTCTTCTGCGTAATTGATTGGCCCCAGTTTCTCATTGGGGTTGTTTTGTTATGTCTATCGAAGATCCGCGCATTTCCGCTATTTCAAGCGAAAACGTTTCGCACGACTTCCGCCAGGACATTCATGAAGACGCAAGTATTGAGGCTTCCGTCCAACAGGGTGTCGAGGTCGCACAGGCTGATAATAGCCAGCAGCCTGAGAAGACCGACCGCGTGCCGGCGGCGCCGCAGATCGTAGCTGCCAACGCCCATCCCGCCGAAATCGTCCCGGATCAGAACAACATCGCCCATCTGCCGGCTGATGTATCGATCGACGACATTCGCGTCGAAGGCAACAATCTCGTGCTCGTTCAGGCCGACGGCACGGAGATCGTCATCGTCAACGGCGCCCTGCACGTGCCGACATTCCTGCTCGGCGAAGTCGAGCTGCCGCAGCAGGCGGTGATCGCCGCCCTCGAGCAGAGCAACATCAACGTCGCGGCCGGTCCCGACGGCTCCTACTCGGCAAGCGCCTCCGCCCCGAGCTCCGGCGCTGACTTCCAGGACACTATCCAGCAGGACCCGAACGATCCGACGCAGCTCGCCAAGCTTCTGGCTGACACGCAGCAGCCCGACCCAGGCTTCGGGGACGGTCAGGAGCTGTTCGACGATCTGCCGACGATCTCCGACACCACAACGCTGAGCCTGACTGAAATCGAAGGCCAGGAAGGCGGCTTCGAGACGCAATCGGTGAACGGCACGTTCGGTTTCAACGGCGGCGCAGATGTCGGCCAGATCACCGCGGTCCAGTTCGTCGATTCGCTGAACGTGGATGAAGGCACGCAGAACGGTTCGCACCTTGATCTGACGTCCGATGGCAAGCCTGTCGTCATCACGGTCGATGGCCTGACCATCACTGGCAGCGTCGACGGCCAATCTGTCTTCGTGCTGACGGTCACAAACGCGGCAACCGGCGCCTTCACCTTTATTCAATTTGGCCCGCTCGATCATCCGGACAAGGGGCAGGCAGGTCTTGATGATATCCTACGCCTGCAGTTCAGCTACACCGTTACCGACAAGGACGGCGACCAAGCCACAGGAATTGCCTCGATCAACATCAACGACGATGGTCCGAATACCGGCAGCGGCGTTGACTCAAGCTCGATCGATGAGTCCGACCTGCTTTCCGGCGAAGGCGGCAATGCCAGCGTCCACGATGTCTCGCTTGGCATTCATTGGGGCGCCGACGACGGAGCAAACCGGAATCTGACGTTCGCAAGCGTTCAGGATCAGCTGAGCGGCCTGAAATCCGGCGGCCAGACCGTTCAGTTCGAAATCTCCGCAGATGGTCATACGCTGACGGGCTTCACCGGCGAAGGCGAGGGCCGTACCGAAGTCTTCGTCGTCACGCTTGACCCGACGGCGCCGAACGGCGCCTACAGCTTCACCCTGCTGCAGCCCCTCGATCATCCGCACGAGTCCGAGACCGGCGACACGCAGCTAGACCTGGGCTTCAATTTCGTCGCGACCGACGCCGATGGCGACACGGCAAACGGTTCGTTCGCGGTCGATGTCAACGATGACGTGCCGACGGCAGATTCTTCCGACATGGTCACGGTCACGGAAGCCGCCGCCAACGGCGTGTTCGCTAAGCAGACGGCCAATGGCACACTCGTCTTCCATCAAGGCGCCGACGGTGCCGAAGTAACCAACATCACCTATCGCTTCGGCTCCTCGATCACGGAAATGCCAGAGGCCGAAGGCGATAAAATCGAGTCCCATGCACTGACGTCGAACGGCCAGCCGATCACCGTCAGCACCTCTGCCGATGGTCTCACCGTCACCGGCAAGGTCGGCGACGTCACCATCTTCGCCCTGCAGGTGACGGACGCCAAGACCGGTGCCTACACGTTCACGCAGACGGGTCCGATCGATCATCCGGACAAGGGCGAGACCGGGGCGTCGGATTCGCTGCGCATGGTCTTCGACTTCACCGTGACGGACCGCGACGGCGACACGGCGACCAATGCCGTGCAGGTCGATATCCGCGACGACGGCCCGACAATCAGCGGTGACGCTCACGCAGTGAACCTGCTTGCCAACGGTAATTTTGCTGGCGGGACCTGGGCTCATCCGGAGTCTTGGGGTGCGTGGGCGACCGAATCCACCGGTTGGAAGATCGACGGCACTGTCGCCGGCCAGTCGAGCGTTCAGCTTGAGCGCGTGACCGATGGCTATCTGGGAATGCACGCCGCCAATGGTTCGCCGATGGTCGACCTCGGCGCATCGCCGGGCAACATTGCCATCTCCCAGAACATTGCCGGGCTTGCAGCAGGCGAAGTCTACAAGCTGAGCTTCCAGGCGGGGTCGCCGGATCCGGCATCCTCGGGGCTCGAAGTCTATTGGAACGGCGAGCTCGTCTACACCTATTCACCAACTTCCACGATGAAGTCGATCAATCTCGATCTGACTGCGATTGGTGGTGCGAATACTCTTACCTTCAAGGAGATTGGCAACAGCTCCGACAACACCGGAACCTATCTTGCTAACGTAAGTCTGACGCACGGCGACGCTGTGCCGGTGCTCACGGCGACGACAGGTGAAGACAGTGGTGTCGTTTCCTTCCACCTCACGCCCGGCCAGGACTACTCCTTCGGCGCTGACGGCGCGGGCGCGGTCACGTTTAATACCGACGACGCGACAATTGCGACGCCGACCGGCACCATCATCACGCTCCCCGCGGGCGCTTACCACTATGACAGTGCCACGGGCATCTTCACGATCAACCCCGGCTGGGCCTTCAATGGCTTGAGCCAGGGCGAAGTCGCGACACTGAGCGTTCCTTTCACCGTCACAGACGCGGATGGCGACACCAAGACGGGCGCCTACCAGATCACCATCACCGGCTCCAACGACGCGGTCACGACCTCCGAGGCGTTCCCCGACAAGGGAACCATCACCGAATACCAGGAAAACGACTCGCGAGCTGGCTCCGGCGATGACCGGACGATCTTCGATGCACCGGTCGGTCATGCTGGCTACAATGGCGGCGCGTTCTACATCTATGACGACCAGGGTGACAAGCACATCGTTACGGTTCAAGCCGGAGGCGAAGGCTATCTCGGTTACATCACCGCCGCCGTCAGCGAGGAAACCGCCAACGATGGCGTCGGCCTCGTGTCCTGGAAGTATCACGTCACCGATGCAGCGCTGAATCCGCTCGGTGCCGGCGAGACGCGAACCGAAGTCTTCCACATCAAGGTCGATGACGGCCATGGATCATCCACTGTCCGCGACGTCACCGTCACGCTGGTCGGTACCAACGACAAACCGATATTCGAATTTGTCACCGACACTGGCTCAGTGGTCGAGGACACGTCTCCGACCGCGACCGGAACGATCGCCTTCAGCGATGTCGACCTGATCGACACCCACATCGTCAGCGTCACTCCGCCGGCTGGTGCGCTTCTCGGGACCTTCTCGCTCGGCTCGGTCAGCGAAGGTGCCAATGCTGCCAATGGCAGTGTCGGCTGGACCTATACGCTGAACGCCTCGGCCCAGCCCCTCGCGGCTGGCGAAGTTCGCACTGAAACCTACAAGATCACGCTCGATGACAACCATGGTGGAGTGATCACCAAGGACATCACGATCACCATCACCGGCACCAACGACGCCGCAATCATCGGTGGCGCAACGTCCGGCTCTGTAACGGAAGACGTCACGACAGGCGCAACGCCGATCTACAGCGAAAACTTCGACAATCGGCCGCTCGGCAGCGCAGGCGACTGGGGCAACAATGGCTGGATCCAGGACAGGGGCTTCTCGCAGCACCTTTCTGAAAACAATTTCGGCAACTTCGACGGCCAGCAGTCGATCTCAAAGGTGATCAATCTGGGCTCTGCTCCAGCAGTGGTTCAGCTCGATTTCGACTTCATCAAGATCGACAGCTGGGATCAGGGCGAGAAGCTTACCGTCTATCTCAATAACGGTGTGGCGTTCACCTTTACGCCTGAGAATTTCGGCTTCGACGGGAAGGATGGCGCTACGGGCACTTTCTCGGCTGGCGGCATCACCGGCACCTATGTGATCACCTCCAGCGGCCACGATTCGCAATTCGGCGGCTCGGTGCTCTTTGGCGATCGAATCTACCACATCAGCATCACCGCATCGGGGGCCAGCGATTCTTTCAAGCTTGGCTTCGGCAACAATCTGGACGAACACTACAGCAACGAAGATTTCGGCATCGATAACATCGTAGTTCGTGACGCAGCCCAGGGACAGCTGTTCACGCAGGGCGACCTGACCGTTACCGACGTCGATCACGACCAGTCGAGCTTCGTCGCGCAGTCGGGTACAACAGGCGGCCACGGCTACGGCGTCTTCACGCTGACGGCCGCGGGCCACTGGACCTACACGGCAAACAATGCGAACCCGGATATCCAGGCGCTTGCGGCAGGCACGTCTGTCACCGACTCCTTCGTCGTGCGTTCGATCGACGGCACGGAGGAAACCGTCACCGTTACTATCAACGGGACAAATGACGCTGCCAAGATCACCGGCTCGGCGACCGGAAGCCTGACGGAAGACGGCGTTGTGACGGCCGTCTCCGGCAAACTCATCGTTACCGACATCGATACCGGCGAAGCGCACTTCCAGACGCCTGGCTCAGTTGCGGGCACCTACGGAACCTTCACGTTCAACACGACGACTGGTGAATGGGGGTATTCGCTGAACAGCGCGGCGGCCAATGTCCAAGCACTGACCAACGGTCAGAAGGTCTACGACACGCTGACCGTTACCTCTGCCGACGGTACGGCGCAGCAGGAAATCAAGGTTACGATTACCGGCAGTAACGACACGGCAACGATCGACGGGACAAAGACCGGCTCGATCGTAGAGGACACCTCGACCGGCATCACCGGAACTCTGAGCGTCAGCGACGTCGACAGTGGCGAAGCTCGTTTTGAGACGCCGAAAAACTCCTCGCTTGAAGGTAAATACGGCGATTTCACCTTCAATGCCGCCACGGGCACCTGGACCTATAAGCTCGACAACCAATCCAACGCGGTCCAGTCGCTGAAGGCGGGCGAGGTCGCCACCGACACGCTGACGGTGAAGTCGTTCGACGGAACGGCCACGGAGACGATCACCGTCACCGTTACCGGCGCCAACGACGTCGCCAAGATCACGGGCCAGGCCACGGGTTCCATTACGGAAGATTTTTCGACGAAGTTGCAGGGTGACCTGGATGTCAGCGATCGCGACAGCGGCGAAGAAGCGTTCCAGGTACCGGCACAGTCCGCGCTTGCGGGCAAGTACGGCACCTTCACGTTCAACGCCACCACCGGCAGCTGGACCTACAAGCTGGACAACAGCTCGTCTGCCGTCCAGTCGCTGGCCGCGGGCCAGAAGGTTACCGATACGCTGACGGTGACGTCGCTCGATGGCACGGATTCCGAAACCATCACCATCACCGTCACCGGCACCAACGACAAGCCGGTCGCAACGGCTGACACCTTCACGGTGACCGAAGACGACGTCGCATCGCGCAACTCCGCTGCAGCTCCGTTCGTGGCTGGCAACGTCCTCGCTAACGACACGGATATCGATAGCACCAGCCTGAGTGTCACCGGCATTTCGAACGTGACCGTCAATACCGCGAGCGGCACGGGACTGACGCTTTCGGTCGCCAGCGAAGGCAACGGCGTCTACAAGATCACGACGAATTTTGGCGAGGCCCACCTGTCGGTCGGCGCAAATGGCGACGTCAAGCTGTGGTCGGACAGCGGCGAGGACCCGTTCAAGGCGCTCGGCGTCAACGAAACCGCGACGATCAAGTTCGACTATACGGTCTCGGACGGCAGCGGTGGCACCGACAAGGCGACCGCAATCATCACGGTCCAGGGCTCCAACGACAACCCGGTGGCCGTTGACGATACAACGCTGGGCGGCGTTTCGGCGACCTACAGCGACAACTTCAACAACACGAACACGGACGGCTGGACCTTCGTCAAGCTTTCGGGCAATCCCAATTGGTCCATGAACGGTGGTAGCCTCGTTGAGCGGACCAACTCTTCGTCCAACGATGGCAATGGCATCGCGCTCGCACCTGCCAACAGCTTGCCGGCTACCAGCAAGGTGTATACGATCGAAGTGGATGGCGATCCGAACACCGGCAACGGGAATCCCCAGTCCAATCAGGCCCTTGGCGTGGTCTTCGGCTATCAGGACGCAACTCATTACTATCGCGCCTACTGGAAGGATTTCGGCGACAACTATGCCAGCCAGGACACCCACCGCGACCTCGTGCTTGAGCGCGTGGATGGCGACCAAGTCACCGTTCTGGATATCGTCGACAAGGCCAATCTTGGCCCCAACACGATCCACTTCAAAGTCGAGGTGGACGGCAACGGCATCGATGTCACGGTGACGGGGAATGGGCACCCCGTCGTTCTCCATAGCTCCGACGTTCCGGCGCTCGGCGGATACGGTGTTTACACTGACGACAACGACGACGGCATCGCCTATGACAACTTCACGGCATCGACGGGTGGTGGTCAGATCGCGACCAACGAGGATACCGCCCTCACGATCAGCACGGCCAATCTGCTGGCGAACGACAGCGACGTCGACGGCGACACGCTGAGCATCGTCGGTGTCAGCGCAGCCTCCGCGCACGGTGGCACGGTAACGCTGAACAACAACGGCACCATCACTTACAACCCGGCCGCCAACTACAATGGCAAGGACACGTTCACCTATACCGTCAGCGACGGCCATGGTGGCACGGCGATAGCGACGGTGACGGTCAACGTCACACCGGTCAACGATGCGCCGGTGAACTCCGTTCCGGGCGCGGTCATGGTTGACGAGGACACGAGCGCCGGGCTGACGGGCCTGTCGATCTCGGATGTCGATGCGGGGTCCTCGACGATCACTACCACGCTTTCGGTGCTGCACGGCGCGCTGACGCTGGCGTCCTTGGGCGGTGCGCAGGTGTTGGGCAATGGCTCGAGCCAGGTGACGTTGACCGGTACGGTTGCGCAGATCAACGCCGCGCTGGCCGACAACAACGTGTCCTACAAGGGCGTTTCGAATTACAGCGGTTCCGACACACTGACGGTGAAGACCGACGACGGCGGCCACACGGGTGGCGGCGCACTGACCGACACCGACACGGTGTCGATCAGCGTGACCCCAGTCAACGATCCGGCGGTCCTTTCTTCGGCGGTCGTCGACCTGACCGAAGGCAACACGCAATCGGCCCTCAACGCCTCCGGCAAGCTGTCGATCAGCGATATCGATAGCCCGGCGACCTTCGTGCCGCAGAGCAACGTCGCCGGCTCGAACGGCTACGGCACCTTCTCGATCGATGCGAACGGCAACTGGAGCTACCAGGCCAATTCGGCGCACGACGAGTTCAAGGCCGGCCAGACCTACACGGACAGCCTCACGGTCTCGTCGGCCGACGGCACGACGTCGACGGTGACGGTCAACACTACAGGCACCAACGACGCACCGAAGACCAATGCGGCGTCCGGCAGCGGCGACGAGGATGCGGCCTCGATCTCGGTGGCTCTGTCCGGCAGCGACATCGATGGCTCGGTGGCGTCCTACACGATCACCGACCTGGCGGCGAACGGCAAGCTCTACAGCGATGCCGGCCTGTCGCATGCGATCGCTGTCGGCGAGACGGTGACTGGCTCGACGGTCTACTTCGTGCCGGATGCGAACTACAACGGCACGACGAGCTTCCACTATGCGGCGGTCGACAATGACGGCCTTGCGGACGGCAGCCCGGCGACGGCGACGATCACAGTGGCCTCGGTCAACGACGCACCGGAAACCACTGCGGCATCCGGCAGCGGCGACGAGGATGCGGCCTCGATCTCGGTGGCTCTGTCCGGCAGCGACATCGACGGCTCGGTGGCGTCCTACACGATCACCGACCTGCCGGCGAACGGCAAGCTCTACAGCGATGCTGGCCTGTCGCATGCGATCCTCGTCGGCGAGACGGTGTCCGGTTCGACGGTCTACTTCGTGCCGGACGTGAACTACAACGGCACGACGAGCTTCCACTATGCGGCGGTCGACAACGACGGCCTGGCGGATGCCAGCCCGGCGACGGCGACGGTCACCGTGGCCTCGGTCAACGACGCGCCGGTCGCGGTGAACGATAGCTATACGACGAATGAGGACACAACACTCCACATCTCGCCCGGCGGCCTTCTGGCCAACGACAGCGACGTCGAGCAGAATACCCTGTCGTCGATCCCGGTCACCGGTCCGGCGCACGGCACGCTGACGCTCAGTGCCAACGGTTCGTTCGACTACACACCGAACGCCAACTACAACGGCACCGACAGCTTCACGTACAAGGTGAACGACGGGACGGCCGACTCCGCGGTGGCGACGGTAAACATCACCGTCAATCCGGTGAACGACGCGCCAAACGTCCCGAGCGACGGCAGCGGCCTAGCTGATGCGGTTGCGGAGGGTGCGGCGACCGGCACGCTGGTCGGCATCACAGCGACGGCGACCGATGTCGACGGTGATACCGTGACCTACAGCCTCGACGACAATGCCGGTGGTCGCTTCACGATCAACAGCACGACGGGCGTGGTGACGGTGGCGAACGGCTCGCTGCTCAACTACGAGACGGCGACCTCGCACGTGATCGTCATTAAGGCGTCGGATGCCAGCGGTGCCTCCTCGACGCAGTCCTTCACGATCGGCGTCAGCGATGTTGCGCCGAGCGCGCCCGCGGACGGCAACGGCGGGACCAACACGGTCGCGGAAGGTGCGGCGACCGGCACGCTGGTCGGCATCACAGCGACAGCGACCGATGTCAACGGCGGCACGGTGACCTACAGCCTTGACGACAATGCCGGTGGTCGCTTCGCGATCAACAGCTCGACGGGCGTGGTGACGGTGGCGAATGGCTCGCTGCTCAACTACGAGACGGCGACCTCGCACATGATCGTCATTAAGGCGTCGGATGCCAGCGGTGCCTCCTCGACGCAGTCCTTCACGATCGGCGTCAGCGATGTTGCGCCGAGCGCGCCCGCGGACGGCAACGGCGGGACCAACACGGTCGCGGAAGGTGCGGCGACCGGCACGCTGGTCGGCATCACAGCGACGGCGACCGATGTCAACGGCGGCACGGTGACCTACAGCCTTGACGACAATGCCGGTGGTCGCTTCGCGATCAACAGCTCGACGGGCGTGGTGACGGTGGCGAATGGCTCGCTGCTCAACTACGAGACGGCGACCTCGCACATGATCGTCATTAAGGCGTCGGATGCCAGCGGTGCCTCCTCGACGCAGTCCTTCACGATCGGGGTGACTGATGTTGTCGAAGTTGCCGCCCAGGCAACACAGCATGACTACGGCCAAGGTAACAACTCCTCCCGTTCAAATGCCTACAACATCTCGGACCTCAATTACGTCAAGTCGTCGGATTCGGAAGTTACGGACGCTTTGAACAGCCCTTCGGTGACGATTAGTGCACGCACGACATCGAACCAGACCGATTTCTACAAGCTGGTGATTAGCGAACCGGGTACTTTCGTGCGACTCGATATCGACCACGGCAGCTTCGACACAGTTATTTATCTGCGGGATAGCAATGGAATGGTTATCGCGGGCAACGACGACTCGGCGAGCGACGCAGGAAGCTCCAACTCGACAGACTCAGCCCTCGCGCGGACGCTGAATGCGGGCACTTACTACGTGGAAGTAGGGAAATTTAACATATTTGGTGACGACATGGGCGACTTCACCAACTCCTCGGGTACATACGAACTGCAGGTATCCGTTGTTAAACCCAACGGCGATCCCATCATCCTCGACCTCGACCACAATGGCGTCGCGCTGACCTCCCTCGACAACAGTGTCCAGTTCGACATCAACGCCGATGGTCACAAGGATCAGATCGCCTGGACGGCCGGCACCGACGGCATCCTGGCGCTCGATGTGGATGGCAACGGCAAGATCGACAATGGCAGCGAGATCTTCTCGCCGCACTTTGCCGGTGGCAGCTATGTGGATGGCCTGGCGGCACTTTCGACGCTCGACAGCAACCACGACGGCAAGATCGATGCGGCCGACGAGGCCTTCTCGAAGCTCACCGTCTGGCAGGACCTGAACCATAACGGCATCACCGACTCGGGTGAGCTTTCGAGCCTGGCGGATCATTCGATCAGCAGCATCTCGCTCGATGCAAACGCCTCGAATTCGGAGATCAACGGCCAGTCAATCCTCGCCGATGGCAGCTACACGCTGACGGATGGCTCGACCGGCCACTTCGTCGAGGTTGCCTTCGACACGACGCTCGGTGGCAGCGAAAACGGCGGCAATGCCTATTCGCTGATCGGCAGCGATGGCGATGATACCCTGTCGGGCAGCGGCGGCATGTTCACGATATCGGGCGGTGCAGGGGTTGATACCTTCGTCCTCGACGCCGATGCCCTGAACGACGTCAAGCTCGCCGATGTCATCACCGACTTCAAGGCAAGCGAAGGCGATACGCTCGACGTCTCGAAACTCCTCGACAGCCTGCTCGGCCACGAGGCAAGTGAGGCTGAGGCACTCGCCAGCGTCAAGACGACGGTCAGCGGCACGGACACCGTGGTCAGCGTCAGCGCTAATGGCGGTTGGCACGATGTGGCGGTTCTTCAGAACACCACGGAAGCGGTCAAGATCCTGTTCGACGACAAGCACGACACGACAACGGCTCCGCATGTCGGCTGACGCTCGTACAAACTAGCAAAGGAAGAGGCGCCCTCCGGCGCCTTTTTCGGTTGGTATCAGCTCAGGGAGCTTCGTCTCTTGCCGCCGCTGCATGCCATTTCGTCGGCTGCGGACCGATGTGATTGAAGTCCGGCGGCCCTCGAAGGCCGTGCCCGACGGCGTCAATGATATTCGCGTACCCTCGCCGAGAAAGAGGCTTCGGCCAGCGGCTGGCGCATGCGGGTGCCGACATCTTGAGCGTTCTCGACGATCGAAAGACGCCGCGCTTGTTGAAGACGCCAACAACAACGAAAAGGGCGCCTCTCGGCGCCCTTCCTTGGTTCTTGTGGCTCCTGTCAGCTCAGGCTGCCGGCAGCCGCGACATCGGGATGGCGTCTTCGCTCTCGCCGCCGCGCTGCATGGCCATTTCGTCGGCCAGTTGGCGGATGTGGTTGAAGTCGGTCGGTCCCTCGAAGACCGCGCCGCCGAGACGGATGCCGATCGTCATCGGCGTGCCCTCGGCCGAGAAGGAGGCTTCAGCCACGCGCCGGCGGATACGGGTGCCGACATCCTGGGCATTCTCAACTGTCGCGCCGGGGAGGAAGACCCCGAGTTCGTTGGTGGCGAGGCGGGCAACCAGATCGCCCTTTCTGACCGACGACTGGATGATCGCGGCAAGCGACTGCATGACCGTGTCGGCCCATTGCGGACCGTAGCGCCGGCTGATCTCGTCGAGCGTATCGACGACGACCGCGATCATCACGCCGCCGGCGTCGGTTGCGATTCGTTTGCGCCGGTCGATGTAGTGCTCGACGGCTGCGGCAAAGGCCGTGCCGTTCAGCGTCTTGGTCACGCTGTCGTGGCGCGCAGTATAGTTAACCGTTTCCTGCAGTTTTCGGAGCTCGCTGACCTTGAACTGCAAGATCAGAAGCAGCGGAAATGCAACAAAAAGAGAAATTACGCCGGCGCCGGCAAATCCTACCAAAAATGGTCGATCCGGCATGAGAAGGTTTAAGATAAGTAAAACGCCGACGGATCCAGCCGCGTAGCAGATTGCGCCGAGGGTGGCGATCCGAAGAGCTGAAACGATTGTGGCGGAAGAGTAACGCTGGCTGAAATTCATCGCGGTTCATGTCCGTTTGAAAGTAATGCCAGATAAACAGGTTCGGGCAAAGCCCCCGTTAAAAAATCCTGTAAAATTCTCGCTTTAGGCAGTTGTCCACCGCGATTAACTGTCTTGGCAGGAATGCTCGCCGTCGCGATTGGAATGTGGAAAGATTGGTGTTACTTACTTGCTAAAGAAAATCTTTGGTATACGGGTACGCCGGGTGAATCTTTGATGTTGAGGGGCATCGATCTTGTTTAAAGGCAAAAGAATTTTTGCAGCATTGTCTGCGACGGTTGCTTTAAGTTTTTCGTTTTATGCTGATGCCAATGCAATATCTCTGCAGCAGGCCATCGAAAAGACGATGAAAACGAACCCGCAGATCTTGCAGGCTGCGAAGGATCGTGAAGCTGTCGAGTTTGAACTTCGCCAGGCGCGCGGTTTATACTTGCCATCGGTGGATCTGGAGAGCGGGATCGGGCGTCGTCGGCTCTCGAATGCCAGCTCCGGTTCGCTGAGAGATGATCATGACTATCTGTCGCCAGGCGATGTTGGTCTGACGATCTCGCAGACACTTTATGATGGCGGCAGCCGCCGCTCCCAAGTCGAGCAGCAGGCCTCGCGCGTCGATGGCGCCTCCTTTCGGGTGCTCGAACGCTCCGAGTCGCTCGCCCTTGAAGTGACGCAGGATTATCTGGAGTACGTGCTCCAGAACCAGATCGTTGCTGCTGCCAAGCAGAACGTCGCCTTCCACTCGCAGATGGTCGGCGACATCGACGAGAGCATCAAGGGCGGCGCCCTGACGGATGCCGACCGGCTGCAGGGCAGCGAGCGCTTGCAGGCCGCCAAGGCGCGGCTGCGCGAAGCGCTCGAAGAACTTGAGCAGACGAAGATCCGCTTCCTGCAGGTCGTCGGCGAGCCGATCACCAATGCGCAGACGCCGCCCACGGTCGGCAAGTTCGTGCCGAAGACGTTGAACGATGCGGTCTTCGTTGCTGGCAAGAACAGCCCGCGCATCTATTCGGCCAATGCGGATATCAACGCAGCCGATGCCGGCGTTCGCGGCGCGCGCGCCAACTATATGCCGAAGGTCAATCTCGAAGGCACGGCCCGCGTCGGCAACGACATCGATGGCGACGAAGGCAACACCAACGACTATCAGGTTCGCGTCGTTGCCCGCTGGAACCTCTATCGCGGCGGCATCGATGTCGCCCGCGAGCAGGAGCAGATCCGCCGCGCCGATGAGCAGCGCTATAATCTCGCCCAGGTTCAGCGCGAGGTCGAGCAGTCGGTTCGCTCGGCCTGGAACGAGCGCGTCAGCCGCGGCGAGCTTTCCGGTATCCTCAACAAGCAGGCCTCGATCAACAACCAGCTCGTCGGTTCCTACCGCGAGCAGTTCAAGGTTGGCCAGCGCTCGCTGCTCGACGTGCTCGATGCGCAAAACACCAGATTCAACACGCAGGTTCTCGCCGATACCGCGCGCGTCGCATCGCAGTTTGCCGAGTACAAGATCCTGGCGGCCTCGGGCAATCTGCTTCAGACGATGAAGCTGAGGCCGGTCGATCAGTCCAAGCCTTATGCGCGGGAAGAGTTTGCTGTCCCCGCCAGTGTCGCGAATCCTGGATATGTCGAGCTTGATTCCCATCAGAAAGCCGGCTTGCCCCTGGATCTCCTAGCGCCAATTCGACAGCAGTAGTCGAGATGGCCATGGAACAATGCTGAACGTAGCGCTCGAGACTTCCAGCAGCACATCGCTGCAGACATTCAAAGCCGCATTCAAATCCGTGGCTGCGTTCTATGGCCGACCAAGCTCCGACACGGTCCTCTTCTCCGGTCTTCCGGATGAGGTGACCGAGTCGCTTGAGGTTGACGATGTCGAACGCATGGCCGAGCGCATCGGCCTGCAGGTGATCAAGCATCAGGAGCGCGAATGCCGCCAGGGCAATTTCGATTGTCCGGCGATCGCTGCGTTTGCCGATGGCAGCGTGCTGCCTCTGCTCGAGGTCGCCGAGGACGGTTCCTATGTCACGGATATCGTTCCCATCGCCGGCAGTGAGATCCGGCTGACGCGCGAAGAATTCCTGGCGCTGAAGCCGCAGCTGGCATTTGCCTTCACGCTTTACTATCAGAACGCCTCGGAAGAGGCACTGGTTGGTAATGCCGTGGAGATCGAGAAGCGGCATTGGCTAGCAACGACCCTCGCACCTTACTGGCGCACCTATGTGCGCGTCATGGTCGCGGCGCTCTTCATCAATCTGATTGCGCTCGGCTCTCCGCTCTTTACGATGAACGTCTATGATCGGGTGCTGCCGAACAAGGCAATCTCGACGCTTTGGGTGTTGGCCGCGGGTATCTCGCTTGCCTATATCTTCGACTTCCTCTTGAAGACGGCGCGTTCGTCGCTCATCGACTATGCCGGGCGAAAGGCCGACCTGCGTCTGTCGCAGCTTCTCTTCGACAAGGTGCTCAACTCGACGCTCGCCTCGCGGCCGATGTCGACGGGCGAATATGCCAACCGCGTCACGCAGTACGAATTCGTTCGCGAGTTCTTCACCTCGAACACCATCGGCGTGCTGATCGACAGTCTGTTCGTTTTCATCTTCCTCGCGGTCATTTATCTGATTTCCGGCTGGCTGGTGGTCATTCCGGCCGTAGCATTCGTGTTGTCTGTCATCATTGGCCTCTACGCGCAGGCCGCGATCGGCAAGCGCATGGCGACCGCCGCCAACGAGGCATCGCGGCGCCAATCCTTGCTGGTGGAGACGATTTCGACGATCGAAACGCTGAAGAGCCTGCGCGCCGAAGCGACGATGCTGCGCCGCTGGCAGGAGCTTACCAAGTATTCGAGTCGCACCAGCGAGGACATCAAGCATATCTCGACGAACGCCATCAACATGACGATGTTCATCCAGCAGATGGTGAGCGTCCTGATCGTGATTGCCGGCACCTACGAGTTCTCCGAAGGCCGCATTGCCATGGGCGCGATTGTCGCGACGGTCATGCTGGCGAGCCGCGCGGGCGCACCGCTCGGCCAGATCGCCATGACGCTGGCGCGCTTCCGCCAGGCAACCATGTCCCTTCGCATTCTCGATAAGATCATGGAGCAGCCCGACGATCGTCCGTCCACCGTCGGCTTCGTCAACCGCGAGATCACCCGCGGTGCCTTCAGCTTCCAGGATGTGTCCTTCCAGTATCCGGGATCGGACTATCCCGTCATCAACAAGCTGTCCTTTACGGTGCAGCCGGGTGAACGCATCGGCATCATTGGCCGCATCGGTTCCGGCAAGACCACTCTCGGCCGCTTGCTTGACGGGCTCTTTTGTCCCTCGGGCGGCCGTGTGCTGATCGATGGCGTCGATATCCGGCAATATCACATGGCCGAAGTTCGCTCGGCGGTCGCCGTGGCCGGCCAGTCGTCCGATCTCTTCTCGGGCACGGTCAAGGAAAACCTGTTGATCGGGCGCGCCGACGCGACCGACGAGGAGCTCCTCGAGGTCGCCCGCATGACCGGTGTCGACGAGTTCGTGGGCAATCATCCTCGCGGTTTCGACATGCCGGTCGGAGAACGCGGCACCAACCTGTCGAGCGGCCAGAAGCAGGCGCTGACGATCGCCCGTCTGCTGCTCACCAAGCCGAAGATCGTATTTCTCGACGAGCCATCGGGCGCCATGGACCTGGCGACCGAGCGCAACCTGATTGCGCGCCTGTCGACGGCCATCAGTCGCGACACCACACTGCTGATCGCCACCCACCGCTACAGCATGCTCGAGCTCGTCGACCGTCTGATCGTTGTCGACAAGGGTCGGATCATCGCCGACGGACCGAAGAATGCAGTCATCGAAGCGATGCAGCGCAAACCGGCGGGGGCGCAGCCATGAGCCTCAACAATCGCCACGACAATCCTCCACTTCTCGCCCGCGGCATTCTGGCGTTGGTGGCTCTGGTCATTGCGAGCTTCCTCGCCTGGGCGGCGATCGCCGATGTCAACGAGATCGCCCGCGGCGAGGGCAAAGTCATTCCAGTTTCGAAGACGCAGATCATCCAGTCTTCGGAGCCCGGCGTCGTGCAGCAAATCGCCGTCGTCCTCGGTCAGGTCGTTCGCAAGGGCCAGCTGCTGGTCCAGCTCGACAACACGACGACGACGTCGTCGCTTGGTGAATCCGTCGCCAAGGCCCGGGCGCTTGGTGCCAAGGTGGCCCGATTGAAGCTCGAGGAAGCCGGCCAATACGATACGCCTTTTATCTGCCCGCAAGAGATTTTGGCCGTTGCAAAGGAAGTGTGCGCAAACGAGGAGCAGCTTTTTGCCGCCGATCGTGCCAGCTACCAGAACAAGCTCGGGGTTCTGAAGGAACGTGTTCGCCAGCGCGAGAACGAGCTCAGCGAAGCCCACGCCAATATCGATCGCCTGCAGCAGAACATCGAAGGCGCACAACGCCAATATGACCTCATCCACCCGTTGGCCCAGAAGAAGCTTGTGGCCCAGACCGAAGTCCTGAAAACCGAGCGTGATCTCACCGACCAGCAGGGCCAGCTCAAGGTCTATCAGGAAAGCATCGACCGTCTGGAAGCAGCCGTGCAGGAAGCCAAGCTGCAGCTCGGCGATCTTGCCCTCGAATTGCGCCAGCAGGCGCTGACCGATAAGGCACAGGCCCTGGCCGAGCTCTCGGTCGTCGACGAGACCATTCGCGGCGCCTCTGACCGCGTGAAGCGCACCGACATCCGCTCGCCGGTTGACGGTATCGTCAACACGCTTGAGGTCAACACCATTGGAGCCTATGTCGATCCCGGCCGCGTCATCGCCGGCATCGTGCCGACCGCCGATACGCTGCTGATCGAAGCGAAGATCTCGCCGCGCGATGTCGCCTTCGTGCGCCGCGGCCAGCCGGCCGTGATCAAGGTCACGGCCTACGACTTCTCGATCTTCGGCGGCCTCGAAGGCGTCGTCGAGAACATCTCGGCCGACAGCCTCGTCGAAAAGGAAAAGGGCGAGACCTACTACCTGGTTCAGGTCAAGACCGACAAGTCGGCGCTCGAGCGCAACGGCAAGTCCTATCCGATCATCCCCGGCATGGTTGCCTCGGTCGAAATCATGACCGGCAACAAGACGGTGCTCAGCTATCTGATGAAGCCGATCAACAAGGCGCGCAGCGAAGCGCTGACGGAGCGATAGGATGCTGATCGTCAAGCCAGGCAGCAATGCACTCTCCGAGCTTGAACCGCTCGATGAGCCTTTGCCGGCCATCGGCGCCGATGAGATCGAGCCGCGCTTCCGCGCTGTCGTCGGCCGCGGCGGCGAGCGACGTGGCATCCGCCTCGAACGGATCTACTGGGATGGCCTCGGTCGCATGTCGTCGGCCGGCAAGATGAGCACTGCCGACCTCGTGCACTACACCGCCTCGCAGATGCCCGAGTCTGGCAACCTCGCCTCGCTGCTGCGCGTCCTCAGCTTCAAGTGGGCGCTGCGCCGGCTGGATACGGTCGAGGACGCGTCATCGCTGGCAAACGTCAATGCCATCATCCAGGCGTCGCCCTCGCCAACGATCCTGCTGACGCAAGAGAAGAAGATCCAGCTCTTCAACGATCCCTTCCTGACCATGCTGCGCCAGCGTCTCCCGCTTGGAGATACGGCGCAGTTGACAAAAAGCTTGAGGTTTTCGATCGACACGCAGATCGACGAAGCGATCGCAACGCTCTATCGCAATCGCGGCAAGACGCTGAATACCGGCTTCACCATTGGCGTCGGCTCACAGTCGATGAAGGGACAGATCAATCTGGCTCTGGCGCCGACGCATGAGAAGTCGATGCTGATCGGCTACATCTCACGTTATTGATCGACTATTCCGGACATGAAAAAGGCAGTTGAACGCAACCGCCTTTTCCCGTGTCTTGCTTGTGATCCTCAGAACGCCACGCCTTCACCGGGAGCCACCTTTTCCAGCGGCATTGCCGAAGCCACCTGCTTGGCGCCGGTGCGCGTTCCATGCAGATAGCCTTTGCCCTCCGCAATCGAATAGAGCGGCATGTAGTCGGGCAGCTTCGTATCAGGCAGAACCTCGTCATGCATGTTGTCGAGGATGAAGCGATTGCCGTCGACCGCGACGGAAAGCACCGCGTGGTAGAAATGCCGCTTCTGGTCGAACAGGACGACAACTGACATGTCCTTGAGATCGACGCCTTCGGCGTGCAGGGCCGCCATCTTCAGGATCGCGAAGTCCTCGCAATCGCCCTGCTGGCGCGCGAGCGTTTCGGCGGGCGTTGCCCAGTAGTCAGCAGCCTTGTAGGTGTCGATGTCGCGGCTGTAGCGGATCGTGTGGTTGATCGTGACGTTGACTGCGTTCAGCTTGTCGCGGATCGAGGCCTGCGAGGTCTTGGTGAAGGCAAGGTTGATCGCGGTCGCGGCATCGGAGCATTTGCCTGCGCTGCAGTTGATTGCGGTTCCATCCGTCATTTCCGACAGCGACGGTGCGAACTTCTTCAGAGCGGCAAGACGCTTGAAAGGAATCGCGACCGTTCCGAATGCGCCGCTGCCCATCGGCGCGGCAATCGCCGGGCGCTCGGCTGGCTGCACCGGTGCGACGCTCTCCTTCACCCAGCCGGCAGGCTCGGGCTGCAGCGATCGGGTCAGCGCAGTAACGTCCATGGTACCGATGGCGTTCGCCGCCAGGCTGAGGAGGTTGGCGATGCCGCCAAGGGTCAGCGCGCGGGCTGTGTCAGCAGCGAAGTCAACGGAGTACATCGCGCCGGAGATCCGTGGGGACGGAAGCGCGGAGGCCGAGGAGATATTCGGCGACAATGCAAGGGAAAATGCGGAGAAAGTAAACGCGGCGATATTGCTTATTTTTATACTGCGCTTCATGGATCGTCGTCTCTCGTTGGCTGAGAGAAACGTACAAAACAGCTATAAAAATCAGGTATTTAAGCGTGGATAAAGCCAGTATAAATTATCCATTCAAAAGAACATAAAAGTTTAGTGTCTCCATCAACCAAGTTTGGGCGAAGGGTTTGCTTTCCCGTGTTGCCTGTGCAGATATGAAATCTGCCAAAAGGCCGGAAGAGGCGGCGATTACGAGAGTGGGGGAACAGGTGACAGTGCAGTCAATCGAGCAGGTGCAAGGCTCGCATGGTTTACGCTCGACACGGCAAGTGTCGCCTTCGGAAGGCGTCGGTTCCCTGAAACTCATCAAATGCCTTCTCGCAATGTCGATCGTCGTCGCCTGCGGGATGCTCGCGGGCTGCCAATCCGACGTCGATGGCATCGCCAAGAATGTGAAGACCAATGATATCAAGGCCCCCTCGAGCGAGGTCGAGGAGAGCTTCGGAGAAACGGGAGCGGAAATCACGCTCCTGTTGCCCAAGGGCACGACCGGCATTTACGACGGCGCTGCACGTGACGTGCGCGACGGCGCCGGCCTCGGCGTCGGCGAACTCGGTGGTAATCAGGTCTTCGTGAAGGTTGTCGACGTGGCCTCCGGCGCTCCGGCTGCCGCGACTGCGGTGAGCGCTGCCAAGACGCGCGGTTCCGTTCTCCTCGTCAGCTATGCATCACCTGCCGTCACCTCGGCTATTGCCGCGGTCCCGGCCGACCAGCGACCGCCTTTGCTCAATCTCGGCGCGCCGGTGCCGCCGACATCTGGCAATGTCTACAACTTCGTTTCCGATGAGATCGACAGCGCCATCGACGGCGCACGGGCAGCCTTTGCCAGCGGTCATAAGAAGGTACTAGTTTTTACGCAGAGCGATTTTCCGGCTGCGGGCGAGGAGCGATTGGCAAGCGCCATCCGTGCCGGCGGCGGCACATACCTCGGCCTCACCCGCTATGATCTGACCGATGCCGCCGCAGCGGACGCGGTCAAGAGGGCTGGCGCCATTCTGCAGAATGCCGACACCGTGCTCGTCCTGGGGAAAACGGTGATCACGACGACCATTGCGGGCGCTGTGAAAGCAAGCGGCAAGACGAACATAACCGTCGTCGGCACCAGCGCCTGGCCGTCGCAGGCTTATTCGAATCCCTCGGTGGCGGGCACGGTGATTGCCATGGTCGAGCCCGAGGGCGCGACGATGATTGCCGAGCGCTACCAGCGCCACTACAAGCGCACGCTCTCTACCGATGCGGCTTACGGTTATGATGCGGTGGCCGTTGCCGCCGGCATTGTCCGGACAAAGGGACCGGAGGGGATGAACGCGCAGAACCTGACGAGCAAGGTCGGCTTCCGCGGCGTGACCGGTCTCTTCAGGCTGACGCCGGCCGGTACCGTGGAGCGCAAGATGAGCCTTTATTCCATCAGCGGCGGCAAGCTCACTCTGCTCGGTGCAACGCCGGCGTCGTTCTGACGTTGACACCAGCCTCGGGCATAACCACGTGTCCAGGCGCTGCACGCATGGCGGAGCCGTTGCTCGTCGAGGATGCCGACACCTTGCCGCCCGCGATCATGGACCGCGACTTCTCGTTCGACGTCACCTCGGAGCTATTGGCGCCATATGACGATCCGTTCGGGCAGGTTTGGGTCGTGGAGCCCCATCGCAAGTCGTACGGCTTTGACCCGGACGACTTTACGGCTGGACCGGATCGCCGCTTGGTGATTGTAAGCCGAGCGGGCAGGGCGTGCGGTTACCTCTTGTCGAAGAGCTGGAACGACTTTGTCTCGGTGGAAGACCTCGCGGTCGACAGCCAGGAGATCCGGTGCCGGCAGGCTGCTTATGGACCGCGCCATCGGCTGGGCGCGCGAGCTAGATGCGCGCGGCATCCGTTTGGAGACCCAATCGAACAACGTGGCCGCCTGCCGCTTCTACAAGCGATATGGCTTCGAACTCGGCGGATACGACAAGTATCTCTACGCCGCGTTGGAGCAGCGTAGAGAGGCAGCACTCTTCTGGTACCTGTTCCTTACGGCTGTTGAAGTCTAAGGCCGTGCCGAAGAAAAGAAAAGCTCCGGGCTTTCCACTTCAACGAGCCGTCGGCGCTCGATCTGCCAGAACCGGTTGCCGACCGCGCGTACGAAGCTGCGGTCGTGCGAGACCACGAGGCAGCTGGCCTGATGTGCCATGAGCTCGCCCTCCAGCGCTTCCTGCCCGTCGATGTCGAGGTGGTTCGTGGGCTCGTCGAGCAGGTAGAAATTCGGCTCCGCCAGCCGCAGGACCAGCATGCCGAGCCGCGCCTTCTGGCCGCCCGAAAGCCGCCCGACGGCGCGCGACTGCATGTCGATGGTCATGCCGGCACCCGCCAGCAGCGCCCGCGCCCGCTGATCGCCGACCTCGAAACGGCGGATGATCGTCTCCATCGGCGTGTCCTTGTCCTTGAGGTCGGCGAGCGCCTGATCGCTGTAGCCGAGAACCAGGGAAGGTGTCGCCTTGATACCGTCCTGTGCCGTCTCGGCATTGCCGATCGCCTTTCGCAGCATCGCAATCAGCCGCGATTTGCCGGCGCCATTCTCCCCGAGCAGCACGATCCGGTCACCCTGGCAGATGAACTGCTTACCAGTCCGGAAGAGCGGTGTGCCGTCGGGCGTGCAGACCTCGGCGTCGTCGAGCGTCACCAGCACCTTGGCATGCGTGCCGCGGTTGGCGAGCTTGATCGCACCGGCCGATCGCTCGAGGCGGGCGGGCTTGGTCGCATCCTCCAGCTTGTCGGCGCGTTGCTTCAGTTGCTTGGTCTTGACCACCAGCAGGTCGCTACCGGAGTTGATGCCGATATTGTTGAGCTTCGCGGCCTGCTTCCGCAGCTGCTCGGCTACCTTCATGTCGCGCTCGTAGCGTCGCTTGTCGGCTGCATCCGCCTCGTCCAGCGCCGCCCGCGCCCGACTGTAAGGTAGGGAAAAGACCTGCGATTGCTCCGGTCGCAGGAACAGCGTGCGATTGGTGACGGCATCGAGAAAGGCACGATCATGGCTGGAGATAATGACGGGAACGTCGCGTGGCAGGGCGTTCAGCCATTCCTCGAGTGCCGCTATCTTGCCGAGATCAAGGTGGTTGGTCGGCTCGTCGAGCAGCAGTGCGTCCGGCTCCATCACCCAAGTCCGCGCCAGCATCGCCAGCCGCTGCCAGCCGCCACTGAGCTGTCCGACCGGGCGGCTGCGCAAGGCTTCCGGCACGTCGAGTGAATCCAGCACGATGTCGACGCGCCAGCTTTCGTTCGCCTGCTGGTCGGCGGGCAGCGCCTGAAGGACCGCATCGTGGAACGGAACGTCAAGCAACCCTGTCGGCACGTCCTGCTCGACATGGCCGATCGTCAGTCCGCGCGAGCGCGTGATGTCGCCCTGGGTTGCCTCCAGCGCGCCTGAAATGCAACGCAGCAGCGTGGACTTGCCACGGCCGTTGGCGGCGATGAGCCCGAGACGGTCGCCGGCATTGATGACGAGGTCGAGCTTGGCAAAGAGCGGTGCGCTCAGAGTGACGCCGAGATTGCGGATATTGATAAGGGTCATGATCTTGCTCTGGTCTTGCCGAGCGATCACACGGGGCGAGGGCATGCAGCCTTCATCGCGTGCGTGTGCTCAAGCTCGGTGGATGGATCGTTGCAGACGAGCTGAATGCCCGAACTGCTGCCACGAGGGGCAGACCAGGAAGAGAGTGAGAACGGTCTCTGGTCAGCCCTGCAAACGCATTTGCAGGGCGTTGACGGGGCCACGCTGCCGGTTGAACCGGAAATAGCATTTTTGCACGCGACCCTCCTTTCTCTTTGAGTGCATAGGCGAAATACCATCAGGCATGGAGAAATGCAACCGAAACGGTTGCATCAGCTCATTCAGAACTCTGTGCGGAGGAGGATTGCCAGGCCAGACGCTGCTTGAAGACCCCACAGGCGTTGGCAGCTATCCGTTCGGTCCGCAAGAAATCGCGGCAAAGGAGCGGGTGAAGCTGATTGAAGCGCCCTCTGTCGCGAACGTGCACATTTGTTGCCCGTCGGTTGGTGCTGCGGAAGAGCATCTTTCTCAGCTCCTCTTCAGCCAACACAATTCCGGCGGTCAATGATCAATCACCGCCGAACTGCATCTAAAACCTCTTGTTCAAAAGCGGCGCTGTCACCTTTTCCCAGACCATCCACGGTGAGTTGAATATCGATGATATCCCTTGCGGCAAGACCTGAGGCCGCTGTGGAGCCAATGTGGTGTATATATGCGCCAGCCTGTGCGGCCCGCATGACAACCATCCTCAGATCTGTGAAATCTTCGAGCCAACTCGGTGGAGATTGCCCAATTTCTATTCGCACCGAAGCTCCTCACCGGTTCTCCGATCGATGGCAGGGTTGCGGTACGGCCAACCGAGGACATCCGGATAAAGACGCTGATCAGTTGAGTCAGCATGGCCTAACTTGCACAGGGCGGTTTGGCTGTTATAAGCGCCCCGATCGGCAAATTCTTGCTTTCAGGAGAAAAGCCCATGGCAGGCGGTGACGACGACTACGTTTATGACGAAGTGACGGGTGAATGGCGTCCGGCTGCGGAATTGGCTGCCGCCGGGCAGGGGGCGAGCGAAGTCCGGGATGCTTCCGGAAATGTTCTCAAGGATGGCGATTCCGTCACCTTGATCAAGGATCTGAAGGTCAAGGGGGCCAATCAGACCCTGAAGCAAGGTACGGTTATCAGATCGATCCGGTTGACGGATAACCCGGAAGAGATCGACTGCCGCCACGACACCATCAAAGGCCTTGTCTTGCGCACGGAGTTCGTGCGCAAGCGTTGAGCGGCGTGATTGGCGCAGGACTATGGGACGCCGCGCAGGATAAGGGCAGCGCCCTTTCCGCTCAGCGCTTCAAACTGCCCAGGATGCCGCGCACCAGTGCCCGGCCGACCTGTGTCGCGACCGTGCGAGCCACGCTCTTCATCGCGGCTTCGACGACCGTCTCGCGCTGGTAGCCGGACGAGCGGGCGCGGCCCTCGGTCTTGCTCTGCTGTTCGTTGTCGTCATCGCCGAAGCCCGGCAGCGTCCAGCGACCCGAGGCACTGCCCTCGGTCGGCTGCGTCGGTTGCGCCTGCTTGGCTGCGTCGGAGTCAGACGCTTTCCTGGCGCGCGCAGCCAGGATCTCGAAGGCGGATTCGCGATCGAGATCCTCGTCGTAGACGCCGAGCACCGGGCTCTTGTCCATGACCTGCTGGCGCTCCGGATCGGTCAACGGGCCGACGCGGCCGGATGGCGGGCGGATCAGTGTCCGCTCGACGATCGAGGGGGATCCTTTTGCCTCGAGTGTGGACAGCAGCGCCTCGCCCGTGCCGAGCGTGGTGATGACGGTGGCACAGTCGAAGGCTGGATTGGGCCGGAAGGTGTCCGCAGCCGTCTTCACCGCCTTCTGCTCGCGTGGGGAATAGGCGCGCAGCGCGTGCTGCACTCGGTTGCCGAGCTGCGCGAGTACGGTCTCCGGCACGTCGAGTGGATTCTGCGTCACGAAATAGACGCCAACGCCCTTCGAACGGATAAGGCGGACAACCTGTTCGACACGCTCGATCAGCACCTTCGGCGCGTCGTTGAAGAGCAGATGTGCTTCGTCGAAGAAGAAAACGAGGTTCGGCTTGTCGGGATCTCCGACCTCAGGCAGTTCCTCGAAAAGTTCGGAGAGCAGCCACAGCAAGAAGGTTGCATAGAGGCGCGGGTTCATCATCAGCTTGTCGGCGGCAAGCACCGAGATCTGACCATAGCCGCGGTTGTTGGTCCGCATGATGTCGGTGATCTTGAGTGCGGGTTCGCCGAAGAAATGCTGTGCACCCTGCTGTTCCAGCACGAGCAAGCCTCGCTGGATCGAGGCGACCGACGCCTTCGAGATCAGGCCGAATTGGCCGGATAGTTCGGTCGCGTTCTCCGCCATGTAGTTAAGCAGCGAGGAAAAGTCCTTGAGGTCGAGCAGCGGCATGCCGCCCTGGTCGGCGATCTTGAAGGCGATGTTGATGACGCCTTCCTGCGGCTCGGAAGCATCCATCAGCCGCGCAAGCAGCAGCGGTCCCATCTCGGCGATCGTGGTACGGACGCGGTGGCCCTTTTCACCGAAGAGGTCCCAGAAGATCACCGGGAACTGGTCGAATTCGTAGTCGTCGAAGCCGATCTGCTCGGCCCGTTTGGTCAGGAAGTCCTTCGGTTCACCCTTGGCGGCAATGCCGGAGAGATCGCCCTTGATGTCGGCGCAGAAGACGGGCACGCCAGCCTTCGAAAAGCCCTCGGCAAGCACCTGCAGTGTCACCGTCTTGCCGGTGCCGGTGGCGCCCGTCACCAGGCCATGGCGGTTTCCGAATTTCAGGTCGAGATATTCCGGCTTGTTGATGCTGTCGTCCGGATTGCGGCTGACGCCGACGAAAATCTTGCCTTCCTCGAGCATTTCGAAAATTCTCCCTACGGCTGTCGGCGCCGATTGCGTCAAAGTGCGGAGCGTCGTTTTCCCGCACGGTCATTGTAATATCGCTTCCCTGTTATAAGCAGGGAGTCCAGTGCGGACAACTGTCTGCATTAAAGGGAAAAGTAGGATAAAGCCTGCATTTGCGGCAGGCGGCTTGAGTTGCCCCGAAAGTTCGATTAACGTTGACGTTAACGTCAAAAATAGGAGGCTGACAATGAATGAAATCGTAGACCAGATCGCCGCGCGCGTGGGCATCCCCGCAGAGGTGGCCGAAAAGGCGCTCGGCATGATGCTCGGTTTCCTGCAGCGCGAAGCGGCAGACGGTCCGGTCGCCAAGATGATCGAGGCGATTCCGGGCGCCTCCGATCTCGTTGCCAAGTATAACGGCGAAGGCGAGGGCGGTGGCGGCGGGATCCTTGGCAGCATCATGGGCGCGCTCGGCGGCGGCGGCATCATGGCGCTCGGCCAGCAACTGATGTCGGAAGGCCTCGGCATGGGTGAGATCACGACGCTTGCCAAGGAGACCATCGCGATTGCCGAGCAGCATGCCGGCAAGGAAGTCGTAGACGAGGTCGTCGGCTCGGTTCCAGGTCTCAGCCAGTTCGTCTAAGAGGCAAAGCCAAGACTTTCGGCGGGCGGGCTTGTCCCCGCCCGTTTGCATTTTTAGCTATGGCGTTACGCCGAGCAAGGTCAGCCAGGTTTGCGACTGGTCTCTGGCAGCTTTGCGCCCGGCATCGTCAAGCGCGCGAGGGCCGCAGTAACGCTCGACGTTTGCCCGGTCGGCGTCGTTGATCTGAGGATTGCGCGATGCGGCGATGACCTGGCGCCAGGCGCAGCCAAGGACGGGCTCGACAACGATGCCCTTGTTGCAGCCGGTGCTCAGGCACAAAGAGACTTTTCGCTGACTTTCAACGCGGCCAGCGATCGCATTGGCGTAAAGGCCGGTCCAGGCCGCACGAATTTCTGCGCAGCGCTCGGCGGCATCGCTTTCGTGGCAACTGATCTTCGGCACATAGCTGTCCGCAGGCGGCCAGTCGGCAACCTCGGCGAGGCTGACGCATCCACAGGCAAGAAGAGCTGCGGCAATCAACTGCAACATCGGGCTCCTTTGCTTGGCGCAAGCGGCAAGAGAATCACGGGAGACAAGCTCAAGGATTTCTTTACGTGCTAAAGGAGCACTTCTGAAGCGTCATTATATCAGGATCGGCAAGGCAAGCGGTCAATGCTTGCTCTTCGTTTCCCTTGCCAGCTGAAGGATGACGTCGTCAGCCGCGTCGGCCAGCGCCATCGCGATTTCGGCCGCCTTCCATCCCCGCTTCTCACCATTGCGGATGAGCTCGAAGAGGAGGGGCTCGAACTCCGACCTGCAGGTTTCCATACGTTGATCGGAAATCGAACGATTCTTAGACAAATGAGTATCTACCATGTTAATACCCCAAAACCCTCGAGATAGATTTAGCAAGGCGGTGGAAGAGCGCAAGTAAATATATTAATCGAGCTTTAACAATTTCGACTAATATATACTTTATTCGCCAAATGATAGAAAAACGCAAGAAGGGCCCGTCGGGGTTGGACGAGCCCCGCCTTCTTTGTCGCATTGGAACAGCAACGCGGTCAGCAGGAAAATCTTCGTTGTACAAGGCGAAAGGGTCAACACCTCAATATTCTGTATAGCGTACCATAAATGTGTTGCGATGGATTACGATCACACATTCATGATACAATATTTTCGCTCGCCATACGGGAGGCGTTGCGAAATTCTCTTCTGTTTTACTTTAGTTAAACGTGTATTTCCGAAATTACTTTCGAACGTGGTTGTGCATGATCACACCCAGCTCGTGCCATTCTCGGCCATCGCGCCGGATGAGTTCCTCGGCGCAAGACGGACCCATGCTCCCCGGTGCATAGGACTCCGGGGTTTCGCTGCTTTTCGCCCAAATATCGAGGAATGGCTGCACGGCCGCCCAGCCGGCCTCGATGCCGTCGGCGCGCTGGGAGAGCGTCTGGTCGCCGATGAAGAGATCGTAGAGGAGGGACTCGTATCCGGTCATCTTGCCGATGTCGAATTTGTCGGCATAGCGGAAGTCGAGCGAGACGGGCACGGTGTCCACGGAAAGGCCGGGCGACTTGATGGAGATCTCGACGCTCAGCCCCTCATCCGGCTGGACCTGGATGACCATCCTGTTCGGCGGCAGTTGCCGCTTGACGTCGGTCTCGCGAAACTGCGCGAACGGCACCTGCCGAAAAGTCACCACGATCTCCGTATCGCGCGCCTTCATCGCCTTGCCAGTTCTCAAATAGAACGGCACGCCTGCCCAACGCCACGTATCGACAAAAAGCTTCAGCGCGACGAAGGTTTCGGTGTTGCTGTCGGGCGATACATCCTTGGTCTCCCGGAAGGCCGTGATGTCGTTGCCATCGAGCTTGCCGGCCGTATAGGCGCCGCGCACGGCATGGGTGACTGCCTCCTCCGGTGTGCAGATGCGAAGCGCGCTCAGCGCCTTGCTCTTCTCGGTACGGATCGCTTCTGCGCCGAAACCGTTCGGAGCCTCCATCGCGATCATCGCCAGCAGCTGGAACAGGTGATTGGGGACCATGTCGCGCAGCGCGCCGGTGGCGTCGTAGAATTTGCCGCGCGTTCCGACGTCGACCGTTTCGGCGGCCGTGATCTGTACGTGGTCGATATAGTTGTTGTTCCACAGCGCCTCGATCATCATGTTGGCGAAGCGGGCGGTCAGAATATTCTGCACCGTTTCCTTCCCCAGGAAGTGGTCGAGGCGATAGACCTGGCTCTCGGCGACGTTCTTGAGAATGCGGGCGTTCAACGCGCGGGCCGAGGTAAGGTCGGTGCCGAAAGGCTTCTCGATGGCAATCCGGCGGAAGCATCCGTCAGCCTCGCGGGTCAGACCGTGTTCGGCCAGCTTTTCGACAAGCGGTCCGAAAAACTGCGGCGGCACGGCGAGATAGAAGGCCGCATTGCAGCTCGTCAGGTGCTTCTTGATCTCGAGGAATATGCCGTCCTGGGTGAAATCGCCTGACATGTAGGAGATCCGCTGACGCAGCCGTCGCCACGCATCGTCCGTCTCCGGCAGGATCGGTTCGCTCAGTCCGGAAAGGAAACTGTCCAGTCGTGCCACCAGCGAAGCGTCGTCGCCTGGATCTATGCCGACGCCGAGAATGTTGAGATCATCGCCGACCAATCCGCTTCGCGTCAGATTGATGATCGCCGGTATCAGCAGGCGCCGCGTCAGGTCGCCCGTAGCACCGAAAATGACAAGTGTGGCTGGCGGAATGGGAGCGGCGTTCATGAATGTCTCCTCGCTATGTGCGACGACTATAGTGCGCGCGGGTGCGGCGGCAAGCAGGACGCCGCCTGACCTTGCAAGCCAATGTCAGCCGATCCTGGCGCCCATCTGATGCGCTAGCCAGGAGGCTTCCACGTCGACGGCGCTCTCAAGCCTTGACGGCAACCATGAAGAACCGCGGGAACCGCAGCAATACGCGGCCGTCCGACATCTTCGGGTAGGCCTTTTCCACGCGGCCGATGTAGTCGGCCAGAAACGCATCGCGATGCTCGTCGCCGGCGTGGTCGAGATAAGGCCTGAGACCTGTTCCTTTGACCCATTCGACGATCGCCGCAGCATCCGCCATCGGATGGTTGTAGGCGGTATGCCAGATGTCGACGTGGGCAGCCTTGCCGATGAGCCGGCTGTAGTAGGTGGAGGGCGGCGGCAGTGGCTGACGGCGAACGCTCTGCCCTTCGAAGGCGGCTTTCCAGGGCCCGGCATGCGCCGTCTCCTCCATCAACAGATGGGTTGGCTCGGTCAGGTTGTCCGGCATCTGCACCGCCAGCACGCCGCATGGCGCAAGTCCGTTTATCAAGCGGTCGAAAATGTCCAGGTGGTTCGGCAGCCACTGGAAAACGGCATTGGCAAAGAGCAGGTCAGCCGGTTCGCTTGGCTGCCAGGTGCCAAGATCGGCCTCGACGAAGGGCGTGCCGGGCATGCGGTTGCGAGCCGCCTCCAGCATGTTCAAGTCGCTGTCCAGGCCGGAGACACCAGCCGCCCCGAAACGCTCGACGATCAGCTCCGTCGAGTTGCCCGGCCCGCAGCCGAGGTCCACCGCACGACGGACATGCTCAAGCGGCACCTGCGCCAGCAGATCGCGCGCCGGACGCGTGCGTTCATCTTCGAATTTGACATACTGGCTGGCAGACCATGCCATGGATCTCTCCAATGAAAGAACTCAAGGGGAAAACACCTTCGGTTGGCGGCTTTTCCTTGGGTTCCGTTGCGTTTCGACCGGCATTCGCACCGATCGGCGAAGTCTTACTTTCCGCCGGACAGATCGCTTTGCTGTCCTTCGGTTCTTGAACCATTCTCCATCTGTGGACGCCCCGGTGAATGCAAGAAGAGTTTCCGGCGGCATTACGCGTAGTCGGGTGCTGACATCTGTCCGGCCTTTCGCGCGACCGTTCATCTGTCGCTGGCCCGTATGGGAGTTCGCGGATCGGGCTCCAAATCAATGCGGCGTGCTGGAAGCACTCCGGAGATTCCTGGCTTTCCCGACCCCGTCTCATCGACTGTTGCGCCATACCTTCCGTTCGACCTTCCTACATCTCGACGACCTCTGGCCGGGCGGTTATGCCGCCACAGCTGGAGCCTTATAGACGCCACCCTTTGCCATGAGTGCCCACACGATGCGGGCCATCTTGTTGGCGAGAGCGACCGTCACAAGCATGGGTGGCTTGCGGGCAAGTATGCGCCCGAGCCACGAACCTTCTGGGGTGCCGCGCCGGCGAGCCTGCAGCACCACGGCGCTTGCACCAATGATGAGCAGGCGGCGCAGTGTTCGCTCTCCCATCTTCGATGTTTCGCCGAGCTTTTGCTTGCCGCCGGTGGAGCGCTGCAAGGGGGTCAATCCCAACCAGGCAGCGAAGTCGCGACCTCGCTTGAAGCCAGCCGCTTCTGGGGCCAGGGCAATCAAAGCCGTCGCGGTGATCGGACCGATGCCGGGAATTGTTGCCAACCGCCGTGCGTCTTCGTCTTCCCGGGCACGCCGAGCGATTTCGACATCCAGTTTCTGGATCCTTTGGTCGAGCGACTTCAGCGTATCAACCAAAATGGCGAGAGCCATGCGTGTGGCCTCCGGCAACTTGCTCCTGGGATCCTCCACGTGCAAAACAAGTCTGGTGACGTGGGTCGGGCCCTGGGCAACAATCAGTCCGTATTCCGCCAGGTGGCCCCGCAAGGCGTTGATCGTCTGGGTACGTTGCCGCACCAGCAAATCGCGTGCCCGGAACACCGCCGCGCTTGCCTGCTGCTCCTCACTCTTAACCGTTACAAAGCGCATCGTCGGGCGCTGGGCCGCCTCGCAGATTGCCTCGGCGTCGGCGGCATCGTTCTTTTGGCGTTTTACAAAAGGCTTTACATAGGCAGGGGCAATCAGGCGAACCGAGTGGCCGAGTTTGCCGATCTCGCGTGCCCAATAATGCGCGCTGGAGCAGGCTTCCATCGCGACGATGCAGGCCGGCTGTCCGGCAAAAAACGCGAGCAGCTTGTCCCGCCGCAGCTGCTTGCGGAAAACGACGGCGCCGGCGGTATCCGATCCATGCACTTGAAAGACATTCTTGGCCAAATCCAACCCCATCATGCTAGCGTTCATTTCGGACGTCTCCTCTGTTGTGGCGGTTAACACCCACCATGTTGGCACATTCGATGCCGTCGAGGGGCGTCCACCCCATCAATGCGTGACCCTGATGCATATGGCTTCGGTCACAGAGTGGCGTTCGGCTCCCGGCTTCCCATTCTCCTGCAAGAGCGCAGCCCAGACCTGCCGGGCTCGCT
>NZ_FOCV01000044.1 GCF_900110205.1 Rhizobium tibeticum | reverse complement strand
AGCAATCGCGAAAATTTCTCGAACTTTGCGGAATACGAACGGCTATATGCCGGTGAGGCGCTTGAGCCGATGACATCCTATGCGACAGTCCTTGGCGAGGAAGGCGGCTGGCAGCATCTAAAAGCTCTTCTTCTGATGGGGGCGTCTCCTTTGGTACCGATGTTCGATCCATTCGAGGATGCTTGCGAGAAGATCCATGCCCGAGCCAAGGAGTTGTTTTTGCGTTAGCTTAGAACACGCTGCGGCCAGGATTACACACGGCGCCGCCTCGAACCCCTGGGTTCTGTGTGTCGTTCTGTCTACGGCCAGGACGCCGCTGCAGCGGCGGCCTCGGCATCTCCGCCCGTGCCTGTCGCCTCGATCGCAGCCTTGGTGCCAAGGCGAGCAGCCTCGATCGCGCCTCCGATGATTTGCCATTGCAAAAAGGCATTATTGACGATGGCGGCGACCTCCCCGAGCGTCGGAGCGGTAATGCCAACTTCCGCTGACAGCAGAGAAAAGTCTGAAGGATCTGGCGTTCCACCCACCTCAAAATCGCGAGATACTTCTTCGCCTAATCTGACTTCTGCTGGCAGGCCATTGCCTGCCCAGCGCCGCCGGTGATGTACTTCAGGCGCTCGACTTCCGCTGAAATATCTATCGCAGCTTTCAGACGCACCTTTACGTCGGCGAGCGTAGGCTGCTCCGTCGAGCTGTCGGCAATGTTTCCCCAAACCTTCGGAGCCATATCCAGTTTCCTTTGTTGGTAATGGTCTTAAAGCGCCATTTCATAGACGATCCCGAAGGTTGCCCGCTTATCGAAACTTGACCCTCAAACATTTTGACGCCCGCAAGCTGCGGCATTGTCAGGCTGAGCGTTACCGCCGTCCAAGTCGTGCCGCCGTCGCGCGAGACTTCCGCCGTGAAGTCCGTTCCGGGCGTCAGCGTCAGGGAGTCGGCCAACTGCACCGCGATACACGAGGCGAAGGAACTGGACCACGTCGCGAGTGCCATCGTTGAACTCGCGCCATTGAGGTGGCCGCGTCTTCGGTGGTGAAGTGGTCCCAGCGCCACCGCGCGACCGGATCGGTTCGTCCCGGCAAGATGGGCGGCCGTCGTAAACGCATTCTGGAGCCGCATCGTGGTTTCATTGCCGAGCGGCTCGAGCAGAACCCGCATCTGACGAACCAAAGACGGCCGAGTGGTTGTTCGGCTCTGGCGAAGCTTGGCCGCGAGGACGATGCCTATCATTGCACCTGCCCGGTATTGATGGAGTATTCTAGCGATCCAATACCGCTGGGAGCCGACGAGGAAAAGCCCAGCAACGGAATACGGGAGCAAGGCGTGCAACCGATAGCGGATCCGGCTGAGGATGAGATTGCTCACCTTGCGGCCAAGACGCTCGAAAGTTTCCATCCTAGAAGACCGGACCCCGGATGACCTTTCACCGGCCCGTTTTCCGCGTCGCTGGTCACACGTGTTCTGGCGACAACGCCGGTCAACATGCATGAGGAAGCAAGAAGACGCCACGCGTCTGTTTTGCCAACGAAGTAAACGCCTACTCGTCAAGTTCGTGTTTTCGAGCCTCACCGTTGTGTGCGGATTTTGCAGGAAAGTTTGGACGTGGAGCAATATCCAAGATAGCCGCCTTGACGAGAGTCGAACCAACGACCCAGCTGTTATGAAGGACTTCTCGTCTGGAAGCGCGCCAGAAGCGGCTTCAGCGCGCGGACCAACGTCGTGCGCTCCATGCTCAGCATACGCGCGAGATCGGTGACTTGCTCTCGTAGGCTTCCAGCAGCGACAGAATCGAGAACTGCGAGACAGACAGACCGGCGGGTACCAGATGAGTATCATAAAGACGGCTCAGATGCCGCGCGTGCTGGCGGGCGGCAAGGGCGTAACAGAGATGAGGACCGACGGTCTTGAGCGGAATTGAACCGGGGACCGTTATTCATCAACGCCGCAGCATAACGCTGATTTATGGAACTGATACAGACGCTAGCAATGATCGATCGCGGCTGATTGCGCAGCCGGGCGACCGCGTGATTGGATTCGTCCAACCAAGCGGTCGCCCGGCTCGATCGGAGTTTGGCTGCCCTGCGTCGCGTCGAATTCGTCGCTCCCGCCCCTACCGGCCGAACTCTATCAATCACTGACCTGGGATCGGGGAAAGGAACTTGAAGGGCAATGCGCTAGGGCTCAATCGTGCGTCGAAGCCGCATCCTCACCTCGTTTCGTGCGGCTGATGCGGTTTCCGCAAAGGGCAATAGTAACCTTCGAGTGTTAGGCGCAAAAGCGAAGGGCAGTCGCTTACGAATTCGTAGTCGGACCGAACCCACCTGCTGCCAAAATCCGGTCGCCTGCTCGCCGCAGGCATGGGCAGCGGCAACACCTTTGTCGCTATTGAAGTCGTGCCTCGGTCTCGAGTTCGATCCGAACGCCCTGCAGATCAGCTTGAACGAGCCGCGGCTTCCGAGCTTCCTCGACGAGGTCACGTTGCGACATCTGCTGATCGGCAATGGTTCGGCCGACATCGCAATTCGACGCTCCGGTCGCAATGTCGTGGTGGATGTGATCGATCGGGCGATATCCGCGTGCTCACGACGGCATGACCGGTTGGGTCGATCGCGCCCCGGGGCAGCGGCCAGTAATATTATCTATCCTGCTCTTCCTCGTCGGCGGACAGCAGATCAACGAGCGCGGCAACCCTACCTGTCGGCAGACGGCGACCTTCGCCCATCAAGGCTTCGTCGTTGCTGGCCCACGCAAATGCCTCGGCGAGTTCAGCCTGCGTAGCGCCTGTCGCGATGACCTCGGCCACCAGCGTTTCGTCGGCAGGCCCAAGGACGGCGATGACGTCGTCTGAAGTCATTGGCATAGCCATTTGCTCCTCTCTCTACCTCGGCTCAGATATGGTGGCGCCTCGGAGAGAATTCAATTTTTCCGCTGGGAACTCCCACCTCTCTTGAAACGGTAAGGCACTGAATTATATTAGTATTGTCGGTCGCCCAATGGGAATCGACATAAGGTCCAGGAGACGCCGGTCGCTCTTGGCGTCTCCTTGTATCCATGTTGCTTATAAGGAGGATATGGCTATGAGGACAAACCTCGATTTCTCTCCCCTGTTCCGGTCGAGCATCGGCTTCGACCGAATGTTGAACGCGCTCGAGGCTGCTAGCCGCGCCGAGACGGTCGACAACTGGCCGCCTTACGATATCGTCAAAACTGGCGAGAATGATTACCGCATTGTCATGGCAGTGGCGGGCTTCTCACAGGACGAACTGGCGATCACCCAAGAGCAAAACATGCTCATCGTCTCGGGACAGAAGGCGAACGGCGATGACGTCCAATATCTGCATCGCGGCATCGCCGGCCGTTCGTTCCAGCGTCGCTTCGAACTGGCCGACCACGTCAGGATCGTGGGTGCGGGTCTTGTCAACGGTCTGCTGACCATCGATCTCAAGCGCGAAATCCCTGAGGAGATGAAGCCACGCCAGATCGAGATCCGAACCGGCCAGGGAATGCCGAAGGCCGAGACCAAGCAAATCGAGGGCAAGCAGCAGGCGGCTTAAGCCTTCCCCAGCAGACCGCAAACAAGGCGACGGGCATGGTCCGGCGCCGGCATGAAAGTTTTGCCAACCGAACCAACAGAAAGGAGAAGAACCATGAGTGTTCGTGATCTGATTCCCTGGGGCCGCAACAATGGCAACCAGGTTCCAAGTCTCTTGCGCGATGACGACCGTGATCCCTTCCTGTCGCTTCATCGTGAGGTGAACCGTCTGTTCGATGACGTCTTCCGCGGCTTTGGCTCCGGCCTGCCGTCCTTCGGCAACAGCGCCACGTTCGGGGGCGGCTGGCCGAGTGTCGAGATCTCCGATACCGACCAGGAGATCAAGGTGACGGCCGAAGTCCCCGGCCTTGAGGAAAAGGACATCGAAGTCCTGCTTAATGACGGCGTGCTGACGCTGAAGGGCGAAAAGCGCTCCGAGAGCGAGCACAAGGATCGGCAGTTCTCCGAGCGCTACTACGGCCGCTTCGAGCGCCGAATTCCGCTCGGTGTCGAGGTCAAGGAAGACCAGGTTGACGCCACCTTCAGGAACGGCGTGCTGACTGTCACCTTGCCGAAGACGGAGAAGGCGCAGTCGCAGGTCAAGCGCATCGCCATCAAGAGCTGATCGAGACGAGCGCGCGGCGGCGGCCTGGTGGCTGCCGCCGCGCGTCCTTCGTCAACATGGTGAGGACAAATGATGGAGACTGTCAGACACACATAACGAGCGAATAGCAACGCCTTCCGGTTTGCGCGTCTCGAACGACAACCAGCGAACCGGCCCTCCGCAGCGTTGAGCGCGGCCCCGAAGCTGGGCATTTTGATCACCGACGGCGTTGACGCTTATTCGAAGCAGCTTGCGGATGAGAGTGGTAGGTCAGACCGAGCACCGGCTGAAACCTTGCCCTACCCACATGGTGGGCCAGATTGAGGAGAAACTTTGGGCGACAGAGGTAGACGCTTGCGCTCTTGTGGCCTGAAGGTCGATGGGTTCACTTCCAATGTCTGATGGTGGCGCGGCTAAGCCACTCCGAACGTCCGTGCGAAGGGCAAGGCCCACCCGTTCGAGAAGATCGGCCGTTCCCGCGTCGACCCAGCGGAAGCCGGCTGTGCATCTCTCGCTTTGATGGGATCAGAACCAACACCCTACTGTTACAGTTTCCATCTGTAGCAGATTCTCTAGCCCAGACATGAACTTGGCTTGGCTAGAATGACTGGTTTGGGGCCGTTAGCCGGCGGACTGCTTTCGGGGAGCAGGCGCTGAAGCTGACATTCGTTCATCAGCGGCTCGAAGGCCCACTTGACCCGCAGCAGACAATTTTGCTGCCGCCGCCGCGGTCCATGACCTCGGATGACCGATCTGCGGCAGGGAAAGTTCGGAATGCTTGCGCTTCCTGCGCGAGCAGGCTAAAACACTGAACTATATGGTTCAGTATATTAGCCCTCCCCTCGATCTCTCGTTTGCAGCTCTGTCCGATGCGACCCGCCGCGGGATAATCGATCAGCTTGGGCGAGGGGACGCCTCGATCACCAGTCTCGCGGATAAGTTCCAGATGACGCTGACCGGCATGAAGAAGCACGTCCAGGTTCTCGAGCGTGCGGGGCTCGTCGTCACGCAGAAGGTTGGACGGGTGAGAACATGCCAGCTTGGGAAACGCGGCCTCAAGGCGGAGGCCGCGTGGATCGAGGCGCATCGCAAGCTCTTCGAGGCTCGCTTCGAAGCATTGGACGAAATCATCAGCGAAATGAAACAGGAGGGAAGCGATGAGTCAGCAAGTTAACAGTGCAGGTGGTGCGCAGAACAGCACGTCAGTCGAGCGCAAAGGGGATCGCGAACTCATCGTAACGCGGACATTCAATGCGCCGCCGAGCACAGTTTACAGGGCATGGAGCCAGCCCGAGCTGTTCCAGCGCTGGTGGGTGCCAAAATCGGCATCCGGCGTTTCGCTCGTATCGTGCGATATGGACGTCCGTACCGGCGGCAAATATCGGCTGGAATTCGGCGCCGGCGGTTCGGACACCATGGCCTTCTACGGCAAGTATCTCGAGGTGGTGCCGAACGAGCGCATCGTCTGGACCAACGACGAGGGCGAAGAGGGCGCGGTCACGACCGTGACCTTCGAGGACCAGGGCGGGAAGACGCGGCTGAATTTCCACGAAGTCTATCCGTCCAAGGAGGCGCTTGAGGAAGCACTACAGGGCTCGGCGGCGGCATTGCCGGAGCAGCTGGCGCAGCTCGACGAATTGCTTTCCAGCATAGGCGAGTAGCGCGGGTCGGGAAACTCGCCTCGGGGGAACGTCTGCTCTTAGGAAGTGACTAAACCGGCCTTTTCCGGCCGGAGCGAGGGCGCTTATCCGCTAGACATTCGCTACTAATCCGAAAAGTACCGAAAGCTGTCCTTGATCAGGTGAGTTCGTTGGTGGAGCGTCCGCACGCAAAGTCTCTTCTCACCGGATTGAAGGCCATGATAAACGGCGCCTATGGGAATTAAGAACTATCTGATCGAAGGCGGTTCCGGCACTGGAAAAACGTCTGTCGCTACCGAACTGGAGCGGCGGGGCTACCATGTCGTCCATGGTGACCGGGTCTTGGCCTATGTCGGCGACCCCGAGACAGGCCAGGCACTCGCAGGACCACCCGAAGGCGCGGACCGCATCGTTTGGGGATACGCGCACTGGATCTGGCCTGTCGACAAGGTCCGCGCTATTGCTGCCGACACCACCCATCCTGTCACCTTCTTCTGTGGCGGCTCGCGCAATTTCGATAAATTCCTAGACCTATTCGACAAGGTTTTCGTGCTGGACATAGACGTTGAGACATTGAACCGACGATTAGATGGGCGGCCGAATGAGCCGGGCTTCGAGCCGGCCGAGCGAGCGTTGGTACTCCGCTACCATGATACTCGGGGATACCTCCCCGTCGGCATCAATATCGACACGGCAGATACCGTCCCAAGTGTCGTCGACGATATCCTCGCTCGACTCACCTGAAGCCCTGAAAGTATTGTGAATGGGATGGGAAGCACTCGATTATTAGGGGAAAGGCGCTAGCCGCCTGAACGGCTCACTGGCCGCATTGTCGCTTTCGTAGCCGACCGGCAGCTTTCAGAACGACAAACCGGGTGTGTCAACGACCGTCTTGAGGGCGCACACCGGCCGTGCTAGTCGTGAGCGCCGATCTTCCACGCCGTTTAATCGAGATTGTTGTTGTCGCGGTCATCGGCGATCGGGCGGTGCTTCCTCGCCGGAACGAGAAAGCACCGCCATGTCACGGATCTAGTCTCACCCGGCACTCCGGCCACTTGAGACCTCGCCTCTTCTGCTCACCTTGGCCGGAGCTCCAAGAGTCAGCTGCGGGGCTGAAGCAACGCCAGAACGATAGTCGATGCCGCTAAGACGGCTGTAAACGTCAATGGCGCTGAAGCACCATAGTGATCGACCACATAGCCGCCGAACAGCGCACCTATGCTGATGGCGACCTGGAACGAAACGACCATCAGGCTGCCAGCAGCCTCCAAGGCGTCCGTTGCGCCCCGGGACAAGTTGGTAGGCAGTACCACCGGAGCCATCCCAAAAGCGAAACCCCAAAGTGTAACCAGGGCAAACGCGATGCCGCTATGTGCACCCCAGAGTACGAGAGCAAGCGCCGAAAACGCCATCAATATGCCGGTGACAGCGAGCGCCATGCGGATATTTGCGTCTGCCAGTCGGCCGCCGGCGACATTGCCGATCACAGCGGCGATGCCAAACCCGAGGAGCGCCAAGGCAATCGGCCCGGTGCCAAGGAGCGTCACTTGTTCGAGGAAGGGTCGCACGTAGACCGAGCCGGCAAAATGTCCCGTCATCAGCAAGAGGATGGCAAGCATTCCCAGTTGAACAGTGCGCCGTTTCGTCAGCCGGAAGACGTCGGAAAGACTATTGCTTGTGCTTGCGGGTAGCGTCGGCAAGCTGAGTATCTGCAGCAGCATCGCAATCGCTGCGAGCCCTGCAGTCATGGCCGTGGCGGCACGCCAGCCGAGCCAATCGCTAATCAAAGCACCCATAGATGGTGCAGCTATGGTGGCAAGAGAGACGCCGAGGGTGACTATAGCCATACCCCGACCTGTCGCATTGGTGCCAACCAATCTCGCCACGACGGCAACTGAAAGCGCCCAGAAACCACTGAGGGCGATGCCCAGCCCGGCTCGGCCCAACAACAATAGCCAAAAATCCGTCGCGAGCGCGGCCACGAGATTGGAGCCGATAGCCAAGGCACTTAGGCCAACCAGGACTGTCTTCCGGTTCAGTTTGCCAATGAGAACATTGCTCAGCAAGGCCGTCACCGCGCCAACAGACGCGGTGGCGGTGACAACCTGACCGGCGGTTCCCTCGCTGACGCCAAGGTCACGCGCCATGGGCGTCAACAGACCTGCCGGCAGGAATTCAGCTGACACCAGCGCAAAGCTTGTGGCTGCCATTGAAATAACGGCAAACCAGGTCGTGGGGCTCCATGTACTCGGGACGGTAGAATCGAGGCCAATCGCGGGGCCGTCAAGCTGTGATGTTGTGTCCGTCATTGAAGTACCTCCAAGGTTTGGAGGTCTTAATAGCGGAGTCTTCCAGGATGATATGTGTCCTAAAGTCCGAATTCTATGTCCGTTCGTCCGGAAATGGTGCGGCGCACAACGCCAGGTGAAACGCTGGTGATGCGCTTGAAGGCGCGAGCGAAAGAAGCTTCAGATTCATAGCCCAGTTGAGAAGCGACCTCGGCAACCGACATGTTTTGACCGAGCAACTCTCGTGCAAGCTGCATGCGCAGACGGGCGAGATACCGTGCCGCGCCTTCCCCTAAGATGGCGCTGAAGCGTTCCGCGAAGATCGAGCGCGATTGACCTGCCACGCCAGCAAGGGTCTCAAGCGTCCAGTCGTGGCCGGGATCTCGGTGCATGGCTGCCAGCGCACGACCGATATGAGGATCACGGATCGCGGCGAGCCAGCCGCTGGTCGAGGCTCCGCTGCAATTGACCCAGCAGCGAATAAGCCGCGCGACGAGTACGTCCGCCATGCGTGACAAGACCGTGGCGCTGCCTATCTGGGGCTGCGACGCCTCTGCCGTCATGGCGGCGAGGAGGGGGCCGACGATCGCATCATTGCCAGCAACATCACAACCCTTGATGATCGGTGGCATCAGAGCGATCAACGGGTTGAGGGCATTCGCACCCAAAGCCATGGAACCGCAGAACAAGGTGCTCGTCGCTCCTGTTCCTTCCTGCACCACTTCGCAGACATTGCCCCCCAACTTGGTGACCTGGCAGCTCTTAAGCGAGTCCCCGACAACATCAGGCTTACTGGCCAGTCGGTGTTCGACACCTTGTGGCAACAACACCAGATCGCCGTCTTGCAACTCCTGCCATCCTTGGGCTTCGGTATGGATCCAGCATGGCCCCTCACTGACGAAATGAAAGCGAAGCAGCTGTTGCTGCGGAAAGGCGATGCTCCATGGATGACGTAGCTCGCAGCGGCCGTAGTTGACTCCACTCAGGCGAAAGTCCTGTAGAACTTCGCTTAGTGCGTCCGTAGGAATTTGCGTCGGAGACTGGGATGAACGATCAAGCATTGGGATAATTTATATGCCGACCGTCCAGACTGCAAGTAAGCATCTGTGTCATGGCCGGCTCTGAGGTCATCAATGGGAATGGGAGCAACTGACCCTCTCGTTGTAGAATTCCAATGTCTCAGCCTAGCTGACACTGCGACCCGGCTCACCAATGGAACAAAAAGCCGACCAGAGCTTCATCCAAAACGCCGTCTGGCGGGCGCAGCTCCGCGTCGGCTTTGTCCGAATTGAAGTCGATGACCCGTATTGCCGCACGGATATCGTCACGAGCTATGGCCGCTTTCGGGCAGCAGCAACGACTGCCTCTACGACCGAGGTGCGGGCGCATTGCCGCCCGGCAGCATTGGCTCGGTCGGAGGTGTCTCTGACGGCATTTCTGTTAAAGCTGGGGAGCAAATCGCCCGCGATGTCACCAACTGCCGAAGTGTGAAGGGCGCAACGGGCTGATGGGCCTCTCGCTCATCAGGCCTCTTGTCTTGAAGGAGGAGTGCTAGGATGAGCACCGACCTGGATACCGTGCGGTCCTATGATACGGTCGCGGCGGAGTACGCTGCCGAAGCCGCGGCGATGCCCGAATGGGTCGCGACAGAGATCGATGCGTTCGTGACCGAGCTGGGCGGCTCGGGCAGGGTGCTGGAGATCGGAAGCGGTGGCGGGCGAGATGCACTTGAGCTTGAGAAGCGGGGAATTAGCGTCCGGCGCACCGACATTTCAAAGGGTTTCGTCGAACTGCTTCGCGAAAGTGGCTTCGAGGCCGACCTGTTGGACCCGCTGACCGAAAACGTGGCCGACCCGCAGCGTCCCGGCACGCCGTACGACGGGATCTGGGCCTGTGCCTGCCTGATCCATGTCGCGCGCGAGGATTTCGGCACGGTGCTTGGACGGCTAGCCGAGGCGACCCGGGCCGGTGGCCGATTGCACGCCTCGGTAAGAGAGGGCGAAGGCGAGGATGTGTCCACACACGGCAGTGCTGCAGCGCCCCGGCGCTACGTCGAGACGTACTGGCGCGAGTTTGCCCTGCGGTCCGCACTCACAGACGCCGGCTGGATCGTCAGCGAGGTACGTCGGTGCGTCGGAAAGCCCCATGATCGGTGGCTGAGCGTTCGGGCGAGTAGGGCGTGACGCGCACAGACCTTGAGGGAATGGCCGGTTGTGGCGCGACTATGAACTCTAGGTGGTCACCGCAATGTCGGCTTCCGGGCGAAGGCAAAGATCCCCTCTGTGGCCGACAAGGGGGGCGCGAAGGGAAGTGGGAAGATCGATTTAGCTGGCCGGCAAAGAGTCTGGCCATTCCTGCGCGCCATGGAGGACGCGAAGAATGCGAACAGTTGTTTTGCTCACGGTATACGCCACTACATACGGCGTCCCGTTGATCACAAGTTCACGCGTACCAGCAATTCTGCCAATGCGACCGCTCGCAGGAAAATCGACCAAGCGGCGAGTTGCGGCCACGATCCGCTCGTCGATCAAGATGGCGACTGAGGGATTATGTGCCTCGAGATAAGAAAGCAGACCAGGTAAGCTTCACGATTTGGACGCACCCGCTTTAAGTCGGGCTGCCGCTCGACGTTCCGCAAAATGTACCTCCACTTCATCATCCGAGATGTCCGGTCGAGTATCGTTCAGCGCCTCAAGCACCTTAGTGCGAAACCAGGCGTCATGCGCCTCGCTTCCCGAAAGGAGTTCGAGCGGCAGCGCGCCCTCGTTGGCCGTGCGGGTGAGCAGGATACGGACCGCGTCAGATACTGTAAGGCCCATGCTCTCAAGTACTGCGGAGGCACGATCCCGAACTTCGGCATCAATGCGTGTTTGGACAAGTGCGTTTGCAGCCATAGCTATCTCCACATCTGAGGCAATAGTAATGCATTTGAATGACGATTTCCATAGAAAGGTGCTCTAAATGGGATTCGCACCGAGCAAAACAACCCAAGCGTCTGAAAAATCGATCGTTGCGGCGTAACCCTCTATTATGGAACTGCTACTTCTCTGCCAAAGCAACGCCATTGCGTTGCGCATTGCAGATGATGTTTTCCGAGAAACCTCCTCGAAGAGCCTCTTCGACAAATTCGCGCACGAGGAGAGCCGCCGCTGGATGGGAACAACTGACCGCGATCGTTTGTCTGATAACGAGGAATGGTTCCGCTAGGACGCGGAAACCCTCACGCGCGCTGGCAAAGCGCTCAAGCGCTTGCCGCACACCCGCCGCGGCGTGATGCCTGCCTTCGACAAACATTTCAAGGGCTTCCCCCGGTGTGGACGAATGGACGACTTTGGCATGCGCGAGACGTCGGGACAAATGGAGGTCATAGGCTGCGTTTTTGGTGACGCAAATTTCCACGCCCTCCCCGTCGACGTCCTGAAGGGTGTGGTACGGTGTTGCCTCTCGAACCACAAGCGTGCCCTCGATCAACGCGTAGGCGGGCGAAAACAGTAGCCTGTCTTCGCGCGCGGGGTCGGCCGCCAGGAAGGCAATGTCCCACTCGTCCCGATCGACCTGGTCCAGAATACTGGCTGCCGACGGGTATGCGATGAATTCGACGCGACAACCGAGGCGTTCTGCAAACTCTCTGGCGAGTTGTGGGCTGATGCCTTCAAGGGCTCCCGTATCTGGATCGAGGTGTATCAAAGTGGTATTGGCGAGGTTAACCGCCGCCCGAAGATAGCCTTTTGGGATAAGTGCGCTGAGCGAAGCTGTGATATCGCCGGTCATGTTTCGATCTCCTGCCGGACAACGCAATGTTGCGGTCACGATTGCCTGAATTTCGCTGCCAACGCCTCGGTTCCGCGTGCGAGAAGGCCGGCGTCGATACCGACTGCGGTAAAAGTCGTTCCGAGTTCAATGCAGCGGGCAGCAAAGGCGGTGTCCGGCGTCAGGACGCCGGCCGGCTTACCGAGAGCCGAAAGGCGGCAGATCGCATCCTCGACGGCAGCGACGACTTCGGGATGACCTGGCTCTCCTGGGTGACCAAGGCTGGCGGCAAGATCCGCCGGGCCGATGAAGACACCATCGACGCCATCAACGGCAGCAATAGCCTCAAGTTCACTCAGAGCCGCCTGAGTTTCCAGCTGCACCAGAAGACAAAGTTCTTCTTCTGCCCGCCTGGCATAGCTCGCGATACGCCCAAAACGTGTCGCCCGCGTCAGCCCCGACACGCCGCGGATGCCGGTTGGCGGATAGCGCATGGCAGAAACCGCAGCTTCCGCTTCCTCCCGGTTTTGCACGTAGGGAATGAGCAGCGTCTGCGCGCCGATATCGAGGTGTCGCTTGATCAATACCGCGTCATTGCTGGCAGGCCGCACGATCGCCGACACGTCGTAGGCCGCGACCGCCTGCAATTGCGGCAAGACTGTCAGCACATCGCCCGGCGAGTGTTCGGTGTCGAACAGCAGCCAGTCGAAGCCCGAAGGCGCCACGATCTCCGCGGCATAGCTGCCCGGCAGGCTGCACCAGAGACCTATCTGCTGCTTGTTTTCGCGCAGCGCCCGCTTGAAGCGATTTTCCGGAAGATTCATGTTTTCACCTATACAAAAGCGACGCCGAGCGCGCCGATCGGTCCGTAATCCGCGTGGATGACGTCGCCAACCGCGATGTCAACCGGCCGCGTGAACGAGCCCGCCAGCACGATCTGCCCCTTCTCCAGCTTGCCGCCAACCGCATGGAGCTTGTTGACGAGCCAGGCGATGCCTGCCGCGGGATGTCCCATGACGGCCGCCGAAACGCCGGATTCCTCGATGATCCCGTTCTTGGAGAGCGTTGCGCCGATCCATCGGATATCGACATCCATCGGACGGATGACACGGCCACCGACGACGATGGCGCCGAAGGCGGCATTGTCGGCGATCGTATCGGTGATCGCGCGGGGAACCTCGGTCCGATAGTCGATGATCTCGAGCGCCGGCACAATGAATTCGGTGGCGCGCATGACGTCGTAGATGCGGGTGCTCGGCCCTTCCAGATCCTCGCCCATGATAAAGGCAAGTTCCACTTCGAGGCGCGGCTTGATGAAAAGGTCGGCCCTGATCTGGGCGCCGTCGTTGAACAGTGCATCATCGAGGATGCGCCCGTAATCCGGCTCGGTCATCTTCGATGCCATCTGCATGGCTCGCGATGTCAGGCCGATCTTGTGCCCCGCGACGCGCGCGCCCTTGGCGATCCTGCCTTCCGCCCAAAGATCCTGGATGCGATAGGCATCCTCGAGCTCAATCTGTGGATAGGTCTTGCTGAGCTGCGGGATCGGCACCCGGCTTTCCTCAGCGGTCAGCAAGGACTGTGCCGCAGCGCGATGCTCTTCATCCGTCAACATGGGTGTCGTTCTCCCGTTTGTTTATTTGATTGGCGCGCGCGGCAGAGCCGCGTCGCCCGGCTCCATCACGTATGTGTATTCCAGGGAAAACCAGGGAATGTTCACATGCGCATCGTCCGGATGCGGTTCGTCGTGCTGCACGAAATCGCCCGTCAGCGCGGACGTCACCCCGAACTGAACGTCGGAATCGATGTTCGGATCGCTCGGGTCGAAAACCTGCGAAATAAGCGTCTTGTACCCTTCCTTGAAGATCAGTGCATGCAGATGCGCCGGGCGATAGGGGTGACGTCCCTGCACCTTCAAAAGCCGGCCGACGACACCGTCCACCGGGATGGGATAGCCCACCATCTTCACCGTGCTGAACCAGAAGCGGCCCTCCGCATCCGTCGTGAATTTGCCCCGCAAGTTCATCTCGGCCTGATCGGGATCCTGGTTCTCGTAGAGACCGACGGGCGACGCGTGCCAGACATCCACTTCGGCGCCCGCAATGGGACTGCCATGCGTACCCACTACCTGCGCGTGAACGAAAAGTGGAGAACCCGGCGTATCCGACCGGATGATGGTGCCGCCATTTGCAACGCGCGGCGAGTTAAGGCGCCAGAAAGGACCTAGCAGCGATTGGGACGTTTCGGTCTGGCCCTGGTCACCGTTGTTGAGCAGGCAGACCAGTGTCGAAACGCCCAGCGAACCCGACATCAGGACGAACTCGTTATGGCTGTCCGTCTGCAATTGGCCGATTTCGTTGAGGATAGCTGTTGCCTCGCGAAATTCCGGCTCCGTCAGGCGGGCGTCTCGGACGAAGGCATGCAGATGCTTCACAAGCGCCATCATGATCTCCCGAAGACGATCGTCTCTGGTCTGCTCCATGACCTTCAAAACCGCGGCCGTCACATCCTGTTGGGTCCGTATCACCATCTCGCACCTCCCTGCGCCCGCAGACCTTTTCTTGAATCATCGATTATTTGTCAAGCGGATAGCTGCTGAACCGTCAGCAATTTTTCCAAAAACCGCTAACGGTGGGGCAAGATCACCATTCATATAATTGAGTTTGTTATATAAAAAACAAGAGAGAAGTTATCCATGATAAAGATGGAAGAATCTTCTGCCAAATCGTTGACATAAATAATCGTTTATTATATCGATCGTCGATAATGAAGCCCGCCATCGGAAACCGTGGCGGAACCCATCTGGGAGGATGTCAATTGCGATCAGGGCCTGGAAGCCTGATTTTGGATAGCGGTGCGGAGACGGTAACGCCCCCCTCGTTTTTGGATGACGGCAAGAACACGATCGCCAGCCAGTTGGTGTCGCGATTGCGCGAGGCGATCATTTCCGGCCAGCTCGAAGCAGGCAGCAAGATCAATCTCGATCGGGCAAAGCAGAGCTTTAACGTCAGCCTCAGTCCTTTGCGCGAGGCCTTGGCGCGTCTGATTTCGGACGGGCTCGTCGAGTTCGAAGACAATCGCGGCTACCGCGTGTCGCCCGTTTCGCTGTCGAACCTCGAAGAGATCACCAGCCTGCGCGAGGAATTCGAAACATATGCGCTGCGGGAAGCCATGCGCGTCGGCGACGTCGAATGGGAAGGCAACGTCATGCGTGCGCTTCATCGTCTGAACCGCACGGAACGGGATGCCTCCAAACCCGAAACGCTTGAGCAGTGGGAGGCCGTCCATCGGGAGTTTCATCTGACCCTGATTTCGGGCTGCCGGAAGCCGCTACTTCTCAGTTTCTGCAAGTCCATGCTGAACCTGAACGACCGCTATCGGCGCACATTTCTGACCCGCACATCCGGCGACCGCAATGTCAGCGTTGAACATAGTGAAATCGCGCAAGGAACAGTGGCGCGGGATATGGACTATGCCTGCGACCGGCTGCGCGAGCACATCCATCGTACCGGCACAAATCTGCGACGGCATCTCGCCGAAAAGGGAATTACCTGAATGGAGACCCGGGAGGAAACCACACCAGCCAAGACTTCTGCATTGTCGCTGGGGGTCGCGCATTTTTCAGCGATTGATGTCGAGCCGGCAAAATTTGTATCGATGGCGGCCGCAGCTGGCTTTTCCTCGATTGGCCTGCGCCTTCATCCGGCATTTCCCGGCGCTCCCTATTATGATCTGCCGGCGGGAAGCGATGCCGCTCGAGACGTTAAAGCCCGTCTGAATGGCGAAGGAATCTCGCTTTACGACATCGAATTCGTCGTCATCGGGCCGGACTTCAATCCTGCCGCTCTGACGTCAATGCTTGAAGCTGCAAGCGCGCTTGGCGCGCGACGTCTCAGCGTTTGCGGCGACGACCCGGATCGGGAACGCCTCGTCGCCAATTTCGCAGCGCTCTGCGACCTCGCGGCCACCTTCGGCATGGGCGTCGATCTTGAGAACATGGGCTGGCGCACCGTCGCCAGCTTTCATGACAGCCTGTCGATCGTGCAGGAATCGAACCGAGACAACGCCGGCGCACTGGTCGATGCACTGCACTTCTTCCGCAATGGCGGCCAAACCAAGGATGTCTCTGCTGCCCCTCAAGGGATGATCAAGAGCATTCAGCTCTGCGACGCCCGCGGACCCGCGCCGAGAACGGCGGATCAAATGGTCAGTGAGGCCAGAACAGGGCGTTTTGCGCCGGGACTGGGTGAGCTTCCCGTTGCGAGCCTGATGAGGGTGCTGCCGGCAGGCGCTGCCGTTTCGGTAGAAGTGCCGATCCATTCCAGGCAGGCGCCGGAGGAGCATTTGCGTCACCTTCATGATGCCGCCCGAGCTTTGACCGGCTAACCAGAAGCACAGCGCAAAACGGATACCACACACGAAGACAGGCAGAAGAGCCCGTCGGCGGGAGAGAGATGTTGTCATGAATTACGTGCTGGATTTCAGCGTTGTCTTCGAAAAGATGCCCGACCTTCTGATGGCGGCGCTGGCGACGATCGGCCTTGCACTGGCCGGCATGTCGTTGGCGCTGGTGATCGGCGTCATCGGGGTTGCGGCCCGTACATCGAATATCCGTCCCTTCTGCGCGGCCGTCATCGCCTTCGTCGAAGTGGTCCGCAATACCCCTTTCCTGGTACAGATCTTCTTTATCTTCTTCGCCCTGCCGATGATGGGCATTCGCCTCAACCCCACGGTCATGGCGATCATCGCGCTCGCCATCAATGGCGGCGCCTACGCGATCGAGATCATTCGCGGCGGCGTCGACAGCATCCACAAGGGTCAGGTCGAAGCCGGGCTCGCGCTTGGCCTGCACAAGGCGCAGGTGTTTCGCCTGATCGTCCTGAAGCCGGCGCTGAGGGCGATCTATCCCTCGCTGACTAGCCAGTTCATCATGCTGACGCTAACGACATCGGTCTGCACGTCGATCGCGGCCTACGAGCTGACCTCCGTCGCACAGATCATCGAGTCCGACACGTTCCGCAGCTTCGAGGTCTATTTCACCATCACGCTGATGTACCTCGCCATCTCCTGGATGATGATGGGACTGTTCGCGCTGATCTCCCGTCATTTCTTCAGCTATCCGGTACGGTGAGGAGCAGGACAATGGGTGTTATCGGCCAAAACGAGATGCTTTTCCTGCTGCAGGGCCTGAAGTGGACATTGCTTCTATCTGCGATCGGCTTCATCGGCGGCGGGGTATTCGGACTCCTCATCGCGCTTGCCCGAACGTCCGGACGATCCGCGCTCCGCAAGACCGCGGCCGGCTATATCTCCGTCTTTCAGGGCACGCCCCTGCTGATGCAGCTCTTCGTCGTCTATTACGGGATCGCCCTCCTTGGTGTCAGCGTTGAGGCATGGGCCGCCGTCGCAATCGCCTTTACGCTGCATGCCAGCGCATTCCTGGGCGAGATCTGGCGCGGCGGCATCCAGGCAATCCCCAAAGGACAAAGCGAGGCCGCCAATGCGCTCGGTCTCCACTATGTGTCGCAGATGAAGGACGTGATCCTTCCGCAGGCCTTCAAAGTCTCGCTGCCGGCAACCGTCGGTTTCCTCGTCCAACTCATCAAGGGCACGTCGCTCGCGGCGATCGTCGGCTTCATCGAACTCGCCCGCGCCGGACAGATCGTCTCGAACCAGACCTACAGGCCGCTGCTGATCTTCGGCATCGTCGGCGCGATCTACTTCATCATTTGCTGGCCCCTGTCTCTCTACGGGGCTCGGCTCGAAAATCGGATGGCAAAGGCTGTCCGGTGAGTTGGCAATCCAACGAACGCATAAGCTCTATCAACCAAGGAGGAGGAGATAATGATCAGCAGCTTTAAGACCGGCCTGAAGCGCCGTGGAATTCTGTTCGCAGCGGCAGCCCTGGTGATGGCCCCGTGGCTATCGCCGATGTCTGCCCAAGCCGCAACGGTCGAGGAGGTCAAGGCCAAGGGCAAGATCGTCGTCGGCATTCAAGGCGACAACGCGCCATGGGGCTTCGTCAATTCGAGCGGCGTTCAGGACGGCTTCGATGCCGACATCGCCAAGCTTTTCGCCAAGGAACTGGGCGTCGAGGTCGAATTCGCACCGCTCGCGGTCGCCAACCGCATCCCGGCGCTTGTTACTGGCAAGGTCGATATCCTGTTTGCCACCATGGCAATGACGGAGGAACGGGCCAAGTCGATCCAGTACAGCAAGCCGTATGCGGGCAATACAATTTCGCTTTATGGACCGAAGGACAAGAAGATGATCGAAATCGCCGATCTCGCAGGCCTGGAGATCGGCGTTCCAAAGTCAAGCTCGCAGGATAAGGCGGTGACCACCGCTGTCGGCGATACGGCGACCGTCCGGCGTTTCGACGATGATGCCGCCTCCATCCAGGCGCTGCTTTCCGGCCAGGTGCAGGCGGTCGGCGGCAACCAGTTCTACCTCGACCGTCTGGAAGCAGCCAGTGCCGGCACATATGAACGCAAGATCGATTTCCTGACGACATTCAATGGCGTTGGAACACGACTTGGCGAGAAGGACTGGAACGAAACCGTCAATGCCTTCCTCGACAAGATCATGGCGAACGGCGAGCACGCCAAGGTCTATGCGAAGTGGATGAAAGTGGAGGTTCCGAAGTTCCCCGAATCCATTCCGAACATCCCCTTCACCATCAACTGATCACGCTCTGCGCAGGAGATCGCCGTGCTGCACGCCGCTGACACTCAAAGCCCTCTTCTCTCCATGGAAGCAGTGGATAAATGGTACGGCGCATTCCATGCGTTGAAGAACATCAACTTGACCGTCCGCAAAGGCGAGAAGATCGTCCTTTGCGGACCGTCCGGATCCGGCAAGTCAACGCTTATCCGTTGCATCAATGCGCTCGAGAAAATCGAGAAAGGCACGATCATGGTCGAGGGGACAAAACTGGACGACAGCGGCAAGGCGATCGACGCCGTGCGACGCGAAGTCGGCATGGTATTCCAGAGCTTCAACTTGTTTCCGCACATGACCATCCTCGAAAACTGCACGCTTGCGCCGATGCGCGTCCGTGGCACTAGCAAGACAGATGCCGAGAAAATCGCCCGCAAATATCTCGAGCGCGTCCGCATTCTCGACCAGGCCGACAAGTACCCTGCCCAACTTTCCGGCGGACAGCAGCAGCGCGTTGCCATTGCCCGTGCGCTCTGCATGGAACCGAAGGCCATGCTGTTCGATGAACCGACCAGCGCGCTCGACCCCGAAATGGTCAAGGAAGTCCTCGACACCATGATCGGTCTGGCGCGGGACGGCATGACGATGATCTGCGTCACCCATGAAATGGGCTTTGCCCGGCAGGTGGCCGACCGCGTGATCTTCATGGCCTCCGGCGAGATCGTCGAAGAGGCGCCACCGGAAATTTTCTTCCGCAATCCCACGCATCCGCGCACCCAGGCCTTCCTCGGCGAAATCCTGGCCCATCACTGAGGCGATCCGCATATGACTGTTTCAAACGAAACGATGAAGCGCCCCGTGTTGGTGGGACTGATCGGCGCGGATATCCAGATGTCGAAGTCCCCTGCCCTGCATCAGCGCGAGGGCGCGCTTCAGGGACTAGATTACCGCTACGAACTCCTCGACCTCGCCGAGCGCGGACTGCCTCCCACCGCCCTGCCCAATCTTCTGGCGGAGGAGGAGGCCCGCGGCTTTGCCGGCAGCAACATCACCCATCCCTGCAAGCAGACGGTGATCGAGTACCTCACGGATCTTTCCGACGACGCCCGTATGCTCGGCGCGGTCAACACTGTCGTATTCGAGAATGGAAGACGCACCGGCCACAACACGGACTGGTACGGTTTCTACGAAAACTTTCAGCGCGGCCTTCCTGACGTTCCGCGGCATCGGGCTGTCCTTCTGGGCGCCGGCGGCGCCGGTGTCGCGGTGGCACATGCCGCGATGAAACTCGGCATCGAGCGTCTCTCGATTTTCGATCAGGATGTTTCCCGTGCAGGCCGTCTGGCCGAAGATTTGAACAGCCGGTTTTCCGCCGAACGGGCTTTTTCGATCACCGATGTTGGTGAAGCGATGCGGACCGCCGACGGCCTCATCCATGCGACGCCGACGGGCATGAAAAACCATCCGGGCCTGCCGATCGAAGAGAGCTGGCTGGAACCCCGCCATTGGGTCGCCGACATCGTCTACATGCCGCTGGTAACTGAGCTTCTGGCGCTTGCAACCCGCTTTGGTTGCCGCACCCTGCCGGGTGGCGGAATGACGGTGTTTCAGGCGGCTGCGGCATTCAAGCTCTTCAGCGGTATCGAACCCGACGCCGAACGCATGAGTACCCATTTCACCGAACTGTGCAATGCCTCCTGATCTAGGCTGGCGAAGGAGGGATAGGGATGCCGCACATCGTGATCGAATACAGCGAGGGAGCCGGAAGTCGCATCGACATGCCGGCGCTGGTGAAGGCTGTTCATCGCAGCGTGCGTGACAGCGGCGCGGTCAAGCCGAATGCCGTGCGTACCTTTGCACGCGAGGCCACACATTCGCTGGTCGCCGACGAGCATCCTGCCAATCAGTTCGTGCAGATCATCCTGCGCATCGCGCCCGGACGCACGGTCGCCGAAAAGCGGGCAATATTGCAGACGGTCTATGACGCAGCCGAAGGCGTCGCACGTCCGGCACTCGATGAGGGGCGCTGCGCCCTGCGAGCCGATCTCATCCAGTCGGATCCCGATTTTGCGATCCACGAGACCACGCTGCCGTGAGCATTCCGGCAATACGGAAGGAAGAAGAATGAGCCTGATCTACATTCTCAATGGCCCGAACCTCAATCTGCTTGGCAAGCGCCAGCCACACATCTACGGTCACGAGACGCTCGCTGATGTCGAGGCCGATTGCTGCCGGCTCGCCTCTGAACTCGGTCACGACATCCGCTTTCACCAGAGCAATCGTGAATACGAAATCATCGACTGGATCCACGAGGCGCGCGAGGATGGCGCCGGCATCGTCATCAATCCAGCCGCCTTCACCCATACCTCCGTTGCTATTCTCGATGCACTGAACACCTTCGAGCAGCCGGTGATCGAGGTGCATATTTCCAACGTCCACAAGCGCGAACCCTTCCGCCATCATTCCTTCGTCTCGCACCGCGCCGACGGCGTGATCGCTGGCCTTGGCACCGAAGGCTATCAGCTTGCGATCCGGCGGGTAGCAAGCCTGATCGAGGTGGCCGCGAAGAAGTGACGGGGACGGGTTTTGGCATGGATCGGAAAGTAAGACTGGCGGTGCTCGGCGCCGGCCTGATCGGCAAGCGACATATCCAGCACGTGCTTGCCGAGCCGCAGGCAGAACTTCTGGCTGTCATCGATCCGATGCCGCTCGGGCAGAAGATTGCGCAGGATTCCGGCGCTAAATGGTTTCCGAGTTTTGCGGCAATGATCGAGACGCATCGTCCCGACGGCGTCATCGTCGCGACGCCCAACCAGGCCCATGTCGCCAACGGTCTCGAAGCCGTTGCCGCCGGGGTGCCGGCGCTGATCGAAAAGCCGATTGCCGACGATATCGCGGCCGGTGAAAAACTGATCGGCGCGGCGGAAGCCGCTGGTGTTCCGCTTCTGGTTGGCCACCACCGCCGACACAATCCGATGATCCAGAAGGCAAAAGAGATCATCGACAGGGGCGAGCTTGGGCGCGTCGTCGTGGCCAACGCTATGTTCTGGCTATTCAAGCCGGACGACTATTTCGACATCGACTGGCGGCGCCAGACCGGAGCCGGCCCTGTCTTCCTCAACCTGATCCACGACGTCGACAACCTGCGCTACCTTTTCGGTGACATCGTTGCCGTCCAGGCACGTGAATCCGGCGCCGTCCGCGGCAATGTCGTCGAGGAAACGTCGGTGATCCTGATGGAGTTCGCGAGCGGTCTTCTTGCCACTGCCTCCGTTTCGGATGCCGTCGTCGCACCCTGGAGCTGGGAGATGACAACGGGCGAAAATCCCGCCTATCCGAAGACGGAAGAGGCATGCTATCAGATTGGCGGGACGCACGGATCCCTAACGATCCCGTCGCTCGACGTGTGGAAAAACGGCATAAAACGGAGCTGGTGGGAGCCATTTGAAAAGCGCCGCATCGCCGTTCAGGACGAAGACCCGCTGGCGCTGCAGATCCGGCAGTTCTGCAAGGTGATTCGCGGTGAAGAACAGCCGCTGGCCAGTGGGCGCGAAGGGCTAAACACACTGAGGGTCATCACGGCCGTAAAGCAATCCGCAGCAAGCAGGGAACGCATCGTCTTGGGATAGAAATGAACCAGGCCCACGGTCCCGAACTTCATAACCAGGTACATTCTACGTGGTATCTTGAAATACGATTGTAAGTCGACAGTGGTACCGCGGGCGCTCAAAACGCATCTTGCGCTGGGAAGCAGCCGCGCCTCCGCTGCCCTGTCGTAAAATTTCCGCAGCTATTTGGCACGCATTCGGGTCTGAATTCCTTCTTCAGCGCTGCAATGCGAAAGATGGTGTTGAGTGCGCCATAACCCTTGTATCCCGCCGCTCAACGATCTCGAAGAAGAACCCGAGCAGGTGGCGCTTCATGTCGAACGGTTTCTTCAAGGCGTTCTGGTCACGGAAAAAGAGAACATTTGGCTGGAAAGTAAACGGGATACCATCTCGGCGGCTCTTTGGTTGCTCAGTTTCCTTCGGCCCACGTCCCAATCAACATTGTCATGAACCGCTCGGCTGCCGGCGAAAGTGTGCCACCGCGACGGCGCACAATGCCGATCGTTCGCGAGATTTCAGGATTGCGGATCGGTCTCGTGACGAGGAATGGATGCTCCTCCGGAGGCGTGGCGAGTTTCGGCAGAACCGAAATCCCAAGCCCGGCTTCCACGAGACCAAGTGATGTCGAAAGATGCGTGACTTCATAGGACCAGCGCAGTTTCAGGTTCGATTTCGCCAATGCTGCATCCAGAAGCGTACGATTGCCGCTGGATCGGTGAACCGTGATCAGTTGATAGGGCGCCAGATCGTCCCATTCGAGTTCACTCTTGACCGCCAACGGATGATCTTTGCGTGCCGCAAGCACGAATGGATCTTCGATGAGCCGGTCGAAGACAAGGTCGGGATCTGAAAAGCCCATGATATTGATGCCGAACTCGACTTCCCCACGGGCGACTGCCTGCAGACCGTCGGTGGCCGGCAGATCGAGAATGCGAAAACGAATATTCGGATACTCGGCACTGAACTGCTTGATGACGGTCGGCAAAAAATAGAAAGCAGCCGTCGGCAGGCATGCGATCGTCACAAGGCCGCTGCGCTGAGATCCGACATCGCGCACCGCAAACAGCGACGTGTCGAACTCCTCAAGCATTCGTCGCACCAACGGGATCAGCTCCGCGCCAAGGGCGGTTGTCGAGACATGACGCGTGGTGCGCTCGAGCAAAGGCGCCCCGATTGCCAGCTCGAGCTTCTGAATTCGACGGCTGAGTGCCGGCTGGGACAGATTAAGCGCTTCGGCAGAGCGGTGGAAGTTTTCCAGTTCGACGACCGACAGAAACGCGCGCAGATCCAGTATCTCGCAATTAATGCTCATAACGCATCATTCCCTCTGATATTCGCATTTCACATATCAATCATTTTGCCGCATACTGCAACAAAGAAGCTGATTGATATGTAAGTCACATCAGTATGCGGGCACAACCATGAACGACCTGATTTCGATTCCCTGTGTTCTGATGCGAGGCGGCACCTCCAAAGGACCATTCTTTCTCGCATCCGATCTTCCATCGGATTCGCGTCAACGCGATCAGATCCTGCTTTCAGTCATGGGCTCCGGTCACCCATTGCAGATCGATGGAATCGGCGGCGGCAACCCCGTCACCAGCAAGGTTGCCATCGTCGGCCCGTCAACTGTGTCCGACGCTGATGTGGATTATCTGTTCGCCCAGGTTCGCATCGATCAGCAGTTCGTCGATACCTCTCCCAATTGCGGAAACATGCTGGCAGCCGTCGGGCCGTTCGCGATCGAGGCCGGATTGGTCAAATCGACGACCGGAGTAACCCGCGTGCGTATCCACAACGTCAATACCGGCAAACTGATCGAAGCCGAGGTTCCGACCCCCGATGGCCGTGTCGCCTATTTGGGAGATGCTTCGATCGATGGTGTGCCCGGCAATGCCGCACCGATCGCCCTGACCTTCAGGGATGCTGCCGGGGCACGCACAGGCAAGCTTTTTCCTACCGGCAGCCCGCGCGACATGATCGATGGCATCGACGTTACTTGCATCGATTGCGCGATGCCGATGATGCTGCTCGAGGCCGCCGCCCTCGGCGTGACTGGCAATGAATCAACCGCCGAGCTCAATGCCAACGGTGCATTGCTGCAGCGGCTCGAAACTCTGAGGCTCGAAGCCGGCCGGCGTATGGGCATGGGCGATGTCAGCAACCAGGTCACGCCCAAACCGGTGTTGATCTCCAAGCCCAACAAGGGCGGAGATCTCGGCGTGCGCTATTTCATGCCGCACCAGTGCCACCCCTCTCTCGCAACGACCGGTGCGGTCGGCATAGCCACGGCCTGCATCAGCGACGGAACCGTCGCCTCGCGGCTGATCGGAGACCGCAAGCCACCGGTCGTTCTCGTTCTCGAACATTCAAGCGGCCGTTTGGAAGTGAAACTGGATACCCGCGATGGCAAGACAGTTGCTGGAATCCTGCGTACGGCCCGCCGCCTTTTCGAGGGCCGGGTCTTTGCAAAACCTATCGTGCAAATGGTTTGCGCGGCATAATCGAAAGTGGTTGCCGGGAGGGCGCCACGCATCAGGGAGGAATACACATGCGTAAACTCATACTCGCCCTTGCGGCAACGGTCGCTTTCGCCGGTTCGGCTTTTGCGGAACCCGTCCGCATCAGCGTCGGGTCTTACAACCTCAACAACCTGCCCTTCCCGGTCGCAGCTGGCCTCGGTCTTTACGAGAAGGAAGGTCTTGAGGTGACCGTCGAAAACTTCGCATCTGGTGGCTCCAAGACGCTGCAGGCCCTTGTTGCCGGCTCCACGGATATCGCTGTCGGCTTCTACGACCACACGATTCAGATGCAGTCGCAGAACAAGGCGGTCGTCGGCTTTGTCCAGCTTGCGCGCAATTCTGGCCTAGTTCTGGCCGGCGGGAAAAACTCATCCTTTGATCCGACCAAACCGGAAACGATCAAGGGCGCGAAGATCGGCATCACCGCACCGGGATCATCTTCCGACTTCTTCGTGCGCTACTACCTGCAGCGCCACAACCTATCGGCCAATGACGTCTCACTGATCGGGGTCGGCTCCGGTTCGGCTGCTGTTGCGGCGCTCGAGCAAGGGAAAGTCGATCTTCTGGTGAATTACGATCCGGCGGCAACCTTTATCGAAGCCAAGGGTGTCGGCAAGATTTTGATCGACGCCCGCAGCGACGAGGGTGCCAAGGAGATCTATGGCGGAATTTATCCGACCTCCGTCCTCTATGCGACCCAGGCCTATATCGATGAGAACCCGGAAACCATCCAGAAGGTCACGAACGCGACCGTCAAGGCGCTGGCCTGGATGAACACACACAGCGCTGAAGAGATCGTCGAAAAACTGCCGAAGGAATTCATTTCCGGTGACCGGGATACCTATGTGAAGGCCGTCCAGAATGCCAAACCAATCTTCTCGGTCGATGGCAAATTCAGCGAGACCGACACTCAGACACCCCTCGCCGTCTTGAAGAGTTTCAACGAAAAGGTTGCTGCCGCGACTATCGATCTTTCCAAAACCTACACGAACGCTTTCGTGGACAAGGTAACGGATAAGACCACCAACTGATCCTAGGAGGAGGCCATGTCTTTGGCTGTCGTAAACCCCATGCCTATCCAGACGGGACAGCAAAACGCAAAGTCGATGGTATCGATCGACGCCGTGACAATGTCGTTTGGTTCCTATGTCGCGGTGCAGGACGTCAACCTCACGGTTGCCGATGGCGAGTTTCTCGCCATCGTCGGCCCGACCGGTTGCGGAAAGAGCACCATTTTGAACGCGATCGCAGGTCTTCTGAAACCCGCGAGCGGAACGGTGACGATCGACAGCGCTCCGGTTAAGGGCGTCCAGAACGATATCGGCTATCTCTTTCAGCAGGACGCACTGCTGCCCTGGAAGACATCGATCGAGAATGTCGAGCTGGGACTGCTGTTCAAAGGTGTGTCGAGTGCAGAGCGGCGCGAGCGTTCTATGAACTGGCTTGCGAAAGTCGGACTCAAAGGGTTCGAGCATCGCTATCCGCATCAGCTTTCGGGCGGCCAGCGCAAGCGCGTCCAGATGGCGCAGGCCCTAATCTCCGGCCCCAAAGTCATCCTGATGGACGAGCCCTTTTCGGCCCTCGATATTCACACACGGCACCTCATGCAAAACGAACTCCTGCGTCTGTGGCAGGAAGAGCGCAGGGCTGTCGTAATGATCACGCATGACCTCGAAGAAGCAATAGCCCTCGGCGACCGGGTCGCAATTCTTGCAGCCGGCCCTCGTTCACGGGTCATCGAAAGCTTCCCGGTGGAACTCGAGCGCCCCCGCGACGTCGCGGAAATTAAACTCGATCCACGCTTTATGGATCTGTATCGAAATATCTGGGCTTCCCTGCGCGGCGAAGTGGAGAAAAGCTATGAACGTCGTGACTGAACGCATCATCCAGCTCGGAATGCTAATCTTTATCCTCGGCGGCTGGCAGCTTGGCGTGACCGCCGGCTTCATCGATGTCTTCTTCTTTCCAGCCCCGCTCGACATCTTCAACCAGATGATCAGCTGGATTGTTGACCCCAGCTTCTATCGTCATGTGTCAATCACACTGACGGAGACTGTGCTCGGCTACATCATCGGCACGGGCCTTGGCGTCGCAGCCGGTGTATGGCTCGGTCTTAGCCGCAGTGCGGCACGGATTTTGGACCCCTTCATCAAGGGCCTGAACGCCATTCCGCGCGTCGTGCTTGCCCCGATTTTCGTGCTTTGGCTTGGTCTCGGCCTATGGTCGAAGGTAGCGCTCGCAGTAACCCTTGTCTTCTTCATCACCTTCTTCAACGCCATGCAGGGCGTCCGCGAAGTCAATCCGGTCGTCCTCGCAAACGCAAGGATCCTCGGGGCCAGACGTTCCGATCTGTTGCGGCATGTCTATTTTCCGGCGGCGGCCAGCTGGATTTTGTCCTCCCTTCGCACGTCAGTCGGCTTCGCGGTGGTCGGCGCCATCATTGGCGAATATCTCGGCTCCTCTGCGGGGCTCGGTTATCTGATCGCGCAGGCGGAAGGCAACTTCGACGCGGTTGGAGTGTTTGCCGGCATCATCATCCTGGCCGTGTTCGTGCTCATCATCGACCGAATTCTCGATGTTCTGGAAGGCCGGCTGATCAAGTGGAGACCGAACGCCGCAGAAGAAAGAGCGACGTAACTAATCGGATCAGTTGCCATGTGAGTAGAGTTGGGGTGCCGCCATCGGCACCCCGATTCTTTTTGGCCTTGTGTTCGAAAGTGCAACCAGCACCCGATTGATATGCTCAATCAAAGTTAAAATCGTGGGCGTTTCTAAGGGCCATTGTTCACTTGGATTGGCCGGCACCCCCGGCCTCTACATCCAAAATCAATGATGGACGCCTTGAAGGGATTAGAACCGACGACCCTGTTGTTATAAAGCCACCCATCTCAAATCCCCATAGCCATCGCCTGTGGCCCGCGGGTTCCTTCCTCGGGGACTTTCGTACGCCTGCCGACGCCCGAAACTCTTCACGACAGCGGACGATCCGGTTTCAACCAGCTTCTGCGGTAAGCTGTCGTTCCGAAACCAACCCACAATCGGTCATCGCACTTGTCAGAGCCGCCTTCCGTACGAGAGCCGACCTCATCGTTGGCGAATAGCTTAGTGTTAGATCTTCACGAACCGATAGGCGAAACGATCGGTCTGGCCCTTGATCGAGGGATCGAACACCTTGATCGAGTGCGGATCATCGTTGTTCGCGAGCATTGTGCTTTTCGCATCCAGTACGAAGCCGGCCGCCTCCACCTCCTCGCGAACAGAGGCAGGGTCGATCCGATGCAGCGACTGGGCGTCGCCCGTGCCCGCCCCTGCAGCGGCGGCGTGGTCGACGATGACGTAGCACCCACCGGGCTTCAGCCGCTCGTAGACGGCTCGATTGAAGTCGGCCGCCGTCGCGCCCTTCTTCTGAATCAGCGCGGTGTGGAGATCGTGGTAGAACAGGTGCAGCCACAGCACATCCGCTGGTTGCGTGGCCTGCGGCATCGCGACGAGGCCGCCGAGACGGCTTCGACGTTCTCTCGGCCCGGCTCCTTCGCGAGCGTCTGCATGCGGCCAACCGGATCGTTCTTGACGTCGGCGACTTCGGCCGGCACGAAGCTGTAGACCCGCCCTTTGGATCCCACGACGTCGGAGAACAGGCGCGTCCAATCACCGTCGCCTGGGTAGACGTCAATGACAGTGGAGCCCGCATCTACACGTGCGAACCGGATCAACTCGGATAGTTTGGATTGGTCGTACATCGGAATCTCCTTTACGGGTGGGCATTAGACGAGCGCGCGGCGTACAATGGGGCGATTTTCGGGTGATCTATCGTCTACCCCGAACCGATGGCCGAACAGTGCTATGCAGGCCCGGCCGCGCCCATCTGCGCGGCGCGCGCCAATGCTTGTGTGTCGACGTATTCCCGGATGTTGGTCAGTCTGCCGTCCCGGACGGTGATGGCGAAGATCCAGTCGTCCTCGAACGTTTTGTTCGTGGCTTTGATCCTTCCCCTCGCGAACCCGAGCACGAGGACCCGGTCTCCTTGCGCTACGAACTCCCGGGGTTCCGTGGACGTTTCAATCGACTTGGATGCCGTCTCAAGCAAATCCTTTAGCCCTGCGTGTCCGCGGTGCGTTCCGGCCAGCGGCCAGTCTTTGCCGGGGATGATCCACTCGATGTCTTCGGCGACCAGTGCCAGCAGGCCATCCCTGTCGCCGCGGCCGATCGCGGCGAAGAAGTCCTTCACGGTCTGGATGTTCTTCTCAATGCTCATGGGAATTTCTCCATTTGGCACCGATCGCATCGTGCTCGATCCGATCCGTGCATCGTGGCCCTGCCGGTTGGCACGTCGTGTTCATCAGTCGAACTTGACCAGGTCCTTGAAGATCAGCTGACCCCAGCTATTTCCGCGCGCCTGGACCAGCAGCCCACCTTCCGACAGCCCGCCAAGTTTGATCGGCGCGAAACCGAGATTTTCCGCGAGCACACCAATCTCCGCTGCGGCGTCGTCATCGTCGCTCGCCAGGAACACGACCCTCCTGCCACCATGCACGGCCGGATCCTGATCAAGGACGGCAGCGACCAGATGGTTGAAGCCCTTGACTAGTTTTGCACCAGAGAATGCCTGTGCAACAAACTTGGAAGAAGGCTGTCCCCCCAGTTTTTCAGGAGGCACGCCGTAGGCGTTGGTCACATCGACGATGGTCTTCCCCTGCCAGCTGGCGAGCGCCTTCGCGACCTCTGGGTGCGACTCGAAACGGACAGCCAAAAAGATGATATCCGCCTTGAGGGCTTCTGCCAGTGTTTTGGGAATGATCGTGGGTCCGATCGCGGCCGCATCGGATGCAAAGCTTTGTGGGTCGCGTGTGGTTGCAACGGATACTTTGATGCCGTTGCGGGCAAACGCCTTGGCCAATGCGTGGCCGATATTGCCGAATCCTATAATTGAATAGCTCATAATGCTTCTCCGATCTTGTTTTAACGCCGGGGTCAGACCTGCGCCATGCCTCCGTCGACGGCGAGATCCACGCCAGTGATGAAAGAACTTTCATCGGAGGCGAGGAACGTGACGGCAGCCGCGATTTCCTCTGGTTTGCCCCTGCGACCCATTGGGATCTGTGACGCAAACTGGGCGGCCGCTTGCTCGGCTTGCTCGTGGGTAAGGCCTGCCGTTGTCTCTAAGGCGGGGGTCTCGATTGGCCCGGGGCTCATCGCGTTCACGCGGATTTTGCGGTCTTTCAGCTCCAGTGTCCAAGCGCGCGCAAAGTTGCGCACAGCAGCCTTACTCGCGGCGTAGGTGCTAAACCCGGGAACCCCCAACACGTTCGACACTGAAGAGTTCAGGATAATCGAACCGCCGTCTTTGAAGAGAGGAAGGGCCTTCTGCACCGTAAAGAACAGACCCTTCACGTTCACATCGAAGGTCTGGTCAAAATGGGCCTCAGTAGCGACCGCGAGCGGTGCGATTGTCCCTGCGCCCGCGTTCGCGAAGAGAATGTCGATGTGACCATGTTTCTCTTTCACGACGGCATAGAGGTGGTCCAGATCTTCCAAGCGTGACACGTCGCCGACGACCGTCGTAACGTTTCTCGTAATGAAGGCTGCGGCCTCCTTCAGCTCTTTCTCTCTTCGCCCGGTGATCACGACGTGCGCACCTTCTTCCACGAAGCGCTTGGCTGTCGCTAACCCGATCCCGCTGCTTCCGCCCGTGATGACTGCGATTTTACCTTCGAGTGCTTTCATAATCTTTTGTCTTTCGCTGATTGGCTGTACGGAGAGGTTTCATCGAGATCCTCAAGATGGGTTCGCCGAAGTCAGGCGGTGAGTGCGGAATCGCGCACATCGGTGGTGCGAAAACGATCCAGCCGGGCGATTGAACGCCGTGACATCGCGCCCACTACAGATCAGTGTGTTAGATATGGGTTTTGGAAGGCGCACCGCCGCGGTGCGGGATTTCACCATGATCGACTGGGATGACGTTCGCTACTTTCTTGCCGTCGCGCGCGGAGGCTCAGTGCGGGCCGCCGCCAAGCGCCTCGGCGTGAACCACGCGACCGTGCTGCGACGCATCGCTCAGCTCGAGGAAAGCTTGGGGGCGCAGATGTTCGAAAAGCTGCCTTCGGGCTACCGCCTGACGGCTGCGGGCGAGGAGGTTCTCGATCTCGCACACCAGATGGAAGCGTCGTCGCATTTGCTGGAGACGCGCGTCTTCGGTCGCGACCAGAGCGCGCGCGGGCTTTTGCGGGTGACGCTTCCACCGTTCCTCGCCACACACTTGCTCATGCCGGATCTCGCCGACTTCGCGCGTTTGCATCCGGACATCGAGATCGAAATCTTGACTACCGGCGAGGTGGCAAATCTGACTAACCGAGAGGCCGACGTCGCGGTCCGCATTGTCGCCGACCGCAAGACCCTGCCTCTCAATCTTCACAGCCTGAAGGGACCGCAGTTGTTCAGCGGGGTCTACATCTCTCGCGATCGACTAGCCGCGTTGAGTGCGGGCAAGCCTGATCCCATCCGGTGGATCGTCATAGACAATCATGGAATTCCGGACTGGGCGCGCGAGGCAGAAGTTCACACCACAGGAGCTCCGTTCAGGACTCCGGACGCCGAGACGCAGATCATCGCGGCGCAGCAAGGGATCGGGATGACGAAACTCCCGTGCTTCGTCGGAGATACCGACCCCCTGCTGGTGAGGGTGCCGGGCACCAACCTGCCCATGCATGGGACACTCTGGCTTCTCACGCAGGGGGAGACACGCAAGACCAAGCGCGTGCGGCTCTTCACGGAGTTCGTATCCCGCAGGCTCGCCGCGCACGCGCCGCTTCTCGCGGGGCTTTCTGTATCGCGCGAGGCGACGGTGCAGCCGTCGCCGGCCAGATGACCGATTGGCGGCTGTTTAGGAGAAAAGAAACTTTGGCACGAATGACCGAAATGAGGCGCACACCGGCCGAGGGTGGTGCTCGCGTTCGGCCGAGCTGGTCAAGCGCGAGTGTGCCTCAGTTGTCTTTTCGACCTCGCGAGATGCGGCCGCCACCGGCGACGGTGAGTTCACCAGGATGACGTGCGTTAAAGAACCCCTCAATCTGCCTGCATATAATCCGCCACGCTGTAGCAATGGCTCGCCTGATAGGCGTTCCGCCCGCGGTTCATGTGCGTCAGGTTGAACGTGCGAATGGCGCGCACCACGCGGCGGCTCCCGAGGAGTTTGCGGATCGAGACAGAGCCGCGCACATTGATGCCGAAAATGTCCGCACCACGCGGGAAGAAATAACTGACGTCCTCTGGCATCGCGACGCTTTGCTCGAGAAAGGGTTTGTCCACCCGGCTCGGCGTTGCTGAACGATCTGTAGTGAAATCCGAAAGATGCACGATGAATCTGGCGCGGATATCGTCGCCTTGAGCATAGAGCGTGAAAAGCTCCATCCAGCTCGCATTGACGCGTACGA
>NZ_FOCV01000002.1 GCF_900110205.1 Rhizobium tibeticum | reverse complement strand
CACCATCCAGTTGCGGGTGGCCTCGACCACGGCATGCGAGTTCTCGCGGTAGCGTTCCAGAAACCCACCGAGCGACTGGCGATCGTTCTTCACCCGGCCGGAGCGCAACGTCTTGCCGCTGCTGTCCTGCACCACCAGGTGACTGTAGGATTTGTGGTAGTCCACGCCGATATGGTAATCATAAGAGGCAGTCATGCTTCCAACTCCCTTGTTGAGATCTAGTGAACCCCAATAAGGTAAGCCGAAAGGCTGGAAGTGTGACTGTCCCTCGATCAGCGTCTGCATCCTAGTGATCCGTTCTCTCAACGGGCGCGGCATCTTTCATGCCACCTCCCTGGGGGACGATTGCTTCCACGTCCTAAGAGCATAGGTCTCCCAGCAGGAATCGATAAGGAGTTTGCCTTTCGCCAGGAAGATCATCATCGGGCCGGGTAGGCCGGACTGGGCTTTGGTTTCAATCCACGGCGTACCAACCAGCGAAGACACAAATGCCTTTTCTGCGGCAAGGGTGGGCGTTGCGATAAGCGTGACTGCGATCGTGGCAATTGCTGCAACGGAGGGGATTTTCAAACTCTTTCTCCATAGGTCGGAATCGGATCGCCGAGCATGATTCACGGTGGGGCGATAATGTGGCCGGAGGAGCACCTCTTGGAGCGGCAGCCGAACGGTGCAGCCTGGTCTCGCTTCGGGAGATCTTGGTCGGCAAGCGCAAGGTCACGACGCAACACTGGCGTTGGTTTGATGAGAGCCGGGGCGGCGCTTAAACGAGCACAGCCTGATCGACGCGGTCTTCCGTCCCGAAGAACATCAGGTAGCGTTGGACCTCCGCCGGGTCGCCCGTCGCCTTCTGCGGATTGTCCGACAATTTCACCGCAGGGCGGCCGTTGGCGTCGCTGACCTTACAGACGATGGAGATAGGGTTGAGCCCGGAGATCTCCGTCGGCGCGCAGCCGACGAAGTCGTTGGTGAGGTTGGTACCCCAGCCGAAGCTCATGCGAACTCGACCTTCGAAGTGCTTGTAGGTGTCGATGATCGCATCGACATCGAGCCCGTCCGAGAAGATGAGCAGCTTCTGGCGGGGATCGCGGCCCATCTTTTTCCACCACTCGATGATCTTCTCGCCGCCCTCGATCGGCGGGGCGCTATCCGGGCGGAAGCCGGTCCAATCAGCGACCCATTCAGGCGCGTCGCGCAGGAAGGCGGCGGTGCCGAACGCATCCGGAAGCACGATCAGCAGGTTGCCGCCGTAAAGCTTGTTCCAGTCCCGCAGAACCTTGTAGGGCGCATTGCGCAGTTCCTTGTCTGTTGCGGCGAGCGCTGCGGCCACCATCGGCAGCTCGTGGGCGTTCGTGCCCACGGCCTCCAGATCGGAATCCATGGCGAGCAGGACGTTGCTGGTGCCGGTGAAGGCGGGGCCAATGCCTTCCTTCAATGCTTCGACGCACCAGCGCTGCCACAGGAAGCTGTGGCGGCGGCGCGTACCGAAATCCGAGATGCGCAGACCAGGCAGTTCACGCAGCCGCTCCACCTTCTCCCACATCCTTGCCTTGGCGCGGGCATAGAGAACATCGAGCGTGAACGGCCCAAGCGCCTTCATCGCAGAGCGCGACCGCAGCTCGTTGACGATGGCGAGCGCCGGGATTTCCCACATGGTCGTGTCCTTCCACGATCCGTGGAAGTCGAGCACGTACTGGCCGTCGCGCTTCGACAGCTCATATTCTGGCAGCTGGAAATGAGAGAGCCAGGCGAGAAATTCAGGCTCGAAGATCTGCGCGCGCCCGTAGAAGCTGTTACCTGCGAGCCAGATCATCTCCTTCTTGGAGAGGCGGAGCGAACGGGCATGGTCGAGCTGCTCGCGCAGTTCGCCCTCGTCGATCTCTTCGGCCAGCAGCACCCGTTTTGTACGGTTGATGAGCGTGAAAGTGGCGTTGACGTCTGGATAGAGTTTCCAGATCATCTGCAACATGAGCAGCTTGTAGAAGTCGGTGTCGATCAGGCTGCGAACAATCGGATCGAGCTTCCAGGTGTGATTGTAAACGCGCCGTGCGATATCGGTCTTGGCCATGAACTCCGCCCATTTCCAAACCGGACAAATCGCGCCAAAAGCCGACGCACGAAGACCGGCTCGTGTGCTTTCTTATCGAAAAATCGGCCGATAAAGTCCAGCGCAAATAGAAATGCGCCCCGCCGGCAATCCGGCAGGGCTTGCTGGTGACCGCCTTGACCCGCCACGTTCTTATTGCGCAGGCGCATTCGGGGTTGCCGGTGCCGTGTTCGATGCCGGCGGCTGGGACGGTGTCTCGGTTGGTACGGCCTTGCCGTTCTGCAGCGAAGGCGATGGCGCCGGTGACGGCTGCTGCGACTGAAGCTGCTGTCCCGGCTGCTGCGGCGCGACGTCCGCCGCCTCCTTCTTGCCCCAGATTTCAACGGGGATCCATACGATGAAGGCAAGCATCAACGCGACGATCAGGACCGTAAGAATACGCGTGCCCATGCCGCCCTGCTTCGCCTTGACTGGCGAAATCGTCTCTTCGGCGTGGAGCTTGCCGTCGGATTGTTCCCAGCGCGTTTCCGTCTGGTGAGCCATGCCTTTCTCCTTCCGGTGTCGCGCGAGCCATGGTTTGCCCGGCACTTCATCTGGGAGAAAAACGAATGGCGCGCAGCATGGTTCCTGCGCTCAATAGCCTGCCTGTCGGTCAACAATGAATTGCAGCGGCTCGCCGCTCTCATAGCGGGCGATCTGGTGCTCGACATGCCGGAAGAGCGCGGTCTCGTCGGATACGGCTGCATCGTGCGGCGTGATGAACACGTTCTCGAGCCCCCAGAGCGGATCGTCGGATGGCAGGGGCTCGACCGCGAATACGTCAAGCGAGGCGCCGCCGAGCACCCCGTTCTGAACCGCGGCGACAATGTCGGCCTGGACCTGGCTTTTACCACGGCCGGCATTGATGAACACCGGCTTGCCGAGCGCGCCGCCCTGCCGCAGTTTTGTGAACAGCTTGGCATTGTAGAAGCCGGTGGTCTCAGGGGTCAGCGGCAGCAGGCCGACGAGAAAATCCGTTCGAGACAGGAATTCATCGAGCTCACCGGCGCCGAACGTCTCGACGCCGTCGATCTCCTTGCCGCTGCGCGACCATCCGATGACGTTGAAACCCATGATCTTCAGCTTGCGTGCTGCGTCCTGGCCAAGCACGCCCAGTCCCATGATGCCGACGGTGATCTCGGCTGCCTCAGGCGGAACGAGCTTGCCCCAGATGCGCGCGCGCTGGTCCTTGTCGTGCTGGTATTGTTGCCTGAGGTGCATGAGGCACTGCAGCACGACCCATTCGCTCATGCGGGTCGTCAGGCTCCGATCGACGAAACGGACGATCGGAACGTCTGGCAACCCTGGAAGGTTCATGAAGCTGTCGACGCCGGCGCCGCCGGAGAAGATAGCCTTGAGGTTCGGGGCACGCGTAAAAAGATCCGCGTCCGGCTTCCAGAGTAGTGCATAGTCTATGCCGGTCAGATCACGATTCTTGCTCGCCGGGTCGGCAATATTGATGCTGCCGCGATCCGGAAAGGCCGTCTTGAGGATGCGGGCAACGGTCTCAGGGTCGAACTTGAGGTCGACGAGGATGGGCGGTCTTGCGGACATGGTGTTCTTTACTGTTGGACGGCGGGTGTCGGAACCGCCTCGATGTTGAAGGCGGCAGCCATCAGGGCCTTGGTATAGTCGTCCTTCGGCGCGCGAAAGATCTCCGCGGACGGACCCTGCTCGACGACCTTCCCGAAGCGCATGACGATGACGTCGTTTGCCAGCGCCTTCACCACTTTCAGGTCGTGGCTGATGAAGAGGTAGGCGAGGTCATGCTTCTTCTGCAGATCGCGCAGCAGGTCCACGACCTGTGCCTGAACGCTCATGTCGAGCGCGGATGTCGGCTCGTCCAACATCACGAAGCGCGGCTTCAGCACCATGGCGCGAGCAATGGCGATGCGCTGGCGCTGGCCGCCGGAAAACTCGTGCGGATAGCGCCAGCGGGTCAGCGGGTCGAGGCCGACTTCCTCCAGCGCCCAGCAGACGCGCTGATCGCGCTCCTCGTAGGAGAGTGACCGCTCATGCACCTTGAGGCCTTCCGCGATGATGTCGCCAACCGACATGCGGGGGCTGAGCGAGCCGTAGGGGTCCTGGAAAACGACCTGCAGTTGATTGCGCAGCGGGCGCATTTCCGTGAATGAATAGCTCGCTATATCCGTGCCGACGAAGCTGATTTGACCTTGCGAGGAGATCAGCCGCGTCAGCGCCAGGCCCAACGTTGTCTTGCCGGAGCCGGATTCACCGACGACGCCGAGCGTCTGTCCGGCGCGCAGCTGGAGGTCGATGCCGTCCACGGCCTTCACATGATCGACGACCTTGCGCATCAGGCCGGCCTTGATCGGGAACCAAACGCGGATATCGGCCCCCTGCATCACGACCGGCTTGGAGGGATCGGCAAGCGGCGGCTCACCGCGCGGCTCGGACGCCAGCAGATGCCGGGTGTAGTCGTGCTTCGGATTGCGGAAGACCTCTTCCACCGTACCAGTCTCGACGATCTTGCCCTTGGTCATCACGCAGACGCGGTCGGCGAACTTGCGAACGATGCCGAGGTCGTGGGTGATGAAAAGCATGGACATGCCATGCCGGCCCTTCAGTTGCCGCAGCAGCTCCAGAATCTGCGCTTGCACGGTGACGTCGAGCGCCGTCGTCGGCTCATCGGCAATCAGCAGCTCCGGCCGGTTGGCGAGCGCCATGGCGATCATCACGCGTTGTCGCTGCCCACCGGAAAGCTCGTGCGGATAGGCGTTCAGGCGCTTTTCGGGCTCGCGGATGCCAACCTGGTTCAGCAATTCAAGGATCCGCTTGCGGGCAGCCTGCCCGGTCAGGCCCTGGTGCAGTTCGAGGATCTCAGCAATTTGCTTCTCGATCGTGTGCAGCGGGTTGAGCGATGTCATCGGCTCCTGGAAGATCATGGTGATGTCATTGCCGCGCACCGCGCGCAATGCTTTGTCGGACGCCTTCAGCAGGTCCTTGCCCTTGAACAGGATTTCGCCCGAGGGATGGCTTGCCGCCGGGTAGGGAAGCAGGCGCAGGATCGAATTGGCAGAGACCGATTTGCCGGAGCCGGACTCGCCAACCAGCGCCACGACTTCGCCCTTGCGGATATCGAACGACACGTGATCGACAGCCAGCGATGTATCTCCGGCCTGGTGGAAAGCCACCGAAAGATCGCGAACGGAAAGCAGTGTTTCGGCAGCGTCAGTCATTGAAACGTCTTCCTGGGATCGAATGCATCACGAACGGCTTCGCCGATAAAGATCAAGAGCGACAGCATGATCGACATGGTGAAGAACGCGGTCAGCCCGAGCCACGGCGCCTGCAGGTTCGCCTTGCCCTGGGCGATCATCTCGCCGAGCGAGGGCGAACCGGGCGGCATGCCGAAACCGAGGAAGTCGAGCGAGGTCAGCGTCGTGATTGAGCCCGACAGGATGAACGGCAGGAAAGTGAGCGTCGCCACCATCGCGTTTGGCAGCAGATGACGCCACATGATCGTCCGGTTGTTCACCCCGAGCGCGCGGGCAGCGCGCACATATTCGAAGTTGCGGGCCCGCAGGAATTCCGCGCGCACGACGCCGACGAAGCCAACCCAGGAGAAGAGCAGCATGATGCCGAGCAGCACGAAGAAGCCGGGCGGCAGGATGGCCGCGATGATCAAGAGGATGTAGAGCACCGGCATCGACGACCAGATCTCGATGAAGCGCTGCAGCAGCAAGTCTGTCCAGCCGCCGAAGTAGCCCTGGATCGCGCCGGCGCTGACGCCGATGATGGCCGAGCAGATCGTCAGTACCAGGCCGAACAGGACCGAGACGCGGAAGCCGTAGATGACACGGGCAAGCACATCGCGTGCCTGATCGTCCGTGCCGAGCCAGTTGAGATTGCCAAGGTTGCAGCCGCGGTCGGCCGCTCCCTGCGGATAGCCGGAGCAGCGCTCCTCCTTGCTCATCAGCCAGAAGGGCGGTGTCGGCGCCGAATGCGGGATGTTCGAATTGACAGAGCGATAGGAGTAGCGGATCGGCGGCCAGATCATCCAGCCGTTGGCATTGATCTCGTCGGTGATGACGTCGGAGCGGTAATCCGTCTCGGCCAGGAAGCCGCCGAACTTTTCCTCGGGATAGTTGACGACTACGGGAAACAGGATCTCGCCCTTGTAGGAGGCGATGATCGGCCGGTCATTGGCGATGAACTCGGCAAACAGGCTGAGCACGAACAGAATGAGGAACAGCCAGAGCGACCAGTAGCCGCAGCGGTTCGCCTTGAAATTCTTCCAGCGGCGGACGTTGGTCGGCGACCGCAGGCCTTTGCGAGGCGGCTTGACCGGCGTCGCGGTCGTCGGATTGGCGGCGGTGTCCATCACACGTCCCTCCGCTCGAAGTCGATGCGCGGATCGATCCATGTGTAGATCAGGTCGGAGATCAGGCTGACGAACAGCCCGAGCAGCGAGAAGATGTAGAGCGTCGCAAAGACGATCGGATAGTCGCGGTTGACGACCGAGAGATAGCCGAGCCGCCCCAGCCCATCGAGCGAGAAAATGTTCTCGATCAGCAGCGAGCCGGTGAAGAAGGCGGAGATGAACGCGCCGGGGAAGCCGGCGATGATGATCAGCATGGCGTTGCGGAACACATGGCCGTAAAGCATCTGCCGCTCGTTCAGCCCCTTTGCCCGCGCGGTCACGACATATTGCTTCTTGATCTCCTCGATAAAGGAGTTCTTGGTCAGAAGCGTCGTCGTCGCAAACGCCGCCAGCGAGAGCGAGATCAGAGGCAATGTCAGATGCCAGAAGTAGTCGAGAGGCTTCTGCCACCAGGCGAGCTGGTCGAAGTTATCGGAGACAAGCCCGCGCAGCGGGAACCAGTCGTAGAACGATCCGCCGGCAAAGAGCACGATCAGCAGGATGCCGAACAGGAAGCTCGGAACGGCATAGCCGATGATGATGATACCTGAGGTCCAGACGTCGAAGGTGGAACCGTCCTTGACCGCCTTGCGGATGCCGAGCGGGATCGAAATGCCATAGGAAAAGATCATGATCCAGACGCCGAGCGAGGCTGAGACCGGCAGCTTTTCCTTGATCAGTTCGAGCACGGATGTGTTGCGGAAGAAGCTCTCGCCGAAATCGAAGCGGATGTAGTTCCACATCATCGCGCCGAAACGCGTCAGCGCTGGCTTGTCGAAGCCGAACTGCTTTTCCAGTTTGGCGATGAGTTCCGGATCGAGGCCCTGGGCGCCGCGATATTTCGAGCTGCCTTCGTCAAGTCCGCTGCCAAGAAGATCACCGCCGCCACCGGAAATGCGCGCGTCTGCGCCCTGCGCATCGCCGGTCAGTTGCGCGATGACCTGCTCGACCGGACCGCCGGGAGCGAACTGAATGACGGTGAAGGAGATGGCCATGATGCCGATGATCGTCGGGATCATCAAAAGCAGGCGGCGAAAGATATAGGCCCCCATCAGTGAAGACCCTTCCGGGAAAGCTCGCGTCGTATGCCGTCCAGTCTATCGCCGTTCAATCGGTGCAGTCTCCTTGTGGTGTCGCCCGGCACGCAGTGCCTTGTCCTGATTCGCATTGTTCATTTGGAGCCCAGTCACCTCAGCAATGCAAGTCCGCCTTCCTGCCTGCCTATTTCGCATCCTTCGACCACCAGACATCGGGAAAGCCGATGGAGTAAGTCGGCAGTTCGTCGGGATGGGCCAGCTTGTTCCAATAGGCTATGCGCGAGTTATTGCTGTAGAAAAGCGGGATCACATAGTGATTGGCGAGGAGGACGCGGTCCATCGCCTTAATCGCAGCGACCTGTTCATCACGATTGGGCGCGAAAATGATCATCCGGATCAGGGCATCGATCGCTGGATTGGCGATGCCGGCGTAGTTGCGCGAACCCTGCTGGTTTGCGGATTGCGAACCCCAATAGTCCATCTGCTCATTGCCCGGGTTCATCGTCTCGGCCCAGACAGACCAGATCATGTCGTAGTCGAAACTTCTGACGCGGTTCGTATATTGGGAAGCGTCAACGGTGCGCAGGCGCGCGTCGATGCCAATCTTCTTGAGGTTGTTCACAAACGGCATCACCGAGCGCTCGAAGGAGGGGTTGGACAACAGGATTTCGAAGCTCATCGGCTGGCCGGTCTTGGTATTGACCATACGGTTGCCTTGAAGCTCGTAGCCCGCCTCCTTGAAAAGCCCGATCGCCTTTCGCAGGTTGTCGCGAAGCTTCTGCGGGTCGCCAGCGACCGGATTGGTGTATGGCGTGGTGAAGACTTCAGGAGGAACCTGATCTTTCAGGCTTTGGAGAATTTCGAGTTCGCGCCCTTGCGGCAACCCGGATGACGCAAGTTCCGTGCCCCAGAAGTAGCTGTCGACGCGCTTGAACGCATTGAAAGCGAGGTTGCGGTTGAGATCTTCGAAATCGAGAGCGTAGTTTAGGGCTTCGCGAACGCGTGCATCCTTGAACTGATCGCGTCGCAGATTGGGCGTTAGCGCCTGCATGACGCCGACGGCGCGCAACGCATTCGGCACCTCTTCACGGATCACGCGTCCATCCTTGATGGCGGGAAAGTCATAAGCCTTGGCCCAACGGCTCGCCTGCGTTTCCTGGCGGTAATCCACGTTGCCGGCACGGAAGGCCTCGAACTCGACCTCGCGATCTCCGAAGAAGGTGTAATTGACATTGCGGAAGTTGTTCTGGCCGACATTGACATTGAGGTCCTTGCCCCAATAGTCGTCGCGGAGTTCGTAGCGGACCGTGGATCCGGCGGTAAATGCGGCGATCTTGTATGGACCGGAGCCCATGATCGGCTCTAGCGTGGTTTTGGCAATATCGCGCGGCTTTCCGTCCGAACCCGTCCCTTCCCACCAATGCTTCGGCAGGATCATCAACTGCCCGAGGATGTTCGGAAGCTCCTTGTTGCCCTTCTCATCAAAGATGAAGGTCACGTCGCGGTCACCGGTCTTTTCGGCGCGAACGACATGCTTGTAATAGTTGGCGTAAAGCGGGTTCAGTTGCTTGAACTTGTCCAGGCTGAAGATGACGTCCTCAGGTGTAACCGGCTGATCGTCCGCCCACTTTGCTTCGGCGCGCAGCCGGAAGGTTGCGCTCGATATATCCGCCGGAAAGGAAATGCCGTCGGCCAAAAGTCCATAGCTGGCGAGCAGCTCATCATCGGCGGACTTTGTCAGCGTCTCGAAAACCAGCGCCGCGCCGTCGGCAAGTTCGCCCTTCGCCGGCAACGGGTTGAATGTGTCGAAGGTGCCGGTCGTTGAAAGATTGAGCGTCCCACCCTTCGGCGCATTCGGGTTAACGTAATCGAAATGCTTGAAGCCGGGCTTATATTTGAGTTCGCCGATGCTCGAAGTTCCAATTTGGAAGTTCTGTTCCTGTGCTTGAACCGGCGGGGCAAACCAGCTCAAAGCGACCAGCGCCACAATCAAACTTCTTTTCGACCACGTACGCGCCATTCGCCAACCCCGATTACTTTTCGCTTTCATCGACAATAGGCGAAAAGCGGGCGAAAAACAGGTGATATGACAGTTTTTGTCTGGCTCGCGGGATCGGACCCTTTTATTGCCCGGGTAAGCTTGGCTCATTTCCCGCTTATGCAAAACATCGATTCACCAAAATTGCTTTTCACGGTAGATTCGACGCAAATCACTCGGCCGCGGCCGCAGACGTTCAGGACATGGCATGGCTCTCCATACCGCTCGGACTTTCCAAACATTTTTGAAATGGGCATTCGCCGGCGTGCTCGGTGCAAGTCTCGTCGCCGGCGATGTCAGCGCCGAGCAGAAGCAGCCAAGTCCAGGGAGCGCCAAGGCCCTCTTCGGCGCCGTCGCCTTGCCAAATCAAGCGGCGGCGCAGCCCTTCGGCTTCTACGCGAAAGGCTGCATGTCCGGCGCCGTCGCACTTCCGACTGATGGCCCCACCTGGCAGACCATGCGGCTGTCGCGCAATCGCCGCTGGGGCAATCCCGCCATGATCTCTCTATTGGAGCGGCTGTCCCGGGATGGGGCAAAGTATGACGGATGGCCAGGCCTTTTGGTCGGCGATATCTCGCAGCCGCGAGGCGGGCCGATGTTCAACGGCCACGCCTCGCACCAGATAGGACTTGATGCCGACGTGTGGCTGACGCCGATGCCCGCTCACCCGATGAGCGTCGAGGCGCGCGAGACCCTGCCCTTCACGACGATGCTGCAGAAGGGTGCCTTCCTCACCATCAATCCGGATGTCTGGACCGAATCGCGCGCCCGGCTTTTGATGCGTGCGGCCAGCTACCCGCAGGTCGAGCGGATCTTCGTTAATCCAGCCATCAAGAAAAAGATGTGCGACACCTGGAGAGGCGACCGCACCAATCTCGGCAAGCTGCGCCCGATCTACGGTCACGATTCCCACTTCCACATACGCATCAAGTGCCCGCCGGGCGCAGCCTCGTGCAAGCCGCAAGCGCCGGTTCCTGCTGACGATGGATGCGGCAAATCGCTGGCATGGTGGTTCACGAAGGAACCATGGGCGCCGCCGAAGCCGCCGAAGCCCGGTACGAAGCCGGTCAAGCCGCGCGAAGTGATGGTCTCCGATCTTCCGAATGCCTGCTCGTCGGTTCTCACGGCGCCGTCCGTCGACTCGGTGCAGACGGCCACCTTTGGCGGCGCCGCCTCTGCTGCCCCGGAGGTCGCGCCGATGGCGCTGGTGCCTGCCGCGGCGTCTGACGAGGTGCTGCCTGCCATCGGACCGGTACCGGACGACAAGCCGTCCGGCGAATGACGCTGCCGGCAGGGGCGGTGGTCTTTCAAAAGATGGATGCTTCGTATAGAAGCAGCCAAATCGATTGAATTTCAGGCGGAGGTCCTTTCATGGCCGGCGGCAAGTGCCTTGCATTGATTGCGCATGACCAGAAGAAGGACGACATGGCGGAGTTTGCGCGCCGCAACCGCGAGACATTCGCAAACTGGAAAATCGTCGCCACGGGCACGACCGGCGGTCGGGTGCTCGAGGCCGCTCCAGACCTCGATGTGACCCGCTTGAAAAGCGGCCCGCTCGGCGGCGACCAGCAGATCGGGGCTCTTATTGCCACCGGCGAAGTCGATGCGCTGATCTTTTTTGTCGATCCTCTGACGCCGATGCCGCATGATGTCGATGTCAAGGCTTTGATGCGGCTTGCAATCGTCTACGATATCCCGATGGCGCTCAACGAAGCGACCGCCGACAAGCTTATTGCCACCCTTCACGCGTAACCGGCGCTTGAAAAGCGCGCACGCACGGAACCCGCCATGCCACAGCTCGATACCAGCGAAACCGCCATGCCCTTTCCGATCCTGATCGGCGACATTGGCGGCACGAATGCCCGTTTTGCGATTATCCCGGACGCCGCGGCAGAGCAGATCCATTTTCCCAACGTTCGCACCGCCGATTTCGAGACGATCGACGATGCGATCCGCAGCTGCATTCTCGAAAAGAGCAGCTTGCGGCCGCGCTCGGCGATCTTGGCGGTGGCCGGGCCGATCAGCCGGGACGAAATACCGCTGACCAATTGCGACTGGGTCGTCCGCCCGCGAACCATGATCGATGGCCTCGGTATCGAAGACGTCCTCGTCGTCAACGACTTCGAAGCGCAAGCACTGGCAATCGCTAATCTCTCTGATGACAACCGCGAGCGCCTCGGTAATGCATCGGGCGACATGATTGCATCCCGCGTCGTCCTCGGCCCGGGCACCGGTCTCGGTGTCGGCGGGCTCGTTCACGCGCGAGGCTCCTGGATTCCCGTGCCGGGCGAGGGTGGTCACGTCGATCTCGGGCCGCGCACCGCGCGCGATCTCGAGATCTTCCCGCACGTGGAGACGATCGAAGGCCGGATTTCGGCAGAGCAGATTCTCTGTGGTCGCGGCATCGTCAACCTCTACCGGGCAATTTGTGCCGCTGATGGCATTGCCCCCGCCTATTCCGATCCTGCCGACATCACGGCGCACGCGCTCGCCGCTTCCGATAAGGTCGCCGTCGAGACGATTAACCTGTTCTCGACCTATCTCGGCCGCGTCGCCGGTGACATGGCGATGATCTTCATGGCCCGCGGTGGCGTCTTCCTGTCGGGCGGCATCTCGCAGAAGATCCTTCCGGCGCTGAGAAAGCCGCAATTCCGCGCTGCGTTCGAGGACAAGGCGCCGCATTCCGAGCTGCTTGCGACGATCCCGACCTATGTCGTCACGCACCCGCTTGCGGCTCTTGCGGGTCTCTCGTCCTATGCCCGCAAGCCCGAGAGCTTCGGGGTCTCGACGGATGGGCGTCGCTGGCGGGCGTAACGGCACTGGTCAAAAGCCTGCCAACTCTTTATAGAGCCGCGCGAGCGCACGCAGTCATGAGGACATGCGTGTCCTGACAGACAGGAAGACGGATTTTTGCAAGCACCGGACACCCAGCAGAAGCCTGTAACGAGCGACAGCATCACCGGCATCTTGAAGCGCATCATCGCAGAAAACGGCCGGGATCATCTCTGGGGCTATGTTTTTGCTATCAGCTGCCTCGTCATCGTTGCCTTGTCGACGGCGTATACCGCGTGGATCATGAAGTCGGTGATCAATGAGGCGTTCGCAAACCGGCGCGCGGATATTGTCTGGGCCATCTGTTTCACCATCTTCATTGCCTTCGTGCTGCGCGGTTTCGCGAGCTATGGCCAGGCGGTGGTCCTCTCCAAGATCGGCAACAACATTGTGGCGCGGTATCAGCAGCGCGCCTATTCGCACCTGATGAAATTGTCGCTCGGCTATTTCAACCAGACGCGCTCGGCCCACGTCGTTGCGCAGCTCAACCAGAACATCAGCGGCATCCGTGATGTGATGAACCTGACGATCACGTCGACAGTGCGCGATCTCCTGACGTTCATCTCTCTGCTCGCCGTGATGATCATCCAGGATCCGCTGCTCAGCCTCGCGGTTTTCGTTCTGGCGCCGCCTCTTCTTTACGCGTTGCGATACGTGTCGAAGCGGCTTCGCACGGCGACCAAAGATGCAATCCACGTCAACAGCCATGTCGCCGGCGCGATGCAGGAAACCATCCAGGGTATCGCCATCGTCAAGGCCTTCACCATGGAAGGCCAGTTGGAGAACAAGGTTGACAGGCTTGTGGAGAGCGCCGAACGGCGTGCGAACCGTATCGCTCGTCTATCCGAACGGACAGCGCCGCTGACGGAAAGCTTTGCCGGCCTCGCGGTCGCCAGCGTCCTTGCCTACGCCGCTTATCGCACGATCTACAACAATATTCCGCCGGGCGCCTTCTTCTCTTTCGTAATGGCCTTGCTACTGGCCTATGATCCCGCACGCCGCCTCGCACGGCTGCAGGTGCAGATGGAGCGTGCCGTCGTCAACGCACGCATGATCTATGAATTCCTCGATACGGTGCCGCATCAGCGCGATGTGCCTGGCGCGAAGGCGCTTGTCGTCACGGAAGCCAAGATTGAATTCCGCAACGTCTCCTTCGCCTATGGCGAGGATGAGGTGTTGCGCGATGTCAGCTTCTTTGCCGAAGGCGGGAAGACGACGGCGCTTGTCGGGCCATCCGGTGCCGGCAAGTCGACGATCATCACGCTCATTCCGCGTTTCTACGACCCGAAGGCTGGGCAAATCCTGATCGACGGCCAGGACATCGCGCATGTGACGAAACAGTCGCTGCGTGAGCAACTGGCCTATGTCTCCCAGCAGCCGTATCTCTTTGAAGGTACGATCCGCGACAATATCCGCTACGGCCGCCCGGAGGCGACCGATGAGGAGGTCGAGCGCGCCGCGCGCCTTGCCTATGCACACGACTTCATCCTGGCGCAGCCCCACGGCTACGACACCCCAGTCGGAGAAAACGGCGTGACGCTTTCTGGCGGTCAACGCCAGCGCCTGTCGATTGCCCGCGCCCTCGTGCGCAACGCTCCGATCTTGCTGCTGGATGAAGCGACCTCGGCGCTAGACACGGAATCGGAGGCGGCGGTCCAGAAGGCACTCGATGGGGCCATGGTTGGCCGCACGGTGGTCGTCATTGCCCACCGCCTTTCGACGGTTGTCCGCGCCGACAAGATCGTGGTTATGCAGCAGGGCCGGATCATGGAGGAAGGCAATCACGAGAGCCTTGCACAGCGCAGCGACGGTCTCTACGCTCGCCTCAACAATCTGCAGAGGCCAGCGGCCTCCGATGCTCGCTGACACATAGGATGATCGACTGACATGAGCGATGCTGCGATGAAACTGGTAGTGGTTGGAGCAGCAGGACGCATGGGGCAGACGCTCATACGGCTTGTCGATTCGATGGATGGGGTCACGCTGCATGCGGCTGTGGCCCGCCCCGGCTCACCGTTCGTCGGCAAGGATGCCGGCGAAATTGCGGGTCTTGGGACGAACGGCATCACTGTCGGGGACGATCCTCTCGCAGCGTTTCTTCATGCCGATGGCGTCCTCGATTTTACGACCCCCGCAACAACGAACGAATTCGCCGCACTTGCCGCTCAGGCGCGCATCGTCCATGTGATCGGGACAACCGGCTGCTCGGCGGAGGACGACGCGAAGATTGCGGCGGCCGCCCGTCACGCCCGGGTGGTGAAGTCGGGCAACATGGGCCTCGGCGTGAACCTGCTCAGCGTCCTCGTCGAGCAGGCCGCTCGTGCGCTCGATCCGGCCGACTGGGACATCGAAGTCCTCGAAATGCATCACAAGCGCAAGGTTGACGCGCCCTCGGGCACGGCGCTGCTTCTTGGCGAAGCGGCGGCCAAGGGCAGGGGCATCGATCTCGCCTCGAAGTCGGTGCGCTCGCGCGACGGTCACACCGGTCCGCGAAAGGAAGGCACCATCGGCTTTGCGACACTGCGCGGCGGCTCGGTTGTCGGCGAGCACTCCGTGATCTTTGCCGGCGAAGGCGAAACGGTGACGATGTCGCACAGCGCCACCGATCGTTCGATCTTCGGCCGCGGAGCCGTCAAGGCGGCGCTCTGGGCGCGTGACAAGAAGCCCGGTCTCTATTCCATGCTCGACGTGCTCGGGCTCTCTTCAAAGTAATCTTTTTCGGAGGCATTTTTCATGAGCGGCACCCTCGTTCTCGTTCGCCACGGCCAAAGCGACTGGAATCTGAAGAACCTTTTCACCGGCTGGAAGGACCCGGAGCTGACCGAGCTTGGGATCCAGGAGGCCAACACCGGCGGCAAGGCGCTGGCCGATTACGGCATCGAGTTCGATGTCGCCTTCACCTCCGACCTGAAGCGCGCTCAGGACACGTTGACGATCATCCTCGACAATGTCGGCCAGCCGGACCTCGAGACGCTCAAGGATCAGGCGCTCAACGAGCGCGATTACGGCGATCTCTCGGGCCTGAACAAGGATGACGCCCGCGCCAAGTGGGGCGAGGAGCAAGTCCACATCTGGCGCCGCTCTTATGATGTTCCGCCTCCGGGTGGCGAAAGCCTGCGCGACACCGGCGCCCGCGTCTGGCCTTACTACCTGACGGAAATCCTGCCGCGCGTGTTGCGCGGCGAAAAGGTGCTCGTCGCCGCCCACGGCAATTCGCTGCGCTCGCTGGTGATGGTGCTCGACCGCCTGACCAAGGAACAGATCCTGGCGCTGAACCTCGCGACCGGCGTCCCCATGGTCTACAAGCTCAATCCCGATTCCACAGTCGCTTCCAAGGAAGTGCTCGGCGACATGTCCGGCGCGCATTGAGTTCAAAGCGCCGCGCATCATCGGGCGCGCGGCGTTTTTTGAATTTGCCCGGTCCTATCTCTTGGCTGCGTCCGTCGCGCGAGGCGACTGCGCGCGGGCCGCCTCGAAATCCGGCAGACGATTGGCGATCCACTGCCAGAGCGCCACGACTTCTACCAGAAGCTCGCCGCCAAGCGGCGTCAGTTCATATTCCACTCGTGGCGGCACCTGCGGGTAGAGCGTTCGCGTCACCAGACCGTCGCTCTCCAGCGTCCGTAGCGTCTGCGTCAGCACCTTCTGACTGATCCCCTCCACCCGTTCCAGAACGCGCGAAAAGCGCAAGGGGCCCTTGGCCTTCGCCAATATGTGCATGACCCGCAGCGGCCATTTGGCGCTGGCGCGTTCCAGCATCTCGCGAGCAAGCGCGTCCTGCGCGTCCGTCAGCGTTTCGCAGAAATCGAATGTACCATCGTCCAGGTCAGTTACCATTAGGTATGTATGGCTCCTGTGGGTACCTTCTTTCAAGATGAAACTGCTTTGCCTATATGGCTTTCCGACGGATCAAGGAGATTCCCTGTCACAGGTTTGGTTGATTACAGGCAGTTCTCGTGGGCTCGGCAGGGCGCTCGCTGAAGGGGTACTGGCGGCGGGGCACAAATTGGTCGCAACGGCGCGCAATCCGTCGCAACTTGAGGATCTCAAGCAACGCTTCGGCGACAACGTCCTGACAGCCACCCTCGATGTCGCCGATGAGCGGTCTGCCGCATCGGCCGTGAAGTCGGCGGTCGACAGGTTCGGCCGGCTGGATGTTCTCGTCAACAATGCAGGTTACGGCGATGTCGGCTCGATTGAGGATACAAGCCTTGCCGACTTCCGTGCCCAGATCGAAACGAACCTCTTCGGAACGATCATCGTCACCAAGGCTGCGCTGCCGGTAATGCGAGAGCAGGGTTTCGGACACATCATCCAGTTCTCCTCCGTCGGCGGTCGCATCGGCCCGGCGGGGCGTGCGCCTTACGCTGCCGCCAAATGGGGCGTGGAGGGCTTCTCGGAAGTTCTGGCCAAGGAGGTCGGCCCGCTCGGCATCAAGGTGACGATCATCGAGCCGGGCGGCTTCAGGACCGACTTTGCCGGCTCGTCCACCACACTTCGGGAAGGCCGGCCGGAATACGAAGACACCGTCGGAAAGATGGCGCGCTATCAGCGCGATTATAACGGCAGGCAGCCGGGCGATCCGGCAAAGGCAGCCGCCGCGGTCGTCCATGTCGCCAGCCTTGCCGAGCCGCCACTGCGCTTGCTGCTCGGCAGCGATGCGTTGCGCGGCGTCGAGCAGAACGACGCTGCACGAGCCAAGGAGCATGCGGCTTGGCGGGAACTTAGTGTCTCAACCGATTTTGAGCCCGGCGCCTGACGAACGGTCAGGCCCGGATCCGCAATCATCGTCACGAGCTGCTCGCGACTGGACGCGACGTTCATAACTTTGCCTCTTGCCGGAGAGGCCAGGTACACAAGGATAAGGGCAGCGATCGCCAGCAAGGCCCTGAGCCAGTCGGTGAAGGTGGGGGCGTGTTTCTTCTAGCGCTCTGCCGCGTCCGTGCCGCACTCGAAGTCCGGCAGGCGATTGGCGATCGGCTGCCGGAGCGTCACGACTTGCACGGGCAGCTCGTCGCCGCGCGGCGTCGTAAGATGCGATCGGTCAAGCAGCTGCGCGAGCCGGCCAATCGCGACAAATGCGAGGACGGCAATAGCACCGACGACGGCGGCAACCGCGAGCGACCACGATACGCCGATGTTTTCCATCATGAACGCGAGGACAAATGGGGCGGTCGACGACATCACCAAGCGGATGGACAACACCTTGCCCTGTCGTCGCCCGTACCCTTCGCTGCCAAAAAGTGCCAGCGGCAAGGTTCCCTGCACGATGCTGGTCAGCCCCGAGCCAAGACCGAAGACGACGGCGAAGACCAATGCGCCTGGTACGGACGGGGCGGTGACGATCAGAGTGACCAGGGCCGCCGGCAGCAACACCGCAGAGATGAGCGCCAGCGTCAGCTGCGACAGTCCGCCCCCGAAGACCATGTTGATGAAGCGGCTCAGTACCTGCGACGGGCCAAACAGCGTGCCGACCATCACCGCCAGGGCTCCAAGCCCAAGTCCGGATAGCACCGGAACCATGTGCATGAGGAGTGCGGCGTTGACGAAGCTCTCCAGAGCAAACCCCATGACCATCAAGATGAATGCCGGCGTTCGCACGGATGGCGGAAGGCTCGGTTCGATGTGCTTTGCCGCGTCGTTCTTCTCCCGTTTGCGGGTTACGCTGACGCTGCGCGACAACCATGCATGAATGGGAAGGCAGACCAGAAGATTGATAGCCGCGAAGATCAGATATACGTCCTGCCAGGACATGTGCGCGTTGGCCGCCGTGGTGATCGGCCAGAAAATCGTCGAAGCAAAGCCAGCGATCAGCGTCAGATAGGTGATACTGCGCTGGGCAACCTTCGGCCTGATCTGGACGAGCAAAGCAAAGGCGGCCCCATATTGCACCAGATTGGACGCCGTCTCGATCGCGATCAGTGCAGCGACGAAGGCGATCTTGCCGGGAGCGAACGCGCACGCGACAAGCGCTGCGGCCGCGATCGCCGAGCCCGCCGTCATGACACGGCCGGCGCCAAAGCGGTCAATCCACCTGCCCATGATCGGCGCAGCCAGGGCGCCGATCAGCAGAGCCACGGACAGCGCACCAAAAATCCATTCCGACGACCAATCGAGATCCCGCGCCATATCCGGCGCAAGGATGCTGAAGCTGTAATAGAGCGTTCCGTAGCCGATGATCTGCGTCAGACCGAGGGCGAGGATTGCCGCGACAGGGGAGCGTTCGGTGCTGGTCGTCGTCATAGGGAGGTGAGGCTCACGCGCTGTTCGAGTTTTTCGGCCTCCTCCTTCCGCTCGCTGTAGCGATCGGTGAGATAGGCCGAAGCATCGCGCGTCAGCGAGGTGAACTTCACCAGCTCCTCGCACACATCGACCACGCGGTCGTAATAGGAGGACGGTTTCATGCGGCCGTCGGCATCGAACTCCTGGAAGGCCTTAGCCACCGACGACTGGTTCGGAATGGTGATCATCCGCCGAGGATGCGCATCTGTCCGACTGCATTGAAGGACTGCGAGCCGCCGGAAACCTGCATGACGGCTAGCGTCTTGCCCTGCGTCGGGCGCACCGAGCCCACCGCCAGCGGGATCCAGTCGATCTGCACCTTCATGATGCCGGTCATCGCGCCATGACGTTCGGGGCTGACCCACACCTGGCCTTCCGACCATTCAGACAGCGCGCGCAGCTCCTGCACCTTGGGATGCGTCACCGGAGCGCTGTCGGGAAGCGGCAGGCCTTCCGGATTGAAGATCCTAACCTCGCAGCCGAAGTGATCGAGCAGCCGTGCCGCCTCCTGCGCAAGCAGGCGACTGTAGGATACGGTCCTCAGCGAGCCACAAAGGATCAGAATGCGCGGCTTGTGGGTCGAGAAGGGCGGCCGCAACGCCGAGAGATCCGGCTGGCGCAGATGCTGCGGGGATACGGCAGGCAGATCAGACAATGCGCTTGCCCTCGCCGTCGAGAACCTGTTCGCCGTCCTCCTTGGTGAAGGCGCCCTTGTGGGTGTCGGGGAGAATATCCAGAACGACTTCGGACGGGCGTGCAAGCCTGGTGCCGAGCGGTGTGATGACGAACGGCCGGTTGATCAGGATCGGATCTTTCAGCATCGCGTCCAGCAGTTGATCGTCGGTCAGGCTAGGGTTATCGAGACCGAGTTCCGCATAGGGCGTGCCCTTTTCGCGGATTGCTTGGCGCACGGTCAACCCGGCGTCGGCGATCATCGTCACGAGCTGCGCACGCGACGGCGGGTCCTTCAGGTATTCGATGATATCAGGTTCGATGCCGGTGTTGCGGATCATTGCCAGCGTGTTGCGTGACGTGCCGCATTGCGTGTTGTGATAGATGGTAACGGTCATGACTTTGCCTCTGACGATGCGGTTGATGTAGCACCTGGCCGCAGAAGCCAGGTACACAGGATGAGGGCAGCGACCGCGCCGGCAATCTCTGCGAACCAGAACCCCGGTAAATCGACCGGGCGGATCCCGGCGAAGGTGTCGGTCAACGACCGTGCCAAAGCGACGGCGGGATTGGCAAATGAGGTGGAGGCGGTGAACCAGTAAGCGGCCGTGATATAGAGCCCCACAAGCCAAGGCACCGCCCTCTGTTCGAACTTGATGCCGGCGAGGATGACCACCACCAGCCCGAACGTCGCCACTCCTTCGGAGAACCACTGCGCGCCGCCGGTACGAGCCTTGCTCGACATTTCGACCAGCGGCAGGCCGAACATAAGGTGAGCGGCGAATGTGCCGGCCACGCCGCCGGCAATCTGAGCCAGGATATATCCCCCAAAGTCACGCTTCGGCAACTTGCGAGAGATAGCGAAAATCAGCGAGACCGCAGGATTGAATTGGGCTCCGGAGATCGGTCCGAGGATGGTGATCAGGACCACCAGGATTGCGCCGGTCGCCAACGTGTTTCCCAACAATGTCAGGCCAACATCCTGAGTCAGCGATGCTGCCATGACGCCAGATCCGACCACTGTTGCGACCAGCATGGCTGTCCCAAGTCCCTCTGCGACCAGCCGGCGCGGCAGATCGAACCCGGTCATCGGTTTGCCCTGGATGGTTTTAAGGTCGCGCCCTCCAAGGTGCCGATCTGATGGAGATGGGTTTCCAACGCGAGCTTGTCGATCGATGCAAGCGGTAGGCTGACAAACGCCATGATCCTATTCTTCAGAAAGCGAGCAGCCTGGGCAAAAGCGCGACCCTTCTCGACGTCGCTGCCTTCGACGGCGGCCGGATCCTCCACACCCAGTGGGCGGTCATGGGATGGCCGATCCAAACCGGACAGGCCTCGCCGGCGGCGCTGTCGCAGACCGTGAAGATGAAGTCCATCTCCGGCGCCCCCGGCTCGGCAAACTCGTCCCAGCTCTTCGAGTGGAAGCCGTTTGTTGCGTAACCGAGCGCCGCAAGCTCCTTCAGCGCCAGAGGGTTAACCTCACCTTTTGGCTGGCTGCCGGCTGAATAGGCTTTGAAGCGGCCATTGCCCTCGGCATTGAGAATGGATTCCGCCAGGATCGAGCGGGCGGAATTGCCCGTGCAGAGAAAGAGCACATTGTAAACGCGGTCAGCGGTCATTGCAGTTCTTCCTCCATTTTAGGGGAGCAGCATGCCGCGACCTTAGCGGCAGGCGCGCAGATTTCCGGGTGCCCGGAGCAGCAGTCTTCCATCAGGAAGCGAACCAGGCCGCCGAGCGCCTCATAGTTCGCGGTGTAGATGATCGATCGGGATTCGCGCTGCTGCGCGATCAGTCCTGAGCGTTCCAGCTCCTTCAGATGGAAGGAGACGTTGGACGGTGATACCTCCGCTTGCTCTGCGATCGCCCCAGCGGCCATGCCGTTCGGGCCGGCGACCACAAGCATGCGGACGATGCGCAGGCGGGTTTCCTGGGACAGCGCGCCAAATGCGATGAGGGCTTGACGTTGATCCATATTTCAACAATCCTTGAATGATTGAAATGAGAAATAACGCAGATGAACGCGATCGACAATAGCAAAGTTCAGGAAGACGATATCAGCCTCGGCCTGTTGCTCAGCACACTTGCCGATGCCAAGGATTCTCCGCTGATATTCTACTATGATGGACAACCGGTGAAGCCCGGTTACCACGTCACCGAGGTCAAGGCCGGTCGGTTTTCGGCGCTGGACTGCGGCGCCAACCCGGAAGCCTGGACGGAGATTTTCATTCAGCTCTGGAATATCGAGGAGGGCGACCGCACCCATATGCCGGCGGGCAAATTCTGCGCGATCATCCGCAAGGTCACGGAGCACGTGAAGCTCGATGATTCAGCCAAACTGACCTTCGAAGTCAGCGACGGCCTTCAACCGATGCAGCTCTACCGCGCCGCGATGCCAACGCTGCGGGCCGGCACTGTGCACGTCGCGCTATCGCCGCGGCCCGCCAGCTGCAAACCGCGTGATCGGTGGCTTGCAAAACAACAGGCACAATCGTGTTGTGCCCGCACGGCGGGAAGCAACGCCTGTTGCGGCTGACGCCGCACGGCACTTACGCCTGACCGTCCGGATAAGGCGTCTAAATCCCATGCCAGCTTTGGAGGGCCGGATTCTCCGGCGCGCCCGGCCTTTCTCAGTTCTCGATGGTGAACTGCACCCGATCCGCTGAAAACCGACTGATCGCATATTGCACTGGCGCACCCTCAAGATCCGTGTTCATCGCCTTGGTGATCAAGACGATCGCCCCCGGCGTCAGTTCCAATGCCGCCAGATCGGCGGCGTCGGCATGAGCGGCGGTGACCTCCGTCGTCGCGCGTACATAGTCGGATAGGCCGAGTTCGGCAAAGGCCCGGGTGATCGATTCCGTCTTCTCGTAGGCCGCCGGCATGCCGGCAAAGCGTTCGGCAGGAAACCAGGCCGTGGCGCAGGAGACCGGCCGATTGTCGACCTTGCGCACTGTTTCCATGCGGATCACCGGCGCCCCCGGCCGCAGCTTCAACCAGCGGGCCACCTCGTCGTCCGCTCTCTCTTCGCTATGCCCAAGCAGCAGCCCGCGCATTTCGCGCGCCTGCTCACCGATACCGGTCGTGAACCGCGTGCGTCGGGTGATCGGAAAGTTCAGCCGTTCCTTGCGTTCGATCAGTGTCCCGCGGCCCTGCACAGCGCGCACGATGCCCTCCTGGGCAAGCGCGGCAATCGCGCTGCGCACCGTATGGCGGTTGACGCCGAACTGCAGCGCCAGAACCGTCTCCGGCGGCACCATGCCCGCCTCGTCATAAACCCCGGCGCTGATTGCCTGGCGAATGCGGTCGGCAATCTGGCGCCATAGCGCTACGCCTGTCTGTCTTTGTACCTGCCCAGCCATTTTGCCCCTTGATGTCACACGCTTGTCACGTCGGCGATTTAAGCGTAACTGTATCTTGTATGGTTGTCTATATCAATAGACATTTAAAGGATGTGGCAATGAGCTTGGCGGAGAAGAATGAGCCGGCAGCGGCAGGCGGACGCAAGCGCGTCATCGACCTGCTCGCACGTGCAGAGCGACCGCAATTGGTTGAAGCATGGAACGGCCTGGCGGAGAAGCCGGTGGTCCAGCCGGTGCGTGGACCGGAAACGGGCCTCGTCATGGTCCGCGGCCGCATGGGCGGCGGTGGTACACCGTTCAATCTCGGTGAGGTGACCGTGACGCGTGCGACCGTTCGTCTCGCTTCGGGCACCGTCGGCCACGCCCAGGCGCTTGGCACGGACCGCGAGAAGGCGCGGCTTTCCGCCGTTTTCGATGCGCTTTGGCAGGAGGCTGCGACGCGGCAGTTTGTCGAGCAGACGCTGCTTGCGCCGATCGCTGCCCGAGTGGCCGCAGAAGAGCGCCGCAGGGCCGACGAGACGGCCGCGACGCGCGTCGATTTCTTCACCATGGTTCGCGGAGACGACTGATGAGCCTCAAGACGGAAGCACTGACCGGCGGCTTTGCAGAGCCGGTCTTCCACGCGCAGAGCGTGTTCAAGCTGCTGATGGATGCGATGGCGCGTCCCGGCACGATCCAGACGGTCGCCCCAGATGCGGCTCCGCCGGCGCCGCTTGGCATTGCCGCCGGCGCGATCGCGCTAACGCTCTGCGATCACGATACGCCCGTATGGCTGTCTGCCGGGCTCGCAAGATCGGCCGTGCCTCACTGGCTCGGCTTTTACACCGGCGCGCCGGTAACGCCTGAGAAGGCTGAAGCCCGCTTCGCCTTTGTCGAAGCGGGTACAACGCTGTCCTCCTTCGGTCTCTTTGCCGCCGGGACGCAGGAATATCCCGATCGCTCGACCACCCTGGTCATCGAGTTGGCGGATCTCGAGGCAGGACGCAGGCTCGCCCTGATGGGGCCGGGCATTGAGACGGTGACGGACATTGCGCCGATCGGTCTGCCCGATACCTTCACCCGCCTCTGGACGGAGAACCGCGCGCTCTTCCCGAAGGGCATCGACATCGTTCTGACCTCGGGCAACCGTTTCCTCTGCCTGCCGCGCACCACCAAGATCACCGCAACGGAGATGTGACCCCATGTATGTTGCTGTCAAAGGAGGCGAGGCCGCCATAGCCAATGCCCATCGCCTGCTGGCCGATCGCCGCCGCGGCGACCGTTCGCTGCCGGCTATCGGCATCGACCAGATCGTGGCCCAGCTGGCGCTTGCCGTCGACCGCGTCATGGCGGAAGCCTCGCTTTACGATCGCATGCTCGCAGCTCTCGCCGTTCGCCAGTCGCGCGGCGACATGATCGAGGCGATCTTCCTGCTGCGCGCCTATCGCACGACGCTGCCGCGCTTCGGCTATTCCAACCCGATCGAGACGGCCCGGATGAAGATCGAGCGCCGTGTCTCGGCCACCTACAAGGATCTCCCGGGCGGCCAGTTGCTCGGCCCGACCTTCGATTATACCCACCGCCTGCTCGACCCGTCGCTCCTGGCAGATGACGCCGTCGACGAGCCGGCGCTGCGCGACGCCGAATCTGGCCGCGTCATGCGCGTTTCGGAAATCCTCGCTCAGGAAGGCCTGATCGAGGGTGATGGCGAAATGCCTGAGGATCACGAGATCGGTGATCTGACGCGCGAGCCGATGGAGTTCCCGATGACGCGCGACCTGCGCCTGCAGGCGCTTGCCCGCGGCGACGAAGGCTTCCTCTTGGCGCTCGGCTATTCGACCCAGCGCGGCTACGGCCGCAACCACCCCTTCACCGGCGAAATCCGCATCGGCGAGGTCGAGGTGGAGTTCGATGTTCCCGAACTCGGCTTTTCTGTTTCCCTCGGCACCATCCAGGTCACTGAATGCCAGATGGTCAACCAGTTCAAGGGCTCGTCCAAGGCGCCACCGCAGTTCACCCGCGGCTACGGCCTGGTCTTCGGCCAGAGCGAGCGCAAGGCGATGTCGATGTCTCTCGTCGACCGGGCGCTGCGTGCCGAAGAGCTCGGCGAGGACATCACCGCTCCGGCGCAGGACGAGGAATTCGTCATTTCGCACGCCGACAACGTCCAGTCGACCGGCTTCGTCGAGCACCTGAAGCTGCCGCACTACGTGGACTTCCAGGCTGAACTCGATCTGGTCCGCCGTATGCGCAGCGAATTTGCAGCCGGCCGCGCCGGTGGCCGCGACACCGTCAAGGAGGCGGCTGAATGACGAGATCCGTCTGCGCCGCCGTCACCGCCTCGACCGTCGTCAGCATCGCAGGCGGCATCGCCGCCACCAGCATGCCTGACGTCACCGCCATCAGCAGCTACGCCATTTGTCTTCGGCTTGAAGAGGAAGGGGAGGACGACGAAGCAGATCATTACAGCCAAGATCACGAGCACTTCGCTCGAAGTATCGGCTGCCATCGTGACCTTCCTTCTGTCTGGCCGCCGCAACCACAGGGTAATCAATGATGACCGATCTAGCCACCTACAATTTCGCTTATCTGGACGAACAAACGAAGCGGATGATCCGCCGCGCCATCCTGAAGGCGATCGCCATTCCCGGCTATCAGGTGCCCTTTGCCTCGCGTGAAATGCCGATGCCTTACGGCTGGGGAACCGGTGGCGTGCAGGTGACGGCCTCGATCATCGGTCCGGACGATGTGCTGAAGGTCATCGATCAGGGCGCTGACGACACCACCAACGCCGTCTCGATCCGCGCTTTCTTCCAGAAGGTCGCCAATGTCGCGGTTACGACGCACACCAAGGATGCGACGATCATCCAGACGCGCCACCGCATTCCGGAAGAGAAGCTTGGAGCGAACCAGGTGCTCGTCTATCAGGTGCCGATCCCGGAACCGCTCCGCTTCCTCGAGCCGCGCGAGACCGAAACCCGCAAGATGCATGCGCTGGAAGAATACGGCCTCATGCATGTAAAGCTTTACGAGGACATTGCGCATAACGGCCGCATCTCCAAGACCTATGCCTATCCGGTGAAGGTTGCCGGCCGCTACGTCATGGATCCGTCGCCGACGCCGAAGTTCGACAATCCGAAAATGCACATGTCGGATGCGCTGCAGCTTTTCGGGGCAGGGCGCGAGAAGCGCATCTATGCCGTTCCGCCCTATACCGATGTCGTCAGCCTCGACTTCGACGATTACCCCTTCGAGATTCAGCGCTTCGGCAAGCCCTGCGCGCTGTGCGGAGCCGAGGAGGTTTATCTCGACGAGGTCATCCTCGACGACAAGGGCGGCCGCATGTTCGTCTGCTCCGACACCGACCACTGCGAAGACCGCCGCGCCCATGGGCATCTCGGCGAGATGTTGGCACCCAATCAGGAGGCCGCCGAATGACCGACGCCCCGCTTCTCAAAGTCAACGACGTCTCGAAGTTCTACGGCAATCGCATCGGGTGCCGGAACGTCTCCTTCGGGCTCTGGCCCGGCGAAGTGCTCGCCATCGTCGGTGAATCCGGCTCGGGCAAGACGACGCTTCTGAACTGCATCTCGACCCGTCTGATGCCGACCACCGGCAGCGTCGAATGCCACATGCGCGATGGCGCCTATCGCGATCTCTATCGTATGAACGAGGCCGAACGCCGCTTTCTGATGCGCACCGACTGGGGTTTCGTCCATCAGAATCCGGCTGACGGTCTGCGTATGACGGTATCTGCCGGCGCCAATGTCGGCGAGCGCCTGATGGCGATCGGTGACCGCCACTATGGCAACATCCGCTCGACGGCGGTCGATTGGCTGCAGCGCGTCGAAATCGATGCCGGCCGTATCGACGATCAGCCGCGCGCCTTCTCCGGCGGCATGCGTCAACGCCTGCAGATCGCGCGCAATCTGGTCACCGGTCCACGCCTCGTCTTCATGGATGAGCCGACCGGCGGCCTCGATGTCTCGGTGCAGGCCCGCCTGCTCGACCTCGTGCGCGGTCTTGTCAACGATCTTGGCCTTGCCGCGATCATCGTCACCCACGATCTCGCCGTCGCACGCCTGCTATCGCATCGCATGATGGTGATGAAGGATGGCCAGGTCATCGAGCACGGCCTGACCGATCGCGTCCTGGACGATCCGCGCGAGCCGTACACGCAGCTCCTTGTCTCCTCCATTCTGCAGGTCTGATCGCGCACGCTGTTTGGAAGCCGGCTACCGGCTTCGCGCGTAAGCGAAAACTAAGGAAAGAAATCATGGCAACGCCCCTTGTTGTTTCTGAAGTCGCCAAGAGCTTCACCATGCACCTGCGCGACGGCCTCAAACTGCCGGTCGTTTCGGATGTGTCCTTTTCCGTGGCATCCGGCGAATGCGTCGTCCTCGGCGGGCCGTCTGGCATCGGCAAGAGCTCGCTTCTGAAAATGATCTACGGCAATTATGCCGTCGACAGCGGCCAGATCCTGATCAAGCATCAAGACAGGATCGTCGATCTGGCGACCGCGGATCCGCGCACGGTCATCGACGTGCGCCGCCACACGCTCGGCTATGTCAGCCAGTTCCTGCGCACTGTGCCGCGTGTCGCGGCGATCGACGTGGTCGCCGAGCCGCTGGTCGCGCGCGGCGAAAAAGCCGGCACCGCGCGGGAAAAGGCCGCCGAACTGCTGTGGAAACTGAACCTGCCGGAAGCGCTCTGGCAACTTCCGCCCGCCACTTTCTCCGGCGGTGAGCAGCAGCGTGTCAACATCGCCCGCGGCTTTATCACCGAGCACACGGTTCTCCTGCTCGACGAGCCGACCGCCTCGCTTGATGCCAAGAACCGTGCCGTGGTCGTCAGCATGATCGAGGAAAAGAAGAAAGCGGGCGTCGCCCTTCTCGGAATTTTCCACGACGAGGAAGTGCGCGAAGCTGTCGCCGACCGCATTCTCGACGTCCAGAAGTTCTCGCCGCGAAAGGCAATTGCCGCATGAGGCGCAAGATTGGCATCGAGCCCTATTTCCATGAAACGGCATCCGTCAGGAACGCCACCTTTGGCCGCTTCACGGAAGTCTCGGAGCGCTGCCGCATCGACGAGGTCGAGTTCGGCGACTATTCCTACGTCATGCAGGACGGCTCCATCTGGTGCGCGACGATCGGCAAATTCGTCAACATCGCCGCATCAGTGCGTATCAATGCCACCAACCACCCGACCTGGCGCGCGACGCTGCACCACTTCACCTACCGCGCTGCCGATTACTGGCCGGACGCCGATATGGAAACCGATTTCTTCGCATGGCGCCGCTCCAACCGCGTCGTCATCGGCCATGACGTCTGGATCGGTCACGGCGCCACCATTCTACCCGGCGTCAAGATCGGCAATGGTGCGGTCATCGGCGCCGGTGCCGTGGTCTCCAAGGACGTTGCACCCTACACCATCGTCGGCGGCGTGCCGGCCAAGCTCATCCGCGAGCGCTTCCCGAAGGAAATCGGCGAGCGGATGGATCGGCTTGCCTGGTGGGATTGGGATCATGACCGCCTGCGGGTCGCCTTGCCTGATTTTCGCAATCTGAGTGCCGAGGATTTTCTCTCGCGCTACGAACAGTGAACGAAGCCCCTTGGGTTCGCTCCAGGGGCCGCTTGACATCCCGCAGGCCTCCGGGGTGGCTCAAGGCTGCGGAGACGGTCACTCCGCTCCCCTCAGGAGAGCCTACGGCCTCGGATTCTTTGCCAATTGCCACTCGCCGGTCGCGTCCGCCTCCACGCGCTTGTTGCCGCGGTAGAAGATCGGTAGCCCGGTTTTTTTGTCCATCGAGAAACGGCTGGGCGTATATTTTTCGTCCTCATGCCCACGGGTGGCGAGGCCGAGTGCCTCCTTAAATTTGCCGGCGTTGCACAGGCTTTTGAAGAGAGTTTGATCCATCGCTTTTGCTCCAGCATCCTTTCTAAACTGCCTGCCATTGACGGGTGATTGGGTCAACCATCAATGACGGACGCTCTCATCGCCTGCTGTCCGGACTGACCGGGTGTGCAATCACACAGCAAAGCTTTCTGAGGCGGTAGCTCTCGTCCAATCGCAGCGGCAACAGCACGTCGGCCGGCTGGATTTCGGCATCAGGGACGCGCCCACCAGGGCCCCGATTATGACAGTCCTTACATAAAACTGACATTCCCCATTCATGAAGCGGGACTAATGCACTGCCTCATATCGCATCTGGACTATGAGGAAGAGCATGATGTTCGAGCTGAGGAATGTCACCCGCCGTTTCGGAATCAAGACAGCCGTCGATTCCGTGACGCTCGACATTCCCCAGGGCCAGATGGTCGGCATCATCGGCCGTTCCGGCGCCGGCAAGTCTACGCTGCTGCGCATGATCAACCGCCTGCAGGAGCCGACCTCCGGATCGATCCAGTTCGCGGGTGTCGAGGTCTCCAGCCTGCGCGGCCAGGCATTGCGCAACTGGCAGCGCGATTGCGCCATGATCTTCCAGCAGTTCAATCTCGTTCCGCGTCTCGACGTGTTGACCAACGTCATGCTCGGCCGTCTGAACCATCGCCCGACCGCAATGAGCCTGCTCGGTATCTTCACACGCGAGGAGCGCATTCATGCGATCGCAGCTCTTGAGCGCCTCGGCATCGAGCAGACCGCGCTGCAAATGGCCGGCACGCTCTCCGGCGGCCAGCAGCAGCGCGTCGCCATTGCCCGCGCACTGATGCAGAACCCGAAGATGGTGCTTGCCGACGAGCCGATTGCCTCGCTCGATCCGCTCAACGCCAAGATCGTCATGGACGCGCTGCGCGACATCAACGAGCGCGAAGGCATCACCGTCGTCACCAACCTGCACACGCTGGATACGGCTCGCAACTACTGCGAACGCATCGTCGGCATGGCCGCCGGCCGTGTCGTCTTCGACGGCAAGCCGTCCGAACTGACGGCCGGTGCCGTCAAGCAGATCTACGGCACTCACAAGGACGGCGCCGGCATCGACGAGACGATGACCTCGACCTCGATCAACATTCCCACGGCCGCGGCCGCGCAACAATCCGCTGGCCTGCAACCGCTGGCGCTGGCCGGTCTCTGAGAGGGGCGGCCTCGATCGCAAGCCCGCGTCATGGGCAAACTTCTTCTTAAACAGAGTTGCCGGGGATGCCGGCCAATCAGGAGAGAACCATGTTGAAGAAAGCACTTTTTGCCGCGACGGCGCTGTTTGCGCTTGCCGGCGTTTCGCATGCTGCAGACCTCAAGGAATTCCGCGTTGGTATTCTCGGCGGCGAAAACGAAGCTGACCGTCTGCGCAACTACGCTTGCCTTGCCGACCACCTGAAGACCGAATTCGGCTTCGAGAAGGTCTCGCTCTTCCCGGCTGCTGACTATGACGGCGTTATCCAGGGTCTGCTCGGTGGCACGCTCGACTTCGCAGAACTCGGCGCTTCCGGCTACGCTGCTATCGCTATCAAGGACGAAAAGGCTGTGACCCCGATCCTGACGACGGTCCAGAAGGACGGCTCGACCGGCTACCACTCGATCGGTCTTGCTCTCAAGTCCTCGGGCATCAAGGACATCAAGGATGCCAAGGGCAAGAAGCTCGGCTACGCCGATCCGGACTCCACCTCGGGCTACCTCATTCCGCTGACGCAGATCCCGAAGGACACGGGCATGCCGAATGACAAGTACTTCGCCTCCACGCAGTTCAACGGCGGCCACGAGAACAACCTTCTCGCTGCTTACGACGGCAAGGTCGACATCGCTGTCGACGACTCTTCTGGCATCGGCGATTTCAAGGACGGTTACACCTCTGGCACCTTCCGCAAGGCTGTCGACAAGGGCACCGTAGACCCGAACAAGCTCGTCGAAGTCTGGCGTTCGCCGTTGATCCCGAACGGTCCGCTCGTCGTTCGCAACGAACTCGGCGCCGATTGGCAGGCAAAGCTCACCGACTTCTTCACGAAGCTGCCAACGACGGACGCCAAGTGCTTCGCAGCCATCGAGGGCGGCGACTACCAGGGCTACACCAAGGTTCAGCCTGATTTCTACAACGCCATTATCGACGCTCGTAAGGCTGCCATCGGCGGTTAATCGATCCTGATAGCTGAAGGGCGGCCGTAACAGGCCGCCCTTTTTCCTGCGAAGAAAGCGGACACCGTTCATGACTTTTGCCGATCCCAACGCCCACGCGCCGGCCACGCCGCAAAGCGCCCGTGAAATCGGTGACGCCTGGGGCAAGATGGTGGCTCGCCGCCGCCTCTATACCGGCCTCGGTCTGGTGATCCTGCTTACTGCCTTCGTCGCCTCGGTACGCTTTGCCGACGAGAGCAATGCCGGCCATTTCTTCGACCGCCTGCCGCACCTCTTCGATTTTCTGAGCTGGCTCATTCCCAAGGATTGGAACGACGTCTGGCGCGCGTTGTTGGATATCGCAAACCCGATGCAGAAGACCGGCGAAGAGTATAATTTCGCCGAGGGTCGCGTTCCGGTCTGGGGTGGCTTCTATATCCCCGAATATTTCGAGCTGATGATCATCACGATCAATGTCGCGTTGGTCTCGACCATCATCGGCTTCATCTTCGCCGTACCGCTCAGCTTTCTTGTCGCGCGCAATCTCGCGCCCTCCAATCCGTTGCGCATCGTTGCCAAGCGGCTCACCGAATTCCTGCGCGCCTTTCCCGAGATCGTCATCGCCGGCCTGTTTTCGGCGATTCTGTCGATCGGCCCGGTCGCCGCCATCATCGCCGTCAGCCTGCACACCATCGGCGCGCTCGGCAAGCTTTTCTACGAAGTCGTCGAAAACATCGACATGAAGCCGGACGAGGGCATGAAAGCTGTCGGCGCCAGCTGGTCGGAGCGCGTGCGTTTTGCCGCGCTGCCGCAGGTCATGCCGAATTTCGTCTCCTACGCACTGCTGCGCCTTGAGATCAACGTCCGCGCCTCCACCATCATCGGTGCGGTCGGCGGCGGCGGTATCGGCGAGGAACTGAAGCTCTCGATCTCGCGCGGCTTCGGCGCCAAGACGGTCGCCCTCGTCCTCCTGCTTTTCATCACCATCGTTGCGGTCGACCAGTTCTCCGCATGGCTGCGCCGCCGCCTCGTCGGCGAGCACGCCTTCCTTTTGCAGCATTGAGGTCCGCCATGACGGTGATCGACGCCAACCGGATGCACGAGATCGAGCAGCGCTACCCGGAGTATTTCAAACGCTCCTTCCGGCAGCGCTTCGGCGGTCTGATGGCCGTCATCGCGACGCTCGTCTATGCGCTCTACGCAACGTGGTTCTTCGACCTGCCGAAGCTGCTTGCTGATGCCCATTGGGAGCGCGTCGGCCTCTATCTCAGCCAGTGGGTGAGCTACGACGTGCAGCCGGAGTTCCGCATCGGCGACGACGGCATTACGGTCAAATATCCGCGCTTCTCGCCGCTCGGTGACGACCCGCATCCCAATTGGGTCATCAACAATCCGGATGGCAGCGTCACCGTTTCGGTCAGCGGAACGGGCCGCACTGTTATCGTCTCCAAGACGGAAACGACGGTGACCGCCCGCGGCCTCAGCGTGCCGGTGGACGTCTCCAGCGGCGCGCCGAAGGTCATCGGCCCTGTGCCGAGCTGGATGACGGTCTATGACGACAACGTCCTGGCCGATCTCGGCTTTGCCGGCGACGTCAGCATCTCGGTTGATCGCGTCAAGGTGCGCAAGCGTTTCCTCGGCTGGGCGAATTTCGTCTTCGACACCCAGTCCCCCTTCTTCGACAAGCCGGTGGGCGAGGTGCTGAGCCTGATTGTTTCGGGGCCGGAACTGAAGCCCGGCCAATCCAACCTGTCGCTCGCCTTCGACAATGTCTGGAACAACAGCGCCTGGCAGCATGGCGACGTCTGGACCAAGCTTTTCCAGACTATCGTCATGGCCTTCCTCGGCACGCTGCTCGGCGCCCTGCTGGCCTTTCCGCTGGCCTTCTTCGCCGCGCGCAACATCACGCCGAACCGCGTGGTCAACCAGGTGCTGAAGCGAGCCTTTGATTTCCTGCGTTCGGTCGACATGCTGATCTGGGCGCTGTTCCTCACCCGTGCCTTCGGCCCCGGCCCGCTCGCCGGTAGCGGCGCCATCTTCCTCACGGAGACTGGCACGCTCGGCAAGCTCTATTCCGAGGGCCTCGAGAATATCGACAACAAGCCGCGCGAAGGAATCAAATCGACGGGCGCCTCCACCGTGCTCACCCATCGCTACGGCATCATCCCGCAGATCGTGCCGGTCTTCGTCAGCCAGACGCTCTACCAGTGGGAATCGAACGTCCGCGGTGCGACCATCATCGGCGCCGTCGGTGCCGGCGGCATCGGCCTCAAGCTCTGGGAAGCGATGCGCACCAACGCCAACTGGGAAAACGTCGCCTATATGGTGCTGTTGATCCTCATCGTCGTCTTCCTGTTCGACATGGCCTCGAACGCGCTGCGCCACCGGCTGATGGGCACCAAGGTCCCCTGAAAAAACACGGGATCGTTCGGGATCATCATCATTCTGTCACGGAAATCTTTTAGCCGGAAGCCAGCTTGCGGTGGCGGTCAAATCACTGAAGACTGCCATCCGCATTCCGATTGATTCCCAGGATACGAGCCTTGCGCTACGCACTCTATTTCACACCGCCGAAGGATGATCCTTTGAACGGAACGGCTGCGCTCTGGCTCGGCCGTGATGCATTCACCGGCGAAACTTACCCGGCTCCCGATCATTTCGACCTGCCTGCCGCCGAGCAATTCGAGTTGACCGCCGAGCCTCGTCGCTACGCCTTCCATGCGACAATCAAGGCCCCCTTCACGCTCGCCGCCTCGGTCACCGAACAGGACCTACTTCAAGTCGCCGAGGATTTCGCCGCCCGCACGCCGGCGTTCGAAATCCCCGAGCTGGTCCTGGGGCAGTTGGGCAAGTTTTTCGCGCTCGTGCCGGCTTCGCTGCACCCGCCGCTTCAAGATTTCGCGGCAACGGTGGTAAAATTCTTCGAACCGTTCCGGGCCGCCCTGTCGGAGGCCGACATTTCCCGCCGGAACCCAGAGAAGCTGAGCGAGAGCCAGCGTGCCAATCTGTTGCGCTGGGGCTATCCTTATGTGATGGATGACTTCGGTTTCCACATGACGCTGACCGGCCAGGTGCCGGAGGAGCGCGCCGGCGTGATGAAGGCCATTCTGACCGAGCGTTTTGCCGCGTTCACCGGCCGGCCGCTCGCGATCACGGGCCTTGCCGTTTTCGTTGAAGAGGCGCGTGGGGCGCCGTTCAAAGCCCATTCCTGGTGGCCGCTTGCTGGCGCCAAAAACTGAAAGACCTGATCCGATGACCACAGAAACCGTCTTCTCCAACGCCCGCATTGTCCTCGAGGATGAGATCATCGAAGGATCGGTCCTCGTCCGCGACGGCAAGATCGCCGATATCTCGACGGGCAGCTCCACGGTCGGTGAGGATTTCGAAGGCGATTATCTGATCCCGGGTCTCGTCGAACTGCACACCGATCATCTCGAGGGCCACTATTCGCCGCGCCCTGGCCTGCGCTGGAACAAGATCGCGGCGATCCAGGCCCACGACGCCCAGATCGTCACATCCGGCATCACGACCGTTTTCGACTGCCTGCGCATGGGAGCCGACGAGGACGGCGGCTTCGAGCACGGCGAAATGCGTGAGATGGCCGACGCCATCCAGAAGACCGAGCAGGAAGGCCGGTTGCGCGCCGAGCACCTGATCCACCTGCGCTGCGAAGTCTCCGCCGACAATGTTTTGGAACATTTCGCCGACTTCGAGAACGATCCCTACGTTCGCCTCGTATCGCTGATGGACCACGCCCCGGGTCAGCGTCAGTTCCAGACCATGAACCAGTACATCTTCTACTACCAGAAGAAGCGCGGCCTCTCCGATGTCGAGTTCGCCCGCTTCATCGAAAAGCGCGTTGGCGAATCCGAGCGCAATTCCACGCCGCACCGCATCGCGATTGCCAGGGTCTGCGCCGAGCGTGGCATCACCGTTGCCAGCCATGACGATGCAACGTTGGCGCATGTCGACGAAGCCATCGAAAACGGTGTTCGCCTGGCGGAATTCCCGACCAGCTTCGATGCCGCCAAGGCCTCGCATGAGCACGGCATGAGCGTGCTGATGGGCGCGCCGAACATCGTGCGCGGCAAGTCGCACTCCGGCAACATCGCCGCCCGCGATCTCGCCGAACGCGGCGTCCTCGACGTGCTGTCCTCGGATTACGTGCCGCTCAGCCTGCTCTACGCGCCGTTCCTCATCGCCGACGAGGTCGAGAGCATTTCGCTGCCGAAGGCGATCGCCATGGTCACTGCGACGCCGGCCCGTACCGTCAGCCTCAATGATCGCGGCCGCATCGCAACCGGTCTGCGCGCCGATGTCGTCCGCGTTTTCCGCGACCATGGCGTTCCCGTCACCCGCTCCGTGTGGCGCGAAGGGCGCCGCGTCGCATGATGCCCTCGCACGAGCCCCACATCGTTCCCGGAACCGAGCGCGGCATCATGGTCGTTGTCGTCGGTCCGAGCGGCGCCGGCAAGGACACGCTGATGGCGCTCGCAGCCAAGTACTTCCGGGGGCGCCCGGACGTGCATTTCGTCCGTCGCGTCATCACCCGTGACAGCGAGGCCGGCGGGGAACATCATCTCGCCGTGTCGGACCAGGGCTTCGCCTCCATGGAGCAGGCCGGAAGCTTCTCGGTTTGGTGGGAAGCGCACGGCCTGAAGTATGGCATTCCGGCGGAGGTGTCGGTATCCCTTGCGCAGGGAAATCTGGTCGTCGCCAATGGCTCCCGTTCGGCGCTTCACCACTTCAAGGCCGTTTTTCCGCGACTGAAGGTCATCAATGTGACGGCGCGTGCCGAGGTGCTGGCAAGCCGCCTGGAGGCTCGCGGCCGCGAGACACATGAAGATATCATGGCAAGGCTCGCCCGCGGCCCGCTCACCGTCCGCGGCGACTACGACGTCGTCGATCTCGACAACAGCGATTCACGCGAAGAGGGCGAACGCCGCATGGTCGAGGCGCTGAGCGCCTGCCTGGCGGAGATCGGCTAAGGGACAACGATGCGGCCGGTCAGGGTAGTCGACTACGACCCAAAATGGCCTGACCTCTTCAAGGCCGCAAGGGCCGAACTCCTCGGTCTGGCCGCCGATCATATTCTCGTAATCGAGCACATCGGCAGCACTTCGGTTCCGGGCCTGGCCGCCAAGCCGAAAATCGATCTCGATGCCGTGCTTGCGAATGAAACGGCGTTGGCCGAGCTCGCCGCGTTGCTTCCATCCGCCGGTTTTCGGGATCACGGCGATCCCCATGGCGAAGGCCGCTGGACCTTCACCCGCGATCACGATTGCTATGGCCTGCGTCTCTATCTCTGCACATCAGGCAATCCGGCTCACCGCGACCGCCTCCTATTCCGCGACTATCTCAGGCTCCACCCGGACCGTGCGGCACAGTATCAGTCGCTGAAACAGCACCTTGCCAGAAAGGCTGACGGCGATTGGGACGTCTATACCGGCGGCAAAAGCGACTTCGTAGCCGAGACGCTGCGGCTGGCCAAGGCCGAGACCAAGTTGCCGCGCGGATAATTTTCCTGTGCGATAAAAGACTTGGGAGGGATCTCAACCACTTGCCGAGCCGCATACTGATCGCGTCGTTGGACAGGGAGCCGGATCGCCAACCGGATTTGACAGAACTGGTCGAAAGTCCGGCGTCCGGTGATGGTTGCAAGAGGTGGATCGAAGCCGTCAGGGTCGACGGTCCATCCGGAAGGAGGGGCCGTCAGACGCTCCTGTTGGCCCGGAAGCTCCGGAAACACCGATGCGATCGGACAGGCTTTTACCGCCTGACAATCCCCATCCACCAACACCACCGCCTGCCCATTATCACCCGAGCCATGCCGTCGCGGAGATCTCTCCGGCGCGGGGTTTTCTGTCGTCTGCGGCAGCCGTATCAGGGGCTGCCGCAGACGAAGCGATCACTCGCTCTCGCCGCCGCGCCCCGTTACGATCTCTCTTTTGCCGACATGATTTGCCGGGCCGACGAGGCCTTCCTTCTCCATGCGTTCGACAAGCGAAGCTGCGCGGTTGTAGCCGATACCGAGACGGCGCTGGATGTAGGAGGTCGAGCACTTCTTATCGCGCAGGACGACCTTGACGGCCTTGTCGTAGAGATCGTTGCCGTCCTCGGCCGCCATGTCGCCCTTGTCGAAGACGGCGCTGTCCTCGTCGTCGACCTCTTCCTCTTCGTCTGCCGTGACGGTGTCGAGATATTCCGGCCGACCCTGCGTCTTTAGATGCGCGACGACCTTCTCCACTTCGGTATCCGAAACGAACGGCCCGTGCACGCGGGCAATACGTCCGCCGCCCTGCATATGAAGCATGTCGCCCTGACCGAGCAGCTGCTCCGCGCCCTGTTCGCCAAGGATAGTGCGGCTGTCGATCTTCGACGTCACCTGGAAGGAGATGCGTGTCGGGAAGTTCGCCTTGATGGTGCCGGTGATGACATCGACGGATGGACGCTGAGTGGCCATGATCAGGTGGATGCCGGCGGCGCGCGCCATCTGCGCCAGGCGCTGGATCGCCCCTTCGATTTCCTTGCCGGCGACCATCATCAGATCGGCCATCTCGTCGACGATGACGACGATGTATGGCATCGGCGTCAGGTCCATTTCCTGTTGCTCTTCGATCGGCGCACCGGTGCTTCTGTCGAAGCCGGTCTGAATCATGACGTGGATGGTCTCGCCCTTGTCGCGCGCCTGCGCCACGCGGCTGTTGTAGCCGTCGATGTTGCGCACGCCGAGGCGCGACATTTTGCGATAGCGATCCTCCATCTCGCGCACCGCCCACTTCAGCGCCATGACCGCCTTCTTGGGGTCGGTGACAACAGGCGTCAGCAAATGGGGGATACCGTCGTAGACGGAGAGTTCGAGCATCTTTGGATCGACCATGATCAGGCGGCATTGCTGCGGCGACATCCGGTAGAGCAGCGACAGGATCATCGTGTTGATGGCGACGGACTTGCCCGAACCCGTCGTGCCGGCGACGAGCAGGTGTGGCATCTTCGCGAGCTCGGCGATCACAGGCTCGCCGCCGATCGTCTTGCCGAGGCCGAGCGCCAGCTTGTAGCCGCTCTTCTCGAAATCCTGGCTCTCGATCATCTCGCGGAAATAGACGGTTTCGCGCAGCACGTTCGGCAGTTCGATGCCGATGACATTGCGGCCGGGGACCACCGCAACGCGTGCCGAGAGCGCCGACATCGAACGGGCGATATCGTCGGCCAGGCCGATGACGCGTGAGGATTTGACGCCAGGCGCCGGCTCGAACTCATAAAGCGTGACGACGGGACCGGGGCGGACATGGATGATCTCGCCCTTGATGCCGAAATCCTCAAGTACGCTCTCGAGAAGACCGGCATTCTGCTCCAGCGTCTCCTGCGACATGATCTCGCCAACCCGTTCCGGCGGCTCCTGCAGCAGTGAATGCGGGGGGAATTCATAACCGGAGGCATCGATCCTGGAGGGGACAATCTTCTGCGCAGCAAAACGCGGTGCGGGCGCAAGCGGCTGCGGCGCCTGTGTGCGGACCGGCACCAGAGCGATGGGCTGCGTTTTCGGCTGCACCGCCGACACTTCCTCGACATGGGGCTGCGTTGCGCGGTTGCGTGTCAAAGCAGGGGCTGGCGCAGCCAAAGCCGGGGTGACTGGCGGCGGAACTGCCGCCTGTGCAACAGCTGTTGCGGGCCGTTGCCGGCCAGGCTGCCATTCCAAGATCCGGAACCGGCTGATGATCGAGCCCGGACTGACCTCGGGTCTCGGCAGGCAAACCTGAGGAAGCAAGATCGGTTCGGCCGGAGCTTCCTCGAAGGCCATGACTTCCCAGAACGCGAAGTCAGAGATGGACGCCAGTTCGGTGGATGCGCGGATATGCGTTTCAGCATCGGGCTCGACCGAAATCGCCGGCGACGCAGTTGCAGCCTGCGGCATCTCGTTCACGGCCGGGGTCTCCGGTTCGTAAACGTCGAACGGAACGTTGACGACGACCGGTGCCGGCGGCTGTGCGCTGACACAGATGTCTGCCGCAACGTGTTCCTGTGTCGCAAGAGGCGGCGTGTGAACCGGGAGGACCGGCACGCGTTTGGGATTGATCAGATTCTCGGGCGTGCGGGTGAACCGCACGTTCGGAGCCAGTGAAAAATTGCTCTGCCAGATTGGTGCCGTAGGCTTCTCGCCCGCGTGTTCCTGCAGCTGTTCACCTTCGACTTCCGTGGAAATATCCTCGGCCCCTGTCAGATTGGTTCTAGGAAAGCGCATACGACCGCTACTCACTCATGATTAGCAACTATTACCCGCTTCCGGATTAGGAAATGAAGGTTAATAAGTTCCTTCTGCCTGCGCGGCGTTTCGGCGGGAAAGTACAAGAAAAATGTTTTATATCAATTGCTTGCAAGGTAATGAAAATTTTAATGGATTTTCGACGAAGCGCTAGTGCGCTTCGTCCCAGTTGGTCGCCGAACGCGCATCGACCTTCAGCGGCACGCGCATCTCAAGCGCCGGCATAGTGGCATTTTCCATGACCGAAACGATGATCGGCGTCGCCTTTTCGACGTCAGCATCCTCGACCTCGAAGATCAATTCGTCATGCACCTGCAAGAGCATGCGGACGCGGTCGCCAAGTCCCGCCTCCGCCAGCGCCGGCTCCATCTTGATCATCGCCCGGCGGATAATGTCCGCGGCCGATCCCTGGATCGGGGCGTTGATGGCCGCACGTTCGTTGAAGGCGCGCACCGACGGATTGGAAGAGCGAATCTCCGGATAGTTGATTCGCCGCCCGAAGATCGTTTCGACGTAGCCCTTGTCGCGTGCCATCTGCTTGCGGCTGTCCATGTAATCACGGATGCCGGGGAAGCGCTCGAAGTACTTCTTGATATAGTCGCCCGCTTCCGAGCGTTCGATCGACAGCTGATTGGCAAGACCGAAGGCGGAAATGCCGTAGATGATGCCGAAGTTGATTGCCTTCGCTCGACGCCGCACCTCGGACGGCATGCCCTCGACTGGTACGCTGAACATCTCCGATGCGGTCATGGCATGAATATCGACGCCATCAGCAAAGGCCTGCGTCAGCTGCGGAATCTCGGCGACGTGCGCGAGCACGCGCAGCTCGATTTGGCTATAGTCGGCCGAGATCAGCTTGTGGCCCGGTGCCGAGATGAAGGCGGTGCGGATCTTGCGACCTTCCGCCGTGCGCACGGGGATGTTTTGCAGGTTCGGTTCTGAGGACGAGAGACGACCGGTTGTCGTCGATGCCAGTGAATACGAGGTGTGAACCCGCTTCGTCTCGGGATGGATGTATCCCGGCAGCGCATCCGTGTAGGTCGACTTCAGCTTGGTCAGCTGGCGCCAGTCGACGATCTTACGTGGCAACTCGAAGCCTGCTGCTGCGAGGTCTTCCAAGACGCTTGCCGATGTGGACCACTGGCCGGTTTTCGTCTTGCTGCCGCCGGCGAGCCCCATCTTGCCGAACAGGATGTCGCCCAGCTGCTTCGGCGAGCCGATGGTAAAGCGCCCACCTGCAAGCTTGTAAATCTCATCCTCCAATGCGGCGGCGCCCTGTGCGAGGTCGCCGGACAGACGCGAGAGAATTTGCCTGTCGACGGTGACGCCGCGCGCTTCCATGTGCGCCAGAACAGGAAGCAACGGCCGCTCAAGGCGCTCGTAGACCGTGGTCAGCTTTTCGGCGGCAAGGCGCGGCTTCAAAACGAGCCAGAGCCGCAATGTGATGTCGGCATCTTCGGCGGCATAGTGCGTGGCGCGGTCGATGTCGACGAGGTCGAATGTAATGTTCGACTTACCACTGCCGGCCACGTCCTTATAGGCAATCGGCGTGTGGCCGAGGAACTTCTCCGACAGCGAATCCATTCCGTGCGCCCCGGTTCCAGCGTCCAGCACGTAGGAAATGAGCATCGTATCGTCAAAGTTCTTCGTTTCGACGCCGTAACGCTTCATCAGCAGGTAGTCGTATTTGAGGTTCTGGGCGACCTTCAGGATCGACTCGTCTTCCAGCAGTGCCTTCAGTCGGGGAAGGGCGTCGCGCATCGGAATCTGATTGTCGGCAAGTCCGCCGCCGAGCAGATCGCCGATGCCTGTCTTGTGGCCGATTGGGACATAGGCGGCGCGGATGCTGGTGCCGGTGGGATTCTTGTCGTTTTCGGCAATCGCCATCGAGAATCCGACGAGCTCGGCCTGCATCGCATCGAGCGACGTGGTTTCGGTATCGAAGGCGACCAGTCCCGTGTCGCGCGCATCGGCAAGCCATTTGTCGAGCGTCGCGACATCGCGGATGGTGACGTAGCGCGAATGGTCGAAGGGAAGGGAGGCGAACGCTTCGGCGCGCGCCTTGGCAAGATCGCCTGGCAGGAAAGTGCCTTCACGACCGTTTGCGCCATTCGCTTTCGCGGGAACGGGCACCGAGTCGCCGGCGACGTCGGGAATGCCACCGGCAACCGGCTCCGGCTGGGCGACGTCGAGATCGGGGCCGCGTGCCGCTGCACCCCATTCCACCGGAACGTCGATGGCGTCGATGGCGCTGGCATCACAATCGCAGGCGTCAGCCACGCGCCGCGTCAGCGATGTGAACTGCATTGCCTTCAGGAAGCCGATCAGCTTCGGCCCGTTCTGCGGCTCCAGGATGAGCGCTTCCAGCCCGAGCTCCAGCGGCACGTCCGTGCGCAGCCGCACCAGCTCACGCGACAGGCGGGCCTTGTCGGCGTTTTCGATGATCGCCTGGCGGCGCTTTTCCTGCTTGATTTCCGTCGCACGCTCCAAAAGCGTGTCGAGGTCGCCATACTCAGCCAGAAGCTGCGCAGCTGTCTTAGGGCCGATGCCTGGGATGCCCGGTACGTTGTCGACCGAGTCGCCGGTCATCGCCTGAAGATCGATCATCTTCTCGGGCGGTACGCCCCATTTCTCGATGACATCGGGAATGGCGATCTGCTTGTCCTTCATGCTGTCGTACATGTGGACGTTCGGCGTGACGAGTTGCATCAGATCCTTGTCCGAGGATACGATCGTCACGTCGGCGCCGACCGCTTCGGCCTGGCGAGCATAGGTTGCGATGATGTCGTCGGCCTCGAAACCTTCGGTCTCGATGCACGGCAGGTTGAAGGCGCGCGTCGCGTGGCGGATGAGGCCGAACTGAGGAATGAGTTCATCGGGCGGCGTCGAGCGGTTTGCCTTGTAGGCGTCGTAGAGATCCTTGCGGAACGTCTTTGCCGAATAATCGAAGATGACGGCCAGATGCGTTGGGGTCACGCCAACCGATGTGTCGCGCGCATCGGTCAGGAGTTTCCACAGCATGTTGCAAAATCCCGACACCGCGCCCACCGGCAAACCGTCGGACTTGCGGGTCAGGGGCGGGAGTGCGTGAAAGGCTCGAAAGATGAAACCGGAGCCGTCGACAAGGAAAAGATGATCGCCTTTTTTCATGGCGTCATGGATAGCGCGGCCACCCCGGAAGGTCCATATAAAGTTCCGAGGGCGAAAAGTTTCTGCCTCACCAAACTGTTACTAATTTGTAATAGTCAATCTTTAGCTTTCCCTTGAAAAGCCACATTCGCGATCACAAATGATTAACACCGGCGTTTGATCGTGTTGATCGCGTCGAGGGTCTGATAGCTGGCTTGTCCCCCGCCGCATCGGACTTGGACAAAGGCCTTATCCCCTCTCCGGGCCTTTGTCCCCATTTTAGAGCCGCCATAGCCACACCTCCAGGCTATGGCGGCTTTGTTTTTCTGCACTATCTTCCGACGGACAGCCTGCGATGAATGTATTTGTGGTACATCGCATTCGATTTGTTGAATTGTTTTGTCGAGTATTTGCGCCTAACTGAGAAAAATGGGAATTAATCGTATGGACTCGGGAGCCTATCTTGCCAGCCAGCTGGCCAAGGGCTTCGCTCGTTCGCTGCAGCAGCGCGCGGCGAGGCTCGGCTTTTCGCCAGGGCAATTCCCGGTTCTTCTCGAACTGTGGGCCGAAGACGGGCTCACGCAGAAACAGTTGCTGGCTCGCGTCGATATCGAACAGGCGACCATGGCGAACACGCTTGCACGCATGGCGCGCGACGGGCTGATCGATCGCCGTCCGCATCCGTCCGACAAGCGCGCCCAGCTGATCTTCCTCACGGACAAGGCCAAGGGCATGGAAGACGACGCGATCGAGGCGGCGCGTGAAGCCGACCTCGCGCTCTTTCAGGGCTTCAAAAGCTTCGAACGCGAATTGACCCTTGAATATATCCGCCGTCTTCTAGACAATGCCAAGAAGCTCTGAGTTGGCCCTATTCCGCTGCCGTTATGGTCGTCGCGTTGCAAGGGCGGTCAAACCCGTCTCCGTGCACTGAAAGAAAGTTCTCGCGCGCAGCCAGCTTCACGCTCGGTTCGATATCAGGCTTGCCGAGAAGCAGACCCTGCAACTGTTCGCAGCCTTCCTCGATAACGATCTGGCGCTGGAGTTCCGTTTCGACACCTTCGGTCACAACCTGAATCCCCAGGCTGTGACCAAGGCCGATGATGGCACGGACGATGGAACGGGCGACCGCATCGTGCTCGAGGATGCCTGTGAAGCTCCGGTCCACCTTGATCTTGTGGAAGGGCAGGGCACGCAGGTTCGAAAGTGACGAGAAGCCCGTTCCGAAGTCGTCCATGACGATGCGTACGCCAAGCCCGTGCAGACGCATCAGCGTTGCGATGACATTGCTTCGGTCGCGCTCAAATGCAGCCTCGGTAATTTCCAGCTCCAGCCTGTGAGGCGCCAGACCGGTCTCCTCGAGGATTGCTGCGACCCCTTCGCAGAGGTTCGGAAGCATGAACTGCACCGGCGAGACGTTGACGGCGATCGACAGCGGCTGCGGCCAGCGCGCCGCTTCGGTACAGGCCTGGCGCAGCACCCACTCACCCAGCTGCACGATCACGCCGCTTTCCTCGGCAATGCTGATGAAAACCTCGGGCTCACTCATGCCGTGCCCCGGCCGGTTCCACCGCATCAGTGCTTCATAGCCGGTGATTGAGCCGGTTCTGCTGTCGAGAATCGGCTGGTAATTCACGGATAGCTGGCTGCGCGTCGTCGCGTGCCGCAACTCCGCCTCGATTTGCCGACGGGCGCGGACAGCCTCGTCCATCTCCGCGTCGAAGAAGCAGGCCTTGCTGCGACCAGCATGCTTGGCGCGGTAAAGCGCAGTGTCGGCATTGTCGCTCAGCTCCTGCGCGCTGCTCCCATCCGTGGGATAGATCGCGATGCCGACGCTGGCGCCGACGGCCGTCGGATCGCGGGCGATGTCCATTTCGGCCGCCAGACCGCCAAGGATGAGATCGGCGAGCCTGCGCGCCGCGTCCGGCTGCTGCTTGCCCGTCTGGATGATCGCAAACTCGTCGCCGCCCAGACGGGCAACGGTATCGCCTTCGCCTGCCACGCGCTGCAGGATCGCCGAGACCTTACAGAGATCCGGTCGCCTTCGGCGTGTCCAAAGATGTCGTTGACGGCTTTGAAGCGGTCGAGGTCCAAACAGAAAACGGCAATCTGCGTGCGCTTGCGCTGTGCCAGTTGAAGCGCGTGCCGGATACGCGTGTCGAATAGCGAGCGGTTCGGCAATCCCGTCAAAACATCGTGCTGCGCCAGATGTTCGATCATTTTCTCGGTGCGCTTGCGCTCGGTCAGATCGCGAAGCACGAGAACCTCGCAGTTGCGTCCGCGATAGACCATACGGCGGGCCATGGTTTCCACCGGCATCTCGCGCTCGTCCCTGGTCGTCAGCGGCGTTTCCTGATGGGAGATCGTTGCACGCCCATCCATGCTCATCAGCAAGGAGGCTGGATCAGTCCCGAGCAATTCGGCCAGTTGCCAGCCTGACATTTCCTGGAAGCGCTCATTGGCGTCGACGATTCTCCCTTCGCGCAGGATGAGCAGTCCTTCCATCGACGCGTTTGCAAGGCCTCGCAGATCAGTCAGATGGCTCTCCAGGAACGCCCCGACGAGCGCAACCAGGATCAGCGCTGTCGATATTGCCATGATGATTGCGGCGAGTGTCTTTGGCTCAAGAACCGTTGTCGTCACGTCTCGACCAGCCTGCGGAACGAGAGCGATACTGCTCATGGATGTGAAATGCATCGCGGCGATGGCGAGGACCATGGCGATCGCCGACACGAGCAGTCGCTTCGCGCCGGTCAGTTTCTTGAAAGAGAGAAAGGCAAGGCTGGAAAGCACTGCACCTATCGAGAGAGCAACGAATGTTGCCTGGAGGTTGTAGACGATGTCGACCTGTGCCTCGATCGCCTGCATCCCCGTCAGGTGCATCGACCCGATGCCCAGCGCCATCAAGACGCCACCCGAGACGAAAGAATAATCGCTCGCTCCCCGGAGGCGACAAGAATCGCCAACCAGGAAACGCATATGGCGAACACGACGGAGAGCGCCGTCAGGCCGAGCCCGTAGGTGATCGTAAAGCCACCATCGTAGGCGAGCATTGAGATGAAATGTGTGGCCCAGATGCCGACGCCGCAGGCAAATGCCGAAGCCATGATCCAGTTTCGTTGCTGCCCAAGATCGCATTCACGGGCGCGCGACAGAAGCAGCATCGAGGCAAGGTTGCCGATGAGGCAAACGATGACCGCGGCAATGATCAGGCGCCAGTCATGGTTGTCGCGAATGCAGGTGACCACAGAGAACATATCTCACCTCGAACAACGATTGGCGACAGATTATTTAGGCTCTCCTAAATAACTGTAAATTGTATCTGCGATTTCATGCCCTCATCTTCCGGTATCCATGAGCTTTGTTCTTTTTCAACGGAGACTTTTTCCCCGGTCTTTTTCGCCTCGAAAGCGATCGACCTTTGGTCTATCGTCCCGCGGAATTTCGAAAGGAGTCGAAAATGACCGATGTTATGCCAGTGCTTTCGCGCGCGGACCAGAATTTGCCATCAAGCCTCGACAAGCTGTTCGAACTCTTGCGGATCAAATCCATCTCCACCGACCCGGCCTACAGGGCCGAGTGCCGCAAGGCGGCCGAATGGCTGGTTTCCTATCTCAAGACGCTGGGGTTCGATGCTTCCGTGCGCGACACGCCCGGTCATCCCATGGTTGTCGCCCATCACGCCGCTGCGAGCGCCGACGCGCCGCATGTGCTGTTTTATGGTCACTACGACGTGCAGCCGGTCGATCCCATTGAACTCTGGGAGAACGATCCTTTCGAGCCGTCGATCAAAGATCTAGGCAACGGCCGGAAGATCCTCACCGGTCGCGGTACCGCCGACGACAAGGGCCAGTTGATGACCTTCGTGGAGGCCTGCCGTGCGTATAAGGAAATCAATGGTGGGTTGCCCTGCCGCATCACCATCCTCTTCGAGGGCGAAGAGGAGTCGGGCTCGCCTTCGCTGAAGCCATTCCTTGACGCCAACGCCGTGGAATTGAAGGCGGACTACGCACTCGTTTGCGACACCGGCATGTGGGATCGTGATACGCCGGCGATTGCCGCAGCGCTTCGTGGTCTCGTCGGGGAGGAGGTCGTCGTAACCGCGGCCGATCGCGATCTGCATTCCGGCCTCTTCGGCGGTGCGGCGGCAAACCCGATTCACATCCTGACTGCCGCGCTTGCCGGACTGCATGATGAAACCGGCCGCATCAGCCTTGAAGGTTTCTATGACGGCGTCGAGGAAACCCCCGCCAATATCAAGGCATCCTGGGAAACTCTCGGCAAGACGGCGGAGACCTTCCTCGGCGAGGTCGGTCTGTCGATCCCCTCTGGCGAAAAGGGCCGGTCGGTCCTTGAGCTGACATGGGCGCGTCCGACTGCCGAGATCAACGGCATCTGGGGCGGCTATACCGGCGAGGGCTTCAAGACGGTGATTGCAGCCAAGGCCTCTGCCAAGGTTTCCTTCCGCCTCGTCGGCACGCAGGATCCGGATGCTGTCCGGGAAAGCTTCCGCCGCTACATCAGCTCGAAAATCCCCGCGGATTGCTCGGTCGAGTTCCATCCGCATGGCGGATCGCCGGCCATCCACCTCTCCTATGATTCTCCGGTGCTGACGAAGGCCAAGAATGCGCTTTCTGACGAGTGGCCGAAGCCAGCCGTTGTGATCGGCATGGGCGGATCGATCCCGATCGTCGGCGACTTCCAGAAGATGCTCGGCATGGAGTCGTTGCTCGTCGGCTTCGGTCTCAGCGACGACCGCATTCACTCGCCGAACGAGAAGTACGAACTCGTCTCCTACCATAAGGGTATCCGTTCCTGGATTCGCATCCTGGACGCGCTGGCCAAGTAACAGGCAGGAAAGGCGTTCTCATTCGAACGCCAGAAAGACAAAAAGGCCGGAACAAACCGGCCTTTCGTCATCCGCTCCACTTCGATGCCAGTACATCCGTGGTCAAGGAGGAAGCGAATGTTGCAGCCAAGGTGATCTGGAAAGGTTAACGATTGGTTAACGGCAGAGCCACGGCCAGATCGATGGAAGCGGCAACGTTGCTTGCGCGCACAGCGTTCCATCAGCTGCAATATGTTGGCCGTCATGTCGCAATGCGGCGGCCGTCTTTCAAGTAGGGCAATGCTTTTCGAGGCTTTCTCTCGTTCAACTTGGGTTCATCCGAGCGGACTACAAATCATTGAAAGAAAAAGGTGATTGAGCCGAGATCGGCGCCGGGCGGCGAATGCCTACACCAGGCGCGAGATAGGTTGGCACCCTTTCGGAAAACGCCGGCAGCACGGTTGCCTGCGTCGTCCAAGGAGTTGAAACGTGAAGTCCATAATGTTGAAGACCACCGCGGCGGCCGCGCTTTTACTCGCACCGGCGATTGCTGAGGCAGCCGAGGGATTTGCGACAGCCAACGTCAACATGCGGGCCGGACCGAGCACGCAATATCCCGCCGTAACCGTGATTCCCGCCGGCGAATCGGTAGAGATCCATGGTTGCCTCGCGGATGTGCCGTGGTGCGATGTGGAATTCTATGGTGGTCGCGGCTGGGTCGCCGGTCGCTATGTCCAGGCACTCTATCAGAGCCGGCGCGTCTACGTCGGGCCAGAATACTACCGCCCCCTCGGAATTCCGACCGTGGTCTTCAGCGTCGGAAACTACTGGGATCGCAACTACCGCAATCGCGATTTCTATCGCGACCGCGATCGTTGGCGCCGTAACCCCGTCTATGATCGCCCGCCCGCTATCGTTCGCCCAGTACGCCCCCCGGAATTCGACCGAAATCCTACACCCGGTCGCCCACGGCCTGATTTTGACCGGGGACCCGACCCGCGGCCGGACTTTAGTCGCGGCCCGGATCGCAGGCCCGACGGAAGCCGCAGGCCGGACCGTCGCCCCGAGCAAGGCTCATCACCTACTCGGCAGCCAGATTTCGACCGCGGCCCCGGCCGTCAGGATTTTCAGGGACGGCCCAGTGACTATCGTCGAGACTTCCAGCGACCGCCGCAGCGCAACGATGACGCAAATCAGCGTCGCGGCGGCGATGGGCGTCGGGGGCCGCCTCCTTGCCAGCCGGGTGATCCGGCCTGCGGCAACCAACAGTGATGAATCCGGACGGTTGCAAGGCCGCCCTTCTTGCAGCCGACATGAGAAGGCCCGGCGCTCTGGGAGAGACACCGGGCCTGATCGTGGTCGGCACGTTTGAGGGGAGACGGCCGACCCGTAGCGAAACGTGTAGGGCGTGTTTCGCTACGGAATTAATTCACTAGTTCGCTAATGGTTCCCTGCTACCAGAGAGAAACACTCTGCCGACAGACGAGCAGCTCGCGCATCTCTGCGAACGGGCCGTGCAGCATCTTCAGGCGGCTTTCTTCCATCTTTGTCAGCCGGTAGCGGCGCGCAAACTCATGCACGCTCCAGACTTCGCGCAGCTTGAATTCTTCGATATTGCTAATGTCGATGCTGATAAATGCCTACATTTGCGCGCTCTGCGCTAATCCTAGGCGCAATTCGACGTGCTATATGTCAGATTTGTGACGGTGGCAACGAATGGCAGCTATGCCAAAAAAACGTGGCTTGATAAGCTAAATGAAGCAAAGCCCGGGCCGTGTGGCGCCGGGCTTTGCTGATCTTTATCAGCGCCAATCGCTGTCACGTCCACGCACCCACGGCGGCGGACGATCCCATCCGTAGGATCGCTCATAGCGCCAACCATAGCGGGGCGGGGGGCCGCGCCATCCATAGCGGCGGTCGTCGCGCCATCCGTAGCGCGGTGGCGGCGGCCGGTTCCAGTTCGGTCGGCAATTTCCCCACCGAGTGAGATGATAGCCGCGACCGCAAGCATAATCGACAAGTACCGTATTCTTGGCCGCAGCGCCGTTTACCGGCGCGACCGGCATCGCTTCAGCCGCGGAAACGCCAAATCCACAAATGGCGATCGCGGCTGCAATCATTCTCATACGCATCTCTGCACCTCTGTTATGCAAGTCCCTTGCACGTGGATTAGAGAGCCAGTTGCGTGAACGGGGGCTGAACCAAATTTGACATTGTTGGGGCAATCGTTGGCCCCTTCTAACCACGTCTTAACCACCCCTTAAATCGCCGCATTTAAAGTTCAACCGACTGGAGAACCGTTTGGCAAAACGCGGTTTCTGCGATCTTGCAGTTAGAGCGAAGATGGGGTGCACCGGGTACTAGATGGCGGGCCGAGGCAAATCACGCGACAGGATCGAACCTTCTTTCAGCGGCCGCGACGACCGCGACGATGATGACGATTTCTCGCTCGATGCCGACGACCGTGTGGTGCGTGGACGCTCGAGCAAGCGGGTGGCTTCAAAATCGTCTCGCACACGGCAACCCGAGAGACGCAGGCGCGGCCGCCGGGAACGCGAAGGCGGAAGCTTCTTCGGCTTCATCCGTCTTATTGTCTACTGGTGTATCGTTTTTGGCATCTGGGCCGGCATCGGCATTGCCGGCCTCGTCGTCTACTACGGGTCGCGCATGCCAAGCGCCAGCACCTGGGCCATTCCCGAGCGCCCCCCGAACGTCAAGATCACTGCGGTCGATGGCAGCGTCATCGCCAATCGCGGCACGACAGGCGGCGAAGCGATCGCGCTCGAAGACATGTCGCCATACATTCCCGAAGCGATCGTCGCCATCGAAGACCGCCGCTTCTATTCGCATTTCGGCGTCGATCCGATTGGCCTCGCACGCGCCTTCGTCACCAACCTGACGACCGGGCACATGGTCCAGGGCGGTTCGACGCTGACGCAGCAGCTTGCAAAGAACCTCTTCCTATCGCCGGAGCGCACGCTCGAGCGCAAGGTGCAGGAAGTCCTGCTGGCGCTTTGGCTGGAGCAGAAATATACCAAGGATCAGATCCTTGCCATGTATCTCAATCGCGTCTTTTTCGGATCGAACGCCTACGGCGTCGAAGCTGCCTCGCGCCGCTACTTCAACAAGTCCGCACGCGATGTGAACCTTGGCGAAGCCGCTCTGCTAGCTGGCCTTGTTAAGGCGCCGTCGCGCCTTTCGCCGGCGCGCGATCCGCAAGCGGCGAACGCCCGTGCGCAGGTCGTGCTGCAGACGATGCGGGATCAGGGCTACATCACCGATGACGAAGTGAAGACCGCGATGTCGCAGACGCCGGCCAAGGCGAAGCGCTATTGGTCGGGCGCCGGGCACTATGTGGCGGATATGGTCATGGACCAGCTGCCCGGCCTGATTGGCGACGTCAAGGAGGACATCGTCGTCGATACGACGATTGACAAGACGCTGGAGAAGCGAGCCGAGCAGTCGCTGAACGACGTGTTGGGCAAGGATGGTGCCAAGCTCGACGCCTCGCAGGCTGCGTTGGTCTCACTCGACGGGACCGGCGCAATCCGCGCGCTCGTCGGCGGCAGGGACTATGCCGACAGCCAGTTCAATCGCGCGGTCACGGCCAAGCGGCAGCCGGGTTCATCCTTCAAGCCTTTCGTTTATGCGGCGGCGCTGGAAAAGGGCCTGACGCCCTTCTCCGTATTCAATGATGCGCCGATCCGCATCGGCGATTGGACGCCCGAGAACTACGAGAAGAAGTATAATGGCGAAGTGACACTTGCGGCGGCCCTTGCAAAGTCGCTGAACACCGTCGCCGCCCAGCTCGTCATCTATGATGGTCCGGACCAGGTCATCAAGCTGGCACACCGTCTCGGCATCGAATCGGAACTGCAGCCCAATGCCTCTATTGCGCTCGGCACGTCGGAAGTGTCGTTGACCGAGCTCACAGGCGCCTATGCAGCGTTCATGAACGGCGGCTACAAGGCAACGCCGCACGTGATCCGGCGCGTGACGACGGCTGACGGCAGCAAAGTTCTCTATGAGAACACCTACGACAACCCGCCCCGTGTGCTGTCGGAAGCCATTGCCGCCAACATGAACACGATGATGATGGGCGTCATCAACCAGGGAACGGGAAAAAGTGCCAAGCTTTCCGGTTGGCAGGCAGCCGGCAAGACCGGCACCACCCAGAATTCCCGCGACGCGCTCTTCGTTGGCTTCACCAGCAACCTGACCACCGGCGTGTGGTTCGGCAACGACGATGGCAAGCCGATGAAAAAGGTGACAGGCGGCGGGTTGCCGGCCAAGGCATGGCAGGAGTTCATGGTCGCAGCCCACAAAGGTCTGTCGCCGGCACCGCTGTTCGGCAACGGGCAGTTTATGGCAGATCCGGCCAATTCTGGCTTCGGCGATCAGCCGATGGCGTCTGCCGAGCCCGGCGTGGCGCCGCCGCTTGAGGAGCCGACGACGATTGGCAGCATCCTTTCTGGTGTCTTTGGCGAATCGACCGATGTGAGCGGGCGTTATCCACAGGCGCCCGACCGGCCAAAACGGCAGCCGATGGCCCCGACCCATGGCGGCCCGATCCCTCCCGCCGATGTCGCTCAGGATGGTGGCTACGGGGACGGCGATGCGCTTCCGCCGGGCGATATTGGCGAGCCTGAACCGTCGCCGGGCGGTCGTCCGAGACGGACGACTCTCCTCGACCTGATTATGGGACAATAGTCAACGCGTTTTGGCCAGGAAAACGCGATCTTCCTATGCCCGTCAAAATTAATTGTTGGGCGCTTGTTTTGCCTGTTTTCTGGCTGGTTCTCGCCTTGCAGTCCCGAAAACCGCTCCTTATATACGCGGCATCACCGCAATCACGATTGCGTTAATCTTAAAGACCCATCCCGTAAGGGGCTGTCAGGGAAATGCCTTCTCGGGGTTCCGACAGCTTGCTTCAAGGAGAGAATGACATGGCAAAAGTAATTGGTATCGACCTCGGAACGACAAATTCCTGCGTCGCGGTCATGGACGGCAAAGACGCAAAGGTCATTGAGAATGCGGAAGGTGCGCGCACGACCCCTTCCATGGTGGCATTTTCTGACGATGGCGAACGCCTCGTCGGCCAGCCGGCCAAGCGCCAGGCCGTCACCAACCCCACGAACACCCTCTTCGCAGTAAAGCGCCTGATTGGCCGCCGCTACGAGGATCCGACCGTTGAGAAGGACAAGAGCCTCGTCCCCTTCCATATCGTCAAGGGAGACAATGGCGACGCATGGGTCGAGGCCCAGGGCAAGTCCTATTCTCCGGCACAAATCTCCGCGATGATCCTTCAGAAGATGAAGGAAACCGCCGAATCCTATCTCGGTGAAAAGGTCGAGAAGGCCGTTATCACCGTTCCTGCATACTTCAACGACGCACAGCGCCAGGCAACCAAGGATGCCGGCAAGATCGCTGGCCTCGAAGTTCTGCGCATTATCAACGAGCCGACGGCAGCTGCACTCGCCTACGGTCTCGACAAGAAGGATGGCAAGACCATTGCCGTTTACGACCTTGGTGGCGGTACCTTCGATATCTCGATCCTCGAAATCGGTGACGGCGTCTTCGAAGTGAAGTCGACCAATGGCGATACCTTCCTCGGCGGTGAAGACTTCGACATGCGTCTCGTCGAATATCTCGTTGCCGAATTCAAGAAGGACAACGGCATCGACCTCAAGGGCGACAAGCTTGCTCTGCAGCGCCTCAAGGAAGCTGCTGAAAAGGCGAAGATCGAACTGTCGTCCGCCCAGCAGACCGAAATCAACCTGCCGTTCATCACGGCTGATGCGACCGGCCCGAAACACCTGACGCTGAAGCTGACGCGCGCCAAGCTCGAAAGCTTGGTAGATGATCTGGTCCAGCGTACGATCGCACCGTGCAAGGCAGCTCTGAAGGATGCAGGCGTCACGCCTGCTGAAATCGATGAAGTCGTTCTCGTTGGCGGCATGAGCCGCATGCCGAAGGTCCAGGAAGTCGTCAAGCAGCTGTTCGGCAAGGAACCCCACAAGGGCGTCAACCCTGACGAAGTCGTGGCACTCGGCGCAGCCATTCAGGCCGGTGTTCTGCAGGGCGACGTCAAGGACGTTCTGCTTCTCGACGTAACCCCGCTGTCCCTCGGTATCGAGACCCTTGGTGGCGTCTTTACGCGTCTGATCGAGCGTAACACCACGATCCCGACGAAGAAGTCGCAGACCTTCTCGACCGCCGACGACAACCAGCAGGCCGTCACCATCCGCGTTTCGCAGGGCGAGCGTGAAATGGCTGCCGACAACAAGTTGCTCGGCCAGTTCGACCTCGTTGGCCTGCCGCCGGCACCGCGGGGCGTTCCGCAGATCGAGGTCACCTTCGATATCGACGCCAACGGCATCGTTCAGGTTTCGGCCAAGGACAAGGGCACCGGCAAGGAACAGCAGATCCGCATCCAGGCCTCGGGTGGTCTCTCCGACGCCGACATCGAGAAGATGGTCAAGGACGCCGAAGCCAATGCTGAAGCCGACAAGAAGCGTCGCGAAGGCGTGGAAGCCAAGAACCAGGCCGAAAGCCTGATTCACTCCACGGAAAAGTCGCTGAAGGATTACGGCGACAAGGTCTCTGAGGCCGACCGCACTGCGATCTCCGACGCGATCGCTGCTCTGAAGTCTGCCGTCGAAGCAACCGAGCCGGATGCTGAAGACATCAAGGCAAAGACCCAGACCCTCATGGAAGTTTCCATGAAGCTCGGTCAGGCGATTTATGAAGCCCAGCAGGCGGAAGCCGGCTCTGCGGACGCTTCGGCGGAAGGCGGCGATGACAATGTCGTCGATGCCGACTACGAAGAAGTCAAGGACGACGACCGCAAGAAGTCCGCTTAAGCGAGGCGAAGCGGTCAACTTGAAACTGACATTCCGGCTGTCTTTGCGGCAGCCGGAAATCCATTTCCGGGGTCTAATCCTTAATGGCAAAAGCCGATTTTTACGAAACGCTGGGTGTCGCCAAGACGGCGGACGAAAAAGAGCTGAAAAGTGCCTTCCGCAAACTCGCCATGAAGTACCATCCGGACAAGAATCCGGGCGACCATGACGCCGAGCGCAAGTTCAAGGAGATCAACGAAGCCTACGAGATGCTCAAGGATCCGCAGAAGCGCGCGGCCTATGACCGTTACGGTCACGCAGCCTTCGAGCACGGCGGCATGGGCGGTGGTGGCTTCGGCGGTGGCGGTTTTGGCGGCGGCGGATTCTCCGACATTTTCGAGGACATCTTCGGTGAGATGATGGGCGGCGGCCGTCAGCGCCAGCGCTCTTCCGGCGGCCGCGAGCGTGGTGCCGATCTTCGCTACAACATGGAAATTTCGCTGGAGGAGTCCTTCTCAGGCAAGACGGCACAAATCCGGGTTCCGACATCGATTACCTGCGACGTCTGTTCCGGCTCGGGCGCAAAGCCCGGCACGCAACCGAAGACCTGCGGCACCTGCCAGGGTTCGGGCCGCGTGCGTGCTGCACAGGGCTTCTTCTCGATCGAGCGCACATGCCCGACCTGCCATGGTCGCGGTACGATCATTCCCGATCCCTGCACGAAGTGCCACGGCCAGGGCCGCGTCACCGAAGAGCGGTCGCTCTCCGTGAATATTCCGGCTGGCATCGAAGACGGCACGCGGATTCGCCTGCAGGGCGAAGGCGAAGCTGGCACGCGCGGCGGTCCGGCAGGTGATCTCTATATCTTTCTGTCGGTCAAGCCGCATGAATTCTACCAGCGTGACGGCGCGGACCTCTACTGCACGATCCCGATCTCGATGACGACGGCCGCTCTCGGCGGCACCTTTGACGTAGCGACGCTCGATGGCACGAAGTCACGCGTTACGGTGCCGGAGGGCACGCAGGCCGGCAAGCAGTTCCGCCTCAAGGGCAAGGGTATGCCCGTGCTGCGTTCGCCGCAAACGGGCGACCTCTATATCCAGATCCAGATTGAGACGCCGCAGAAACTGACGAAGCGTCAACGTGAACTTCTTCAGGAGTTCGAGCAGCTTTCCTCGAAGGAGAACAATCCGGAATCGACCGGGTTCTTCGCGCGAATGAAGGAATTCTTCGAGAACTGATCAATCATCGATGAAATGTCGCAAAGGCCCGGTTGTTGATGCAACCGGGCCTTGGTTATTTGCTGTTCCCGCTCGCCTATACATGGTTGTTGCGCTGGCTCGACGTTCACATTCAAAATCGCTTTATTATCCTGGATCAGCCAAATGATTGGTGGGACAATGAGATAATAAAAGGTTAAATTGGCGAGCCTAGCAACATCGCAGCGCCGGGGGACACTTGGAACGCCGTCTCGCAGCCATCCTCGCAGCAGACATCGTCGGCTACAGCCGATTGATGGGCTCAGACGAATCCGGGACCCTGAGCGCGGTGAAAAGCTGCCGCACGGAGCTTCTCAATCCGAAGATTGCGCAGCATCGCGGCCGCGTCGTCAAGCTGACCGGCGATGGCATGCTGGTCGAATTCTCCAGTATCGTGAATGCCGTCGCCTGCGCCGATGAGGTGCAGCGGGAAGCTGCTCAGCGAAACCTGTCCGTGCTGGAGGACAAGCGCATCGAATTTCGCATCGGCATCCATCTGGGCGATGTGATCGTTGAGGAGGGCGATATCTTCGGGGATGGCGTCAATGTTGCCGCCCGACTGGAAACACTGGCTGAACCCGGTGGCATTGCCGTTTCCGCCTCGGTCAGAGACCATGTCGGCTCACGGCTCGACCTGTCCTTCGAGGATCGCGGTGAACACAGGCTCAAGAACATCAAGGAGCCGGTCCGGGTCTATGCGATTTCCCCGCGGCGCGCATTGCCATTGAAGGTGAACAAGGCCGCGTTGACCGCTGCCAGGGAAAAGCACAAGCAGCTCGTTGCCGTGCTGCCTTTCACCAACATGAGCGGCGATGCCGAGCAGGAGTATTTTTCTGACGGCATCACCGAAGACATCATCACCGATCTCTCCAAGGTTTCGAACCTTTACGTCGTTGCGCGCAATACCGCCTTCACCTACAAGGGCAAATCCGTGCAGGTAAAGCAGGTCGCAGCCGAACTTGGCGTCGATTTCGTTCTCGAGGGGAGCGTGCGCAAGGTCGGGCAGCGTGTCCGCATCACCGGGCAGTTGATCGATGCGAGGAATGGCGGTCACCTGTGGGCCGATCGGTTTGACCGCGATCTGACCGATATCTTTGCCATCCAGGACGAGATCACCCACGCGATCGTCGATCAACTCAAGATCAAGCTGCTGCCCGAGGAGCGGCGAGCGATCGAAGCCGAACCGACATCCAATGTCGAAGCCTATACCTATTATTTGCGCGGCCGGCAGCTCTCCCACACCTGGACAAGGCCTTACCTGCTCCTCGCACGGCGCATGTTTGCAACGGCGGTCGCGCTCGATCCGGAATATGCGCGTGCCTATGCCGGCATGGCGGATTGCGAGTCGGCGCTGCGCGACTGGCACGCCGGTGAGTACACGCTGCAGGGGATTCTCAGCCTGAGCGCCAAGGCGCTCGCACTCGATGCGAACCTTGCGGAGGCACATGCCTCGCGAGGCTTGGCCTTGCACCAGGACGGGCGAGACGAGGAGGCGCTTGTCGAGTTCGAGAAGGCTCTCGCTTTGGAACCCGATCTCTATGAGGTCAACTTCCATTACGGACGCTTCCTCTTCATGCAGGGCAAGTTCGAGGGCGCGATCGCCTTTTTCACCAGGGCAGCCGAGATACGCCCCGACGACTATCTATCGCCGATCCACCTGATGAGCGCCTGTCGGTCGCTTGGGCTGATGGAGGAACGGGAGCATTGGGCGCGCGTATGCATCAATCGCGCCGAGCAGGCGTTGGAGCGCCATCCGGAAAATTCGGGACCCGCTCATCGTGGAGCGCTTGCGTTGGCTCACCTGGGCGACGCGGAAGGAGCAAAGGAATGGGTTAAGCGTGCCCAGATGATCGATCCGGACGACATTGTTGCGCAATACAACATCGCCTGCGTCTATGCGCTGCTGAACGAATGCGACGCCGCGCTCGACCTGCTGGAAGCGCTACTGCCGCAATCGTCTTGCTATCACATCCTGTGGTTCAAGCATGATTCGGACCTCGATTCGGTGCGCGATCATCCGCGATTCGAGAAGATGCTGGATGCGATAGCGGCATGTTCGGCCTCGATGGACTTCAAGGAAGCTTCGGAATAGCGTCGTCGCCCGTCGATTGCTCCATAATGAAACAAGCGCGCCCGCGCTTCCGCCTTGCGTTAACGCAGGCGGTGAATGGCGCTTTGCAAAGACACACAAAGCCACCAGTATCTTCGCGGGGATCAACCAAAAAACCGAGGGCAACTTCCATGACGGCAGCAGCCACTTCTTTGTCTTCCCAGTCTGACGATGTCGATGTTCTTGCCGGCGCACTCTATGCTTGGTGTGCCGAGCGCAACATCAAGCTGCGCAGCCAGCAGGGACTTTCCATCGCCAGCATCGCGATCGATCTCTATCATGCCGGCCATCAGACACAGGACGATCTGCTTGTCGCGCTTCACGAGTGCGAACTGCACTGACTGACTGCAGAACTCAACCCAAAGCCTCGGCGTAGCTTTCACCGGTCATGATCGACAGGATGGTTTTTACGGCCTCCTTACCCGCCGTGGAGCGAAGCTTGTCGTAATGGAGGGCGAGCTCATAGGCTTCGGGACTCAGCCCCGGTCGCGCTAATCCGTCAGTCGGGTTGGCCCCCTCGAACAACTCCGAAATATCCACGCCCAGAAAGACCGCGATCTGGTGAAGTTTGCTTGCAGATACGCGATTGGTGCCTTTCTCGTATTTCTGAATCTGTTGAAAAGTCAACCCCAGCGCCTCTCCCAGTTCCAACTGCGATATGCGTCGTTTGGCCCTGAGTGTCCGTACATTTCTGCCGACAATAATATCTACCGGATCTGGCACTGCTGTGTTCCCTTATAATACAATCAAATGCGCTAGTACTATGCCCGCCTTTTGTAATATCGCAACCTGATAGTTGCAAATTTCATCCTGCTTTTGCTGTGGTTTCTGAGCCTACAGCCATAGACTTTCGGCGTAAGCATAGACTGTAACGTGCACGCTATTTCCGATGCCAGTTAAGGGCGGCAAGCGCGTGCGAATAGCAGGTCATTTTACTTGTCGTGACCGTCCACTGGTTCTCGCTCGCTTCCATGCCCTGGCAAACTTGACCGAAGCGTCGGCGACTCCTATTTTAGAACGGTTCTAAAATCGAGGTTGTCATGCTACGCAGGCTTTTGAGGCTATCCAAGCGTTCGTTCGATTCTTTGTCCGAGCAGGAAATACTCGCACTCGCGATTGGGTCCGAGGAGGAGGATGCGCGCATCTATCTCGCCTACGCCGACATGTTGCGCAGCAACTATCCCGCGTCTGCGAAAGTCTTCGACGAGATGGCCGAGGTCGAAGACACGCATCGCAAGTCCCTGATTGCAATCTATCGCCAGCGGTTCGGCGAGCGCATCACGCTCATTCGTCGAGAGCATGTGCAAGGGTTTTATGAACGCAAGCCCGACTGGCTGCGGCGTAGCCTTCCGCTGGAAAAGATCCGGAGCGAAGCCGAAGCAATGGAGCGGCAGGCCTATCGCTTCTATGTCGAAGCGGCCCGGCGCGTCACGGATGCGCAGACCCGACAGTTGCTCGGTGACCTCGCACTGGCGGAGCAGGGCCACGAGGACATTACCCGCATGCTGGGCGACAAGCACACGCCTGCGGAGGTCAAGGCGGAGGAAGATCACGCCGCTCGCCGCCAACTGGTGCTCACCTATGTGCAGCCCGGCCTTGCCGGCCTGATGGACGGCTCGGTGTCGACGTTGGCCCCGATCTTCGCAGCCGCCTTTGCCACTCAGGACACCTGGCAGACCTTTCTTGTCGGCATGTCGGCATCCGTCGGCGCCGGCATCTCGATGGGCTTCACGGAAGCGGCGCACGACGACGGCAAGATTTCAGGCCGCGGTTCCCCGATCAAACGCGGTATCGCCTGCGGTGTCATGACCGCGCTTGGCGGTCTCGGTCATACACTGCCCTACCTGATACCGAGCTTCTGGACCGCAACGACGATGGCCGTGGTCATTGCGATCTTCGAGCTCTGGGCGATTGCCTTCATCCAGAACAGGTACATGGAAACGCCATTCCTGCGCGCTGCGTTGCAGGTGGTCGTTGGCGGCGGCCTTGTTCTCGGTGCCGGCATTCTGATCGGCAATGGGTGAGGCGAGGTCCGACGCAGCCGGAGCAATCCGATCCAGTGAATCGATTGCTACGCGTAGCGCCTGAGCCTTAGCAAAGCTGAGGGATATGGTGCTGCGAAGTTCCCAACGAATAAAGGCCGGTATCTTGCCGGCCTTTATTGCTCAATCCGATATCGCCTACTTCAGAGCACCGACGAGAACGTCGCGGCCATTTTCGATAGTGACCCAGCGGCCGGCATTGTTGCTCGACTGGCGCTTGATAAAGGAATAGGGGGTGTCGAACCACGGCTTGACGTTGGATGCCAGGTTGTCGAGCACGAAGTCGCCGTTGCTGGTGCGCAGCGTCAGTACGGCATGGCCCTCGCCGTCAGGCTTGCGGACCACGGTGAGAAGAAGATTAGCCGGCGAAACTCCGCGCTGGATCAGGATGCGACGCTTCAACAAGGCGAAATCCTCGCAATCGCCGGCGGTCGTCGGATAGGCCCAGACCTCATCCCTGCCGTAAATTTCCTTGTCGGTCATCGGCGTGATGCTGTGGTTGACCATCGAGTTGACCGAGCGCACCATTCCCCATTTCGCATCTGACATCTCGGCAGGCGCGACATTGCGGTTCGGGCCGCATTCATTGCGATGGGTCTGGCAGAAGTCGTAATGGCCGATCGGTTGGGAACTGGCTGCGCCAGTGACCATCGAGAGGTTGTTGGTGGAAGCCGGCGTCGCGGCTGTAGACATAGCAAACACGGCCATCATGGCCACGACGAAACCCTTGATCCGCACGCCCGCTCTTCCTTGCATCGCCCATGTATTGTTAACAAAAAGTTAACGGACGGAGGCTCGGAGAGTCAATCGTTACTTCTGGGGAGGGGGCCGCTACCCACCAACATGGTTAAAATCCGTTAGGATTTGGCACAGCTGGCATCGTTTGGCTTAGCGGATCAGCCCTTTGACGGCAGCAAACATGCGCGCGATGTCCTGGGGTCGCGACAGCCGGTGATCGCCGTCACGCACGAAGGTCAGCACGACGTCGTCGGCGGGAAGATGTTCCACGAGCTTCATGGCGTGCTGATAGGGAACGTCGGGATCCTTCATGCCTTGCAGGATATGCACCGGGCAGCGGGTCTCGATGATGCCCTTGAGCACGCTGTTATCGCGCCCGTCCTCGATGAGCGCCCGCGTATAGATGTTTGGCTCCGGGCTGTAGGCCGATCGCTCTTCGAAGTAGCCGTGCTCGACCAGCGAGGCTTTCTCTTTCTTCGTGAGGTTCGGTTCGATCAGATCGGAGGTGAAGTCGGGAGCCGGCGCAATCAGCACCATACCGTCCACCTTCGGCCCGTCCTGCCGCTTGGCGAACTCCTGGGAGAGCCGCAAGGCAATCCATCCGCCCATCGACGATCCGACGATGAGAATGCGTTCGGGTGCTTTATGGAGGATCACGGCAAGCGCTTCCTCCAGCCAGCGCGAGATCGTCCCGTCGGTAAATTTGCCGCCGGATAGACCATGACCGGAATAGTCGAGGCGCAGGCATGCGAGGCCATTTTCCGCTGCGAACTTGTCCAATTCGACCGCCTTGCTGCCGCTCATGTCGGAGCGATATCCGGATAGCCAGACGAGGGTTGGGCCACCTGCTTTGCCAGATTGGCTTCGCGCGATATATGCGATCTCGCGCGCGGCCTCGCCCTGTCCGACGGTCAGATATTGTTGGTCATGAGTGAGATTTGCGTCAGACATCGCGGAACTCCAGTTGTTTTGGCCTATAAAACAGATTCTTGACAGGCTGACAGCAGATGATTTTTCCGCTAAAGGATGTTACTGACTCCGTTGCAGCGATGGCGAAACTACGTTTGTACTTCCGTTATTGGAGGTGCCAGGCTGCAGCGATCCGAAACAACGCGAGGAGAATACGACCATTCGCAGACCTTTTAAAAACGACGCGCCCGTTAAGGAAGGGCCGCGCTCGAACAGGGAAATTCGCATTCCCAAAGTTCAGCTGATCGATGCTGAAGGACAGAATTTAGGCGTCGTGGCCACAGACCAGGCCCTGAGAATGGCTGAAGAAGCCGGACTCGACCTGGTGGAAATTTCCCCCAATGCTGAACCGCCTGTGTGCAAGATCCTCGATCTGGGCAAGCTGAAATATGCAAACCAGAAGAAGGCGGCTGAGGCGCGCAAGAAGCAGAAGATCGTCGAAGTCAAAGAAATCAAGATGCGCCCGAACATCGACACCCATGATTATGAGGTGAAGATGAAGGCGATGGGCCGTTTCTTTGAGGAAGGCGACAAAGTCAAAGTGACACTGAAGTTCCGCGGCCGTGAAATGGCGCACCAGGAACTCGGCATGAAGCTGCTGCAGCAAGTGAAGGCCGATACGACCGAGTTCGCAAAGGTCGAAGCCGAGCCCAAGCTCGAAGGCCGCCAGATGATGATGGTGCTTGCGCCGAAGTGAAGCGCACGCCACACTCGTATCAAAGCCGTCCGTGAGGGCGGCTTTTGTATGTTGGGTTGGTGCTTACCCAATCTGACAGGATGTGTCGAACGGCAGGCTTATGGCTGCCGTTCGATCTCGCTACCTCGCGGCTGGGCGGGCTTGAGGTGAAACTGACGCTCCCAGCCATGCCCGCCCGCCTGCCGGGCAATGGGCTAGAAGATTCATCGGCTGCCCCGTTGCACTTTTATGACGCTGCGGTTATAAGCGCGCGTCCGAACTGACCGGCAGGGCATGCCGTGGCAGTTTCGAATGCTTGCGGAACGGTTCGTCACCGGGGCCGCAGATCAACAACAACGCTCCCGCACCTTGTTGCGACGGCCGGAATCCGGGCATCGCGAGAAGGCTTCTTTGGTGAAGCAGCCGGGGGTACAGAAACGGAGTAGCAAAATGCCCAAGATGAAGACGAAGTCCTCCGCCAAGAAGCGGTTCAAGATCACCGCGACCGGCAAGGTCAAGGCTGCAGCTGCTGGCAAGCGCCATGGCATGATCAAGCGTACCAACAAGTTCATCCGCGATGCACGTGGCACCATGGTTCTCGCAGAACCGGATGGCCGCAAGGTCGTGAAGAACTACCTGCCGAACGGTCTCTGAGACTATTCCGCGAACGCTTTAGATTAAGGAGATCATGAAATGGCACGTGTAAAAAGAGGCGTTACCGCCCACGCCAAGCACAAGAAGGTTCTGAAGGCCGCCAAGGGCTTTTATGGCCGCCGCAAGAACACCATCCGCGCCGCGAAGGCTGCCGTCGATCGTTCGAAGCAGTACGCTTACCGCGACCGCAAGATCAACAAGCGCAACTTCCGCGCCCTCTGGATCCAGCGCATCAACGCTGCTGTCCGCGAATTCGGCCTGACCTACGGCCGTTTCATCGACGGCCTGAACAAGGCTGGCATCGAAGTCGACCGCAAGGTTCTCTCCGACATGGCTATCCATGAGCCGGAAGCATTCGGTGCACTCGTTGCTGCCTCCAAGAAGGCTCTCGAGTACCTGAAGGACGCTGGTACGAAGAACGAGTTTGAAGCAGCCGTCAACTAAGCCGGCGCCATTCGAACGTTTGTTTCGATGATTTTGAACCCGCGCTGGCAAGGCTTGCGCGGGTTCTTTTGTTTCTACCGAAGGGCTTCGGGAAAGTTCGGCAGTTGTGCCGTTCGAGGCCACGGTCGAACTGGGCAAACACACAGGCTTTCTCGGCCGCTTTTTATGGTGTGCCCGGTTGATTGGCCGCGTGCACATGGGTAGTGATCTGCGACGCTTCATCGTGGCAATCCAGCTATCCGATGCATGTTTTCGTGAATTATCGACAAGACTGACGCCCCGTGAGGCAGGAAAAGATGACCGAACTCGAAACCCTGGAAAAGCAACTTCTGTCTGATGTGGCAGCCGCTGCCGACGAGCCGGCGATCGAAGCCGTGCGTGTCGGCGCGCTCGGCAAGAAGGGTTCGGTCTCCGAGCTCCTGAAGACGCTTGGTTCGATGACGCCGGAAGAGCGCCAGACGCGCGGCGCCGCCATCAACGCGCTGAAGAACGCCGTGACGGATGCGATCGCGGCCCGCAAGGCGGAGCTCAAGAAGGCAGCGATCGATGCACGCCTGAAGGCAGAAACTGTCGACGTCAGTCTGCCCGTCCGCTCGTCGCCGGCCGAGCGTGGCCGCATCCACCCGATCAGCCAGATCATCGACGAGATCACCGCGATCTTCGGCGACATGGGCTTCTCGATCGCCGAGGGCCCCGACGTCGAGACCGATTACTATAACTTCACGGCACTGAACTTCCCGGAAGGCCATCCGGCCCGCGAGATGCACGACACCTTCTTCTTCAATCCCGATGAGAACGGTGAGCGCAAGGTGTTGCGCACCCACACCTCGCCGGTGCAAGTGCGCACCATGGAAGCGCAGAAGCCACCGATCCGCATCATCATCCCGGGCAAGACCTACCGCCAGGACAGCGATGCCACCCACTCGCCGATGTTCCATCAGGTCGAAGGCCTGGTCGTCGACAAGAAGGCCGACGTTGCCAATATCCGTTGGGTGCTGGAAGAATTCTGCAAGACCTTCTTCGAGGTCGACAGCGTGACGATGCGCTTCCGCCCGTCCTTCTTCCCCTTCACTGAACCGTCCTTCGAGGTCGACATCCAGTGCGACCGCTCCGGCCCGATCGTCAAGTTCGGCGAAGGCACCGACTGGATGGAAATCCTCGGCTGCGGCATGGTGCACCCGAACGTGCTGCGCGCCGGTGGCCTCGATCCAGACGAGTATCAGGGCTTTGCCTGGGGCATGGGTCTCGACCGCATCGCCATGCTGAAGTACGGCATGCCCGACCTGCGCGACTTCTTCAACGCCGACGTCCGCTGGATGACCCATTACGGCTTCCGCCCGCTCGACATGCCGACGCTGTTCGGTGGTCTGAGCGCGTAGGGGAGGATAGAGATTATGAAGTTCACACTTTCCTGGCTGAAGGATCATCTGGAAACGGATGCCACCCTCGACGAGATCTGCACCCGCCTGACCCAGATCGGGCTCGAGGTCGAGGACGTCGACGACAAGGCGGCGTTCAAGCCCTTCGTCATCGCCAAGGTGCTGTCGGCGGAAAAGCATCCGCAGGCCGATCGCTTGAAGGTCCTGTCGGTCGACACAGGCAACGGTGCTCCCGTCCAGGTGGTCTGCGGTGCGCCAAATGCGCGCGCCGGCCTGATCGGTGCTTTCGCAGCACCAGGCACCTATGTTCCAGGCATCGAGGCGATGCTTGCCGTCGGCAACATCCGCGGTGTCGAGAGCCACGGCATGATGTGCTCCGAGAAGGAACTGATGATATCAGATAATCACGAAGGGATCATCGACCTGCCGGAAGATGCGCCGGTTGGGCAAAGCTATGCGGCTTATGCCCATCTCGATGATCCGGTGATCGAGATCAATCTGACGCCGAACCGTCCGGATTGTACCTCGATCTACGGCATCGCCCGCGATCTGGCCGCCTCCGGCCTCGGCACGCTGAAGACGCGTTCCGTGCCATCCTTCGCCGTCGACGGCGAAACACCGGTCAAGCTGACGCTCGATCTCGACGACCCCAAGCTCTGCCCGGGTTTTGCTCTGCGTCTGGTGCGCGGCGTCAAGAACGGCCCGAGCCCTAAATGGGTGCAGCAGCGGCTGCTCGCCATCGGCCTTCGCCCGATCAACGCGCTTGTCGACATCACCAACTACATGACCTTCGATCAGGGCCGGCCAATGCACGTCTTCGACGCCGCCAAGGTCACGGGTAACCTGACCGTGCGCCGCGCCAAAGAAGGCGAGACCGTCCTCGCTCTCGATCAGCGCGAATACACGCTCAACGCCAACAACGTCGTCATATCAGACGAAGAGGGTATCGAGTCGATCGGCGGCATCATGGGCGGCGAGCATTCCGGCTGCGATGAAAACACCACCGATGTGCTGCTCGAATCCGCGCTCTGGGATCCGATGAACATCGCCAAGTCTGGCCGCGGCCTCGGCATCATCACCGATGCCCGCTATCGCTTCGAGCGCGGCGTCGATCCGGAATACATGGTTCCGGGCCTTGAGCGCACCACCGAACTGGTCCTCGAATTCTGCGGCGGCACTGCCGCCAGGGCAGAGGTCGTCGGCTACAAGGGCTACGAGCCGAAAATCGTCGATTTCCCCTTCTCCGAGGTCAAGCGGCTGACGGGCCTCGAAGTTTCCACTGAGGAAAGCACCGAGATCCTGACACGTCTCGGCTTCAAGGTTATGGGCTCCGGCGAGCGTGTCTCGGTCGCCGTTCCCTCCTGGCGTCCCGATGTCGATGGCAAGGCCGATCTCGTCGAAGAGGTCATGCGCATTCACGGCGTCGACAACATCAAGCCGGCGCCGCTGGAAAGCCATGCGGCCGTCAACGGCAAGATCCTGACGGCGCTGCAGATCCGCACCCGCATCGCCAAGCGTGCGCTTGCCTCGCGTGGCATGCTGGAAGCGGTCAACTGGTCCTTCATTTCTGAAGATCAGGCGAAACTCTTCGGCGGCGGCTCGCCGGGGCTCAAGCTTGCCAACCCGATTGCGTCAGACATGTCCGACATGCGCCCCTCGCTGCTGCCGGGCCTGCTCAGCGCCGCCCAGCGCAATGCCGACAAGGGTTATGGCGACGTCGCCATCTTCGAAGTGTCCGGTACCTATGAGAACGACCGGCCGGAAGGCCAGCGCCGCGTCGCCGGCGGCATCCGCCGCGGGACCGCATCGCTGGCCGGCGCTGGCCGCATGTGGTCGAACAATGTCAAGGGCGGCGGCAAGCCGGTCGATGTCTTTGATGCCAAGGCCGATGCGCTCGCCGTGATCGAAGCCTGCGGCCTGCCGATGGGCAACATCCAGATCGAACAGGGCGGGCCTGAATGGTACCACCCCGGCCGCTCCGGCACGATCAAGATGGGTCCGAAGGTCGTGCTCGGCTATTTCGGCGAATTCCATCCCTCGACGCTCGAGGCGCTCGATGTTTCCGGCGCGCTGTGCGGCTTCGAAGTCTATGTCGACGCCATGCCCGAGCCGAAGAAGAAGGCGACGCGCACCAAGCCGGCGCTGGAGCTTTCGCCGTTCCAGGCCGTCAAGCGCGACTTCGCCTTCGTCGTCGACAAGGCGGTGGAAGCTGGCGCGATCATCAAGGCTGCGACCGGTGCTGACCGCAAGCTGGTCACATCAGTCAATGTCTTCGACGTCTTCGAAGGTGCGTCGCTCGGCGACGGCAAGAAGTCGGTGGCAATTGAGGTGCAGATCCAGCCGGTCGAGCGCACGCTGACGGACGAGGATTTCGAGGCGCTGACCGAAAAGATCGTCGCCAGCGTGACAAAGTTCACCGGCGGCATCCTCAGAGGTTGAGCGCATCGCACTTCGTAAGATCAAACGCCGGCGATCGTCTCGTCGGCGTTTCTATGTGTGCAGATAGTAGAGCTTGTTGACGATCATCCAGCGGCCTTCGATTTTCAGCATCGACAGATAGTCGGTGAAGAGCATTCCGGCGAAATTGTCGCTGACCTTCACGCTCGCTGCATCGCCGACGACGTCAAGCATCTGGATGTCCATATGCGGCTGCGTTCCGGGTGGTGCCGAGCCTTCGGCGACGATTGCGGCAATGAATTCTTCCCGGTTCAGCCACTCGACGGCATTTTCGTAGTGCCCGATGATGGCGCATTGCGGATGAAAGGCCTTCCGCAATGCAGCTTCGTTGGCGAAGGTCATGCCTTCGACGTAGAGATGAACGACTGCTTCGATTGCTTGCTGGTCCGACATGCATCACCTCGCCAGAACATGTCCATAGCATAGTGCAGGGACTGCTTGCGGCAAGGTCGCCGAAGGAATGCGGCATGCGTTTGAGGCTTCAACCTTTCGATTAGAGGTTGGTCATCGCGAGTGACCCATCCGAGTAGCGCTTACCGGCGATCTGATCGAGCGGAATGGCGTCGCTCAGCTCGGCCAGTTCGGATGCGCTGAGTGCGATGTCCGCTGCCGCGGCATTTTGCTCGAGATGATGGAGCTTGCGGGCGCCGGGGATCGGCACGACGTCGTCTCCCTGGTGTAGCACCCAGGCGAGGGCAAGCTGCGCGGCCGTCACGCCCCTTTCCTCCGCGAGCGTTTCGAGCTTGGCCACGAGCGCGGCGTTCGCGTCGAAATTGCCGGACTGGAAGCGGGGCAGCTGACGCCGGAAGTCGTCGACGCCGAGATCCTCCGGCTTTTTTATCGAGCCTGTCAGGAAGCCGCGGCCGAGCGGGCTATAGGGTACGAAGCCGATGCCCAGTTGGCGGCAGGTGTCGAGAACGCCGTCTTCGGGATCGCGGGACCAAAGCGAATATTCGCTCTGCAGGGCCGCGATCGGGTGGACCGCATGCGCACGACGGATCGTGGCGCTGTCGGCCTCCGAGAGACCGAGTGCGCGAACCTTGCCTTCCCGCACCAGCTCCGCCATGGCGCCGACCGTGTCTTCGATCGGCACATCAGGATCCACCCGATGCTGGTAGAAGAGGTCGATCGTCTCGACGCCGAGGCGCTTCAGCGAAGCCTCCGCGACCCACTTCACGTTTTCCGGGCGGCTGTCGACACCAGTCATTGCGGCCGGTCCCGATTTCTCCGGATCGAGCTTGAAGCCGAACTTGGTGGCGATGACCACGCGGCCGCGCACCGGCTTCAACGCCCGGCCGAGAAGCTGTTCATTGATATAGGGACCGTACACTTCGGCCGTATCGAAGAAGGTGATGCCGAGTTCGACGGCGCGGTGCAGCGTGTTGATCGCCTCGTTCTCGTCGCTTGCGCCATAGGCGAAGCTCATTCCCATGCAGCCGAGGCCGACGGCAGAGACGGTCAGATCGTTTCCGAGTTTGCGGGTTTTCATGCGAAGGCTCCCTTGTCGAGCGAAGTTCAAACCCCGGTCGATACCGGCGGCACCGAAGTAACGTAGCGCCCGATCAATCATCAAAAAATACGTGCAATATATAACAGGCTGTTCTAACTGTTGGATCAATGAACCGGACACAGCTTGCCCAACTCGCCGTTCTTGCCGCCGTTTCCGAACGGCGAAGCTTTCGCGCAGCCGCCAAGGAATTGCAGATCGCGCCTTCTGCTGTCAGCCATGCGATCTCAAGCCTTGAAGAAAGCCTCGGCGTCCGGCTGCTGGCGCGAACGACACGCAGCGTGGCGCCGACCGAGGAGGGACGCCTTCTGCTGCAGCGCCTGAAGCCGGCGCTGGACGAGATCGCGATCGCGCTGGAAGCCGTCACCGAGGCCGGCGGAAGACCGGCTGGCAATCTACGCATCACTGCCCCGCGCTTTGCCTCGGATATCCTTCTTGCGCCGCGGCTCGGCGAGTTCCTGAACCGCTATCCCGACATCACCCTCGAGATCGCCAATGAGGATGGCTTCACCGATATTGTCAGGGAAGGCTTCGATGCCGGGATCCGGCTGGAGGAGAGCCTTGAGGCGGATATGATCGCAGTGCGGGCCTCGCCCAGCCTGACGACGGTGATTGCGGGTTCTCCCGAGTATTTCGGGCGGCATCCCAAGCCTCTGCATCCTTCCGATCTCGTCCATCATCGCTGCATCAAGCGGCGCTTCACCAATGGTGCGATCTATCGCTGGGAGTTCGAGAAGGATGGGCAGGAACTCGTCGTTGCCGTCGACGGGCCGTTGATCGTCGCCGAGGACAGGCTCGCGTTGATGGCAGCACTGAACGGCGCCGGGCTCGCTTATCTCTTCGATCTGCGTGTCGAGAACGAACTGGCAAGCGGCAAGCTCGTCCGCGTGCTCGAAGACTGGTGTTCACCGTATCCGGGGCCGTTCATCTACTATCCCAGCCGACGCCAGATGCGGCCCGCTCTGCGCGCCTTCATCGACTTCTTCCGGTATATCGGCTGACGGGGAGTGACGCCACAGGCATTCATTCCCACCTGATCGACAATCAGGCGGCGGCCTTCTGGTTTGCGGCTGTTGCTGCAAACTGCGACAGCGTCTTGTCCGTTGCCGTTTCTTCCTGCAGCGTCTCGTCGAGCAGGGCGACGACATCCTTCTTGCCGAGGTCTTCAGCGTGCCGTAGCGGGCGATCTCGTAGTGCTCCACCGCCTGCGCCAAGGAAATGAGACCGGCATCGATAGCCGCCGACCCTTTGAATTCTTCGATGATCTCTTCGCCTTCGGCAATGATGTCTTGGATAGCCTCGCAGGTCTTGCCCTGAGCGCGCCTGCCGACCGAAAACCTCCTGCGGGCGCTCGACATGTCCCTCGGTTTGCTCCCGATGCTTTTCGAACCCGGCCTTCAGCTCCTTCGATTGGGCAGCACGGGCCATTTTCCGCAACGCGCGCAGAATCTGCCGTTCGGCAAAGCAGATATCTTTCAAGGTATCGTAGAACAGATCGGCAAGGCTCTTTTCTTTAGCCATTGTCTCAATCCTTGCTGTGTGGAGAACCGCGGCGCGCAGATGTCAGAGGAATGATAAGAGAAAGCTAATTGTTCCGGTCTTTTCGGGTGGTGCCGATCACCGATGAAGGCAGACTGAGGCGCGTTCAACCAACGGGAGCTGTTCGTGAAGAAACCAGGATCGATGAAGGGCTTGGAAGAGCTGGGACGCGCGCGTCTCTCGAAGAATTTCTTCCTGCGCGACTTCCTGCATTCGGAAATTGCTGATTTCTATCGCATTCCAAACATCCCGGATAATCCGGAGCTGGCGATCGAAGCCGGAAGGCGGCTTTGCGAGGAACTGCTGGAACCGCTGCAGGCGACCTTCGGCCGGTTGCATATCCGCTCCGGCTATCGCTCCGCTGAGGTCAACCAGTTCGGCAATCGCAATAATCTCAATTGCTCGTCAAACGCGGCGACGAGCGCTGACCATATCTGGGATGTTCGCGACTTCGATGGCTGCATGGGTGCCACCGCCTGCGTCGTCGTACCGTGGATGGTCGACAACTACAGGAATGAAGAGGACTGGCAGCGGCTCGCCTGGTGGATTCACGACCATCTGCCCTATGCCTCGCTCTGTTTCTTTCCGAAGGTCTGGGCTTTCAATATCCAGTGGCACGAGCGGCCGCGGCGCGTGATCCAGAGCTATGTCAGGCCGCGCGGCATCCTGACCAAGCCCGGCATGGAGAATTGGGAGGGCAACCACGCGCACTACTATGAGGGCTTTGCACCGCTCAGAAATTGATACGGTAGCGAATGTGCCCGTCGCTCTCGACGTAGCTGTCGTAGAGCGCCCGCGCCGTCTTGTTCTGCTCGCTCGTGTGCCAGTAGAGCCGCGACCAGCCGTTTTTCCTGCAGAGCAAAACGAGGTCGTCCATCAATGCCCGGCCCACGCCCATGCCGCGGGCGTTAGGATCGACGAACAGGTCCTCGAGGTAGCAATCCTTGCCGCGGATCCAGGTGCCTTCGTGCGTCAGGCAGACCGTGAAGCCCATGACCCGGCCGTCCACGTCAGCCACGCGCATGAAGATCGCCGACGCCGGATCGAAGACCCGGCGCCACGTCGCATCGGTGATGTCGGCATCGACCGTGACTTCATAAAAGGCGAGGTAGCCGGCCCAAAGCTCGCGCCAGCGCGCCTCGTCCTCGGGTCTCGCGTCGCGGATCGTCACGGTCATCGTTTCCTCCCGTCAGGCGCCGGCCTTGTCGAGCAGCGCCATCGCGTCGGCAGACAGCGCAAGCGTCACCGACCGGGTCAGGCTCTCAAGCTGGGACAGGCTGGTAGCACTGGCGATCGGCGCCGTCACGCCCTTCTTTCTGAGCAGCCAGGCAAGCGCAATCTCGGCCGGCTTGGCGCCCGTCTCCACAGCCACCTTGTCGAGCGCTGCGAGGATCCGCAAGCCCTTGTCGTCGAGGTATTGAGCGACGCGGCCTTCGCGGGCACGGCCTTCCGTGTCAGCCTTCGTGCGGTACTTTCCGGAGAGGAAGCCAGCGGCCAGGCTGAAATAGGTGATGACGCCGATTTCTTCCTTGACGCAGAGATCGGCCAGCGGCCCCTCGAAGCTTGCGCGTTCATAGAGATTGTATTCCGGCTGGATGACGTCATAGCGCGGCACGCCGGACGTCTCGGCCGCATCGAAGGAGGCCCGCAGCTGCGCAGCGTCCAGGTTAGAGCAGCCGATCGCGCGGATCTTGCCCTGCCGCTTCAGCTTGGCGAAGGCGCCGAGCGTTTCCTCGTAGGGCGTGTTCTCATCGGGCCAGTGCGAGAGGTATAGGTCGATATAGTCGGTCCGCAGCCGGCGCAATGAATCTTCGACTGCTTTCAGGATGTAGCTCTCCTTCAGCGACTTGCCCTGTCCCATGTCGGAGCCGACCTTGGTGATGATGACGGCCTTGTCGCGGGAAGCCTTGCCGCGCTTCAGCCACTTGCCGATGATCTCCTCGGAATCGCCGCCCTTGTTGCCGGGCACCCAGGCCGAATAGACATCAGCCGTGTCGATTGTGTTGAGGCCAGCGTCGAAGAAGGCGTCGAGAATGTCAAAGGAGGTCTTCTCATCGGCGGTCCAGCCGAAGACGTTGCCGCCGAAGACGATCGGGGCGATCGAAAGGCCAGTTTTTCCAAGACGGCGCATATCCATGGCGCTCTCCTAAAGTGCTGAATTGATTGAAATCGCTGACGCGGCAGAACACCGCCGGGGATTAACCTAGCGCGGCGACGGCCAGATGGAAACCAACTCCGCGAATTGTGATCGCGCCATTGCGCGGCAGTCGTCGCCTCACTAAGGTGCCCGAAAATCGAACCAGGAGAGGACCCAGGCTATGCTGCGTTTTGGTATTCTTTCGACCGCGAAGATCGGCCGCGAACTCGTCGTCCCAGCTATCCAGGATGCGGATAACTGCGTCGTGACGGCTGTTGCCAGCCGCGATCTGGCGAGAGCGCGCGAGATGGCGGATCGTTTCTCCGTTCCCCACGCCTTCGGCTCCTACGAGGACATGCTGGCCTCCGACAAGATCGATGCAGTCTATATCCCGCTGCCGACGTCGCAGCACGTCGAGTGGACGATCAAGGCCGCCGATGCCGGCAAGCATGTGCTGTGCGAAAAGCCGATCGCGCTCAAGGCCGATGAGATCGACAGCCTGATCGCTGCCCGCGATCGCAACAAGGTCCTGATCACCGAAGCCTACATGGTCACCTATGCGCCGGTCTGGCGGAAGGTGCGCTCGCTGATCGCCGACGGTGCGATCGGCACGCTTCAGCATGTTCAGGGTGCCTTCACCTATTTCAATCGCGACCCCGGCAACATGCGCAACATTCCGGAGCTCGGCGGCGGCGCCCTTCCCGATATTGGCGTCTACCCGACGATCAGCACGCGCTTCTCGACGGGCAAGGAGCCGCTGCGCGTACAGGCGCTCACCCGACGCGATCCGGAGTTCGGGACAGACATCTATTCCAGCGTCAAGGCCGACTTCGGTGACTTCGAGCTGAGCTTCTATATCGCCACCCAGCTTGCCAACCGCCAGGTCATGGTGTTCCACGGCACGGATGGCTTTATCGAGGTCAAGTCGCCGTTCAACGCCGACCGCTGGGGCGCCGAGGAGATCGAGCTCACCAACCGCAGCCACAATGAATCAACGATTTTCCGCTTCCCGGATAGCCGGCAATACAAACGCGAAGCCGAAGCGTTTGCGCGTGCAGCCAAGGGCGAGAAGGAAGAGGTCGTGACGCTGGAGAGCTCGAAGCTCAGCCAAAAATTCATCGACGCGATCTACCGCGCCAGCGAGAAGGACGGCTGGGAAACTGTCTGAGGTTTATTCGCCGCGGAGGACAAATCGCAGGTAGCCGAAGCAGCCAAAGCCTAGCGAGGTGACCGAGGCAAATGTCATCGCCGCGAGTGGCTGCAGCGATGGCGAAATCGCGATCAGCGAGGCGAACAGACCGTAGTTCAAGAGGACGGCGATCGTCAGGATGGACGCGACACCAGCGTCGCTGACGGCCAATCTGCCGCCAGTGGTCACGTTGCTCCAACGCAAAAGAGTGCGCATTACGATGAGCGCAGCGAGCAGGCTGAGAGCACGCGCGATGAAAGGGCTCAGTGCGGCATGCAGCAAGAGGTAGAGTAGAACGTCCGCTGCCGCGCCGACGATCGACAGTGCAAGGAAGCGCCAAAACAACGCACAGCGCGCGCGCTCAGCCATTGATCGCCAGCATACCCGCAATGATAAAGACTGCACCTATCGCGTAGCGAAGCGTCAGGGCTTCGCCGAGAAAAACCTGCGCCAGCAAAGGCACGAAGCAGAACGTCAATCCCATGAAGGAATAGGCCATGGTCAACGGCACGGCCTTGAGGACATAGATCCAGATGATAGTGCCCAGACCGTAGAGGAGAAGCGCCGCGACCAGCACGGGGTTGAGAAACAGCGCGAGCAGATTGCGTACACTAAGTTCACCGGCGGTCGCACTTGTCATTTTGAACAGGACCTGGCCGGAGGCGATGAGCAGCGGCGTGCCGATAAGGCCGAGCCAGTTGCTGACTGAAAGGTTGGAGAGCATGAGGCCGTCTTTCAATTCGTAGCTTGCCTGTCTTCCATATAGAAGATGTCACGCCCGATATCTTCGCAGACAAATGTCGGGGGGACCGGGTGAACGGCTCTCAGAAACGAATGCGTATACGGGAAGAAGTTGAAATGCGGGTTGAATGTGTAGCGATATTCGCGCTCCCGCGGCACGACGATGATGAGCTGCCGCTTGGCAATACGGCGCAGTTCGGCGATGGCTTGCCGATAGTCGAGAATATGCTCGATGACGTGCGTGCAGATCACGGTATCGAATTCGCCATCGGCGAAAGGCAATCTCTCCACCTTGGCGGCCACGTATTCGATGCCGGCAAGCGAGGATGCATCATCGATCACGAAATCCACCCCGACGAGCCGGGCAAGGTTTGGATGTGCCGACTGGATGCGGCTCAGCAAGGCTCCGGTCCCGCAGCCGACGTCACATACGCTTTCGCCTTCGATCGATCCCACAATCCGGTCAATGCATGCTGCGGAATTGTCGGTCCCTTCGTGAACACGCGGATGATTGCGGTAGAGTTCGGCATATTCCTCCGCCGAAAGGAATGGCGCCCGTTCGCGAAATCTCGCAAGGTGACTGATATGATCACCCCAGACACGCTTCGCCGCCCAGCGAAAAACGCCGGAGTCCCGCAAAAATGGCGGCAGAACGTCTTCGAGAACGTAGCGAATTCGGTTCGTGGTTTCTCTGTTCATGAAAATTATACCGTGTCACGCTGAGCAATCATGCGATGCGAGCCGTCTTTTTGTGTGGGGCAGTCGTACGCTCGGTCGTCGTCGATCCGTTGCTTCTGGCCGCGACGTTCAGATAGAAAATGCGAAGCTGTTCTGAACGCGAGCGCGCGACGGAATCGAGAATGAGACCTGCGGTGAAGACCATGAATGAGATCATCATCAGTGCCATGGACAAGACCCAGGTCGGCATCCGATTGACGAGGCCGGTTTGAAAATACTCCATCAGCACGGGTGCCATGAAAGCCGTGCTTGCCAGCATGAAAAAACCGCTGATGATGCCAAAGAAGGCGAAGGGACGTGTCTCCTTCATCAGCATCGCGAACATCCAGAGGATCTTAGCGCCGTCCTTAAACGTGGAAAGCTTCGAATGAGAGCCTTCAGGCCGGCGGCCGTAATCCAGCTCCAGTTCGCTGACAGGCAGCGTCAGCCGTGATGCATGAACCGACATTTCCGTCTCGATCTCGAAGCCTGCCGAGACGGCAGGGAAGCTTTTGACAAAACGACGCGAAAAGACGCGATAACCCGAGAAGATGTCGGTAAAATCCGTGCCGAAGATTGTTCGGTACAGCATGTTGAAGATCTTGTTGCCGAAGGCATGTCCCTGTCTGCCAGCGTCGGCATGGACGCCGCGTCGCGTGCCCACCACCATGTCGGCGCGCTCGGTCAGCAGCGTCCGGATGAGCTCCTCGGCGTCCTCGGGTGAATACGTCCCGTCGCCATCCGCCATGATGTAGATATCGGCGTCGATGTCGGCGAACATGCGCCGGACAACATGACCTTTGCCCTGCCGCCGTTCGCGCACGACGTGGGCGCCCGCGAGCATCGCGTGGAGCGCGGTCCCATCCGTCGAGTTGTTGTCGTAGACATGAACGGGGGCACCCGGTAGCGCGGACTTGAAGCCCCGGACAACGGCGCCGATGGTCGCGGCCTCGTTATAGCAGGGTAAGAGCACGGCAATATTCAGATTGTCGATACGCGATCCAGTCATGATCACACCCGTGGCGAAGAAATCCGCACAAGAATAGATGCCGGCCGTTAACAAGTAGCTATGAAGCCCGCGAAAGCCGCCTGTCAGCAGGGCTTTTACGGTTTCTTGACAGGAGAGCAGTAGCATCTTGCTACTCTAAACGGTGAGATCCGCTTCATGACGAATGTTGCCCAGACGGTCGATGTTTCCACATCTCCATCGTCGATCGCAAAGCTGCGCGCCTTGATGTCCGGGCTATGGCCGTCGGTGCTTCTTTACAGCGCCCTCCTAGTTGCCGCGATCCTTGCCCTGAAGCTGCCCGGCGCGACCGATTATGTCGGCGCGGACAATGATGACGGCATGCGGCTCGTCGAAGTGCGCGATTTCCTGAGCGGGCAGGGCTGGTTCGACCTGATGCAATACCGTATGGGGCTGGGCGAGGGCACCCTGATGCACTGGTCCCGCCTGATTGACCTTCCAATCGCGACCCTGATCAGATTTTTCGACTTCTTTTTGCCGCACGGGCGGGCAGAGGCGCTTGCGCTGGCCGTCTGGCCGCTTTCACTGACCGTCCCCAGCCTGTGGGCCATGGGGCTTGCCGGCCGCCGCGTCGGCGGCGAATTCGGAATGCACGTCGCGCTGGGCTTGACGGCATTTCTGCTGATCCCCAGCAACCGCTTCCTGCCTGGCGCCATCGACCACCACAATGTCCAGTTCGCACTTGTCGCGATTATGGCCGCGATGCTACTCGACGAAGACCATCGAGCGCTCAGCTATGCGGCCGCCGGATTGGCGGCGGCCACTGCAATTGCGATCGGGGTAGAGACGACGCCCTTGGTGGCGGCAGTGTGCATCGTCGTCGCTGTCTCATGGGCGTGGGAAGGTGAGCCGTTTGCGCACGCGGCCAAGGCTTTCGGGCTTGCATTGGCTCTATCCATCAGCCTATTTTTCGTTGGCACCGTCCCGCCGCGCCTTTATTCGGCGGTCACCTGCGATAACCTGTCGCTCGGCTACTACAGCCTCGCGGCGATCGGTGGCGGGCTGTTGCTCGTTGCCGCCACTTTCGCAAGCAGAGGAAGGCGGTTGCTGCGATTTGTCGCTTTGGGCGGGATCGGCGCGCTCGTCCTCGTCTCCGTCATCACGATCGCTCCGCAATGCCTCCATAATCCGCTCGCTGACCTCGATCCCCTTCTTGTCAAGCTCTGGCTGGACGGCGTTCAGGAGGCGCAGTCGATCCTTGCCCTCAATCGGCAGGACCCGTTTACGCTAGGCTTCTACTATGCGACCGGCGTCTTCGCACTTGCCACCTGCGTGTTCCGCCTCGTTTACGGCGACCGTGTGCGGGTCCATCTGGTTCTGCTTTTCCTCCTCACCGTGAGTTGGGTAATCGCCGCTTTTCAGGTGCGCGGCACTATGTTTGCCAATCTTCTTGCGATTCCGCCGCTGACGTTGCTGATTATCGACATGCGCCGGATATCGGCCAGCGACAGCGACGATGTCGCGGCCGCCTTCTGCTACCTTTCCACCGTTCTCATGAGCGTGGCGACGGTTTGGGGGCTCGCAGGAGGGCTGATCGGTATGCAGGTTGAGAACGGCGAAAGCATTCTGAAAGCGGCGCCCGCAAAACCGTCCTGCTCATCGAAGTCGTCCCTGGCGCCATTGACCGACGTGCCGGTGGGGCTGGTGGTCGCGCCGTCGGACGTGGGTGTCTCGATTCTCCGCTTTACGGAAAACCGGATCCTGGCAGCGCCGTACCATCGAAACCAGGGTGGCATGCTCACGGAAATGCATATCGGCCTGTCAGAGCCACAGGAAGCCGAGGCTTTCCTGAAGGGAGCTGGCGTCACGGTTCTCGCCTTCTGCGCCGACAATCCGCAGACCAGGGAACTTGCGAAAATAAAGCCGGACGGTCTCTACGCTCAACTCGCGAAAGGCGTCGTTCCGGCTTACCTGAAGCCCATGCCGACGCCCGAGGGCGCGCCTGTTCGGTTCTTTCGCTACGTGCCCACCGGTTCGTAAGATTTACACGAAGCGTCGGCGATCGCGGATGCGATCGAAAGCGTAGAGGCCGAGAAGGCAGATCAGAAGGCCGGAGTCATAGCAGACGATGGCGGCGGCTAGGTCGAGAACGGATGTCGACGAGACCCAAGCTGCGCCGGCATAGGCGACGCAGACGAGGCAGCCGACCAGCACCATCGAAAAGATCGAGCGCATTGGCGCGGTAACGAAACCCAATGTTGTGGCCGTCAGAGCGATCATCCGCATCTCCTGATTCACCTCAGTATAGCGTGTCTATCTTGTCGAACAATTAATCGAGCGGTTTCTTACCGTTTTCCCCATGTTCGCAATCGGCACAGTTGCGTCCAACGGGCACTAAGTCAGCCCGAGAGTGCTCTGCGCGGTGGTGCCGGTGGCATGGACCCGGGAAATCCGCAGCGGCAGCAGCGATCCGTCGGGGATGGAGGGAAAGGAAAGAGCCTGCCCCGACGCCTTGGTCACGACCAGGTCTGCGCCGATGCCGATTGTGGTCTGCCCGGGGAAAATGGAGAGGTGATCGATTGTCGGCTTTGCTGATCTGTCAACCTTTGATGCTGAATGAAAATAGCTTGACCGCCGATTTTGGTTACGGGAAAGCACAAAAAATCGTGCCGGCTTTGGAGGCTGCTCTTTGCTGCCTCATCGGGTAGAACAGGATTATGAGCAACGTCTTTGAGAATGATTCGCCGAGCAATCTTACCGAGTACTCGGTTTCGGAACTTTCCGGCTCGATCAAGCGCACCGTCGAGACTGCCTTCGACCAGGTGCGCGTGCGCGGCGAGATTTCCGGATACAGAGGTCCGCACTCTTCCGGGCACGCCTATTTTGCCTTGAAGGATGATCGTGCCCGCATTGACGCCGTCGTCTGGAAGGGCACCTTTTCCAGGCTGAAGTTCCGCCCCGAAGAGGGGATGGAGGTGATCGCCACCGGCAAGGTGACGACCTTTCCGGGCTCGTCGAAGTATCAGATTGTCATCGAGACGCTGGAGCCGGCCGGCGCCGGCGCGCTGATGGCGCTGATCGAAGAGCGCAAGCGCAGGCTTGGCGCCGAAGGCCTCTTCGATCAGTCCCGCAAGCGGCGACTGCCGTTCATTCCCAGGGTGATCGGCGTCGTGACCTCGCCGACGGGCGCCGTCATTCGCGACATTCTCCACCGCATATCCGATCGCTTCCCCGTTCATGTCATCGTCTGGCCGGTAAAGGTGCAGGGTGAGGGCTCCGGCGAGGAAGTCGCCAACGCCATCAGAGGCTTCAACAGCTTCGAGCCACGCGGGGAAATGCCGCGTCCGGACGTCCTGATCGTCGCGCGCGGGGGTGGTAGCCTCGAGGATCTCTGGAGCTTCAACGACGAAATCGTGGTGCGCGCCGCCGCCGAGAGCCAGATTCCGGTGATCTCGGCCGTCGGCCACGAAACGGACTGGACGTTGATCGACTATGCCGCCGACGTGCGCGCGCCGACGCCGACCGGTGCGGCTGAGATGGCGGTTCCCGTGAAGGCCGAATTGGAGGCCCAGACGGCGGGGCTTGCGGCGCGCCTGCAGGGTTGCATGAGCCGCCGCATGGATCATCATCGCCAGTCCCTACGGGCTTTGATCCGCGCTCTGCCCTCGTTGGATCAGCTGTTGGCCCTGCCGCGTCGCCGGTTTGATGAGGTCGCCGCCGGTCTCGGTCGCGGCCTCGAACTCAACACGATCAACAAGCGCGGCAGCTTGGAGCGGACTGCCGCACATCTGCGGCCCGATGTTCTATCGAACCGCATTGCAGAGCGTCGCCAGTACCTGAACGAAAGGATGACGCGTGCCGAGCGGACGATCGAGCGCCTCATCGATCGCTCGAAATCGCGGGTTGGCCGTGCCGATGCAATCTTCACCACGCTGCCGACGCGCCTGAAGACGCAGACCGCTCGCTTGCGCGATCACCTCACCAATCTGTCGCGTCACGCCGACACAGCGGTGAGGCACCAGCTAACGCGGGCACGCGGCGGGCTCACGGCCCAGGACCGCATGCTGCAGTCGTTGTCTTACAAGAACGTGCTGAAGCGTGGTTACGCCGTTATCAGGGACGACGAGAACAGGCCCGTGTCGCAGGCTGCAACTATCTTATCCGGCATGAGTATTTCGATCGAGTTTGCGGATGGTCACGTGGGTGCGGTGACCACCGAAGGAGGCCCCTCCTCTTCCACGCAGAGGAAGCGGACGGCGAAGCCGCAAGAGGAGCGGGCGCCGCCGAAACAGGGCAGTCTCTTTTAGGTTAGCCGCTGGCGCTTCGAACCGGGCGATGGCACCATTGAAATGCAACATACGCGTGTCACTCGACCCTTAAAAATGGGAGGGCGTGACATGAGGCTTGTCTCGTTCAATGTCGAAAGCCCGCAAAGGCAATCAATCTGGAAACCTGGACGGACAGTCGGGCTTGCTCGAGCGCTGTGCCGAACTGGAGAAATTGCTGCGTCAGGTGAGCTATAGCGAAGCCGACAAGGCGCGCGCATGGCGATGCTGATCATCGACCAGGCGTGGAGAAGAGCGATACGCCCCGTCCTTGCCGCTTTCAACAGGCAGGTGTTGCCAGCCGTGGGCGGTGCTCCTTCGACCAAGTCGTGGTCATCGACGGCAATGATGGGCGTGGGATCGATGTCGGGGTGATGACCCAAAGAGCTTCTTGCTCGATGTCATGCGCAGCCACGTCGATGATCGGGATGCGGCCGGCGATCCGATTTTCTCGCGCGATTGCCCTGAATACTACGTGACGACCTCAGCAGGAGCGACGCTGCTCGTCATGGTCAACCATTTTAAGAGCAAAGGCTTCGGCAGCGCCCAGTCCTCGGATGCGCGAGACATCGCCGACAAGCGCATCGCCGAAGGGCTGGAGTATATCGCGCTGATCGGCGACTTGAACGACGCGCCCGACAGCGCGCCCCTGGCGCCGCTGAAGGGAAGCACCCTTCGGGATGCTTTTTGCTCATCCGGATTTCGACGACGGAGACTTTCCCGGCACCTTCGGTCTCGGCAATGCTGGAAACAGGATAGACGACCTGTTTCTGTCGCTGAAGCTTTTTCAGAAAACCGAGCGTGGCGGTGCCTTCGGCAAGAGAGCCTGGCCCCGGAGCCGTCCGAAAGCGCTGGGACACTTATCCGCACCTGAAACACGCGGCATCGGACCATGCTGCAATCTGGGTCGACCTGGACATCTAACGAGGCGTCGCGCAGCCCGAACCATCGGGCGGCGTGCGCGTGGGACATATGCTTCAGCTATTCGAAGGTCGCCAGAAACTTGCGCAGCAGCGTGTCGAGTTCGGCCTTTTCCTCGGCGCTGAAGGCCTGCATCAAACGTTGCTGATTGGCCACGTGGGCGCCGGCGGCGCCTTCCACCGCAACAAGCCCGACCTCGGTCAGGGCGATGAGCACACTTCGCCGATCGTCAGGATTGAGAACGCGTTCGACCAGGCCCGCCTTCTCCAACTGGTCGATCCGGTTCGTCATCGTACCGGAACTGACCATCGTCATCGACAGCAGATCGCCTGGCGAGAGCCGATAGGGCGCGCCCGAGCGTCTGAGGGTCGCAAGCACGTCGAAGGCGGAGGAGGAAAGCCCGTGCCGCTGCAACACCTGCTCGACCTCGCGGGCGAGATGCGTCGTCAGCCGATTCAACCGGCCCATGATGCCCATCGCCTCTGTGTCGAGGTCGGGACGCTCCTTGCGCCATTGCGCAAGTATCTTGTCAACGCGATCCATCCGGCAGCCCGTTCTCCTGAGGAACTGTTATCATCGTGTATCTTGACGTCAAGATAAATGATGATAAGCTCTATTTATCTTGATATAGAGATTCTTGAGATGAAGAAATATTCAACGCCTTTGTCCGATGTGCTGATCACCGCGTTAGCTCCGACGATCTGGGGCAGCACATATTTCGTGACCACATCCTTTCTTCCGCACGGATACCCGCTGACGGTGGCTTTCCTGCGCGCTTTGCCGGCCGGGCTGCTGCTACTTGCGATCGTGCGGAAACTGCCGCAGGGCGTCTGGTGGTTCCGCGCCTTCGTGCTTGGCGGCCTCAATTTCTCGTTCTTCTGGGCGATGTTGTTTGTGTCGGCCTATCGGTTGCCGGGCGGCGTCGCCGCGACCGTTGGCGCCATTCAACCGCTCATCGTCATCCTGCTGTCGCGCCTCTTCCTCGCCAGGCCGATCCAGGCTCTTGCCGTTAGTGCTGGGCTCGTTGGGATGATGGGTGTCGCGCTATTGGTCCTCACGCCGAATGCGGCGCTGGATCCGATTGGCGTTGCTGCCGGTCTCGCCGGCGCGGTCTCGATGGCCTTCGGCACGGTGCTGACGAGGCGTTGGGTGACGCCCGTTTCGAACCTTGCTTTTACTGCATGGCAGCTGACGGCAGGCGGTATCCTGCTCGCGCCCGTCGTATTTCTCTTCGAACCCGCATTCCCGCCGCCAACTGCGGCGAATATCCTCGGCATAGCCTATCTCGGCCTGATCGGCGCGGCGTTTACCTATCTGCTGTGGTTCCGGGGGCTCGCGCGCATCGAGCCCTCCGCTGCGGCCTCACTGGGTTTCCTAAGCCCGGTCACCGCCACCCTTCTTGGTTGGCTGGGTCTCGGACAAAGCCTGACGCCCGCGCAGCTTTTCGGCTTTGCAATGGTGCTCGCAAGCGTCTGGCTCGCTCAGCGTACGATGTCCGTCAGGCCCATTCGCCCTGACGCATCACCGGAGCGCGCGAGCCGTCCGGCTTAATGCCGTCGATATCGACTTGGCCCGAGCCGATCATCCAGTCGATGTGGATCAGGCTCGAATTGCCTCCTTGAGCCTTGATCTGTTCCTGCGTCAGGCTGGCGCCATCGATGAAGCACTTCGAGTAGCACTGGCCGAGCGCGATGTGGCACGAGGCGTTTTCGTCGAACAGCGTGTTGTAGAAGAGAATGCCGCTGGCCGAGATCGGCGACGAATGCGGCACCAGTGCCACCTCGCCGAGCCGGCGCGCACCTTCGTCGGTGTCCAGCACCTTGCTCAGCACCTCCTCGCCGCGCGAGGCTTTCGCCTCGACGATCCGGCCGCCTTCAAAGCGGACCTGGATATTGTCGATCAGCGTGCCCTGATGCGACAACGGCTTGGTGCTCGAGACGTGGCCCTCGACGCGCAGCGCATGCGGCGTCGTGAAGACTTCCTCGGTCGGGATATTCGGATTGCAGGTAATGCCGTTCTTGGCAACAGACGCGCCGCCATGCCACTCGTGACCGTCAGCGAGGCCGACCGTCAAATCGGTGCCGGGACCTCTGAAATGCAGCGAGGCGAAGCGTTCACCATTTAGCCAGCTTGAGCGTTTGGCAAGGTTGGCGTTGTGCTCGGCCCAGGCGGCGATCGGGTCTTCGACGTCGACGCGCGATGCGGCGAAGATCGCCTTGGCGAGCTTGGCGACCGCAATCGCCTCCGGATCGTCGGGAAAGACGAGCGCTGCCCAGGACGGGTTGGGATAGGATACGATGTTCCAGTTGATGTCGAAATTCGAAATCTTTTCCAGCGCCGGCTTGTAGGCGGCAGAGTTCGCCCGGTTGGCACGGCCCACCTTGGCGGGATCCTGCTCGGACAGCAGCATCGGGTTGTCGCCGGAAACGGCAAGCCGGGCGGCACCCTTCGCATAGGCCTTCGCCATACCATCGTAAAGCCAGTCGGAGGCGCGGTCGAAGCTCTGGTCGTTGCCGTACCGATATCGTGAAAGTGTCACATCCTCGTCGGAATAGAATACCGTCACCAGGCCAGCGCCCGCCATATAGGCGTGCGTCGTGATCAGACGCACAAGGGGGAGGGCGACCACAGGAGCGGTGATTATCAGATCCTGACCCGTCTGCAGCTGCAGGCCGACCTTGATGGCCACTTCCGCAAGCTTCTCAAGCTTTGCCGGATCCACGGAGGTCTGGCTTTGGGGCATAAAATTCATGATCGGTCACTCCTCGAACGAAACGGACTGACCGGTAGACTTAGACCCCTTTGCGGCGAAATTGAAGCTCGCTTGTCAGCCGATGGTTGCTCCTTGGCCGCCATCGGTTTTATTGGGACCAGGCCTCCGACGCGCAAGGTTGCTGCAGCAGGGCCGCGTCGTGACGTTTCAGAAAGGCCATCAGCCGGTCAGCGTAATCAGGCGCAACCGCGACCTTGACGCTCGGCCGGTCGGAGAGTGCTGCTCGCCAGGCCTGTACGCGTGATAGGCCGGCGAAAATACAGCTGTTACCGATTGTGTCGAACACGTCGAAGTAGCGGAAAATCGGCGCAAATACGGCATCGACCAGACTGAAGCTGGCGCCCGCGAAATAGGGGCCGCTGTTCAGTTCCGCTTCAATGGTCGCGAATTTCGACGCGATGACTTTCCGCTTGGCCTCGAGCTGCGCCCGATCCTGTGTCGTCTCATAGACCCAGAGATCGGACAGGATCGAAGAGCCGAACTCCATCCAGCCGCGGTGGCGGGCGCGAGTGATGGCATCCGCCGGGTGAAGGCGAGGCCCGTCTTGAGTCTCTTCCAGATATTCGCAAATCACGCTGCTCTCGAAGAGTATCTCTTGGCTGCCGTCGCTGTTGCGAACGCAAAGCAGAGGCACCTTGCCGAGCGGCGAAATCTCGAGAAACCAGTCGGGCTTGTCTGCGAGATCGATGTTGATCCGCTCGAAGCGCACTCCCTTCTCCGCAAGCGCGATCGCGGCGCGCTGTACGTAAGGGCAGAGATGATGGCTGACAAGCAGCAGAACGGAACCGGACGGTTCGGTGTGCAAGGGATCCATGGCGCAGTCTCCATTGTAGATGCAAGTGCATGTAATTGTTCTTGCGTCGCAGTTCAAGATACATGTAAATGCATCTATGCACAAAGAACGAGATAAAGTCAGTCCGTCGGACGCCGCGATCAATGCCTGGATCAGGCTTATGCGTGCGCAGCAACGGCTGCTCGGCCGGATCGAAGCGGATCTCAAGTCAGCCGGATTGCCCTCGCTTGGTTGGTACGATGTGCTGTGGGAATTGGTGCGGTCGCCGCAAGGCAGATTGCGACCGTTCGAGATCGAAGAGCGCACGCTGCTTGCTCAGTACAATCTCTCGCGCCTGATCGATCGCCTTGAGAAAGAGGGCCTGGTCCAGCGCGAAACCTTCGATCAGGATGGGCGCGGGCGGTGGGTGGTTGTCACCGAAAGCGGCCGCGCGCTGCAGAAGCGCATGTGGCAGGTCTATGCCAAGGCCATTGAAGACAATCTCGGTTCGAAGTTGAGCGAGGCCGATGCCGTCGCGCTTGCGTCTCTGCTGGCACGCTTCAGCTGAGTTCAGGCGATGAGAGGTGCGGCCGAGGCCTTCAGCGTCTTCAACGCGTCCTTCGGATCGAGCCGAACCTGCAGCCCGCGCTGTCCGCCATTGATGTAGACCTGCGTTTCGACAAGCGCAGCCTCTTCGATTGCGGTCGGGACGAGCTTCCTCTGCCCGAAAGGGCTGATGCCGCCGACGTGGTAGCCTGTCAGGCGCTCGGCATCGGCGGGCTTCATCATGTTGGCGGACTTGCCGCCGAAGACGTTTGCCAGTTTCTTCATGCTGACCTCGCGATCGGAGGGAACGACAACGCAGACTGCCTTGCCGTCGACCTCCGCCATCAGCGTCTTCAACACGCGATGCGGCTCCTCGCCAAGCGCCTCGGCAGCCTGCAGGCCGACACGCTCTGCATTCGGGTCGTAGTCATAGGTGTGAACCGTAAAGGCAACCCCTGCCTTGCTGAGAACTTGTGTGGCGCGCGTTGTTTTGGACATCGATCAGGCCTCGAAGAAGCTGCCGTAGATCTCGGGCTTGAAGCCGATCAGCAGCCTGCCGTGCGCCTCGATAACGGGACGCTTGATCATTGACGGCTGCGCCAGCATCAACGCGATCGCCTTGCCCTCGTCGAGATTGTCGCGGTCGGCCTCCGGCAGCTTGCGAAAGGTCGTGCCTGCGCGGTTGAGCACGGTCTCCCAGCCTGCGTCCTTCGTCCATGTTTGCAGATGCGCGCGATCGATTCCGACCGCCTTGTAGTCGTGAAACTGGTAGGCGATATCGTGCTCCTCCAGCCAGTTGCGCGCCTTCTTCATCGTGTCGCAGTTCTTGATGCCGTAGATCGTGACGGTCACTTAGTCCTCCAGCGTTCCGGGTTTGCGCATCGCCTTGCTGGCGGTCTTGCAAGCAATCTTCATCAGGTCGGCGCGGCGGCGAACGAGCCGTTCGGAACTGCGCGTAACGATCAGCCCGGCCTGCGGCGCCCGAATCTCGATGCTGCCATCAGCCATACCGGGCCGGGTGATCAACGTGGCAAGAATGTCGCCTTCGACAACCTGCTCGCCGATGTTTCGGTGGAACAGAACCGTACCGGCCTCCGGCGCACGGACCATCTCGATGTTGTCGAGCGGTACCGCTGGTCCTTCGAAGGCGGGCAGTGAAACAGCGGCGTCGATGGCGCCGCGGCTTACCAGAAACTTCCAAAGCCCCTCGGCATCCTTCATCGCCATCCCGGGATAGACATCGCGGCGGCCGCGAAGCTCGACGGTCACAGACAGCTTGCCGGGCAGGCGCGATTGCTTCTCCGGCGTCTCGTACTTCCAGGCAAAACCGACGGCTTCTTCAAACGCCGAACTCTCGCCATCCGATAGAAGAACCGCCTCCATCTCCATTGCCGATGCGAGATCGGCCGCCTCCGGCCAGAAAGCCTCATCGATATAAGCATATTGCAGCGACTCATCATCGCAATGCAGATCGATCACTAGATCGCATCCAAGCGCCATGTGCAGCAACTGGCGTTTCAGTTTGTCGACTGCCGCAAGACGCTCGAGCTTCTCAAGAAGCCCGTCGCGATCCTTCACCGAAATCAGCGGAAATTCCCGATTGAAGTTCGTGCGCGATCCAAGATCGAAGCGGCCCTGAAGTTCGCCGAAATGAGACTGGGCCGCACCGATCGGGTTGGCATGCGGGACGACGATAATGTCGCTCTTGATCTGGCCGGCACTTTCGGACTGGCGCAATCTTTTGCACAGAAAATGCACCAAAGCGGTGCCAGGCAGTTCGTCGGCGTGCAGGGCTGCCTGAATATAAACCTTCGGCGCCGCGGGATCGCTGCCCTTGAAGCGAAGAACGGGAAGCCGCCATTCGATACCCGCCGTGTCGCCCGCAATGATGATTTCGGACGTATTCATATCGCTCTCCCCGTCATGCCGTCGTCGCAGGAGCTTTAAGCGACTCTGATAGCCCTCGGCAAGCCGTTATCCTCGCACTTGCAGCGGCCAACGATCGACATGCTCGTAGCCACGTTTCCCCGGACGATTGCGGAGCAGTGCGAATTCGCGCGCGGCGACGAGCGACGCGAGCGCGCGGGCTGATTTTCGGGGAAGTCGAAGGATGCCTGTCGGCTCTGTTCGTGCATGACCAGCTACTGGGGCATCTGCCCGCCTTCGCTCTCCAGGGAATGCAGGGATCGCAACACCTGATCTTGAAATGAAGAACAGAAAAAGAACATTGGATCATGATTAGCGGCATGGCGTTTGGTGCTGCGCAAGAAACGGGTTGAATTCAGCGCTCGGCAACACGATTTTCAGGGTGATCCAGCATGGAGGCAGTGACGATGAAACAGGCAACGCACCACTATCTGATCTTCGAAACCGCCGCCGGCTTTTGCGGTCTTGCCTGGAGCGATGTCGGCGTCACGCGTTTCCAATTGCCGACCTCGAGCGCCGCGGCGACGGAGCGCCTTCTCCTGCGTCGCATCCCAGGCGCCGAACCCACAGCGCCACCCCTTGCCGTCACCGAGGCAGTGGCGGCGGTAAAGCGCTATTTCCACGGAGAGCCGACGGATTTCTCGGCCATCAAGCTTGACCTCACTGGCCAGGATGCCTTCTTCAAACAGATCTACGATGCAGCGCGGCAGGTCGGTTGGGGTCACACGACCACCTATGGCGCACTCGCAAAGCAACTCGGCGCTGGGCCGGAGGCGGCGCGCGATGTCGGCCAGGCGATGGCGAAAAATCCGGTAGCGTTGATCATCCCTTGCCATCGTGTTCTTGCGGCCGGAAACAAGATCGGCGGCTTTTCCGCACCGGGAGGTTCGTCGTCCAAGCAGAAGATGCTCGAACTCGAGGGCGTCAGCCTGGCGCCGCCGAAACCGGCGCAGCAATCCCTGGATTTATGATAGGTTTTGAGGTCGCATCAGGCGATGCGACCGGTAATCATTCTTTTTTTGAGGTGTCGCCGACTATCAGAGTCTTTTGACCCTTGGGATAGAATTTTTGGCCGGCCATCGCTTCGCCGTTGGCGATAACGAATACCGTCGCGTCACATAGCAGACCCGCTGTGCCACGGCTAACACCCGGATGGGATAGCGCCCTCGGATCTTCGTCCAAAATCATCCCTCACACACCGGACGGCACACTAATCTATCAATATTGATGTGCGAAGCTCTGTTAGAACGCTCTGACCGCTATCCCACGGTTCAGGAATTGATGCTCTGCTCGCGACACCAAAGGCCATTCGACCGATGCTGCTGGCGTTCATTCGGCCATCTCACCAAGTCATTGGGCGCGGCTCACTTCTCGGCGCAGGAGTTCAGTATCGGCGTCATCACCTTCACATGCTCGTCGATCCGCTCGAGCACCCTTGCCGGGATCACATCGCGCTCGGGCAGATGCCACCAGTGCTCATTGACGAGCGCGATCGTCTCGACCACTGCCTTCAGGACGGCCGGCTCCGGAAGCCTTGCACGGTTCGCAAATGCCCTCCATCGCGGTGCTGCCAGCGCCTTGAACGATCGCTCCGCTCCAAGCGAAAGCGCCATGGCGTCGGCGGGAATATAGGGCACCGTGGACAGAACGTCGTAGATCGGAGCAAGGGTCGGCTTGCTGCCGTCGCCGGGATAGATCAGCGACCATTTCTTCAGGTGCATGTCGCCGTTGCCGGTGACGGGCGATTGGACCCACGGTCGTCGCCAAGTCGATGCGGGATGCAGTCGAGGCCGACACGATCATCTTGGCGGTCCCGTTCGGGGAGCATCGCGAGGTTGCGAAGGCCCTGCCGAGCTGGAAAGGCAAGACGATCATCGACGCAATGAATGCGTTAGTTCCCCTTGAGGAGCTGAACGGTCTCCCGTCCTCCGTCTTCGTCGCGAAGGCATTCACCGGCGCCAAGCTCGCGAAAGGTTTCAATCACCTGGTTGCGGCCACCCTGGCTGCCGATCCGATCGTCGAGGGCGGCCACCGGGTCGTCTTTCTGTCGAGCGACGACGAGGACGCGACCGCTCCCGTGGCGGCCTTGGCCAAACAACTCGGGTTCGCACCCGTCAAGCTGGGAAAGCTCGACGAGGGTGGCGCGCTGGTGCACGCACGCGGCCGCACTTGGGGCCGGCTCATCTTCCAGGATTTGTTCAAGAAGGAGCAGTAATCGGCGTATGGGCGCCATTCGAAGAGCGGGGAGACGCCCGACGGAGCGGCAGATCTGCGGGTCGCTTGGAATCTATCGACTACTATCGATAGCCCAGGCTTTGCCCGAGTGTCCTGCGCTATCCGATACTACTCCACGGTACTCCCCCTTCACTCCCACTCGATCGTGCCGGGCGGCTTCGAGGTGACGTCGTAGACGACACGATTGATGCCGCGCACCTCATTGATGATGCGCGTCGCGGCGCGGCCCAGGAATTCCATGTCGTAGTGATAAAAATCCGCGGTCATGCCGTCGACGGAGGTCACGGCACGCAGCGCGCAGACGAATTCGTAGGTGCGCCCGTCGCCCATGACGCCGACGGTCTGCACCGGGAGCAGCACGGCAAACGCCTGCCAGATCGCGTCATAGAGACCGGCCTTACGGATCTCATCGAGATAGATCGCGTCGGCTTCGCGCAGGATCTCCAGCTTCTCGCGGGTAATGCCGCCCGGGCAGCGGATCGCGAGGCCGGGACCCGGGAAGGGGTGGCGGCCAATGAAGCTGTCGGGCAGGCCGAGCTCCTTGCCGAGCACGCGCACCTCGTCCTTGAAGAGTTCGCGCAGCGGCTCGACGAGCTGCATGTTCATGCGCTCGGGAAGACCCCCGACATTGTGGTGCGACTTGATCGTCACCGATGGACCGCCCGTGAAGGAAACGCTTTCGATCACGTCGGGGTAGAGCGTGCCCTGGCCGAGGAATTCGGCGCCGCCGAGCTTCTTGGCCTCTTCCTCGAAGGTCTCGATGAACAGCCGGCCGATGATCTTACGCTTGGTCTCGGGATCGCTGACGCCTTCAAGTTCGCCGATGAACTTGTCGACGGCATCGACGTGAATCAGGTGCAGATTGTAGTGTTCGCGGAACATGGCGACGACGTTGGCCGCCTCGTCCTTGCGCATCAAGCCGTGATCGACGAGCACGCAGGTGAGCTGCTCGCCGACGGCTTCGTGGATGAGGAGCGCCGCAACCGAGCTGTCGACGCCGCCCGAAAGGGCGCAGATGACGCGCTTGTCGCCCACCTGTTCGCGAATCTGCTCGACCGCCTTCTGGCGATAGGCCGACATCGACCAGTCGCCCTTGATGCCGGCGATGTTGTGAATGAAGTTGCCGATCAGCTTGGCGCCGTCGGGCGTGTGCACGACCTCCGGGTGAAACTGCACGCCGTAATACTTGCGCTTCTCGTCGGCAATGAAGGCGTAAGGCGCGTTCGGTGAGGTCGCCACCACCTCGAAGCCTTCAGGCAGTGCCGTGACGCGGTCGCCGTGGCTCATCCAGACCTGATGGCGCGAGCCCTTCGACCACAGGCCCTCGAACAACTGGCTGTCTTCATCGACTTCGAGAAAGGCGCGGCCGAATTCGCGGTGATGGCCGCTCTCGACCTTGCCGCCGAGCTGCATGCACATTGTCTGCTGTCCATAGCAGATGCCGAAGACGGGCAGGCCGCTGTCGAAGATGATCTGCGGTGCGCGGGGCGAGCCTTCGTCCACCGTCGAGGCCGGGCTGCCGGATAGGATCACGGCCTTCGGCTGCAGGCGCTTGAAGCCTTCTTCGGCGGACTGGAAAGGAACGATCTCGCAGTAGACACCGGTTTCGCGCACACGACGTGCGATCAGCTGGGTTACCTGGCTGCCGAAATCGACGATGAGAACGCTATCTGGATGTGCTGTCTGGGTCATGGCGAGCCTTTAATGAAAAGCACCCGGTCTTGCAATGCGCGAAATCCTTCGCTGGAGGATTTTATTGTCCTGATTGTCCCTGTTTTGCAGGGGCTAGAACCAGAATACGCCGTCCTCCAGCGCCGTAAACAGGCTGTCGACGGCATAAGACAGCTTGCGGTCGACGACATGAAGGTATTCCGTCCAGCCGGAAATGTGCTGCAGCTCCTCCACGCCGTCGGAAATCCCGCGCAGGCCGATCAGCGGCAGCTTGTAGGCCTGGCAGGCACGCAATATCGCGAAGGTCTCCATATCGACCATGTCAGCGGCAATTCCGTTGTAGGCCTGCCCGGACACAACGTTGCCACCGGTCGACAGGCTCGCCTCCGGAATACCAGGGATCCTGAGCGGCAGATCGACGATGGCGGGCAAGTCGAGGAACGGCGTGCGCCCCTTCTCGAAGCCGAGCGGCGATGCGTCCATGTCGCGATAGGACACGGAGGTGGCCTGATAGACCTCGGTCTGTTCGAGCTTTGCCGACCCGGCCGAACCGAGCGAGACGACCAGCTGCGGCAACTCGTCGGCCTGCTCCAATTGCGCCAGCGCACGGGTGAGCACGATGGCTGCCTCAACCGGACCGACGCCCGTCATCAGCGGCTCGAAGCGAGAGCGCAGGAACGGGCCGTACTCGGCCTCCGCCGCCATCACGAAGAGAATGGACTTGCCGGCGACCGATTTCAGCTCAAACTTCATCCCGAAATGCCCTCTCTGCCACGGATGATCATCATCGTGCTTGTCATGGAAGCGATCAGCTTTGCCGGTCCGTCGCCGATCGCGTAGCCGCGCCCGTCCGCAACGATGATGTTCGATCCCGGCTTGGTGATCTCGCCCCGAAACAGGAAGCGATCGCCACGCCCCGGTGACAGCAGATTGACCTTGAATTCGATCGTCAGAATGGATGCCTCGGCATCGATGACGCTGTAGGCGGCAAAACCGCAGGCTGAATCGAGGGCAGCGGAGATCACGCCGGCATGCAGGATCCCGTGCTGCTGGGTGAGCTTGACGTCGAATGGCAGTTCGATCTCTACCATTGCCCGCTCGATACGGGTCAATTCGGCCCCGAGGGTATGCAGCGCCGCCTGGCGGACAAAATTCTGGTGGATTCGCTCGTGGAAATCGCCGCTATCGTTGTCAGTCATCGTTTCGCCTTTCTTGCGAGCGCGAAAGTGGCATGGTGCGCCGCGTCAGACAAGCGGTTCCCGGAAATCAGTTGGCGGAATGCTTCCGCGCGATTTGCTGCCGCCCATCGTTTGACAGCACGTGCCAGCGCCGGGCGTAAAGATTGGATTCAGTCTTTTTTGGTAAATCTCTGTTAGCCATTGCTTTTCAATGGGTCCCCGGTGGCAGCGAATCTGCCGTCGACAGTTGTTTTGCGTGCGGGTTCTTAATGCGTCTATCGGCTGCGTCAGCTTTCTTCCTTGCCTGCCTTGCTTTGTCAGGCTGCACATCCAGTTTGGGACCGGACAGCCTCGTTGCAGGAGTGCCGTCGCGCGAGACGACAAGCTCGGTCACGCGCCCAAGCGCCCCCGTACCGGAAACGGCTGTGCCCTCGGCCGATGTGGGTGAGGCCCTGCCGGTCGCCCCGCGACAGGAGGAATTGGCCTGGGCAGGTCCGGTTCCTCAGCCGCAAGCCTTCATGCCGCAGGCAAGCGTGGCCGCAGCCCCGGCACCATCGGAAAGGCCGGTTGCAGCACCAGCGCCGATGGCCCCTGAAATCGATCCGGCGCCGCGCACACGCTCCCAGATCTACGGGCATCGTTTCCGTGACGTCAAACCCATCAACTTCGGATCGTCGTCGCCGCGAAAGCTCGCCGTTCATGGCGTCGACGTTTCGCGCTGGCAGGGTGACATCGACTGGCAGAAGCTGAGGACGCAGGGCGCGAACTTCGTCTACATCAAGGCGACCGATGGCGGCGATCATCTCGATCCGATGTTCCGAAAGAACTGGCGGGATGCCAAGCAGGCCGGAATAAAGCGTGGCGCCTATCACTTCTTCTATTGGTGCCGCACGGCCGGCGAACAGGCCGACTGGTTCATCCGCAACGTTCCCAGAGAAGCCGGCGCTCTGCCGCCAGTCATCGACGTCGAATGGAACGGCGAGTCCAGCTGCAAGCGACGGATCTCTCCCGAGAGGGTTCGCGAGAAGATGCAGGTCTTCATGGACAAGCTGGAGAAGCACTACGGGCAGCGGCCGATTATTTACACCGCACCGGACTTCTACCGTGATAACCTCAAGGGCGCGTTCCTGAATTATCCCTTCTGGCTGCGCTCGGTTGCAGCACATCCTTCGAAAGTTTATCCCGGACGCCGGTGGGTATTCTGGCAGTATTCGGGCTCCGGCATCTCGCATGGCGTCGATGGCCGGATCGACCTGAATGTCTTCCACGGCAGCGAGGATGACTGGCACGACTGGGTCAGCAGCGCCGGCTGAGACGCTGCCGGTGCGGCTTACTTGAAACAATCGGGAGGCTAGCGATGGCGGAAGTCGTGCTTTTTCATCATGCACAGGGTTTGACGCAAGGTGTCGTTGCCCTTGCCGCAGACCTGCGAGCCGGCGGACACGTCGTTCATACGCCCGACCTTTTTGCCGGTCGGACGTTCGACACCTTGGCGCAGGGTGTGCAGCATGCTCAGGAGATCGGCTTCGGGGAAATTGTCCAACGAGGAGCACGCGCAGTGGATGGGCTTATGACCGAGCTCGTCTATGTCGGTCTTTCCCTGGGTGTGCTGCCGGCGCAGTATCTGGCCCAAACGCGTTCCGGCGCGCGAGGCGCGATTTTTCTTCACGCCTGCTTGCCACGTTCGGAATTCGGTTCGGGCTGGCCGGAGGGGCTGCCGGCGCAGATTCATGCGATGGATGCCGACCCATTCTTCGTCGGAGACGGTGATATTGAGTCAGCTCAGGCGCTCGTTGACGAATCGGCTGACGTCAGGCTTTTCCTCTATCCGGGGGACTCGCATCTCTTTTCTGACCGGTCGCTCGCGGCCTACGATCCAGCCGCCGCCGCCGTTCTCGAACGACGGTTGCTCGACTTTCTCGCCGATCAATAGCGGTTCAACCGCGTCGCGTTGGCAGGCTATGCTTCAGTTCAGATAGACGATCGAGGCGTTGAGCAGCGTCGCGAAACCGACCCAGACGGCATAGGGAACGAAGAGCAGCGCGGAAATGCGGTCCGAGTTCCAGCGGTTTACGGCAAAGGCAAGGGTCAGCCCCAGCAACAGGACGATGACGACCAGCGACGCCGACAGCATCCGCAAGCCGAAGAAGAACGGCGACCACAGAAAATTGAGCACCATCTGCCAGGCCCAGATGAGCATGCCGATGGAAAGATGCCCGCGCAGCCACGTCCGCGCCCCGGCAATACCAATCAGCACGTAGAGAGCGAACCAGACGGGCGCGAAGATCCAGTCAGGTGGATTGAATGCCGGTTTGGCAAGAGATTGATACCATTCCCCAGGCAGATTATTGACGCCGATAGCCAGACCCCCGCCTAGCGCGATGGCGACGAAGACGACGTAGGTAAGGGCTTTGCTCATCCGGCGGAGATAGTGCAGCCATACCCTCCAACCAGATCGCTAGCGATCTTTTGCGCACAATTCAGACGGCCGCAATGCGCACGATGTGCTGGTCCCAGGCAACATCGCTCTTCGTTGATAAGAATCCGCCTTCATAGGACGACACGGCGAAGCCGTCCTTGGCCGCTGCAATTCCTGCCGCATCAGGCACGACGTCCTCACGAAGCACCCGGCCGCTCTTCGCATCGATCGTCACCGAGGCTCCGCGTTTGGGTGAGGTGACGCCGACCAGCCCTTGTGCTCGATTGATTGCGATCGCACCGACATAGTTGGCAAGCCGGCGTGTCGTCTCTTCCGGCAGTTCGACGAAGCGCAGGTCTTCTCCTTTCGCAAAGGAGCCGACGAGCGGCGGCAGGTCGTTGCGGTGTCCTTCATATTGGCAGGCAAACCAGATGCGGCCGTTCGCATCGACATCGACGTGTCGGGTAGAGAGTTGCGCCCACTGCGATGGCAGAGAGTGTTTCTCGATCAGTATCCCCGTTGCAGCATCGATCAGCGTTACAGACGGCTGCATGCTGGAGAGGTTGAGCTTCCTGCGGCCGAAATCCGGATGCGTTTCGATCCCGCCATTGGCAACGATCAGCATTCGCCCGTCGTCGGATACCGTCATGTCATGCGGACCGACGCCGTAGGTCTCGAACTCGCCGATGCGCTCAAAACGGCTGGTCGCATCGTAAAGGCCGATCACGCCGCGATTGGTGTCGAAGGCGTTCTCGCTGGCATAGAGCAGCCGGCCATCAGGCGAGAAGGCGCCATGGCCATAGAAGTGACGACCTTCGGCGGCCGTTATGATGATCGGTTCCTTTTTGCCGCGAGGGTTGAAGATCATCGCATAGGTGCCGGGACGACGGGCAAACGCGACAGTCATTCCCGTCACTTGGCTGCAGGCCATGCCATGGGCGCGCGCCGGAAGCGTGACTTGGTCAACAATTTCACCGCGCTCAGAGACCGTGGCAACGGCGTAGGATCCGTTTGCCGTCCGCATGCCCGATGCATAGACCGCGTCCGCACGGTCCAGTGCCATGAGCGCTCGCGGCTGGAGCGGGGCCAGGAATGTCAGTCCGGCAGCCTTGACGAAACTGCGCCGGTCGATCGCCGAACTGTTCCACATGGCTTCAATCGCCGTCCGAGAAGGAGAAGCCAGCCGACAGGCCGATCGCGGCGCCGTAGTCATCGCTGATCTTGGTGATCAGTTCGCGCGTGCTGACAAGAAGGGCATCGAGCTTTGCCCTTTCCGCGGTGCTTGTTGCAACCTCGATATCGGGGTTGAGTTTCGGCACGGTGTCGAGCAGCGACTTGAAGCTGGCATCGATCGCGTCGGCGATCGGCTTTTTGTCCGCAGGCAGCAACTCGGCCATCCCGGCCTTTTGCCAGAGCGTCCGCAGTCCCTCTAGGTTGGCCGTCATCGACTTCCAAGTGTTGTTGGAGCGCCAGTAGATCGCCATGCGTGGACGCGGCGTGTTGTCCTTGCCCTTATAGAATTGCTCGAGCCGCTGATCGCGGACGGTTTCCGCGCCGTGAACAAGAATACCAAGCAGGGCGGTCACGGCCTCCTTGTTATCCATGAAGTCTTCGCTTTGCGGGCCGGGATGCTTCCAGCTTGCCTGCACGCCGTCGGGCTTTTCCCAGGCCGCGATGACTTCGCCGGCCTCGCGCTGGATGTTGCCGGCAACCGCCGCGCCATAGAGGCATCGGAAGCTGTTCTTCTGCTTCGTCAGGTCTTCGGAGCCGGTGCCGTGGAGCACGTACTCAAGCGCAGTCAGCCCCTGTAGCGCCACGCTTTTGCCGGCGATCGCGTCGACCGTTGCGTCCTTCGGATCGGCCTTGGCGATCAGAGCCTGAACCTGCTTAAGGCCGACGCCCTTGCGATCAGGATAGAACAGGATGTGCTCGAAGAGATTGTCTTGGATAACTGGTCCGGTCTGAACGATCTCAATGACCGACCAATATCGGATCGTATCATCGAAGGCCGACTTCGCCTTGTCCAGCGTCTGCTGCGTAGCGTCATCGCAGAGGTCCTTCATCGCCGTCGTCAGGCGCGCTGCCGATTGCTGGGCGTTGCGGTAGCCGGGGCGGATCACCTCATCGACTGCCCGCTGCATGACTGCGGGTACCGCTTCCTCGTTCAGGCCGGCCTGCGGTGCAGAGGTCTGGGCGGCAGCGGAAGAAACAAGGGCAAGGGAGAGGAGAAGAGGTTGCCAAAGGCGCATCAAAGGGACTCCAGGAATGTAATCAATGCCTGCCGGTCATCCTTGGGCAGGGATGTAAACGCGTCACGCGCCCTTTGCGCCTCGCCGCCATGCCAGAGAATCGCTTCGGTGAGATTTCTGGCGCGGCCGTCATGGAGGAAAAAGCTGTGCCGGCTGACAGTCTGGGTGAGACCTATACCCCATAGCGGTGGCGTGCGCCATTCACGTCCGCTAGCGCTCCCGACTTGTTGTCCGTCCGCAAGACCCTCGCCCATGTCATGCAGCAGGAAGTCGGAATAGGGCCAGATCAGTTGGAATGACTGGGCCTTGTCGAGGCTGTCGCGGCGCGTGACGAACTTCGGCACGTGGCAGGAAATGCAGCCGCTTTCGTAAAAGATCCTCTTGCCCTGCAGGGTTACCGGAAAGCTCGCCTGACGCCGTGCGGGGACCGCAAGGTTTGCCGAATAGAAAGTGACGAGATCGAGGATCGGACCGGGAGCCTCCTCCCTGCCTAGGCGCTTCTGTACGCCCGTTGGCATCTCCTGGCACTTGGCTTCGGCTTTTGTGCAATCGCCGTGCGGGTCAGGCCGGTCGGGGTTCGAAATGCCAATATCGTTGGAAAAAGCATCGGCGCTCTGATCGCGCACGCTTGCATTCTGGGCCTTCCAGCCGAAGCGCCCGAGCGCAACCTTGCCCGTCCGGTGGTCGCGCACGATCGCCGCCTTGCCATGGATGCCGTCGCCGTTCGCATCGTCCGGATCGGCATGCGCGAGGACATCCGCCTCGGCAATAGCCTCGATCAGGCCCAGCCCGATCATTGCCGGCGCAACGCGTGGCGAGAGCGTCGTGGCCGGGTCAAGCGGTCCGTAACCAAGGTCGGTCACCTCATAGGTCGGCCGACGCAGCAAGACCGTCTCGCCGTCGCCAAACGCTACAGGTTCCTCGGTATAACGGATCGCCATCTTCCCTTCGGAGGGAAGGCCGGGCACCGCGAGATCCTGCAGCTGGTGGCCATAGATAGGATCGGGGAAGTTGACGATCTTGGCCTCGGTAATCGCGCGCTGCTCCTCGGGCGTTGCCGCCGGGCGCGATAGGCGCAGGACCATCGAGGTAGCGCTGACGCCGCCCTCCGGCGGCTTTCCGCGACCGTCGTTCAGGTGACAGCTCATGCAGGAGCGGGCATTGAAGAGCGGCCCTAGGCCATCCGAAGCCTGCGTCGAGGACGGCGCGGAGACCCAGAGCTTCTTGAAGAGCGCGTTCCCGAGGCGGAACGGCTGCTCGTCCTCGAAGGGGATCGTCGCAGAGATATGCGAGAAGGAATCCTGGGTGATCGGATCGATCGATGTGGCACCGCCTGCCTGCATCGCTTCGTATTGTTCGGCCTTGGAGAAATCGTTGGTCGGTCGCGTCACATCGGCGACGCGTTTCATATCTGCGTCGGAAAGGTCGGCTCGCTTTGTCGGGAGATCGAAACCAGACGCCAGAGCGACGGAAAATCCGGCGATCGCGGCGCAAAATGCTACGCTACCGAGAAGACGACGAGCCGGTATGGGAGGCATTTTCGGAGTTCGGGCCGCTCCGCCACACGAAGCGGCCCGCCTTTTCACTTATTGGAAGACCGCGCTAGGATTATCCAAGCTGTCGGAACCTTCAAGCTTCACCGTGCCGAGATCGAGTGCGGCAATAACGCGCTGCACCGACTTTGTCTGGTCGACGAGCCCATCGATAGCCGCCTGAACGACAGCGTTGCCCTTCTTGTTGCCTTCGCCAATCATCTGGTCGTACTTCTCGACGTTCTGACCACGCTTGGCCATGACCTGCATTGCGTCGAGCGTCTTCTTCAGCTTGGCCTGCATTTCCCTGTCGAGCTTCTTGTCCTTGGCTGCGACAAGATCATGCATCGACGGACCGGCCATCTTCGTGCCGTCTACGCGGGTGTAATCGCCCGTGTAAGCGGCGGCGATGCCGATCGCGTCGTTAAGGTGCGAGTTGTAGGTGTTGTCGGAGAAGCAATCGTGCTCTTCTTCCGGATCATGCAGCAGCAGGCCGAGCTTCATGCGCTCGCCGGCCAGCTCACCGTAGGAGAGCGAACCCATGCCGGTCAGGATCGCAACGAGGCCAGCCTTCGGATCGGCTTCCACATGCTTGGTGGCTTCGCCGTCCGCAGCCCAATTGTTGGTCATTTCCTGAAGGTCGGAAACGAGCAGCGTCGAGGCGGACTTCAGATATTCGGCGCGGCGATCGCAATTGCCGTGCGTGCAATTCTTGAGGTCGTAGTCGGTGGCAGGGCGGTTGCCGGCACCGGGGCCGGTTCCGTTCAGATCCTGGCCCCAGAGAAGGAACTCGATGGCGTGGTAGCCCGTTGCGACGTTGGCTTCGACGCCGCCGGCTTCTGCCAGCGTGCCGGACAGGAACTCAGGGGTCAGCTTGGACGCGTCGACATCCTTGCCGTCGATTTTGATGGTCTTGTTGGCAATGACATTGGCGACGTACAGCGAGTTTTCGTCGCTATCGGTACCGTAGGAGGCGTCGACATAATCGATCAGGCCTTCATCGAGTGGCCAGGCGTTAACCTTGCCTTCCCAGTCGTCAACGATCGGGTTGCCGAAACGATAGACTTCCGTCTGCTGATAGGGCACGCGGGCCTTGATCCAGGCGGCGCGAGCGGCCTTCAGCGTTTCGTCTGTCGGATTCTCAAGCATGGCGTCGATGGCAGCGTCGAGGGCCTTGGCCGTCGCCAGCGAGTCTTCGTACTTCGCATGCGCAACTTCGGCGTAATGCTTGACGACTGCAGCAGCATCCGGTGCCGCATAGGCGGGAATGGCGAGCAGGGCGGTTGGGGCTACCGCCAGCGCCACGGCTGCGCAGAAATTCTTGTTGAGTTTCATGATCCTCTCCTGTGCGGACATTCCGTCTGAGGTCCGACGAAAAATCTCTTCGCCCAAAAGCAAACTGGTGTCAAACACTCTAGTTTGGAATGATTTTAAGTGTATTCGCCACCATCGCCGAGCGGCTGAAGTGAGGGTCAGGCCTTACGCTGCATGCGGCAGAAAAAGAAACCGTCCGTATCCGTGGAGGCGGGCGTGAGGGTGATGGTCTTGTCGTCGGACGAGCGGGGACGTGGTCTGTCCTTTCCGAACAAGCCGTCCCACGCCGGCAGGGCGCTGACGATATCGTAGTCGCCATTTTCGGCAGTGAACCGCCGAACCTGGTCCTCGTTCTCCTGCGGCAGCACCGAGCAGGTCACATAGATCAGCTCGCCGCCCGGGCGGACAAAGGCGCTGGCCTGTTTGAGAGCGTCTTTTTGTTGGGCAGTGCGCTCGTCGAGATTCTTGGCGGTCAAACGCCATTTGGTATCGGGTCGCCGCCGCCATGTGCCGGTTCCGGTGCAAGGCGCGTCGACAAGCACCTTGTCGCAGCGCTCGCTGAGGCCCTTCAGCGCCTTGGCGTCGTCATGCACTTGGACATTCCGCGTTCCCGCGCGCCTCAGCCGTTCGATGATCGGGGCAAGCCGCTTGCGATCCGCATCGTAGGCGTGGACCTGGCCCTTGTTGTGCATGGCCGCCGACATGGCGAGCGTCTTGCCGCCGCCCCCCGCGCAATAGTCGAGAACCTGTTCGCCGTCTTTGGGAAGCACGAGATCGGCAACGATCTGCGATCCCTCGTCCTGCACTTCGAACCAGCCTTTTTGGAACGAAAGCTCGGCGGTCACGTTTGGAAGCCGGGAGGCGCCTTCGCCGGCGGGGATCCGGATGCCGTACCGCGCGATCGTCGCCTCCTGCGCGCCGGCTCTTTCGAGCGCCTTGACCGTCTTGTCGCGGGTGGCTTTCAGGATGTTGGCGCGCAAATCGAGCGTGGGACGCCCGGCAAGCGCCTGCGCCTCGGCGAGCCAGTGATCGCCGAAGGCGCTTTCAAAGGAGGACTGGACCCATTCGGGAATATCGCCCTGAACATGAGCGGGGGCATCGGCCAGCAGGCGGTTGTTGAAGGCGGATAGCGCCGCTTCCGAAAGCGGGCTGGGTGCGAACTTGTCGTCCGTAAGTTCCGCGGCGAGGGTTTCCGGCGTGAAGCTCCACTGCCGGAACATCACCGCATAGGCGATCGCGGATGCACTGTCATCGTCCATCAGCCAGGCGTGCGAGAGGCGCATACGAAGCGCATCATAGACAATATTGCCGATCGCCGCGCGATCCCCGGATCCGGCAAACCGATGGGCGAGGCCCCAGTCCTTCAATGCATCGGCGACAGGCCGTCTGCGGGCATCGATATCTGCAAGAACCGAAATCGCCCCTTCGAGCCGTCCGCCCAAACGCATTCACACAGCTCCTAGTGGCCTCGGGTCAAAATTCCAGGCTTGTGAACAATCTGCAGGAAGCGCAACAGACGCAGCAGATTGTACACAAGTCTTCAATCGCGTCCTACTCGCGATTGGCGGCAAGAGCAAGCGACGGCGTCGGGCCGACCGATGTTTTAGCCTATGACCTCGTAGCAGACCTTCGCAGTGCCGCTGCTGACCATACCAATGTTCTGGGCGGCGGCGCGGGAGAGATCGAGGACGCGGCCACGAATGAATGGGCCACGATCGTTGACGCGGACGACGACACTGCGTCCGTTTTTGCGGTTGGTCACTTTCAGCTTCGTGCCAAATGCCAGTGAACGATGTGCTGCAGTATTGACGGTCGGGTTCATACGTTCCCCGGAAGCGGTTTTGGAGCGAAGTGCGTACCATGATGCGCCACCGCAACCATTTGCAGCAAATCCTTCAACGGGAAGGATGGTAGAACAGGCTGCAATCGTTGCTGCTGCGATAACAGAACGGCAAATTTTCTTCAAAACGGATTGTCCCCTCAACTGTTGAACTCGCGCCTTGTGGGCGGTGGGAGGGTTGAATCCGGCCAAGTGTGGCGAAAAAGTGCCTCCATTTATCACGGAATATTACAAAGTGTAATATTTGTGAGGACTAGATGCGCGACATGGAGCCGCAGAAAATCAAGAACATGGGAAAAAAGATAATGAAATCAAGTAAAATTCGAACGATTTTTGCCAGAGCAAATCCACGCAACCCATGATCACAAAATTAACGAAAATAATTTTGCGCGATTGCCATAATTAATGCCTCATTTGAGCAAATTCAGGGGCCGTTAACCATAAGTCGGTGCAAGATTATGTGCGCCGTGCAAGCGAGGTAGGAATTTTCTACCCTTCACAGAACCGTTTGCGGCCCCAAGTGAACAACCATAGGAAGTAAATTCTGCCGCCGCTCTCCCTGGCAGATCGTGATGCGTAAACCGACGCTCACCGCTGCAGCATCATCTAAAATGCGATGGGCGTTGTCGAAAACACGGATAATCAAACGTCTTTACCTTGCGAGCGCGCAAAGCGGTAGCTGTGGTGCGCGCCTCGTTCCATTTGGGCAGGGAGGCTGCGAAGTTGAGCATATCCTATCGTTGGATTATTGTTGCTGCGGGGGCATTGATGACCTGCGTTGCGCTTGGCGCGATGTTCTCACTGGCGATCTTCCAGGAGCCCATCGCAATCGAGACCGGATGGTCACACGCGGGCATCGCGACGGCGATGACGCTCAATTTCATTGTTATGGGGATTGGTGGCTTTCTCTGGGGCACCGCAAGCGATCGCTTTGGTCCGCGCGTTGTCGTTCTGATCGGCGCCGGCGGCCTCGGGCTGGCGCTTGTGTTGGCGAGCCGCGCCGAGTCCCTTCTGCAATTTCAGCTGACCTACGGCATTCTGGTGGGGTTTGCCGCCAGCACGTTCTTTGCACCGATGATCGCGACCACGACAGGTTGGTTCGAGGAGAACCGCAGCCTTGCCGTCTCATTGGTATCTGCCGGCATGGGTGTCGCGCCGATGACGATCTCGCCCTTCGCGCGCTGGCTCATTTCCGCCTACGATTGGCGAACCGCGATGCTGCTGATCGGTATTGCTGCCTGGGTCCTGCTGATACCGGCAGCCCTGCTCGTTCGGCGTCCGCCGGCGGCAGCCGGCGACGGCGCAGCCACCGCTACCGCGAGCGGCGAGCAACCGTCACTCTTGCGGGTGTTCCGGTCGCCGCAATTCATTGTGCTCGGCCTGACGTTCTTCGCCTGCTGCGCGGCGCATTCCGGCCCGATCTTCCACATGGTCAGCTATGCCACGATCTGCGGCATAGCACCGATGGCCGCCGTCAGTATCTACAGCGTCGAGGGGCTTGCGGGGCTCGGCGGCCGACTTCTCTATGGTGGGCTTGCCGACAGGATCGGGGTGAAGCCCGTCCTCGTCGCCGGCCTGGTCGTCCAGGCGATCGCGCTGGCAACCTACCTCTTCGTCAGCCGGCTCGGCGAATTCTACGTCCTCGCGATTATCTTCGGCAGCGCCTATGGCGGCGTGATGCCGCTTTATGCCGTGCTTGCTCGGGAATATTTCGGGCCGCGCATCGTCGGTACTGTGTTTGGCGCAGCCACGATGCTCTCCAGCCTCGGCACGGCCTTTGGCCCTCTGATCGGTGGCTGGATCTTCGACACGTTCGCCAACTACTCTTGGCTTTTCATCGGATCCGCGCTGGTCGGGCTGGGGGCAGCGGCGATAGCACTGGCATTCCCGCCGCTCGCCCAGGCAAAGGCCGAGCCGGCCCTTGGCATATCCGCATGAAGCGTCAGCTAGCCGCGCCAGCTGTTGCTCTGCATCAGCTGCGCGAGCGAGGCGGGATAGATCGGGAAGGCGAACGTAAAGCCCGCTGCCTTCAGCTTGGCGTTCGAGACCCGTTTGTTCTCGCCGTAGAAGGACCGCGCCATCGGCGTCAGTTCAGCCGTCTCGAAAGGCTGCTCCGGCGGCGGCGCAACGCCCATCAGGCGTGCGGCCTCGACAATGACGTCCTGTGGCGGGCCGGGCAGGTCGTCCGTCACGTTATATATGCCGCCGAGCCCGCGCTCGGCGAGAAACCGCGTGGCCGCCCCGATATCCTCCACCCGGATCCGGTTGAAGACCTGATCCTTCTTGATCAGCCGTCGGGCCGTGCCGCGTTTCAGATTGCAAAAGGCATTGCGGCCCGGGCCATAGATGCCGGATAGGCGGAGAACTGCCGCCGGGATGTGGCCCTCAGCGCCGATCGCCATCCAGCTGTCTTCCGCTTCCAGTCGCTCCTTCGACCGTCCGGAAACTGGCGTGCACGACGTTTCTTCGGTTACCCAACCGCCCTTGTGATCTCCGTAGACGCCCACCGTCGAGAGGTAGCCGATCCACTGAAGCTTGGGCATCATCTCCCGCAAGCGATCGCCCGCCAGCTTGATCAGCGGATCGCCATTCTCCCGCGGCGCAATGGATTGGACGAGGTGGGTCGCGTCCTGCATTGCCTTGCTCAATTCCTTGTCCAGTACCTCGCCGTCGAAAACGAAAGCGTCGATCCCCTGGCCACGCAGGGCAGCTGCCTTGTCGTTCGAGCGTGTCGTACCTGAGACGCGCACGCCGTCTGCCATGAAAGCCTTGGCGATTGCCGTGCCCGAATAGCCGCAGCCGAAAATCATCACATGCATCAAACTGCTCCCGCCAAGCGCCACTCGTCCAGGACATCGCTGTCCGACTCATCCGCCCTTTGTGCCGCAAAGGCAGAAAATTCTCCAGCCTCGAGAAGGCGCGAGAGCGCCCAAACCGCCATGCCACGCACGACGGGGGAGGCATCCCGCGACAGTGCCCGACATCGGTCGACAAATCGGCGATCGCCCGAATTGCCGGCGGCGATGAGCACATTCCGGATGAACCGATCGCGGCCAATGCGCTTGACCGGCGAGCCGCTGAAGAAGGCGCGGAAGCCGGCGTCGTCGAGGCTGAGCAGGTCCTCGATTGATGGCTCCTTCAAGTCCTCTCGGGCCTGCAGCTTCATTTCGGAAGCCTCATGGGCAAATTTGTTCCATGGGCAGGCGGCAAGGCAATCGTCGCAACCATAGATTCGATTGCCAATCGGTGGCCGCAACGCCGGATCGATCGGTCCCTTGTGTTCTATCGTGAGGTAGGAGATGCAGCGTCGCGCGTCGATCTGGTAGGGACCGGGAAAGGCATTGGTCGGACAGATATCGAGACAGGCGCGGCAGGAGCCGCAGTGATCTATCTCTGGCGCGTCCGTGTTCAGGTCCGCGGTCGTGAACATGGAACCGAGGAAAAGCCAGGAGCCGTGCTCGCGGCTTACGAGGTTCGTGTGCTTGCCCTGCCAGCCGAGGCCGGCCGCGGCCGCCAAGGGCTTCTCCATCACCGGGGCTGTGTCGACAAAGACCTTCACGTCTGCGCCGGCGCGCGCTGCAAAGCGCGTCGCGATCTCCTTCAATCGCCCCTTGATGACATCGTGATAGTCGCGATTGCGCGCGTAGACCGAGATCGCAGCCTTGTCGGACTTTGCCAGAATCTCGCGGGGATCGTCCTCTGGCCCATAATTGAGGCCGAAGACGACGATCGAGCGGACATCGCTCCAGAGAGTGCGCGGATCGCCGCGCCTGTCGCGGGTTTGCGCCATCCACTCCATCGTTCCATGCCGCCCGGCGTCGATGAACTCGCCAAGCCGCTCCTTGGCCTGCGGGATGGCGTCCGGTCGCGTGACGCGACAGAGGTCGAAACCCAACGCCTTTGCCTCCGCCCGAACGAAGGCAGTGAGGGTATCGCGGCGTCTCTGTTCCTTGTTTTCTGTGGCCATCGAAGGCCCTCGTCAGAAATCCAGATCGGCGTAGTGCGAAACCGGTGTCAGTCCCCGCACGCGCTCGGTAAGCAGCGGTCGGAAGGATGGGCGCGACTTCAGGCGCTGATACCAATCCTTGACAACAGGAGCTTCCGACCAGTCGATTTCGCCGAGATAATCGAGAATGGAAACTGCTGAGGCAGCGGCCAGATCGGCATAGCTCATTCGGTCACCGGCCAGCCACTGGCGTGAGCCTGCAAGCCATGTCAGGTATTTCATGTGCTGGCGGATATTCGCCCGTGCCGTGCGAAGGATCTTAGAATCCGGCGCACCACCACCCTGATCCGCCGTCATCTGCAGTTTATAGACGCGCTCGCGGGCAAGCGGCTTGGTCACGTCGGTTTCCATCTTCTGCATGAACCACTCTGTCAGCCGACGAATTTCGGCGCGCTGGAATGGATCTTCGGCCAGCAGCCGGCGATCGCGCTTCAGGACGCCGTGCGTCTCGTCGAGATACTCGGAGATCACAGCGGCGCCACACAGTGCCCGCATGCTGTCATCGACGTAGACCGGCAATGTTCCGGCTGGGTTCAGTGCGAGGAAATCCCGGCGCTTCTCCCATGTCTGCTCCTCGATCAGGTCCGTCTGATAGCCGTACTCCGTCAGGATCAACCGAACGAAGCGTGATGCGGATGACATGGGGTGATGGTAGAGCGTGGGCATCGATTCTCGAATTTTTTGATGGGTGTTGTGCGTTGCGGAAGCGCGATAATCATAGCGCCCTAGTCATGACTCATTCGTTGAAGCTATAGGAGCTTGGCCCTTCCAATACAAGCGAGTCGGATTGCGGACCGCCTGACAAAGGACGTGGACGTGCCCGAAAAACTGATTTTTGCTTCTCGCCCTGTCTTCGTCACTTCCAGACGCCATAACCCCAACGAAAGCCCGACCAAACTCCACGGAGAGAATTCATGGATTATGTAAACTCTATAATTCTAGGCATAATAGAGGGAATTACCGAGTTTCTGCCGATTTCGAGCACCGGCCACCTCATCATTGCGGAGCAATGGCTCGGCCACCGGTCGGATATGTTCAATATCGTTATTCAGGCAGGCGCCATCCTCGCCGTCACGATCATTTACTGGCGTCGGCTATTGGACCTGTTGCTCGGATGGCGGGATCCGCGGAACCGCACCTACGCCGCCAAACTGATCGTCGCGTTTCTCATCACGGCGATCCTCGGACTTGTCGTCAAGAAGCTCGGCTTTCAGCTGCCTGAGACTGCGACGCCGATCGCCTGGGCGCTGATCATTGGCGGTGTCTGGATGATGTTTGCCGAATGGGCAGCTGCCCGCCGGCCGCCGCACAAGGAGATAACCTGGCTCGTTGCCATCTTGGTCGGCATTGCCCAGGTGGTTGCCGGCGTCTTCCCGGGAACGTCACGCTCCGGCGCCACGATTTTCGTCGCCATGCTGGCAGGCACGGGCAATCGGGCCGCGGCGACAGAATTCGCTTTTCTCGTCGGTATCCCGACCATGTATGCCGCGAGTGCCTTTGAATTGCTGAAGACGTTCAAGGATGGTGGAGCAGCAAACGAGGATTGGACCGGCCTCGGGATCGCCTTCGCCGTTTCCACGGTGGTCGCGTTCATCGCCGTGAAATGGCTGCTATCCTATATCCGGAGCAATCGGTTTACAGTGTTTGCGATCTACCGCATCATTCTCGGAGTTGTTCTGCTCGGCATGGCAGCGTCCGGCATGATTGCCTGATACGATTGCCGCATTTGCGCAATCCATGGCGCGAATGCGGATTTAATCCGCCATTGTTTCCCGTGAGCGGGAAACAATGAACTCACAGCTTAAAGCGCAATGCTTCAGGCGTTCTGTTCGGGTAATGCCGGCGCCGAGGCGCCGGTCTTTCGTCACCGGCTGATGGAGCCGGTCTCGCAGGGATCAACGCCGTAGGCTGGCGAGCACTCGCCCTTCACCGCTGCAACCGAACCGGGTGCAATGAAGGAGCCTGCCAGAATTACCAGCGCCGCACACGCAAACAGGAGCGCGATTGACCTACCCATCGAAGAAAGCCTTTCAAAAGTCGTTAGCGCGCCGTCAAAGGCGCTGAGTCCATTGGGAGACGCGCGGGGTGTGTAGTCAGTGGAGTGACAAATAGCAATAAATGTTCCTGCTAAATTTGGTGTTAATTCCGCTAATTTTTACGTGCGGCTTTTATGCAACTTATGCCCGTTCGGCGCCGGGAGAAAAGCGTGCACAACTTGCGCGATTCTGAAAGACCCTTCCACGAAAAACACCGCCCGCGAAGATCGCGAGCGGCGTGGTATGCTGGGGAGTAGGATGCCCTCAGGCGGCCTTGCCTGATCCGGTATACTGACCGTGCGGACGATACTGCACGAGATACGAACCAATGACCGAACTCACCAGGGTTGGTGTGACGCCGATGCCCTTCAAGGTACGGTCTTCGGCTTCCGCGTCCTTCGAAACAATATTGTCCTTCTTCAGCAGGCGCACCTGGTCGGCCGTGATCGGCGGTGTGATGAACGGAACGAGCGAGGCGATGCTGCCGATGAGCGACGCGATGCCGAAGGGGATCGAAACCAAACGATTCTTGCGCCAGGTTGCCTTGAGCATGATCTCGAGACATTCACGGAACGTCAGCACTTCAGGTCCGCCAAGCTCGTAGACTTCGCCCGCGGCCACCGTGCCCTCCACAGCCTTGGCAACGGCTTCGGCAACGTCCACGACGTAGACCGGCTGGAATTTCGTTTTGCCGCCGCCGATCAGTGGCAGAACGGGTGCGATGCGCGCCATGTCGGCAAATTTGTTGAAGAAGCTGTCCTCGGGACCGAAGACGACTGATGGACGGTAGATGATGGCATCCGGCTTGATCGCGTGGATCGCTGCTTCGGCGCGACCCTTGGTGCGGGCGTATCCGGAGTCGGAATGCGCGTGCGCGCCGATCGCCGAGATGTGGATCAGCTTGGCGCCGACGGCGCGGGCCGCTTCAGCGACGGCACGGGCGCCGAATTCCTGAACTGCCTCGAACGAGTTGCGGCCCGCTTCGTGCAGGATGCCGACGCAGTTGACGACGTAGTCGGCGCCTTCGACGGCGCGATCGACGGAGTTGCGGTAGCGCAGGTTCGCCTGGACGAAGGATATCTGCCCGACATTGCCGAGCGGCTGCAGGAAGCCGGCGAGATCCGGGCGGCGAACGGCAACGCGGATGCGGTAGCCGCGCTTTGCGAGCGTGCGCACGATATGCCTGCCGATGAAGCCGGACCCTCCGAACACGGTGACGAGTGGCGGCAGGTTGGCAAGGGTCATGACAGGCTCCTCGAAAGGCTCAGTTGTGTGATCGATCTGGTTTCGTCTTAGACCAATCGCGGCGCGACGAAAAGGGCCATCGCGCCGCAGTTCTCAGGGCCGAAAATTTGCCTCAGATGCCTTCGACGACGACCATCTCGGCATCAGCGATTTCCTGGCGGATTTTGGCGGCGATCTGGTATTCCGGCGAATTGTAGCAATCGACGGCGTGCTGCATCGAGGGGAATTCGATCACGACGTTGCGCGCCCGCGCCTTGCCCTCGAGCTCGGTGATCGCGCCGCCGCGGGCGAGAAAGTTGGCGCCATACTTCTCGAAGGCCGGCTTGGCGGCCGCAACATAGTCCTTGTAGCGCTCGGTCTCGCGAACATCGACGCGTGCGATCCAGTATCCTTTTGCCATCTCAATGCTCCCTGGCTCGGTTGATTATTGAAGGGCCGCCGACATTTCGGCGAGGATTGCCCGAGCCGCTTCCTTGGGATCAGCAGCCTTGACGATCGGGCGGGCGACGACGAGATGGCTGGAGCCGGCCTTCAGTGCCGCGGCCGGCGTCATCACGCGTTTCTGGTCGCCCTTGTCGCTGCCGGCGGGGCGGATGCCCGGTGTGACAAGCGCCATATCGGGGCCGATGATCTTGCGGACGGCGGACGCTTCCTCGGCGGAGCAGACGATGCCGCCCATGCCGGCAAGGTGCGCTTGTTCGGCGCGGCGCAGCACGAGGGTATGGGGATCATACTCGTAACCAGCCGCGATCAGGTCTTGCTCATCCATCGACGTCAGCACGGTCACGCCGAGCAAGCAGAGCTCGGATCCCTTGGCGGCCTCGACCGCAGCTTTCATCGCCTTCGGATAGGCGTGCAGCGTCAGCATCGACATCCCCATCTTGACGATGTTCTCGACGCCTGAGGCGACCGTGTTGTCGATGTCGAGCAGCTTCATGTCGAGGAAGATCTTCTTGCCGCTCTTGGCAAGGTCGCGCGCAAATTCCAGGCCGCCGGCAAAGGCAAGCTGATAGCCGATCTTGTAGAAAACGACGTCGTCGCCAAGCATAGCGACGATCTTCTCAGCCTCGCCAAGCGTTGGAACATCCAGCCCGACGATCAGCCGCTCGCGTGCATCCATGTCACATCCATCCCCGCCACTCTTCGATAGTCGTCCAGTCGCACGATGGGCGCCGATCCGCAAGGCTGAAACAGTAGAGATTGCCGCCGCCTCCCGGCTGGTCGCCGTCGCGCCGGATCGGGCGGCCCTGCAAATAGCACTTCAGCAAGGTTCCCACGCCTCCGTGGCCCACGAATGCAATGGGCAGGGCGGGGTCATGCCAAGCGAGGACATCGGTGACGGCCGATACGATCCGCCGTTGGGCATCGATTGCCCGTTCCCAACCTCTGAAGCTCTCTTCGGGATGCGCAAAGAACCAGTCGGCCGCCTTCTCGAATTCCGGCGGCGGCAGGAAACCGGTGGCCGAGCGGTCGTTCTCGTGCATGCCGTGGACGATCTCGACGGGCACCCCTGCAGCGACGGCAAGGATCTCCGCGGTCTCGATCGCTTTCGTCTCGTCGCTGGAAACGATGCGCCGCAGTTGCGGTACCCAACTGCTTTCGGCTGCCTTGCGGGTGCGCGCGGCACCCATCTCCGACAATCCCCATTTGGGCACGGGAACGGCCGGATCGATCGTCACTTGCGGATGGGTGATGTAGAGGCCAAGCACCGGGTTCAGCCGCGCCGGTAGATCCAGAGCTGCGCCGGCGGGATGTTGCGAACGATGAAGTCGAAGTGCTGGATGTGATAGCGATCCGGCCGGGCAATGATCGGCGACACCGGGCCGTAGGAAATCTGCACGACAGGCCGGCCCGCCGGCAGGCGGTCGAGCAGGCTTTCCAAAAGCGCGATGCGCGCCTGCATCGGGAAGTTCAGGAGCGGAACGGCGGAAACGACGGAATCGAAGGTCTGACCCTTCAGGTCACCGAGCGTCTTGTCGAGGTTGAACGCATCGCCATTGATGAAGTTCACGCCTGGATAGAGCCGGACCAGGTGCTCGTAGAAATCCGTCGAATACTCGACGGCGACCAGATTTTCCGGCTTTACCCCGCGCCCGAGGATTGCCTTGGTGATCGCCCCGGTGCCGGGTCCAAGCTCGAGAACCGGCAAGCCCGAGTGAAGGTTGACGACGCTCGCCATTTTGCGCGCGGTGATGGAAGAGGTGGGAACGATCGAACCGACGGTCTTCGGCCCCTGCATCATTCCCTTGAAGAAGCGGATCTCCTCATCGAACTTCTTGCCCAGCCGTTCCTTCAGGCGCAACGCCATGCCGTCCTCCTAGATATGCAACCAGCAGCCCGGTCCCTAATTGCGGCCAGTCGGCACGAAAAACAAGACCCGACGTCGCAATTGACAAAATTTGCGTAGTAAATACGACGCGCGCCTAGACGCGCATCGGCATCAGCACATAGAGAGCGTCGTCACCGGCCGTGTCGCGAATGAGCGTTGGCGAGCCGGCATCGGCGAGCAGGAAGATCGCTTCGTCGCCCGAAAGCTGCGCCGTGATGTCGAGCAGGTACTTCGCGTTGAAGCCGATTTCCATGGCGTCTGTGTCGTAGCCGACCGCGACTTCTTCGGTCGCACTGCCGGAATCCGGGTTGTTGACGGTGAGTAGTAGCTGGCCGTCTGAGAGGGCGAGCTTGACCGCGCGGCCACGCTCGGAGGAGATGGTCGAGACGCGGTCGACGGCCTGCGCGAAGGTCGTGCAGTCGACCCGCATTTCCTTGTCATTGTTGGTCGGGATGACGCGTTGGTAATCGGGGAACGTGCCGTCGATCAGCTTCGAGGTCATGACGATCGAGCCGATGCTGAGACGGATCTTGGCGTCGGAAACTTCGACGGTCACAATCGCGTCGGGTACATCGACAAGCTTCTGCAACTCGCCCACGGTCTTGCGCGGGATGATGATGCCGGGCATGCCTTCCGAGCCTGATGGCGCATCCACGTCGGCCCGGGCGAGGCGGTGGCCGTCGGTTGCAACGGCGCGCAGCTTCAGGTCGCCCTTGCTTTCGATGGTGTGGAAGAAAATGCCGTTCAGATAGTAGCGGGTTTCCTCGGTCGAGATCGCGAACTGCGTGCGATCGATCAGCATCTTGAGGTCGGTCGCCTTCAGCTTGAAGGTATGGCTGAAGGTGCCGGCGGTGAGATCGGGGAAGTCGGATTCCGGCAGGCACTGCAGCGAGAACTTGGAGCGGCCGGACTGAACCGTCATCGAGCCGCCGTCGGTGCTGGTCGCAAGCAGCACTTCAGAACCGTCCGGCAGCTTGCGCACGATGTCGTAAAGAAGATGCGCGGGAACGGTCGTTGCGCCCGCCTGTTCGACGTTGGCAGGCGTCGCCTCGGTCACTTCGAGGTCTAGGTCGGTTGCCTTCATGTCCAGGTTCTGGCCGTCGGCACGCAGCAGGATGTTGGACAGGATCGGGATTGTGTTCCGGCGTTCGACCACGCGATGCACGTGGTTCAGCGACTTCAAAAGGTTGGACCGCTCAATTGTAATACGCATGGGATGCTACCGCTTTCGACCGTTACTGCTTGGGCGCGCATGTCGCGCGCCGCAAGGAATGCTTTTGCCCAAAAGGGACCGGAGAGTGGACAGGCAAAATGGCAGAATTTTGCGACGGATTGCAAGAGGCGCAAACGGAAGCGTCGATGCAATTGCCGTTTTCCCGCGCAATGCTCACAGAAATTGCAGCGGCCTTGCCGAACTGCAAGGCCTCGCCCATAAAGGCGCGAAGCCAAAGAAAGTGGAAGTACCTTGAGCAACGACGATGTGATGGCCGAAGGCGGCAGGCAACGCAGCTTCCGCCTGCACAATATGTCCATTCCGGCACGGCCATTGGAGCCGGCGCTGTATCTCGTCGCAACGCCGATCGGCAATCTCGGCGACATCACCTTGCGCGCACTGGAAACGCTTGCCGGTGCCGATGTGCTGGCCTGCGAGGACACGCGCGTCACCCGCGTGCTGCTGGACCGCTACGGCATTCAGAACCGCCCCTACGCCTATCACGAGCACAATGCCGAGGAGGCTGGCCCGCGACTGATGCAGGCGCTGGAGGCCGGCAAATCCGTCGCTCTTGTATCTGACGCAGGGACGCCCCTGGTCTCAGACCCCGGCTATCGTCTCGCACAGAGCGCCATCGAGGCAGGTTATCGCGTCGTGCCCATTCCCGGTGCGTCCGCCCCGCTTGCCGCTCTGGTTGGCTCCGGCCTGCCCAACGATGCCTTTCTCTTCGCCGGTTTTCTGCCGACCAAAGACAAGGCGCGTCGCGATCGTCTGGCTGAGTTCGTAGCCGTTTCCGCAACACTGATGTTCTTTGAATCGCCGCATCGCATAGCGGCAACGCTGGCCGCTGCCGCCGATGTGCTCGGCGGTGATCGCGTGGCCTCCGTCTGTCGCGAACTGACCAAGACCTACGAGGAGTTTCGGCGCGGTACGCTGGCGGAGCTTGCTGCACATTATGCCGATGTCGACAGCGTCAAAGGCGAGATCGTGCTTGTCATTGGTCCGCCACCGGAGCGCCCGGTCGAAGCCGCGGATGTCGATGCGATCCTGACCGACCTAGCCAGGATCCTGCCGACCTCCAAGGCCGCCGCGGAAGCGTCGCGGCTGACGGGTCTTTCCAAGAAGGGACTCTACCAACGGCTTCTCGACATGAAGGGCGGCGATGGGCGATAGGGCTGCCGCGACCGACCGCCGTAAGGCGCTTGGCGGGGCCATGTCTCCCGAGTATTTGGCTGCTCTCTACCTCATGCTGAAGGGTTGTCGAATCGTCGCCCTTCGCTCTTGCACCAAGCTTGGTGAGATCGACATCGTTGCACGCAAGCGCAATCTGGCGATATTCGTGGAAGTGAAGGTGCGTCGCGAGGAGATGAGCGCCATCGACGCAGCGCCGTGAACGGCACAAAATCGGATCAGAGCGGCCAGCGATCTGTGGTTGGCGCGCCAACGCGATTATGCTGTGCTTTCGAAGCGTTACGATATCGTGGCCATCCTGCCGGGCCGCTTGCCTCGCCATCTTCCGAACGCCTTCTGATGCCGATTGCAATCGTGTGCAAAAAGCCATCGATGTAACACTCCTGTCATCAAACCATTAAGGAGGCGTCATGGAAGGCCTCTATTGCACTCCTCACCCCAATAACTGGTGGAGAGGGATTAGCCATGTTCAAGAAAATTTCGATGGCGGCCATGGCCGTAAGCTTTTCGGCATCGTCGTCCTTTGCTGCGACCAACATCACGTGGTGGCACGGCATGGGCGGGCGCAACGGCGAAGTCATCAATGAGGTTGCACAGAAGTTCAACGCTTCGCAGTCTGCCTGCGCCATGACCCCGGTCAGCAAGGGCACCTACGAAGAAGCGCTTGCGGCTGGCATCGCCGCATTCCGCTCCGGCGAGCAGCCGAACATTCTGCAGGTCTTCGACGCAGGTGCTGCCACCATCATCAACGCCAAGGGCGCGGTCGTTCCGGCCGAAGATCTGATCAAGAACGCCGGCTACAAGTTCGACCGCAATGCCTTCATTCCGGGTGTTCGCTATTTCTACGCTGCTGCTGACGGCAAATTCGTCGGCATGCCCTTCAACTCTTCCGCTCCGATCATGTACACCAATCCGGAAGCGCTGAAAAAGGCAGGCGTCGAAGCCCCGAAGACCTGGGAAGAGTTCGAGGCGATCGCGCCGAAGCTCAAGGCCGCCGGCTATATCCCGCTCGTCCAGTCGCAGCTGACCTGGGAGTTCACCGAGAACTTCTTCGCGCGCAACAACATCCAGTTCGCCACCAACAACAACGGCTACGACAGCGTCGTCGACACCAAGCTCAAGGTCACCGACCCGAACCTCATCATGATGTTCGACAAGCTGAAGGCCTGGTCTGACGAAGGCTACTTCAAGTACTACGGCGCCGGCTGGAGCGACAACCAGAAGCCCTTCGAAGAAGGCAAGGTCGCTCTCTGGATCGGTTCCTCGGGTTCGTTCGGCGGCCTCAAGAAGACGGCAACCATGCCCTTCTCGGCAACCTTCCTGCCGTACTGGGGTTCGATCAAGGGCGCTGGCACCCATAGCTTCATCGGCGGCGCTGCACTCTTTGCCATGTCGGGCACGTCGGCTGAAGAGAACAAGTGCGTTGCGGACTTCTTCCAGTTCCTGACCTCGCCCGAGATCCAGAAGTTCTACCACCAGGCAACCGGCTACGTCGCAATCACCGAGGCAGCTTACGAGCTCGCCAAGAAGGAAGGCTACTACGACAAGGAGCCGGTGGCTGAAGTCGGCATCAAGCAGCTGAAGCTGGAGGACGGCGCATGGTCGAAGGGCTATCGCCTCGGTTTCTACCCGCAGATCCGCGAAATCATGGAACGCGAATATGGCCGTATTTTCTCGGGCGAAACCTCCGTCAAGGACGCTTTCGACACGATCGAGAATGAAGGCAACCAGCTGCTCGCGCGTTTCGCCAAGACCGCCGGCTGATCTCGTCCATCGCTGACAACAACGGTTCCGGAGGCGCTCGCCGTCTCCGGCACCGCTTTGCAAAGGTCCCGCCATGAAGCGCGTGCAGTTTTCGTCGCCAACGCTGCCTTATCTCTTCCTGCTGCCGCAGATGGCGGTCATTTTCGTTTTCTTCTACTGGCCGTCCATTCAGGCGGTAAAGTCGTCGTTCTTCCTCGAAGACCCGTTTGGTTTCGGCTCCAGCTTCGTCGGCCTGGATAATTATAGAGGTATTCTCGAAAGCGCCGAGTACCGCTCGATCGCCGGCTTCACGGCGGTCTTCACGGCGCTCGTCACTTTCCTTTCGCTGGCGTTCGGTCTGCTCTTGGCGGTCAAGGCGGATACCGTCATTCGCGGCAATTCGACCTACAAGACATTGCTGATCTCGGTTTATGCGATCGCCCCGCCGGTGGCCGGCCTGATCGGCATGATGTTCTTCGACCAGCATATCGGTCCCTTCGTCCGCTTTGCCGCCCTGTTCGGCTGGGACATGAAGATCGGCCTCAATTATTTCGATACGGCTTTTGCCATGGTGGTCGTCTCCGTCTGGAAGCAGATCCCCTATAATTTCATCTTCTTTCTGTCGGGCCTCCAGGGGATTTCGGTCTCCGTTCGCGAAGCCGCGGCGCTCGACTGCCGCTCGGGCTTTCGCCGGTTCTGGACGGTCATCCTGCCGCTTCTGGCGCCGACGGCCTTCTTCCTCTTCGTGATCAACGTCACCTATTCGCTCTTCGACACCTTCGGCATTGTCGACGTGATGGTGAAGGACAAGGCGGCTAACAACCCGATCACGCTGGTCTACAAGGTTTACATGGATGGCTTCCGCGGCAACGACCTCGGCGGCTCATCGCCCCAGTCGGTGATCCTGATGATCGTCGTTTTCGTGCTGACCGTCTTCCAGTTCCGCTTCATTGAGCGGCGCGTTCACTATAATTGAGGAGCGCGGGAATGTACCGTCTCAAGATAGTCGATCACATCATCCTGCTCCTTGGCGTCTTCGTCATGATGGCGCCCGTCGTCGTTGCCTTCTTCACCTCGACCCACGACGCCGCCGAAATCCACCGGCAAGGTCTGACGCTGACCTGGGGCAATCATTTCGCTGAAACCTACAACACAGTCCTGAACCGCGAGGGCGGCTTTACAGGCCAGGTCACCGGCACGCGCATGCTGATGAACTCGCTGATCCTCGGGATCGGCTTTGCCGTCGGCAAGATCGTTTTGTCGATGCTGGCTGCCTATGCCATCGTCTACTTCCGCTTCCGTCTGGGAACGCTGTTTTTCTGGATGATCTTCACGACGCTGCTGCTGCCGCTCGAAGTTCGCATCCTTCCCTCCTATGAGGTGATGCACCAGTTGCACCTCATCAACACCTATACCGGCATGATCGTGCCGCTGCTGGCGTCGGCGACGGGGACCTTCTATTTTCGGCAGTTCTTCAAATCGATCCCGGACGAGTTGCTGGAAGCCGCGCGCATCGATGGCGCCGGCCCGATCAAGTTCTTCTTCGACGTGATCGTGCCGCTCTCGAAGACGATGGTTGCTGCGATCTTCATCATCATGTTCGTCTACGGCTGGAACCAATATCTCTGGCCGATGCTGATGACCAATGACGAGAGCTTCTACACGCTGGTGCGCGGTATCAAGCAGATCCTGCTGGTCTGGGTCGGCGCGCAGATCCCTGATTACAACGAAGCCTTCGCCATCGCGATCCTCGCGATGTTGCCGCCTGTCATCATCGTCGTGGTGTTCCAGCGCTGGTTCATCAAGGGCCTCACGGAAAGCGACAAGTAAAGGAAACGCCGATGGCCGCCATCGAAATCAATCAGGTCTCCAAGATCTATACCGGGGACGTGCATGCGGTGAAGTCCGTGAACATCGACATCAAGGACGGCGAGTTTATCGTTCTTGTCGGCCCGTCCGGCTGCGGGAAGTCGACACTACTGCGCATGGTCGCCGGCCTAGAGGAAATCTCCAAGGGCGAGGTGAAAATCGGCAACCGTGTCGTCAACCGGGTTGACCCCGCCGAGCGCGACATCGCCATGGTCTTTCAGAACTACGCGCTTTACCCGCATATGACGGTCTATGAAAATCTTGCTTACGGCCTGCGCAACCGCAAGACGCCAAAGGCCGAGATCGATGCCCGCGTTGCGGAGGCGGCTCGTATGCTGCAGCTGGAGGCCTATCTCGAGCGTAAGCCGCGCGCCCTTTCGGGCGGCCAGCGTCAGCGCGTCGCAATGGGCCGCGCCATCGTCCGCAAGCCGGCCGCCTTCCTGTTCGATGAGCCCCTGTCGAATCTCGATGCCAAGCTGCGCGTGTCGATGCGCGGCGAAATCAAGCGTTTGCAGCGCCGGCTTGGCACGACGTCAATCTACGTCACCCACGACCAGCTCGAAGCCATGACCTTGGCCGATCGGCTGGTCGTTCTGAATGGCGGCGAAATCGAGCAGATCGGCGCACCGCTCGACGTCTATCACACGCCAGCCTCGACCTTCGTTGCGAGCTTCATCGGGTCCCCGGCGATGAATCTGCTGCAGGGCGAGCTGCATGGCGACAAGCTTGCACTGGCCGCGAACCTGATCGACCTTGGCGGTCATGCACCCACATCCGGGCTCGTCACCGTCGGCATTCGCGCCGAGGACCTGCGCCTCGCCAGGCCCGGCGAACATGCCATGACTGTTGTGGTGGACTATGTGGAAGAGCTCGGCTCGCAGCGTCTCGTGCATGGAAGTCTTGGCGATCAGCCGCTGACGGCAGTCCTGTCTCCGGAGACGGAACTAACATCCGAACTGCGGCTGGTCGTGGGTGCCGAAAGACTGCATTTCTTCAGTCACGACACCGGAAAGCGTATCGGCGGAACGGCATTTTCACAGGCCGTGGCGACGAAAACGGAAATTGCCTAGCACCTTGGACGTCGTGATCGTTCAAATTGTAGGCACTGCTTGTACGGTACCTTTACAACTCTCTGCTATCCCGACAAGGATTTGATAACAACGGGGTTGTTCATGGGTATGCAGATGATGCTGGCGAGCATGGTCGCAATGGCCGCGCGGGTCGTCCCTTTTCCGAGTCTGCCGCAAGCGACGCCTAAGAGGTTCGTGGCGAAATCAGGTGATAATTTCGTCATGCGTTCGACCCCGATCAATCCCGACTGGATCATCAGCGGCAACCCGCAGGCGCGCACAGGGGAGCATTCGCGCAGCCATGACGATGCAGCCCTGACCGCAATCTGGGACTGTACGGCGGGCGAATTCCGTTGGTTCTTCTACTGGGACGAGACGGTGATGATCCTCGAAGGCGAAGTTCATATCCTCGCCGAGGACGGCACGGAGCGCACGCTCGGTGCCGGCGATGTCGCCTTCTTTGCCGCCGGCACCTGGGCGAGCTGGCGCGTGGACAAATACGTGCGCAAAGTTGCGTTCCTGAGGAAGCCGTTCCCGAAGCCGGTTGCGCTTGCCTATCGGCTCCGCAGCCTGCTGCGCGGCGACGCTCCCAAGAGCGGCATCGCGGCCTGAAGATTTCGTCTCGCGACGCGAGCACGGCGTTGCTTTCGGGGCATCTGCAGCCTACATCTGTCCGGCATCAGCTAAGGGACGGAAATGGCCAAGATCAAGAATGTAGCGGTCCAGATGGACCATGTTGCCGGCATCAATATTGCGGGCGATTCCACCTTCGCGATGAGCCTCGAAGCGCAGGCTCGCGGCTACAAGCTCTTCCACTACACGCCCGACCGCCTGAGCTTTCGGGACGGAAAGCTCTTCGCTACCGTGGAGCCGATGGTGCTGCGCGACGTCAAGGGCGACCATTTCGAGCTCGGAACGTCGGAACGTGTCGATCTGTCGACGATGGATGTGATCCTGCTGCGCCAGGACCCGCCCTTCGACATGGCCTATATCACCTCAACACACTTGCTGGAGCGGATCCACCCGAAGACGCTCGTCGTCAATGATCCGGCCTGGGTTCGGAACTCCCCCGAGAAGATCTTCGTCACTGAATTCGCCGATCTGATGCCGAAGACGCTGATCACCAAGGACGCGGGCGAAATCCGCCGCTTCCGGGACGAGATGGGCGACATCATCTTGAAGCCGCTCTACGGCAATGGCGGCGCGGGCGTTTTCCACTCGACCAAGGACGACCGCAACCTGTCGTCGCTGCTCGAAATGTTCGGCCAGCTGTTTCGCGAACCCTTCATCGCACAGCAATACCTGCCTGACGTGCGCAAGGGCGACAAGCGCATCCTGCTTGTCGATGGCGAGCCGGCCGGCGCCATAAATCGCGTCCCTGCTGAGCACGACAGTCGTTCCAATATGCATGTCGGCGGACGTGCCGAGGCAACCGAACTGACGGCACGCGAAATCGAAATCTGCAGGCGGATCGGCCCTGCGCTCAAGGAACGCGGTTTCCTCTTCGTCGGCATCGACGTCATCGGCGACTACATGACGGAGATCAATGTGACGTCGCCGACCGGCATTCGTGAGGTGCGCAAGTTCGGCGGCGCAGATATTGCTGCCCTGCTTTGGGACGCGATCGAGCGCAAGCGTTGAACGTCTTGACCGCGCGCCACGAGGCGCGCGGACGCTTGTTCCCGGATGGCAACTTGCCCTCAAGACCACTCCGCCACTGCCCGGTCCGGACAAACCGCTTGCTTTGTTCTCCGCTTACAACCTCACACAACCTGGCCACAGCGCAGGCTTGAATCTGTTCCTTGATTGTTCTGTTTCACTCCGCTTTCTATGCAAGATTGCAATTTGCGACAATGATGCGTCGTTAAACTGCAGTGCTGTGGTTGCGGCACCGGGGATTGGGGCATAGTCGCACGCGTCAGCACGGTTTCAGGGCACCGAGGCCGTTCCGGTCGAGGTTCAGGTCATGGTCGCCCCGGCGGGTCGTGACGCAGATCGTCGGACTTCCCGACAAGGCGGTGGCGGAAAGCGGCGAGCGCTGCTGGCGGCAGGCTCTTCTAGCTCCCGCCCTACAGTCCCGAAATGGCCTTTTCAAACTTGACGCTCGCGTCTGGGCGCAAGAGCCGAGCGTTCCGTTGACGCCGTGTGGGATACGAGCCGCTGGCAGCGGCTGACCACCACCGCTGAAACGAAAAGGGGCGCCGAGGCGCCCCAGGTTCCTTTAGCAATGAGGCCTTTCAGTTCCCGAGGCCGTCGAACAGTGCGGTCGAGAGATAGCGTTCGGCAAAGGACGGAATGATAACGACGAGATTCTTTCCCGCATTCTCCTCGCGGCTGCCGACCTCGATAGCCGCGGCCAGTGCTGCGCCGGAGGAAATGCCCACCGGCACGCCTTCGAGCTTGGCAACCTCGCGGGCAAGTTCCAGCGCCTCCGGGCTGCTCACCGTGATGATTTCGTCGTAGATGTGCGTATCGAGGATTGCCGGCGCAAAGCCGGCGCCGATGCCCTGAATCTTGTGCGGGCCCGGCTGGCCGCCCGAAAGAACCGGGGATTCCGCCGGCTCGACGGCGACCACCTTGATGCCAGGCTTCTTCGACTTCAGCACCTGGCCCGCACCGGTGATGGTGCCGCCGGTGCCGATGCCGGCAACAAGGATGTCGACCGTACCGTCGGTATCGTTCCAGATCTCTTCGGCCGTGGTGCGGCGATGGATTTCCGGGTTGGCCGGGTTCTCGAACTGCTGCGGGATGATGGCATCCGGGAGCGTCGCGGCCAGTTCCTCGGCTTTCGCGATCGCGCCCTTCATGCCCTTCGGGCCTTCGGTCAGGACAAGTTCGGCGCCGAGCAGCGCCAGCATCTTGCGGCGCTCGATGGACATCGTTTCCGGCATCGTCAGGATCAGCTTGTATCCCTTCGCCGCAGCGGCGAAGGCGAGCGCAATACCGGTATTGCCCGATGTCGGCTCGATCAGGGTCGTTTTGCCAGGCGAGATCTTACCCTGCGACTCCAGCGACTCGATCATTGCAACGCCGATACGGTCCTTCACGGAAGCAATCGGATTGAAGAATTCCAGCTTGGCCAGGAGGTTTGCCTTGACGCCCTTCGCCTTGGCGAGCTTGTCGAGCCGCACGATCGGCGTGTCGCCGATGGTTTCGGTGATCGAGGAATAGATGCGGCCACGGCCCGGTTTCTTCGACATTACGCTCTCCCTGGATGAAATGTGCGGAGAGAATAGGGTCAAAGGCGGACGGAGACCAGTGTGGCTTCACCCACCCGAAGGGAGTAGGATAGAAAAAATCCTTTAAGAACCGAGCTTTGCCGAATGAATTTTTCAGGCCGCGCGGGTGGCGATGAAGGCTGCCGTGCCCGCCAGAATGCCGGCCGCCGTCTTGTTCAGCGCCCGCAGCGCACGCGGTTGCTTGAGCATCATTCGCGCACGTGCGGCAAGCAGCATGTAGGGCACCAGAACAACGAGCAGGACAACGAAGGTGGTTGCGAGCAAAATACCGTATTCGCGAAGCCCGATGCTGTTGAGGTCGATCAGCGTCGGCATCAGCGCGACGTAGAAAAGCATGGTTTTGGGGTTGCCAAGCGTCACCAGCAGGCCGGACAGGAAGCTCATGCCAACATTGCTCGCCTTCTTCGCGGCGACATCCTGCGCCAGCAGCCCGGCCGTCCAGAGTTTATAGGCGATGTAGCCGAGATAAAGCGCCCCGGCGACCTTGATGACAATGAACACTTCGGTGAAGGTCTGCGCCACGAAGGCCAGCCCGAGGATGACCGCCGTCAGATAGGTCATGTCGCCCAGCACGAGGCCGAGGCCCATGAAAAACGTCTCGCGAAAGTTCGAGCCGAGCGCGCGGGCAACGATAGCCGTGATGCCCGGTCCGGGGATTGCCGCCGCGATGAAGAGTGCCGCTGCGTAAGCGAAAAGGGCGGTGAACGACATGACGTGAGCTCCTGCTGCAATCGCCTTCTACGCCTGCGGCCCGTTCCTTTCAAGGATCTGACGTCTTGTCATCATGCTGCGGTAGGTTGCCGCTATTGACGCTGGCGATCGTGGTTCTAGTTCCAAGGCGGTGATTGATGGCTGGTCGACGCAGGCGTCGCCCCAACCGTCAAATCCGGGGAACGACAAGCCACTCCCGCATCTGCCATTGCCTGACCCGCAGCTCGCCAGAGGAGATACCCGATGAGCCCCACCGCAGCCGAAAAGCGCAAACTCGCCCCGCTCGCTACCCCCACGGACCTGAAAAGCAATGCCATTCAGGATATCTCGGCCGCCCTGGCTGCGCTACTGGCGGATGTCTTTGCGCTCTACATCAAGACCAAGAATTTCCATTGGCATCTGTCCGGACCGCATTTTCGCGACTATCACCTGATGCTCGACGAGCAGGCCGAGCAGATCTTCGCCACGACCGATGCGATTGCCGAGCGCGCCCGCAAGATCGGCGGCACGACGCTGCGTTCCATCGGCCATATCGGCCGCCTGCAACGCATCAACGACAACGATGCCGAGTACGTCACGCCGGAAGACATGCTGGCGGAACTGCGCGACGACAACAGGCAGCTGGTCTCGCTGTTGCGCGAGACCCATGATGTCTGCTCCGAGCACAATGACGTCGCTACGACGAGCTTGCTGGAAGTGTGGATCGACGAGGCCGAGCGTCGGACTTGGTTCCTGTTCGAAACGACCCGGCAGCAGAAGTAGTCTCGTTCGCTTCTCGGATCATCAGCCGGCCCGCGCGCGCAAAAACTGCGCGGGCGTCCAGCCAAGGTTCATGCCGGCCGCGGCGACAAGGATGACGGCTGCGCCGATGAGTTGCAACGGCTGCAATGCGTGTGCGAAGGCCAGTCGATCCACGAGGATCGCGGCGATCGGATAGATGAATGACAACGCCCCTGTCAGATGGATCGGCAGCTTCTGGATCGCGCCGTAGAGCAGCACATACATCAACCCCGTATGTACGACGCCCATGGTAATCAGGATTGACCACGACTGGCCATCCGTGGGTAGGTCCGAGAAATTCATGGTCGGCAGCAGCATCAGCACGCCGGTCGCGACCTGGATCAGTGCGATCAGATGCGGCGGCGTTCCCTTCAGCGACTTCGCTGCGAGCGCCGCGAGGGCGTAGAAGAACGCGGCTGCGAGTGCCAGCAGGATGCCGAGGCCGTACCCGTCGTGTCCGCCAGCCGTGGCCGGCTTGGCCTCAACGATGGCCGCCATGCCGGCAAAGGCAAGCGTCAACCAGAACAGCTTTGCGGCGGTTATCTTTTCGCCGAGAAACAGCGCGCCGAGCGCAAGCAGCATGAAAGGTTGCGTATTATAGACGGTCGTCGCGATCGAAATCGATGCATGGCTGTACGACGCAAAAAGCAGGAGCCAGTTGAGGACAATGGCCACGCCGCCGAAGATAGCGATACCGATCGACTTCAAGCTGATGATGCCGGGTCGCAGTAATCCCAAGCCGGCGCAGACGGCCAGCAGGCTGATCGCGCCAAAAAGGCAGCGCCAGAACACCACGCCGCTCACTGGCTGGCCTGACATGACTACGAACCAGCCAATTGTTCCCGATATCAGCATTGCTGCGGTCATTTGGGCGGTGCCGGTGCGGATTTCGCTATGCATCTCGTCTCTCCATATCGATGGATGAAGTTTATTGCGGTCCCGCCTTTCCTTATATAGTTTGCATTAGGTTGATTGTGCCACTCTCCTATCATTGTGAGGAACAATGTCAGTTTCGGCTAATGATAATGTGATCGATGATGTCGATCAGAAAATATTGGAGGCGCTGGCGGAGAATGCCCGCATCTCGTTGAAGGAGCTGGCACAGGCTGCCGGGCTTTCTTCGCCCAGCGCCGCTGAACGCCTTCGTCGCCTGGAAGAGCGGGGGATCATCGCCGCATTCACCATCGACATCGACCCTGCGGCACTCGGATATCCGCTGCAGGCGATCGTGCGCGTTCGCCCGCTGCCCGGGCAGTTGCATGTCGTTCAGCGGATCCTCCAGGACACACCTCAGTTCGTGGAATGCGACAAGGTGACGGGAGACGACTGTTTCATTGCCCGGCTTGTCGTTCGCTCGATGGCGGAGCTCGACACGATCCTGGACAAGGTGGCGGAGAAGGCCGAAACGAGTACCTCGATGGTGAAGGCATCGCCGGTGAAGCGTCGCTTGCCACCGCTCTCGCGGCAGCGATAGATCAGAAGTCGGCCATCGGGGACAACATGGCCGGTCGATCAAATGCGATCGTGCCAGGCGCACGGATCATGAATTGCGTGTAGCTGTCGAGGGACTTTGCTTGTCCGCTCCACCCGAGCTTGTCGGGGCAAAACAGCACGTCGACAGCTTCAACGTCGATGTTGAGTGCTCCAATGATCGAGGCGAGCGAAGGGATATCGGCGCAAACGACATCGAGCAGCTTGAAATGGCCTGGCGCTTCCATCTTCCACGCGACGGCGATCCGTTCCCGTTCCAGCCAGCTGATCCTGACGCCAGGATCGAGTTGGGTGTTGATGAGAAACATCGCCGCGCTCGCACGAACGGCGAGAGCGGCCGAGACCGGCGCACGTGCCTTCAATGCGGTGCTTAAGAGCTTGAGGTCAGCGGGTTCCAAAGGATTCAGGCGCCGCACCGGCGTTCGCACCTTTAGCGCGGCCGGTGCATTGCCGGAATAGGCATGCAGCGGCAGGGCGCGAAAGCCGTAGGGCTCATAGAGCGCCGGCTTGTCCGTGTAGAGCACGATCGCTTCGAAGCCCTTCTCCTGGCACCAAGCGAGCGCCTTTTGGGTCAGGTCGCGATACAATCCACGCCCACGCCATGCCGGACGAACGGCACCCGACTGAAACGCGGCGGCATTCACCGTGCGACCGTTGATCATGAGTGGCATTGCGAACGCTGAAAGATTGGCGGCAAGCCGGCCATCACAGGCAAACCAGCCGAAGGGCATGCTGCTCGGATCAGGCCCGCCCAGTTGCTGCAATGGACCGATATCGATATCGAATGTGTCCTTCAGGAGGTCGACCAACGCGCCCCATGCCTTGCGGTGGCCGAAATAGTCTCGGCGGAAGGTGAGGCCGGAATGATCGATGCTCTTGGACATCATACTCCGGTCGATCCGAAACCGCCGGGGCCACGTGCGGTCGCGCTCGCCTCGGAAATCTCGCAGATATGTGCCTGGATCGCCGGGGCAATCACCATCTGCGCGATGCGCATGCCCCTGGTGATCTCAAACGGCTCTTCGCCGAGGTTGATCAGCAGGACCTTAACCTCGCCGCGATAGTCGCTGTCGATCGTTCCGGGCGTGTTCAGGCAGGTAAGGCCGTGCTTGAAGGCGAGGCCGGAGCGTGGGCGCACCTGGCCTTCGAAACCGTCCGGGATCTCGAAGATGAAGCCCGTCGGCACCAGGGCGCGCATTCCGGGCTCGAGCGTCATCGGTGCGCCATCGACGGCGGCGCGCAGGTCCATGCCTGCCGCCCCCTTGCTTTCGTAGGAGGGCAGATCGAGATCCTGGCCGTTGGCGAGGCGGATGATATTGAGCGTCGGGCGCGTATCTGTATGGATTGTCATGGGTCATTAGTTTGCGCCCGATGCGCCAAGGTCAATTGCAATGCCGGGCTTTAATCGCTAGATACGCCGCAATTCCACAGGATTCACATCATGGCCGAAAGTCTCGCCGAGGCGGTCTCCCGCCGCCGCACATTCGCTATTATCGCGCACCCGGACGCTGGTAAGACCACGCTCACCGAAAAACTGCTGTTGTTCGGCGGCGCCATCCAGCTTGCCGGTGAAGTCAAGGCAAAGAAGGACCGCATGCAGACGCGCTCCGACTGGATGAAGATCGAGCGCGAGCGCGGCATCTCCGTCGTTACCTCGGTGATGACGTTTGAATATAAAGACAACGTCTTCAACATCCTCGATACGCCCGGCCACGAAGACTTTGCGGATGACACCTATCGCACGCTGACAGCCGTCGATGCTGCGGTCATGGTTATCGACGCCGCCAAGGGTATCGAGCCGCGGACGCTGAAGCTGTTCGAAGTCTGCCGCATGCGTGACATTCCGATCATTACCTTCATCAACAAGATGGACCGCGAAAGCCGGGACCCGTTCGAAATCCTTGATGAAGTTGAGGAGAAGCTGGCGCTGGATTGTGCGCCGGTGACGTGGCCGATCGGCCGCTCGAAGACCTTCTGCGGCACCTACCATCTGGCGAACAACGAGGTGCGCGCCTCCGATACCCAGGAAATCATGACGAAGGTCACCGATCCTGAAATGGTCGCCCATCGCTTGCCTGAGAACGAGCGTGGCGCTTTTGTCGAGGAGACGACGCTGGCGATAGAGGCTTGCAAACCCTTCGACAAGAAAGCTTTCCTGGAGGGGCATCTGACGCCGGTCTTCTTTGGCTCGGCGCTTCGCAATTTCGGGGTGCGCGATCTTATCGATGCGCTCGGCGAGTTTGCGCCGCCGCCGCGCGATCAGGTCGCCGATATCCGTACCGTGCATGCAACCGACAACAAGATGACGGCCTTCGTGTTCAAGATCCAGGCGAACATGGACCCGAACCATCGCGACCGCATTGCGTTTGCCCGTATCTGCTCTGGCAAGCTCGAGCGCGGCATGAAGGCGCGGCTGTCGCGTACCGGGAAGCAGCTTGGCCTCACTGCGCCGCAGTTCTTCTTCGCCTCGCAGCGGCAACTCGCCGATACGGCCTATGCCGGTGACGTTGTCGGTATCCCCAACCACGGAACGCTTCGCATCGGCGACACGCTGACGGAGGGCGAGTCCCTCGTGTTCCAAGGCGTGCCGAATTTCTCGCCGGAGATCCTGCGCCGGGTGCGCCTGGAAGACGCCATGAAGGCGAAGAAGCTCAAGGAAGCGCTGCAGCAGATGGCGGAAGAGGGGGTCGTCCAGCTGTTTTCCCCGGAAGATGGTTCGCCGGCTATCGTCGGTGTCGTCGGTGCGCTGCAGCTCGACGTTCTCAAGGAGCGTCTGATGGCCGAATACGGCCTGCCGGTCTCCTTTGAAATGTCGCGCTTCTCCGTCTGCCGTTGGATCTCGGCCGATCAGCCCGGTGAGCTCGAGAAATTCGTCACTGCCCGTCGCGGCGATATCGCGCGAGACCTGGACCATGATCCGGTGTTCCTGGCGCAGGACAGCTTCTCGCTGCGCTATGAATCAGAGCGCTATCCTGCGATCAAGATGGCGGCTCTCAAGGAATATCACGCCGTCAAAGCGGCGTGATATTGGATCGGATATAACGATCTGCCATGATGCCCCGGTGAAGAGGAGCGTGCCATGGTTGGAGAGAGTGAAATAAGAGAAAATGAAGTCGCCGTTGAATTGCCGCCGGCGACGGACGCCGGGCTGGTGTTCATCGGGCGCATCTTCACGCCCTGGAGCACGCGCATGGAGGCACCGCGGCAGGGACGGCACGACGGTCCGCTCTGCAGGATCGAGATATACGAGCCGTGGCGACAGGCACTTCAGGGTGTGGAGGCTTTCGAGCGGCTGGAAGTGCTCTATTGGATGGATCGGTCACGACGCGATCTCGTTCTCCAGAGTCCGGCCAATAGCGGAAAGCTGCATGGCACGTTTTCTCTTCGCTCGCCCGTACGCCCGAACCCCATCGCGACGTCCATCGTCAAGCTGGAGGGGGTTGAAGGTGCCACCTTGATGGTTCGGGGGATGGATTGCCTTGACGGCACGCCGCTTCTCGATCTGAAGCCCGATCGCGCGCTGTTCAAGCCGAGCGCGCCGCCGCAGCCTGGAGATTTCCAGATCGGCGACGACGTGTCGCATTCTTGCAAGAAGGCCTGGCGATCAGTCGACGGCGATCATGACGTCCGAGGCCTTGACGACCGCACAGGCGTCGCCACCAACGGCGAGCCCGGGTTCGTCGACCGCTTCGTTGGGGATGGTTGACCCGCTGCCGATATCGATTCGGAGATGCGCCGCGCTCGCACCCTTCCTCAGCAGCTCGACCATCTTTTTCTTCAGTCGATTTCGTGCGCTGGCCTCATAAGCGGCCTCCTGGTTCCTGACTGTATCGGCGCAGATCTGCCGCCGCAATCTTACTCGCCGCGCGGATACCGCTGGCTTTCTTCCAGCACGTTCAGGTCCATGTGATTGCGCATGTAGCGTTCGGAAGCTTTCTGCAGCGGCTGATAGTCCCAGGGATAGTACGCCCCGTTCCGAAGCGCCTCGTAGACGACCCACCGACGCGCCTGGCTTTCGCGCACTGCGGCATCGAAGCTCTGCAGGTTCCAGCGTTTGTCGGCCTCAGCCTTGAGTCTCGCCAGGACCTCGGCATGTCCTGCATCGCCCGCAAGGTTGGTCAGTTCCCTGGGATCCGCCTCGAGATCAAACAGCATCGGCGGGTCCTTGTCGCAAAGGGTCAGCTTGAAGCGACCGTCACGCAAGCAGACGAGGGGGGCTTCGGAGCCTTCGGCGGCGTACTCCATCGTCACTGGACCACGCCCCCCGGTCCCTGTCGCGAGTGGCGCAAGGTCTTCGCCATCCGTCCATGGTGCGAGCTTGGTCATGTCGATGCCCGCCAGCGCTGCCAGCGTCGGGGTCACATCGAGCGTCGAGACAGGCTGCTGGATGCAGGCGGCATTCCAGCCCGGAGCGGCGATCGTCAACGGCACACGCGAGGAGCCGTCAAAGAAGCACATCTTGAACCAGAGGCCGCGTTCGCCGAGCATGTCGCCGTGATCGGAAACGAATAGAACGATCGTGTTGTCTGCCATCCGCCCGCGCTCGAGGACGTCGAGGATCTCGCCGATCTTGTCGTCGATATAGGAAATGCTGGCGAAGTAGCCCTGGCGTGCTCGCCTGATTTGCTCTCGCGTGATCTCGAACGCATCGTAATCGCAGGCCCTCAAGAGGCGCTGTGAATGCGGATCCTGCTGGTCGAACGGAAGCGCATCAACATCAGGATCAAGGGCAGCGCAATTCTCGTACAGATCCCAATACTTGCGCCGTGCGACATAGGGATCGTGCGGATGGGTGAAGCTCACGGTCAGGCACCACGGGCGGTCGTCGTGACGGCGCGAGAGATCGTAGAGCTTGCGGGTCGCGTTGTAGGCGACCTCGTCGTCGTATTCCATCTGGTTGGTGATCTCGGCGACGCCTGCGCCGGTGACCGAGCCCAGGTTGTGGTACCACCAGTCGATGCGCTCGCCCGGCTTGGTGTAGTCAGGCGTCCAGCCGAAATCGGCAGGATAGATATCGGTCGTCAGGCGCTCCTCGAAACCGTGCAATTGGTCGGGGCCGACGAAATGCATCTTTCCGCAGAGGGCGGTATGGTAGCCTGCCGCACGCAGATGGTGCGCGAACGTCGGGATATCAGACGCGAACTCGGCGGCATTGTCATAGACGCGGGTTCTGCTCGGCAGCTGCCCCGACATGAAGGAAGCCCGCGCTGGCGCACAAAGGGGACTTGCAGTGTAGGTGTTGGCGAAGCGCACCGAACGCTGTGCCAAGGCCTTCAGGTGAGGCGCGTGTAGAAATTCCGCCGGCCCGTCGGGAAACAGCGTCCCGTTGAGCTGATCGACCATCAGGATGAGGATATTCGGGCGCGCCATGCGTAGTGTGTCCTTCGGTTCTCAGGAGGCGGAAACGTAGCTGCCTCTGCAGAGGTCTTCCAGTCCGCATCGACTGCAATGCACCGCAGAGATTTCGGCATCATCTCTCGTTTGCCATTTGATAGCTTTATAGATTATCAGTATCGCATGAGCTGTGAAGCGGGCGTTTTCTGATATCATCTCTAAGGATTTTTTATGAAAAGCCGCCGTGTCGATCTTGGATGGATGCGTATCTTTGCTGAAATCGGCAAGGCGGGAAGTCTGTCGGCGGCGGCGAGCGCCCTTGGCCTGACACAGCCGGCAGTCAGCTATCAAATTCGCCGTCTGGAGGAGCAGCTCGGCGTCAGCCTGTTGAAGCGGCAGCATCGGGGCGTGGAATTGACGCCGGAAGGCCAGCGTCTCTTCGACGTCGTGGCAAAGAGCGTCAGCGAGATCGACCAGCTGGCGCGACGCTTCCGCAATGAAGCCGATCGGCCAACCATAAGGTTGCGCACGGACTATGCTTTTTCTGCACTCTGGCTGATCCCGCGCATGCATATGTTCCGCATGCTTTACCCGAACGTCGATATTCAGATTGTTGCAACGCAGCGAACGCAGGGGAACCGTTCGGACGACGGCGATGTTGCCGTTGTCTTTGGTACGCAAACGGAGTTCGAGCGCCAAGCAGTTCTGCTCTTGCCGGAGAGGGTTGCACCCGTCTGCACCCAAGGCTTCCTCGATCGCTATGGTGCCATCTCCGCGCCGACGGACCTTGCACGCGCTCGCCTGATCCACCTCGATGCCGCAGAGCCTTCGCCCTGGTTCGATTGGCGGCGCTACCTCGCGGAACTGGGTGTCAGCCGCGATAGTCACGCGGGGCAGGGCGATGTGAGCTTCAATACATACTCGCTGGTCGTGCAGGCCGCGATCGGCGAGCAGGGCGTTGCCATCGGATGGATGGGCCTCGTCGAACCGCTACTCGCGTCGGGGATGCTGAAAATCGCGGGCCCGACGCTGGAGGCGCCGGACCGGGGCTATTGGCTGTTGCCACCGCGAACACGCGACGCCCAAAGCGATCTGCTGGCGGCCTGGCTCACGGCGGAAGCCGGTATCGTCAGTCGACCAGATCCTTGAGAAAATCGTTGCACCAACGCGACACATCGTACTCCAGCAGATAGTCCATCATCCGCTGCCAACGCTCGCGGCGTTCTTCCAGGGGCATATTCAAGGCACGCGCCAGCGCGTTGGCGGTTCCTTCGATGTCATAGGGATTGACCAGCAACGCCCCCCTCTTCAATTCGCGTGCAGCGCCGGCAAAGCGCGAGAGCACCAGCACACCGGGATCCTCGGGATCCTGCGCGGCGACATATTCTTTTGCCACGAGGTTCATGCCGTCGCGAAGCGGCGTGACGAGCCCGACTTTGGCCAGCCGGTAGAGACCGGCAAGGACCGGACGGCTGACGGAGCGGTTGATATAGCGGATCGGCACCCAGTCCACCGTCCCCAGCGCGCCGTTGACCCGGCCTGCCTGCTCGGCGACGGTACGCTGCATCTGTTCGTATTCCGGGACTTCCGAACGTGATTTCGGCGTAATCTGCAGATAGGTGACGTTTCGCTGGTGGGCCGGATTGTTGACGACGAAGCGCTCGAAAGCATCCAGCCGCTGGGTGATGCCCTTGGAGTAATCCAGCCGGTCGACGCCGATGATAAGGTCGCGGCCCTTAATGCTCTGCCGCGCTCGCTGCACCAGATGGTGGCTGCCGGCCTTCTTGGCGAATTCGGCGAAGGCGGCGGTCTCGATGCTGATGCCGTAGGCTCCGCCCTTGAAAACCTTGTCATTCGCCGTGAAGCGGCCGTCACCGATGGCGTCGCCCATATCCTCGCGGCGAAGGCAGCCGGCAAAGTTTTCGAGATCATGGTCTGTCTGAAAGCCGACGAGATCGTAGGCCGCAAGTCCGTGCATGATCTCTTCGTGAACCGGCATGGTATAGAGCACATCGGCCGGCGGCCAGGGAATGTGCAGAAAAAAGCCAATGCGGTTCTTGAAGCCCATTTGCCGCAATTCCGCGGCGAGCGGGATCAGATGGTAGTCATGGACCCAGACGACGTCGTCCGGCCGCAGCAGCGGTGCAAGCCGGTGCGCGAAGAAGCGATTGACGCGGAAATACCCCGCCATTTCCTTGCGGCCGTACTCCGCGAGGTCCAGGCGGTAGTGACAGATCGGCCAGAGCACACGATTGGCGAAGCCGTAATAGTACTCTTCGACATCCTTGCCGGTGAGATCCGTCAAGGCAAAGGTGATCTTGCCTTCTTCCGTCAGCGCGAGTGGCCCGGGCTCGTCGTTCTCGCTCGACTTGCCGGACCAGCCCATCCAGATGCCACCGCGCTCTTCCAGCGCCGCTTTGAGCGCCACCGCCAACCCGCCGGCGGAGGCTGCGCCCTCCTTCGCGGGAGCTGGCACGCGATTGGAGACGATGACAAGACGGGTCACGAAGGTTCCTTTCATCGGGAGGGCAGCACATCGTGCGTGGATCAAACGGCGAACTGCCCAATCAGTTCCCGTACCGCCGATGCGCAAGGCAGTGCCAGAGCGGCGGCCGTGTCCGAAGACGGTCCGACACGAACGGAATGGCCGCCAAAACGATTGGCGACACGGAACATCGCCTCGTCCGTAACGTCGTCACCGATGGCAATCGGACGCCTGCCGGCAAAGGGCGGCATCGACAGAAACGCCTCTAAGGCGTGACCTTTGTCGGCGCTGGCGGGTCGGATTTCGAGCACCATCTTGCCTCGCTGCAAGGTCCAGTCCGCTCCAGCCTTGGACCGCAGCCTCTCCATGATCGGCTCCACGTCCGCCTGCCTTTGCGGCGCTAGGCGATAGTGCGCGGCAACTGCAGCGCCCTTGTCCTCCACGAGGACGCCTTGCAGATTTTCGGTTGCGGCGCGGAGCTCCGCCTTCAATGCCTCGAATGCGGCGGTGGTCTCGGCTGTCACGATGCTGCCGTCCGGTCGGCGCAGTTCGGCGCCGTGCAGACCGGCGATCGGAAATCGGAAAGGCGCGAACAGCTCGTCGGCATAGGCGAGCGCTCGTCCTGTTACCAAGGCAAGCGCCCCGCCGAGCCTTTGCGACAGGACATTGAGCGCTGTCGGCAGCCACGGTGGCATGACGATCGCATCCGGCTCCTCGGCCAGATCAAGCAGTGTGCCATCGATATCGAGAAAAAGAGCGCAGTCTTGAGGGGAGGATAGAAGGGCGCTCAGCAATTCCGTCTGCCCTGAGGCCGATTGCGGCATCGTGGCAGGAAATGGCTCACTTGGGTATGACATGGTGACTTACCTATGTCGGCATCCGCCGAAGGCAACCCGTCTTGGCTCAATAATGCGAGGAAATCTCAGATTTTTCCATGGAATCCGTTTGATCATTCAGCGGGTATTGTGCCGGAATGCTCGGTGAAGAAGGCTCTGGCATCGGCAGTAAAGGCTGCGCGCTGGTCGGCCCGCGTGTAGAACATGTGGCCGCCTCTATAGACCTTCAGCGCCACACGCTCGCCAGCGAGCGACGACGGCAGGTGGTCAACGACATAGCGGCTGACGCCGTAGGGTGTGACGAGATCACTGTAGCCGTGGGCGATCAGCAGGCGGAATTTCGGGTTGGAGGCAAGCAACTGGCGGATGTCGTCGGTGACGCTCGCCTGCAGCCTGGAACCACCGCCGCGCCCGCCCCATTCCCACCTGCGGCTTACATCGCTGTCGAGCAGCGAATAGGTCATCTCGGTCTTGAAGCCGAGCTCATTGCGGGCATAGTCGGCGAAAGCCCCGCCATAGGCGCGTGTGAAGCCGTCGAGAATGGCGTCGGCGCCACGGTCCGAGTCGGACTCCGGGTAAGGATCGGGCGTTGAAAACGCCGCATCATAGGGGCTGACCACTTGGCCGCCTTGCCCGCCTGACTGCTTGACATAGGCACTTCCGAGGAAACCGCGATTCTTCGCCACGACATCCTCGGGAATGCCGGTCATGGCAGCCACCTTCCCGTAGAAGGCCTCGGCCGCCTCGCCGGTCGGCGCTGGGCCGGCAAGTGTCGTGAGATAGTCGCCAAGCGCAAATTTCTCCGCATCGCTTTGCTGCGCTTCATCGAAGGTGTTGCGTCTGTCCATGTTCGCTGCCGCAAGCGACGGAAATTCGAGTGCCGCGCCCAGGGCAAACTGATCGGCATTGAACATCAGTTGTCCTTCGAGCAACGGCGAAAGCATGATCGCGCCCGAAACGATGATGCCTTGGCTATCCTTCAGCGCGCCGGCCACCTTGGCGGCGCGGAACCCGCCGTAGCTCTCGCCGAGAAGGTATTTGGGCGAACCGGACCGGCTGTTGTGGGCGACATAGAGAGCGATCGCCTTGGCAATGCTCTCCGCGTCGGAGTTGACGTTGTAGTATTTGGAGGCGTCGTCGGCCTTGGCGGTTCGGCTCCAGCCGGTTCCGATCGGGTCGATGAGAACAAGGTCGGTAAAGTCGAGCCAGCTCTGCGCGTTGTCGGTCAATTTTGCGTCGGCCCCATCGTCGCCCTTCGGGCCGAAGTCCAGGATACGCGGCCCCACGAGGCCGAGATGCAGGAACGCCGATGCGGCGCCGGGGCCGCCGTTGAAGGCAAAGGTCAGGGGCCGGTCCGGCCTCCCGTTCTTGGCGACATAAGCCGTATAGAACACGGCGCCGGCCTTGGTGCCGTCTTGTGCAAAGAGATCCAACGTGCCGGCCGTGGCTACGTAGTCGAGGGTCCGATCGCCGATCGTCATTGAATGCCGGGTGACCGCGTCGCCCGGCAACAGCTTCAACACGCCGTCTCCCGAGGAACCCTGTGTGGCAGCTTCGCCTCGCGTTTCCTGCGAAAAAGCGGGCGTCATTGAGGCAAGCAAGGCCGTTGTGAGCAGGATGGCGGATAGGAAACGCAAGACTTCTCCTCCGAGGGAAGCGGCATGGGAGGCGTCAGCCTAGCATTGCCGCGTGGTGGGAGAAATCAACAGATGGTGAGGGACATCAGTCCGCCTTCACGATCGTGCGCGCATTCACATATTGCGCCCGACCGGCGTTCCAGCCGTTGACCGCAGCGCCGGCGCCAAGCACGACGAAAAGCACTGCCGACCATGCGAAGCTGCCGGTCCAGCCGCGAATGAGCCCGACCACGAGCGGGCCGATCGCGGCAAGAAGGTAGCCCACGCATTGTGCCATGCCGGAAAGGTGCGCCGCCACATGCGGATCGCGCGACCGCAGCACGATCGTCGTCATCGCCACAGCGATCAGGCCACCCTGGCCGATGCCCTGCAACACGGCCCAGACCCACACGGTGGAGAGTGGCGCAAACAGCAGGCCGAATAACGGTACGACGGCGACGACGCAGAGCGACACATTGACCAGTCGCTGGTCTTTGCCCCTTACGGCGATCTGCGGAGCTATAAGGCATGCCGCAGCCTGAACCATCACCGATACCGAAACGATCGCTCCGGCGGTGACACCGTCAAGGCCGCGCTCGCGCAGGATGGGAACAAGCCAACCGAACACGCAGTAAGCCAGAGCCGATTGCAGGCCCATAAAGAGTGTAACCTGCCATGCCAAGCGGTCCCGCCAGAGGCCTTGGACGGAAAAGCCGCGGCGCTTGACTTGGTTCGTGGTGGATAGCACTTGCGGCAACCAGATGACGGCGACAATCAGGGCAGGCAGCCCCCAGGCGGCCAGTGCGCCGGAGAGAGAGCCACCGAGGATGCGCTCGAGCGGCAGCGTGAAGCCCGCGGCGCTTGCTGCGCCGGCGCATAGCGCCATCGTGTAAAAACCGGTCATCAGCGCGGCTCGATCGGCAAAGTCGCGCTTGACCAAGCCAGGCAGCAGCACGTTCCCGACCGCGATGCAGGCGCCCGCAAGCGCAGTGCCGACGAAAAGCAGCGGAACGGATGAAAGGCCGCGCAGGCCCGTCCCGAGCGCCAGCAGGACGAGGACCGCCAGAAGCGCGCGCTCCGCTCCGATCCGCTGGGCAAGCCGCGGCGCCAACGGCGAAAAGGCGCCGAGGCAGACGACGGGCAGGGTGGTCAGCAGGCTGGCGCCGAGGGACGAAATGCCGAGTTCGGTCTTGATTTCGGGCAGCAGTGCCGAGGCGCTGGAGAAGACAGGACGCAAATTGAAGGCGATGAGGACGAGGCTGACCCCGAGGAGAAAGCGTACCGCGGCGCTGCTGCCCGCCGGTGGCTGCGGCTGCGGTACGCTGTCCGCTTCGGCATCGATGAGCTGTTCATCCGCGAGGTCGTAGACGTGTGCGGAATCCTGAAGGGGCGTGGTCATGAAAGGAGCATCCGGTCGAGAGCGCTGATGATCGGGGCCATGAAGCGGCGGACTGCCGCATCGGCCTGTTGCGGATCTCCGGTCGCGATCGCGTCGATGATATCGGCATGCGCCCGCATGTCCGGCTCGGGAATCTCGTCGTCCAATGTCGCCGCGATCGTCTCTGCAATGGAGGCGGAAAAGAACTGATAGATTTCGATCATCGCGCGGTTGGCGGAAGCCGCAATGATCGCCTTGTGGAAGGCAAGATCGCGTTCGACGAAGACGCTTCTGTCGCCGCCTTCGAAATTGCCTCGCTTGGCCAGAAGCGCCCGCAACTCCGCAATGATCTCAGGGGTTTGCCGTAGTGAGGCAAGCCGCGCCGCTTCGACATCGAGCGCGCACCGGGCTTCGAAGAGATCGCGCAGACCGGCGCGACGCGCCATTGTGAGCGGCAGCCGTGTGTCGGTGGTCGAGAGCACGTAGGTTCCCGAGCCCTGCCGAGTTTCGAGGAGGCCTTGCGACACCAGCACCCGGACGGCTTCCCGTATGGTGCCTCGGCTAACGCAGAGCATTGATGACAGCGTTGCCTCGTTGGGCAATTTCTCGCCAACGCCCCATCGCTTTCCCAGTATCTCGGTGCGGATCGCCTCAATGGCCGTGTCCGCAAGTTTCGTTTTTGCAAGTGGTTGCATTGCTCATATTCATAAAGTCATCAGATGACTTTATGAATAATCCGGGAACATCGCCTTCGTCAATCCTGTGATGAAAAATGAAAAGGGCCGCTTGAGGCGACCCTTTCCATGAGTTTTGGCCTGCAATTGGCCGGACCGTCAAAGCGATCCCAGGAAGGTGGGCTTAGAGCGAGGGCTGCCTCGCTTTCATCACCACTTCCATGCCTTTTACGAGGTCCGAAATCTCATTAGACATTGGATCACCTTCCTTTCGTTCTGTTGAAGATGGGTAAAAGGTAGGATGATTCGCCGGAGATGCAAGAAAAAACGAGAGCCCAAGTGCTCTGTATCTTCCTTGGAAGCGGTGTCTAACTTTACGGCCACCGGCAATACGCCAATATTTACAACGATGTCCTATGCACTGCCGCAGCGCGCAAACATTGCGGCAGGCAACTGTGGATTAAGCCGGCTCAGTGTGCGGCCTTGATGAAGGTGCCGTTCTGCAGCTCTCGCATCGCCTGCATGATCTCCTCTCGAGAGTTCATGACGATCGGCCCATGCCAGGCGACCGGCTCCTCGATCGGCTTGCCCGAAACGAGCAGGAAGCGGATGCCTTCGTCGCCGGCCTGTACGGTGACTTCATCACCGCTGTCGAAGACGACGAGCGTCCGGTTACCGGACATGTCGCGAATGTTGACCTCCTCGCCATTCACTTCCTTCTCGACACGGACGCCGAACGGCTTGGAGGCGTCGCGGAACGTGCCGGAGCCTGCGAAGATATAGGCAAAGGCGTTGCGATAGGTGTTGACGGGCAGGCGCTTCTTCTTCCCGGGCGGCACCGAAACATCGAGATAGATCGGTTCGGCCGCTACCCCGTCGACGGGGCCCGCTTTGCCCCAGAAATCGCCGCAGATCACGCGAACGGCCGTACCGTCGTCATCGACCACGACGGGAATGTCGGCGGATTTGACGTCCTGATAGCGTGGCGCCGTCATCTTCAGCGACGAGGGTAGGTTGGCCCAGAGTTGGAAGCCGTGCATGCGTCCGGCAAAATCGCCCTTCGGCATTTCCTGGTGCATGATGCCACTGCCGGCCGTCATCCACTGGATGTCCCCGGCGCCGAGCAGGCCTTGATTGCCTAGGCTGTCGCCGTGCTCGACCGTGCCGGCGAGCACATAGGTGATCGTCTCGATGCCGCGGTGCGGATGCCAGGGAAAGCCGCGGATATACTCGGCCGGATTGTCGTTGCGGAAATCGTCCATCATCAGGAACGGATCGGTCATAGACGGATCCCCGAAACCGAAGACACGATGCAGCTTGACGCCGGCGCCTTCCATGGTCGGAGTTGCGGTGCTCATATGCTTTACGGGACGGATCGACATGGCATCCTCTCGAAGGGTTCGACTTGCCGGGACTATACCGGCGAGCCCGCATGCGCGAAATCAGCCGCCGCGCGAACGCACTGTTCACAAAAGAAGATGTCGCATTGCGCAATTTGATCGCCGTGACCGTCAGAAATTTGTCATCTTCCGCCTGCAAGCCTGAAAATCGTTCAGGTCGTATTAACCATCGGATTCGACAATCAACGTCGCGTTTCAGCATTCTCCCGCCTCCAACAACGCGGGTTCCGGAGTGGAAAGAGCATGTGTCGCTGGGCAGCCTATCGCGGAGACCCCCTCTATCTGGAGGAGCTGGTGTCCTCGCCCGCACACTCCCTGATCGAGCAGTCACATTGCGCCACCCGCGCCAAGACGCCGACCAACGGTGACGGCTTCGGCATCGCCTGGTATGGCGACCGTCCGGAGCCGGGGCGCTATCGCGACACCTTGCCGGCTTGGTCGGACTGCAATCTCAAGAGTTTGGCGCGGCAGATCCGCTCGCCGTTATTTCTCGCGCATGTGCGGGCGGCCACGGGCGGCGGCACCCGGCGCGACAACTGTCATCCCTTCACCTTCGGCAACTGGTCCTTCATGCACAACGGTCAGATCTCAGGCTTCGAACGCCTGCGCCGCCCCATGGAAGCCATGCTTGACGACGAACTCTTCAACGCACGCGGAGGGACGACCGATTCCGAACTGATGTTCCTGCTTGCCCTGCAGTTCGGCCTGCAGCAGACGCCAATGGCTGCGATGGCGGAGATGATCCGCTTTGTCGAAAGCCTTGCCGAAAACCTTCTCGGATCGGTGCTGTTGCGCTACACGGCGGCCTTCTCGGATGGGAAGGCGCTCTACGCGATCCGCTATGCGACCGACCGCAAGGCGCCGACGCTTTATGCATCACCCCTTGGCAAGGGTTACTGCCTGGTGTCCGAGCCGCTCAACGACGACGTCGATGCCTGGGCTGAGATCCCGGACGGGAGCGCCATCACGCTCGGCGAAAATGGCCTCGATATTGCGCCGTTTCGTCCGGTGCAGGCAGTCGCAAAAACCGTCCCGGTTGCAATCACTGCTTGAGCCGCTCGGCGACCATCGCCGCGAGCCTCGTCGCAACCTCTTCCTTCGCTAGATCCGGCCACTGCTCGATGCCGCTGTGGGCGACGATCCTCACCCGGTTGCGAACGCCGCCCATGATGCCCGTTGCCGGCGAAACATCGTTGGCGACGATGATATCGGCACCCTTGCGGTCAAGCTTCGCCTTGGCGTTGCTTTCGACATCCTGCGTCTCTGCCGCGAAGCCGATCACCAGCTTCGGCCGCATCGTATGATGGCCGACCGTCTTCAGAATATCGGGGTTCTCCGTCAGTGCGAGGGTCGGAATGGATTCGCCGGGATGTTTCTTGATTTTCTGGTCGGCAGCCGATGCCACGCGCCAGTCGGCGACGGCCGCAACCATCACGGCGACATCGGCGGGAAGTGCGGCAAGAACGGCGTCCCGCATCTGGTCCGCCCGCTCGACATGAATGACCTTGACGCCAAAAGGATCCGGAATGGAGACCGGCCCGGAAACGAGTGTCACGTCCGCCCCAAGCGCGGCAAGCGCCGCGGCGATCGCGTGTCCCTGGCGGCCGGAGGAGCGATTGGCGATGTAGCGCACAGGGTCGATCGGCTCATGCGTCGGCCCGGAGGTGACGATCGCCTTGCGGCCGGCAAGCGGCTTCGGCCGATCATGGAGCAAGGCTTCCGCGGCGGCGACGATCTCGAGCGGTTCGGCCATCCGCCCGATGCCGGCTTCGCGGCTCTCGGCCATTTCGCCGGACATCGGTCCGATGAAACGGATGCGGTCGCCGCGCAGCGTCTCGATGTTGCGCCTCGTTGCCGGATGCGCCCACATATGCGGGTTCATGGCAGGGGCTGCGAGCACGGGCCGATCGGTCGCAAGCAGCACGGTCGAGGCAAGGTCGTCGGCAAGTCCGTTCGCCATCTTGGCAAGCAGGTCTGCTGTCGCCGGCGCGATCAGGACGAGGTCGCAATCGCGCGCCAGCCGGATATGGCCGACATCGTGCTCGTCCTGACGCGAGAAAAGATCGGTGAACACATGGTCGGCGGCGAGCGCCCCGACGGCAAGCGGCGTCACGAATTCCTGCGCACCCTTGGTCATCAGCGGGCGCACCGATGCGCCTCGCTCCCTGAGCCGTCGGATCAGATCCAGGCTTTTATAGGCAGCGATCCCGCCTGAAATGATGAGGAGGATGCGTTTGCCGCTGAGAACCATGGCGTTCGTCCATCGAATATCTGATTGCAAGAAACCCTAAGCCTTTGGGGAATAATAAGCAATCGGCAGCGCCGGCCGATCGGTCGCAGTGACAACGCCGTGCTGCTGTGGCAAGGAGCGAAGCATGGGGACCATGCGTAGCATCTTGCGGGATCAGGTGTCGGCCAGCGCTGTCGCGCTGCTGGTCGCTTGTCTGCTGCTGATGCAAGGGCTGCTGACTGGCACTGCGCAGGGCGCCAGGGCGGCATCCGCCGTCGATCCCTTCGAGATCATTTGCTCTTCGAGCGGACACGGTTCCGTCGATGATGCCGGACATGACAATTTGCCGGCCAAGAAAGCGCCGGAGTGCCCGTGCGGCGCGCTCTGCCGTTTGGCATCGGCTTCCACGCCGGCCATTCTTCTTGGGCAGGCGGGACCGCTTTACGTCGCAGTCGAGACTGCGATCGACACAACGATCCGAACCGATGCTGTCTTTTCGCCTGCCTTACGCGGGCGGATCGCCGAACCCCGTGCACCTCCCGTCACTGCCTGACGTCCTCGTTTCGCCGTCGCGCGTATTGCGCAGAGGCCCGATTCTTACGTTGGGAGACATTCATGTCCGATCTTACCATCGGTCGCGAGAGCGTCGGCGCTTCGGTGCGCTCCGCCTCCGACCTCTACCGCGCCGTCTGGCGCTGGCATTTCTACGCAGGCCTTCTCGTCCTGCCTTTCATGATCACGCTGGCGATCACCGGTGGCCTCTACCTCTTCAAGGATGAGATCGATGCGGTGATCCATTCCGATCTCAAGCGCGTCGAGGTGCAGCAAGGCGCAAGCCGGGCTGCGCCTTCGGCAATCGTGGCCGCCGCCCTTGCCGCCCACCCGGGAACGCCGATCAAGTTCACCGACCCGGCCACGCCGGATGCCACTGCTGAAATCACGGTCGGGACGGAGAAGGAAGGCAAACTTGCCGTCTACGTCAATCCTTACACGGCGCAGGTGCTGGGCGAGCTGCCGGATCGGGGCACAGTCACGTGGACTATCCGCTACCTTCACAGCCTCAAATACTTCGGCAACTACGCGCGCATGCTGATCGAGGTCGCCGCCGGCTGGTCCATCCTGCTCGTCGCCACCGGCATCTTTCTCTGGTGGCCGCGCCGGCAGACCGGCGGCGTTCTCTCCGTTCGCGGCACGCCAAAGCGGCGGGTGTTCTGGCGGGACCTGCATGCTGTAACCGGGATCTTCGTCGGCTTCTTCATCGTCTTCCTGGCCATCACCGGAATGCCCTGGTCCGGTGTCTGGGGTGGAAAGGTCAACGAATGGGCGAACGGCAACAACTTCGGCTATCCCGCAGGTGTGCGGGTTGCCGTGCCGATGTCTGGCGAACATCTCGATCATGTCGCCAAGACCTCCTGGTCGCTGGAACAGGCGCAGGTGCCACAGTCTGCTGCTGGGAACGCGCATCATTCACAGACGATTGGTCTCGATGATGCCGTCGCCACCTTCGACCGTCTTGGCCTACATCGAGGCTACGCCGTCAACATACCAACCACAGCAGATGGTGTGTTCTCCGGCTCGGTCTATCCCGACGATCTCTCGCAGCAGCGCGTCGTGCATCTCGACCAATATACCGGGAAGCCGCTGATCGATATGAGTTATGCCGACTATGGTCCGCTGGGGAAATCGCTTGAGTGGGGCATCAACACCCATCTCGGCCAGCAATTCGGGCTCGCGAACCAGCTGGTGCTGCTCGCCGCCTGCTTGGCGGTCATCCTGCTTGCGGTTTCGGCCGCCGTCATGTGGTGGAAGCGACGCCCGGCGAGATCGCTCGGCGTTCCGCCGATGCCTGTAGACAAGCGCGTGTTCTGCGGCCTGATCGCGATCCTTGCCCTCGGTGGGATCGTTTTCCCGCTGGTCGGCCTGTCGTTGATCGTCATGCTGGCGGCCGATTGGGTCTATCTCAGAACCAGGAAGCAGCGCTCGGTCTGAGCCAGCAGAGGCGCTCGGCCGGGCGCCTCTGCTCTATCCGATGATCTCGATGCAGAAGTCGATGAAGGCTCTGACCTTGGCAGGCACATGCCGGCGCGAGGGATAGAAGGCATAGAGCGGGAATGTCTCGTCTGACCAGTCGGGAAAGAGGTTCACGAGCTGTCCATTGTTCAGATAGCGTGTCATCCCGAGCGAAAAGACCTGGGCGATACCGATCCCGGCGAGGCAGGTCGCCAAGGTCGTGCCGGCATCGTTCACCAGAATGCGGCTGCGGGTCTCGATCGAGACGGCTTCGTCACCGCGCCGAAGCTCCCATCCGAAAGGCCTACCGGTTGACGGGTCCTGGAACTGGATACAGGTATGCTCGCTCAAATCGCGAGGGCGCTGCGGCCGACCGTAACGCTCGATATAGGCGGGAGCGGCGATCGTGATCACGCGCGTCTGCATCAACAGGCGCGAAATCAGCGACCTCTGTGCGGGCTCACCGAAGCGCACCGCGACGTCAATGCCGTCAGCGACAAGATCTCCGATTTCATTGCGGGTGATGATCTCGATCTCGATATCCGGGTAACGATCGAGGAAAGTGCCTAGCTGCGGACCAAGTACGAGACGTGAGAAATATGGGTCGACATTGACGCGCAGTCGGCCGCGCATCGCCTGTCGGGCACCAGCAGCCGTCTGCGCGGCCTCTTCGATACCGCTTAAAAGCGGAGCCACTTGTTCGTAGAAGCGTGCGCCGTCGTCCGTCAGCCGCATCGTGCGTGTCGTTCGGTCGAGCAGCCGCAAGCCGATCCGTCCCTCAAGCCGGGCAATGGCGCGGCTGACGCCCGATGGGGATAGGCCCATGGCCTCGGCCGCCCGTGCGAAGCTGCCACTCTCGATTACGGCGGCGAGTACGCTCACGCCATTCAATAGTCGTCCGTCAAACATCGCCCGTCCGTGATTTTGAGTCACCAATCATGTGACAGAAACGCGCTTCAGTCAAAGACCGTCAAAAGACATGATCGGCGCGAACAGACCACCGGCCAAATGGTGGTGAAGACATCAAAGGAGTTTAGCCATGTTTGTGATCACCGGAGTAACAGGGCAGGTCGGAGGCCTCGTGGCCCGGCATTTCCTGGAGGCGGGGTTGCCGGTGCGCGCCGTCGCGCGCAATGCGGAGAAAGCCGCGGAATGGAAGGATAAAGGCGCGGAACTGGCACTGGCCGAGATGACCGACGCCGATACGCTCGCCAAGGCTTTTGCCGGCGCCGACGGCGTCTTCCTGCTCATCCCGCCGATCTTCGATCCGACGCCCGGCTTTGCGGAGGTGCGCGCTGTCATTGCAGCTCTGAAGGCCGCGCTTCTCAGCTCTCGTCCTGCCAAGGTCGTCTGCCTCTCCACCATCGGCGCGCAAGCCACCGAGCCCAACCTCTTGAGCCAGGTCGGTCTCGTCGAACAAGAACTATCCGCTCTGCCAATGCCGACCGCCTTTCTGCGTGCAGGGTGGTTCATGGAGAATGCGGCCTGGGATGTCGCGACGGCGCGGGAGACCGGCGTCGTCCCGAGTTTCCTTCAGCCGCTTGATCATCCATATCCGATGGTTTCGGTCTTCGATGTCGGCGCCAAGGCGGCGGAATTGCTGCTGCAGGAGTGGGCGGGCAAGCAGGTCATCGAGCTGATGGGGCCAAAGCGCGTCACGCCGAACGATATCGCCGCCGTCTTCTCGTCGGTCCTCGGCAAACCCGTCCGCATGGAGCCGGTCGCCCGCGACACCTGGCAGCAGCTCTTCATCAAACAGGGCATGAAGAACCCAATCCCGCGCATGCGCATGATCGATGGCTTCAACCAGGGCTGGATCCGGTTCGAGGGCGAGCCGGCGAAGGGCACGACGACGCTGGAGATGGCCATCCGCCGCCTCGTTGACGCTGGCCGATGAACAGCCGAAAGGCCGCGGAGGAGAGGACCCGCGGCCTTTCTCATGCATCCTCTGGTGGGTTTCGGTCCTCAGAGGTTGCTCATTCCGCCATCGATGACGAGCTCGCTGCCGACGATGTAGGCAGCCTCATCGGAGGCGAGGAAGATGATTGTCTTGGCAACTTCGCCGGCATCGCCGAACCGGCCGACCGGGATCTGCGACTGGATCTGTGCGGCCATCGCCTTGGAATCGGCTTCCGACATGCCAAGCTTGTCGTAAAGCGGGGTTGCGATCGGGCCGGGGCTAACGGCGTTGACGCGAATGCCGCGGCCGATGAGTTCTCCCGAAAGCGTCTTTGCCAGCGTCAGCAGCGCACCCTTGGTAAGGGCGTAGACACTCGAATTCGGCATGCCGATATGGGCGTTGATCGAAGTGTTGAGCACGATCGAAGCCTGCTTCGAAAAGACCGGGAGCAGCGCCTGAATGAGGAAGAACGGGCCCTTGACGTTGATCGCGAGCGACTTGTCGAAGGCTTCCTCGCTCCACTGCTCGAGCGGGCCGAATTCGGCCACGCCGGCATTGACGAAAAGAATGTCGAGATGGCCGAAGGCGTCCTTGATTGCGTTCGCGACAGCCTTCTGGCCGGCGGCGTTGCCGGCATCCGCCTGGATGACCAGCACCTTGTCGCCGAACTCGGCGCGGGCTGCCTCGACGCTCTTGGCGCTGCTGCCGGTGATGGCCACACGAGCGCCTTCGGCGATGAATTGACGGGCGGTTTCGAGGCCGATGCCGCTGGTGCCGCCAGTGATGAGGGCTGTCTTCTTCTGTAAGCGTGCCATTGTCGTGGTGTCCTTGTGATCGCGGGTTGGGCCAGCGCCCTTTGATGTCTTGGAGAATGCGATGAAAAGTCGGCTGCGATACTCGGCTCTTTTCCGGAAAGCTACTTAGTCAGAGCGGATGATCTTCGACGTCAGGTGCGGGTGATCGAAGCACCGCCATCGACGAGCGAGGCCGTGCCGGTGACGAAGCTTGAGTCGTCGGAGGCGAGGTAGAGCACCGAGCGGGCAAGCTCATTGGGGGCTGCAACGCGCTTCAGCGCATGCAGGTTTGTGATGAAGTTCTGCTTGTCCGAGGTATCGTTCATCTCACGATACATGTCGGTATCGACGGCGCCCGGCAGGACCGCGTTGACGCGGACGTTCTGCTTTCCGAATTCGGCGGCGAGGGCCTGGGTCAGGCCGATGAGGCCGGACTTGCTGGCGGCATAGGCGGCAACACCCGGGAAGGCGAAGCTGTAGCCGACGAAGGTCGAGGTGAAGATCACCGAGCCGCCGCCATTCTTTTCCATCTGGCCGATCTGGTGCTTGGCGGCAAGGAACGAGGCCGTCAGGTTGATCGTCAGTGCTTCGGCAAAACCGGCTTCGGAAACACCGGTGCTTGGGCCAGCCTCGCCAAGCGTGCCGGCATTGTTGAAGGCAACGTCGAGCTTGCCGTAGCGATCGACGGCGGTTGCGACCAGCGCCTTGTGGTAGTCTTCCGAGCGGACATCGCCGGCAACAGCAGCGGCCTGCCCGCCAGCTGCCTTGATCTCTTCCACCAGGCTTTCGAGTTCGGCCTGGCGGCGGGCGCCGACCACGACCTTTGCGCCTTCGGCGGCGAACAGCTTGGCCGTTGCGCGACCGATGCCTGAGCTTGCGCCGGTGACGATGGCGACTTTTCCGTTCAAGCGGTTCATTGTTCCATCCCCAGTGTTGGGTTGGGGTGGCGTTTGCCGCCCCGTTCGATGAGTGGAAGATGGCATTTTCCTTTCGTTCGGATTAGTCTCCAGATAACGGAACTTGAATTCGGAATTGCCGAACGATGATCAGGGTTGAGGGAATAACGGCCTTCGTGGCCGTCGTGGAATCGGGCTCCGTCAGCGAGGCCGCCCGGCGCTTGCGGCTCTCAAAGTCGGTTGTCAGCGAACGGCTGGCGGAACTTGAAAGGTCGCTCGGGGGCGTGCTCCTGCATCGCACCACGCGGAAGCTCACGCTGACGCAAGACGGCGCGGCCTTCCTGCTGCGGGCGACGCGGATCGTTCAGGAGATCGAGGAAGCCACCGCCGAGATGGCCGTGCGCCGCGGCACGCTGTCCGGCCCACTGCGCATCGCCGCCCCGGTCACCTTCGGGCGGATGCATCTTGGTCCGGCCCTATACCCCTTTCTGGCCGAGCATCCGGAGATCCAGCTGGTGCTCGACATTGACGACCGCCGCGTCGATGTCTCCTCGGAAGGCTATGACGCGGTGGTTCGTCATGGCCCGATTGTCGATTCCCGACTGGTGGTGTGGAAGCTCAGCCGCAGCCGCCGGATTCTGGTCGCTTCTCCAGCCTATCTCGACCGCCATGGCACGCCGAAGACCCTCGCCGATCTCGACGAGCACAAGGGTATCTTCTACACTAATCGCGGCGTCGCCGACTGGCGCTTCCAAACGCCGGATGGTGCGATCGTCGTGCGCGCCAGCCAGGCTGTCGGCATGAACAACGGCGACATGATCCGCGATGCGGCGATTGCGGGCCTTGGCATCGCGCTCCTGCCGGCCTTCATCGCCGGCCCGGCAATCGGCGAGGGAAAGCTTGTAGCGATCGATGTCGGCTACAGGCCGGAGGCGGAGTTCATCTACATGGCCCATCCCGAGGGTCGCAATCCTTCGGCCAAGCTGCGCGCCGTGGCGCAGCATCTGCGCAAGACCTTCGGCGACCCTCCTTACTGGGACCCGGTAGACTGATCAGATTAGGCTCATCAGGTTGGCCGCCACGAGGGAGCGCTGTGCCTTGAGCATCGCAAGCCCCAGGCGCGCCACCAGCGGTGGCCCCTCGATTGGCCGGTAGGCGACCCCGTCGAGCGCCAGATGGGCAATCGAGGCAGGCACGATCGACACGCCGAGATCGGCGGCAACAAGATTGACGACCGACGGAATCTGCGGCGCCTCCTGCGTCACCACGAGCTCGAAGCCGGCATCCCGGCAACCACGCACGATATCGTCGTAGAGGCTGAGGCCGACCGTGCGTGGAAACAGGATGAAGGGCTCGCCTGCAAGCGCCGAGAGCGGCACCTTTTCGTATGTCGCAAGCGGATGGTGCGCGGGAAGCGCGATCAGCATCGGCTCGTCCGCCAGCCGTTTCAGCCTGACGTCCTTGGGATCCTCCAGCCCTGGCCTGATGAAGGCGACGTCGATCTCCTGCCGCATCAGCTTCTCCATCAGCCAGTTGCTGTTCATCTCCGTCAGCGACAGGCTGACATCGGGCCATTGCCTGCGAAAGCGGCGGATCGTGCCGCTGACAGCTGTGTTGAAGGCCGAAGATGCCGTGAAACCGAGTGCGAGCCGGCCGGTCTCGCCCCGGGTTGCGCGCTGGGCGGCAAGCTTCGCCTTCTCGGCAGCCACAACGGCAGCCCGTCCTTCCGGCAAAAAGGCGGTGCCTGCCTCGGTCAGCTCCGCGCCATGCGGTACGCGATGAAACAGCGCCGCCCCGATCTCGTTTTCGAGATCGCGTATCTGCTGGCTGAGCGGCGGCTGGCCGATGCCGAGCTTGGCGGCCGCGCGGGTAAAATTCCCCTCTTCGGCCACGGCCAGGAAATAGCGGATATGGCGCAGCTCCATCGGTATCTCCAAAACCTATCAAGAAGGTCAGTTTCATATATTGGACAAATGATGAGGCGCTGGCTAGATCAAAAGGCGTGAAAGGTTGGTGCCCCATGCCACGCGCCGCAGACAAGCCGCTTGACGCCCCCGAAATCCGCTCTCATCCAAATCTCCATGTCGTGCGAACGACGGCGGAAGCGCAGGACGAGCAGTTCCTGCTGCGTGGCACGTCCTCCTATCGGCGCGCTAGCCTCGCACTTTTCCTCTCGGGCTTTGCAACGTTCTCGCTGCTTTATTGCGTGCAGCCACTGATGCCGATCTTTGCAGAGGATTTCGGCATCAGCCCGGCCGCTAGCTCGCTGTCACTTTCCCTATCGACCGGCTTCCTTGCCTTCGCGATCGTCTGTGCGGCGACCGTCTCCGAAAGCTTTGGCCGCCGCAGCCTGATGTTCGCCTCGCTGCTCGGGGCGGCCATTTGCACCATCGCTTGCGCGCTCGTGCCGAGCTGGCACGCCCTGCTTGTCATCCGTGCTCTGGAAGGGCTGCTGCTTGGCGGCGTGCCCGCCGTCGCCATGGCCTACCTCTCGGAAGAAATCGATCCGCGCGGCCTTGGTGCCTCGATGGGTCTTTACATCGCTGGCAATGCGTTCGGCGGCATGGCCGGACGCGTCGTCACCGGCACGCTTGCCGAGTTCTTCTCCTGGCGCGTCGCGCTGGGCGCGCTTGGCATACTGGGTCTCGCCGCCGCAATCGGCTTCTTCCTACTGTTGCCCGCATCGCGCAATTTCACGCCGCGCAAGGGTTTCGACGCCCGCTTTCACCTGAAGGCCTGGGTCGGCCATATCAGCAATCCGGCCTTACCATTGCTCTTCGCCATCGGCTTTCTCGCCATGGGCACATTCGTTACGGTTTACAATTACATCGGCTTCCGCCTCGTTCAGGCGCCCTACAATCTTAACCAGACCGAACTCGGCCTGATCTTCACCGTCTATCTGTTCGGTATTGCCGCATCCTGGATCGCCGGCTTGCTGGGAGATCGCATTGGCCATTTCGTCGTCCTGCCTGCCGGTATTGCGGTCGCAGCCGCCGGCATCGCCGTCACTTTGTCATCCTCTTTACCGTTGATCGTCCTCGGCATCGTGCTGCTGACATCAGGCTTCTTCGTTGCGCACTCCGTGGCGAGCGCCCTTGTCGGTCGTCTTGCCCGTGGCACCAAGGGTCACGCCTCCTCGCTCTATCTGCTGTCCTACTACTTCGGCTCCAGCGTTGCAGGTTCCGTAGGCGGCTACTTCTGGGGCGCTGATGGCTGGAATGCTGTCGTGCTCTTCGCACTGGCGCTGCTCGCCTTGGGTATGATTGCAGCCCTCGTTGCCGCACGGCTGGCAAAACGGTAGGATTAGGCATGATCCGCATTGATCACCTCGATCACCTGGTTCTGACGGTCGCCGATATCGACGCGACCTGCGGATTTTACGCGCAGGCGCTCGGCATGACCGTCGAAACCTTCGGCGACGGGCGCAAGGCGTTGACGTTCGGCAGCCAGAAGATCAACCTTCACCAGCATGGCCACGAATTCGAGCCCAAGGCGAAGCAGCCGACCCCGGGCTCGGCCGACCTTTGCGTCATCGCCACCACACCACTGGCCGATGTCATCGCGCATCTTCAATCAAAGGGTGTGACAATCGTCGAAGGACCTGTCGATCGCACCGGTGCGGCCGGGCCGATCCGCTCCGTCTATATCAGGGATCCGGATGGCAATCTGATCGAAGTGTCGAATCCGAAATCTGAGGCGTGAAATAATAAGTCGGCTATACGTTTTTCAGTGTACGCCGGGGCTGAAACCCTCTCATGCCGCTCCACAAATACCAGAAAACGGAGATCAGGATGATCACGCCCCCGATAATCGTCGAGATATCAGGCGTCTCGGAGAAGGCGAGCCAGACCCAGAGCGGGCCGAGCACGACGTCCAACAGCCCGATCAACCCGGCCTCGCTGGATGGAATATAGCGGCCGCCGGTCATGAAGAGCCGATAGGCGATCCCCGATGTCGTCGACCCGAAAACGGCAAGCACAAGGATTTCCTGCAGGCTCGGCATCGCATGAGACATCAAGGGCAGGCAGAACAGCACGCAGAAGCCGGATCCGAGCGCATTGACCGGCGCCAGCCGCAGCGCTGGGTAGCGTCTTGCCGCAACAAGCAGGATGCTGAAGGTCACCGTCATCAGAAACGCCAGGGCGTTGCCGGCGATGTCCTGAGGTCTCGCGCCGAAGCCCGCGACGATCAGGACGCCGACGAAGGCGATGAGGCTGGCGATGAGTACACGCCTGCTGATCGTCTCCTTCAGCCAGACATAGGCGATCCCCGCCGCGACGAACGGAACGGTTGCGTAGATCGCCAGCACGTTGGCAACGGTCGTCAGCTTCAGCGCGCTGACGTAGCCGTACATCGAAGTGGCGGCCATGAGCCCGTAGAGCGGATAGAAATAGAACGGCACCTTGCCCGGCTCAGCGCTGATCCGCTTCTTTGCAAAAATGATGACCGTCAGCGCCAGCCCGCCAAACAGAGAGCGCCAGCCGAGCACGGTCCAGATATCGAGATCGAGCGCCCGGACGAAGAGCCCCGCGGTGCTCCACATGATCGTAGCGATGCCGACGAGGAGCATACCATAGGTGCGGGGCTGCATGGCGAGGTCCGTTCGTTGGATGGGCAGCGTCGAATCGACATCCGATGTCTATCAGATACGCACGACCGGCGATCGATCCGTTGCGCCACGCCATAGCGTAATCCGGCACGTCCGACGCCGGCGCCGCAAGCCTATCCCAGCCGAATGTATGGAATGTCCTTCTTCGCCACTTCGTCCAGCGCCTCCTCGTAGCCCGCATCCGCATATCGCATGACGCCGAGCGCCGTGTCGTTGGTGAGCGCATGATCCAGGCGTTCGTCGGCGGCATCAGTGCCGTCGGCAACGACGGTGACGCCGCAGCTCGTCATGTAGCCGGCATAGCCGCCGCCGCCGGAATGAACCGCCACGAGATCCGCCATCGAGGAGCAGAGCATCATCGCATCGATCAGCGGCCAGTCGGCAATCGCGTCGGAGCCATCCTTCATCCGCTCGGTCATGATGTTTGGATGCGCCATCGCCCCCGCATCGAGATGGTCGCGCGAAAAGGCGACCGGTCCCTTCAGCTCACCGCTTGCGACCAGTTCGTTGACGCGGCGGGCAAGCGTCGTGCGTTCGCCGTGCCCGAGCCAGGCAATGCGCGCCGGCAGTCCCTCGAAGGGCACATGCTCGCGCGCCAGCCGGATCCAGTTGGTGATGATCTTGTTCTCGGGGAAGATTTCGAGCAGCAGATCGTCGATGCGGGCGATGTCGCTCTCCTCGCCCGACAGCGCCATCCAGCGGAAGGGGCCGATGGCGCGCGCAAAGAGCGGCCGCAGATAGGCCTCGGTGAAGATCGGAATTTCGAAGGCGTTGGCGACACCACCCTCCATCGCCTGCGTACGGATCAGGTTGCCGTTGTCGAAGACCTCGGAACCCCTCTCCTGGAAATCCAGCATCGCCGTCACGTGCTGCACGATCGAGGCGCGGCTTGCCGCCATCAACTGGCCTTGGCCGTCGTCGCGCAGTTCGCGAACCTGCGTAAGGCTCATGCCTTTCGGCACGTAGCCATAGACGAGATCGTGCGCGGAGGTTTGGTCGGTGACGATATCGGGCACGATACCGCGCCGCGCGATTTCGGGATAGATCTCGGCGGCATTGCCGACGAGGCCGACCGATAGCGCACGTTTCTCCTTCACGGCGGCATCGATCATCGCAAGGGCAGTGTCGAGATCCGGCGCGATCTCCTGCAGGTAGCCGATCTCCTGTCGCTTCTTCGCGCGCTCGGGGTCGATGTCGACGCAGAGGATCGCCGCGCCCGCCATGCGGCCGGCAAGCGGCTGCGCGCCGCCCATACCGCCGAGCCCCGCCGTCAGCACGAAGCGCCCCTGGAGATCGCCGCCGAACCGGCGCTCGGCAATGCGCATGAAAATCTCATAGGTTCCCTGGATGACGCCCTGACTGCCGATGTACTGCCAGGCGCCGGCGGTCAACCCGCCCCAGCAGATCAGTCCCTTGCGCTGTAGCTCGTAAAAGACCTCGGCCTTCGCCCATTGCCCGACGATGTTGCAGTTCGCCATGATGACCAGCGGCGCCTTTGCATGCGTCTTGACGAGACCGATCGGCTTGCCGGACTGGATGAGCAGGGTCTGGTCCTCGTCCATTTCGGTCAGTGCCTTGACGATCCCCTTGTGCGCCGCCCAGTTGCGGGCCGCCTTGCCGAGTGCGGCATAGACGACGAGATTGTCGGGATCCTCACCGACAGAGAGAACATTCTCCAGAAGCCGCAGCAGCGCCTCCTGCCGCCAGCCCTTGGCGCGCAGCTCCGGGCCGCCCGGGATCGGAAATTTCGGATGGCGTGGATTGGACTTCGGCATCTGGTCGTTCCTCTCATGTCAGTCTTCTTCGGGGCTTGCGGGCACTTGCGTCGCGTTCACTTGGCGGGGAGTGAGCGCACAAACGTCATAGCGGCCTCCAGAAGACGGTGCCGCATATCGTCATCGCCATAGACGTCGGCTCCGACCCTGACCCAACCCTGCATGGTGCGGCCGCGGAGAGCATCTGCGCTGCGCCGGGCAAGCCGAGCGCCCAGCCGTCTTTGCCTTTACCGAGACGGACCAGCATGCCGTCCTCGCGGGCGCCGCAGAGCAGGTTGCCGTCGAGCAGGAAGGCTCGGCCGCCGAACATCGGCTTCTCGCTGAGGCCGGAAATAGTGCCCAGTTCCTCCCTCAGCAATTCCTCCAGCCCGACGTCCCGCGCCATGGCGTCACGCCTTTGCCGCGAGCGCGTAGCGAGCAAGCTCGATGCCCATCGCTTTTTCCACCGGCGGATAGACGGTCGGATCGAGGACGCTGGCCGACAGCGGAATGATGCTCATCGGCACATGCAGGATGAAGACATGCATGCCGTCCTTCAACTGGCCGACGCTCAACGGCTCGCCCTCGGGAGAGAGCGTTGTGATGACCGAGGGGAACGTCGCGATACGCTTGCCTTCGATGTCGTCGACGGCCATGTACTCGTTCATCACATGCATGGTCACCGCCTTGTCGCCGGAGCCGACGACGATCGTGCCGATGTCGAAGGCCTCCTTGGTGTAGACGACGTCCTTCTTGGTGATGATGCCTTCGGCGAGGACATGGCCGCCGGTCGTCTTGCAGATGGCGTCGATCACAGCCGACCCACCGATCTTCTCGGCTGCGATGATCGCTTCACCCAGCGCCAGCGCCATCGAAATACCGCCGAGCGCTGCATGGGTGCGGACGTAGGAGGCACGCAGCGGATTGCGGCAGCTGGCGATGAAGCCGCCCGACTGGTCGGAAGCCGCCCGCAGGATCGGTGAAATCTTCGCCGTGGCACCCTTGACGACAAGCTCGATGTAACGGTTCTCGGCGCGGTTCCCGCCGACCGCCGTCTGGATCATCCGTTCCGGCGAGCCTGCCATGCCGATCGAGCCCATGTCGCCGGTCGGATGTGCGCGGATATCGCCCACGGCATCCACGACCTTGGTTCCGAGAATGGCGGAGGGCAGCCAGCCGTTCAGCGTCGACGACCTGCCGTTTTGGCCGATGATCAGGCCGGACAGTTTCTCGCCTAGCTCTTCCTGCAGCAACTGCACGGCCTTCACATAATCGATGCCCTGCATTTCCCAAGGCGTCGTGGAGGCCGGCGCACCGATCGCGGCGGCCGTGGCGATCCAGTCGTCGTCCCGCAGTTCGTCGATCGACACGAGTTCCGGCTTGCCGACATTGACGGCGGCATAGCCTAGCATTCGGCCATGGTCGGCCCAGCCGCCGCCGCCGGCGGCATAGACGGAACCGCCCTTGACGGCCGCCTCGACGTCCTTCTCAACGAGTATGCGTCCCATCAGGCATCCTCCTGCTTCAAGCTCTTGTCCATGTCTATGACGGCTTCGAAAAGCACTGCCGCGCCAAGCGCGATGTCGTCGTTTTCCGCCCATTCGTCAGCCGAGTGGCTGCGCCCTTCCTTGCACGGCACGAAGATCATGGCGGCAGGCGCCACCTTTGCAATCCAGGCCGTGTCGTGACCCGCGCCGGATGCCATGCGTCGGTGCTTTGCGCCAACGCTCTCGCAGGCCCTTTCGAGCGTCTTCAACAGTCCGGCGTCGCTCGGCGTCGGATAATTATCCGAGACCCGCATTGGGCTCTTGATCGAAACTCCGTAAGTAAGGGCTAACTTTATGACGTGCGCATCCAGCCATTCGCAGAAGGCTTCCATGTCGTTGCGCACTTCCGCGCGTCCGTCGATCAAGAGCACGACCTTCGACGGAACGACATTGGCCGCATTCGGCTCGATCCGGAATTCGCCGACAGTCGCCGCAAAATGACCTGGCGTCTTCGCCCGCGCGGCCGCCGCATTGCGGATATCGAGAACCAATTGCGCAGCAGCGACCAACGCATCCGAACGGCTGTCCATCGGCGTCGTGCCAGCGTGGTCCGCGCGTCCCTCCACGACAATTTCGATCCGGGTGATACCGGCGATCGCGGTCACGATGCCGATATCCTTCTTCTCGTTCTCGAGCACCGGCCCTTGCTCGATATGCAGTTCGAGGAAGCCCTTGAGATCGGGTCGCTCCTGCGAGGGCAGCGTCGAGGCGTCGCCGCCAACCTCTGCGATTGCCGACGCCAGATCACGCCCTTCCGTCACGCGGGAAAGCCAAGCTTCCGGCAACTGTCCCGTCATGCCCCGGCTGCCGATGCAAGAGACGCCGAAGATGCTGACCTCCTCGGCAAGGAAATCGACGATCTCCAGGTCGTGATCGAGCTCGATGCCCTGATCGCTCAGCGCACGGGCGACTTCCAGCGCCGTCACCACCCCGGCAATGCCGTCGAAGCGGCCACCATCCGGTACGGTATCCGAATGCGAACCCACCATGATCGTGCCGAGTCCGCTGTGGGCACCCTGTCGTTTGCCGATCAGGTTGCCGGCGGCATCGATCCGGGTCTCAAGGCCAGCGGCCCGCATGCGCGCTGCGATGTAGGATCGCCCCTCGAGAAAAAGCGGCGAGAAGGCGCGGCGTGTCCAAGGCCGGCCAGGGTTGGTAATCTCGGCCAGAGCGTCGATATCCTCCGCGATCCGACCGGCATTGACGGGCAGGTTTCGGCTCATGGTGCGGCTCCGGCGATCACCTGCCTTGAGAGCGGACGTACAAATTGGCCGGTGCCCGGCTCGGCCAGCACGGTCGCGCCATCGGTGATCTTCCTGCCGCGCAGATAGGTCGCGGAGGCCGTCCAGGGGAGACGGATGCCGTTGTAAGGGCTCCAGCCGACCACGTTGTTGCCGCTCGCGGCTGCGTCATAAATTGCTTCACGTGGCTCAAGCACCACGATATCGGCATCCTTGCCGGGCGTCAGTGCGCCCTTGACGTGATCGAGGCGGAAATGCTTTGCCGGGTTTTGCGCCATCAACTTTGCCGCCCAGGTCAGCGGGATACCGCGCTCGCTCGCGCCCTTGATGAAGAGCGGCACCATCACTTCGAGCCCCGGCACGCCGGAGGCGTTTGCCAGCATATCGGGATTGGTCTTGCGGTTTTCGGACCAGCTCACGTGATCCGTCGAGACGAGCCAGACATTGCCCTCGGCGACCTTGCGCCATAGCGCCTCGACTTCGGCGCGCGGGCGGATTGGCGGGTTGATCTTTGCCTTGCCGCCGAGGCGTTTGACGTCGTTTTCCTCGTCCAGCGTGAGATAGTGGATACAGCACTCCACGGTCGCTTCGTAGCCGTCGCGGCGATAGGCCCGGGCAATGTCGTAGCCGCGCCCGAGCGAGCAATGCACCACGTGCGAGGGGCATCCCGTATTGGCGCCCGTCTCGAAAATCGTGTGCATGGCAAGCAGTTCGGTGATCGGCGGCCGGGAGAGCCCGTGCGCCCGCCAATCCGTGATCCCGCTCGCCTTCACGCGATCGATATAGGTGCGAACAGCCTCGTCATCCTCGTTGTGCACGCCGGCCGTCAGTCCTGTCGGCGTGATCGCGGCAAAGCATTCGTCCAGCAGGGCAGGGGGAATGCGCGGGAAGCGCTTCGGATCCGTGCCGAACGTCGAAAACTTGAAGGCGGCAACGCCAGCCTCCACCATCTCGGCGATGCGCTTGGCGCCGTCCTCAGGATCGACCGTGCCGTAAAGTGCAAAGTCAACGCGCGCCTGCGGGCCAGCATGCGCGATCTTCTTCTTCACGGCTTCCGCCGAGCAGACGAGATTGCCTTCGTCGTAAGGCATGTCGACGATCGTCGTCACGCCGCCGGCGGCGGCCGACCGCGTCGACCAGATGAAGTCTTCCTGACCCTTCTGCGACAGTGAGTGCACCTGCGCGTCGATTGCTCCGGGCAGGATTAATGCCTTGCCGAGGAGATGGCGCTCGCGCGCAGCTGGCGGTACACCGAGGCCGACTTCGGCAATCTTGCCATCGTGGACGGCAACGTAGCCGGCTTCCAGAATGCGTTCCGGCAAAACGACCGTGCCTTGCAGAACGAGATCGAAATCAGCCATGCCGCTTTCTCCGTGGCGAATATTGAAGGGATCAGATGGCGACCGGTTCCTGGGTCAGACGCTGCTCGATCCGCTCCAGCGAGCCGAGTGCAAAGAAATCGTCGAATGATGCGATCGGCACCTCTTCGATGAGCTTGGACATGAAGGCGCCGGAGCCAAGCTCTTCCTCGATCGCTTCCACCTCAGCAGAGAGCGGCCGGTCGACCGTGTAGAAATCCGCATGTTTGCGAACGACGTCGTAGAGCATCCCTCCGACGCCCTTCGGCTTGTCGCCGAGTATATCCACGGCCTGCGCCGAAAGCAGCGCCTCGAGGGCGGCAAGTCGCATCAGAGCGCGCATCTGGCGCTCAAAACGCTCGATCACGAGCGGCAGGAACGCTGCCTCGTCCTCAAGGCCGGCCGCGACCACCAGCGACTGCGCAGACACCGGGTTCGACATCGATAGCACGCGCGAGAAGATCTCGCCGGCCAGTTTGATGATCGGGCCGAAACCTGTTGCGATGCGGCCGGGCGGCACTAGATTGACGGGTAGATCGCGCCGCTGGCCGTTGCCGAGCAGGACACAGCGGTTGAAGGCATTGCGGGCCGCGTGCGCCATGCACAGAGCCGCCGATTCCAGCAGGATCGTCACATCGAGCGGCAGCGACCCGCCCGAGGTCATGACGCGGCCCTCGACGACGACAGGGTTGTCGTCGGAACGTCCGGTGGCGGCAAGGATCTTGTGTCCGGTCGTCAGCAGGTTCTCGATGACCGCACCGAATACCTGCGCGACCATGCGCAGGCTCAAAGGGTCCTGCACGTGGGTCTTGATCGGCCACTGCCAGGCGTCCGAAGCATTGCAGAGCCAGGAGCCGATCAAAGCTTCCCGGGAGGTGCCGACATGGCGAACGGAAAGCCACGGATCTCGGGAGGCCCCAAGGGCGCCTGACGCCATCATCCCGGAGGCCAGCAGCACGCGAATGGAGGCGGCGGCATTGCGTGTCGCATCCGCTGCAGCCGCGAAGCTCACGGCGTTGACGCTGAGCGAGGCAAGGCTGTCGCGCGGGGCCATGGTAAAGGGCTTCATACCAGCTGCCGCGAAGGCGTCGGCAGCCTGCATGCGCTTGCCGCGATAGACGGCTTCCCCGACGCCGGTCAAGACGGCGCCGATCTGTCCCATGAGGCCGATATCGGCGCAACCAATGGACCCGGTGCGGCGGACGACCGGAATGATGTCCACCGCGAGCATGCGCATGTATGCATTGACGAGTTCAGGTGTACACCCGACCTGCCCCGTCAGAGCGGTGTTGATGCGGATGGCCATCGCGTTGCGCACGACGGAGCATGAAAACGGCGTCCCGGTGCCGAAGTGATGCGCGCGCACGAGCCCGAGACTGAAGGCGTCCAGGTCCTCCGGGGACCACTCGACGTCTTTCATGGCACCGACGCCGGTGGTTGCCCCGTAGACGGGCATGCCAGCCTTGATCGCGTCCTCGACAATTCCACGGGCGATCTCGACGCGGGCCATACCCGTTGCCGAAGCGGAAAGCGCCACCTTGCCCGATCCGATCCTCACCATCTCAGCAAAGCTCAGCGGTTGTCCGGAAAGTTCGATGCGGGGGCGTTCATGCTTCATCTGCCGTATCTCCTTGAAAAGTGAGACTATGCGACGGCGCTATTCGATGGGATATCCCAAATATTGAACACAACATGCATTTGCATGCGATGATCAGGTGACCACCCAGGCTATATAGAGAAGGGCGAGCGCGATAATCCAGAGGGCGAACCGACCGGAGCGATTGTGACGGGCTTCGGATTTGCCGATCGCTTCGGCCGTTTCCGCATCGAAACGCAGTCCATGCTCGCTCATGTGCAGCAGTTGATGGTGAAACTTCTCGGTCTTGGCCGCAATCTCCGGCGCGGCTTCTGCAAGCTTGACCGCTGCCTTCAACCCGTCCCTGAGGTCGGTGACGATACGCTTCGGGCCGAGATTGTTGCGGATCCAGTCGCCGACGACTGGTTCGGATGCCTTCCACATGTTGAAGCGTGGATTGAGCATGCGCGACACGCCTTCGACGACGACCATGGTCTTCTGCAGCATGACCAGTTCCGGCCGCGTGGCCATGTCGAACAGTTCGGTCACCTCAAACAGCAGCGTTAGCAGCTTGCCCATCGAAATGGTTTCGGCCGGCTGTCCGTGGATCGGCTCGCCGATTGCGCGGATCGCCTGCGCGAAGCTCTCCACATTGTGATGGGCGGGGACATAGCCGGCCTCGAAATGGACTTCCGCGACCCTGACATAATCGCGGGTGATGAACCCGAAGAGAATTTCGGCAAGGAAGCGGCGCTCTTTTTTGCCCAATCGTCCCACGATTCCCATGTCGACGGCGACGATGTCTCCATGCGTATCGACAAAGAGATTCCCGGGATGCATGTCGGCATGGAAGAAGCCATCGCGCAGCGTGTGGCGCAGGAAGGACTGGATCAGCGTATCGGCAAGGCGATTGAGATCGTGGCCGGCGGCGCGCAAGCCGTCGACGTCGGACATCTTCACCCCATCGATCCACTCCATGGTGATCACGTCGCGGCCAGTGCGCTCCCAATCCACCTTCGGCACGCGGAATCCGGGGTCCTTTTCAGTATTCTCGGCGATTTCGGAAAGGGCCGCAGCCTCGAGCCGCAGGTCCATTTCGACCTTGGTGGTCTGCTCCAGGGTCTTCGTCACTTCCACCGGCCTGAGGCGGCGGCTTGAAGGCATGAAGCGCTCCTGCATGTGGGCGACGAGATACATCGCCTCGATGTCGTGCGAGAAGCGCTGACGCACGCCGGGGCGGACCACCTTTACGGCAACCTTCTTGCGACCGGACAGTGTATCGACCTCCGCCGGATGCACCTGGGCAATCGACGCTGCGGCAATCGGCTCGCCGAAGCTTGCGTAAAGGTCTTCGATCGGGCGGCCGAGCGAACTGGCGATGCTCGCCTTGGCCGCCGCCGGCGGGAAGAATGCCATGCGGTCCTGGAGTTGCGATAGGTCGTCTGCAAATTCGACGCCAACGACATCCGGGCGCGTCGCCAGGAACTGGCCGATCTTCACGTAGGAGGGGCCCAGCCGTTCGACGGCCTGCGCCAGCCTGTCGCTGCGCTTCTTCGATTTCGAGCGGTTGCGCGCGAACAGGCCAACAAAGGACTTGGCAAGGCCGATCGAGGGCGGAAGATCTTCTGACGGCAAGGCGGAAATGACGCCTTCGCGCACGAGAATCCAGCCGACGCGCCAGAGCCGGAAATATGCTCCCAGAGCACTCATGCCGGATTGCCTGCCTGCGAAAGCGCGCAGGTGAACGGTGTACCTCGAACCATTCGTCAGAGCTTCCAGCCGGAGTGGAGGGCTGCAATGCCGCCGGTATAGTTTGTGAAGCTGACGCGCGAGAAACCGGCGTTGCGGATCATCTCGGCGAAGTTCTCCTGGTTGGGGAATTTGCGGATGGATTCGACGAGATATTGGTAGGGCTCGGCCTCGCCGGTGATTACCTTACCGAACTTCGGAATGGCGTTGAAGGACCAGCTGTCATAGACGCGGTCCAGCAACGGCATGTCCACTTCCGAGAATTCGAGTACCAGCAACCGGCCGCCGCGCTTCAGCACGCGATGGGCTTCGCTCAGCGCCACATCGATGCGCGGCACGTTGCGGATGCCGAAGGCAATCGTGTAGGCGTCGAAGCTGTTCGGCTCGAACGGCAGATCCTCCGCGTTGGCTTCGACGAAAGTCAGATTGTCGGAGAGCTTCTTTTTGGCGGCGCGCTCGGCGCCGACGGCCAGCATGGAGCCGTTGATGTCGAGTACGGTCGCATGTGCCTGCCGGTTCGAGGCTTCGACGATGCGCAAGGCGATGTCGCCGGTGCCGCCGGCAACGTCCAGAACCCGGTAGCCTGGCTCCCTGCGTGGATTGAGCGCCGCAATCATCGCGTCCTTCCAGACGCGGTGCATGCCGACCGACATAACGTCGTTCATGATGTCGTAGCGCTTGGCGACTTTGTGAAAGACGTCGTTGACGAGACCCTGCTTCTCACCACCGGCCACGTCGCGGAAGCCGTAGGATGTTTCCATGCCGCCTTCGGCGGAGGTACGGCTTTCTGACATCGAAAATACTCCATCTATCTGAAATCGGCGCGGCAACCATAGCGAACTGACGCGCGCGACGCTATCTGTGGACCACGCTCAAAGCCGCGGTACCTTGGCGCTATAGCGCACAACGCCCGTGGTGGAAACATGTTAGATATAGATGGGTTAAGATGCCGGAATTGCCAGAAGTCGAAACCGTCAGACGCGGGCTTGCCCCCACCATGGAGGGCGCGCGAATCGCCCGCCTGGAGCTGCGACGCAAAGACCTGCGTTTCCCTTTTCCCGATGGTCTCGAGGCACGGGCGACGGGCCGCCGCATCGTCGCGCTCGGCCGCCGCGCCAAATATCTGCTGATCGATCTCGATGACGGCACCACGATCATTTCGCATCTCGGCATGTCGGGCTCCTTCCGCATCGAGGTGGGACAGCTTTCTGATATGCTGGGCGAATTCCATCGCCACGGCTCGAAGGATGAAAAGCACGATCACGCCATCTTCCACCTGGAGGGACCGAAAGGCGCCAGCCGCGTCATCTATAATGATCCGCGCCGTTTCGGCTTCATGGATGTGGCACAGCGTTGCGAACTTGATCTCAATCCCTTCCTCTTCGGCTTAGGACCGGAACCGACAGGCAACGAACTCAGTGCCGCCTATCTGGCGGAACGCTTCGCTGGCAAGGCGCAGCCTCTGAAAAGCGCGCTGCTCGATCAGAAGAATATTGCCGGGCTCGGCAATATCTATGTCTGCGAGGCGCTTTGGCGCGCGCACCTGCTGCCGACGCGTGCCGCGGCGTCCATCGTCACGAAATCGGGTAAGCCCAACAAGCAGATGGACTTGCTTGTCGCCTCGATCCGCGACGTCATCGCCGACGCCATCAAGGCGGGCGGCTCGTCGCTGCGCGACCATATCCAGACGGATGGCTCGCTCGGTTATTTCCAGCATTCCTTCGCTGTCTATGACCGCGAAAGTCTACCTTGCGGCAACCCGGGCTGCGGCGGTACCGTCGCCCGCATTGTCCAGGCAGGGCGCTCGACCTTCTATTGCCCGGCCTGTCAAAAGTAACGGGAGGATTGTCCATGGCCTACGAAACGCTGATCGTCGAAACCCGAGGTGCGATCGGGCTGATCACATTGAATCGCCCGCAGGCGCTGAACGCCCTGAACTCGATGGTGCTGAAGGAACTTCTTCAGGCCTACGAAGCCTTCCAGGCCGATGACGCCGTCGGCGCTATGGTCCTGACCGGTTCCGAGCGCGCATTCGCCGCCGGTGCCGATATTAAGGAAATGCAGCCGCTGGATTATGTCGATGTCTACGGCCGCGATCTGATGAGCGGATGGGACGACGTTGCCAAGGTGCGCAAGCCTGTAATCGCCGCCGTCAGCGGCTTTGCGCTCGGCGGCGGCTGCGAGCTTGCAATGATGTGCGATATCATCATCGCTTCGGAGACTGCCAAGTTCGGCCAACCCGAGATCACACTCGGCGTCATCCCTGGTATGGGCGGCTCGCAGCGGCTGACGCGCGCTGTCGGCAGATATAAGGCCATGGATCTGATCCTCACCGGCCGCCTGATGGACGCTGCCGAAGCCGAACGCGCAGGACTCGTTTCGCGCGTGGTTGCGCCCGAACGGCTGCTGGACGAGGCTCTGGAGGCTGCCGCCAAGATCGCCTCGCTGTCGCGTCCTTCCGTGCTGATGGCGAAGGAGGCCGTAAACCGCGCACTGGAGACCACCTTGGAGGAGGGTCTGCGCTTCGAGCGTCGCCTTTTCCATAGCCTCTTTTCCACCGAGGACCAGAAAGAAGGGATGACGGCCTTCATCGAAAAGCGTAAGCCTGCCTTCAAGAACCGCTGAGCCTTGGAGAAAGGCGGCGTTTCCTTGAAAATGCGCGTTGACGTGGGTCGGCTTTAGGGTTATATGCCCGCCCACGGTTCGGGAAGCCACTCCGGTTTTCCGATTATGCTCCCGCATTGCTGGATTGAGTGGCCGCAGGGCCCGCGGTGATGACGGAGTTTGTTCGAATTCTTAGAGAGGCATCCATGGCCAATACAACTTCGGCGAAAAAAGCGACCCGCAAGATCGCCCGCCGTACCGACGTCAATAAGGCTCGTCGCTCGCGCGTTCGTACGTTCGTTCGCAAGGTCGAAGAGGCAATCGCATCTGGTGATGCTGCCAAGGCAAAGGAAGCATTCCTCGCCGCGCAGCCGGAACTGGCTCGCGCTGCAGGCAAGGGCGTCCTGCACGCCAACACGGCTTCCCGAAAGGTTTCGCGCCTGGCGGCTCGTGTGAAGGCTCTGTCGGTTTCTGCGACCGCATAATCTTTCATTAACAGACGCACCATTATGATTAGCCCGGCAACTTTGTCGGGCTTTTTCGATTCCGCCGACTGGCTTCCGTATGGTTAATTCGGCGACGATTTCATGTCGAGCGTGTGACACGAAAAAGGCAATAAAAACAAACACTTGTTGTAGGATACTTCAGGTGCGCTCGACTCGGGCCCTACAATCTGCGGTCTGAGCAGAGTCAAGAAGCTTTTTTATTTTTTTCTTTTTATGCGTGTCAAAAATGCCCGCGGGACGAATCTCCTTGATTCAAAAGCGATTCTTTTTTGACACGGATGTGACGCCCAAAGACTGCCCCCCGAGTCAACGGCCCGCTCTTAATTTTGCGTAAAATTCATCGTTGATTCCCGCATTCGATCCTGCCTAAATGCCGATCAACAAGGGGTCCAGACATCACCTGTGAAGGCTTGGTCTGAAACTGCCACGTCGGCAGGACGATGAGCCTGTGCCACTTGTTACGGAAGCCTAAGCCTCCGGTTTTTCACGCAGTTGAGCATTTTTGACCGCGACGTGGCTGTCGCGGAACGGTGATTTTTTGTGTGTTGGTTGCACGCGTTGCGTGAAACCGGAATGGGGAAGAGAAGTCGTGGCAAGACGACTGGACGCCAGCTGACGAGGAGCGGCATCCAGTCCGACAGAAGGCAGTCGACGCCGCATGAGGCGGGCTCGCGCTTTCTCGGAAAGTCTTGTGAGTGGGGCAGTATTTGAGTGAACCGGCAGGCGAGTGGCTCATGAGGGTGCCACTTTCTGGTCATAGCGGGGAAATAATCGGGCGACGAACAAAGTCGGCCGACGAATGGAAGGCGGCATGATGCAGATGAATACAATGACGGCGGATGCCCTGGATAGCGGGGACAATGAACCGCAGGCGTTTGGCTCTATTTGCGCTGGAGCGGCAGGGGAAAAGGGAGACATGAAGCATGGTGTACTTTTCGAGCGTGTCAGCGCCCGCCTGAAGGCGCAAGTCGGTCCGGATGTCTACGCAAGCTGGTTTGCGCGGCTGAAGCTGCATTCGGTTTCCAAGAGCGTCGTGCGCCTGACGGTGCCGACAACTTTTCTGAAGTCCTGGATCAACAACCGGTATCTTGAGTTGATCACCAGCCTGTTTCAGGCCGAAGACTCCGAAATCCTGAAAGTCGAAATTCTCGTGCGCACGGCAACGCGTGGCGTTGGTAAACCGGCTGAAGCGCCGGTTTCCCCAGAGCCTGTTGCCGCCGCGCAGACGCGCCGCCCGGCGGCGCAGCATGCCGGCCAGATTGCGCAGCAGGCGGTATCGTCCGCAGCCGCTGCCCGTCCGGCAACTGCCGGCCAGCCGCTCTTCGGCTCGCCGCTGGACTCCCGCTTCACCTTCGACACCTTTGTTGAGGGCAGCTCCAACCGCGTAGCACTTGCTGCTGCCAGGACGATTGCGGAAGCCGGGCAGGGCGCTGTCCGCTTCAATCCGCTCTTCGTCCATTCCAGCGTCGGCCTCGGCAAGTCGCATCTTCTACAAGCGATCGCTAATGCCGCGGTTCAGAACCCGCGCGCCCTGCGCGTCGTCTATCTGACGGCAGAGTATTTCATGTGGCGCTTCGCAACAGCGATCCGTGACAATGATGCCTTGACCCTGAAGGACTCGTTGCGCAACATCGACCTTTTGATCATCGACGACATGCAGTTCCTGCAGGGCAAGATGATCCAGCACGAGTTCTGCCACCTGCTGAACATGCTGCTCGACAGTGCCAAGCAGGTCGTGGTCGCTGCCGACCGCGCTCCCTGGGAGCTAGAATCGCTCGATCCACGCGTCCGCTCGCGGTTGCAGGGCGGTGTGGCCATTGAGCTCGACGCGCCGGACTACGAGATGCGTCTCGAGATCCTGAAGCGTCGCCTCGCCGCTGCTCGCGTCGAGGACCCGTCTCTGGAAATCCCGGCCGAACTGCTGAACCATGTTGCGCGTAACATCACGGCAAGCGGCCGCGAGCTGGAAGGTGCTTTCAACCAGCTGCTTTTCCGCCGCTCCTTCGAGCCGAACCTGACGGTCGAGCGCGTCGACGAGCTTCTTGCTCATCTGGTTGGCTCGGGCGAGCCGCGCCGTGTCCGCATCGAGGACATCCAGCGCATCGTCGCACGGCACTATAACGTGTCGCGCCAGGAACTGGTCTCGAACCGCCGCACCCGCGTCATCGTCAAACCGCGCCAGATCGCCATGTATCTGTCAAAGACGCTGACGCCGCGGTCGTTCCCGGAAATCGGCCGTCGCTTCGGCGGTCGCGATCATACGACCGTGCTGCATGCCGTGCGCAAGATCGAGGAACTGATAGCCGGCGACACCAAGCTTTCGCATGAGATCGAGTTGCTGAAGCGCCTGATCAACGAATAGTCGGGCAATCTTCTGTGCACGTTTGACGGCCGGGCATTGCTCCGGCCGTTTTCTTTTGCGCACAATCTTCTGTACGCTGGAATGGCGCAAATGCGCCACGTGGCCACAGGGGGAGCCGATGAGTTTCGACAGGATCGCTGTTCTCGGACTGGGCAAGATCGGGCGGTTGGCTGCAACGCTTCTGCATGAAGGAGGGTTCGACGTTCTAGGCGTCGACCTGCAGGCGCCGACGGAAGGCCTGCCGTTCGAATGCAGGAGTGGCGACATCTCCGACCCCGCCGTCATCGGTGAACTGTTGTCCAGCGTTGAGGCCGTGCTTTCCTGCCTGCCCTATCACCTCAACATCGGCCTTGCGCGCGCCGCCCACCTCGCAGGGATCCACTACTTCGATCTGACCGAAGACGTGCCGACGACAAACTTCATCATCGAACTGTCCAAGACGGCACGTGGCCTGATGGCGCCGCAATGTGGCCTGGCCCCCGGTCTCGTCGGCATTGTCGGATCGAGCCTTGCGGAAGGCTTCGACAAGTGCCGTTCCATTCGAATGCGGGTCGGCGCTCTACCGCAGCACCCGACCGGTCTCCTCGGCTACGCGTTTAACTGGTCGCCCGAAGGGGTGGTCAACGAGTATCTGAACGACTGCGAAGTGATCGAGGGAGGCGTTCGCAAGCTCGTCTCGCCGATGGAATGGCACGAGACGATCTATGTCGAGGGCGTGAAGCTCGAAGCTTTCACGACGTCAGGAGGCCTCGGAACCATGTGCGATACGCTGCTCGGAAAGGTCGAGAACCTCGACTACAAGACGATGCGCTATCCCGGCCACATGGATCTGATGAACTTCTTCTTCCATGAGCTTTTGATGCGCGACAGGCGCAAGCTTGCCGGCGAAATCCTCACCAACGCCAAGCCTCCGGTCGAGGACGATGTTGTCTACGTCCACGTCGCAGCGGAGGGCACGGAGAACGGCAACCTCCGCCGCAAGGAATTTGTGCGCGCCTATTATCCGATCGAGATAGCCGGCACCCGCCGCACGGCGATCGCCTGGACGACGTCGGCCTCGGTGGTTGCCGTCATCGAGATGGTGCGCGACGACCTGCTGCCGTCCACGGGCTTCCTGCATCAGGAATACATTCCGCTGGAGATGTTCCTGAAAACTCCGACAGGCGGCCTCTTCGAGACCAGCGCGCCAGCTCGCTAAGTGGTTAGGCTGGTCCAATAGGCGCCCTCGAAGGGGACGGCCGCGAAGCGCTCGTTGAGCTCGGCGAGGCTGTCGGCCGGATCGACGTCGCCAAAGAGGTCGGGCCTTACCCAGGATGCGACGGCTTCGGCGGCGAGCACGTTCAGCGGCACGGCATTGAAGAAGTTCCACATGCCGTGCACATTTCCCTCGCGCACCGCTTTCAGCGGGGCAAGGCTTGGTGCCTTGACGGTCTCCTGGAGCGACTGCCGCGCTTCTGCGGGATCGACCCCGGGACCGATCGAAAAGACGGTGTAGGTGCCGCCCGGCGAGCCGGTGGCGACATAGACGTCCGGTTCCGCGGCGATGATATATTCTGCCGTCACGGGTCCGCCCTGTGGCGGCAGGTTCTTGTCGGCGATGTTGCGCCCGCCGGCAAGCGTGATCAATTCACCAAGGCCGGTGCGACCGACCGCCCAGCTGCCACGCGTTGTGCTTGGAAAGGCATCCATCAGCACGAGCGGCCCATCTTCGCCTTTCCCGACCGCCCTCGATTTGATGCGGTCCACCCTTTTTTCGAAGAACCGAGCATAGTTTTCCGCTTGCTGATCACATTCCAGAACGCGACCGAGGAGCCGAATGTCCCGCGGCGTGCTCTTCAGCGGATCGAGATTGAAATCGACAATGATCACGGGCACGCCGATCGATTGCAGATACTCGATGGCACGTTTGCCCTGCTCGCCTTCTGCCTGCCACATACCCATGACCGCAAGGTCGGCCTCCAAGGAGAGGGCGGCTTCGAAGGACATGCCATCCGCCTGCCCATTGCTGACAAGCGAGACCTTGTCGAGGGCCGGAAATTTCTTGCGAAAAGCATCGTAGATGAACGGGTTGTCCGTCTTCATGTCGGTCGCCCAGCCTGCCAGCAGGCTCACCGGATCCGGGTGGATCAGCGACAGCGCGAAAAGATTGAAACCCGTTCCGAGGATGATCGACTTCGGCTTCTTCGCAATCGTCACCATTCGACCGACGGCATCGGTCACGGTCAGTGGCCAGCGCGTCTCTGCCTTCAGAGCCGGCGCGCAAAGCGCAGCAGACGCCGCAGCGAGAAAGCCGCGTCGCGTGATCGTGGACGGGATCATTGCACGTTCCTCTGGCTGGGAAGAGCACAAAGTTTGCCACAGCTCTGGACGCCGGGCAGCATGTAGCGCAGGCAGCATATCTTCCGCCGGGCGACGCGCTCGCCGTCTTCCTCGACATATCGGACGCTGCCGCACAGAGGGTTGACGCCGCCGTCCGGCAGGCAGCCGCGGACGAACACCGCCAGATCGGGGCCTTCGGGCGGCCGCGTCAACCGCAGCGCGTAGTCGAGGTACACAGCGGCATTGTTCCAGCACAGCTTGGCCGAAATGCCGGAGGCGTTGAGCTTCGTCACGGCCTGTGGAAGATGCTGTTCCAACAACGGACCAATGGCTTCGAAACCGTCCTCCGCGCCATCCTCAGCATTCCGGCCCCGGTGCGGCACGCCGAATGCACGCGGCAGGCCATTCTCCTGCACTGCGATGGTCATCCCGTCGAAGGCGACCGGAAGCTCCTGCGCGGCGAGGCGACGGGCCAGCACATAGGGAATGGAAAGGGCGGAGAAGTAATATAACGACCACATCGACACGACGGCGCGCCTGTCGCTGTTGCCGCAGGTCTCGGCGTAGCGATCGATCGCCTGTTTGAACCCGCCGTCGCCGAAGAAGAGCGGCAGCGGTACCGCGTCCGGCAGGTCGGTGGAGAGCGCCATCTTCTCGTTGCACCACGCATGCTCGCCGGCAAAGGCCGGCGAGAGGACCGAGGCGCTGTCGCCCGGATCAACCACATGATGCTGCGCGCTCGCCATCAACTCACCATGCGTAGCGCAGGCTGCCGATCACGGCGCGGCCCTGGTCGCGGTAGCAGAAGCCGGCCGAGCAGACGGGCTCGCGGCGGTCGAACAGGTTGGTGGCGTTCACCTGCAGGCTCAGGCCCTCGTACTTCTTGTCGAGCGCGGCGAAGTCATAGCTCAGGGCAGCGTCGACAAGGATGCGGGAGACGTTCTGCGCCGTGTTGTTGTCGCTGGTGTAGCTCTTGCCGAGGTACCGGGCACCGAGGCCGACGCCGAGACCGTAGATCGGACTATCCTCCTGAAACCTGTAGTTTGCCCAGAGCGAAGCCATGTGCCTCGGCACCGACGAGACGTAGTTGCCGACTGTACCGGTCGTGCCTTCCAGAATCTCGGCGTCGGTGAAGGTGTAGGACGCAACCAGTGACAAGCCGGTGTCGAGACTCGTGTTCGCTTCGATCTCGAAGCCCCGGGAGCGAATCTTGCCGCGCTGCACCTGTATGTTTTCCGGCCCGGTCGGCAGGTTCACAACCTCGTAGTAGAGGCTGTTTTTCTGGTCGATATTGAACAGCGCTGCCGTGATCAGCGTATTGCTATCAGGCAGCAGGTACTTGACGCCAATCTCCTCCTGCTCGCTTTCCGTCGCCTGGAAGGGTTGGCCGGTCTCCTTGTTGATGCCAGCATTTGGTGCGAAAGCCGTCGAGTAGCTGGCATAGGGTACAACGCCGAAATCCGTTTGGTAGCCTAGGCCGATGCGGCCGGAGAATGCCCTGTCGTTTTGCGTGATCGTGGTCAGCGCATTGGTGTTGAGGTCGGTATTGTCGGTGTCCGTGGAGACCCAGTCGTAGCGACCACCGACGGTCAGTATCCACGCGTCATAGCGGATCTGGTCCTGCAGATAGGTGCCGACCTGCCACTGGTCCTGGATGGAGCGCGTATCGAAGTCGATAGGAGCAACATGAGCGCCTGCCGTCGGATTGGTGGTGTCGAGCGGTGGCGACACGCCACGGCCATCGAGCGAACGCCAGCGCAGCCTAGTCAGGTCTAGACCTGCAAGCACTGTGTGGTTGACCGCGCCCGTTTCGAACTGAGCTTCCAACTGATTGTCGATGGCGAAGGCCGTCAGCCGCTCGTCAAACGTGCCGGCGCTGCGCTCAAGCAGGTTCGGATTGACGGCGTTCGGCGCGTAGGCGAAGGCCCAGTCGGCGTCGATGCTCAGCGTCGAAATGCGGGCGTTCTGACGAAAGACGAAGACGTCGTTTACTCGATGCTCGAATTCGTAGCCGATACGAGCCTGGTTCTGGATCGAATCGTTGAAGGCCGGATTGCCCGCGAAATAGTCCGTTACCTTGCCGGTTGGATCGTTGTAATAGGCCGCCGTGCCGCCGGTCTTGGTTCGGGAATATTCGCCGAGGATGGTCAGTTTCGTGTCCTCGTCCGGCTTCCACATGAAGGCTGGCGCAATATAGACGCGGTCGTCGGGAACGCTGATCTGCTCCGTATTGGCGTCGCGATAGAGGCCCGTCAGGCGATAGTAGAAGGGGTCCTCATTGTTGACGGGGCCGGAGAGGTCGAACCGGCTCTGATAGCGCTGGTCGGTACCATACTGCAGCTGACTTCGTGAAAAGGCTCTTCCGTCGGCCGCTTGGTGATGAGGTTGTAGAGACCGCCGGCACCTGTTGCCCCATACAGTGCCGAAGATGGGCCACGCAGGATCGAGACTCCTTCGAGGCCGTACGGCTCGGTCTTGAAGAGTGACGAGCCTGCGCCCGGCTGACGAAGGTTGTCGCGGAAGATCCCGGTATAGGTCACGTCGAAGCCGCGCACCGAGAATGAATCGAAACGCGGGTCGAAGCCATAAGCGCCGACGCGTGTGCCCGGCGTGTACGCGACCGTATCCAAAAGAGATTGCGGGTCGCGATCCTTCAGCTGCTGTTCGGTCACTGAGGAAATCGACTGAGGCACCTCGATGAAGGGCGTGTCGGTTTTCGTGCCCGTCGCGCTGCTCTTGCCGACATAGCCATCCGCTGGATGACGCCGCCGCTGCCGCCATTGACGATAATATCCTCAAGAACCGTCGCGCCATCCTGCTGCTGTCCAGCCGCATCCTGCGCTGCGGCGGGTGCGAGAAAATGGACGATTGCCAAACCAGTCAATGCCGACGTGGACAGGATTCGCGAGGAAAATCGGAGACTATTCATTGGCTTACCATACCGGTCATACGCATTTCAGGATTTATGTGGAGTGTAATAGTCAAGAAAAATCCCAAAGGAAACCCGGTTTCATGATAAAAATACTCCACTTTTTGATCGGCATGGCAAATCCGCCACAGTCAGGTCAGCCTTGCGCCTCTGACAGCAGCCACCGGCGGAAGGCGGCCGCCGCCGGCCGTTCGAGCGCAAGCCCGGGATAGACGAGGTGGAAGGCAAGCCGGCTTGCAATGCCAAGCGGGAAGGGCGTGACCACCCTTTCTTCCTTCAGGTCCCGCTCCAGAAACGAGCGCCGCATCAGGGCAAAGCCCAGCCCGGCTATCATCGCGTCATAGGCTCCATTGCCATGCATGAAGACCGGTCCACGCGACGGGTCGACTCCTGTCGCGCCGGCTGCTTCCAGCCAGAGCTGCCAGTCATGGCGATAGACGTCATGGATCAGTTGGAAGCCGGCGAGCGCGTCCGGCGAGGGATTGTCGCCGAGCTCCACGGCAAGCCTTGGCGTGCAAACCGGCACCAGCTCGTCATCCACGAGGCGTTCGCTGATCAGGCCGTCATAGCCGCCGAGTCCGTGGCGGATTGCAAGGTCGATCCTGTCGCGCTGAAAATCGAGCACGCGGTGCGACGCGCTGATGCGGACGTCGATTTCGGGATGCATCGCCTCGAAGCGTCCGAGACGCGGCACGAGCCAGTAGGTTGCAAATCCCGCCGTGCAGGTGACGTTGAGGACGGCGCCGCGTCCGCGCGCCGTGATCGCCGCCGTCGCCTCCCTGACGAGGCGGAATGCTGCCCTGAGCGTCGAAAAATAGTCCGCACCCTCCACGGTCAGAGCTAGTGCGCGCGTCTTCCGCTCGAAGAGCTTGACGCCAAGCGAGGATTCCAGATCGCGGATCTGCAGACTGACGGCTCCCGGCGTCACGTTGAGCTCTTTGGCCGCCAACGTCATGCTGAGGTGTCGGGCGGCCGCTTCAAAGGCTCGAAGGGCCGAAAGGGAGGGAAGATAATCGCTCATGGTTTAGCTCAACTATATCATGGATCGAGAAAGACTCGTTTGTCGCAGGACTGGCATAGCAATAATATCAGTGTGAAAGCCGCCGTAAAAGCTCCGTCGAGCTGAGCGATGAACGAGAATAAATCAGGAAAAATGCGTGAGCGCCGCGCAACAATCGGGTGGCGGCAGCCTGTACTGACATGTAGACCGGTCGCAGGCTGATCAGGGAGAAGACGATGCAGCAGAAACAGATGGGCTTTGCCGAGTGGGGAATGTTGCTGGTGCTCTCCCTGCTGTGGGGCGGATCCTTCCTCTTCAACGGCATTCTGGTGAAGAGCCTGCCGCCCTTTACGATCGTCACGGGTCGGGTCCTGATCGCCGCGCTGGCACTGAACCTTATTGTGCGGGCGACCGGCCATGCCATGCCGCGTGACGCCAGGTCCTGGGCGCCCTTCTTCGGCATGGGCATCCTCAACAATATGATCCCGTTCTGTCTCATCGTCTGGGGCCAGACGCATATCGCAAGTGGCCTCGCCTCGATCCTGAATGCCACAACGCCGCTTTTTGGCGTCGTCGTCGCGCATTTCCTGACCGCGGATGAAAAGATGACCGGCAATCGCCTGCTCGGCGTTCTCGTCGGCTTTGCGGGCGTCGCCTATATGATCGGTTTCGACGTGCTGCGCGATCTCGGGTCGAACGTGCTGGCGCAGCTTGCGGTACTCGGCGCTGCGCTCTCCTATTCCTTTGCCGGGATCTTCGGCCGGCGCTTCCGCCAGATGGGCATGGCGCCGCTCATTCCCGCTGCAGGACAGGTCAGCGCCTCAACCGTCCTGATGCTGCCGATCGCGCTCATCGTCGACCAGCCGTGGACATTGGCCTCTCCTTCATCGGAAACCTGGATGGCGCTGTTCGGCCTGGCCTTGCTTTCGACGGCGATCGCCTATGTGCTGTTCTTCCGCATCCTGGCGACTGCCGGTGCAACGAACCTGATGCTCGTGACCTTCCTGATTCCGGTCAGTGCCATCCTGCTTGGCGCAGCCATTCTCGGCGAGCAATTGCAGGTCAAGCATCTGATCGGCACGGCGATGATCGCGATCGGCCTTGCGGCGATAGACGGGCGATTGTTCGCTCTTGGGCGAAAGCGACCGGCCTAGCAGGCGAGATCGGCGACCACGGAATCGAGGATCAGCATGCCTGAGGGCGTGCAGCGCAGGCGAGAGTTGCCGATCCGCTCGATAAAGCCATGCTCCAAAAGAAACTCTTCCCGCTTCGGGTCCAGGTCGCGGCCCGAAAGCTGCTGCCAGCGGGAAAGGTCCACGCCTTCCTTGAGACGCAATCCCATCAGCAGCAGTTCGTCGGCCTGCTCCTCATAGCCGAGTTGCTCCGTGTCCAGCATGCCGTGTCCATCGCGCTCGACCCGATCCAGCCAGCTCTCTGGCTTGCGCTCTGTCGCAGTGGCAATCTTCATGGAGCCACGCGTCAGTCGCCCATGGGCACCGGGGCCGATGCCGGCGTAATCGCCGTAACGCCAGTAGGTGAGGTTGTGCCGGCTCTCCGCGCCCGGACGCGCATGGTTGGAAACCTCGTAGGCGGGCAGCCCTTCGCCGGTGGTGATTTCCTGCGTCGCTTCATAGAGCAGCGCCGATTGGTCGCCGTCCGGAACGACAAGCTTGCCGGCCTTGTGAAGCCCGAAGAACGGAGTGCCTTCCTCGATCGTCAGTTGATAGAGCGAAAGGTGATCGACGGCGTAGGAAAACGCCTCCTTCAACTCGCGTTCCCATTCGTCGACGGTCTGGTTCGGGCGCGCATAGATCAGGTCGAAGGACATGCGCGGGAAGATGTCGCGCGCCAGCTTGATCGCCTTCAGCGCATCGGCAACGTCGTGCAGCCGTCCGAGAAACTTCAAATCGCGGTCGTTGAGTGCCTGGACGCCGAGCGACACGCGATTGACGCCGGCGGCACGATAGCCGCGGAAGCGTTCCGCCTCGACGCTGGAGGGGTTTGCCTCCATGGTGATCTCGATCCCATCGGGCACGTGCCAGTGCTTGGCGATACCGTCGAGAATGGCCGACACCGTGGATGGTTTCATCAACGATGGCGTGCCGCCGCCGAGGAAGATGCTGGTCACCGTCTTTGGCCCGCTCATCTGGCGCACCGTCGCCATCTCCTTCAGGAAGCCCGCGCTAAAGCGTTCCTGATCCACCGGCTGGTGGCGGACATGGCTGTTGAAATCACAGTAAGGGCACTTGGCGGCACAGAACGGCCAATGCACGTAGACGCCGAAGCCGGGTTCGCCGGTATCGGGCAGAAGAGCGGCATAGCGCATCAGATCAGGCTGTTCCAAAGTGTCCACTTGCCCTTAGGCTTCCAGGCAGGTTTCGACGAAGATCTTGAAGGCGCGGGCGCGGTGCGACAGTGCTTCTGCGTCGCCGGGCTTCCAGCCGTGCTTTTCTTCCGCGCTCATCTCGCCAAAGGTAGTCTCATAGCCCTCGGGTTGAAAGACCGGATCGTAGCCGAAGCCCTGACTGCCGCGCGCAGGCCAAACGACGGTGCCTTCGACTTCGCCGCGGAAAAGCTCCGTGTGGCCGTCCGGCCAGGCAAGGCAGAGTACGCTGACGAAACGCGCAGCGCGCTGCGCCGGCTTCGAAGCGCCGACCGTTTCCAAAGCCGCCTCGACCTTCTCCATCGCCATCGCGAAGTCACGCGTGCCGTCGGGTTTTTCCGCCCAGTTGGCGGTGTAGACGCCGGGATCGCCGCCGAGTGCATCGATAACGAGGCCGGAATCGTCCGACAGCGCCGGCAATCCAGAGGCTTCGGCGGAGGCGAGCGCCTTGATCGTCGCGTTTTCCTCGAAGGTCGTGCCGGTCTCGTCAGGCTCCACGAAATTCAACTCGGCGGCCGATTTCGCCGTGAAGCCGAACGGACCGATGAGGTCCTGGATTTCCCGGATCTTGCCGGCATTATGGCTGGCAACGACGATGGTCTTCGTTTCGAGCTTGCGCATGACTGTCCTATTCGATGCCCCAGATGCGGGCTTCGGCGCATTCGAGGCTGTTGCCCGCCGGGTCGCGGAAATAGATCGATCGGCCGCCCTGCGGCCAGGTGACTTCGGATTCGATGGCGACACCCCCGGACGTCAACCGGGCTGCAATCGCATCGAGATTTTCCCCGCAAACGCGGAAACAGGCGTGTCCTGCACCGGTCGTGCCGTGCGGGGGAACCTGCAGGGAGGTGGGCGAGGGAGGCTTGATGGTTTCCTGCGGGTTGAAGAGCAGCAACACCCCGGCACCGCAGCGAAAGAAGACATGTCGGTTGCCGCCCCGCGAGATCTTCGAAAGTCCGAGAATGCCTTCATAAAAGGCTTCGGCCTTGTCGAGATCGTCCGCATAGAGCGCCGTCTCCAGCATGCCTTCCAGCATGTCGTTCATCCGGCGACGGCCTGCTTCTGCATCGCGACGAGTTCGGCGATGCCGACCTTGGCGAGGGCCATCAGCGAGGCGAATTCCTCGTCTGTGAAGGGCGTGCCTTCAGCGGTGCCCTGGATTTCAACGATGCCGCCGTTGCCCGTCATCACGAAGTTCGCGTCGGTCTCAGCCGAGGAGTCCTCGAGATAGTCGAGGTCAATCACCGACTGGTTGGCGAAGATGCCGCAGGAAATGGCCGCGACGTGGTCCTTGAGGACGCGTTCGACCTTGAGCATGTTGCGGCTTTCCATCCACTTCAGGCAGTCGTAAAGCGCGATCCAGGCGCCGGTAATGGACGCCGTACGCGTTCCGCCATCTGCCTGGATGACGTCGCAGTCGAGCGTGATCTGGCGCTCGCCGAGTTCCTTGAGGTCGACGACAGCGCGCAGCGAACGACCGATCAGGCGCTGGATCTCCTGCGTACGGCCGCCCTGTTTGCCGGATGCGGCTTCGCGCTTCATACGCTCGCCGGTGGCGCGCGGCAGCATGCCGTATTCGGCCGTGACCCAACCCTTGCCGGTGTTGCGCAGCCATGCCGGAGGCTTCTCCTCGATGCTCGCCGTGCACAGCACATGCGTATCGCCGAACTTCACCAGACAGGAGCCTTCCGCGTGCTTGGAGAAATTGCGCTCGAACGAGACCTTGCGCATCTGGTCGGTTTTTCTTCCTGAGGGCCGCATACTATTCTCCTGAATCATGATGTCGAAGACCGCGAGCGGTTTTCGGAAGATCACGCGTGCTTATGTTGTTGAGAGCTTCTACGATCGGCAGCGTCCATTTGCAATTTCCCTTTTGCCGCTGCGGGGAGATTGGCTATATTTTGTCGGATCATCGTCAGCACGGGTACGCAAGGGTTCATGGAGTTCAGATCGACGTCGGTTTCAGATGCAGTGGCTGCGCTGGATGAACGCTCCAAGGAAATCTTTCGCCGCATTGTCGAGGGCTATCTGGAGACGGGTGAACCGCTCGGTTCGCGCAACCTGTCGCGTATCCTACCGATGTCGCTGTCACCCGCCTCCGTGCGCAACGTGATGAGCGATCTGGAAGAACTTGGCCTCATCTATTCGCCGCATGTCAGTGCCGGCCGTCTGCCGACACAGGTCGGCCTGCGCTTCTTCGTCGACGCCTTCATGCAGGTCGGGGATCTCTCGGCCGAGGATCGCGCCAACATCGATCGCCAGGTGCGCGCCGAAAGCCGCGACAATCCGATGGAATTGATGATGAACGAGGCAAGCCGCATGCTCTCGGGCATTTCGCGCGGCGCCGGGCTCGTCATCACCTCGAAGAGCGATCCTGTTCTCAAGCACGTCGAGTTCATCCGCCTTGAGCCGACCAAAGCGCTTGCGGTTCTCGTCGGCGATCACGATCAGGTCGAAAACCGCATTATCGAGCTTCCGGCAGGGGTGACGTCATCGCAATTGACCGAGGCCGCCAACTTCCTCAACGCACACATGACCGGCCAGACGCTGCCGGAACTGCGCAATCAATTGAGTCGACTGAAGGACGATGTCCGCCTCGAACTCGATGCGCTATCGCAGGATCTCGTCGAGCGCGGCATCGCCGTCTGGTCGGGCAGCGCCGACGAGGGCAAACCGGCCCAGCTGATCATTCGCGGCCGCGCCAATCTGCTCGCCGATCTCGCCGGCGCCGACGATCTCGACCGCCTGCGCATGCTGTTCGACGACCTCGAGAAGAAGGACAGCCTGCTGGAACTTCTCAACCTCGCCGAAAGCGGGCCGGGTGTACGCATTTTCATCGGCTCGGAGAACAAGCTCTTTTCACTTTCCGGTTCGTCGCTGATCGTCGCGCCCTATCGTGACGATGACGACCGCATTGTCGGCGCTGTCGGCGTCATCGGGCCGACGCGGCTCAACTACTCGCGCATCGTACCGATGGTCGACTATACCGCCCAGCTGATGACGCGGTTGTCACGCGGCTCGAAGTAGGAGGACTACTCCGGGAGCAGGTCGTCCGAGCCGCCCATCTCCGCAGGCATGTCTTTGTATTTTGGCAGGCCGTCACGGATATGCAGCACGCTTTCCTGATAGTTCAAGTGCAGCGCTGGAGCGTAGTCAAGATCGGGCAGAAGTGCCGCGTAAACGTCGGTGACGCCCCAGGTCGGGTGCTCGGTGTAGAGGTGCCCACCGCAAAGCTCGCAGAACTTCCGCACGCTCGTATCGGACCTCTGGTAGCCTTCCACGTGCTCTCCGCCTTTGGTGACATGGACGGCCTGCGGCTGCCAGAGCGTGAAGGCGTTGACGGGTCCCGCCGACCAATGCCGACAGGAGGCGCAGTGGCAGTAACCCATAGCCACCGGGTCTCCGGTGGCGACGATCTCCACCGCACCGCAAAAGCAGCGCCCCGAATACGTTTTCTGATCGCCCATGGTGGTCGCTCCCTGACCTGGATGAGGTCGAAGCACTATTGATTCAGTTGCGCCTAAAATGAAAGAACTTTAGCACGGCCAAGTCAAGCTGGGCCCCGTGGGGCAGACCCGGCAAGGTTGCCTACAAGTCATGCTTTTCGGTCACGCAGACTTGATTTTTGCCCGTCAAAGCTCGATATCGGGCACATCCTAAAAGACACCAATCACCGGAGAACGTCATGACTGACGAAACGACGAAGAACGGACCCGACGCCGCCGCGGCCGAAGCCGCCGCGGACGCCGCCGCAAACGTCGAGAACGAAGCCGCCGCCGAAGCCAGCGCAAAGCCCGATCCGCTGGAACTGCTAAAGTCCGAGAATACAGAGCTGCGCGACCGCTATCTGCGCCTTGCCGCCGAGATGGATAACCTGCGCCGGCGCACAGAGCGCGAAGTCAAGGACGCGAGGACTTATTCCGCCGCGGGCTTTGCGCGCGACATGCTGGCCGTTTCGGACAACCTGCGCCGCGCCATCGATGCGATCCCTGAAGAAGCCAGGGCTGCCGCCGATGCCGGCCTGACGACGCTGATCGAAGGTGTGGAGATGACGGAGCGCTCGATGTTGTCGGCGCTTGAGCGCCACGGCGTCCGCAAGCTGGAGCCGGTCGGCCAGAAGTTTGATCCGAACTTTCACCAGGCCATGTTCGAAGTGCCGAACCCCGATGTGCCGAACAACACCGTGGTTCAGGTCGTTCAGGCCGGTTACACCATTGGTGAGCGCGTTCTGCGCCCCGCCATGGTCGGCGTCGCCAAGGGCGGGCCGAAGCTCGTCGAACCCGAAACGAATTCCGTTTTCGACCAGAAGGACGCCTGATCTCTCAGGCGCCCGAAAGCCAATCTGAACATCAGATGCGGGCGAAACGTTCGATCAGCAGATCGAAGAAGCCGTCCGCATCGACATCGCGCATGACCTGCGCATTGCGCTTGCGGTCGGTCACGTGCCACCAGTCGACGACGGTCATGCCGGCCGTCAGCTCAGACTTCACCTCGATCTCGACATTGCAGGTTCGCCCCTTGAAAAGCTCCGGCTTCAAGAGGTAGGCGATAACCGTCGGGTCGTGCAACGGACCGCCGTCTGAGCCGTATTTCTCGACATCGAAGCGCTCGAAGAATTCCAGCATCTCGACCATGGCGATCGCCGGGCGCGTACCGAGATCGGCCATGCGCTTGACGCGATCCTTTCGGGTCAGAAGCTTATGCGTGACGTCGAGCGGCATCATGACGATGGGGATGCCAGAGCGCAAGACGATATCGGCTGCCTCGGGATCGACGTAGATGTTGAACTCGGCGGCCGGCGTGATGTTGCCGCCTTCGAAGAAGCCGCCGCCCATCATCACCAGTTCGCGGATGCGCGGGATGATGTCGGGCGCCTTCTGGAAGGCCATGCCGATGTTGGTGAGTGGCCCCAGCGTGCAGAGCGTCACCGTGCCCTCAGGCTCGTTGCGTAGCGTTTCGACGATGAAATCCACGGAATGCTGCGGCTGTAGCTGCATAGTAGGCTCATCGAGAACGGGACCATCAAGCCCGGTCTTGCCATGCACGTGCTCAGCGGTCACCAGCTTTCGCGCGATCGGTTTGGCGGCGCCGGCAAAGACCTTGGTATCGGTCCGGCCACAGAGCTCGCAGACGATGCGCGCATTGCGGCTGGTGTAAGAGAGCGGCACATTGCCGGCGACCGTGGTGATGCCGAGCACGTCGAGCTCTTGCGGGCTGCCGAAGGCCAGCATGATGGCCGCGGCGTCGTCCTGGCCGGGGTCGGTGTCGATGATGATCTTTCTAGGGTCTGCCATTGCGATCGCTCCGTCCTCGTGGTGCGCGTTTTCGTGGCATGCACCATTTGTTTATATTCCCGTCGCAAATCGGCGCAGCCGGTACGGGCAGGTTTTGATGCGAGGCGGCGCTTGCTTTGTCAAGGTCGGACCCCTTGCGGGCTCTCTGGGAGCGGGCGCCGATATCTGCCTTGCGCCCGCGTGAGGCAATTCCCATATTGGAAGCGTCCGGATGCTGTCTTTCAGGTCTGGCAAGGTCGCTTGAATCAAGGACTTGGAGACGATGAGCCGTATGACGCCTTTCGCGAGCCCTCTGCTTTTGGGCTTTGACGCCATGGAAAAGACGCTGGAGCGCCTTTCCAAGGCCAGCGACGGATACCCCCCCTACAATATCGAGCGCGTCGCCGCCGATCGCGCGTCCGGTGATCCGGAAAGGCTGCGCATAACTCTTGCCGTCGCCGGATTCAGCGAGGAGGAGCTCGACGTTTCTGTCGAGGAAAACCAGCTTTCCATCCATGGTCGCCAGATCGACCAGGGGGAGCGCGACTACCTCTATCGCGGCATCGCCGCGCGTCAATTCCAGCGGACTTTTGTTCTGGCCGATGGGATGCAGGTTTTGGGCGCTTGCCTCAAGAATGGGCTGCTCGCGGTGGATCTCATCCGTCCGGAGCCAAGCCGTATGGTGAAGAAAATTAACATTTCGGTCTCACAGTAGGACAACGGCGCAACTTGAGCCGTTGGTCCCTTCTCGTGGAGGTACAGGAATGTTGATGAAAGAAGCCAATTCGCATCTGACCAAAACCGAACTTGCCGGTATCGGCAACGGCGAGGTCGCCTACATCCGGAAAATGCGGTCTGAGGAAGTATCCAGATGCTTCCCCGAGGCACCGGATATCGATCCGAGCGTTGACCTCTGGGCGCTGTTCGGCGCCGATGGCACGCCGATCCTTTTGACGGACAACCGCTCCAGCACCTTCTTCAAGGCTGCCGAGGATGAGTTGAAGACGGTGAGCCTGCACTAGGGCAGGCTCAGACCCGCTTGAACGTTAGATAGGCGGAGGATCTGCCCTCGCGCCGCGCCTTGGCCTCGTAGCGCGTGCTCGGCCAGCCCTCATAGGGCGTCAGCCAGTCTGCAGCATTCTGTGCCAGCCATTCGAAACCGCCATGGTCTCGGCATTTCAGCAACGTCCAGTTAACGTAAGTGTCGATGTCGGAGGCGATGCAGAACAGCCCGTCTGGCTTCAGCACGCGGTGAAAGCGATCGAGATTGGTCTTCGACACGAAGCGGCGCTTCCAGTGCTTTCTCTTCGGCCACGGATCCGGGTACAGCAGATCGATCTGGTCGATCGAGGCGTCAGGCAGCCAGTCCAGCAATTGCGTCGCGTCGTCGTTGTAGACACGGACGTTCTTGGCGCCCGCCTTGTCGACGCTCGTCAGCAGCTTCTGCATGGAATTGATGAAAGGCTCGACACCGATAAAGCTGGTGGAGGGCATTTCCACGGCACGATGGATCAGATGTTCGCCGCCGCCGAAACCGATTTCCAGGCGCAGCCTGTCTGTCGGCACCGGAAAGAGGGTCTTCAGCGGCTCGGGCGGAGCCGCTGAAAGATCGATGAGGAACGCCGGAAGCAGGGTGTTCAGTCGCTCTGCCTGATGCTCGCGCAGAGCCTTTCCCTTGCGGCGACCGAAGAAGGCTTCGGTCGCGCGTCCGCGGCGTTCCATGTCGGTCATGCCGCTTCCTTGACCTTGACGGCGTCCTTGAGCGCCTTGACGAGGTCCGTGCGCTCCCAGGAGAACGAGCCGTCGCGGCCAGCCTTGCGGCCGAAGTGGCCATAAGCCGAGGTTTTGGCGTAGATCGGCTTGTTGAGGTCGAGGTGACGGCGGATGCCGGTCGGCGACAGATCCATGTTCTTGCGGATCGCGGCTTCGACCTGGTCTTCCGTCACGCCCTTGCCGGTTCCGTGCAGGTCGACATAGATCGACAGCGGCTGTGCGACGCCGATGGCGTAGGAGAGCTGGATCGTGCAGCGGTCGGAAAGACCGGCGGCAACGACGTTCTTCGCAAGATAGCGGGCCGCGTAGGCAGCCGAGCGGTCGACCTTGGTGGTGTCCTTGCCGGAGAACGCGCCGCCGCCGTGCGGAGCAGCGCCGCCGTAGGTGTCGACGATGATCTTGCGCCCGGTCAGACCAGCGTCGCCATCAGGGCCGCCAATCACGAACTTACCGGTCGGGTTAATGTACCACATGCAATCGTCGGCAATCGGCAGCTCGCCGAGAGCCTCGCGGATATAGGGCTCGACGACCGCGCGAACCTTCTTCGAATCCCAGCTTTCGTCGAGATGCTGGGTGGAGAGAACGATCGACGTGACTTCCGCAGGCTTGCCGTTGACGTAACGCACGGTCACCTGGCTCTTGGCATCGGGGCCGAGCTTTGCGACGTCGCCGTCGCCCTTCTTGCGGGCAGTTGCCAGTAGCTGCAGGATCTTGTGGGAGTAGTAGATCGGTGCCGGCATGAGATCCGGCGTTTCCTTGCAGGCGTAGCCGAACATGATGCCCTGGTCGCCGGCCCCTTCGTCGCCCTGCTGGTCGGCGGCATTGTCGACACCCTGGGCAATGTCGGCGGACTGCGAGTGCAGGAGCACGTCGATCTTGGCCGTCTTCCAGTGGAAGCCGTCCTGCTCGTAGCCGATGTCCTTGATGGCGCGGCGGGCGGCGGCCTTGAACTTCGAAGGGTTGATGACGTCTTTGCCGTCTTTGTCCTTCTTCATCAGGCTCGGCGGCAGGCGCACTTCACCGGCGATCACGACGCGGTTGGTGGTTGCCAGCGTCTCGCAGGCGATACGCACGCCCCAGGGGTTGACGCCGGTCTTGGCGGCTTCGCGGTAGACCAGATCCACGATCTCGTCGGAGATCCGGTCACACACCTTGTCCGGGTGACCTTCGGCAACTGACTCGCTGGTGAAAAGGTAATTCGCGCGCATTCCGGGATTCCCCTCAAAGAACAAAAGCTGCGTAGTAGGTACCCAGTTCGCGCGGGAAAAACAAGCGTAGAAGGACATAAATATATCTTTATATCTACGGGAAAGTGGCAAATTATGCCCAAAAAACGCCAAAAAGCGGCCGTTGCGACCGCTTTCGTTTTGCTCTGAATTTTGAAGTGGCTATTATTCGCTATCAGCTTCGGCAGCGAGTGCCTTCACCAGTTCGACGACTTTACGGCGAACCTTGGGGTCGGTGATCTTCACGAAGGCGCGGTTGAGTTGGAGCCCTTCGGACGACGAAAGAAAGTCGACAACGTAGTTCGAGCTCGAGGCTTCCGCCATGCCGGACAGGCCGGAGGATTGGTCGCCGGGTGCGTCTTCAAAGAAGAAGGAAACCGGAACGTTCAAAATGCTGGAGATGTTCTGGAGGCGGCTGGCACCGACGCGGTTGGTGCCTTTTTCGTATTTCTGGATCTGCTGAAAGGTGATGCCGAGGCTCTCGCCGAGCTTTTCCTGGCTCATTCCGAGCATCGTTCGGCGAAGGCGAATGCGACTACCAACATGGATGTCGATGGGGTTCGGCCTCTTCTTGTTCTCAATCATGGTCCTGCCCTAACAATAATTTTCAACCTTGTTCAAACCGGCATGCCCAAACCCATCCCCAAAACGCCACGTTGCAAAGTCTTCATCAACCACCTTGAAACATACGCTAAGAACGCCGATCCCAACCACTATGCAATTTTAGGGGTTTTCGGTCAATTCTGCTTGAAAACAAAACCTAAACGCGAAACCAACGCAATTGCAAACAGAAGTGTTTCCAGCAACCAGAAGTAAGTTTGGCGTGGGTAGCCTGGATCGCGATGCGCGCCGAAGCCCTCAATGGTTGCGTCGACGAAGCCCGTTTCGTTGAGGCCGAGACCGGCAATGACCTCGCCGCGGGCGTTCACGACGGCAGAAATACCACTGTTGCCGTTGCGAATCAGCGGCAGGCCGGTCTCCACGGCGCGCAACCTGGCCTGCTGAAAGTGCTGGTAGGGCCCGGGTGTCGCACCAAACCACGCATCGTTGGTGACATTGAGGATGGCATTGGCCACGCCAAGGTCGCCGGTCATCTCATCCGGGAAAATGATCTCGTAGCAGACGAGCGGATAGAACTTGATCCCGGTCGGCAAGGTCAGCAACTGCCGCGTGGCGGCCGGCGAAAAGCCGCCCGGCATCTCCACGACGTTCTGGATACCGAAATCGTCTAGTATGCTTTCGAACGGCACATACTCGCCAAACGGCACGAGATGCACCTTGTCCGCGGCGCCGGCGATCTGCCCACGGCCATCGATGACGTAGATCGAATTGTAGTAACGTGGCGGATTGCCGGGCCCCATGTCCTCGACCCGGACGGCGCCGGCAATCAGGATCTGGTTGTCGTCGAGCGCGTCCGCGATCCGGCTGAGCGCATCCTGGTTGTCGGTCAGGATGAAGGGAATGGACGTCTCCGGCCAGACGATGATGTCGGGCTTGCGACCGCCATCCTTCGGCGGCTCGACGGAGAGTTTCAGGTGCTTCTCGAAGATCGCGGCGCGGTCGGCGTCATTGTCCATCTTCGCCGTCTGTTCGATCATCGGCTGAACGAGGCGGATGACCGGGCTCTTGGAGTCCGGCGCCGATGCAGGCTGTGGGCCAAAGAGGATATAGGCGCCGTAGCCGATATGTGCGGCGAAAAGCAGGGCTGCCAGCGAGAGGCCGAGCTTCGCGCCCTGGCGGGTGCCGAGGAGCGCGGGAGCCGCGAAGATGAAGACCGAGAGCGAAGTAATGCCCATGATGCCGATGACATGCGCCGATTGCATCATGAGCGGCACGGGCGTCATTCCGTAGCCGACGGCGTTCCAGGGAAAACCGGTGAAAAGTATGCTCCGCAGCCACTCGAGCAATCCGAAGCTCGCGGCAAGCGCCGCAATCCGCCCCATGCCATCGGACCACATGGTACGCGCCAGGGCGGCAGCAACGCCATAGAAGATCGCGAGCACGGCAGGCAGGCCGAGGATCGCCAGCGGCAGCGCCCAGGCAAAAGCCTCGGCATCGATCATCAAGGCATGGCCAAGCCACCAGAGACCGGCGACGAAATAGCCGAAGCCGAAGAGCCAGCCGACGGCGAAGGAAGGCCATAGCCGGCCGATCAAGCCGCTCTCAGGAGCGGCAGCCGAGCCGTCGATCAGCCAGACGAGCAGCGTGAACGACACGAACATGGCAGCAAAGAAGCCGAATGGAGGCAGCGCCAGAACGCCGACAGCGCCTGCAAGGGCGGCCAGTGCAACCCTCTTGCCCCCCCAGGCCAGGATAACCCTGTCTGCAAGCCGCTCCATGCGCACTCCCATCAAGCTGCGAATCAACCCGACCGCAGTCTTTCAAAAAAGCCGCCGTTTGTCGTGCTTTGCGGCGATCAGTTTGTCGTGGGAGCGTCTGTTTGCCGCTCTTCGCTGTGATCCGCGCCGGAGGTGCCGTCGCCGTCGATCTTGATGCGGCGGCGGATGGCCTGGCGCTTACGGGTAATCCTTACGCGCTTGATACGGCGCGGATCGGCATCGAGAATATGGAACTCGAAACCGGGCATGGCCTGCACGACCTCGCCACGCACCGGAATGCGCCCAAGCTCGGAGAAGATCAGGCCGCCCAGCGTGTCGACTTCGTCGACCTGCTCAGTGATATCGAAGTCCGGTCCGATCGCTTCCGCGATCTCCTCCAACTCGACGCGAGCGTCTGCGACGAAGATGTCTTCGGACACGCGCTTGAACATGACTTCTTCGTCGTCGTGCTCGTCGTCGATGTCGCCGACGACCATTTCGACGATGTCCTCGTGCGACGCCAGACCATCGGTGCCGCCGTATTCGTCGATGACGAGCGCCATCTGCGTGCGATTGACCTGCATGCGGCGAAGGAGATCCGAAGCAAGCATCGACGGCGGAACGAACAGGATCTTGCGAATGATGCCGGCCTCTGAAAGCGTCTTCTGCAGGTCAACGCGGCTGAGGTCGAAATTCGGCTTCGCGGAGCGCGTCGGCTTCTGTAGGTGCTCGGGGGAAACCTCGACCAGAGGCTCTGCCGGCTTGAGGGTCTTGGTGCTGCCGCGGCGCTTGTTGCGCGCCTGCTTGGCAACGTAGGACAGAAGATCGCGGATATGCACCATCCCGCGCGGGTCGTCGAGCGTATCCGCATAGACCGGCATGCGCGAACGGCCGGATTCCTCGAACAGGATCATCAGTTCGCCGATGGTGATGTTCTGATCGACGGCTTCGATATCGGCGCGGGGCACCATAACGTCGGCGACACGCACCTCGCGGAAGCGAAGGATATTGTGCAGCATCGCCCGTTCGTCAGGCGAAAAGACGTCGCCGTCGGCCGCGTCGGTCATCAGCGCATCGGCAATGTCCTCGCGAAGGCGCGAGCCCTGCTGTGGTCTCAGGATGCGCGCTGCACGCGACCAGAAGGATTGGGATCGTCCGGACTGCCTACTACTACTGCCACCCTCGTCGGAAGAGGAGGATTGGTCGGCGTCCTTGGCCTCAGGGGCCGGTCTCGTCGTAAAGTCGCTCATGGTTCCATTTTAAGGTCTTGACCCTCGTATGGGTCAGATAGGCCGAGTACCGCCAAAATGCGAGTCTCGAGCCCCTCCATTATCTCGGCTTCAGCGTTATTATTATGATCGTAGCCGAAGAGATGCAAGAAACCATGCACCATCAGATGCGTTAGATGGTCGTCAAAGCTCTTTTCAAGTTCAGCTGCCTCTCGCTCGACGGTCTCTCTTGCGATGATGATGTCGCCGAGCATCGGCCCCGGCACCTTGCCCGGCTTCACCGGGAAGGCGGGAAACGAAAGCACGTTGGTCGCCTTGTCCTTGCCGCGCCATTCCGCGTTGATGTCCTGGATCGAGGCATCGTCGGTGAAAACCAGCGAGACTTCTGGGACCATCTTGGGAAACGGCTGCTTCTGGCCCTCGCGAAGATAGGTCGCGGCCGCTTCCAGTACGCGATCCGCCAATGCATGCAACGCATCTTCGGAGGGCCAGTTGCCCTCCTCGATGCTGATCTGGATATCGAGTTCCGCCATCAGCTCTGCCGGCTATCCTCTTCGGTATCCGTTGCATAGGTGGAATCGTAGGCCCTGACAATGCGCCCGACGAGCGGATGACGCACAACGTCCGTATCCTTGAAGCGTACGATCGAGATACCCTCGACGCCGTTCAGCAGTTGGAGCGCTTCCACGAGGCCAGATTTGACGCCCCGCGGCAAGTCGATCTGGCTCGGGTCGCCGGTGACGATCATCCGCGAATTCTCGCCGAGACGTGTCAGGAACATCTTCATCTGCATCGACGTGGTATTCTGCGCCTCGTCGAGGATAACGGCGGCATTTGCGAGCGTACGGCCACGCATGAAGGCGAGCGGCGCAATTTCGATGACGCCGGCGGTAATGGCGCGATCGACCTTGTCGGCCGGCATCATGTCGTAGAGTGCGTCATAGAGCGGACGAAGATAAGGATCGACCTTTTCCTTCATGTCGCCTGGCAGGAAGCCGAGACGTTCGCCGGCTTCGACCGCCGGGCGCGAAAGAATGATCTTCTCAACGACGCCGCGTTCCAGGAGTTGAGCGGCGTGGGCGACGGCGAGATAGGTCTTGCCGGTACCGGCCGGACCGCAGCCGAATACGAGTTCAGCGCGTTCCAGTGCCCGGAGATAGGCATCCTGGGTCGGCGTACGGGCGATGATGGTCTTCTTGCGCGTGGAAACCTGGGCCATCGTCAGCTTGGCCTTCTTCTCCATCGTCGGCAGGCTCAACTGATCGTCGGCGGCCACGGCCATACGGATCGCGCCTTCCACGTCGGAACGTTCGACGCTGCCGCCTTTCTGGAGTTTCTCGTAGAGATAATCGAGGGTGCGCCGCGCCTGGTTGGTGGCGACGATGTCTCCGGAAATGACGACGGAATTGCCCCGCGCTCGGGCGTCGATGTGCAGACGCTCTTCAAGGAGCTTGAGGTTCTGGTCGAACTGACCGAACAGTTCACTGGCGAACCGATTGTTCTCGAACGTCAGAATAAAGTGATTGGCGTCGCTCGCAATGCGTGGGTGGCGCGGTGAAGAAGAAACCAATTCTTGTCCGTTCAAGCGGTCAGGCTCCTTGGGTTAGACCTCAGCCTCTGCAATCTCGGCAAACAGGCTGTTGGTTCCGGTTCCGGTGATTCGCACATTAACAATGTCACCGATTTGCAATTCTTTTGCATCAACATTCACGGACTGAAGCCAGGGAGAACGGCCGATAAGCTGTCCTGGCATGCGACCGGGCTTTTCGAGCAACAGTTCGATCGTTTTTCCGACACAGGAAACGGCAAATTCCTGCTGCTGCTTCAGAAGAAGCGCCTGCAGGCGTTCCAGCCGGTCTGCCTTGATTTCCTCCGGCACCTGGTCCTTTAGTTCCGCGCCGGGCGTGCCCGGCCGTGTCGAGTACTTGAAGGAGAAAGCCTGCGCATAGCGCACCTCCTCCACCAGGCGTAGTGTATCTTCAAAATCCTGGTCTGTCTCCCCCGGAAAGCCGACGATGAAGTCGCCGGAGAGAGCGATATCAGGGCGGGCCGTGCGGATGCGGTCGACCAGCGTCAGATACTCGGCGGCCGTATGGCGTCGGTTCATCGCCTTCAGGATGCGGTCGGAGCCGGCCTGCACCGGCAGATGCAGGTACGGCATCAGCGCGCGCAGATCCCGGTGCGCCTCGATCAGCCGATCGTCCATGTCTCGCGGATGGCTGGTCGTGTAGCGCAGCCGCGCAAGCCCGGGGATCTCAGCCAACCGATAGAGCAGATCACCGAGGGTCCATTCCTGACCATTGGCGCCGACACCATGCCAGGCGTTGACGTTTTGGCCGAGCAGCGTGATCTCGCGCACGCCCCCTTCGACGAGCTTCTGCGCTTCCTCGACGATCTGGCTGACCGGCCGCGACACTTCCGAACCGCGCGTATAGGGCACGACACAGAAAGTGCAGAACTTGTCGCAACCTTCCTGAACGGTGAGGAAGGACGTTACGCCGCGCGAGCGGATTTTCTTGCTCTCGGCGATCGGCAAATGCTCGAACTTGTCTTCGAGCGCATATTCGGTATCGACGATGCGCTGCCCTTCCTTCGCCTTGCGCAGCGCTTCCGGCAGGCGATGATAGGTCTGCGGCCCGATCACGACATCGACGGCGGGCGCACGGCGCAGGATTTCCTCGCCCTCGGCCTGCGCCACGCAGCCGGCAACGCCGATCATGAACTCCCGGCCTTCCCTGTTGCGTTCCTTCTTCATATCGCGCAGACGCCCGAGCGCCGAGTAGACCTTTTCAGCAGCCTTCTCACGGATATGACAGGTATTCAGGAGAACGAGGTCGGCCTCTTCCATGTTTTCCGTGGGCTCGTATCCGTCGCGGGCGAGGGCGTCGCTCATGCGCGTCGAGTCATAGACGTTCATCTGACAGCCGTAGGTCTTGATGAATACCTTGCGGTTGTTGCTGCCATCGCGGAGATCGGTCTCCGGGGCCTGAAGAAGGGCGCTGTCCTGGGTCATGGGCGGCTATTTAGTGGTTTTTGCTGCGCTAGAAAAGGAAATCTTGTCTTACGCGGCGTCGCGGCCGCGCAGTGCCGCGCCAAGCATGGCGCGGATGCGTCGTGCAATCGTCGCGCTGACTTCCTTGCGGTTGCTGTCGCCGCGATATTCGACCGCGTCGCCGAAGCAGACGTCCACCTCAAAAGCGCCGCATCGCAGCATATCCTTCAGGTGCGGGAGCATCTCCACGTCGCCGGGCCAGGAGGCGAGCGGGCGATGATAACGCCCCATCGGCAAACCGTGGACGCCGGTATAGGCAACCGCGACCGGTTGGATTACGACAGCGCCCGTTGGCGAAGCTGGAATCGCCATCGCGGCTGCGCCGAACAACGAGGATTTGACCTCCAGAAGCCGGTTCCCATCCGAGGTCGTGCCCTCCGGAAACAGAACGACGATCTCGCCATTCGCCATGCGGGTCGCAATCTCATTCGCCTGGTGGCCGGTCTTACGCTTTTCCTCACGCACCACGAAGACGCTCTTCTGCAGCTTCGCCAGCGTGCCGAAAATCGGCCAGTCGCGCACTTCGATCTTGGCGATAAACGCAACGTCGGCGACAGCAGACAGCACCATGATGTCCATCCACGACGAATGGTTGGCGCAAAGCATCAACGGTCTGTGCGTTTCCATCTTGCCACGGACGCGAATGCGGATGCCAAGGCAGAAACAGAGAATGCGATGCCAGATGCGGGGCAGCCAGCGGCGCAGCTTCCAGTCGAAGCGCAGCGCCAAGAGCTGCCAGGGCATGAGCAGGATGCTGGCAAGGAGAATGACGATGCCGGCGAGGCCTATGCGCAGCCAGGCGATCAAAGCGAAGACTCCCCAGCTGCGATCATGGCCTCAGCGCTCGTCCTTCTTGAGCGGAATGCCGTAAAGTTCCAGCCGATGGTCGACCAGCTTGAAGCCGTGTTCGCGGGCGATGCGTTCCTGCAATGCCTCGATCTCGGGCGAGTGAAACTCGATGACGACACCCGACTTGAGGTCGATGAGGTGGTCGTGATGCTCTTCCGGCACCGTCTCGTAGCGCGAGCGGCCGTCTCGGAAGTCGTGGCGTTCTATGATGCCGGCGTCCTCGAACAGTTTCACGGTGCGATAGACCGTGGAGATCGAGATCTTGGCATCGACCTTCACCGAGCGCCGATAGAGTTCTTCCACGTCAGGGTGGTCGGCGGATTCTTCGAGAATGCGCGCGATCACCCGGCGCTGCTCGGTCATGCGCATGCCGCGTTCAGCGCAAAGCTCCTCGAGGGTCTTGGCGACGTCAGTCATGGGCTGCCTTCCGATAGTCAACGTTCAAGCAACGGACTAACGAAGAACGCGCTTCATGACAAGCGCTGTGGAAACCGCGCCCTTGGCATCCTTGTAGTATCCCCTGCGTTCGCCGACTTTCTCGAAACCGAGCTTGCGGTAAAGGCCGAGCGCCGCAGCATTGCCGTCATCGACCTCCAGGAAGATGCTCTCGCCGCCGCGCGCGTGTGCTTCGCGCATCGCGGCCTGCATCAGCCGCCAACCGAGGCCGGCGCGTGCGACCTTCGTCTGCACGGCGATCGCCAGGATTTCCGCCTCGCCGGCGACCTGGCGAGCCAGCACGAAACCGGGCAACGGCTTCTTGAGGAATGCATTGGTCTGGCGTGCCACGAAGCCGAAAACGGTGTTCTGGCTGAGCAGGCTGTAGAACTCGCCATCGCCCCATGGGCGGGCGAAACGTTCACCGTGCAGAGCCGCGACGGCGCGGCAATCATCGGCATCCATCGCGACGATTTCGAATTCCGGCTTCAGCGTCAAATAGGATTCCAACATGGTCATACTCGCGCAATTGCAAACCCGGCCTGGGGCTTGGCGTCGGGTCCGCGCAGATAAAGAGGCTTCGGTTTTCCCGCAGAAGGATCAGAGGCGGCGCCGAGGCGCGCCACGATGGAAATCGGGAAATGGTTGGCGTGATCGCCGGTCGTGTCCGGCTTCAGGAACGGCGTGGCGGAACCGATGATTTCGCCTTCGAATGTCGCGGCGAACGCCTGCGCTTCCTCGACGGTGACGGCACGCGCTTCATCAAGCGGCTCGCCGCCGGCATCGAAGGCCTGCAGGTAGATTTCATTTCGCTTGGCATCCATGGCGGCGAGCACCGGGTGCTTCGGCGTCTTCAGCCGCTGCGCTTCGGCCATCACCGCAAGCGTGGTGACGCCGACGGCCGGAACGCCGAGCGACAGCGCAAAGCCGCGCGCGGCGGCAACGCCGACACGAATGCCGGTGAAGGAGCCTGGACCGATGGTGACGGCAATGCGATCGACGGCCGAAAGCGCCGCGCCCGCTTCATTCAGCGCGCGATCGATGATCCCCATCAGATGCTCTGCGTGCCCCTTGCCGATCATGTCCGATGCCTCCCCCAGCATCGTATCCCTGCCGCTGTCATAGAGAGCGGCAGCGCAATCCACACCTGCGGTGTCGAGCGCCAGTATGATCATGGCATCAATTTCCGAATAAAGCGTTCCTGAGCGTCCATACATCCACCCTGCCGCGCTTGCAAATGCTGCGCCAGAATGAATGCCGGAACGGGAGTGTCGTCGTCAGGCGGCGACCACTTCCTCGACTTCCGGAACGAAATGGCGAAGCAGGTTCTGCACGCCATGCTTCAGCGTCGCCGTCGACGACGGGCAGCCGGAGCAGGAGCCCTTCATGTTGAGATAGACCTTGCCGTCCTTGAAGCCACGGAAGGTGATGTCGCCACCATCCTGCGCAACGGCCGGACGCACGCGCGTGTCCAGCAGCTCCTTGATCGTGAGGACAATCGACTCGTCGGCTTCGTCGAAGAACTCGCCGCCGGCATCGAGGTCCTCGGAAAGAACCGAGGCGTCGCCCATGACAGGCTTGCCCGACATGAAATGTTCCATGATCGAACCGAGGATCGCCGGCTTCAGGTGCTGCCACTCGGCATCGTCCTTAGAGACGGAAATGAAGTCGTAGCCAAAATAGACACCGGTCACGCCCGCAATCTCGAACAGCCGAGCAGCAAGCGGCGAAGCCTGCGCTTCGTCGGCGCTACGGAATTCGGCCGTGCCGTTTTCCATCACGACCCGGCCCGGCAGAAACTTCTGCGTGGCGGGATTCGGCGTGGCTTCGGTCTGAATAAACATCTCGCTCTCCTGCGGCGGGCAGTAGCCTAAGCCGTCTTTAGAATTCTTCAAAAGAGAAAATAAGCCGATTGGCAACTCTATTCAAGAGACTGGTACTCAAGAAATCGCTTTATGCGAGAGCATCCAGTTCCTCGTCGGTCAATGTATCAGGCAGGACCGTGACAGGGATGGGAAATGTCGCGCCACGCCCGGCGATCGACGACACCAGCGGTCCTGGACCTTCCTTGGCCGAGCTTGCGGCAAGCACCAGGATCGCAATATCGCGGTCTTCCTCGATCACGGCGTTGATCTGCTCGGTGGCGCTTCCCTCGCGGATGACGATCTCAGGGTCGATGCCGATCGTTTCGCGAACCACATGCGCCGCCTTGGCGACCACAGCCTCGGCCTCCTCGCGCGCCTCGGCGCGCATGATCTCCTCCACCCCCAGCCACTGCTGGAAGTCGCCCTCCGGAATCACGTACATCAGCACAAGGCCGCCATTCGAGTTCTTGGCGCGCCGGCCCGCATAATGGACGGCGCGGGAGCATTCGGGCGTATCGTCAATGACCGCGATGAATTTGCGGCGATGACCTTCGAGCCGGGAGAGTCGTTTCGATACCATGGCGCGGACTCTGACACCTGAACCCGAAAATTTGCAAGCCCTCGTTTTTGATCCTGGAAGGATCGCCTGCGCGCGGGCCGCGTCAGGCCGGAACCAGTCCATAGAGGCGCATGATTGCCTTCACATGTTCGATATCGGGCTTTCCCTGAACGTTGATGGCCAGGGCCATCTCCTCGAAATACCGCCTGCCGATCAAGCCGGGCGTCATGGTGATCAAAGCCTTGGCGGTTTCTCCGTGCAGGTTCTCGTGGGTGTGGACATAGCCGCGCGGAATGAACAGGGTTTGCCCCGGTGCGATGTCGTGTTTGCGCCCGTCCAGCGTCGTCGTCATCGTGCCGGACAATCCGTGGATCACTTCGTCGACGTCGCGGTGATAATGAGCGGCCGGGACACGTGCCTGAGGCGGGACCGTGAATTCGAACATCACCAGACTGCCGGCACTCTGATCCTCGTCGATCAGAAGCCGGATCTCCATGGCGCCGATCTGGATGAGGTTGCGATCTCGCATCGAAGCCTCCTGGCGGTCCGTTTCCAAAAGATTACGCCGCAGGTCCGGGTTCGACAAGTCCGGGGCTGCAAGCCGCCCCGGAAAGGCTCGTGAGGCCGTATCTCAGTACAGGAAGCCGACGATGTCGCGCACTTCCTTCATCGTCACCTCGGCGCGTGCCCGTGCCCGTTCGCCGCCGTTGCGCAGGATCGCGTCGATGTGGCTGGTGTCCGACATCAGGCGGCGCATCTCGGCGGTGATCGGCGAGAGCACGTTGACGGCGAGATCGACGAGCGCCGGCTTGAAGACCGAGAACTGCTGGCCGCCGAATTCGGCAAGCACGTCAGCCTTCGACCTGTCGGCGAGTGCTGCATAGATGCCGACAAGATTGTCGGCTTCCGGCCGACCCTTGAGACCGTCGATCTCGCCAGGCAAGCCTTCCGGATCGGTCTTGGCCTTGCGGATCTTCTTCGAGATCGCGTCCTCGTCGTCCATCAGGTTGATGCGCGAAAGATCGGATGGATCCGACTTCGACATCTTCTTGGTGCCATCGCGAAGCGACATGACGCGCGGCGCCGGGCCATCGATCAGCGGCTCGACCATCGGGAAATAGGCATGCACCGGCTCATTGCCGACGGTGATGTCAATGCCGTAGTCCGTCTTGCGGATGTGCCCCGCATAGTCGAGGTTGAACTTCATGGCGATGTCGCGGGCGAGTTCAAGGTGCTGCTTCTGGTCGTCGCCAACCGGGACATGCGTGCCGCGGTAAACGAGAATGTCAGCGGCCATCAGGCTCGGATAGGCGTAGAGGCCGAGCGAGGCCTGCTCGCGGTCCTTGCCGGCCTTGTCCTTGAACTGCGTCATACGGTTCATCCAACCGAGGCGCGCGACGCAATTGAAGATCCAGGCGAGCTCGGCGTGCTGCGGCACGGCCGACTGGTTGAAAACGATGTGCCTTTCCGGATCGATGCCGGACGCGATAAAGGCGGCGGCGATCGAACGGATCTGGTTCGGCATGTCCTCATGGACGAGCTGGGCCGTCAACGCGTGCATATCCACGACACAGTAGATGCAGTCGTTGCCCTCCTGCAGCGCCACGAATTTGCGGATCGCACCGAGATAGTTGCCAAGATGGAGATTGCCGGTCGGCTGGACGCCGGAGAAAACGACTTTCTTGAATTCGCTCATTATGTCCTCGATTAGGCTGGTGGAGGGCCCCAGGGTTTGTAACCCATGTTGCTAACGGGCGCGCTTATGCACGCGGAAGACAGGGCAATCAAGGGGTTCAGCCTGCGGCGTGTTCGATCAGGTCGAAGGTGTTGCCGTAAGGATCCGAAAACACGGCGACCGTCCCATAAACCTCGTGCCGCGGCGCCTCGAGAAAGTGCACGCCCTTGGCCAGCATCGATGCATGGTCGCGGGCAAAATCGTCGCTCTTGAGAAAGAAGCCGACGCGCCCGCCGGTCTGGTTGCCGATCGCCGCCTTCTGCTGGGCGTTGGCAGCCTGCGCAAGCAAGAAGGCTGCGCCGTCGCCGCCCTTCGGCTTGACCACCACCCACCGCTTGCCCTCGGGCTGTCTATCGTCCTGAAGGCAATCGAAGCCGAGCGCGCCGCAATAGAAATCCTTGGCGCGGTCGTAATCGTCGACGACAAGGGTCACGAGGAAAAGCGATTGGGACATTGTGGCTCCGATTTGTGGCGTCGTGTTGTTGCCAAGGGCGGGTGATCGGTCAAGGGGCGGTTTGGTGAACACGTCTTTACCTTCATACGGTCGTTCCGGCCCGTGGTTCGATCCTGCATTGCACTCGGACCGGGCTCTGGAAATTGCGTCGCCAGAGGAAAAAGCATATGGCCGCTTCCCAACCCCGGATGAAGGAGCTTGCGTTCTCCATCATCCAGCGCCGGTCCCGTCCCGCCGCAACACCTTGCCGTGTGACCGAAGATGGCACGGCACGATTGCAGGAAAGCGCCGTAGGGCGGGGAAAACCGGTGACGAATTTCCTCTATGCGAATTTCCTCTATGAATGTCTCTCGCAAATTTACGAAAGGGAACTTTATACTACTTTTGAGGTACTTCTCACCTGCCAATTAGCAGTAGAATATGGTGATGTTCCGTAACGGAAGGTAAACAATTTCACAAAAAGGCCATTTTTAGGGAGAGCGTTCCATCCGCCAAAGGCTGCGCCGGCTGCTCCGGCGTATTTCGAGGGGAGGGAACCATGCAGTCCGCATTTTCCATCGCACTCGCCGGCCTGTTCTGTCTGTCGTGTTTCGACAGTGCCGACGCCCAGAATGTCAGAAGAGTGACGATACCGCCGCTCAAGCATAAGGAAACGCTCGCCTACTCTCTGCAGACCGTCAGCGTTCAGGCGAACTGCTTCCCGCCGCAACTCCGCGGCATTCTTGCCTATATCGCCACTAAGACCGGCCGCCGCCCGATCGTAACCTCGGGGTTGCGGGCGCGCGGGCGATCACACTCCCAACATCGCCATTGCGCGGCCGCCGATATCCGAATCCCCGGCGTATCGGAGCGAACGATCATTGCGATCGCTGCGTCGGCGCCAGGGATCGGCGGGATTGGCCGTTACTGCAACGGCATCGTCCATGTGGACATAGGTCCCAAACGACGATGGACCTACTGCTGAGGTCTAGCGCTAGCCGTCCACTTTTGCGGCGGGCTTGCGGTTCAGGTTGCGCCGGATCATGCCGAGGTTTGCGCCACCGATCAGGAACGCCGTCGCGAAGTAAACGGCCATGGCGATGATGATCAGAAGGCCGAGTGTGCCGACCTTCGTCGCCAGGTGTGCGCCTGAGGCAAGCCACGGCTCCCACCGGTGCTGCAGGTACATGATCACGCCCCCCATCACGGCTGCGGACACGACGAGCAGCGCCGTGCGTCGCGCCAAGGCCCATTCCCAGGTGAGGTGACCGCGGCGCAGCAGCGTGGTGAAGAGAAGTACGGTGCTGATCCAGCCTGCCGTCGCTTCTGCAACCGCAATGCCGGGAGCGCCGAGAAACGGAAAGAGCGTCAGCGCCGTCGCGCAGTTGACGCCAACGGCAACAGCGGAAAAGCGCATCGGCGTCTTGGTGTCCTCGCGCGCATAGAAGCCCGGCTGCAACGCCTTGATCAGCACGAAGGCAGGTAGGCCGATGCCGTAAACGGCGAGGATGGAGCCGACGATCGCGGTGTTTTCCTGATGGAAGGCGCCGCGCTCATAAAGCACGCGGATGATCTCATCGGAGAGAATCCAGAGTGCAAAGGCGGCCGGGATGGTCAGGAACAGCACGAATTCGATCGACCGGTTCTGCAGGTTTCCGGCCTCGCGCAGATGGCCGCCCTTCAAGGCACGCGCCAATTCCGGCAGCAGCACCACGCCGACCGCGACACCGACGACGCCGAGCGGCAGCTGGTAGATGCGGTCCGCATATTGAAGTGCGGCGATCGCGCCTTCGCGTGCGGAAGCGATCGCCTGCCCGATCATCTGGTTGATCTGGGTAATGCCGCCGGTGACGGCGGCAGGGACTGCGAGGATCAGCAGCCGCTTGACGTTTGGCGTGATGCGGGGAAAGCGAAGGCCGATGCTCATGCCGGCATGCAGGACGCCGAGATAGACGACGACGAGTTGCAGGATGCCAGCTACGAGCACGCCCCATGAGAGGTACCAGGCGGTCTGAAGCGGTTCGGCGCCGATATAGAGCGAATAGAACAGCGCGCCAATCATCACCACGTTGAGGAAAATGGGCGCAATGGCTGCGGCGAAGAAATGATGCAGCGAGTTCAGCATCCCACTCATCATTGCCGTCAGCGACATGCACATGAGATAGGGGAACATCACCGCCGCCATGCGCACGGTGATCGAGAATTTTTCCGCATCGTCGGCAAAGCCCGGCGCGATGACGAAGCGCACGAGCAGCGGCATGCAGAGCTCCATGACGATGGTGATGAGCAGCAGCACGGAAAACAGCACGCCGAAGACTTCCTCGGAGAAGCGCTTGGCGCCGTCGATGCCGTGCGCCTCGATCTCCTTGGCAAAGAGCGGCACGAAGGCGGCGTTGAACGCGCCTTCGGCAAACAGGCGACGGAAGAGGTTCGGAAAGCGGAAGGCGGCGTAGAAGACGTCGGCCATCGGACCCGTGCCGAGCGCGGCCGCCATCAGCGTTTCACGGGCAAAGCCGAAGATGCGGCTGCCGAGCGTGGCGCCGCCGACGGTGGCAAATTTCTTGACGAGGCTCATGCGTTTGGGCTCATGCGGGCGAATCCGCCTTCTTTTCTGTTTGCGTCGCGGCGCGAGCCGTGGTCGGCGGCGCGATGATGCCGGAGGGCATGCGCTCGCGCAGCTCGTCCTGCTCCTCGGCCATCACCGCCTTGAGGCGCGCGGTGATGTTCGAGCGCTTGCTGTCGCCCGAAATCTTCTGGCCGACGAGGTCGGTCACGTAGAAGGTATCGATGACCTTCTCGCCGAAGGTGGTGATGCGGGCCGACTGAATATCGAGCGAAAGATCCGAGAGAACCGCCGTGATTTCCGACAGCAGGCCTGTCCGGTCGAGGCATTCGACCTCGATGACGGTGAATTTGTTCGACAGGCTGTTGGAGATGTTGACCGACGGGGGAATGACGAAGGCCTTGCTCTTTTTGCGGTTCTTGGTGCGGGTCGCGATCACTTCTGGCAGGCGCTTGCGGCCGGAAAGCACGTCCTCGATCATCCGCCCGATGGTGCCGGCGCGACGCAGCTCGTCGGCATCGTCCTTGAATTCGCGGCTGACATGGATTGTGTCGAGCGCGCGGCCGTCCGAGGTCGTGAAGATCTGCGCATCGACGATGTTGGCGCCGGCCGCAGCGCAAGCGCCGGCGATGACGGCGAGCAGCCGCGGATGGTCAGGCGATAGCACGGTTATCTCGGTGATCGCATGGAAGCTGTCTGTGCGCACCATGGTCGCCAGCGCCTGACCGGCCTTGTCGGCCTGGCGGATGAAGCCGGCATGACGCACCTGGTCCTCCAGGGGAACGGAGAGCAGATAGGGCTGATAGTGCAGCTTGCTGTAGATCTTGCGGTCCTTCTGGCTCCAGTCGGAGAGCGCGTTGAAGAGTGCTTCGGCTGCGAAGTTGGCGCGCTCCTTGCGAGACACCTCCGAGAAGCCACCGGCAAGCAGCAGTTCGGTTTCATAGTAGAGCGTGCGCAGCAGCTGACCCTTCCAGCCGTTCCACACGCCCGGTCCGACGGCGCGGATGTCGCAGATCGTCAGGATCAGCAGCATCTTCAGGCGTTCGAGCGACTGCACGACATCGGCAAAGTCGATAATCGTCTTGCGGTCGGTGAGGTCGCGGGTCTGGGCGACCATCGACATCGCCAGATGTTCCTGGATCAGCCAGACGACCATCTCCGTCTGCTTCTGCGACAGGCCGAAGCGGGCGCAGAGCTTGCGAGCGACACGGGCGCCGGCGATCGAGTGGTCTTCCTGGCGGCCCTTGGCTATGTCGTGCAGCAGCACGGCGACATAAAGCGCCTCGCGGTCCTCGATGCCGGGCATCAGCTTGTTGGCGAGCGGATGCAGGTCGTCGGCCTTGCCCTTGTCGATCTCTGACAGCACGTCGAGGGTGCGGATCAGATGCTCGTCCACCGTATAGTGATGGTACATGTTGAACTGCATCATTGCGACGATCTTGCCGAATTCTGGGATGAAGCGGCCGAGCACGCCGGCTTCGTTCATCCGGCGAAGGATCAGCGCCGGATCGCGTTTCGAGGTCAGGATCGACATGAAGAGGCGGTTTGCCTCGTCGTTTTCGCGCAGATTGTTGTCGATCAGGCTGAGCGAGCGGGTGACGCGCTTCAGCGCATCGGGATGGAATTCCAGGCCGTTGATGTCGGCGACGTGGAAGAGGCGGATGATGCTGATCGGGTCGCGCTTGAAGACATCGGGGCTGGCAAGTGCGATGCGGCCGCGATCCTCGACGAACTCGGTGCTGCCGGCGATCTTGCGGCTGCGATGCGCAAAGCGGCTGATGACGCCGGTCAGCCCCGGCGTCGACTTCGCCTGCTGGTCTTCGAGTGCCGCGCAGAGAATACGCGTCAGATCGCCGACATCCTTGGCGACGAGGAAGTAGTGTTTCATGAAGCGCTCGACGGCCGAAAGGCCGGGCCGCGAGTGATATCCGAGTGCCTCGGCAATCTCGCGCTGGATGTCGAAGGACAGCCGTTCCTCTGCTTTTCCGGTCAGGAAATGCATGTGGCAGCGCACCGCCCAAAGGAAGTCGTCCGCCTTCTGGAAGACGTGGTACTCGTGCCTGGAGAGAACGCCGAGCGGCACAAGCTCGGCCGTGTCGCGGACATGGTAGTAGTATTTCGAGATCCAGAAGAGCGTATGGAGGTCGCGCAGGCCACCCTTGCCCTCCTTGACGTTGGGCTCGACGAGATAGCGCGTGTCGCCGGCCTTGCGATGCCGTTCGTCGCGCTCTGCAAGTTTGGCGGCGATGAATTCCGGGCCGGTGCCGGTGACGATTTCCTTGTCGAAGCGCGACTCCAGTTGCGTTTCCAGCGCGCGCAGGCCGCAGATATAGCGCATCTCGAGGATCGCCGTGCGAATCGTCATGTCGGACTTCGACAGCGCGATGCACTCTTCCAGGGTACGCGTGGCGTGGCCGACCTTGAGGCCCATGTCCCAGAGGACGTAGAGCATGAATTCGACCGCCTTGTGTGTCTCCTCCGCCGGTTTCGGCTGGAACAGGAACAGGAGGTCGATGTCGGAACCCGGGGCCAGCGTATCGCGGCCATAGCCGCCGACAGCGGTGACGGCGAACTTGTCCTTCTGCTGTGGGAAGACATGGGTGCAGACGAATTCGTAGAGAACCGTGATGATTTGGTCCTGTAGCCAGGAGATGCGGCGGGCGCAATTGATGCCGCTGCCGTCGGCCAAGAGCAGGGTGCGTGCCTTCTGACGACCCTCCCCGCTTGCCTTCTTGAGAATGGCCAACAGATCGGATCGCATGACGTCAGGCCGCGTTTTGTTGGCCTCCGTCACAGCGTCGCACATCGTCAGCAGATAGTCGGTGTCGAGGATATCGGAGAAATCGATGTCGTTCGTCGTCGCCATGCGCGGGGCGGCTTCCTGTTCGCGCGGCACAGCTGCTTCTTGCTGCGCCTCTCGTTTCGTCTGCATGCGCTATAGCCTCTTTGCCCGCCGATGACACGGGCTTTCATACTGCAGAACCTTTAATTTTGGCGAAAAGGTGTTGCCGCGTCCGAAACCGCCTGCATGCGGCAATCAGGCCGCCACCTGCGCCTGCACCGAATAGAGCACCTTGCGCGTCTCGCTGGCGATCTCCTCTAGCGTCTCGCGGTCACATTCTCGGTAGCCAGCCTTTGCGACACAGGAGGAAAGCTCCAGAATCCCGGCACAACAGCGGATGATCTGGAGCAGGCCAAAGGGTGAGGCCCAGCCGCGTGGATTGCCGCGCTCGTCCGCAAGCCGCAATGCTTCGAGTGCGCTGAAAATCGCCGCAAGCCTCTGCGTCTCGTTGAATAGCCGGTCCATGAACATCGGCTAGCTCCGCTGCAGCTTCTTCTTGAGGTCGTAGAGTGCCTCCATCGCCTCGCGCGGGGTCATGTCATCGAGGCTCATGCCCTTCAACGCTTCTTCCACCTTCGACGGGCCGCGACTAGCGTCCTCGCGACGCACCGCCACCTGAAACAGCGGCAGGTCGTCGATCAACTGGCTTGCCGGGTTCTTGCGGTCGGCGTCCTCCAGGCGCGTCAGCACGTCGCGGGCGCGCGCCACGACGGAAGCCGGCAGGCCGGCAAGCCGGGCGACCTGGATACCGTAGGAGCGATCGGCAGCACCCGGACCGACCTCGTGCAGGAAGATCACGTCGCCATCCCATTCCTTCACCCGCATCGTCGCGTTCGATAGCCGGGCAAGTTTTTCGGACAGCACGGTCAGCTCATGGAAGTGGGTGGCGAAGAGGCCGCGGCAGCGATTGGCCTCATGCAGATGCTCGACGGCTGCCCAGGCGATGGAAAGACCATCGAACGTTGCCGTGCCGCGGCCGATTTCGTCGAGGATCACAAGCGAGCGGTCGGTCGCCTGATTGAGGATCGCCGCCGTTTCGACCATCTCGACCATGAAGGTCGAGCGGCCGCGGGCAAGGTCGTCGGAGGCGCCGACGCGGGAGAATAGACGGTCGACGATGCCGATATGGGCGGAGGTCGCCGGCACGAAGGAGCCCATCTGCGCGAGGACCGAAATCAACGCGTTCTGGCGCAGGAAGGTCGATTTACCGCCCATGTTCGGGCCGGTCAGCAACCAGATCGCGCCATCCTTGCCGTCGGCGACAGGCGACAGATCGCAATTATTGGCAACGAACGGGCCCGACGATTGGCGTCGCAGCGCCTGCTCGACGACGGGGTGGCGTCCGCCCTCGATCGCAAACATCTTCGAGGCATCAACCAGCGGCCGGCTATAGGCCTGCTCGTCGGCAAGGAGGGCAAGGCCGCTGGCGACGTCGATGATTGCCAGCGCCCGGGCTCCCGCCTTGATTGCTTCCGCTTCGGCGACGACGGCGAATGTCATGTGGTCGAAGGCGGCGAGCTCGATTGCGAGCGCCTTGTCGGCAGCGTTTGCAATCCGACTTTCGAGGTCGGCAAGCTCGGTTGTGGTGAACCGCATCGCATTCGCCATCGTCTGGCGGTGGATGAACCGGCCCTTGGCTTCGGGTGTATCGGTCAGCGGTCCGGCATTGCCGGCGGTGACCTCGATGAAGTAGCCGAGGATGTTGTTGTGCTTGATCTTCAGCGACTTGATGCCGGTTTCCTCGGCATATTGCAGCTGCAGGCCGGCGATGACACGGCGGGACTGGTCACGCAGCGCCCTGACCTCGTCGAGCTCGGCATTGGCGCCATCGCGCAGGAAGCCGCCGTCGCGCTTCAACAGCGGCAACGCGTCGCCGAGCGTTTCCGAAAGCAGCGCTGCGAGACTGGAGGGGAGGACCTGGAGGCTCGAAAGCGCAAGTCTCAGCTCTTCCGGCAGCAGGGCTTCGGCCAGCAATCGGGCGAGATCGCCCGCCGCACTCAGGCCCTGGCGGATGGCGGCGAGGTCGCGCGGCCCGCCACGGTCGAGCGCGAGGCGCGAGAGCGCGCGCGGCATATCGGGCACATGCTTGAGGTGGTGGCGCAGGTCGCCACAGAGCGACGGCTCCTCCATCAGGAAGCCGATCGAATCCAGTCGCTCGTTGATGCGCGCAGGGTCGGTCAGCGGCGACATCAGCCGCTCGGCAAGCAGCCGCGCACCGCCGCCGGTCACGGTGCGGTCGATTGCTTTCAACAGAGAACCATTGCGATCGCCTGACAGCGTGCGGGCAAGTTCCAGGTTGGCGCGGGTCGCCGGATCGATGAAGAGCGTGGAAGCGGCGCTCTCGCGCTCCGGCCGCCCAAGCGGCGGCCGTTCGGCGATCTGCGTCTTCTCGACATAGGCGACGGCTGCAGCGGCAGCGGCAAGCTCGGCGCGCGAGAAGGTGCCGAAGCCGTCGAGCGTCGAGACACCAAAATAACGTGCAATCCGCCCTTCCGCTGTGGCGCTGTCGAACAGCACGGCCGGCTGCGGAACGGCGGTGCGGCCGAGCACGTCGAAGACAGGCTTCAGCTCGGGATCGTGAAAGATCGTGTCCGGCACGATGAGTTCGCGTGGATCGATGCGCAGGATATCGGCAAGCAGCCGTGAGCCTTCGGTCTCGGCGAGCCGGAAAATGCCCGTCGAGATATCGATCCAGGCAAGCGCCAGCAACGGCTCGGCGCTGCCGCGAATCCGGGTGAGTGCCATCAGATAGTTCGATTCCGACGGCGAGAGCAGTTTTTCCTCGGTGATCGTGCCCGGCGTGACAAGGCGAACGACGTCGCGCTTCACCACCGATTTCGAACCGCGTTTCTTGGCTTCGGCGGGGTCTTCGACTTGCTCGCAGACGGCGACGCGGAAGCCGAGGGCGATCAGCTTCTGCAGGTAGTCGTCGGCTGCATGCACCGGCACGCCGCACATGGCAATATCCTGCCCCATATGCTGGCCGCGCTTGGTGAGCGTGATGCCGAGCGCGCGGGATGCTTCCAGCGCATCCTCGAAGAACAGCTCATAGAAATCGCCCATGCGATAGAACAGCAGCGAGTCAGGGGTGTTCGCCTTGATCTCGATGAATTGCTCCATCATCGGCGTCGCCGATGCACGGCTTTCTTCCGTAGCAAGCTCGGCAGCCGAAAAGGCTTCTCTTTCAGTGTCTATTCGTTCGTTCACGGAGATGCAGTTTTTTTCCAAAAAAGAGGTGCCAACCCTAGCCGCCCGCCGCTATAGATGACAACCGCGATTGAGGAAGAGCAAGGCGTCACCCACAAGACGTTGGAGGAAAAATGCCCGATACCGAGAAGAAGCAGCGGCCGGTTACATCAGTGACCGACAACGAGGCTCTTGAATTCCATGCCATGGGACGGCCCGGAAAGCTGGAGATCAACGCCACGAAGCCGATGGCGACCCAGCGCGATCTGTCGCTTGCCTATTCGCCGGGCGTTGCCGTTCCGGTGAAGGCGATCGCCGCCGATCCGGCCACGGCCTACGACTACACCACGCGCGGCAACATGGTCGCGGTGATCTCCAACGGTACGGCTATCCTCGGTCTCGGCAATCTCGGTGCAGTGGCCTCCAAGCCGGTCATGGAGGGAAAGGCGGTGCTCTTCAAGCGCTTCGCCGACGTCGATTCCATCGATCTTGAAGTCGATACCGAAAATGTCGACGAGTTCATCAACTGCGTGCGCTTCCTCGGTCCGTCCTTTGGCGGCATCAATCTCGAAGACATCAAGGCGCCAGACTGTTTCATCATCGAGCAGCGCCTGCGCGAGCTGATGGACATCCCGGTTTTTCATGACGACCAGCACGGCACGGCGATCATTGCTGCCGCCGGTCTTATCAACGCGCTGGAGTTGACCGGTCGCGACCTGAAGACGACGAAGCTCGTCTGCAATGGCGCGGGTGCGGCCGCGATCGCCTGCGTCGAGCTCATCAAGGCCATGGGCTTCGTGGCTGAGAACATCGTCCTTTGCGACACCAAAGGCGTGATCTACCAGGGCCGCACCGAAGGCATGAACCAGTGGAAGTCGGCGCATGCGGTCAAGACCAAAGCGCGCACGCTCGAAGAGGCCATGAAAGGCGCGGATGTCGTGCTCGGCCTTTCGCAGAAGGGCGCCTTCTCCGAAAAGATGATCCGCTCGATGGCGGACCGGCCGATCATTTTCGCCATGGCCAATCCGGATCCGGAGATCACCCCGGAAGAGGTCGCCCGCATCCGCGACGACGCCATCATGGCGACCGGTCGCTCCGATTATCCGAACCAGGTCAACAACGTCCTGGGCTTCCCCTACATTTTCCGCGGCGCTCTGGATGTTCGCGCCACCACGATCAACGATGCCATGAAAATCGCCGCCGTCCAGGCGCTCGCGAACCTGGCCCGCGAAGACGTGCCGGATGATGTCGTTGCCGCCTACCAGGGCAACCGCCCGCGCTTCGGCGCCCAGTACATCATTCCGGTGCCGTTCGATCCGCGCTTGATCTCTGCGATCCCGGTTGCCGTGGCACAGGCCGCCATTGACAGCGGCGTCGCCCGCAGGCCGATCGCCGACATGGCCACCTACGCCCGCGAACTTTCTGCCCGTCGCGATCCCATCGCCTCGACGCTTGCAAGCCTTTACGAGCGCGTTCGCCGCCGTCCGAAACGGGTGGTCTTTGCCGAAGCCGAAGAAGAACAGGTCATGCGTGCGGCAATGTCCTATGCCAACCAGCAGCTCGGTACAGCGATCCTGCTCGGCCGTGAGGACCTGATTCACGCGACCGCCGAACGCGCCGGCATCGATCTCAACCGGCCGGGACTGGAAATCGTCAATGCGCGTATTTCCACCCGCGTCGACGTCTATATCGACTATCTCTATGCGCGCCTGCAGCGTAAGGGCTACCTGCATCGCGACGCCCAGCGCCTGATACACCAGGATCGCAACCACTTCGCCGCGTGCATGGTGGCGCTTGGCGATGCGGACGGGATGGTCACCGGCATCACCCGTAACTATTCGACCGCGCTCGAAGATGTGCGCCGCTGCATCAACATGAAGCCGGGGCATCAGGTGATCGGTGTGTCGGTTGCACTTTGCCGAGGCCGCACCGTCTTCGTTGCGGATACTGCCGTCCACGACATGCCGTCGGCGGCAGAACTTGCCGACATCGCCGTGGAAGCGGCAGGCTTCGCGCGCCGCATGGGTTATCAGCCGCGCGTCGCCATGCTTGCCTATTCGACCTTCGGCCATCCATCCGGCGAGCGCTCGGAGCGCGTGCGCGAGGCCGTGAAGATCCTCGACAAGCGCCGCGTCGATTTTGAGTATGACGGCGAAATGGCCGCCGATGTGGCGCTGAACCGCAAGGTGATGGAGCAGTATCCGTTCTGCCGCCTGTCCGGCCCGGCCAACGTACTCGTGATGCCGGCCTTCCACTCGGCCTCGATCTCCACGAAGATGCTGCAGGAACTCGGCGGTTCGACTGTGATCGGCCCGATCCTCGTCGGCCTCGACAAGGCGGTTCAGATCACCTCGATGGGCGCGAAGGATTCCGACATCGTCAATATGGCCGCGATCGCAGCTTATACGGCAGGATCGTAAACGGAGGCGGAGCGGGAGGCAGCCTCTCGCTCCATCTTTCCGTCGGTGGAAAATCAGCTCGCGAACCGCCCGGCATCGGCGCCGTAATAGTTCAGGTAGCGATCGGAAATGCTGGCGATCGGCAGGACGATCAGAACGTCTGTCGTATTGAAGGCCTTGTCGACCACGGCAGTCGAACCGACCATCGCGCCGAGGCGGAGATAACCCTTGATCAGCGGCGGTAGCGCCATCAGCGCCCGCTTCGGGTTGACCGCTTCTGCCGGCATCAGATCCATGTCACGGGCAAGGTGCGGAAGCGCGGTTACGGCCCACTCATCCTTGGCGGCAACGTTGTGATGTAGGAAGGACAGCGCCAGAGCATGGCTTTCCGGGTGGATGCCCGGGAAGGAGGCGCAGCCGAACATGGCACTCATGCCATGCTTCAGCGCATAGGCCCAGTTCCCCTGCCACAGGAGCTCGACGGTGCGCTTGGTGCGGTAGTCGGGCAGCACGCAGGAGCGGCCGAGTTCCATGAACCGCTTATCCGGGTGGCGGGCAAGCAGCTCGTCGATGGCGAATTCCGAAGCCGAGTAAAAGCCGCCGTTCGCCATCGCGACTTCCTGTCGCAGCAGGCGATAGGTGCCAACGATCTGGTCCTCGCTGTCGCCCTCGATCGAGCGATCGAGCACGAGCAGATGATCGCAGAACGCGTCGTAGGCATCGAAATCGCGCTTGCGGCGCATGGCTTCCGGCGAAAGCTGTGCACCCATCTCTTCGACGAAGACTCGGAAGCGGACGGCCTGGGCGGCATCGATCTCGCTGGCCGTGCGGGCAAGGCGGGTCTCAAGACTGCCGATACGGCCGAGGATATCGCCTTCCTTCGGCGCAAGCGGGCTCGACGGCCGATGGACCTCGGCGACGGCACTATTGAAAGCGTCTACTGACATGGCGATTCTCCCGTTGCCGGCTTTTGACACGCCATAAAACACTTATATGCGACAGGAAAGTGACATCATACAACCGCCACACGCAAGAAGCGTGCCGGTTGTTTGATGGCTACCGCGCTTCCGCGCGGCGGGCCGAAAGCGCAGCAACAGCTTGGACTTCCGTCAGCAACCTTATCGGGTCAACCGGCTTTACCATGACGCGGTTTGCACCATTCAGCAAGACTTGTCTACGGGATTCGTCGCGCTTGTCGGCGGTCAGTACAATGATCGGGACGGGCGGAACATCGAGTCGGCGCTCATGGCCGCGTAGCCGGCCAAGCATATCGATACCGTCGCCGCCCGGCATGGAAAGATCGCTGATCACGATATCGGGGCGCACGCTTCGCTCTGATAGCGCACGGTCGAGAAGCGTTTCGAAATGTTCGACGTGCTCGACGGTATGGCCGGCCTTTTCGAGCATTGCCCGAATGAGCATAGCGTTGATCGGGTCATCTTCCGCGAGCAGAATGCGCAGCCCGCCCTGGAGCCCGGCTTCGGGGATGGAGACGCTGAACCCGGGCTGGTTGTCGTTCAACGCATCGCGCTTTTCCATCCCGCGCATCCGCCCACGCAGCACGTCGATCAGCGACTGTTCGCGCAGCGGCCGTATCAGCCAGGCGTCGAACAGGTCGAGGGGATGGGCGTTGCGCTCTTCGGGGTTGACCAGGAAGATCTTGCGCAGACCGAGTGCCGCGATCTCGGCACGGTCGGCGAGGTGGTCGGCGAACTCTGCCGACATGCGGTGGTCGACGATGATGTCAGTCGGCCGGCGGCCGCGCGACGCCATGGCGAGCAACATGTCATGCGCGCTCGTGCCATCTGTCACCAGGTGGCAATCGCCGCCGAGCGTTGCGATCGTCTCTGATATCGCCATGCGCGCCGCACCGGCAGGCGCCAGCAGCAGCACGACGCTGCCGGCAAGCACGGCGTTGTGGCGACCACGGCCTTCCTCCGGAATGTCGATCGGGAACCGGATGCTGAATTCGCTGCCGGTTCCTTTCTCGCTGGCCACCGTAAGCGAGCCGCCGAACTCGCGCATGATACGGGCGGAAATCGAGAGGCCAAGACCCGTCCCGGCGCTCTTCTCGATCGGCGTTCCACCCTGCTCGAACTCGCCGAAGATGCGGTTCTGTTCTTCCGCGGTCATGCCGGGCCCGGTGTCGGTGACGCTGATCAGGACGTCGTTGCCCTGCAGCGATGCCCGCACGAAAACGCCGCCCGCCTGCGTGAATTTCACGGCGTTGCCGATGACGTTGAAGAGGACCTGACGCAGGCGCGCCGGATCGAAGCTCATGAGTTCCGGCAACTCGGAAGAAACCGTCGCCCCGATCTCGATACCTTTTTCATGGGCGCGGTGGGCGAGCATTTCGACGACGCTCTCAAGCAGCTTGCGAAGCGATTCCGCCCGCGGACGCAGCTGGAAACGACCAACCTCGATAGTCGAGAAGTCAAGAAGGTCTTCGACCAGCTGTGTCAATGCATAGCCGGATTGGCGGATGCCTGTGAGATAGTTCTGCTGTTCCTGCGTCAGTCGGGTTTCGGTCAGCAGATGCGTCATGCCGAGGATGCCGGATAGCGGCGTGCGGATCTCATGGCTGACGGTGGCAAGCAGGCGCGATTTGGCGGCACTGTTGTATTCGGCTTTCTGCCGGGCCTCCTCGCGGGCTTGTGCCGTCAGCCGTTCTTCGGTGACATCGCGAGCGATACTCTGGAGCAGCAGCCGTCCGTCGGCCGGGTCGCGGGTAACGACATCACGCCAGAAGTAGATGCGCTGGCCCTCGGGTGTCGAAATCTCCACCTCGAAGCGATGCGGCGCCGTGCCGGGACGAAAGGCGATGCCGATTTCCTCACAGGTTAGCCCCTCGGGATTGAGCCGGCCCGTCAGCCGACGAAACGCCTCATTGGTGCCGACGATGCGCCGATCCATGTGGCGCGTGACGGTAATGTCGCCAAGCGCGTCATGGATATCGGCAAAGAGAGCCGCACCCTGGGTCCATGCAGAGGAGACGCCGGTGGGGTACTTCCTCGAACTTCTCTGCCTGGCGGTCGAAAGGATTGCGAGAAGCACGATAAAGGCAAGTGCGGCGACGCCGAGGCCGATCGAAAGCAGCAACGGCCCCCCCGCCTGCGCCATGGCGACAAGGACAGAGCCGGCAACAAGTCCAAGGCCGCCCAACCACCATGACAGAAGCTTGCGGCCCACGCGGTTGCGTTGGACTTGCGGAGAAACGAACTCGGTTTGATAAGCAGCAGCATCCGAACCCCGCTCACCTTCGCGATGAGCGGTAGGCCACCCGAACGCGGCGGCAAGCCTTTCGTGCAATTGACCGAGACCTTGCATGGCCGCCGGATAACATGGCGGCGGTTCCAAATGCCTTCAGCAAACCGCTAAGATTTTAACGGTCTGCGTTTTTAGGTTGTATCAGCTCATCCAGAATCACGCATCCCGCGCCGATGGTGATAAAACTGTCGGCCAGGTTGAAGACGGCGAACGACCATGTTTCGGTATGAAACAGGATGTAGTCGATCACGTGACCGTAGAGGAAACGATCGATCAGGTTGCCAAGCGCGCCGGCGATGATCAGCGCATAGCCGAGATGGGCGAAGGTGCGTTGCTTGCCGGTGCGATGCCAGAGCCAGATGACGAAAGCGACGATGATCAGGCGCATGCCGACGATAAACCAGCCATCCATGCCCGACAGCATGGAGAAGGCGACGCCGAGATTGTAGGTCCGGTAGAGGGCCAACATCGGGATGAGATGCACCGGCTCCTGCAGCGGCAGCGTATGGTCGACGACGATCTTGACGATCTGGTCGAGCACGACGGCGATGATGATGAAGACCAGGATCGGCAACGGGCGGGCAAACAGTGTGGGGCGTTCTAGCGTCTGTTCGGTCATTTGGCCTCGTCGAGTGAGAGGAGATGGCGCCGCGCCTCGAACAGCATGACGGCGCTCGCGACGGCAAGATTGAGCGAGTCGGCGCGGCCCTGCTGCGGAATGCGTGCAAGCGCGTCGGCTTCCTTGGCAAGATGCTCTGGCAGGCCGGACTGCTCGTTGCCCATCAGGATCACGATGGGCCTCTTCTTGTAGTCGATCGTCCGGTAGTCGACCGAGCCTGCCAGGTGCGTCGCGACGACGGAGACGCCGGCATGTTTCTTCCACGAAATGAATTCTTCCGGTGTCGCGCGGGCGACGGGAACGGCAAACACCGAGCCCATGGTGGCGCGCACCGTTTCCAGCGAGAAGGGATCGGTCGTCTCGCCGACAAGGATCACGCCGGAGGCACCAGCAGCATCGGCTGTGCGGATGATCGTGCCGAGATTGCCGGGGTCGCGCACGCGGTCGAGGGCGATCCAGGTCTCACCCTGCTTCGGGTGGATCTCGCGGAGGGGCTTCCAGCGGCTTTCGAAGATGCCGACCACCATCTGCGGATTGTCGCGCCGGGTGATCGAGGAGATCACCTTCTCGCTGACCTCCAGCACCAGCCCGCCGGAGGCGACGGTCTTTGTCGCCATCTGCTCGACCAGCGGTTTGCCCTTGGCGGCCTTGGCGTAAACCAGCGTGCGGATCGTCCAGCCGAGCTCAATCGCATCGATCACCAGCTTCAGTCCCTCGGCCATGAAGGTGCCGCTCTCTTCGCGCGACTTCTTGTTCGTCAGCGCCTTGATGTCTTTGATGATCGGATTGGCGAGCGAAGTGACCTCTTTGACGTGCCCGACCTTATGCGGGCCGTGGCCCCGGTGTTCATGGCTCATTTCGGCACCCAGCGGGAGAAGAGGGAGGTGGAGAGTGCGCGTCCCGGCGCTTTGCCGTCCAGTCCGGCCTCGCGAATGACGAGCTCGCCGGATTCGACGGCCCCGCCGGCGCCGCGCATCGTCTCGCGCATCAGTTCATGGATCGAATAGAAGCTCGCCCGGATCGAATAGGCCGTGAGCACCAGCCCAACCGCCTTCGCAGACAGGATCTCGCGGCAGATATCGAGCATCAGCGGCAGATGCTCGAAGAGATGCCAAACCTCGCCATTCGGTCCGCGGCCGAATTTCGGCGGGTCGGTCAGGATGATGTCGTAGCTGTTACCACGGCGTTCCTCGCGCAGGATGAACTTCATCGCGTCCTCGCAGATCCAGCGGATCGGCGCCTTCTCCAGCCGGCTCAGCGCCTGGTTTTCGCGCGCCCAACCGATTGCCTTCTTGGAAGCGTCCACATGCGTGACCTCCGCTCCGGCGGCTGCCGCAACCAGGGAGGCGACACCGGTGTAGCCGAAGAGGTTCAGCACCTTCAGCGGCCGCCCGGCGGCCTCCACCTGCTGCTTCATCCAGGTCCAGTGGACGATCTGCTCGGGAAAGACGCCGACGTGGCGGAACGACGTGAAGCGGCCGTAGAAATCCACACCGAGCAGATTGAGCGGCCAGGTCTCGCCGAGCGCTTCCTTGGGAAAGCGCCAGCGCCCTGTGCCTTCCTCGTCGGTATCGCCGGTGAAGACGGCATCGACCTTTTCCCAGACCTGCTTTGGCAACGATGGCTGCCACAGCGCCTGGCCTTCCGGGCGCACGATCCGGTAGGGACCGTATTGCTCCAGCTTTTCGCCGTTGCCGCTGTCGATCAGATGGAAGTCGCCTGCGCCAAGGGATTCGAGGATGACGGGCACGCGTTCGGCCGGACGCTCGCCCGTACGCGCCATCAGCGGCCGGTCGATGGCGACAGGCACGGAGGCCGGTTCGCGCACCTTCTCACGGGCTGGCGCGGGCTTCGCCGGGCGTGTGCCTCGATCGTCGGCGCGGCGTGCGCCGGAGGGGCCGGCGGCGGATTTCAGGCCCGGCCGGCGTTCTTTCTGTCTCACGTGATCTTCCGCGTGTTTCAATTTGATAGAGCCCGTGCAAATAGCATTCCGTTTCACCTTGGCAAAGCGCTTTCCGGCTGTGATAAATTGAGGCAGGTCGAAATGGGAGGATTTCGGATGGACTTGACCGGCGAAGAACGGATTACCGCTCCTCGGGATGTCGTATGGGCAGCGCTCAACGACCCTGAGGTATTGAAGCAGTGCATTCCGGGCTGTCAGAGCCTGGAGATGAAATCTCCGACCGAGCTGACAGCGGTGGTGAAGGTCAAAATCGGTCCGGTTTCTGCAACGTTCAACGGCGAGGTCTTGTTATCCAACATCAAGGCGCCGCAAAGCTATACGATCTCGGGCGAGGGCAAAGGCGGTATTGCCGGTTTCGCCAAGGGGGGCGCCGATGTGGTGCTGAAGGACGACGGCGGCGAGACGGTCCTGCAGTATGAGGCAAAAGCCCAGGTTGGTGGCAAGATCGCGCAGCTCGGCGCGCGATTGATCGACTCGACATCCACGAAGCTGGCGCAGCAATTCTTTTCCAGTTTCAACGCTGCCGTCAGTGCCAAGGCCGCAGAATAAGGGTCCGAATTGACAGATTTCTCCGTCCAGACGAAGCCACAATCCGTAGAGTGGACCATCAGATCGCCACGTCAGTCGGATTTGGAGCGACTTGCCGACATATATCTGGCTGTCCGCCGCGAGACCTTCGTGTGGGTTGATCCCGCCAGCTTCCGCCACGAGGACTTCAAAGCCCACATGCAGGGCGAACATCTGTGGCTCGCAGAGGCACCGAACGGCGAGGCCGCAGGTTTCATGACACTGTGGGCGCCGGACGATTTCATTCACATGCTTTATGTCAGCAAATTCTGGCGAGGGCAGGGGATCGGCGCTGCCCTGCTTGCGGCGCTGCCGGGTTGGCCACATAAAAAGTATCGGCTGAAATGCCTGGTCAAAAACGATCGCGCGAACGCCTTTTATCGCTCCAAGGGTTTCATCGTCACGGGATCGGGCACGTCAGCGGAGGGCGACTATGAAGAGATGAGTTTCTATCCGGCCGTCTAGCATCGTTCTTCAGCTTGGCAGGCCTATTGCAGTTGCGGCTTCCTCAGAAAAGCGTTGCGATCGGCGGACCTGATGCGCAGCCACGCCTCACGGCCGTCGCGCAGCACCCGCATCGGGATTTCCGCGCCGGCCGGGCCGCTGCTCCAGACCTTGCGGTAGAAATCGGCAAGGCCATCGACTTCGCCATCGCGGATCTCGGAAATGATGTCGCCTCGCCGCAAGCCGGCCTGAGCCGCCGGGCTTCCGTCAGCCACGCTCATCACAACCACATCGCCGTTGCTCTCCGCGGAAAAGGCTCCGAGCCACGGTCGCGGCGGCTTGTTGACGCGGCCGCGCGTCATGAGGTCATCGAGAATTGGCGGAAGCAGGTTGATCGGCACGATCATGTTGATATCGGCAATCTCGTCGTTCTGGCTCATCTGCAGGCGCAGTGAACCGATCCCGAGCAGCTTTCCTTCGGCATCAATGAGTGCGGCCCCGCCCCAGGACGGGTGGGCGGGTGTGGTAAAGATTGCCTCATCGAGCAGATATTCCCAATAGCCGGCGAACTCCTGCTTTGCCACGATCCTGGCTTCCACGAACTGGCCGATGCCATCCGCCAGCACGACAGGGTCGCCGAGGCTGGCTCCGGCGCCATCACCGAATTCCAATGCCGGTAGGCCGATATCCCCCAGCGCCTGAAGCAGGCCGAACCCGGTCTCCTGGTCATAGGCGAGCGGATGGGCTGCGATGACGCGCCCGTCAAGCGTGGTCAGCCAAACTTCCTCGGCCTCGGTGATCAGGTAGCCGATGGTGAGGACCAGTCCGGATGGCTTGATGACGACGCCGCTGCCTTCCCGGCGGGTGCCGAGCGTGCCGGCTGTAAAGGCATCTTCCGGAATTGAGGAGCGAACGGCCACGACTGACCGCAGGATTTCGTCGATATTCATGGTCTCATCCTCGCAAGGCGCGGGGCGTGTGTCGCGAAACGACTGTGCCTAGCAGATGTGCACTGGGTTCTATTTTATATAGCTATGAAGCTGGGTCTATGGCTGCAAGTGCTTGCTCGGCCTTATTTCAGCCTGTGCGCCACGCTCCGGTTTGTCGACGCGCTCCAACCTTTAGGCCCTGGCTGGCGCGTCACCTCGACGGCAGCTGCCCCGCAATTTCCTCGGCCCGCGTCTTGTGGCGGTCCGCCTCGGTCTGCCAGCGAACGGCTTCCTTGGCTTCGGTGCGCGCACGCTTGCGGTATTTTCCCTGGGTGAGCCAGGTCGCAGCAGACCCGACCAACATGCCGATGATCAGCGTTATGAAAATGAACACGAAGAACGGCGCCGACAGGGAAAGGACCTGGTCATCCGGCCGGAACGGATTGAAGGCGAGCGTCACGATTTGCCTGTTGGCGACGCAGAAGATGATGAAGATGATTCCAAGTGGCAGAAAAATCAAAAGGTTGGTGATCTTCTTCGCCATGCTCGGCCTCCGTATTTCAGCGCGCGCCGTCGTCGACGCGGCGCTTTGATCTGGTCAGCAGGATAGTGGGCCAAGAGCCAAGTTCAAGTGCGGGCTTGCCGCAGGCTGCCATGCAGGCGAGGATCAATCCTCTTCGTCGGCCTGTCCCGGGTTGAGGCGCTCGCGCAGTTCCTTGCCGGTCTTGAAGAAGGGAACCCACTTCTCCTCGACGAAAACGGTATCGCCGGTACGTGGGTTGCGGCCTGAGCGGGACGGGCGGTTCTTTACCGAGAACGCACCGAATCCGCGCAGCTCGACGCGGTTGCCCGCCGCAAGCGCGTCGGTGATCTCGTCGAGCACCGCGTTGACGATATTCTCGACGTCGCGATGGTAAAGATGCGGGTTGCGGGCTGCAACTATCTGCACCAGTTCGGACTTGATCACTTTCGCCCCCTTAAATTATTGATTTCTTATCAGTCATGGCCAACCTGCCAAACTGAAAGGAGCCCGTCAAGGAGCAACTTTTGCGGCAGGATTCCACCGAGATCGCGAGCCTTGGCAAGATCGTCGTAGCCAAGCAGCGTCAGGATCTGAGACGCGCTGTCTGCGAGCAGGAATGACGTGCTGCTCTTCTTGTCCCAATCGACCTCAGGCAAGCTCTTGCTGACCTTGCGTGTCTCAAGGTAGGCCCTGATATCGTCAGCCCCGCCGATCTGGTCGATCAGCTTGACCTTGAGTGCCTGGCGGCCCGTGAAAATGGTGCCATCGGCAAGCTTCTGCACGTCCTCGCGCGGCAGCTTGCGGCGCTCGGCGACCAGATCGACGAACCACCCATAGCTGTCAACAATCATATTGTTGATCATGGCCTTGGCCTCGTCGCTCGCCGGATGGAATGGCGAGGGCTCGGCCTTTAACGGTGAGGATTTGATCTCCTCGATTGAAACGCCGATCTTGTCGAGCAGCGGCTTGACCTGCGGATATTGGAAGATCACCCCGATCGAACCGGTGATCGAGCTGTCTCCGGCAATAATCATGTCGCCGGCGGTCGCGATCATGTAGCCGGCGGAAGCAGCCAGCGTGCGCACGTCGGATACAACAGGTTTCTTGGCGGCAATGGCGCGGATCGCCTTGAAGACCCTCTCGCCGCCATAGGTCGTGCCGCCGGGTGAGGAAATGGAGACGACGACGGCCTTCACCGCGTCGTTCTTTTCAATCTTTTTCAGCCGCTCCAGCAGCTCGTCATCATCGGTGATCAGCCCGGAAATGGTCACATGGGCGACGTGCGGCCGGCTGGTTGCTATGTCGCCAAGGAATACCCGGTAAGCAGCGAAGCCCAATACCACGAGCAGCAATACCGCGACGACGCGCCAGAAACCGACCTTGCGGCGAAGCCTGCGGCGATCGGCGATCATCGAACTGTCCATTCATTCCTCCAGGGGGTGGCGAGCACGCGCGATCCCGTAAATCTAGGGCTCCTGCGCCGTTCGGACACGTCGATTTACCATGCGTCGGCGCCTTTGTTGCTTGTTGCAGAAAAAAATCCATATTGGCAAGTCAGTGTAATAATGCGAAACGAACTGTGATCGGGCGCGGCAATGCCTATATACGCTGCCCGATCACCGACACGGACCAGGTTTATGCTCAATACATTGAACACCAGCGGAAGGGCTGACTACGTGAGGCCGCAGCAAAGCGCCTATGGCGCTGCGCGCTTCCATTCCGCACGTGTACGCCGCCTGAAGATCATACTTCCGATCGCAGCCGTTGCGGTGTCGCTGGTCTTCATTGGTGTTTCCGTAATTCGCACCTACCTGCCGGAGAACATCAAGATCGAGGGTGCCAAGATCGAGAACGGCAAGGTGGTGATGGAGAAACCCGCGATCTCGGGCCGCAATTCGGATGGAATCAACTATTCGATGTTGGCCGAGCGGGCGCTTCAGGATATCAAGAATCCCAACCTGATGACGCTTGAGAAGATCAAGGCCGCAGTACCGATGAAGGACGATCTGATCGCCCGCGTCGAAGCGACGGCTGCAGACTACGACCGTGCGACCGACAATCTCGATGTCAAATCCCCCTTTGTCATCCTTTTGAGCAACGGGCTGACGGCCAACTTCCAGAGCGCCAAGGTTGACATCAAAGGCGGGAAGCTCACGAGCGAGGATCCCGTAAGTATTCAGAAAGATACTGCTTCTATTGTTGCGCAGTCGATCAAGATGACGGATAAGGGGCGGACGATCACATTCGAGGGGAATGTACGCATGAATGTCGATCCCTCCACCATTCACAAACAGGGCACTTAACAGCCGGGTCACCATGACAAACGATTGTCGCATTTCTACCCGCAAGGCGGGAGCAGTATTCCTCAATGGCGCGGTGGCGCTGCTGCTGTTGGCCGGAGGCGCATTGGCGCAGGCAACGACCAGCCAGATGGACGGCCTGAAGCTGAACAGGGACGAGCCGATCCAGATCGAGAGCGACAAGCTGGAGATCCACGATCAGGAACACACGGCCGATTTCACGGGCAATGTGAAAGTGGTGCAGGGCAAGACGACGCTGCAGGCCGGACATATGACGGTCTACTACAAGCCGAAGGGCGGCGACGCGAATGCGGCCCCCGCAGCCGGCGCCAAGGACGCTTCAGCGTCGATTTCATCGGGCAACACTGATATCGATCACATCATCGTGACGGACAAGGTGTTCCTGAACTCGGGCACGCAGACAGCCACCGCCGATAACGGTTCTTTCGACATGGCCAAGCAGCTTTTCATCCTCAAGGGCGAAAAGGTTGTCCTTACCGATGGACCGAACGTCTTTACTGGTTGCCAGCTGACGGTGCACATGGAGACGGGACAGGCACAGCTGGATAGCTGCGGGGGGCGCGTCCAGATTCAGCTTGATCCGAAGTCACAGAAACAGAACTGACCCCGGCCTTACCACGTGAAGTTATTCTCGCTATCGACCATGTCCGGCAGGTCCGGCCCCCAAGCGGCTGCTGAGACCCCCGCCGGTGACAAAAGCCGTTACCAGGGCACGCTGATTGCGCGCGGTCTGACCAAGACCTACAGCACCCGGCGTGTCGTGAACGGCGTGTCGCTGGTCGTTCGACGCGGCGAGGCCGTTGGCCTGCTGGGTCCGAACGGCGCCGGCAAGACGACCTGTTTCTATATGATCACCGGGCTTGTGCCCGTTGACGAGGGTACGATCGAGATCGACGGCAATGACGTTACGACGATGCCGATGTATCGCCGTTCGCGACTGGGCGTTGGCTACCTGCCTCAGGAAGCCTCGATCTTCCGCGGTCTGACTGTTGAAGAAAACATTCGCGCGGTTCTGGAAGTGCATATCAACAATAGGGCTGCGCGCGAGAAGAAGCTCGATGAACTGCTCGACGAGTTTCACATTCGTAAGCTGCGCAAGAGTGCGGCCGTGTCGCTTTCCGGTGGGGAGCGTCGCCGCCTCGAAATCGCCCGCGCGCTGGCGACCGATCCTACCTTCATGCTCCTCGACGAGCCGTTCGCGGGCGTCGATCCGATCTCCGTCGCGGACATCCAGCATCTCGTTCATCATCTGACGGCGCGCGGCATCGGCGTGCTGATCACCGATCACAATGTGCGCGAGACTTTGGGGCTGATCGACCGCGCTTATATCATCCATGCTGGCGAAGTCCTGACGCATGGTCGTGCCAACGACATCGTCAACAATCCGGAAGTGCGCCGCCTCTACCTGGGCGACAATTTCAGCCTTTGACGCGCTCCGGCGCCGCGGAAATTCACCTTCTGTGACAGTTCCGCTTGACCAAATAGAATAAAAAAGCAATTTTTGGGCCAACTTGGATTTCCGTGGCCTGAGCCCGTGACAGGACGCGGTTTCCCGGAGGAGACGAACGGGAGTTTCGCGTCCGCTATGGCACTGTCGGCCAATCTTTTCCTGCGCCAGAACCAGTCGCTGGTGATGACACCGCAACTGATGCAGTCCATTCAGTTGCTGCAAATGACGCATTTCGAGCTGACGCAGTTCATTGCCCAGGAAGTCGAAAAGAACCCACTATTGGAACTTCCGTCAAACGACGCGGACGCAATCACCGAGCGCGGAGGCGCGGAGGATGAGGCCTATGCACCGCAGGTGGAAGAACCCGGCGATGGCGGCTACGACAGCCGAACCGAGGTTTTGTCGGGCGACTGGTACGAGAGCGGCAATACCGGCGGTGCAAGTCGCCTCAGCGACGAACTCGATGCCAACTATGCCAACGTCTTTCCCGATGACGGCGTCCCGCAGCGCGCCGACGCTCCAGAGTTGATCAGCCAGTGGAAGTCAATGCCCGGCAACGGCGAAGGGGCAGAAAGCTACGATCTCGATGATTTCGTTGCCGGTCAGATCTCGTTGCGCGATCACCTTGCCCAGCAATTGCCCTTTATCTTGCCCGATATGTCCGATCGCCTGATCGCCCAGTACCTCGTCGATCAGCTGGACGAGGCAGGCTATCTCCAGGGCGATGCGATGGAAGCTGCCGATAGGCTGGGCGCGAGCGTCGACGATGTCGAGCGCGTGATCGCCGCCTTGCAGACCCTCGATCCGCCCGGCGTTTTCGCGCGCAACCTGGCCGAATGCCTGGCGATCCAGCTTCGGCAGAAGGACCGCTTCGACCCCGCCATGCAGGCGCTGGTCTGCAATCTCGAGCTTTTGGGGCGGCGCGATTTCGCCACGCTGAAGCGGCTTTGCGGCGTGGATGAAGAAGATCTGCTCGATATGTTGGGCGAGATCCGCCAGCTCAATCCGAAGCCAGGCGCGGGCTTCGAAGCCGGAATGTCGGAGGCGATCATGCCCGACGTCGTCGTGCGCGCAGGCTCCGACGGCGGCTGGTTGGTCGAGCTTAATCCCGACACGCTGCCGCGCGTTCTGGTCAATCAAGCGTATTTTTCCAAAGTCACGAAGAGTGGTGACGATTACGCCTTTCTGTCGGAATGTCTGCAGACCGCCAACTGGCTGACCCGGAGCCTCGATCAGCGTGCCAAGACGATCATGAAGGTCGCAAGCGAGATCGTTCGGCAGCAGGATGCCTTCCTGATGGACGGTGTCGATCACCTGCGACCGCTCAACCTTAAGACGGTGGCCGACGCGATCAAGATGCACGAATCCACCGTTAGCCGCGTGACATCGAACAAGTATATGCTGACGCCGCGGGGTCTCTTCGAGCTCAAATATTTCTTCAGCGTCTCCATCAGTGCCGTCGAAGGCGGCGACAGCCATTCGGCCGAGGCTGTGCGCCACAAGATTCGCGCCCTTATCATGCAGGAAAGCCCGGATGCCGTGCTCTCCGATGACGATATAGTGGATATCCTGAGGAAGGGCGGCGTCGATCTTGCCCGCCGAACGGTCGCGAAGTACCGTGAGGCAATGAATATCGCTTCGTCCGTCCAGCGCAGGCGGGAGAAGCGGGCCTTGGCCAAGGTCGCGGGCTTTTGATTGTCGTGTGCGGCGACCAATGCGTGTATTTCCGAGTTCTAATGAATGTGTCTGTTGACATTTTGGTAACTTCTGGCTAGAAGCGCGCCGCAATTGGCGCTGTGGACAGCGTTGGAAGTTATCCCCATCATCCTCAGGGCGCCTGAAGCCGGGAACTTCGGCCGATCTTGCTTGGGATCGCGCGAAGTGCTTGGATGAGGGTGAGCCTTGGCGTAAACTGGTACTCGCAAACCACTATAAGAAGGGAAACTCCATGAGTGTGCGTGTATCCGGTAAACATATGGAAATTGGTGACTCGTTCCGTCAGCGGATTGAGGACCAAATCGGTGTAGCCGTCACGAAATACTTCGACGGAGGGTATTCTGGTCAGGTGATCGTGCAAAAGGCCAACGCCCGGTTTTCCGCCGACTGCAAGCTCCATCTCGATAGCGGAGTTGTGTTGCATGCCGCCGGAGAGGCGATGGATCCGCAGTTGGCCTTCGATGCCGCTTCCGAACGGATCGAGAAGCGTCTTCGCCGCTACAAACGCAAGCTGAAGGATCACCACTCCGGAAATCACCAGAATGGTTCTGCAGAAGTCGCGTACACCGTCATGGATGGGATGTCGGACCAGGACGACGAGATTCCAGACGACTTCGCGCCGGCGATTGTCGCTGAAAGTAGCAAGCAACTGAAAACAATGTCGGTAGCGACCGCCGTGATGGCGCTCGACATGACGGACGAGCCGCTGTTGCTGTTCCGTAGCCCCGGCAAGGAACAACTAAACATCGTTTATCGTCGCCATGACGGTAACATTGGCTGGATTGATGCAGCCAGCATCAAAAGCTGAGATCAGGCGATGGGCGGCAGTTAGGCTGCCGCTCTCCCTTTCTTGGCGCAGAAGGAAAATAAAATGGCTTTGGCAGATTTGCTGCAGCAAAATGCGATCATTCCCGCCCTCAGGGTAAATTCCAAGAAACAACTCCTCCAGGAATTGGCTGCAAAGGCGTCGAAAGTCACAGGACTTTCGGAGCGGGAAATTTTCGATGTTGTCCTGCAGCGCGAGCGCCTGGGCTCGACCGGCGTCGGAAACGGCATCGCCATACCGCACGGCAAACTCGCAAGCGTCCACTCCATCGTCGGCATCTTCGCACGTCTCGATCAGCCGGTGGATTTTGAGGCCCTGGACGATCAGCCCGTCGATCTGGTGTTTCTGCTCCTCGCACCGGAAGGCGCAGGCGCCGATCACCTCAAGGCTCTGTCGCGCATCGCCCGCGTGCTGCGCGACCACGATCTCGTCGCCAAGCTGCGTGCGACCGACTCTGCTTCGGCGATTTATGCGTTCCTCAACGAGGAACAGACCTCCAACGCAGCTTGAGCATTCAATATTCCAGTAAAAAGGCGGCTGATTGCTCAGGCGCCTTTTTTCGTTTCAAGCCATCGGACTCGGCTTAGAACTCTTCCCAATTGTCCTGGGCGAGCGCGGCCGCACCGTGCGCCTGAGGAACCGCGCGGCGTGGTGCTGGCGCGGCTGCCGGGCGATAGGCTGGTGCCGCGCTCGGCGCGCGCATCTGCTGAGCTGTGGAGCGAAGCGCCGAAGCCTGGCCCATGCCGGATACGCGAAAGCGCGTCACGAGTTGCTTCAGGGTCTGGGCTTCATCGTTGAGCGTCACGCTGGCGGCCGTCGACTCCTCGACCATGGCGGCGTTCTGCTGGGTAACCTGGTCCATCTGGTTCATGGCCTGGTTGATCTCCTTCAGGCCAATCGCCTGTTCGCTGGCTGATGCCGAGATCTGGCGGATAAGGCCATTGATGCCCATGACCTGCTCGGAGATCTTGTGCAGCGTATCGCCGGCGCGACCGACCAGATCGACGCCTTCCTTGACCTGCACGGCCGAGGTGTTGATGAGCGTCTTGATCTCCTTGGCGGCATTGGCGGAACGCTGTGCCAGCTCACGGACTTCCTGTGCGACAACGGCGAAACCCTTGCCGGCTTCACCGGCACGCGCGGCTTCGACGCCAGCATTCAGCGCCAGCAGGTTGGTCTGGAAGGCGATCTCGTCGATGACGCCGATGATCCGCGAAACCTCGGTGGACGACTGCTCGATACCCTTCATCGAAGCGATCGCCTTGCGCACCACTTCGCCCGACTTTTCCGCATCCTCGCAGGCGAGGTTGACGTTGTCGGCAGCTGTGCGGGCGTTCTCCGCGCTGGAATTGACCTGCGCGGTGAGCTCGTTGAGGGCGGCTGCGGTCTCCTCCAGGCTTGCTGCCTGCTGCTCGGTGCGCTTGGCGAGATCGGAGGCGCTGCCACTGATTTCGCTCGTGCCCGAGCCGATGTTCACGACGCTGAGGTTCATCGTGTTGATGGTTTCTTCGAGGCTTTCCAGCGCCGCGTTGAAATCCTGCTTCAGCTTGGCGTATTCGCCCGGGAAGTCCTCGGTAATGCGGTGGCCGAGATTGCCCTCTGACAGTTCCGACAGGCCGGAGCCGACGATCGAGACGATGTGACGCTGCAACGTAATCGACTGATGCCGCTCGGTTTCCGACCGACCGCGCTCAGCTTCGGCTGCATCACGCTGGCTGTTTGCCTCGGCTTCGAGGCGCTGCGTGTCGGCGAGCGCAAAGCGGAAGCCTTCAAGGGCCTTGGCCACGGAGCCGATCTCGTCGGCGCGGTCCTGACCGGCGACCGGCTGTTCGTAACGGCCGTCGCTGAGTGCCTTGACGCTGGCAACGAGACTGCCGATCGGGCGCTGAACGAGGAAGCGGACGGCGAGATAGAGCGCGAGCATGACGGCTGCGAGCACGAGGATGCCGGCGGCGACCATCATGAAGGTCTGATCCTGAACGGGCGCGTTGATGGCCGTGTGCGGCACGTCGACGAGGATGACCCAGGCCGTGTTCACATCGGGCAGGGCGAAGGGATAGACGACGCGGTCGAACGGCTCGTAGCCATCAAAGGTCAGATTTTTAACGACCGATGGCTGCAGCGTCGAGAGCGCGCTCTTCACCGCATCCGCGCCTTCGCCGTCATAGTCCTTCATGGAAAGCTCGGCGATTGGCGCGACGATCCATTTGCCGGTCTGTGAAAGCAGCGTGACGCGGCCAGAGCCGAAGGGATGAAGTGTCGAGAGCTTGTCCCGGAGCGCCTTCAGGGAGATATCGACGCCACTGACGCCGATCAGCTTGCCGCCCGACATGACCGGGTAGGCAATCGAGGTCATGGCCGTATTCTCGCCGGTCGTCGTCTCGGCATAAGGCGGCGACAGCGCGCCCTTCTTGCTTTCCGCGGCGAGCGCATACCAGGCGGCCTTGTAGTCGGACTCGAAGGTCGAGAAGGTGAAGCCACCGTCCTTGCTCTTCGTCCAGTACGGGTTGAAGGTGCCATCCTTGGCTGCGCCGAAATCGACCTTGCCGGCCATCAAAGGCGACTGGCCGTCGAAGGTGTTCGGCTCTTCGGCAAACCAACTGCCGAAGGCGAACTGGTTGCGCTCGACGTTTGCCTTCAGCATGTCTAAAACGGCCTTGCGGTCGAGATACTTGCCTTCCTGACCGCGGCCGATCGTGCCGGCCATTGAGCGTGCAGCCCCTGCCAATTCGCCAACGGAGGAGGCGACCTCGTTGGCGATCGCCTTCGCCTCCAGATTAGCCTGATCCATGGTGAGCGTCTGGACACGGTTGCGCGTCTCACCGATGAGGAAGAAGTTCGAAACGAGGAGGACAAGGGCGATGGCAATGCCGGTAATGAGAATAAGCTTGGCTGCAAGCGACTTCATGCGAAAGATGAACATGGATTCCTCGGGGAGCAAGGATGTGCCGAACGGGGCATTCATCGGCACAGGGGACGAAGGCGTCGCCCCCTCATGGAGCAGCCGTTGCAGAAGCCGGCCCTGAGAGAGGTCCGGTGATGGCTGAAACATCGCCGGAAATCTCTTAAATTTGAATGAAATCCAAAGAAAATCGAAGGTATCCGCGCCAAGCTGCCCAGGCATGCCGCCGTGAGAATTGCTTTATAGCTTGTTTGCGACTTCGGCGCTGGACGGTATCGATGGCTGCGCACCTTGCTTGAGGCAGGCGAGCGAACCGGCGACCGCTGCTCGGCGTAGCGATGCCTCGAAATCGAGACCTTCGTCGAGGCTTGCGGCGAAGTAGCCACAGAAGGTGTCGCCGGCGCCGACCGTATCGATCGGCTCGATCTTCAGCCCCTTGGCACGCGAGATAGCGCCATCGCGGATTGCGATGACTCCGTCTGCACCGAGCGTCACGATCAGGGTTTGCCCGGTTTCGGCATTCAGACGCTTCAGCGCGGCCTCGCGATCGTCGGGCCCCATGGTTTCCTGGCCGGCAAGGCGCTCGAACTCTGTTTCATTCGCAATCACGATGTCGGCAAGACGGCCGAGGCGTGCAGCGTCGTCGATCAGCGGCGCAAGGTTGAGCACCGTCGTGACCCCCTTCGCCTGGGCGCCGGCCAACGCGCGCTCCACGGCTGGAACCGGCACCTCGAGCTGCAGCATCAGAATGTCGCCTTTGTTCATCGCTGCTATCGCTGCGTCGGCGTCGGCTGGCGTCATTGTGCCGTTCGCACCGGGCACCACCGCAATCATGTTCTCGCCGTCGCCGCCGACGAGGATCAGCGCGGTTCCGGTCGGCCCGTCGGCCTGCTTGACGGTTTCAAGCCCCGTGCCGGCCTCCTTCAGCAATGTGAGCGCCGCCTCTGCAAAGCCGTCCCGACCGACAGCCCCTGCCATATGAACGGTGCGCCCGGCGCGTCGCGCGGCAAGCGCCTGGTTGGCGCCCTTGCCGCCCGCCGCCGTCGAGAATCCATTGCCAGCGACCGTTTCGCCGGGTTTAGGCAAGCGCGCAGTGGTGGCGATGAGGTCCATATTGATGGAGCCGAAAACTGTGATCATGGGTGTCCCGTCCAATGCTTTCTTGGGCGCGACACTGCCCGAAGGCCTTACTCGTCGTCAACCACCCTGAGCTTGAGAAGCCCACTGCGGCTGTCGACGGATTTCGGCGCGGGGTCATTGTCTCGTGCCGTGGTCTTGCTGTTGCTGTCCTCACCGCCCTCGAACTCCAGGGCCTCGATCTTCAATCCACGCTTGTTTAGCTTGTCGGCGGACGTGACGATCAGGTCGACGTCCTTCTGCGCCATCGCGAAATGCCCCTGCAGCTTGCGGACGCGCTCGTCGAGGCGACCGAGATCGTCCATCAGGTTTGCGACCTCACCCTGGATGACGTGTGCCTGGGCCCGCATCCGTTGATCCTTTAAGACGGCCTGAATGACCTGGATGGAGAGCATCAGCAGCGAAGGTGACACGATGACGATGCGCGATCGGTGCGCCTTCTGCACGACTGCTTCGAAATTCTCGTGGATCTCGGCGAAGATCGATTCAGACGGCACGAACATAAAGGCCGTGTCCTGCGTCTCTCCCTGGATCAGGTATTTCTCAGAGATATCGCGGATATGCGTTTCCATGTCGCGACGGAACTGCTGCGAGGCGACCTTGGCTCCATCCGGTCCGCCCGCGTCTCGGATCGCGTTCCAGGCTTCAAGCGGGAATTTCGCATCGATCACCAGCGGCGGCGCGCCGTTGGGCATCCGGATGGTGCAGTCGGGACGCGAGCCGTTGGACAGCGTTTGCTGGAATCCATAGGCGCCCATCGGCAGGCCATCGGCGACAATCGTCTCCATGCGTGATTGGCCGAAAGCACCGCGTGTCTGCTTATTGGAGAGGATCGCTTGCAGGCTGACGACGTCCTTCGCCAGCGTTTGTATGTTGTTTTGGGCAGCATCGATGACGGCGAGACGCTCCTGCAGCCGTTGCAGGTTCTCGTGCGTCGACTTGGTCTGTTCGGTGATCGTCGTGCTGACGCGCTGCGACATTCCGTCCAGGCGCTGGCTGATCGCCTGGTTCAGCTCAGATTGCCTCGAGCCGAACACTTCGGCCATCGTCGACATGCGCCCGTGCATTTCCGCCTGGATCTTCAAAAGCTCGGCCATGCGGGCATCCGCCTCGGCGGCGCGCAAGCTCGCCACCTCTGCCTGCTCTCTTCGCACCTGCCCGCTGCGGGCGACAAGGACGATCAAAAGCAGGATCAGCGCGGCAATCGCGCCTCCGGCGAGCGCCAGCATGGCGGGGCTTATCTGCGACAGGGCGAGGAGAAACGACTCAGAGTTGGTGTTCATGCTGGCAACAATAGCAAACTCAAATGAGATATCTAGATCAAAACGTGAACATCCCACAAGTGTGCCGGCAGGCGAAATGACCGGAGAGAACAAACGACGGCTGACGAATCGCAAGCGCATTTAACCATTGCTCAACCATATTGCGCAAAAGCTCTGCTCAAATTTCCTTTCAGCATCAATCGCAAAGCAGAGACATCATGACCAGCCAGCAGTCGGACAGCGCGCTCAAGCAACGCCTCGATTTCATCGAACTGGATGATGGAGCCCGCACGGCGCTGCGCGAGATGCGCCCGGCAATCTCGGAGCTGCTCGGCGGCGCCCTCGACAAGTTCTACGCAAAGCTGGCGAAGACATCGGAGGTTGCGAGCTTCTTTGCCGACAAGGCACATATGGGACACGCCAAGAAGCGTCAGGAAGAGCATTGGGCCAACCTGGCGGGCGGCAACTTCGACGAAAGCTACGTGAAGGGCGTGGTCGCGGTTGGCAAGACACACGCCCGCATCGGCCTCGAGCCGCGCTGGTACATCGGCGGCTATGCCTTGCTGATGAGCGAACTCGTGAAGGGCCTTATGGCCAAGCAGTGGCCCTCGATGTTTGCCAAGCAGCAGGGCAAGGTGCTGGCCGAGAAGCTTGCCGCCGTTATCAAGGCGGCGATGTTGGATATGGATTACTCGATCTCGGTTTACCTCGAAGCGCTTGAAGAGAGGCGCCGCAAGCTGGAGGAAGAGCGGGCGAAAGCCGAACAGGATCAGGCAATTGCGCTCGACCATCTTCGCCGCGGCCTGGAGGCCCTCTCGAACGGCGACCTCGAGGCGACCCTACCTCCTGACCTGCCCGGCAACTTCAGGGCGATGGCCGACGATTATAACCGCGCGGTCGCGGCTCTTCGAACGTCCTTTGCCTCGGTGCGGGCAACCTCGGGCGAAATCCTGAGGGGTACTGATGTGATCGCCAAGGCCACAGATGACCTTGCCGTGCGCACGGCCCAGCAAGCCGCCGGCGTCGAGGAAAGCTCGGCGGCGCTGCAGCAGCTCTCGGTCAGCGTCGGTCAGACAGCCGCAAACGCCGAAAAGGCGTCCGGCGCTGTTCGCGAGACGCAACAGAAGGCCAAGAATTCGGGCGAGCTCGTCACCAGCGCCGTTACGGCGATGGCCGGCATCGAAAAATCGTCGACCGAGATCGCGAAGATCATCGGCGTGATCGATGAGATTGCGTTCCAAACCAATCTGCTGGCGCTGAATGCCGGCGTTGAAGCTGCGCGTGCTGGCGATGCGGGCAAGGGTTTTGCCGTAGTGGCGCAGGAGGTTCGCCAGCTCGCACAGCGCACGGCAGACGCGGCCAAGGCGATCAAGAATCTGATCTCGGAAAGCTCGACACAGGTGAACGAAGGGGTGGACATCGTCAGCAGCACCGGAGAGGCACTAAACGACATGATCAACCGCATCGATATCATCAACCGCTTCGTTGCCGATATCGCCGCTGCCGCACGCGATCAGGCAACCGGGGTCAACGAGGTCAGCCTCGCCATCCGCAACATGGACACGATCACGCAGCAGAACTCAGGAATGGTCGAGAACACCTCGTCCGAGACTCGGCGCCTGCGCGGCGAAGTCGACAAATTGATCGCGCTGCTGCAGCGCTTCCGTACCGGCGTCGAGCATCGTTCGATGGCCGTTCCGCGCCGCGCCGCCTGATAGCAACGCGGCGAAATTCCGGGCTGGGGCGTAAAAAAGCGCTCCACCTGCCTGCCGGATAATTCCATCCTGGAAAAAGATGCGTTATGGGAACGCCATGACCATCAAGCCACTCATCATTCTTCCCGATCCGCTGCTTCGTCAGGTTTCCAAGCCGATCGAGCGCGTCGATGCCGATTTTCAGCGCCTCGCCGACGACATGCTTGAAACCATGTACGATGCGCCGGGTATCGGCCTTGCTGCCATCCAGATCGGCGTGCCGCGCCGCATGCTGGTGATTGATGTTTCCCGCGAAGGCGAGGAGAAGCAACCGCTGGTTTTCGTCAACCCAGAAGTCGTCGCCTCCTCCGATGAACGTTCGGTGTATGAGGAGGGATGCCTCTCCATTCCCGACTACTACGCTGAAGTCGAGCGGCCTGCGACCGTGACGGTCAAGTACCTCGACCGCGACGGCAAGGAGCAGACGGTGGAGGCCGACGGCCTGCTCGCCACCTGCCTGCAGCACGAGATCGACCACTTGAACGGCGTGCTTTTCATCGACCACATTTCCCGTCTGAAGCGCGACATGGTCGTCAAGAAGTTCACCAAGGCGGCGAAGTCGACGAAGGCTCTCTAACCCGGACGTCCGTTGGTGCGGCCCTGCTTGAGAGGCGCGCCGATCCGACGAAGACGGGCAAATGCATGGCGCCCCGCGGGCCAGCAATGTCGCGGGCAGGTGCCTGAAGGGGCTTGATCTCAAGCGCGTAAACCCGTTTGAAGACGGCCGACCGGAAACAAGGCGAGATAGAAATGTCGCTTCGCATCATCTTCATGGGCACGCCCGAATTTTCTGTCCCGACCCTGCGACAGCTGGTCGACGCCGGGCACACGATCCTTGCCGTCTACACCCAACCGCCAAGGCCAGGCGGACGGCGCGGGCTGGACCTGCAGAAGTCGCCGGTGCAGCAGGCGGCCGAACTGCTCGGCATTCCGGTCTTTACCCCGGTGAATTTCAAGGATCCGGAAGAGCGCGAGCGCTTCAGGGCCCATGATGCCGACGTCGCTGTGGTCGTTGCCTATGGCCTGCTGCTGCCGGAGGCGGTCCTGACCGGCACGCGCTACGGCTGCTACAATGGTCATGCCTCGCTACTGCCGCGTTGGCGGGGCGCCGCCCCGATCCAGCGGGCAATCATGGCCGGCGACGAAAAGACCGGCATGATGGTGATGAAGATGGACAAAGGCCTGGATACCGGGCCAGTGGCTCTCACCAGCGAAGTCGAGATCGGTGCCAACATGACGGCCGGAGAGTTGCACGACAAGCTGATGCATCTCGGTGCCAAGGCGATGGCCGAGGCGATGGTCAAGCTCGAGATGGGCGATCTTCCCCTGACGCCGCAGCCGTCGGAGGGCGTGCGCTACGCCGCCAAGATCGACAAGGGTGAGACGCGGATCGACTTCTCCAAGGGTTTTGCCGAAGTCCATAATCACATTCGCAGTCTGGCGCCGTTTCCCGGCGCATGGTTCGAAGTTGCAATCGGCGGCAAGCCTGAGCGGGTGAAGGTGCTGGCCTCGGAGCTTGCGCAAGGCAGCGGCAGCGCCGGTGAACTGCTGACAGACGATCTGGTCGTTGCCTGCGAAACCGGCGCCGTTCGCCTGACCAAATTGCAAAAGGCCGGTGGCAAGCCGTTGCTGGCTGCCGACTTCCTGCGTGGAACGCCACTTGCATCAGGCACGAGGCTCCCTTGATGCACCGCTACCGCATGATCGTCGAATATGACGGTGGTCCTTACGTCGGCTGGCAGCGGCAGGAAAACGGGCCGTCCGTCCAGGGTGCGATCGAGAAGGCGATCCGATCGGCGAGCGGTGAGACGGTGTCGATTCGTGGGGCAGGCCGCACCGATTCCGGTGTTCATGCCACGGGTCAGGTGGTTCATGCCGACCTTGCCAGGGAATGGTCGGGCTTCAAGCTTCAGAACGCACTCAACGCCCATCTCAAGCTGGCCGGCGAGCGCGTCGCGATCATCAGCGTGGAAGCGGCGAGTGAGTTCTTCGATGCACGGTTCTCGGCGCTGCGGCGCCACTATCTCTATCGCATCATCAGCCGCCGGGCGCCGCTGGCGCTTGAGGCCGGCAAGGCATGGTGGGTCCCGAAGACCCTTGATCACGAGGCCATGCATGCCGCCGCGCAGACACTTGTCGGCAAGCATGATTTCTCCACGTTCCGCTCCGCCCATTGCCAGGCCAACAGCCCGATCCGCACACTCGATCGGCTGGACGTGACAAGAAGCGGCGAATTGATCGAGATCCGCGCGACGGCCCAAAGCTTCCTGCATAACCAGATCCGGTCATTTGCGGGAACACTGAAGCTCGCCGGTGAGGGCAAATGGACGCCGAACGATGTCCGCGCTGCGTTGAATGCCCGCGACCGCAAGGCGTGTGGCCCCGTTGCGCCCCCCGACGGGCTCTATTTCATGCAGGTCGATTATCCAGAAGTCATTACCGACCGCCACCGCAGGCTGGAGGGCAGCGATGACGGTGACGATCTATCATGACCTGGCTTACAGGGCTTGATAGATGGCCGTGCCGATATCGAATGGGAAAGCGCCGAACAAGCCTTCGAGCGCCGTGTTCGTAAGCGCCACCACCGTCAGGCTCCTTTCCGGATCGATGAACCAGGAGTGGCCGTAGACGCCGCCCCACTGGATCGCTCCCCGCGCCAGCGGCAGCCCGGCGCGGTCGGGATCGGTGACGACAGCCCAGCCGTAGCCGAAACCCAGCCCGGGTCGTTGAAGTCCGGTCAGGCCGTTCGTCTGGTCGCGGATCATCGCGGAAACGGTGCTCGCATCAAGCAGCGGCGCTCCGCCGCGTCTTATGGTTTCGAGTATGGCGAGGATATCGCCGGCTGTGCCTGCCATGCCGCCGCTGGCGGAATGATAGATATCGGGATCGAAGATGCGCCCCGGCGAGTAGCCGAACACGCCGGAAGGGGTGATGATCGAATCCTCCCGTCCCATCGGCTCGGGTTGTGGCGCTGCATTCTTGTAGGGGACGGCAAGGCGGCCGCGGTCGGTGACATGAAACGCAGTGTCGGAAAGTCCAAGCGGCTCCGTGACGAGCGCGGCGACTGCCTCGCCTAGCGGCGCGCTGGTCTCCTTCTCGATGATGCCACCGAGAACATCCATCGAGATCGAATAGCGCCACCGCTTGCCGGGCTCGTAGAGCAACGGTTGGGTTGCAAGATGGCGAAGCTTTTCTTCGAGCGCGATGCTGGGGTGTCTGCCCGCGATATCGGCGCCGAGGGGCTTCCGCTTGCTTGCATCCCCATTGAAGCCGTCGCCGAGACCTGCCGTATGCGTCAACAGATGATGGATGGTGATGACGGATGCGGATCCGTCCGCCAGCGGGGGACAGAAATAGGGCAGCCAGCGGGCGACGGGATCGGCCGGATCGATGCGCCCCTCTTCGACAAGCCGCATGGCGGCGATGGCGACGATCGGCTTGGTCACCGAAGAAAGCCGGAAGATCGTGTCTGTGCTCATCGGCTGGCCGCTCTCCCGGTTCGCCATGCCGGCGGCACGGCTGTAGACAATGCGGCCCTCCCGCGCGACCAGGACGACGGTGCCGACAAGCCGCTTCTCGTCCAGCGCGGAGTCGATTGCGCTGTCGAGTAGCCGCGTCATTTTCGGGTCTGGCCTGACGATTGCGTAGCAAGACATGTTTTTCCTCTCGAAGAAACGGCGGGCGCACTCGGCCGCCCCACGGACGGTTGGAAGATTTGGACGAGCCTTGGTGCCCGCCTCGTCGCATTGACGATGGGAGACCTTAATGCTTGCGTCCGACTGCAATAATCGTCTCTATATCCGCGAGAGCTTTGCGTGGAGGACAAAGATGACGGGTTTCGCGGATCGGCTGGATGTCTTTCTCAGGGTTGTTGCCGGTGGGAGCTTTTCCGCCGCAGGCCGGGACATGAATATGCAGGCATCGTCGATATCGCGGCAGATCGACATGCTGGAAGGCGAGCTTGGGGTGGAGCTGTTCTACCGGTCCACACGCCGGCTCGCATTGACATCGGCAGGTGAGACGCTTTGCCACCGCGCCCGGCAGGTACTCGGCCAGCTCGAGGAGACCCGAAGCATCGTCGCGGCGATGGCGAACGAGCCGCAGGGATGGCTGATGATCTCGGCGCCGGTCTGCTTCGGCCAGCGTCACGTCGTTCCGCTGGTGCCGGTCTATCTGGAGCGGTTCCCGAAGGTGCATCTCGAACTGTCGTTGGAGGATCGGGCCGTGAATCCTCTCGAGGATGGCATCGATCTTGCCGTCCGCATTGGCAAGCTGCAGGATTCCGCGCTTCTCGTGACGAAGCTTGCGATAACGGAGAGCGTCGTCTGTGCCGCGCCGTCCTATCTTCAGCGGCACGGTGTTCCCGCGGTGCCGGCAGACCTCGTGCATCACGCCTGCCTAACCACACCGAAGCCAATGAAGGCCGGGATGTGGCATTTCGGCGAAACCAGCTCCGAAGACCGACTTGAGGTTTCGGGTCGTTTTGTTTGCGGCGACATGGACGGGCTTCTTGCAAGCGCCATCGCCGGGCTTGGGATCATCCACCTGCAGACATGGCTGGTGGCCGAGCCGTTGAGAGACGGCAGGCTGGTGCGGCTCTTCCCGACGATCCTGCCGAGGCCAGATGGCAGCGGCATCTACGCACTCCGGCCGCCGGGCGCGCTGACGATGAAGGTGAAAGGGATGGTCGACCTCCTGAAGGCACGCATGATTGCCCTGTCGGAATAGGTCGATCCCGGCCGATTTATACCGGATAAATGCCGAGAAAGCGCTGCAGGTATTCCGACAGCATGAGCGATGGCACGAGCAGCACCAGCGTGAGTGCCCCGATCATCAGGCCCTGGCCGTAGAAGATCATCCTGAGAATGCGTGCGATCGCAAACACCTGCGCCAGCATGAAGGCAAGCAGCAGCAGCGAGACGACGCCGACAAGTTGTGGCAGGAAGAAGACCAGTGCGAGCAGCAGCCCGTTGATGTAGGAGAGCGGGACGCCCAGCCAATTGACGCTGACGATGACGGGCGCGAAACGCTCGCCCTTCTTGAAGGCCAGCAGCAGCAAGCCTGCAAAGACCAGGGGAACGAACCAATTGGCGGCTTCAACGAGCCCGAGCCGGAAATAGAAAAGCGCGCCGACATCGGTATGCGGCGGCATCGTCTGCAGGAAGGCCTGGCGCCACCAGAGCCACGAGATTCCCATCGGCGGCAGGCACCACAGGATTGCCCAGAACGAGCGGTTGACGCCGCGCTCCGACATGTCGAGGAAGCGGAACCCACGCGGATCCATGCGGATCAGCAGCCAGATCCCCGCCAGATAATATTGAACCTCTCTAAAGCCCGGCATTCGCGAACCAGTGCTCGATGAAGGTTTCATAGATTACTGTCAGTCGCTCGAGGTCGCAAACAGCGACACGTTCATCGACCATGTGCATGGTCTGGCCAACAAGACCGAACTCCACGACGGGGCAGTAGTCCTTGATGAAACGGGCGTCCGACGTGCCGCCTGTGGTGGAGAGTTTCGGCGACTGGCCGGTCACACTCTCGACCGCGGAGGAAAGCGAGGCGATCAGCGCGTTGTTGCGCGTTAGGAAGACGTGGCTCGGCCGCTCTGCCCAGACGATATCGTACTTCAGCGGCGCGCGACCGGGACGCAACACGCCGTCGGCGGCGGCTGCGTCAAGGCGGCGCAGGATCTCCTGCTGCAGGCTCTGGGCCGTCCACGTGTCATTGAAACGGATGTTAAAGCTCGCCGTCGCCTTGGCCGGTACGACGTTCGTCGCAGGATTGCCGACATCAATGGTCGTCACCTCAAGGTTGGACGGCTGGAAATTGTCGGTACCGCCGTCGAACGGCGGGTCCATCAGCGCCTGAGTCAACTGTAAGATACCCCGCACGGCATTGTCGGCCAGATGTGGATAAGCGGCATGGCCCTGGACACCGTGCACCGTGATCTTGCCGGAGAGCGAGCCACGCCGGCCGATCTTGATCATGTCGCCGAGCTTGTCCGGGTTGGTCGGTTCGCCGACGAGGCAGGCATCCCAGCGTTCGCCGCGCTCGGCAGCCCATTGCAGTAGTTTGATCGTGCCGTTGATCGCCGGGCCTTCCTCGTCGCCGGTGATCAGGAAGGAGACCGAACCCTTCGGCGCTCCATGCCTCTCGATATGGCGTGCGATGGCCGCAACGAAGCAGGCAACCCCGCCCTTCATGTCGACGGCACCGCGGCCGAAGAGCTCGCCACCTGATATCTCGGCGGCAAAGGGCGGGTGCGACCATGCCTGCTCGTCGCCAACCGGAACCACGTCGGTATGGCCGGCAAACATCAGATGCGGGCCGTCATCGCCAAGGCGCGCGTAGAGGTTCTCGATGTCGGATGTTCCCGGTGCTGTCGCCTTCACCTTGTCCACCTTGAAGCCGAGCGGCGACAGCATGGCATCGAGCGCCGAAAGCGCACCGCCCTCGGCTGGCGTGACAGACGGGCAGCGAATCAGAACCTGGAGATTGGCGACGGGATCGGTAGCGGTCATGGGTGTGGAACTATCCAGCGGGAGTGGCAAAGAAAAGGCAAGGCGGCGATACCGCCTTGCTGAAATGTGCCGTCCATTTTGCCGGATCGATGTCCGGATGTCAGCGTTTGGGCGGCGCGTATCTCCCAAGACGCGCGGGCCGCCGGAACGTCACGACTTGTCAGTCGCGCAACAGTTCGTTGATGCCGGTCTTCGAGCGGGTCTTTTCATCGACGCGTTTGACGATGACGGCACAATAGAGGTGCGGTGCCGGCAGGCCATTGGCCATCGTGGCGTTGCCCGACGGCATCGAGCCCGCGACAACGACGGAGTAGGGCGGCACTTCGCCGTACATGACTTCGCCTGTCGCGCGGTCGACAATCTTGGTCGACTTGCCGATATAGACGCCCATACCGAGAACCGAGCCCTCGCGGATGATGCAGCCCTCGACGACTTCCGAACGCGCGCCGATGAAGCAGTTGTCTTCGATGATGGTCGGGCCTGCCTGCATGGGCTCGAGCACGCCGCCGATGCCGACGCCGCCCGACAGGTGGACGTGCTTGCCGATCTGCGCGCAGGAACCGACGGTCGCCCAGGTGTCGACCATCGTGCCTTCATCGACAAAGGCGCCGAGATTGACGAAGGAGGGCATTAGCACGACGTTTTTGGCGATGTAGGCCGAGCGGCGCACGACGCAGTTCGGCACGGCGCGGAAGCCCGCGGCGCGATACTGGTTCTCGCCCCATCCCTCGAACTTGGATGGCACCTTGTCCCACCAGGTCGAGTTGCCCGAACCGCCCTTGACGACTTCCATGTCGTTCAGACGGAACGACAGGAGCACGGCCTTCTTCAGCCACTGATTGACCTTCCAGGCGCCGTCGCTACCGCGCTCGGCAACGCGTGCCTTGCCGCCGTCGAGGAGTTCGAGCGCTGCCTCGACGGCATCGCGGACCTCGCCCTTCGTGGACGTATTGACGTTGTCGCGGTTATCGAAAGCAGCTTCGATGGTCTTTTCGAGGGAAGAAAGCTCGGTGGCGCTCATGGGAATTCCTTAAACTTCGATCTCTATCGTGGAGACCGAAGCCTCCGGGAATTGTGATTGGCGGGATGCGATCTGCTCTATCCCATGCAAGGGTAAAATGGAATGATTTTTCGGGGCATGGTAATTCTCCCGATTCACGCATGAAACGACCTACCGGCAGTATTTGCCGGCTGTACTGAAAGGCATTTCGACATGGCAAAGGCAAGAAACGGCAGGCTGCGGCGCAAGGATGGCGTCTGGGACCCGCTGAAGACGAGCGCAACCGACAAGCACCGCGCCGAGGCCGTGCCGAAGACGCCGCAGACGCTGTCGCCCGCCTACCGTCTTGCTTATGCCGATGAGGACTTTCTGTGCCGCGAGGAGCTGCGGCCGATCCGCCTGCAGCTGGAATTGATGAAGCCGGAAATGCTGCTGACGGAGCGCGGCATCAAGTCGACCGTTGTCATGTTCGGCGGTGCGCGCATTCCGGCTCCCGGCCAGAGCGCCTGGGCGGCAAGAAACGAGACGCAGCGCGCCAATCTGGAAGCAGCGTCGGTGTACTACGACGAAGCACGCAAGTTCGCGCGGCTGTGCTCGAAATATTCGGCGGGCTTCGATTTTCATGAGTATGTCGTCGTCACGGGCGGCGGTCCGGGTGTGATGGAAGCCGGCAATCGCGGCGCCGCTGACGAGGGCGCTCCCTCGATCGGCCTCAACATCGTGCTCCCGCACGAGCAGGCGCCGAATGTCTACGTCACGCCGGAACTGAGCTTCAATTTCCATTATTTCGCGATCCGCAAGATGCACTTCATGGTGCGCGCCAAGGCGATCGCGGTCTTTCCCGGCGGCTTTGGCACGCTCGACGAGTTCTTCGAATGCCTGACGCTGATCCAGACGGGCCGCATGGAAAAGATGCCGCTCATCCTGTTTGGGGAAAAGTTCTGGCGCAGTATTATCGATTTCGAGGCGTTGGCCGAGTTTGGCACGATCGCGCCCGACGATGTCGATCTGATCAGCTTCGTCGACACTGCGGACGCCGCGTGGAAGATCATCGAGGATTTCTACGAGCGCCACGAATAGAAAGGCCCGCCGGAGCGGCAGGCCTCTCTATCGGTAAGCCTTTGCTTACGGGAGCGGCCGATCCGGCATGTCATCGAGCGAGATCACGCCGTTCTTGTCGCGGTCCATCCAGGTGAAGAACTTGTCGAAGGCGGCTTCGGCTTCCTGCTTGGAAATTTGGCCATTCTCGTCGGTATCGATGCGCTGCATCATCATCATGCCGCGCATCATCGCGCCATGCATGCCGCGGCGATCGGGGCCGCCGTCGGGTTCGGGCTGCGGTGGTGCCGGCTGCGCGTTGTCGGCATCGGTCGGCGGTGCAGCATCGTCATCCGCGCCATCGTCAGCCGGAGCTTTCGCCTTGGCCATCTTGGCTTCGTGGTACTTGCGGATCTCGCCCGGCGTCAGCGAGCCGTCCTTGTCGGTATCGATGGCAACGAAGATTGCCTCCATGCCATCCTTGGCTTCCTGCTTGGAAATCTGACCGTCCTTGTTCGTGTCGAAGTGCTTCAGCATCCGAACGAAGATGACTTCACGGATCGCGCCCATGCGCGGTCCCATCATCATGCCCATGCCGTGTTGCGGGCGAGGCGGACGATGCTTCTTGTCGTGTGACGCAGCAAAACTGGTGCCGGCTGCGGCACCGACGATCATGACGGAGGAGAGTGCGGCCAGTATCAGCTTGTTCCGAGACATTTCAATTCCTTTCAATCTGCAATCTTAATGGGGATTACAGATGAAAGGGTAGGGCCGGTGCGGCAAACTGCCCAATTAAAGATCGGTAAGCTGGATGAAACTTTGGTAATCTAGCCGGCAATCTTCGCAAGAAAATCAGTAAGATCGTCAGTCACGAAGTCGATGTGATCGTCCTCGCCGCTGGTCTTTTCCCACCATTCGACAACCGTATCCTCGAGGTTGTTCGGCACCAGCAGGACGGTCTGCATGCCAAGCGTCTTTGGAACCTTGAGATTGCGGGGCAGGTCCTCGAACATCGCCGCCTTGCCGGTCTCGATGCGCTTGAGCGCCGCGAACTTGTCATAGGTCGCCTGCGCTGGCTTCGGCACAAAGTCCGCCGCCACAATGTCGAAGATATCGTCGAAATGCTCGAGGATGCCGAGCGCGCCGGCCGCCATCTCGGCATGCTTGACGCTGCCGTTGGTGAAGATGAACTTGCGACCCGGAAGGGCCTTGATTGCCGCACCCAGTTCGGGCTGCGCCGTCAGGCTCGAATAGTCGATCGCATGCGCCTTCTCGAGGAAGTCATTCGGGTCGACGCCGTGGTGGATCATCAAACCCTGCAGCGTCGTGCCATGATCGAGATAGTATTGCTTCTGCAGCTTGCGCGCCTCGTCCCGCTCCATCTGCAGCAGCGTCGAGACGTAGGTCGTCATATTCTTGTCGATCTGCGCGAAAAGGTTGACATGGTGCGGGTAGAGCGTGTTGTCGAGGTCGAAAACCCACTCGCTCACATGCGAGAAGTCGGCCTTGGTTGGCGTGCGATCTATCTTGGTCATGGGGGCGTTATGGCATGGCCTGCGGCCTGTGCCAAAGTCTTTCGGCGCAAATCTTCGCAAAAATGCCTTCGGAAGTTCTCAACTTTAAGGCGAGATTCGCTGAATTTTGCCATCGTGTGGGTATGGGTCTGTTCTGCAGCTTCTGCAACCCGGGACAGCCAAGTGAAAATCACCCTGATAAATCCGCCGCATGCCGCAATCGGCAGCCGTATCCCTGATGATCATCTTCCGCCGCTTGGCCCACTCTCGATCGGCGGTCCGCTGATCGATGCCGGGCATGAGGTCACTTTGATCGACGCCGAGTTCGGGCCGCTGCAAATTGCCGAGATCATCCGCCAGCTCTTGCAGCAATCGCCGGACGTTGGCCGACGCTGGAGGCCTTCTGGGGAGCACCGCAGGATGCGGAGGAGGAATCAATGCTGTTGCCGGCGCGTTCGCCCAGGCGGTCGATACCAGCCGTCATTGATGCCGCAAAATAAAATCGACGCCCGATTTGCGGCGGACGCGGCCCGCAAGGGATGGTAGAACGCCTCATGCTCTTCGATCTTCCTAGTGACGATGCGCTCTATGATGCGCTGATTGCCCGTAGCCCGGCCTACGAAGGCCTTGCCTACGTCTGCGTCAAGACAACAGGTATCTTCTGCCGGCTGACCTGCCCGGCTCGCAAGCCCAAACGGGAAAACACGCTGTTCTATGATACCGTCGCCACTTGCATGCAATCGGGATTCCGACCCTGCCAACGGTGCCGACCGCTGGAAGAGGCGGGCCGGGAGCCGCTCGTCGACGAACTGCTCAATGTACTCGACGGCGATCCGGCAGCGCGTTGGACGGAGGATGACCTGATCGGTCGCGGCTACGATCCTTCGACCGTACGGAGGGCTTTCAAGCGGTCGCTCGGCATGACTTTTCTCGATATCGCCCGCTACCGGCGTCTCGGCGAGGCGGCAAAACAACTGGCGAACGGCGCGCGGGTCATCGATGCTCAGATCGAGGCTGGATATGAGTCCGGCAGTGGGTTCCGCGCCGCATTTCAGCGGCTGATCGGCAAAGCGCCTGTCATGTCGCAGAATCGCGATCTTCTGGTTGCCGACTGGATTGAAACGCCGCTCGGCCCCATGGTGGCTGTGGCCGACCAGACGCATCTGCATCTTCTCGAGTTCCATGACCGCAAGGCGTTGCCAGCAGAACTGGCGAAGCTGCAGCGCAAGACGCGCTCCTCGGTTGCATCTGGCCGCACGCCGGCGATCGAGCAGATCGATGCCGAGCTGAAAGCCTATTTCGCTGGCCGGTTCACGGCGTTCCAGACGCCGCTTGCGCTGGGATTCGGCACGGCTTTCGAGCGCCGGGTCTGGTCGAAGCTGATGGAAATACCGATTGGCGAGACACGCGCCTACGGCGACATTGCACGTGGCATGGAGAACCCGCAGATGGTGCGTGCCGTCGGCCGCGCCAACGGGGCGAACCAGATGGCGATTGTCATCCCCTGCCACCGGCTGATCGGTGCCGACGGGTCGCTGACCGGTTATGGCGGCGGGCTCTGGCGCAAGCAATGGCTTTTGCGGCACGAAGATAAGATGAAGCCCAAGAGGCTGTTTGTGGAGGAAATTCAATGAACCAGGCTGAAAAAGCAAGGGCGTTCGGCGGGCTGCACCAAAAGGGCAATCCGGTCGTCCTTTACAACATATGGGACGCTGGAACGGCGAAGGCCGTGACCGAGGCTGGGGCCAAAGCGCTGGCGACGGGAAGCTGGTCGGTTGCCGCAGCACAAGGCTATGGGGATGGTGAGAAGATTCCGCTGGACGCCTTGGTAGCCACGGTTCGCCAGATCACGGCGGTCAACGACCTGCCGCTCTCCGTCGATTTCGAAGGGGCGTACTCGACCGAGGCTGCCGGAGCGGCCGCCAATGTCGCCACGCTGATCGACGCGGGCGCCGTCGGCATCAATTTCGAAGACCAAGTGGTTGGCGGAGAGGGGCTGCATCCTGTGGATAAGCAGACTGCCCGCATCCGCTTTATTCGCGAGATGGCGCACGGCCGTGGCATTGCATTCTTCATCAATGCACGCACCGATCTGTTCCTGCGCGAAGGCGACCAATCCAAGCATGCGGGCCTCGTCGACGAAGCAATCGAGCGCGGCAAGGCTTACGCTGCAGCCGGTGCCAGCGGCTTCTTCGTGCCTTGGCTGATTGATCCAGTGTTGATCGAGAAAATCTGCGGCGCGTCAACACTGCCGGTCAACGTCATGATGAGGCCGGGGGCGCCGGATGTGAAGACGCTCGCAAGACTCGGCGTTTCTCGCGTCAGCTACGGACCGGGACCATATCGTGCGATGATGGAGAAGCTGAAGGAAGCTGCCGCGGCGGTCTATGCCGCCGCGGGTTAAATGCGACTAGGGAACGATCAGGGTTCCGGCGCCATGCTCGGTGAAGATCTCGAGCAGCACGGAATGGGCCGTCTTGCCGTTCAGGATGACGACGCCCTGGACGCCTGCCTTGATCGCATCGATGCAGGTCTCGACCTTCGGGATCATGCCGCCTGAGATCGTTCCGTCGGCGATAAGCGCGTGCGCCTGCGCAACGGAAAGTTCTTTGATCAGGTTGCCCTGCTTGTCGAGAACGCCGGGAACATCCGTCAGGAAAAGCAGGCGGGTGGCATTCAGCGCACCGGCGATCGCCCCGGCAAACGTGTCGGCGTTGATGTTGTAGGTTGCCCCGTCGCGACCGGGAGCCACCGGAGCGATGACAGGGATCATCTCGGAGCGGGCAAGCAGGTCGAGCAGCGTGCGGTCCACTTCGACCACCTCACCGACGAAGCCGAGGTCGAGCACGCGCTCGATGTTCGAATCCGGATCCTTGACCTTCTTCTGCGCCTTTTCGGCAAAGACCATGTTGCCGTCCTTGCCGCAAAGGCCGATCGCCCATTCACCGGTCTGGTTGATGAGCGCGACGATCTCCTTGTTGATCGAGCCGGCGAGAACCATCTCGACGATCTCGACCGTCTTGGCGTCGGTGACGCGCAGCCCGCCTTCGAATTTCGATTCGATGCCCATCTTGGTCAGCATCGCGCCGATCTGCGGTCCGCCGCCATGGACGACGATCGGGTTGACACCCGATTGTTTCAGCAGTGCGATATCGCTCGCGAAAGCCTTGCCGAGTTCGGGATTGCCCATGGCATGGCCGCCGTATTTCACGACGATCGTCTTGTTTTCGTAACGCTGCATGAAGGGCAGGGCCTGTGCAAGGAGGCGTGCCTGGGTTTCGCTTTCGGACTGGTTCATGGGATACCCCGCGGAATTGATCGCGGCCTTTTATCTCAAGTTTTTGACAGATGGAATAATCTAGAGCCCATTAGTTTTCCGTATGTGGTGGCGAGCGGGTTCGAGGAGGCGGGGCGTTTGGCAAGAGGCATGGGATGACCAGCGACGAAATCGCATATTTGATAAGCCTCGTTGCGATCGGCGATCGCAAGGCCTTTGCGACGCTCTATCGCGAGACGAGTCCGAAACTCCTTTCCATCTGCCTGCGTATCTTGAGAGACAGGACCGAGGCCGAGGAGGCGCTGCAGGAAGTCTACGTCAAGATCTGGCAACACGCCGGCGTCTTTGCCGCTGGCTCCGGGACGCCGTCCTCCTGGCTTGCGGCAATTGCCCGCAATCAGGCGATCGATATCATGCGTGCGCGCAAGCCGGTCGCCGACGAACTGGACAGCGCATACGACCTCGCGGATGACGATCCTTCCCCAGAGATACAGACTGTGATCAAGGATGAGGGAAGGCGGATTGACACCTGCATGGAAGAGTTGGAAGCTGATCGGGCAATGGCGGTGAAGAAAGCTTACGTCGAAGGACAAAGCTATCAGGAACTGGCCGATCAGTTTGGCGTCCCTTTGAACACGATGCGCACATGGCTGCGTCGCAGCCTTTTGAAACTGAGAGGGTGCATGGAACGATGACATCGCCGGATCAGAGCAAGGGAGGTCGCTCCCGCGACGAGGTACTCGCCGGTGAGTATGTTCTTGGTGTTCTTTCTTTCAAGGATCGGCGGGTCGTGGAGGAGCGGATGCGCCGCGATAGACAATTCGCAGCCATCGTCAGCCGCTGGGAGACCAACCTCTCCGCTTTCAACGATGATTACGACGTCGTCAGCCCCGGTCAGGAAACGTTCAAGCGGATCGAAGAGCGGCTGTTCGGCTCGCCAGAGGCGGCCGCGGCTCCTGCACGCGGTCTGTGGGCCTCCATCGTCTTCTGGCGCTGTCTTGCGCTCGTCTCGCTGCTGATGACGGTGGGCGCGCTGACGATTGCGACCGTCGTTGTCGCTCCGCCGCAGACTTCCGCGCCGCTTGTGGCTGAGCTGACCGCCGCCAACAGCCAGGTCAACCTCTTGGCCTCTTATGAGCGGCGGAGCGGAAAACTGAAGATCGTACCCGTGGCGACCGGCAAGCCTGAAGAGAAGTCCCTGGAGCTTTGGCTCGTTCCGGCAAGCGGCGCGCCAAGATCGCTTGGCCTGTTTCCTCCAGATCAGGCAGGCGAGTTGGTCATATCCGCTGATATGCGTGGCAGTATAGACGAGGGTGCGACCCTCGCCGTTAGCCTCGAACCCTTTGGCGGGTCGCCGACGGGGCAGGTCACGGGGCCGATCGTGGCGAGCGGCACGGCGCATCGCCGCTGATGTTTCTCAGCAGGCGCACTGAAACTCTTTCTGCGAGCCTTTCGTAGATCCTCATGTCCGCAACGGAACGCCGGCATTCGGCCGGTCGTGTGCGCGGACGTTAGAGAAGAACAATCATGATGAAGTCCGCACTGCGCTTGAGTGTGCTTGCTGCTGCCGTTTCCGCATTTGCTTTCGCTGCGCAGGCCAAGAACCCGATGGTCGGCGGCGCTGCCATGTATCCGACGAAGGACATCGTCCAAAATGCGATGAATTCGAAGGATCACACGACACTGGTTGCTGCCGTCAAGGCAGCTGGCCTCGTATCGACGCTGGAAAGCAAGGGACCTTTCACCGTCTTCGCTCCGACCAACGAAGCCTTTGCGGAATTGCCCGCCGGCACCGTTGATACGCTGCTGAAGCCTGAGAACAAGGCCCAGCTGACGAAAGTTCTGACTTGCCACGTCGTCGCCGCTGATGCGATGGCCAAGACGGTTGCCAAGATGATCAAGGCCGACGGCGGCGAACACGACATCAAGACGGTCGGCGGCTGCGTGCTGAAGGCCAAGGAAAGCATGGGCAAGATCACGCTCACCGATGAAAACGGCGATGTCGCCCACGTCACGATCGCCGACGTGAAGCAGTCCAACGGCGTCATCCACGTCGTTGACAAGGTTCTGCTGCCGAAGATGTAAGTAAGTTCAGGCAGGTTCTAGAGGCGCCCAATTCCACCCCGGGGCGCCTCCTTCATTTCCAGTTGGCGATGCCGACCGTTTGTGCGATCGCCTCGCGCAGGTCATCAAGCCCCTCGCTCTTTTCCGATGACGTGGCAATGACTCCGGGATAAGCGGCTGGCCGCTTCTTGATCTTTTCCGTCGTCTCCGCGAGCAGCTTGGTCACCGCCGGCGGCTTGATCTTGTCCGTCTTGGTGAGAACGATCTGGTAAGAGACGGCCGCCTTGTCGAGCAGATCGAGAACCTCGTCGTCGTTCTTCTTCACTCCGTGGCGGCTGTCGATCAGCACGTAAACGCGCTTCAACGTCGCGCGCCCGCGCAGGTAGTCGAAGACGAGCTTCGTCCAGGCATCGACCTGATCTTTCGGCGCCTGTGCGTAGCCGTAGCCCGGCATGTCGACCAGCGCCATCGGCGGCAGGTCGCCGCCTTCACCCGAATAGCCCTCCGGCACGAAGTAGTTGAGTTCCTGCGTGCGGCCAGGCGTATTGGAGGTGCGCGCCAGACCCTTGTGACTGACGAGCGCGTTGATCAAAGAAGACTTGCCGACGTTCGAGCGGCCGGCAAAGGCCACTTCCAGCGGCCCTTCTGGCGGCAGGAATTTCAGGGATGGAACGCCCCGGATAAAGGTCCAGGGGCGCCCGAAGAGCGGCTTGTCGTTCTTGTTGTCGGTCATTCGGCCTTTTCCAGTCCAAATCCAGTGAGACTATGGCATTCAGGTTTCGGGCGATTTTGTCAACCGCCGGTCCGCCAGTTGCCGGGACACGGCGGCGATGTCAGCACAAATGAAAAGCCCCGCCGAAGCGGGGCTTTCGTCATTTTTCTGTCGGTGCCGGCTTTCGTTTGAAGAGGCCCTTCAGATTGCTGAAGAGTTCGATCTTCACGCCGTGGCGGCGCATGATCACCGACTGCTGGATGACCGAAAGCGTGTTGTTCCAGGCCCAGTAGATGACCAGACCGGCCGGGAAGCTCGCCAGCATGAACGTGAAGACCAGCGGCATCCAGTTGAAGATCATCGCCTGCGTCGGATCCGGAGGCGTCGGGTTCATGCGCATCTGCAGGAACATCGTCACGCCCATGATCAGCGGCCAGACGCCGAGATGCAGGAAGGTCGGCGCCGCAAACGGCAGCAGGCCGAAAAGGTTGATGAACGAGGTCGGATCGGGCGCTGAAAGATCCTGGATCCAGCCGAAGAACGGCGCGTGGCGCATCTCGATGGTGATGTAGATCACCTTATAGAGCGAGAAGAAGATCGGGATCTGCAACGCGATCGGCCAGCAACCGGCGATCGGATTGATCTTCTCGTCCTTGTAGAGCTGCATCGTTGCCTGCTGCAGAGCCATGCGGTCGTCGCCCAACTTCGCCTTCAGCTCTTCCATCTTCGGCTGCACGCGCTTCATGTTCGCCATCGAAGCGTATTGCTTGCTGGCGAGTGGGAAGAACAGCGCCTTGACGACGATGGTGGTCATCAGGATGGCGACACCAAAGTTGCCGAAGTAGCGGAAGAAGAAGTCCATCAGCCTGAACATCGGCTTCGTCAGGAAGTAGAACCAGCCCCAGTCGATGAGCCGATCAAATTTCGGGATCGAATAGGTCTTTTCGTAGCCGTCGATAACAGGAACTTCCTTGGCGCCGGCAAAGACGAGGTTCCTCAACTCGAGCGACTGGCCCGGTGCCACCGTGACGGCGTTCTGCTTGTAGTCGGCCTGGAAGCGCGGCTGGCCATCCGTGAAGTGCGTGAAGCGCGCATCGTATGGTGTCTGCTGCGGCGGAATGATCGTCGCTGCCCAGTACTTGTCTGTGATGCCGAGCCAGCCACCAGTTGCCGTTGCCGGCGTGACCGCTTCCTTCTCGACGGCTGCGTATTTGCTTTCGATCAGGCTGTCGCCGATGACGCCGATGAAGCCTTCGTGCAGAACGTAGGTCGAGGCGACTGCCGGCTTGTTGTAGCGCGTGACGCGGCCATAGGATGACAATGCAGCTGCCGCCTGGCCGGCGTTGGTGATCTTGTCGGTGACGGTGAACATATAGTGCTCATCGACCGAGATCGTGCGGGCGAAGGTGATGCCCTTGTCGTTGGTGTAGGTGAGCGTAACCGGCGTCTTCTCGGTCAGTTTTGCGCCTTCCGGTGCCGTCCAGACCGTCGTGGGGCCGGGAACCGCACCGGTGGCAGCATCGCCGATGTAGCCGAGTTCTGCAAAATAGCCGTCCTTGGTTTCAGACGGGCTGAACAGCGTGATGATCGGGCTCGAGTCGTCGACGGTCTCGTGGTAGCCCTTGAGCTTCAGGTCGTCGAGACGAGCACCAACGAGATTGATGGAGCCTGCAAGAGCGGCGGTATCGATCGTAACGCGCGGCGACTTTGCCAGCGCGTCGATCAGGGACGGGGGCGTCGTTGCAGTCGGAGCCGTCCCATTCGGTTGGGCCGGATTGGCGCCGCCAGCTGCCGGCGTCTGCATCTGTTCGGTCTTCTGCTGCGCCTTTTGAGCGAGTTCTGCCTTGCGCTGCGCTTCGATGCGCGGATTCATATAGAGGAATTGCCACCCGAGAACGATCAGCACGGAGAGAGCGATCGCAATGAAGTAGTTGCGGTTGTTTTGCATCATGCGTTCCTGGGGCGGCCGTCTCCGGACCGCTTGTGTTTCGGCTTGGTCTCGACGCGAGCTTTGAGCTCTGCGGCTAATTCTCTGAAGGGCGCTTTGAGCACGTCCCTTCGCGCGACAACCACATAGTCGTGTCCGGGCTGCATTGCAAACCCTGCATGAAGTCGCACCGCCTCTTTCAGGCGCCGCCGCATGCGGTTTCGCTCGACTGCATTGCCGTGTTTCTTGGTGACGGTGAAGCCGACGCGGGCTTCGGTCTCGGGTTCCTTCCGGTCGAGCACCTCGAGCAGAAAGAAACCGCCCTTGCGTTTTTCGCCTTGGCGGACAGCAAGAAACTGCGGGCGGCTTTGCAGTCGCCCGGCAGTCATTTTCTTATTGTTGGTCGTCAATTCGCCCGCCATCTCTTATCGGGCAATTCCGGCCTTAGGCCGAAAGACGCTTGCGGCCGCGTGCGCGGCGAGCAACGATAACCTTGCGGCCGCCCTTGGTGGCCATACGTGCACGGAAACCGTGGCGGCGCTTGCGAACAAGCTTGGATGGTTGGTACGTACGCTTCATTTATTTAAACACCGCGGAGTGCGGCCCTTCTTGAATTTGCATAATGCAAGGAGCGTTGTTTTTCGAACGGGCGAGGCTAACGAGAGCCTTAAATGACCGGACGTGCGGCGGCTTATACGGATGAAGGCCGCCAAAGTCAATTATCGCCCGGAATTTCCGAATTCGCGGCTGCGATACAAGATTTAGCGAGGCTCATTAATGTTTGTGATGACGTGTTAACGCGCCGCGTGCGTAATATTTTTTCTTCGATCGCAACCGCTGCGCGCATTCTTGCGGCACTCTAGCGTTTCCGGCGCAAAAAAAGAAGCGGTGACGACTAAGTACAGGTAATTTTTTGTAGTGATGCGGCCAAGCATCCGAAAGCTGACGTTAATTTATTTCGGCCAAATTTAACTATCGGCCGGAATGCTTTCCCGGCTTGTGATTAGTCTTGGGGGGCTTCCTTTGAAAATTCGAGGTAAGATCAATCTGCTTGTCTCCGCCATGTGCGGCGTCGCACTGCTGATCGGGGCAACGGCACTTTGGGCCGTGCATCAATACGATGAGAATCTGTCGGCATACGGAGATGCGTCCGATCGCGCTTATGCCGGTGAGCGCCTTAACCGCTTCGTGACGGCAACAGTGATGGAGGCGCGCGGAATCTATAACGCGCAGTCGACAAAGGAGGCCGCAAACTTTGCCAAGGGACTGCTGGCCGACCTCGACCAGATCGACAAGGTCATTGTTTCCTGGGCTCCGCTCGTTCCGGAAAGCCAGAAAGATACCTTCGTGAAAATGACCGAACGCGCGAAGGAATTCCGGACATTCCGCGCCGAAACAGCGCGTCTCGGCACTGAAGTGAGCCCCCAGGCTGCGAACGAGCAGGGTAACAACGACGCCAACCGCGCCAACCGCAAGGCTTTCCAGGCGGAGATCGATGCGATTGTCGCCACTGACAAGGCGACGCTGGACGCCGTCAATGCGCAGGTCGAAAGCTCGCGCACCTCCGTTTTGTGGCTGGTGGTTGCGATCACCGGCGTTGGCATCATGGCCGGCGTCGGCATGGGCTTCTACATCGGCACCATCCAGCTCAGCCGCCCGGTCAAGAAGGTCACGGACGCGATCAAGGAAGTCGCCGATGGCAACTTTGACGCTGAAGTGCCTTTCGCCGGCCGCCAGGATGAAATCGGCGAAATGGCTGCTGCCGTTGCCGTCTTCAAGGAAAATGGGCTCGCAGTACGCCGCATGAATGCGCAGGAAGCCGCCATGCGCGCCAAGAGCGACGATCTGCAGTCCAGCATGTCCGTTGTCGTTGCATCGGCAGCTGCGGGTGATTTCAGCCGCCGCATCGAAAAGGACTATGGCGACGACAACCTCAATCAGTTCGCCAGCAACATCAACCATCTCCTCTCCAGCATCGATGCCGGCGTCGGCGAAACGCGCCGCGTGATTGCAAGCCTGGCGGAAGGCGACCTCACGCAGACGATGCGCGGCAGCTTCCAGGGCGCCTTCGCCGAACTGCAGCAGAACGTCAACAGTACCTTCGCGACGCTGCAGACGACCATGCGCGAAGTGCGCGAGACGGCAGAAGGTTTCCACGGCAACACCAACGAGTTGCGTTCAGCAAGCGACGATCTCTCCAAGCGCACCGAGCAGCAGGCCGCTGCTCTCGAGCAGACCTCGGCCGCCCTCGATGAGATCACGGCGGTGGTCAACAATTCGACCGAGCGCGCTCAGGAAGCCAGCGTCATGGTATCCGAGGCCAAGGACGACGCCGGCAAGTCTGGCGTGGTTGTCCGCAATGCCGTCGACGCCATGGGCCGGATCGAGCAGGCCTCGCGCGAAATCAGCCAGATCATCAACGTCATTGATGAGATTGCCTTCCAAACGAACCTGCTTGCTCTCAATGCCGGTGTCGAGGCCGCGCGTGCCGGCGAGGCAGGCAAGGGCTTCGCCGTCGTCGCCCAAGAGGTTCGCGAACTCGCACAGCGCTCGGCAACGGCCGCCAAGGACATCAAGGGCCTGATCACCAAGTCCGGCGACGAGGTCCAGGTCGGCGTCAAGCTGGTGCAGGCGACCGGCGAGGCGCTGTCCCAGATCGAACGACGTGTCAACGCGATCAACGACCACATTCACTCGATCGCGACCGCCGCGAAGGAGCAGTCGACCGGCCTTAAGGAGGTCAACACGGCGGTCAACCAGATGGACCAGGTGACGCAGCAGAACGCCGCCATGGTCGAGGAGACTTCGGCTGCAACGCACAAGCTCTCCGGCGAAGCCGACGGCCTCGTCCGTCTCATCTCACGCTTCAAGGTCTCGAACGTGGCGGCTGCGGCCCCGGTTGCCGTTGCCCGCCATCAGGAACATCGTCCCGTCGCCTCTCCGGCCCGTCGTGCCATGGGCACCGTCGCCCGGGCGTTCAGCGGCAATGCCGCCGTCGCCGAGCAGAATTGGGAAGAGTTCTGATCCTTCTTCATCTTTTCGATCGATTGGAATCGCCGCCCTCGGGCGGCGTTTCCTTTTGTCGCAAATGGCTTTGCTCGCAAAGATTTGAAAGCGGACCGTCATGGTCTAATATAGAAGGCGCAATGGGCGCCCGGCGCCGAGCGGACGAAAGACGATGCAAGCCCACGATCAAGGCGACAATCTTCCCCCAGGCGGTGCTGCCGGGACCGAGGCCGACAAGGCGGAACAGCGGCCGTCCGGGAAGTTCGGCGGGCTTACCGGCAAGCTGCTGTGGCTGACGGTTGTCTGCATCATGCTCGCCGAGGTGCTGATCTTCTTTCCCTCGGTGGCCGCTATGCGCCTGCGATGGCTGGACGAGAGGTTGAACGCCGCGGCTGCGGCTGCGATCGTCATCGACGGACTGCAGCCGGTGGAGCTACCGCGCGCGTTGCAGAAGGAGACGCTGGAGGCGACCGGCACCAAGGCGATCGTGCTGCGCAAAGAGGGCACCTCGCGTCTGCTGGCAACGACCGACATGCCGACCTCCGTCGACGAGCAATACGACCTGACCAATGTTCCGGCCCTGACGGCGATCAGCGATGCGCTCGATACGCTGATCTTCGGCGGCAACCGCATGATCCGCGTTTATGGCCCGGTGCAGGACACCAACACCGGCGTCGAAGTGGTGATGAAGGACAAGCACCTTCGCAATGCGATGCTTGTTTACTCCCGCAACGTTTTTCTGTTGTCGATTTTGATTTCGCTGTTCACCGCGACACTGGTGTTCTTCGCGATCAACCGCATTCTAATCCGGCCGATTCGCAAGCTGACCGGCAGCATGCAGCAATTCTCCTCCGATCCGGAAAATCCGCAGAACGTCTTTGTCGGTGATGGCGGGCGCGATGAACTCGCGGTCGCCGGCCGACACCTGACCTCGATGCAGATGGAACTGCAAAAGACGTTGAAGCAGCAGAAGAACCTGGCAGCGCTCGGTCTTGCTGTCTCGAAGATCAATCACGACATGCGCAACATCCTGGCCTCGGCACAGTTGATGTCGGACCGTCTCGTGGATGTCGATGATCCGATGGTGAAGGCCTTTGCGCCAAAACTGTTGCGCACTATCGACCGCGCCGTCGGTTATACGACCGAGGTGTTGTCCTATGGTCAGGCAAGCGAAGCCGCGCCTCGCCGGCGCCGCATTCGGCTTTTTGACCTGACCCAGGACGTGAAGGACATGCTGGCGATCGATGCTCAGAGCGGCATTGAGTTCATTGAACAGATGGGGCCTGAGCTCGAGGTCGATGCAGACAGCGAGCAATTGTTCCGCGTCATCCACAATCTCTGTCGCAACGCCGTGCAGGCGCTGAATGGGCAGGGTGCGATACGCGGGCCAGATGGCGGCAAGCGTATCACGGTTTCGGCCCAGCGCGTCGGCAGCGTCGTCAGCATCATCGTCGACGACACCGGCCCCGGCATGCCGCAGAAGGCCAGACAGAATCTCTTCGCTGCCTTCCGCGGCTCAGCCCGCTCTGGCGGCACGGGCCTCGGGCTGGCGATCGCCCGCGAACTGGTGCTGGCCCACGGCGGCACGATCGCGCTTGTGGAAAAGCCCTCGGTCGGAACGCAGTTTCGCATCGAGATTCCGGACCGCCCGGTATCCCTTGACGATTACCGCAGCCGCGCGCTCCAGGAAAAGTGATGCATTTCTGCCCATTTCGGCTCTGCACCACCAAAGTCGCGATTTTTTCAGAAAGCCTATTGCAATCCCCCAAAGGACCCTTTAGAGAACCGCCCACGCAAGCGGTTCGGCCGCTTCCGGCACGCACCCGTAGCTCAGCTGGATAGAGCACCAGACTACGAATCTGGGGGTCAGGAGTTCGAATCTCTTCGGGTGCGCCATTTTCTCTATAGCTACTGTGGGTGGCAAATAAGAGCCGGTATGAGGCACTCATAGTGACGCTCATGCCTTCATGGACCACAGTCCTCAAGAAATAATCCAGTCATCGTGACGTTTGGCACTCTTGCGCTCTTCTGGTGTCTGTCAGCGCCTGAGTGGCAATCTCCGCGTCTTGACCCATCACTTTCTCGGCGACCCGGGGTCGATGTCTGCGACAATCCAGCGGGCATGCTAAAGGATGATCTAGCTCGCGGACCATGCAGCCTTGACTGCATCGAACGCCCTGCAATGGGCGGCATGTACTGGGAAATTCATTCTGCCGAAAACGTATAGAAACTGGACGCAGCGATGAGACTGCGTGCCGCTGATGGCGCTGCGCGTGGCGCATATCATAGAGCGCCAGCAATAAGATATTGGTTTCCAGTTTCATCCTCTGCAGTGCGCCGTTTCATGTCATTCCAGACGAAGAATCGCTCATACGGGGTCACTCGGGATAGGACTCAACGCCCTCCGGCGCCGCCTTGTGGAAGAGGATGAATACCAGGGGGTTGCCGGGCTCGGACATTGCATCGCTGCGCTGGCCCGTTATCTCTCCGGCCACGCCGCTCGTATATTCCGCGACCACTTCGCCGAAGCTATTGCGCTGGATGGCCACCTTCTGTCCGGGTTCGACCTTGTCGTTGAGCTTGACCAAATGCTCGACGATCCCGCCATGGGTTGCCAGGATCGGGAACGCACTGTTGCCGACGAAGACATTCACGTCCTTGCCTGTCCTGCCCATCGGCCCGGCAACGATGCCGTGATGCTTGAGGACGTTCATCGTACCTTCCACGAACAGCGAGATCATCTCGATGTCCAGAACGCGAGCAGCGCCAATCTCCGGCGTAAAGGACGGTATGCCCGCGTCCATAAACGCGTTGTGCAAGACACCGGGATAGACATGGTTGTCGAAGATCTGGCCGACGGGATAGAGCTCCACCATTGCCTTGACCTCGGGCACATCCATGCCGCCAATATTAAATGCGGTGACTTCGAATCCGGTTGTTCCGGTGTGGAAGTCGATCGCGAAGTCGGCGTTCGGCCGCAGCAGCCGGTTGAACAGCAGCCCGGCGTGTCGGCTGGGCGCGGCGGCACCGTTCTCGTTCCCGGGCCATTCCCGATTCATATCGATCAGATCTGGGCCTCTGCCCTGATTGGGCCACCTGCGCTGCATGCTTTCAATGGCCGGGCGTGCCACGTCGGTCACCGCCATGACCGTGCCCGACATCTGCGCCGGATCGAGCTGGTTCATCACGGTCTGGACCGTGTGAATGTTACTCATTTCGTCGCCATGCACACCACTGGTCAGGACGCCGCGCTTACCCGGCCTTACCCCCTTGGCGACCGTGACAGACACATACCAGTGCTGACCCGTGGGCATCTGCGCACCCTGAAAATACAAAAAGTGCTTCTGCCCCGGCTCCAGGTCGTTGACGTCGAGCGTGCTGACGACTTTTTTCCCCTGGATAACATCGCCGGTATAGGCCGTTCCTGATGCTGGATGGCCAGCGGGTGTCGCTGCGTCCTGGGCATCCGCAGCACCAGCGTTGACGGCGAGGGCAGCCGACGCGCCGACCGTGGCAATGGATGCAATCAACAGATCGCGGCGATCGATGCCTTTCTTGGATTTGTCCGACATGATGGAGGCCCTTTGTGATTTGAAAAGCTGCGTTAGAACAACGGCATGCACATCGGTCGCGAAAATCCCGCGCGACTTCAAACTAGGGTATGCTGCTGACCTGGCAAGGTTGCGTAATTTCTGCGATGCTATGCCGGGGCTGGATCTTGCGGTGTCGTTCGGCAAGATCCGGAGATAGCGCGAAGTAGGCCTGCCGCTTCAAAATCGACAGCGATAACAATTATATACGAGTTCGCAGTTTCATCTCGTCCGGCCGTTATCGAGTCCAGCGTCGGTAGCCCCTGGAAACACAACATCACGGCCGGTGACTGAAGCGGGCGATTTGCGCATTCTTCATGAGGTTGCGAAAGTTGGGTCCGCTGACATGCACCAGCGTCGTGTGGTCGCCGCCTTCGAAATAGACATCGCTGGCGTTGCCGAGGCTTTCGTCGAGGATGACAGGCACGTTGTAGGCCGATCCGATCGGCGGAACTGCGCCAATGTCGCAATCGGCGAAAAGTGAGCTGACCTCATCTTCCGAGGCGAGGCCGAGACGCTTGTTCATCAGATCCTGCAAAGTACTGAGCTCGATCCGGTGTGTGCTCGGAACAACGGCCAGGACGTATCCCATTTCATGATGTACAACGACGGACTTAGCCAGCCGGCTGCCCGGAACATGGGCGGCTTGTGCCGATTGGCTGGTTGTCGCTGTGCGATGATGAGGGACGGTGTCGTAGGCGATACCTTCACCGTCGATATAATCCTGAAGTTTCCTTGCGATAGTCATCTTGGGCACCCCTTTATATTGCGCGGGGAGGCATAGAAGGCATTCTCCTCTCATCGCCTGTGAAGTCAACGGCGAATGGCCGCAGATGCCTGCGGCGGGTTCCCTTGGCCGATGATCGCACGGGGCAAGGGCCGTCACCTGGTCACCCCAGTGCTCCGCATGCAGTTGACCCGCGTCAGTTATCGCGGGCTTAAGCCGAGGCTCTCAGCTCGCCGCGCATGGCCAGCGCCTCGTTCGTCGAGAGTACAGAGGCGTAGGCAAAGGCGAGCCCCGCCATGAATGCCGCATGCGCCTGAGCGGCAGGGACCAGTGTGCCGTTGAATTCGAGGTCGCGCGTTGCGCAGGCATCATGGATGACGGTTACCCGATAGCCGAAATCGCTGGCCGCCCGCGTCACGGCATCGATGCACATGTGGCTCATGCTGCCGACAACCGTGACATCCTCGATGCCATTGCGGTCGAGTGTCGCCTTCAGATCCGTTTCACGGAACGAGTTGACATGGTTCTTGACAATGACCGTCTCGCCAGGCCGGTTCAGCACTTTCGGGTGGATCTGCGCGCCCGTTGAACCGGCCAGGAAAAAGGCGGCATTCTCGCCCACGGATTCATGTCTGATGTGGATGACAAGTTCGCCTGCATCGCGGGCTGCCGCGATGATCCGGGCAGCATTGTCGGCGGCTGTTTCGGCGCCGCTCAACGGCCACTTGCCGTTCGGAAAATAATCGTTCTGAATGTCGACGACGATGAGGGCTCGCTTGTGCATGTCCTTGTATCCTTTCATTCCTCCGGGGACGATCCCCGTCCGTTGATGGACAAACTATGTCTGAAGCGGCATGGTGTGGATTGGCGAAATTGACATTATCAAGGTCAAAACTGACAAATGAGCCAGACCGGCCTGCCGGCCGAGATCGGCATCCTGCTTTATCCGAACGTCCAGCTCGCAGCCGTCTACGGCCTGACCGATCTCTTCAACCTGGCCAATCGGTTCGCAACGGCCCGGCAATCGTCGGGAAGCCCCGTCCTGCGTGTAAGTCATTGGCGAGGGGAGGAAGTCTCGGCGGCTGTCGAGCGCGTATTCGATACCGCGCCGGGTACCCCGCCAGGATCGCCGACCGTACTCATCCTGCCTCCAAGCTTCGGCGAGCCGATGACATCGGAGGAAGCCGCTCCGTTGGCGCGTTGGCTTTGTGAGCGGCATGCGGAGGGAACGACGCTTAGTTCCGTCTGCATCGGCGCCTTCCTGCTTGCCGAAACGGGTCTCCTGGCGCACCGCATGGCGACGACCCACTGGGCCTGTGCGGAATTGCTGGCGCAACGTTTTCCTGAGGTGCGGGTCGACACCGACAAGCTCATCATCGATGACGGCGATGTCATAACGGCCGGCGGCCTGATGGCCTGGACCGATCTCGGCCTCAAACTCGTCGACAGATTGTTGGGATCGACCATCATGCTTGAGACCGCGCGTTACCTTCTCGCCGATCCGCCGGGCAGGCAACAGCGCTGCTACAGCAGTTTCTCGCCGCGCCTGCACCATGGCGACGAGCAGATCCTCAAGGTGCAGCACTGGCTGCATGCGAGCGGCGCGCGCGAGGTGACGCTTGCGGCGATGGCGGAGCGCGCCCGCCTGGAGGAGCGCACTTTCCTGCGTCGTTTCCGCAAGGCGACCGGCCTTCGACCGACTGAATATTGCCAGCACCTGCGGGTCGCAAAGGCGCGCGAAATGCTGGAGTTCTCGAACCGCACGGTTGAGCAGACAGCCGTTGCAGCCGGTTACGAGGACACGGGGGCTTTTCGGAAGGTGTTCCAGAAGATCACCGGGCTGTCGCCGGGAGATTACCGCAGCCGCTTCGGATTGAGCGGGCGAACATAGTCTGAGGTCCGGCACCAGGGCCGGCTGGCTAGCTTGGCGCAATATTGCGAAGCGATGGTGAGGTCGGCGCTGCGCGCGTGCAGCGATTCATGGCGCATGGCCGGCCGGAGGGAATATGCTGAGGAGTATGGTGCAAGCGTTGGCGTGGTGCGCGGTTGTTGCGGCGCTTGCCGGCTGCGTCGATGCCAATGCGCCGACCCTGGTGCCCGTCGCCGCGCCCTTTGACCCACCGCTCAACCTGCCGGGCATCGCGCATCACATCTGCACCGCCGATGGCAATTTCATGTACCGCGAGGCGAAGAAGCAATACGAACTGCGCGCCGGCATGACTGGCTATCCGATCGATCCGACCGAGGAGGAAGCGAACGCGACCGCTGCCGCACACCGGCAGTATGTCACATGCCTGTCGAGCCAGGGATACCGCAACTACGAAAGATAGGTTCAGCTCGGTGAGTTTACCTTCGAGGGGCACTGGATCGCTCGATGCGCCATCTGCGTGGAGTACGCAGCTGCGTGCGACCCAGGACCTGCACATCACGCGCAGTCGCTGTCGATCACGAGAGCAGGAGGCTGCGTGTGATCGCGGAACTTTACTACGACAGAACGCATTTTTCTCAGGTAAATCCGAAAGGAGGGTTTATCATGAAAATGTCCAGATTCGCTTCCGCCCTGTCGGCTGGAACTCTTCTCGCGCTGGCATCAATCACTCCCGTTCAGGCGGCACCTGTGCAGCAGGTTCCTCTCCCAAGCGCCTCGAATGTGGAAATGGTGCAATACACTCAGCAGCGGGCAGGCTATCTGAACGGCTATCGTGGCTCGCGCACTGAGCGTGCCGGCACCCGCCGCGGTCCGGATGGCTATTGGTATCCGCTGGCAGCCTTCGGTGTCGAGGGCGGCACCACAGGTTCGATCGGCAATCAGCCGGTGCGGCCGATGCAACGGCAAACCTACTGCCAAAACTCGTTCGGCGGCACCAATGGCGATGGCAGCATGCCATGCGATAACGGCTATTGATTGCGTTGTGCCAAAGGGAAGGCGGGACGATCTCCCGCCTCTCCCATCATCGATTTCCTTCAATTTTCGGTGATATTTTTCGCGGCGGCATGGGCGCGCCGCAGCCCGGGCACCATCTGATGGACTGTGAGCGCCCCCTGAGCAGACTTGGCCTGCTTCGCCTAAGAAATTGACTAACTGATCAAAAATGCCGCAAAAAGAGGCTGCATGGTCAGTAGAGCTATGCGTAAATTGCATTGCTGCATTGCGGTAATTTCCCTATACCTGATCGAAACAATGGGCTATCTATTATCTCGAAGGCAGCGCACTCCTCCTCCCAGCGCTCCTTCATCGGACTGACAACACTCCTCCTCCCAGTTGTCAGTCAGGATCAAGAGCCCGGTGCACCTCCTCCCGCGCCGGGCTCTTTTCTATTTCAGCCCCCATAAATCCGCTTTGTCGGTGAAGCTCCGACGCTTGCTGCGAGCCGATCTGCTGAGGTCTTCCGCAGACTGCCCGGATGCCGCGAGGCATGGCGGCGTCGGGGCGTTTGTGCTCCCGTCAAAAATTCCCGTAGGCAATCGCCAGCGATCTGATATATCAGGCTCAAATCGAGCTGTATCGACAATCGACGCCGGAAACGGCAGACAAGAACAGGATGAAGCACGTCGGCAAAATGACCGCGCGGTGCTGTCGGAGGCCTCGATACATCGCCGGACAGATTTCGCGTTGATGGCGCCATCACGCGGCACGCTTGAGAGGAGTTGACTGATGAGATGGAAGCGCACGATCCAGCTTCTGGACGTTCACGCCGAGGGTGAAATTGGCAAGGTGGCGATCGGCGGTGTGCCGAAGATTCCCGGCAATACGGTCGCCGAGCAGCTGAACTGGCTGAACACCGATCCGAAGGGCCAGGAACTGCGCCGCTTCCTCTGCCTCGAGCCGCGCGGCGCGCCGATCGGCTCTGTCAATCTGCTGCTGCCGCCGAAGCATCCGGATGCCGACGCGGCCTTCATCATCCTGCAGCCGGACCAGGCGCATGCAAGCTCGGGCTCGAACTCGATCTGCGTCACCACCGCATTGCTGGAATCCGGTATCGTCGAGATGAAGGAGCCGGAAACCGTCATCACGCTGGAGACGGCCGCCGGCCTCGTCAAGGCGACGGCATCCTGCCGCGACGGGCGCTGCGAGAAGGTGAAGCTCACCATGGTCCCGTCTTTCGTGCACGAGCTGGATGTGGAGGTCGACACACCGCACTGGGGCAAGATTAAGGTCGATCTCTGCTACGGCGGGATCTTCTACGCGCTGGTCGATGTGGGGCAGATCAACCTGACAATCGAGAAGGGCAATGCCGCTGCCCTGGTGCAGGCAGGCATGGTGTTGAAGGAGCTGATCAATCGCAGCATCGAGGTTGTCCATCCGGAAATCCCCGCAATCTCTGGCGTTGCCTATGTCATGTTCCGCGACCTCGAGGCGGACGGTACCGTTCGTACATGCACCACCATGTGGCCGGGCCGCGCCGATCGTTCGCCTTGCGGCACCGGCAACTCTGCCAATCTCGCGGCGCGGCATGCGCGCGGCAAGGCAAAGGTCGGCGATGTCTTCAAGTCGCGCTCGATCATCGGCTCGGAGTTCGAAGTTGGACTGTTGGCGGAAACCGTGGTCGCCGGTCGTCCCGCGATCGTTCCCACCATCACAGGCCGTGGTTTCACCTTCGGCCTTTCGCAGGTCGCGCTCGATCCCTTCGATCCGCATCCGGGCGGCTTTGCCCTGACAGACGTGTGGGGGCCATTGGCCGGCGAGATCTAACGCTTAGTAGGTGAACGGGTCGACCTCTGCCTTCTCGACGGCATGATCGGCCGCCTGCTCTGGGTAGATGACGCCCTTGCGCAGAATGATATTGGCATAAAGCCGGGGTTCGCTGGTCTGGATCACGGCATGAGCGGCCCGCACACGATTGTAAAAATCAGCACCGACGAGGGGCACGACCTGCCGATGCGGCTCGTGGCGAGTACAGCAGTCGATCATTTCCTCATGAACCGGGTCGAGCTTGTCGCGCTCGGCCTTGACGGTTGACCGGAAGATCGCGTCCGGGACGAAGTCGTCAATCGGCAGGACGCTCAGAACGGCATCGAGAACGGGCACGATGCCGTGGCCATCGAGGCGGATTAATCGGCGGGCATGTTCGACGCCGGGATAATTGCCGTCGACGATGGCGATCTCGTCACCATGCCCCATGGCACGCAGCGTCGAAAGCAATTCCGGGCTCAGAAGCGGGTTAAGTCCCTTCAGCATTTTCGACCTCCTTGAATAGAACGTTCTGGTCGGTGAGATAGCGCGCGAAGATCGGCAGGCTGGCGCCACCGATGGCGCGTGCATGGGCGCCGACCGCGCCTTCGATGATGTCGGGCATGACGACGCCCTGAAGATCGAGCATGGCTGCCTCGTGGATCGTTGCCTGCACAATCCGTTCTCGCACCCATCCGGGAAAGCCGCCGTCAATCACGGCAGCACTGAAGTCAATGATCGAGGCGGCTGCGACGATTGCCTGCGCGAGCGCTCGAGCCGTGTCCTGGATCCACATCTCCAGAGGTTCGCCGAAGTCGATCCAGTCGTCGGCTGAATACCAGAGCGGCTGCGGGTCGAGGCCGCGCTCGCGCAGCATGTTTTCCAGAACAAAGATTGACGCGACTTCGAGCAATTGCAGCGTTTCGCCGTTCTTGCCGCGGACGGGGAGCGGGCCGATGGCACCGGCGGTACCCGTGCGCCCGGAAAAGATAGCGGAATTGAGGACAATGCCGCCGCCGATGAAGGAGCCGATGAAGAAATAGACGAAATCGGGATAGGAAGGGCCGATACCGAACACGAGTTCTGCGCCGCAGGCACTTGTCGCGTCGTTCTGTAGGTAGACGGGGTAGGGCACGCGGGCAGCAATCTCGGCGTGGAGATCGAAATCGCGCCACACATCCATCGCGCCCTTGGGCGAACCCACTTCCTCTTCCCAGTTCCAAAGCTCGAAAGGTGCTGCAATGCCGATGCCGGCAATGCGGCTACGCTGCTTCTCGTCGAGCCGGCTTTCAAGTTCGCGGATGCCTGATGTGATGAAATCCAGGAAAACGTCGGGCAGCGGATAGGCATAGGTCTGGTGAAGCTGCAGGCGGATCTTGCCCAGGAAATCCATCAGCACCAGGTCCGCGCTGCGTCGGCCCATCTTCACGCCGAACGAGTAAACCGCGTCGGGATTGAGTCGCATCGGGATAGACGGTTGGCCAACCCGGCCACGCACCGGCTCTCCGCGCGAGAGCAGCCCTTCCTTCTCCAATGCGCGCATGATGACGGAGACCGTCTGCGCCGAAAGCCCGGTTCGGCGGGCGATATCGGCCTTCGACTGGGAGCTGTAGAGGCGCACCAGCGACAGCACAAGCCGCTCGTTATAGGCGCGCACCCTGATCTGGTTCGCGCCTCCTGCCGGACTCAAAATAGGCAGTTGAGCCGGCGTATGTACCGGACCGTCCAAAGACGACATTGGCCATCCTCCCGTCTCGGGGCCTATGCCCTATTTTCATCAAGCATGCCATATCGAATTAATAATTCAATTGGATTTATTTATTGACAAGGCAATTTCTTTCGCTCTTAATTGCCATCGTCAACGGCGCGGAACGGCTTGGAGGAGGCCGCCGGCGAGACTGCAGCGTTTCTCGCGCCTGTCAATCCGGCACCGCCAAGGGGTGGGCCGGCTAATCTCGGGAGGACTAAATGAAGAAATCAGTGCTTTCTGCCGCGCTTGGCGCGCTCGCCCTCGGTGTCGCCTTTTCGGCGCCGGCAATGGCCGCGGATGTTTCCGCCTGCCTCATCACCAAGACCGACACCAATCCCTTTTTCGTCAAGATGAAGGAAGGCGCGACGGCCAAGGCCAAGGAACTGGGTGTGACGCTCAAGTCCTACGCCGGCAAGATCGACGGTGACAGCGAAAGCCAGGTTGCCGCGATCGAAAGCTGCATTGCCGACGGCGCGAAGGGCATCCTGATCACAGCGTCGGACACGAAGGGCATCGTCCCCTCGGTCAAGAAGGCCCGCGATGCAGGTCTCCTGGTGATCGCCCTCGACACGCCGCTCGATCCGGCTGACGCTGCCGACGCAACCTTCGCAACCGATAACCTGCTCGCCGGCAAGCTGATCGGCCAATGGGCCAAGGAAACGCTCGGCGACAAGGCAAAGGATGCCAAGGTTGCCTTCCTCGACCTGACGCCGTCGCAGCCGACCGTCGACGTTCTGCGTGACCAGGGCTTCATGATGGGCTTCGGCATCGACACCAAGGACCCGAACAAGATCGGCGACGAGGACGATGCGCGCATCGTCGGTCATGACGTGACGAACGGCAACGAAGAAGGCGGCCGCAAGGCGATGGAGAACCTTCTGCAGAAGGATCCGAGCATCAACGTCATTCACACGATCAACGAGCCGGCCGCCGTCGGCGCTTACCAGGCCCTCAAGGCTGTCGGAATGGAAAAGAACGTTCTGATCGTCTCGGTTGACGGCGGTTGCCCAGGCGTCAAGTCCGTCAAGGAAGGCGTCATCGGCGCCACCTCCCAGCAGTATCCGCTGCTGATGGCTTCGCTCGGTATCGAGGCGATCAAGAAGTTCGCCGACAGCGGCGAAAAGCCGAAGCCGACCGAAGGCAAGTCCTTCTTCGATACGGGTGTTTCGCTCGTCACCGACAAGCCGGTCTCTGGCCTTGAGTCGATCGACACCAAGGTCGGCACCGACAAGTGCTGGGGCTAAGTCTCACGATATGAATCTAGCGCCGGCCGGGGCTTGATCCTCGGCCGGTTTCGACCGACCATAGCTGCTGTCTCAGGAACCGGCGAACAAAGACCGGTGTCATATGGGGCACGGCTTCCGCGCGCGGTTTGGCGCGAAAGCGGAGGAGGAACAATGACCGGAGCACAGGACTTCGAACGGGTGCTTGACGGCAGCGACAAGAATGTCGCGTCGTTCGAACATCAAGCCGTACCATTTGTGAAGCGTGCGCAGCATTTTCTGCACTCGACGCCGGCCGCCGTGCCGCTGATTGTGCTGGTGCTGGCGATCATCATCTTCGGCATTGCGCTCGGCGGGCGGTTCTTCTCGTCCTACACGCTGACGCTCATCCTGCAGCAGATCGCCATCGTCGGTATTCTCGGCGCCGCGCAGACGCTGGTCATCCTGACCGCGGGCATCGATCTGTCGATCGGCGTCATCATGGTTATATCAGCTGTCATCATGGGCAATTGCGCCATCACCTATGGCATCCCGACGCCGATCGCCGTGCTTGCCGGCATGCTTGTCGGCGGTCTCTGCGGCCTCCTCAACGGTTTCCTCGTTGCTTACATGAAGCTGCCGCCGTTCATCGTCACGCTCGGCACGTGGAACATCGTGATGGCCACGAACTTCATCTACTCGGCCAACGAGACGATCCGCGACACCGACGTCGACGCGCAGGCGCCGCTGTTGCACTTCTTCGCGCTCAGCTTCAGGCTCGGCAATGCGGTGTTGACGCTTGGCGTTATTGCCATGGTCTTGCTGGTGCTCGTGCTCTGGTACATCCTCAATCACACCGCCTGGGGCCGCCACGTCTATGCCGTCGGCGACGATCCGGAAGCGGCAAAGCTCTCTGGCATCCAGACCAAAAGCGTCCTGCTCACGGTCTACGCCGTCTCCGGCGTCATCGCCGCCTTCGCGGCCTGGGTATCGATTGGCCGCAACGGCTCCATCTCGCCGTCGTCTGCTGTCACCGACTATAATCTTCAGGCCATCACCGCGACTGTGATCGGCGGCATCTCGCTCTTTGGCGGTCGCGGCTCGATCCTCGGCACCCTATTCGGCGCGATGATCGTCGGCGTGGTGTCGATGGGTCTCAACATGCTCGGCGCGGATCCGCAGTGGAAGGTGCTGCTCACCGGCGTACTCATCATCGCCGCCGTCGCAATCGACCAGTGGATCAGAAAGGTGTCGGTGTAACATGGCAAATGAACCCATTCTTTCGGCTCGCGGCCTCGTCAAGCGCTATGGACGCGTCACCGCGCTCGACAACGCCGACTTCGACCTCTACCCCGGCGAAATCCTTGCGGTGATCGGCGACAACGGTGCCGGCAAGTCGTCGCTGATCAAGGCGATCTCAGGCGCGGTCACCCCCGATGAGGGCGCGATCACGCTGGAGGGAAAGCAGGTCCACTTCAAGTCTCCGATGGAGGCGCGCGAAGCGGGCATCGAGACGGTCTATCAGAACCTCGCGCTTTCCCCGGCGCTGTCGATTGCCGACAACATGTTCCTTGGTCGCGAGATCAGGAAGCCGGGCGTGCTCGGCAAATGGTTCCGCATGCTCGACCGTCCGGCGATGGAAAAGCGGGCCCGCGACAAGCTCACCGAACTCGGCCTGATGACCATCCAAAACATCAACCAGGCCGTCGAAACGCTTTCGGGCGGCCAGCGCCAGGGCGTGGCGGTGGCGCGTGCCGCTGCCTTCGGCTCCAAGGTCGTCATCATGGACGAGCCGACGGCTGCGCTCGGCGTCAAGGAAAGCCGCAAGGTCCTGGAACTGATCCTCGACGTGCGGTCGCGCGGCCTGCCGATCGTGCTGATCTCACACAACATGCCGCATGTTTTCGAGGTCGCCGACCGCATCCATATTCATCGGCTTGGCCGCCGTCTGACGGTGATCAATCCGAAGGAATACACGATGTCCGATGCCGTGGCCTTCATGACCGGCGCCAAGTCCGTACCGACCGAGCCGGTCGCCGCATGAGCATCACCATCGAAGACATCGCCGGCGAGGTCATCGGCCGCGCCGGCGACACCAAGCGTTTCCTGATCGCCATTGCCGGTCCGCCCGGCGCCGGCAAATCCACCATGGCGGACAATCTCGCCGAGGCGCTGAGAGCGAAGGGCCAAACCGCGGAAGTCCTGCCGATGGATGGCTTCCATATGGACAATGCCATCCTCATCGAACGCGGCCTGCTGGCCCGCAAGGGTATTCCGGAAACTTTCGATGTCCGCGGCTTTCTCGATATTATCCGGGCCGTGCGTCCGGCCGACCAGGAAGTATTGATCCCTGTCTTCGACCGGTCCCGCGAGATTGCCATCGCCTCGGCGCGCGTCGTCTCGCCGGAGCATCGCTTTATCATCGTCGAGGGAAACTACCTGCTTTTCAGCCAGGGCAAGTGGGCCGAACTCGAAGACATCTTCGACTACTCGGTCATGCTGGCGCCGCCGATCGAGGTGCTCGAGGAACGGCTATGGGCGCGCTGGCGCGGCTACAAGCTGAGTGAGGAAGAAGCAAACGCCAAGGTCTACGGCAATGATCTGCCCAATGGCCGGCTAATTCTCGGCAATCGCCGCCGCGCGGATGTGACGCTCGACATGGCCTGATCAGCCCGCCTTCGGGCTGAGCGCAGGACTTGCGGCTCCCGGTGGAATCGTTGCAGGTTCACCTTCATGCAACTTTTGCTCTAAAGCAAACGTGTGCGGTATGGAGGGAGAGCGCATGAGCTTTACGGAAGCCGTCTTGTCAGTCTTCTCGAAATACGCCGTCTTTAGCGGCCGCGCCGGCCGACCGGAATTCTGGTGGTTTGCACTCTTCAACGTCATCGCCTCCCTGATCCTGGCCGTCCTCGACAAGTTCCTCTTCGGCTACGAAATACTTGGCGCCATCTACGGCCTTGCCGTGCTGCTTCCCGGCCTCGGCGTGGCAGTGCGCCGCCTCCACGATATCGGCCGTTCTGGTTGGTGGCTTCTGGTCGGCATCATTCCGCTGGTGGGCTGGATCGTCCTACTCGTCTGGTATCTCAGCCGCGGCACGCCCGGCTCCAACGAATACGGCGCGCCTGCCTGAAAAACCGCCGGCAAAATGTTTGCCATGCAGCGCGTCGGGGTGATAATGCGCAGGGCTGAACCTTATAGGCCAGCCCGCGGAGTTTCAGCGCATGCAATCGATCACCATCCGTCGCCCCGATGATTGGCACCTGCACCTGCGTGACGGGGCCATGTTGGAGGGCGTGATCGGCGATACAAGCCGCGACTTCGCCCGCGCGATCATCATGCCGAACCTGGTGCCGCCGGTGGTTACAACGGCCGATGCGGAGGCCTATCGCGGCCGCATCATGGCGGCGCTGCCGAAGGGCGACAAGTTCCAGCCGCTGCTGACGCTCTACCTGACGGAGCATACGAATCCCGATGACGTCGAGGCGGGCAAGACGAGCGGGCTGATCACGGCGGTCAAGCTCTACCCGGCCGGCGCCACCACCAACTCCCACGGCGGCGTGCGCGATATCGAAAAGGCGATGCCGGTGCTGGAGCGTATGGCAAAGATCGGCCTGCCGCTTTGCGTCCATGGCGAGGTGACTGCGCCAGAGGTCGACATTTTCGACCGCGAGGCCGTCTTCATCGAAACCGTGCTCGATCCGCTCCGCAAGCGTCTGCCTGAACTCAAGGTCACGATGGAGCACGTCACCACCAAGGACGGCATCGACTACATCAAGTCCGCGAAGAGCAATCTCGCAGGCTCGATCACGACGCACCATCTGATCATCAATCGCAACGCCATCCTCGTTGGCGGCATCCGCCCGCACTACTACTGCCTGCCGGTCGCCAAGCGCGAGAACCACCGCCTCGCCCTGCGTGCCGCCGCAACGAGCGGCGATCCGCGCTTCTTTCTCGGCACGGATTCAGCCCCGCACGTCGACCCATTGAAGGAATGCGCCTGCGGCTGCGCCGGCATCTACACCTCGATCAATACGATGAGCTGCCTTGCGCATGTCTTCGAACAGGAAAATGGCCTCGACAGGCTCGAGGCCTTCGCATCGCTGAACGGACCTGCTTGGTATGGCCTGCCGGTCAACGAAGAAAGAATAACGCTGTTCAAGCGCGACGAACCCGTCAGGTTTCCGGCGAAAGTCGAAACCGGCGCCGGCCTCGTTACCGTTTTCGATCCAATGTTCCCGCTTTACTGGGACGTTGATCGCTAAGGATCGTCTGCCATTCACGCAATTTTTACTCGCCTCTTCTTCGAGGGCGGCGCAGCTATGCTATTCGCGCAATGATACTGATTTAAATGCATGATTTTTTAACGAAATAAGTAAGACATTCGTCATAGCAAACCCGTAGGCTTCGCACGAATGAGGGACGCGGCAGCCGTCGCGATTTTTGAAGCATGACGCTTGATTACAATTCCCTTTTGATGGCGCTTGCAGTCTCGGCCACGTGCCTTGCCGTGACGCTGCTGGGCAGCTGGTTTGCGCGCCGCTCCGAGACTTTCCTATTGAGCTGCACGCTGGGGCTCGTCCTTATCGTCAGCGGCATCGTTGCCTATGGTCTGTATGTCGACAATCCGGTTGTGGCGTTTGCCGTTGTCTCGTTCGTACTTTTCCATGCGGGCTTTCCAATCGTCTGGGGGGCCGGCTATCAGTTCCGTGCCGGCAGGCTGCCGCGTGTTGCCGTCGTCGCCTGCGCCCTCGCGGCAATGCTCGTTTCCATACCGCCGCTGCTGATCGGTTATGACGGGCTCGCATTTATCGCCGACAACGCGGCGATCGCTGCCATGCTCGTTTCTACCGCCTATCAGTATTGGCGGGCGCGGTCAGAGGCGCCGGCGCCTCTGACCGGAATTACCGCCCTGTATTGCCTGACGGCGATCTCCTTCGTCCTGTGTGCCGCCGTCCTGATCGCCGATGGAAAAATGGTGCTGGGCGTTGCTCCGAGCAATTGGGCCGAGGATCTCAGCCTTGCAATCTGTATCGCCAGCATGACCGGCATCGGCGCCCTGTCGCTGGCGCTTCACCAGTGGCGGCTCGCCGCACGGCACCGCTTGGATGCCATGACGGATCCGCTGACCGGGCTCGTGAACCGTCGCGCGCTTTTCGATCGCTACGGACAGGGGCTGATGGGACCGGCCACCGCGGTGCTGATCTTCGATCTCGACCACTTCAAGTCCATCAACGACACCTTCGGGCATGCTGGAGGCGACCGTGTGCTGAAGGTTTTCGCCGCCGAGCTCGCGGCGAACTGCCGAACCGGCGATACCGCCGCGCGCCTTGGCGGCGAGGAGTTTGCGCTGGTTCTCAAAGAGATCATGCCGGGCCGCGCCGAAATGGTGGCCGAGCGCATTCGCAAGGCCTTTGCCGGCCGCGAGATCTACCTCGACGACGAAACCCTCGCATGCACGGTCAGTGTCGGTGTCGCGCCGGGGCGCTCCACACCGATGGATTTCGACGCCATGCTGAGTGCGGCCGACAAGGCGCTCTACGCGGCCAAGCGCGCGGGCCGGAACCGGATAGAACTCGCAAGCCATCTCCATGCCGTGCCGGCGGGTGCGGCTCGCACCTGCTCTTGATCGAAAACCTCAGCTCGCCTATCGTCGCCGTCGGCCGGATGCGGCCAGCCGCCCCGCGGCGCGAAAGCGCGATGGTGAATGCATCCAGATACATCCTTCACATCCCTTGCCGTTTGGTGATTGATGGCGAACGGGTCAGCAGACGCGGGCACTGATCATCCTGTTTGCCGCCAACGGAAAGAATGAACTATGCGCGATTTTCGTGACGCCAAGCTGATGGCGAAAGCTCTGCGGCAGGCTCTGGCTGCCCGCGACATAGACTTCACCCATAGCGAAACCCTGGAGATCGTTGCCCGCCAGTTCGGGTTCGACCAGTGGAATATCCTCTCGGCCAAGCTTGAACGGCAGGAAGCGGCAACGCCCGCGATTGCCATTCAGCCGCCGATCCCGATTTTCCGCATCTTCGACGTCGCCAAAGCGAAGGAGTTCTATTGCGGCTTTCTCGGCTTCGCGCTGGATTGGGAGCACCGCTTCGGCGATGACTTCCCACTCTATTGCCAGGTGTCGAGAAGCGGCATGATCCTGCATCTCAGCGAACATTCCGGCGATGCCAGCCCCGGCGCTCGCGCCTTCGTGCCCGTCACGGGCGTTCGTGCCTTGCAGTCCGAGCTCGCGGCCAAGCAATATCGCTACATGAAGCCCGGCCTGCAGGAGGCGCCTTGGGGCCTCGAAATGGAGGTCATCGACCCCTTCAATAACCGGCTCACCTTCTGCGAACGGATGTGATGCCGTCAGGCGGGAGGTATCCCCTCCCGCCTTATTTCACACGAGCATCAAGGCGCGCACGAAGGCGATTGAGGCGAGCAGCGAGGCGATCGTCCTCACATGGTTCCACCATGTCCAATCCTTGAGATAGGCCGTCCAGAGCGCGGTGGCCTCGGCGCCGCTGCCGCTGACTTTCACCAGCGCGTCGTTCATCGGCACGTTGAAGACGATCGTCGAGAGGAACGATGCAAACACGTAAAGCACTGCTCCGGCCAGCATCCAGACGCTGAGGCCACCGCGCCAGTTGAAGAATGCGAAGGCAGCGATCACGAGGCACAGGATCACGGTCGGCACGAAAAGCAGCATGAAGGGCGAGCGCACGATCGTGACATTGATGGAGTTCATCGCCGCTATGCCTTGCTCGGTGGGAATGCGGGCGAACGACGTCATGATAAAGGTCGAGAAGGCAAAGAAGATGCCAGCAACAAGGCCGCTGCCGATCGCAGCGGCCGCCAAAGCGATACTGAGTACAAGCGTCATTATCATACCCTCCATGTTCCATTGGCAGCAGCTTCGCGTGCATAGTCGCCGAAATCCTTGGCGGGGCGGCCGAGAATTTCTGCGATCCCATTCGCAACCCCCGAATTTCTGCCATCAAGCACCTGCGTGAAGAGCTCTTCGAGCAGGTCGATCATGCCTTTCGGCAGCCCGGCGGCAGCAAGTCCCTCTTTGAACTCTGCCATCGATATCTGCCGATAGGTGATATCCCTGCCGCATGCTTCAGCGATCTCGGCGACCGCTTCGCAAAAGCTCAGCGCGCGCGGGCCGGTCAGTTCGTAGGTCTTGTCAACATGGCTGGCATCGGTCAACGCCGCAACGGCCGCATCGGCGATGTCGTCGGTATGGATGAACGGCTCCTTCACAACACCTGTGGGAAGAGCCAGTTCGCCTGCAGCGACCTGCTCGGCAAAGGCGCCTTCGCTGAAATTCTGGCAGAACCATGATGCCCGCAGGAGGGTGTAGCCGATCCCGGACGCCTTGAGCGCTTCCTCGGCACGTTGCGCGCCGTCCTCGCCGCGGCCCGATAACAGGACGATATGGGTGAGACCGCAGTCGATGGCCGTGCGGGCGAGCGCACCGATCGCATCAGCGGCCCAGGCGACGGCAAGGTCGGGCTGGAAGCTCACATAGGCGCTCTTTGCGCCGGTAAGCGTTGCTGCCCAGTCCGCCCGCTTCTCCCAATCGAATGGGCGAGCACTGGAGCGCGAGGCAACGCGGAAGCCAAGACCTCTCTTCGCCAGCCGGTCTGCGATGCGGCCGCCTGTCTTGCCTTTGCCGCCGATGAGGATGATTTCGGAATTCTGCATGGGACCACTCCTCTGATTGAAATACGAGAAAGTCTCTCATTTGCAAAATGAGATAAACTCTCTTATTTTGCTCGTCAAGAGAAAAACGGAGGATGGAATGGGCGAAGAGGTTGCCGTCAGGCGTAGAAGGCAGCTGGAACCGACCGGCCAGCCGCGCCGGATTCCGCAGCAGAAACGCGGCCGGGAGCGCTTCGAGAAGATCCTGTCGGTGGCGCTGGAGCTGATCGAGAAGAATGGCAGCGATGCGCTGAAAATGAGCGAGATCGTTGAAAAGGCTGAGCTATCCTTCGGTGCGCTCTACCAGTATTTCCCGGACAAAAGCTCGATCATCCGCACGCTTGCCGAACGCTTCAACGAGCAGGGCAGGGCTTGCGTCAAGGCCGAGCTTGCAACGGTCACGGATGCCGCAACGCTACGGCAGGCGCTTTGCAACATTGCCGACCAATATTACGACTTCTTCCGTCAGGAGCCCGTGATGCGTGACATATGGGTCGCCACCCAGGCCGATCGGCTGCTGCAGGAGATCGATGCCGAGGACATGGAGTTTCACGCTCAGGCGTTGTTTTCCGTTCTCGCAAAGCTGGAGCCGGAGCGAGGCAAGGGTGAGCTGCTAGCCATCGCCAGGCTGACTATGCAGCTTCTTGCAGCGGCCGTTCGTTACGCGATTTCGCTGGATGATGTGGACGGACGGGCCGCGATTGCGCTTTATCAGCGGATGCTGCCCACCGCTATCGCCCGGCTGTCGTAGTCGCTACAGCGATTCATTTCCTTGTGAATTTGGTCGCGTTGGCACAATCGGCTCAGGCCGACAGAAAGCTGCGCATCGCAAAATAGCCGACGGCTCCGAGCACGACTGCCGCCGCCGATGCCTCACCAAGTGCCATCGCGTACTCCCGCCGCCCCGCGGTGAAGGCAAGCACCACCTTCGTCACCGTATTGACCGCGACGGCGATCAGGATGACATCGGCTGCCGTCGTCACGTCGATCGTCGAGCCGACGAGGCGTGCGGTGGAAAGCGTGATGGCATCGACGTCGACGAGGCCGGAGATCGCCGCCACGACGAAGAGCGCGGATGGCCCGACATAGTCGATCGTCATCTTCGAGACGAGGCTGATGAGGCCGAGCAGCAACGCAAAGGAGATGACGGTCCTGAGCTCGAAGGGGTTTTTTACATCGATCTCCGGTGCCTCAGTCGCCGTCTTGGAACGCCACACCGAAAACAGGCCTGCCGCCAGGAAACCGATGATCGCCGGGACGAGCGCGGCAGCGAGCGGCATCAGCATGGCGAAGGAGAGCGCGCTGGCGATGACGAGAACACGCGCGAAGGAGAGGGCGCCGGCAATGCCTGCCCCGGCTGCAAGGTGTCGTGCGCCCTCGGGCGCTTCCGCCGAATAGCGGGCGAAGGAAAGTGTCAAGGCGGTCGACGAGACAAGTCCGCCCGCAGCCCCCGCCAGCAGAACGCCACGGCCCGTGCCCATCAATCGAATCGCGGCATAGCCGGCGAAGGACAAAGCTGCGATGGTGATCGTCAGCAGCCAGAGCGAGTGGGGGTTGAGCGCGCCCCAGGGATCGAGCGCCTCGTCTGGCAGCAGTGGCAGCGCGATCACGGTCATTGCAAGCAGCATAAGGGCAGAGCGGAGTTCAACCCAGGTCAACCCTCTAAGAAAGCCATGCAGGCTGTGGCGGGCTGCAAGAATTGCCGTCGTTGCGACGCCGCCGGCGGCCGCAGTGACGATGTCGCCGACAGCAGCCAGAACGCCGAGCCCGAACACCACAAGGGCGGCCACGACCGATGTGATGCTGTAGTCTTCGTTCTCCTTCGTCTCCTGCCACTTGCCGGCAATGTAGACGAGACCCAGAAGCACAGCGATTGTCGCCGGCAGAAAGGGACCGGTCATGGACTGAAGTGTTCCGGCTATTCCGCCGAGAAAGCCGGTCAGGCCGAAAGTGCGGATACCAGCCGTCCTGCCTCCCGCGCGAATATCACGCTCCTGCCAACCTCGCTCGACGCCGACGAGCAGGCCGATGGCAAGTGCGACGCCGAGGCGCTGGAAAACTTCGATATGGTCCATCGCATGACGATATCGCCGCCGCGCGGGTGCGCAAGCGCAAATATCTGAAAGAATTGATGCATTGCAGACCTGCGTGCCGCGAACATGGCTTTCGTCAGCGTTTCTTGAGCGGGCGCACTCTATCTTCCTCGATCATCAAGGCGTTTTTGCCGTCATTGTCGGCATGGAACCACTCGCCGTTCTGGAAACTTGCCGCACTTGCTGCTATTGGCCCATAAATTTGACAAAGGAGAGAGCGATGATCCAGACGACATTCACCGACCGCGCAGTCATGGCGCAACTCGTGGCGAAGATGCTCTGGGAGATCAAGGCGGTCCACTTCAACGCGGCGCAGCCCTACAAGTTCGCCTCCGGTATGGCGAGCCCCGTCTACATCGATTGCCGCAAGCTGCTGTCCTTCCCGCGCGTCCGCTCGACCGTCATGGATTTTGCCGCGAGCGTCGTGTTGCGCGAGGCCGGTTTCGAGCAGTTCGATTGCGTGGCCGGCGGCGAGACAGCAGGCATTCCCTTTGCCGCATTGCTCGCCGATCGCCTCAGCCTGCCGATGATCTATGTCCGCAAGCAGCCGAAGGGTCACGGCCGCAACGCGCAGATTGAAGGCAATATGCCGGAAGGCTCGCGCGTGCTCGTCATCGAGGACCTGACGACCGCCGGCGGCAGCATGTTCAAGTTCATCGATGCCGTTCGCGCTGCCGGCGGCGTGGTCGATCACGGCATAGCGCTCTTTTACTACGGCATTTTCGACGAAGGTGCGCTGCGCTTTGCCGATGGCAAGGTGAAGCTGCACTACATCGCGACTTGGCGCGATGTGCTGGCGGTCGCAAAAGCTCTAAGGCTGTTCGACGAGAAGACGTTGAGCGAAGTGGAAGCCTTCCTTGATGCGCCGCTTGCCTGGTCGGGACGCAACGGGGGCATTTCATCACTTTGAATGAAGAATTGCGTCGCGGCGCTTTGCTTTTGCCACGAAATTATCTAATCGATTTGAGTATCGACGGATCGTAATGCATGGGAGGCCGGAATGATTTTGTGCTGTGGCGAAGCGCTGATTGACATGTTGCCGCGCGAGACGACTCTCGGCGAGAAGGGCTTTGCCCCTTATGCCGGCGGTGCAATCTTCAACACGGCGATCGCGCTCGGCCGCCTCGGAATTCCGACGGCTTTCTTCACCGGCCTCGCTGATGACATGATGGGCGAGATTCTGCGCGATACACTGAAGGCGAGCAACGTCGATTTCGGCCTCTGCGCCATCACGCCGCGCCCGTCCACCGTCGCTTTCGTCAAGCTGGTCAACGGCCAGGCTACCTACGCCTTTTACGACGAAGGTACGGCCGGCCGCATGATCACCACCGACGATCTGCCTGTCCTCGGCGACGATTGCGAAGCGCTGCATTTCGGCGCGATCAGCCTCATCCCGAGCCCTTGCGGCGAAACCTACGAGGCGCTGCTCGACCGCGAATGCGATAAGCGCGTCATTTCGCTGGACCCAAACATTCGCCCGGGCTTCATCAAGAACAAGGAAGCCCACATGGCGCGTATAAAGCGCATGGCGTCCAAGTCGGATATCCTGAAGTTCTCAGATGAGGATCTGGATTGGTTTGGCCTCGAAGGCAGCCACGACGATCTGGCCGCCTACTGGCTGCACCAGGGCGCCAAGCTCGTCGTCGTCACCAAGGGTGCTGAAGGCGCTTCCGGTTACACCAAGGAGCGCAAGGTCACGGTGCCGAGCCAGCGCGTCACCGTCGTCGATACGGTCGGCGCGGGCGACACCTTCGATGCCGGCGTACTTGCTTCTCTGAAGATCGACGATCTGCTGACCAAGGCGAAGGTCGCCTCGCTCAGCGAGAAAGCCTTGCGCAACGCCCTCTCGCTCGGCGCGAAGGCCGCTGCCGTTACGGTCTCGCGCGCCGGCGCCAATCCTCCTTGGGCGAAAGAAATCGGCCTCTGAGACAGGCTATAGCCGGTCGAGAAAGCTGAGCACTTCGCGGTTGAAGTGCTCGGGCCGCTGCAGCGGCGCGAAATGGCTTACGTCTGGAATAAGGATCAGTTCGGCATCGGGAATGTTGCGCGCAAGATAGTCGGCGTGCTCACGCTTGATGAATTCGTCATTCTCTCCGAGAACGACCGCCACCGGCACCTTGATGCCGGCAAGGTCAGCAGCCGTGTAGTTCGGCTCGGTCTGCATCATCTGCGACACATCCGTCACGAAGCTATCGAAGGCGTCGGGTGTGGCCGACAGTGCCTGATAGTCTTTCCTGTGGCGGCTGAAGCAACGATCGATGACCGGCGTCGGCCGGAACTCCAGCGTGCCGCTGGGATCCATGTTGCAGGCAAAGAAGAAGACACCGCAGACACGGTCCGGCCGCCTGTCGGCAAGTATCAGCGCCGTGCAGGCGCCGTCGCTCCAGCCGACGAGGGCGGTCCTTGCGAGGTCCAAATGGTCCATGACGGCGAGCACGTCTTCGGCCATCTGAGCATAGTGGAACGGCCGGTCGTCGCGCGTGCTGCGGCCGTGTCCGCGGCTGTCGATGACGACCGCCTGCCGGCCCGAAGCGACCAATGCCGGCACCTGATAACCCCAGTTCCCGGCATTGCCGAGCCCGCCATGCAGCAGCATGACGGCGGGGCCGGAACCGTAGGTCGCATACCAGATACGAGCCCCGTCGTTCTCGACGAAGCCTTCATCCTCGGGTTTCGCTAACGGCGCTGCGCCATGTGCGTCGAAATCTACAAGTTCGTCGTCCGTCACGTGCATTCAAACCTCTCCTGAAGCGTATACTAAGAACGCGTTGTGAGGTCGAATTTCGACATTGCCCATTAAAATATTGGTCGCAATTATCGGCGCTGCTGCTTTTGGGCTGAGCAGCCTCCTGATCTCCGGCATTAGCCCGCCCCCAACCGAAGAGATTCTATCCCCGCATTAGGCTGTGGCCAGGAAGACACTCGGGCATGTCATACTTAATAGACTGCTAATATGCATATCTGTAGCTTCGACGTTTAACATTGGAGGAGAAAATGATTCTACGGTTGGACGGTCAAGGCTGGTCACTCGGCAGCGTCGAAGCGGGACATTGCTCGGCGGCAACCAAGGCTGCCGTCAAATGTGCGCTGGAGGTGGCATCGGAGTTCGATAGCACGCAGATCGTTGTTTCAATGCTTGGCGACGTCGTCGTGCTTGAAGGGTCCGTCCGATGTCGCGGCGATGACGAACTTGCGGTGGATGTTGCCGCTTCAATCGTCGGGTGGGAACATATTCACAATCGGCTGATATGCCGCGGCTTCCCGAAGCGGCCGAGCTAGAAGGCGGTCGAGACTGCGTTCGTTGCTTCGGCCTCGAGGCCGATAGCTGTCGGGGCCGTTGTGGGCGCGAAGCGGCAGGCGCCTCTTCCATAGCCACGATCGAGGTTGGCCGCAGCGGCTCTCATGCGCAGAAAAGTTGCTCCCGCTGCGCGAGCCGCGGGAGCACTTGATTTCGGTCGCGGTTACTTGGTGAGCTTCGCCAGCGCGGCAACGAGCCCCTGCGTCGAGGAATCGTGGCCCGAAGCGCTTTCCTTACCTTCCACGACGGGCAGCAGGCCGGTCGCCAGTTCCTTGCCGAGCTCGACGCCCCATTGGTCGAAAGAGTTGATGCGGAAGAGCACGCCTTCAACAAAGACGCGGTGTTCGTAAAGAGCGATCAGGCGGCCAAGCGCATAGGGCGTCAGCTTGTCGTAAACGAAGGTGATCGACGGACGGTTGCCTGTGAAGACGCGGTGCGGCGCGATGAAGTCCGCCTTCTTGTCGTCCATGCCCTTGTCGGTCAGCTGCTTCTTCGCTTCCTCGAAGGTGCGGCCCTTCATAAGCGCCTCGGACTGGGCGAGCACATTTGCCATCAGAAGCTGGTGCTGGTGGCGCAGATTTGGCTCGAAAGCGTTTGCCGCGATCATGAACTCGGCCGGGATGACGCTCGTGCCCTGGTGGATCAGCTGGTAGAAGGCGTGCTGGCCGTTGGTGCCTGGCTCGCCCCAGACGACCGGGCCGGAATTGCCCTCGACCGACGTACCGTCGACCGTCACGCCCTTGCCGTTCGATTCCATGTCGAGCTGCTGCAGGTAAGCCGGGAAGCGCGACAGGCGCTGGTCGTAGGGCAGGATCGCGCGGGTCGGATAGCCGAGCACATTGCGATGATAGAAGCCGATGAGACCGAGCAGCATGGGCAGGTTCTTGGCAATCGGCGCCTGACGGAAGTGATTGTCGACAGCATGCGCGCCGTCGAGGAACTTGCCGAAATTTTCAGGCCCGACAGCGATCATCAGCGGCAGGCCGATCGCCGACCAGATCGAGTAGCGGCCGCCGACCCAATCCCAGAAGCCGAAGACGCGTTCGCTTCCGATGCCGAAGGCGGCGACCTTGTCGAGTGCCGTCGAAACCGCAGCGAAATGATGCTGGATGGCCGCCTCGCCGAGCGCGTCGGCAATGAACTTGCGCGCCGTCTGCGCGTTCGTCATCGTTTCCACGGTCGTGAAAGTCTTGGAGGCGACGATGAAAAGCGTCGTTTCAGGCTGAACGAGCTTCAGCGTGTCGGCGATATGGGCGCCGTCGATGTTGGAAACGAAGTGCGCGCGGGGGCCATCATGGAAAGGCGCCAGCGCCAGCGTCGCCATGACGGGGCCGAGGTCGGAGCCGCCGATGCCAATGTTGATGACGTCGGTGATCGCCTTGCCGGTCGCCCCCTTCAGGCTGCCCGAACGGATGCCGTCTGCAAACTTGCCCATGGCGGCAAGCACGGCATTGACGTCAGGCATGACATCCTTGCCATCGACGATAACAGGCGTATTGGAGCGGTTGCGCAGCGCGGTGTGCAGGACGGCGCGGCTTTCCGTGAAGTTGATCGCCTTGCCGGAGAACATCTCGTCGCGCTTGGCTTCGACGCCGCCCGTTTCGGCGAGCTTGACCAGCAGGGCCAGGATATCATCGTTCACGGCCGTCTTGGAATAGTCCATCAGCAGGTCGTCGAGTGACACGCTGAAGCGCGAGAAACGCTGCGGGTCGGCGACGAAGGCGGCGCGCAGATCCGTTGCCTTGGAGGCGGTCGCCGTGCTCTTCAATTGTTCGACGATGGCATTCATGGGAGGCTCCTTTGCAGGGCGAGAGGGTCGCGGAAACTATTCGCTTTGTAGGGCGCAAATCAAGTTCGGCGACCTGTCGAAGCGCAAAAAAGCCACCCGCGGCGGCGGATGGCCCGTAATTTCACGCAACCGTCAAAATCAGCCGCGCAGATCCTTGCGCAGGATCTTGCCGACCGGCGTCTTCGGCAGTTCGGTGCGGAATTCCACGAAGCGCGGCCGCTTGTAGTTGGTGAGGTTTGCTGCGCAATGGGCCTTCACGTCCGCCTCCGTCAATGCCGGATCCTTGCGCACCACGAAGAGCTTGACCGCCTCGCCGGAATGGCCGTCGGCAATGCCGACGGCTGCCGCCTCGAGAATGCCTGGATGCATTGCCGCCACTTCCTCGATCTCGTTCGGATAGACGTTGAAGCCCGACACGAGGATCATGTCCTTCTTGCGGTCGACGATCTTGGTGTAGCCGCGCGCATCCATGAAGCCCATGTCGCCGGTGCGGAAATAGCCGTCCGGCGTCATCACCCGCGCCGTCTCCTCCGGCTTGTTCCAGTAGCCGGCCATCACCTGCGGACCGCGGATGCAGATCTCTCCTATGTCGCCAAGCGGCAGCGAGTTGCCGTCCTCGTCGCGAATATCAAGTTCGGTGGACGGGATCGGCAGCCCGATCGAGCCGGTGAACTCCGCCGAATCGAAGCGGTTTGCCGTTGCCACCGGCGATGTCTCAGAAAGACCATAGCCTTCGGTAATATGCGAGCCGGTGATCTTCAGCCAGCGCTCTGCAACCGGCCGCTGTACCGCCATACCGCCGCCAAGCGACATCACCATGGAGGAGAAATCGACCTTGGCGAAATCGGCATTGTTCATCAGCGCGTTGAAGAGCGTATTGAGGCCGGGGAATATGTGGACCTTGACCTTGCCGAACTCCTTGACGAGCGCCGGAATATCGCGCGGGTTGGCGACGAGGATGTTGTGGGCGCCGAGCGACATGCCCATCAGCGAATTCACCGTCAGCGCGAAGATATGGTAGAGCGGTAACGCGCAGAGGAAATTCAGCACCTCCGGGCGCGGCTTTCCGTCAAAGGCCGATTGCAGCCAGAGTTCGAGCTGCAGCTTGTTGGACAGCAGATTCTTGTGCGTGAGCACCGCGCCCTTGGCGATGCCCGTCGTGCCACCGGTGTATTGCAGGAAGGCGATATCGTCACCCTTGAGGCTTGCGGGCTTCAGGGCCTTACTCGCGCCTTCGCCCAGCACCTGCTTGAAGGTCTTATGCTGCGGGATGGACCAGGAGGGAACGAGCTTCTTCACCTTGCGCACGAGCAGATTGACGATCAGACCCTTGGCGCCCAGCATTTCGCCGAGTGAGGTGACGACGACATGGCGCACGTCGGTCTTGACCAGCACCTGCTCCACCGTGCGCGCGAAATTCTCCAGCACGAAGATCGCCTTGGCGCCGGAGTCCCGCAACTGATGTTCGAGTTCGCGCGGTGTGTAGAGCGGATTGACGTTCACCGCGACAAAGCCGGCGCGCAGGATGCCGTAGACGGCGACGGGGTTCTGCAGCACGTTCGGCATCATGACGGCGACACGGTCGCCTTTCTCGAGGCCGAGGCCCTGAAGCCATGCCGCGATCTTGCGCGTTTGGTGTTCGAGCTCGCCGTAGGTCAGCGTCTTGCCCATGCTGGAGAAGGCGGTGCGATTGGCATAGCGCGCGCAGGATTTCTCAAGCAGTTCCGCCAATGATTCGTATTCGAGCGGGGGAAGCTCCGCCGGCACGCTGTCAGGATAGGTGGCAAGCCAGGGTTTTTCGGGCTTCGCACCGCCTGGATGGACGGAAATGCTGTTCATCGTGTCTCTCTCCCTCTGGCTGCCGGCCGGTCCCACCGGCAAGCCGATTGGACGATCCTCCATCTTCCAACACGGCAGCTTATGTCATCGCCTGAATGGTTCAAGCTGAGATTAGAGTTACACTAACCTTGACGTAAACGTCAATATTGTCGTGTCGATGATGAGGTTCATTAAATCGGGAACCTTGAGTTCAGGGCGACGTTGTCAAACCATGGACCACGAAACAAGAAGGAGGTGCACGATGCTGCACCAGGACGCCGACAATACCCGCCGTGACCCGAATGTGAAGGATACGCCGACGCTGATTGCCAGCGACCGCGTGGAAGGCACCCGCGTATATGGCGCCGACGGCAAGCATATCGGCTCGATTGAACGATTGATCCTCGGCAAGCAGGATGGCCGCGTTGCCTACGCCGTGCTCGAGTTCGGCGGCTTCATGGGCATCGGCCACGATCACTATCCGCTGCCGTGGGAAAAGCTGACTTACGATACCCAGCTTGACGGCTACCGCATCGACCTGACCAAGGAGCAGATCGAAGGCGCGCCGAGCTATGCGGATGATGACGACACCTGGTACAACGATAATGGCCGCCGCGTTTATGACTACTATGGCGTGCCGCCCTACTGGATGTAACGTCGTCCGCATATGCGCGGTCGTTGATCGCGCGGACATGCGCTGCGCCACAAGAGTTCTTTGGACGCAGAGCGCAGTAAAACGACTTGGATGGGCCCCGTCGCAGACGGGGCCTTTTCAGTTTGCGTTGACGAGATCGTTGGCCGACCGCAGTACGGTGCCGATGGTGATATCGCCCGCCGACAGCGGTTTTGCTGTCTGCAGCTGGAATAGGTGGCTTTCGCCGGGCAGCAGCGTCACCAGCATTGAATCGACGACAGCGGTCGGGTCGAGACGATCCGCCATCAGGCAGAGATCCTTCAGGAACGTTTCGGCCGTTACCTTCACCGCATAGCCATCCACGCTGGGGCTCATCTCGACCGAGAGCTTCGCCTGCGGAAGCTTGAGGTCGACATCCTCCACGAAATAATGGAACGCGCGCCGGTCGAGCATCTGCACGACGATGACCTCGCTGTCGGCCGTGCCCGGCGTTGCGATATCAGCCGGTAGCGGAAATTCCTTTGCCTCGAAGCGGTCGCAGAGCAGCCGCCAGAACTCGAATTCGGCAAGCACCGTTCCGTCCAGCAGCAGGCGATTGCCTGATATCTTCGCCCGCCAGAACAGCGTCCGCTCGTTAACGGCTACGGCCGCCAGTCCGCCGGCGTGTGGCTGGATCGTGAGGAGCCGCGGGTCGAAAGCCTGCTGCATGGCGTACCAGAGCGGCTTGCGGCGTCCGGCCGAATCGAGTGCCGCCCAGGAGGTCACCGGCCAGCAATCATTGAACTGCCAGACGACGGCGCCCTTGCAGACGGCGCGGTGCGAGCGCATGTGCTCGATCGCGAAACGGATAGCGCGCGCCTGGTTGAGTTGCGTGGCGAAGTGCCAGTCATCCATGGTCTGTGGGACCGGAAGATGCCCGGCAAGGCCGCGCATCAGCTTGTCGTTGCCCTGGGTCGCCTTCTGATGGTGGAAGACGCCATTCGAGGTCGGCGTGAGCGGCGCGTCATGCACGCTTTCCTCGATCGTCGCCCAGTTTGGCGGCGCCTGCCAGCCGAACTCCGAGCAGAAGCGCGGTATGTAGTTGCGATAAACCTCGTAGCCGACATCGTTCCACACGTCCCAGATGTGCTTGCACCCATGTTCGTCGGCATTGGGCTCGATCTCCATCGTGCCGGAAAAGGGGCTGCCGGGATAGTACGGCCGATCGGGGTCGAGCTCTGCGCAAAGCTTCGGCAGAATGCCGAGATAGTAGCCGAGCCCCCAGCTCTCGCCCTCCTTGATGATCGGTCGCCAGCCCCACTCGTCGAAGCCCCAGATATTCTCGTTGTTGCCGTTCCAGACGATCAGCGACGCGTGCGGCATCAGGCGCACGACGTTGTCGCGCACCTCCGCCTCGACCTCGCTGCGCAGCGGCTCGTCTTCGGGGTAGGAGGCGCAGGCGAAAAGGAAATCCTGCCACACGAGCATGCCGGCGCGGTCGCATGCCTCGTAGAACTCGTCGCGTTCGAAGATGCCGCCGCCCCAGACGCGCAGCAGATTGACGTTGGCCCTCTTGGCTTCCTCGATCCGGGAAACATAGCGCTCCGCCATGACGCGAGAGGGAAAGCAGTCGTCCGGAATCCAATTGGCGCCGCAGAGGAAGAGCGGAACATCGTTGATAACGAACGTGAAGGCGGAGCCGTGCTCGTCGGGTGCGGTATCGAGCCTGACGGAGCGGAAGCCGATCTCCTTGACGTAGGCGTCGAGTAAGTTATCGCTTACGCTGTCACGCAATTCGATCCGCAGCGCATAGAGCGGTTGCGCACCAAGATGATGCGGCCACCAGATCTGCGGTGCAGGAACGGTCAGCTGGAACTCGATTTCGTCCGATCCCTCCGCGAGCTCGGCAACATGGCTGATGCCGGCAATGCTTGCGACGAGCCTTGCACCCACGCCGTCTTGCCGCTCGATGCGCGCGCGAACCGTCACACGCCCGTCGCCGCCGGCCAGCGTTGCCGAAACCCGCGTCTCGGCGAGCCTCGCTCGGTCCCAGCTTTCCAGCCGCACAGGCTTCCAGACACCCGCTGTCACCAGCGTTGGCCCCCAGTCCCAGCCGAAGTTGCAGGCCATCTTGCGCATCAGATTGCCGGGGCCGGGATAGTTGTTCGGCCGGTAGCCGTAATGCGCTTCCATCTCCGCGCCATAGGCATAGGCGGAGCGGAAGGTCACAACGAGCTCGTTCGAGCCTCGTTTCAGCCGCTCCGAGACATCGAAGCGATAGGTGCGGTGCATATTGGAAGTGCGGCCGAGTTCCTCGCCGTTCAGCGCGATGGTCGCGACCGTATCAAGACCGTCGAACACCAGCTCGCGGACTTTTCCGGCGTCCGGCGATGCATTGAAGACGCAGCGGTAACTCCAGTCTTGCTTGCCGACCCAGTCGTTGGTGATCTCGTTGACGTCGAGATAAGGATCCGGGATCAGCCGGTTGGCCAGAAGGTCGAGATGCACGCAGCCCGGCACCTTGGCCGGAATTTCGGTTGGCAGGTCGTGTCGGCCTGCAACGTTGCAGGTAAGAATCCAGCCCCGGTTCAGTTCGATCTTTTCGATCATGGGGAACTCTTAGAGGTAGCGGCCGTGGCGCTGCAGGACCTCGATCTTGTAGCCGTCAGGATCGGTGATGAAGAAGAACAGCGCCAAGAGCCTGCCGTCGCGATTGAGCTCGACGATCTTGCCGGGGTTCAATCCCGCTTCCGTCAGACGCCTGTGCTCGACCTCGACTTCCTGGACGGAGAGAGCAAGATGCCCATAGCCGTTGCCGAGATCGTAGGGCTCGGTGCGCCCCTTGTTGACCGTCAGCTCCAGCTCGAAGCCGGTCTCGTCATTGCTCATGTAGATCAGCGTGAAGGTGTCGAAGTCGATGCGATCGGCGACTTTGAGGCCGAAGACCTTGCCGTAGAACTCGACGGAGCGCGCCTCGTCGAGAACGCGGATCATGGAGTGAATCATCTTGGCCAAGGCTGCCTCCCATTGCCGATATCAAGGCGGTCTTGGTAGCCGCCGCCTCATGCCGGGCGCAAGCCAATTCTTTGCGTGATCGCGTTTTCGATAAGCCCCAGCGCGTCATGGATCAGCACCGCCATCAGGCCGACGATCAGACCGCCTTGCAGGATGAAGGCGGTGTTGTCTGAGATCAGTCCGGCAATGATGACTTCGCCAAGCCCCTTGGCCGCCACCGTCGAGCCGATCGTCGCGGTGCCGATGTTGATGACCGTCGCAACCTTTAGGCCCTCCAGAATCAGCGGCAGGGCGAGCGGCAGTTCCACCCGAAAGAGCCGCTGCGTGCCATTCATGCCCATGCCATCGGCGGCATCCAGCACGGAAGGAGAGACTTGTTTCAGGCCGGAGACGGTATTCTCGAAGATCGGCAGCAGGCCATAGAGAAAGAGGGCGATCAATGTCGGTCCGGCACCGAATCCGGTCGCCGGCACGGCCAAGGCGAGCACTGCGACTGGCGGGAAGGTCTGGCCTGCATTGGCGATCGCCCGCGACAACGGCAGGAAGTCTTCGCCGCTCTTGCGGGTAACGAAAATGCCGCCGAGGATCGCGAGGACCGCGCTGCCCGCGATCGAGATCGCCACAAGGAAGAGATGCGAAGCGGCAAGCTGCGGAAGGCTGTTTTGCGTGTAGACGGCCGGCGCATTGTTGCTCGTCAACGGCACCAGCAGAAAGGACAGCCACTCTGTCCTGAACAGCAGGATCAGGAGCAATAACAGTGCGGCAACACGGAATAGGTTCGCAAGGACGAGCTTCATGCCTTGCGGCCCAGCTCGAGCAGCCGTGTCATCGAGATCGAGCCGACCGGTGCCTTTTCGGCGTCCTGAACGGCGGCTTCGCCGACCCCTTGCCAGATCATCTCGGCCAGAGCATCGCGCAGGCTGAGCGATTGCGGCAATGCGTAGGCCAGACCCGACTTTGCCGGCTCCATGCTTTCCTTCAGCGGCAGCAGCGACATCAGTTTCAGCGCCCGGTCGGAGGTGCCGGTCAGTTGCTGCACGAAGGGGTCGGCCGGTTCGGTCAGGATTTTCTCCGGTGTCGAGCATTGCAGCAGCTTGCCGGCGCTCATGACGGCGATCTGGTTGCCGAGGTGGAAGGCCTCGTCCATATCGTGCGTAACAAGGACCACCGTCGTGCCGAATTGTCTCTGGATCGCGAGGAGATCGTCTTGCGCCTTGCCGCGGATGACAGGATCGAGCGCGCCGAACGGCTCGTCCATCAGCAGCAGTTCCGGCTCTGCCGCCAGCGCTCGCGCAACGCCGACGCGCTGCTGCTGGCCGCCGGAAAGCTGATGCGGATACTTTTCGGCAAAGGTCGCCGGATCGAGGTTGAAGAGGCCAAGCAGTTCTTCGACACGGCTGTTGATCTTTGTCGTGTCCCAGCCGAGAAGCTGCGGCACCGTGGCGATATTCTGTGCGACTGTCCGATGCGGAAAGAGACCGTGGCCCTGGATGGCGTAGCCGATCTTGCGGCGAAGTTCCGTCACCGGCACGTCCATGATGTTCTGGCCGCCAACAAAAATCTCACCCGCGGTGATCGGCACGAGACGGTTGATCATCCGCATCAGCGTCGATTTACCCGAGCCCGAGGTGCCGACAATGACGGTGATCGAGCCTTTCTCGACATCCATCGAGACATTGTCGACGACGGTTGCCGCGCCGTAGCGCTTGGTAACGTTCCTGATCTCGATCATGCTCATGCGGCGGATCCCCGTATGCTGTCGATTACCGCATCGAGGATGACGGCCGAAGAGAAGGCGAAGAAAACGGTCGGCACGGCGCCGAGCAGAACGAGGTCCATGGCCGTCTGACCAAGCCCCTGGAAGATGAAGATACCGAAGCCGCCGCCACCGATCAGTGCCGCCACCGTTACCAGGCCGATCGCCTGCACAAGGACGATGCGGATGCCCGTGAGAATGACGGGAAAGGCAAGCGGCAGGTCGATGCCGGTGAGGACCTGTCGGCGCGTCAATCCCATCCCCGCGGCGGCATCGCGGACTGAGGGATCGACACCCTGAAGACCGACGACCGTGTTGGCAACGATCGGCAGCAGCGAATAGAGGATGAGCGCGATCAGCGCCGGCGCAGCACCGATGCCGCGAATGCCAATGGAGGCTGCAGCAGGAACGTGGGTCGCGAGATAGCCGAGCGGCAGCATCAGGATACCGAAAAGCGCAAGGCTCGGGATCGTCTGGATCAGGCTCAGTGCCTGCAAGACGGCAGCGCGCAGTTTTGGTACCCAGAAACAGATGATGCCGAGCGGCAGGGCGATGACGACGGCGATCGCCAGCGAGCCGAGTGCCAGAAGCAGATGGGACACCGCCTCGGTCCAGAATTGCGCGGACCGGGTCGCGAATTCCTTCATGATCGAGAGATTATCGAGCAGACCCGAGGTGAGGAAGATGCCGAGCAGGCCGGTGTAGGCAGCAAGGGCTGCGATCCGCATCCACGGGGTAAGCCTGATCTTTACGAGCGCGTCCGAGATGATGAGCCCGATGACCGCGAACAGTACCCAGAATCCGCCGCCAGGCGTCATGCGTGCGGCATTGCTGTTCGGCGGTGTGAATGCTGCAGCAGCGAGCCCGATCGTCGCAAGCAGTGCCGCAAAGCAGAGGGTCGCAATCACCAGCCGCAGCAGCGGGTTTTGCAGAAATAGAACGGACAGAGCGGTGACGATGAGGAGGATTGTCAGGATGACGGCGGACGGCTGGTCCAGAAGCTGCGTTAGCAGCATGGGCTTTCCGGCGGCGATGCGGTTTGCCTTCACATAGATGAAAGGCAGGAGCGCAGTTGCGACGACACCGGCCGTCACAAGCACCACGCCGAGCCGGTCCAGCTTGCGGACCGCTAAGGTTTCTTCCATCGATCCATCCCTGTCCGGTCAGAAAGGCTGCTCCGCCCGCGGGCAGGGCGGAGCATCGGGCGACGAGATTACTTCAGGAAGCCTTTTTCCTTCAGGTAGCCCTCAGCAACGGACTTCGCCGGTTCGCCATCCACCTGGATCTTGCCGTTCAGCTTGCGCAGTTCATCGGCGCTCAGGCTCTTGAAGATTGGTGCAAGGACTTCCTCGATCTTCGGGTTTGCCTTCAGCACTTCCTCGCGAATGATCGCGGTCGGCGCATAGACCTGCTGCACGTTCTTGTCGTCTTCGAGAACCGTCAGCTCGGCGGCCTGAATTGCGCCGTCGGTGCCATAGACCATGGCGGTGTTGGCACCGTTCGTCTGGTCGGCTGCGGCCTTGATGGTAGCGGCCGTGTCACCGCCCGACAGAACGATTTCCTGATCCGGCTTCAGCGCGAAACCATAGGTCGTCTGGAACGCCGGGAGCGCGCCAGCCGAGTTGACGAACTCGGCGGAAGCCACAAGCTTGGCAGCGCCGCCACCGGCGACCCACTTGCCGAAATCGGACATGGTCTTCAGATTGTTCGGACCGGCGACGTCGTTGCGTACGGCGAGCGCCCAGGTGTTGTTGGCCGGAGATGGAGTCAGCCAGACGATCTTATTGGCGTCGTAGTCGAGCTTCTTGGCAAGCTCGTAGCCCTTTTCGAGGTTCTTCCAGGCTGCGTCATCAGCCTTGTTGAAGAAGAAGCCGGCATTGCCGGTATATTCCGGATAGATGTCGATCTCACCGGCAGTGATCGCCTTGCGAAGAACCGGCGTCGTGCCGAGCGCAACGCGGTCCTGCGTCTTGATGCCGTTTGCATTGAGCGCCAGCACGATCACGTTGCCGAGCAGCGTGCCCTCAGTATCGATCTTCGATGAAACGACGACGTCTGCAGCGTGGGCCGCGCCTGCCGCAAAAGCGGAGAGCGAAACGGCAAGAGCGAATTTCTTCAGCATGGATTGTCCCCTTGATTTACACCGTTTGACTGCGTGGAAAGCCCCGGCGGAAGGCTCCCACGTATAAAATCACCGGCGAAAGCAGCCCCGCTGCGATCATGCCGGAAATACGTGCGTGATGGAAATAGCGTTCGCGTTCAAAAAATCGATGCAAGCCTCTCCAGTTTTGCGCTCGCGGGGTGATTATGGCGGTGAATGCAAACGCTTGCGCGAAAATGCATTTCCTTTTCCATCACCGCCGCGATTTGTTTTTGTTCCCTTGGGCGTTTCCGCAGATGTCCGGTGCTCTTCAGTGGTTCTACTGCCACGCCCGGTTTTGTTCTTGGCAAGAACGATAGCCTTCTGATTTCGCGACAGGGATATCTTTTTTGGCGAACACATCATATCGTTCGATTTTTCATATCGTTACGGAGAAAGCGGTTGCAGCTCGGCACGTTGTTTGTTGCTAGTCACGTGCTCTCGTCCGGCTCGGTCAGGGAGACGGCACGAAACCTTTCACTCGCGGCATCGACCGTCTCGACAGCAGTCCGCAACCTTGAGATCGAATTGGCGCTCAAACTGACCGAGCGCAGTTCCGGCGAGCTTGCAACGTTGCTTGCCAGCGACGACGTGCGTGAAAAGCTCCGGCCGATTGTGCACTCGGCCGAGGCGCTGGCGGGATGGATGGGAACGGACAGGCCATCGCGCCTGCCGTTCAAGATCGCCACCATGGAGCGTTTTCTCGAGGTCGCCGACCAGGGCAGCATCAACCGTGCGGCGCGGCGGCTGAAGCTGGGTCAGCCGCAGCTTTCGCTTCAGATCGCGACTTTGGAGAAGGCGCTGGGTCATCGCCTGTTCGAGCGGCAGGCTCAAGGCTCTGCGCTGACCGAGCAGGGCAACCAGGTCTATGCCATCTTCCAGGCAATCGCTCAGGGATGGAATGAACTGAAGGCATCCGCCGACGAGCGCTATCAGCGCACGGCGCGGGCGCTGCGCATCGGTTCGATCATTCCAACTGGATCGGAAAGTTGGGTTGCGCGATGCCTTGGCGCGCTCGTCGCCGAATGGAATGCCGGCCGCAATAAGAACGCGATCTCGCTGGTGCTGATGACCGCGGATGATTTGCGGGAAGCCCTCAAAGCCGGCCGTATCGATGTTGCAATTCTCGATTCCGTCTTCGGCCTTGAGCGTTTCCAGCACCGCGAACTGCTGCAGACGAACATGGTTCTTATCGCGCCGCCGCAGAGCCGCGAGCGGACGGTGGCCGAACTTGTCGAAAGTCACGCGATCTGCACGCCGAGTTCGCGCACCGGTCTCGGACACGCCACGATGGCGCTGAGCCATGAGCGCACCAACAATCGCCGATACCGAAACCAGGATATCACGGCCGCCGACTCGCTACCTGTCATCGTCGACCTTGTCGCCAACCACGGCTACATCTCGTTTCTCGGTCGCGTCAGCGCCATGCCTATTGCCGGCAAAGTTCGGATCGTCGAGCTCGACGAGTATATTCCGATGTCCTATCACATCGCCTTCAACCATCGGAAAGCCTCAGCGGATGCAAGCGCCATGATCATCGACGCCGTCGCCAAAATAATTGCCGAGCCCGTCGCGCAAGTGACTGCCTTCGCTTAAAGAGACAGTGGCGGAGAAGGAGATTCGGGCGTGGCCGTTTTGCTGGAAGTATGCGTGGACAGCCCACAGGGCCTTGCGGCTGCAATCTTGGGCGGCGCCGGTCGTATCGAACTCTGCTCGGCTCTGGAGCTTGGTGGACTGACGCCGCTTGCAGGCCTCATGAAGGCTGCTGCCGCAGCACCTATTCCCGTCTATGCGATGATCAGGCCGCATCCCGGGCCCTTCGTATTCGATGTGGCTGACGAAGAGGCGATGACGGCCGATATCGATGCCGTGCGCGCCTTTGGCCTCGCCGGGGTTGTCATCGGCGCCAATCGCGTGGACGGCACATTGGATATGCCTCTGATCAGCCGGCTAAAGGCTCGCGCCGAGGGACTTGGATCGACCCTCCACCGGGCCTTCGACCTTGTCCCGGACACCGATGCGGCGCTGGAACAGGCGATCGAGCTTGGCTGCGAGCGCATCCTGACATCAGGTTGCGTGCCAAAGGCGATCGACGGCCTCGAGACGTTGAGCCGTCTTTCCAGCAAGGCGGCTGGCCGTATCTCGATCATGCCGGGCAGTGGCGTGAGACCGGGCAACGTCGCTGATATACTGCGAGCCACCGGGGCGAGCGAGGTTCACGCCTCTTGCAGCTCACGGGTCGACAGCATCGATCCACGGGCCGTTGCCTTCGGTTTCGAAGCAGCGACGACGAGCCGGACGGATGCTGACGTCGTCCGTCAGATGCGGGCGGCGATCGAGGCCATTTAGGCGCTGACCTTGATAACAGCTTTGATCAGACCACTTTTTTCGTGCGCCCAGCGTGCCAAGTCGCGCGGTGCATCCGCCAGGGTCGTTCGGTGAGTGATCAACTGTTCGACGGGCACTAGGCCCTTGGCGATCGAATCCGCGACATGTTCGAAATCGACGCGGGTAGCGTTGCGGCTGCCGACCACCATCATTTCGCGCTTATGAAACTCCGGATCGGAAAACCGGATGTCGTCCTTCACGACGCTGACCAGAACCAGCGCGCCGCCATGGGCGACGAAGCCGAAGGCCTTCTCCATCGAGGGGCCATAGCCGGTGGCATCGAAGACGACGTCGAAACCATCGCCACCGGTTTTGACCTTGACTGCCTCGGCAGTATTTTCGTCGGCAACGATGCCCGAAGAAAAGCCAAACCGATCGGCAGCCATCTGCAGCCGCTCGCAGCTGGTGTCGAGCAGTGTCACGTGATGCCCGGCAATCCGCGAGAAGATCGCGGCCCCGAGCCCGATCGGACCTGCACCGATGACGAGTGAGCGTGATCCGGTCGGCGCCATCGAACGGCGAACGGCATGGGCGCCGATTGCCAGGAACTCGGTCGTGGCTGCGGCCTCCAGGCTCACGCCCTTTGCAGCGTAGAGATTGCCAGCCGGCACCGTGATCTCATCACAAAAAGCTCCATCGGTGTGCACGCCGAGTACCTTGATGTCTGTGCAGCAATTCGGCTTGCCCTGGCGGCAGGCGACACAGTTGCCGCACGAAAGATAGGGGTTGACGATGACAGGCGTGCCGACTGCCATGGCGACGCCGTCACCGGCTTCCAGAACCGTCGCCGAGATCTCGTGCCCCATCACGCGCGGATATTCGAGGAACGGATGCTTGCCCTCGAAGATGTGGTAGTCGGTGCCACAGATGCCGACATGGCTGACCGCAAGGCGGACCCAGCCGGCTGACGGCGTGCCGGGGGAAAGGCGCTCCACAAGTTCGAGGACGCCGGGTTCTTGGCAGAGCACTGCTTTCATGATGGTCTCGCGTTCCTGAAGTTGAAGAAGCCGGCCTCTGGGCCGGCTTCGTGTCCCCACGCCGGCTTACGGGTTGCGGCGGCGGCGCAGCTGATCGAAGTAGACGATCACGATGATCAGCAGACCGGTGATGATGCGCTGCCAGAACGAATTGACGTTGAGCAGGTTTGCACCGTTGTTGATGGTTGCCAGGATAAAGGCGCCGATGAGCGGCCCGTGAACCGAACCGACAGCGCCGAACAGGCTGGTGCCGCCGATCACCGAGGAGGCGATCGCCTGCAGCTCCCATCCGTCCGCCTGCGTCGCATTACCGATCGCAATGCGCGAGGCAAGCAGGACGCCGACGAACGCAGCGAACGTCGCCGAGAGAATGTAGGCGAGATAGATGATGCCGTTCACCCGGACGCCCGACAGGCGGGCGGCTTCGCGGTTCGAGCCGACGGCAAAGAGATAGCGTCCCCAACGGCTCAGATGCAGGAAGACGTAGGAGGGGACTGCGACCAGAATGACCATCCAGAACAGGCTGGGCACGCCGAGAAAATCGGCGCGAGCAAAGTTGGTGAAGGGCTCGTTGACAATATTGATCGTGGAACCGTTGGTGATCAAAAGCCCGATGCCGCGCAGCGATGTGAGCGTCGCCAGCGTGATGATAAACGGCGGCAGTCCCATCTTGACGATGCCGAAGCCATGGAACGCGCCGATAGCGACGCCGATCAGCAGTGTTATCAGGATGGCCGCCCAGACCGGCACGCCCGCCTGCAGCAGCCAGGCGAGGATCACGCTGGTGAAGCCGACGATCGCGCCGACCGAAAGGTCGATGCCTGCGGTGATGATCACGAAGGTCTGGCCGAGCGCCAGGATCGCCGTCATTGCGCCTTGGCGCAACAGGTTGGAGATGTTCAGCGGCGTCCAAAAGCTGGCGGTCACGAAACCGAGTAGAATCCAGAGGAAGGCCAGCAGACCGATAAGGGTCAGGCCGAAGAGGATGTTCACTTTCCGGCGCGGCGGCGGCGCGGCGATTTCGGTCGGGGCTACGGTCATTTGTTCTCTCTCCCTCTTGTTCTTTTAGACGCCGATCGCTTCGCTGAGCACTTCTTCGTGCGTTGCCGCGTGGAAGTCGTGACTGGCGACAAGCTGGCCACGACGGAAAACGTGCAACCTGTCGGCAAGTTCGTAAACCTCCGGCAGATAGGACGAGATCAGGATGATCCCGGCCCCCTGCTGCAGAAGCTTGGCAAACAGCCGGTAGATTTCCGCCTTCGTGCCAACGTCGACGCCCACGGTCGGTTCATCGAAGATGAAGAGGCGTGCCCCGTAGCTCAGCCACTTGCCGATGACGACTTTCTGCTGATTGCCGCCCGACATCGCGGAAACGAGGACGCGCCGGCTTGGCGTCTTGATCGAAAGGTCTCGGATCTGCTGGTCGGCGTTCTGCGATTCCTCCCTGTGGCTGATAACCGGGCCCTTACTCATCCGCTTGAAGACGGGAAGATTGATGTTCAGCCCGATCGGCAGGTTGAGGCAAAGACCCTGGTCGCGGCGGCTCTCCGGCGCCAGTGCAATCCCGAGCTCCATCGCCGCGCGCTCGTTGTTGATATCGACCTTCCTGCCCATCCAGTGGATCTCACCGGCCGTTGTCTTTTCCCGGCCAAAAAGGCCCAGCGCGAATTCGCTTCGTCCCGCACCGATCAGGCCGTAAAGGCCGACGATCTGCCCGGCCTTTACCGAGAGCGAGACGTTCTCGAAGCCAGGCCCGGAAAGGCCGCGCACGTCAAGGATCGTTTCTCCGATCGGGATCTCTTCCTTGTGATAGATCTGCTCGATCGAGCGGTTGATCATCAGGGCGATCAGCTCGGCCTCGTTCGTCTCGCCGATGGCGCGGGTGCCGACATGCGTGCCGTCGCGCAGCACTGAGACACGATCCGCGAGCTCGAACACTTCCTCCATGCGGTGGCTGATGTAGACGATCGTCACGCCTTCGCCCTGCAGGCGACGGATCAGCTTGAAAAGTTGCGCCGATTCCTGACGCGTGAGGTAAGCGGTCGGTTCGTCGAAGATCAGAAACTGGGTGCCGCGCATGGCCGCACGCGCCGTCGCGACGAGCTGCTGCTGGCCGATCGTCAGATCGGCGAGCGGGACGCCGGCCGGTAGCCCGAAGCCGAGATCGTCGAGCACGGCTTGCGCCATCTTCTCCATCTCTCTCTTGCGCATCAGGCCATACTGATTGACCTCGTCGCCAAGGAAGAGGTTGGCCGCGACGGTCAGATGCGGGCAGAGGACCACTTCCTGGTGGACGGCGTTGATGCCGCGCACGATCGCCTCATTTGGCGTCGCCAGGGCGACGGGATGACCGCACCATAAAATCTCGCCTGCCGTTCTGGTGATAACGCCGGTCAGCAGCTTGATCAGCGTCGACTTGCCAGCGCCGTTCTCACCGACGATCGCATGAATCTCGCCGGCCAGGAACGTCACCGTCGCCGGTTTCAGCGCCTGCACGTAGCCGTAATTCTTCTGCAATCCCTTGAGTTCGAGGATCGGGGCGCCCGCGGGAATGCGGTTTGCCTCCGTCAGTGTGGCGCTGTCATCGTGGCGATGACTGACCTCTTCCAGGCTCATTGGCGCGTCTCCTCCTCGCGAATTGCCGTCTTTCCACCGGCCGTCCGCGCTCCTGATGCGGACGATAACACAGGTGAAGGGAAGGCCGCGCGGGATTTGTCTCGCGCGGCCACCGTCACATGACTTACTTGATCTTCGGGTTCAGCAGAGCGTCGATCTTCGGGTCGCTCATGTTCGCCTTCGTGACCAGGTTGGCGCCCGTATCGACCTTCTCTTCGACCTTCTCGCCCTTGGATACGGCGAGTGCCGTCTTCACGCCGTCATAGCCCATGCGGTAGGGATCTTGAACAACAAGACCGGCAAGCGAGCCGTCCTTGAGGAAGCCAACCGTCTTGTCGTCGCTGTCAAAGGCGATGACCTTGATCTTCTCGCCGAGCTTGTTTTCCGCGATCGCTTGGCCGACACCCTGTCCCAAGATGAGGTTCGAGGCGAAAACACCCACAAGGTTAGGATTGGCCGTGATCAGGTCGGTCATCATGTTGAGGCCGGTTGTCGCCTGACCATCACCGTATTTGTCGGCAATGACCTTAAGGCCGGGATGCTTCGTCTTCACTTGATCCAGGAAACCTTCGCGGCGCTGCTCGAGCGAGCCGACGCCAGGAAGGTTGGTGAGGATGACAACTTCGCCCTCTTCCTTGCCGGTCATTTCCTTGATGGCCGCGGCAAGGCCGTCGGCTGCGATGCGCCCGCCCTGAACGTTGTCGGTCGTGAGGAACGACTTAAACGCCTTGGAGTCTGCACCCGAGTCGATGCCGATGATCGGAACGGACTTGGCGGCTTCATCGATCGGCTTGCCGAGCGCCTTGAACTCCGTCGGCGAGATCACGATTGCAGCCGGCTTGCCGGCAACCGCGTTCTCAAGAATGCTGATCTGGCCGTTAATGTCGGATTCGGCTTGTGCACCGAGTTCCGGCACGTTGACGCCGAGATCCTTGCCGGCAGCGCGGGCGCCGGCCAAAACGATCTGCCAGTAGAAGGACGTCGTGTCCTTGACGATGATCGGGATCGTCACGTCAGCCGCGAACGACGTCACCGGCATTGCGGTGGCGATGACGGCGGCGCCCGCGAGAGCCGTGAAGGCTCGGCGGGAGAGAATGGATTTCATGCGCATGTAGTTCTCCTCCAAGATGCGTTCTCCTCCTGACAAACCGTACCGCTGAACGCATGCGGACGATTTTTATCGATAAAAAACATTTACCACGAGAAGCTAGCCGAGCGAAAGTCAAATTGCAAGTAGCTCGGCAGGCACAATTTTCGTTTCTTCGTTCGCCGCAAGTGGTTGTTTTTACGTTTATTCAACCGCAGTCTGAAGTTCTATCAGCCGCGATATACTTCATACGGGTGAACAACGCCTTTCTTCAAAATCAAGTTGCCGTAGAGCCGGAATTCGGTCGTCGCCACGATATAGGCAGCCGTGCGAGCGCGCTCATAAAAGGCAAAGCGTTCGAGGGCGGCGATCCTGAAGTCGCCAGCCCGCCTCGACACGATTTCCTGAAATTCGGCACAAACTTCGGGCACGGCCTTCGGATCGCCGACCACCTCCATGCGCCACGCCGTTTCCGGCACGAACGTATCGAGCGGAAAATGTGTCAGGACGGCCTCGGCCATGTCGGTCGCGCTGACGCCGTCGGCGCGAATGACCTCCGGTCCCATCGTGCTCGACGGGAAATTGGCGTCGGCAATGACGATGTCGTCGCCGTGCCCCATGCGGGCGATCGCGCGCAGCAGGTCGGGATTGAGGATGGGATGGATACCTTTGAGCATGGTCTGTCCTTAAACACGCACGGCGTCTTCGCCGAGCGGCGGCGCGACGAGCGTCAGAGCTTCGAATTCCGGGAAGATGGCGTCCGGCAAGGCCGGCTGAAACAGCTCCATGTTGCGCTGCAGGCTCGATGCCTTGGCCGTGCCGATCAGCACGGACGCGACGAGCGGATCGCGGAGCGGAAATTGCAGGGCAGGGGCGGCCAAAGGCACACCGTGCCTAACGGCAATCTTTTCCATGCCCGCGACCTTGGCGAGCACTTCATCTGTCGCGGGCATGTAGTCGAAATGCGAGCCGGGCACGGGTCCGGTTGCAAGGATGCCCGAATTGAAGACGCCGCCGACCACGAGCGATGTGCCCTTCTTCCTGCACAGCGGCAGCAGCTCAGCAACCGCCGACCGATCGAGTAGGGTGTAGCGACCGGCCATCAGGATGCAGTCGATGTCGGCATTGCGCATCACGTCGAGGCAGACCGGCACCTCGTTGACACCAAGCCCGAAGGCCTTGATCGCACCTGAGGATTTCAGCTCCTCCAACGCCTTGATGCCGCTATCCAGGAATTGCTTCTGAAGGACGGCGTTCTTCGCCCCGCCATGCGTATACCCACCGATATCATGCACATAGAGGATATCGATCCGGTTCAGTCCAAGACGGGCGTAGCTGAACTCCACCGAACGCATGATGCCATCGTAGGAATAGTCGTAGTCGGCATCGAAGGAGAGCGGATCGACATAGCTATAGTCTGGAACCGTCCCGGTCGGCACTGGGCGCAGCAGCCGGCCGACTTTGGTCGAGAGCACCCACTCCTTCTCCGGCTTGTCGCGCAGGAAGTCGCCGACGCGACGCTCGGCAAGGCCGAGGCCATACCACGGCGCGACATCGAAGTAGCGAATGCCGCTGTCCCAAGCAGCCTCCAGCGTCCCCATGGCCTGCTCGCGCGGGCAGGCGCGGTACAGGCCGCCGAGAGCGGCGCCACCGAAGCTCACTTCGGTCACCTCCAGCTCAGTCCTGCCGATCTTCCTCGTCCTCATCATTCCTCCTCTGAAGACTTGATATCCGTCTGATTTAGAGCGTTGCTCCCAGATGCCACGGCACGAACTCATTGTCGCCGTAGCCGAACTCTTCGCTCTTCGTCTTCTTGCCCGATGCCGTGTCGATGATCAGGTCGAAGATCTCGCGGCCCTTGGCGCTGATCGTCGCATCGCCCGTCGCGATCGTGCCGCAGTCGATATCCATGTCCTCTTCCATCGAGGCATAGAGAGCCGAATTGCTGGAAAGCTTGATCGAAGGCGCCGGACGACAGCCGAAGCAGCTGCCGCGACCGGTGGTGAAGGCGATCATGTTCGCGCCGCCGGCCACCTGGCCGGTCGCGGAGACCGGATCGTAGCCTGGGGTGTCCATGAAGACGAGACCCGGCGCGCTGACGCGCTCGGCATAGCCATAGACGGCCGTCAACGGCGAACGACCGCCCTTGGCGACGGCGCCGAGCGATTTTTCCAGGATGGTCGTCAGGCCGCCGCGCTTGTTGCCCGGCGAGGGATTGTTGTCGAGCGATGCCCCGTGCAACGCCACGTACTTCTCCCACCACGCGATCTTGTCGTCGAGCTTCCTGGCAACGTCCTCGTTGACGGCACGGCTGCGCAGCAGGTGCTCCGCACCGTAGATCTCGGAGGTTTCGGAAAGGATTGCCGTGCCGCCGGCAGCCGCCAGCAAGTCGGCGGCAACTCCAAGCGCAGGGTTGGCGGTGATGCCGGAAAAGCCGTCAGAACCGCCGCACTGCAGACCGATGATGATGTCGCTGATCGGCAGCGGCACCCGCTTTTCCTTGCCGACATCCTGTGCGATCTCGCCAAGCATGCCCATGGCGCGCTCGACCGCGCGGCGCGAGCCGCCAGCATCCTGGATGTTGAAATGGCGCTTGGAATTGCCGGCACCGCTTTGGCCGTAGAGCGTGAGCTGGTTGACTTCGCAGCCGAGGCCGATCATCAGCACGCCGCCGAAGTTCACATGCCTGGTATAGCCGGCAAGGGTGCGGTGCAGCACCGCCATGCCGTCGCCGGTGGAACTCATGCCGCAGCCCTGGTCATGTACGATCGGCACGAAACCGTCGATGCCATCGAAATGCGGAAGTATCGTCCGGTTGGCCGCCTCGGCGATCGCGCGACAGACCGTGGTGGAACAGTTCACACTGGCAATGATACCGATGTAGTTGCGTGTCGCCGAGCGACCGTCGGCACGACGATAGCCCATGAAACTGCGCGCCCGGTCGGCTGCACTTGCTTCCTCGGGCGCCGAGTTGGCGGTTGCAGCGAGGCGATCGTTTTCGAAATGGAGATTGTGGCTGTGAATATGGTCGCCGGCCTTCACATCGGCCGTCGTCCGCCCGATCGCCTGCCCGTATTTGACGACGGGCTGGCCGAGCGGAATATCGGCCAGTGCGATCTTGTGGCCGGGGTCGATCTTGTCGCGTGTCTGGACGCCGGCGACCGTCGTGCCGGAGGGGATTGTCGCCGTCGCGACCGCAACGTTATCGCCAGCAGACAAGATGATCCAGGGGTCTTTGGTCAACATTCTTCTCCCTAGGGAAACACTCGCTGCGTCGGCGAATGCTCATTGATTTTGTTTTTTATCTACAATAAACATTTTCAAGTCAACGGGATTATTGATCCTGTGGACGAGGGAGGCAAACAGCCGCATGCGATCCAAAATAAGATAAGGATTGCTGAGAGATAAGCTTCTGCCACGCTTCGCGCCGCGCCCTGCAGCCGGCCGATCCGTGTTGCCGAGGCAAGAGGGCGGGCGCGTATGGCAAGGCAGAATACAGTCTTCAAGGAAGCATACAACCGCTATGCTGCGGCCCTGCATACGGATGCGGCATTGCCGTCCGAGCCGGAAATTGCAGCCCAGCTCGGCATCAGCCGGAGCACCGCGCGAGCCATCCTGACACGGCTCAGCGATGCCGGCATCATTCGCTGGAACAAGCGTCAGAAGGTCGTTTTGCGGCAGCCGACCGAGGCCGATTTCTTTCCATCGGAAGAGACGAACTCGCTGCACGACATCATCGAGCGCAGCTTCATGCGCCGCATTCTGTCGGACGATGCTGCTCCTGGCATGCAGATCAATGAACTTGAACTTGCGCGCGAAATCGGCACCGGGACCACGAGCGTTCGCGAGTTCCTGATCCGCTTCTCGCGGTTCGGCCTGATCGAGAAGCGCCCGAACAGCCACTGGATCCTCAAGGGGTTCACACGCGATTTTGCGCTGGAGTTGGCCGACGTGCGCGAGATGTTCGAGCTGCATTCGGCGGCTGAATTCGGCAAGCTTCCACCTGAGAGCGACGCATGGCGCGCGCTGGCGGACATCAAGGCCGAACACCAGTCGATGCTGCACGATCTCGACTCGCGCTACAAGGAGTTCTCCACCCTCGACGAACGCTTCCATCTGCTCATCCACGGGGCCTCGAAGAATCGCTTCATCGCCGATTTCTACGATGCGATCGCGATCATCTTCCACTATCACTACCAGTGGAACAAAGCTTTCGCGCGCGAGCGCAACGAACGCGCCATTCACGAGCACTTGGATTATATCGCCGCACTGGAATCGCGCGATCAAGGGGCGATCGATTTCTCCTGTCGCCTGCATTTGCGCTCGGCGCGGCAGACGTTGCTGCAATCGATTCCGCAGGTGCCTTCCGACGAGTGTCTGGCAGAGAGTTAATCTATAACCCGGCCGAGGCCGGGTTATCGGCACGCCTGCTGCGTGTCAGGCGAAGTCATCGTAGTGCTTAGCGTTGGGTTGGATGTGCCGTTGGAGTCGCCGCGCTGACAGTCGTTCAGGTCGCCGCCCGAGGTGCCCGACTGCCCGTTCGGGCTCGTCAAGCTTTTGGTAGCGCTCGGATCCAGCGGCATGCCGGTGCTATTGCCGTTATTGTTGATGCCAGGCGTGTTGTTGTTATTCATACCTATCGTCGTTGCAGAGCCACCACCGGTGCCACCGCAAGATTACGCCATGGCGCTGGTTGCAAGTCCGATTGCACGAATGGGCGCTCCTATCGCTTTTAGGAGCATGGAAGGTTCTCCTTTGGCTTCGTAGGCTTCGTGACCGACAATAGTCCTCTCCCCTTCGGTCGAGGGGCTTCATCGCGTCGCAATTCGGGATTGGGAGCTTTGCGCGAGGCCGGCCATCATTCGCGGTTATCGGCAGCGGCGTACCGTCTTGGTGACCTCGTCGCCATCATCGGTCATTGTTCTGACCGTCTTGGTGTAGCAGCGATCGCGATAATAGCGGTCACGATCTCGGAGGGCGCCAACTCTGATGCCGTGCTCGTTGATGGTAATTCCGGGACGCACACGATCATAATCGTCGTCGCTGCGTTCGCGCGTCGGAGCGGCGGCGAGGATCTAGTGCGACGATTCGCTGGCCGCTGAGGCCACCGGCGTGCGGCCGTGTTCACGTCCCACCGGAATGAGCCACGCCGACAGGAACGTCAGTACGGCAACCACGGCCACACCCCAGAACGTCCAGTGAAGCGAGGCATCGAAGACCGCACGGATCGTGGGATCGGCGGCCAATTCGGAAAGCCCGGTTGGCTGGTTCAGTACATCATGCAGTGAGCTTGCCGCATCGCCGGCGGCATAATGGCTGATGCCGGCATTGAGAATGGCGCCGAGCACGGTTGCGCCGAGCGTATTGCCGAGGCTGCGGGCGAAGATGATCGAGGCAGTGGCGCTGCCGCGCATCGACCATTCGACGCTGTCCTGCACGAGTGCGATGCTGGTGAGGCTGATCAGCCCCATGCCGAAGCCCATGAAGAAGGAGCCTGCTCCGGCAAGCGCCGGATGGCTGTCGGGCGTCAGAAAAAGCAGGAAACTTGCGCCGAAGGGAAACATCACGCTGCCGACCCGCAGCGTCCGGCGGATGCCGAACGCCTTGAAGAAGCGGCTGGAGAGCATTACCGCCAGCGGCCAGCCGACGACCAGCATGGTCAAGGTAAAGCCGGCCACGATCGACGATCGCCCGAGGACGCCCTGGACGTACATGGGCAATACCGTCGATAGACCGATCAGCGCCATTCCGGCCAACAGCGTGGCGGCGTTGCTGGTCGCAACCAGCCGGCGGCTCCACAGCGCGATGGAAATGATCGGCTCTGCCGCCCGCTTCTCCTGCCGCAGGAAAAGAACGGCGGCAACGACGAACACCAGGGCGAGCAATGCCAATACCCACGCCTTGGCATCCGCGGCTTCCGTGAGGATGATGAGCAATGCGATGACGGCGATCGAAAACAGGATGGCGCCGAGATAATCGATCTTTGCCTGCTTGTGCGCGACCGATTCTTTGAGGAAGAAGGCGAAGGCGGCGATCGACACGATGCCGATCGGCAGGTTGATCCAGAAGATCCAGGCCCAGGAAATGGTGTCAACGATCACACCACCGGCGAGCGGCCCGACGACCGCCGATGTGGCCCATACCGTTGCCATGATCCCTTGGACGCGACCCCGCTCCTCCAGTGTGAAGAGGTCGCCGATGATCGTCATCGTTACCGGCTGGATCGCCCCGGCGCCGAGCCCCTGCAGCAGACGGAAGACGATCAGCGACGCCATCGACCATGCGAGGCCGCACAACAGGGAGCCGACAAGAAAGATCAGAATGCCGGCGATCAGCACCGGCTTGCGCCCGAAGATGTCCGAAAGCTTGCCATAGATGACGGTTGTCGTCGACTGCGCCAGAAGAAACGCCGAGAAGACCCAGCTATAGTAGGTAAAGCCGCCCAACTGCCCGACGATCTTCGGCATTGCCGTCGCGACGATCGTTGCCTCGATGGCGACCATGAAGGTCGCGAGCATGATGATGGCGACGACGAGCGCACGGTTCGAGCGCTGAGCTGTAGTGGACATGACATCTTCTCCGGGTACTCCGCGAAGGGCCGGAAATGCTCGGCAGGACGGCAGGCGGGAAACGCGCCGGCGCGAAGTGTTGCACCGTTCTATGCCGCCAACGAAAACCCGTCAATTATTATCCGTTTGGTTACGAGTGCAGTTTCCTGCGTCGCGGCGAAGGTTGCCAGGGCGCGGCATCTGGACCGGACCTCGACGACACCGTCGAGGTCGCCGCCGCCGTAACCACCCTCGACCCGCGCCACCGGCCAGCTCTTCTACCTCCCGTCGCTCACTGACAAAACCCTCATCAAGGACAACAAGCTCATCCTCGGAATGCCCGTCGAAGTCGTGTCCAACCGCCGAGCGAACCGCCCTCGCATAGTTCATCAAACCAGTCGCCGACAAACGATGAAGGCATTAGAGAGGAATGAGGCACGTAGAAGGGGAGTGGCCCGCGCATCGCGCGACACCTGTTTCAGGCGCCGCAAACCTCAGCTGGATGATGGACCAGGGTTAAAATTCAATTACCGGCTGTCGGCGGCTTCTACTGGATTGCAACAATATATACCCCTATTGTCGTAAGAAGTGGATAGATGTTAGGCATTTTACAACAGGAAGGCGCATGCTATTCTTAGAAAGCTCTAGGTTTTTAGAGATGATGTTGGGATTATTCTCGACATGGTAGCTGCTTCTTGGCTCGGTTTGGTCTTTGGCCAAATGAGCGCGTTGCTTGTTGTCGGCTTGGCCGTACGACTTGAAGATAAAAAAACAATCTGGAGGAGACATCCGATGTTTCATATAGAGACTTTGCTTCCCTTCGGCCTTTCCTAAAGGCCGCCGAGGCATTGAGCCATCAGGCAAGTGGCTGGGAACCACCTTCGACCGCACGGTCGGACCGGGATGAAGGTAGCCTGAAACATTCATAGAGGTGAAATCGCGGCAATTGTGCTGCTGTATACAGTATCGGGCGCACGGCGTTATGAAACGACGCGGGCCGTACGTGAAATTCTGGAAATTCGCCACAGCATTGGAGTGGGTCCGATGATCAATAGCTTTGGTGAAGACATCTGCTTGCCCCTGGTACAGTTGATTTACGAAACCGTTGTGAGCCCGCCCGAATGGGAAAAGGTCATAGCGGAGCTGATCGACATCACCAAGGCTGCCGCAGGGGCAGTTGTGGGCTTCAAAGGGGCGGAGGATCGGCGCGCGAGCGTGTTTGCAAAGGGCGTTCCGAAAGCCTCCCTCTGCAATCCGCAGATGATCGCCGCATTGCATGCAGCGACGCTCACCCTGGGGCAAGGGGCGTTCCTGACGATCGATTTGAAGGCCAAGCTCAATCCGCAATGGGACGTGCCCGTGCACGAATGTTTTGGTGCCGAGGGCAGCCTTCTAATGCTCGTCCTCGTCAAGGAAGGCGGGCGCCGCATCGCACTCGTGCTTCATTTCGATCGGGGAAGTCGAAGCGATACGGACAGAGCGGCCGAAACGCTGATGAAATTGCTGCCGCACTTTCAGACGGCCTTTGCAATACAGAAAACGACACTTCTGGAGCGGGAGAAATCCGCGCATATGGAGAGTGCCTTCTTCAGTTCCTCGGCACCCTCTGCAATCATCACGGAAGACTATCAGGTGCGCCTGGCGAATGGGAGTTTCGAGAAATTTGTCGAGGCGTCGCATCTGCTCGTCGAATACAGCGACTCGGTGATCGATTTTGTCGAGACCACTCTTCAGGATGAGGTTGCTCGACTGATCGGCATGGCGGCGTCGCATGGACGCGTTCGCCATGTCGCCTGGGTCGAGGACAAAGTGAAGAACATCAAATGGCTCGTCAGCGTCGATGCGCTGTCGGGACGCGTTGGCCTAGGATCGCAATTCAAGAACGTCTTTGCCACCAACGAGCGTGTTTACATGCTCACGATACGCGAACTTGGTGGAAACAGCCTGTTGGCGCCAGACACCATCAAGTCCATCTTTGGCCTGACACCGACAGAGGCCGATCTCGCGTATTGCCTTTTGAGGGGAGAAACGGCATCGGAGATCGCGCGGCAACGCGGGGTCTCAAAGAACACGGTCCACAACCAGCTTGCCTCCGCGATGGCACGCGTCGGGGTGAACCGGCAGACGCAATTTCTCCACTGCCTGTCGATGCTTTCCGCGATGTGCTGACGCGTTGCTCAGAACCGCCAGGAAATGCTGACGGAAACGTTGTAGTCGATCGCGTGGCTCATGCCGATTGTGGGCGATACACCACCACCGGCATCCGCGACATAGTTGATCGTCGGTACTTTGTTGACGAAGTTCACGCCGGCGTCCAAGCCGACCACCAGGTTCTCGCTTGGCGCGTAGCGCAGCCCGGCGCCCACGCCGGCAAGCAGGCTGGCGTCATCGCGCGTTTCGGAGATGAAGTCGAACGGGCCTGTCGTGATCGTTGGTAGAATCGCCGAATAGTGGCTTCGATAACGGGAGTGCAGGTAGGCGCCGCCAAACCTCGCATCGAACGAAACGCTGAGATCCGGCTGCAAGGCTTTTGTTGCAGCCAGTTCGGCAATGGCGCCGACGTAGCGGGCATCGAGTTCGTCGGTTTGCGCGAAACCGACTTCAGGCACGACCACGCCCGGTTGATTCGCAGTAATCTGGAGCGTCCTGCGAAAATCCACGTCGCGATCGATGGAGCGATACATCGGGCCGAATTTGGGCGTAATCGTCCAGCCGCCCTGAAGATCGATCGGAGCACCAAGCAGCAGTTCCTGATCGATCACAATGGCATCTTCGCTGCGCTCATCGACGATTGCGCTGCTGCTGAGATCGCCGGTCGCGGCCAGGGTAAAGCCGGTGTTGTCGCCATAGGCCGCATAGGCCGCGGCGCTCTGGGTGCCGCCGTTTGTCAGCGTAGCGGCGAACGCGCCGCCGGTCACCCCCGTATTGGAGGCAAAGTGCGTCACACGTCCGCCCGCGAGCGACGAGTCCGAGATAACAGTAACACCCGTCGCGCCTGCACTGTCGGCAAACGTTACACCTGCTGTCGCGGTCGCCGGCAGCGCGCCCACGGGTGACGCTGTCAGCGTAGTGATGCTGCCGTTCGCCGAATTGCCGAAGCTCAGGTCCAGTGAACTTTGGCCGGCAAGGCTCGTTCGGTCGGTCGAACTGGACGACAGGTCGGCGAAACCACCGTTCCACTCAAGCACGAAGTGCTGCGAACCGATTTGCCCGAGCGGCAGATCGAGGCTGATGCCAAAGCCAAGGCCATCGTCAACGACCCTGCTGTCTCCGGTTCCAAGGAAATCGGGTCCGCGCGGACCCCAGCTTGGCAAGCTGAACCAGTTGATCCCGGTCCCGATCTGCAAGCTTGGCGCCGATTCCTCGTTCGGCGCTGTCGATGCTAGCTTGGTGTCGTCCGCAACTGCAATGGAGGTGGTGCTTGCAAGGCTTGCCACGGCCGCAACAATGATCGCAGCCAGTTTGTGCGACTGAACGGCAAGGCAGATCCGCATCCTCTCGTCACCCCAATATGGCCGCCGAAGCACGCGGCACGACACACCGAGGTCCATTACTATTATAATTTAGTATACAATCAATTAGCAGCGGTTTCCTCCGCCGGGAAGATCATGCGAACGGTGCATAAATGTCACGGCACCGACACCACGCAGAGCTTCTCGCCGTTCGGACCATAGACCGTGAGCCGGGCGCTCCATCCGTTCGGCGACACGGAGACGGTCGATCGCGAAAGCGCCAGCCGTCCTGGGTCATCCTTCTGGAAATCACCGCCTTGAACATTGCTTGAGGTGTTGCCACTGGAATTCGAGAAGATCTCGAACTGGTAGCTTCCTTCACCGCGACCATCGCTTTCGATCGTCGGGACCAGGGTCATGGTGCCGCCTGTCTCCTTATGGTGCTCGATGATGCAATGTACGGGTGGGAGGGCCGCAATCATTTTAGGACTCCGTAGACAAAGAGGTCAGCGGCATCGCCGCTGACCTTCAACTGAACTCGACTAGTGTTGAATGGTGATAGATTTGTTGCCGACGCCGGACTGATAGGTCTGAGAGTCGTTGCCAACGCCAAACTGACCGGTGAAAGACATGTTTCCTCTGCCCGTTTGTTCGGTATACGATTCGTTACCCAAACCTCTTTGTAGGGTTACGGATTCGTTGTATCTGCCACGTTGAACCGTTGATGCGTCATTCCAGCCGCCGCGCTGGCCAGTGAAGCTGAAGTTGCCCCGGCCACTCTGGGCCGTGCCAGCGAAGTTGCCCCAGCCGCTCTGATCCGTGATGGACTGATTATCCGCAGCGAATACGCCGGAGATCGACGAAAGCGCAAATACGGTTGCAATTACTAGGCCCTTGATTTTCATTGTATCTCTCCTCTTCCCCCGTCGGAATTGACGGTTGAGAGACACTACCGCATCGCCACTCGCGCGCGGGTTTCAAAGCTTACCTAATGGAATGGATGAATTCCCCGTTTGCGGCAAGGAATGTGGTGTCGCTTAGTGAGGAGGGGGGCTGCGATCGTCTCCGTGACTATGCCTTTAGTGACATTTGCCAGACAAGTAGGCTGGAGCTCTACAGTTGCTGAAGGTCGCTTCAACGACACATTGGGCGACCGCGATACGCTTCCACACGATTTTGAAAGGAGATGGTGCCGCTTACGTGACTCGAACACGTGACCCCATCATTACGAATGATGTGCTCTACCGACTGAGCTAAAGCGGCAATCCCTGCGTCCGAACGATGCGGCCCGCGATTTGCATGGGGCTGATACAGGCATTGTTTGAAGATTTCAAGCGCCCTGTCATCTCTTCGGCAAAAAAGAACGACGCTGTGGAAATCCGTTGCCGGTCTCTAGAGCGACAGTCGCGTCCGGGCAGCCGCGTATTCAGCTTCGAGCCGATCAACAAGCGTGTTGACGGGTTCGATCGCCTTGATGGCGGCGATGCCTTGGCCGCTGCCCCAAATGTCCTTCCATGCCTTGGCGCCGCCGACGGCCTGTTCGAAATCCATTTTCGAGGGATCGGCGACCGGCAGGTTGTCGGGGTCGAGGCCGACGGCCCTGACCGACGGTTTGAGGTAATTGCCGTGCACGCCGGTGAAGTAGTTGGAGTAGACGATGTCGTTGGCCATGCCATCGACGATGGCCTGCTTGTAGGCTTCAGAGGCGCGTGCCTCTTCGGTCGCGATGAAGGGCGTGCCGATATAGGCCATGTCGGCTCCCATGGCCTGCGCCGCGAGGATCGCGCCGCCATTGGCGATCGCGCCGGCAAGCAGCAGCGGCCCGTCGAACCATTCGCGGATTTCCTGGACGAGGGCAAAGGGCGATAGCGTGCCGGCGTGGCCGCCGGCACCGGCCGCGACGGCGATCAGCCCGTCCGCGCCCTTGCGAATGGCCGAGTTTGCATGCCGGTTGTTGATGACGTCGTGGAGCACGATGCCGCCGTAGGAATGCACCGCGGCATTCACCTCCGGCACGGCGCCGAGCGACGAGATGACGATAGGCACCTTATATTTGACGCAGAGCCTGAGATCGTGCTCCAGCCGCTTGTTCGACATATGGACGATCTGGTTGACGGCAAACGGAGCCGCCGGCCGTTCGGGGTTTGCAGCGTTGTACGCGGCCAGGTCCTCGGTGATCATGGCAAGCCATTCGTCGAGCTGGCTCTCCGGCCGTGCGTTCAGCGCCGGAAAGGCGCCAACGACCCCAGCCTTGCACTGCGCCAGCGTCAGCGCCGGATGCGAAATGATGAAAAGCGGGGAGGCGACGATCGGCAATCTGAGATTCTGGGTTAGGATCGGAGGCAGGGCCATGAGACACCGTGAGAATTGACGTTTACGAAAACGTCAATGTGATACCAGAGACTTTGGCGAAGGAAAAGCTCGCTCTATCGATTCCACAAATATCGGCTATTCTTGCAGGGACATAAGAGGTGTGCGCCAACCGTGCGTTATCCCCTGCCGATGCGATCCGAAGGCCGGGTGAGGCTTGCGATTTGCTGTGGCAGTGGTTACCGCATTTACGAAGTGTTAGCGATAAGGCCCAGTCTCAGAGTAAAGGACCGGATGTGAGCGGATTAGAAACGGCTATCAGAACGGCGCTCAGCAATGCCGATCGCGACAATCCCGAAGTCCGTGCAAAAATCTATCAGTCCGCGCGTCAGGCGCTCGAAGCCGGTCTTCGCAAACAGGACATCACCGACGCGGAAGCGGTTGCCTATCACCGCCACAGGCTCGAAACGACGATTCATATGATCGAAGCGGAGGAGCGCGAGCGCCTTCATCCGCGCCAGGGACCGCCTGAAATTCCTGTTCCACCAGTCGTGGAAATGCCGAAGTCCGCTGCCCACGTGGCAGAGGAAGGGGTAGCGAACGTCTCGATCGGCGGCGAGACTCGCGCGCATTCCGTCACGGATCCGCGCTTCGACGACGAATCCAGCCTCGCCGGCGTACATGCCGGTAGCGGTGATCATCTCGGCGTCGCGCCGGTTGCTGAGACGCCGGCTGCGGATCGAAAGCCGGCTCAGATGGACTTCCGGCCGGAGCGCGCGGCGGTCCGGCGCAAGCCGCGCAAGTTCTTTTCCCGGCTGCTCGTCGCCTGCGTGCTTCTTGCCTTCATCGGCATGGGCGCCTGGTGGGTATATTCATCGGGTTTGCTGATGACCGCCGCAGAACGAGATACAAGCGTTGCCAATCCACCGGCGAGCACGCAACCGGAAGACTTCGACGGCGCCGACAGCGGCAGCGATAACGCTGCTGCAGGCGATAACGCGGCGCCCGTCGCGATCGACCCGCAGAATTCGTTCTCTGCCGATTGGATCGAGGTTTTCAAGCCGTCCGATGCCGACAAGATCAAAACCGGCGCACAATCTCAAACCCAAAATGTCGCGGAAAATGATGGCCCGGCTGTGCGCCTGATTTCGCAGAGCAATGGCAGTGACGGCAATGTCAGCATCAGCGTTCCGGCCGATGTGCTGCAGCAGCTGGCCGGCAAGTCCTCGACGATTGCGATCACGCTGCAATCGACGTCCGACGAACCGACGCAGATTACGGTGGAATGCGATTTCCAGTCGCTCGGCGACTGCGCCCGCCATCGCTTCTCCGTCACCCGGCAGAAGTCGGATGTGCTGCTCCAGGTCCGCTTCGATCGATCGCTGGCGCCGAACGCTGCGGGAAGCCTCATGATCAACAGCGACGTCGACGGCAAGGCGCGGGGCATCAACCTCTACGCCGTGCGAATCCTTCCTGGGCAATAGGCTATTTCAGGAAATGGGGACCCGCGCCGATGATTTTATCGTCGAGCTTGCCGATGGCGTCCTTCTCCTTGCCGTCGTAATCCATCGTCTTCAGCATGTGACGGATCAGGTTCAATCGAGCGCGACGCTTGTCGTTGGCATGAATGACCGTCCATGGCGCGAATTCCGTATGCGTCTCCTTCAGCATGCGGTCGCGTTTCTCGCTGTAGTCGCCCCATTTCGTCAGGGCAGCTATATCCATCGACGACAGTTTCCAGACCTTGAGAGGATCGTGGCGCCGATCATGGAAGCGCTTCAGTTGCATCTCGCGGCCGATATCGAGATAGAATTTGAAGAAGAAGATGCCCTCATGGGCGATGATCTTCTCGAGCTGAGGCGCCTGGTTCAGGAAATCTTCATATTGTTTCGGCGTGCAGAAACCCATGACGGGCTCGACACCGGCACGGTTGTACCAGGACCGGTCGAAGAGCACGAACTCGCCGGCAGTCGGGAATTGCGCAATGTAGCGCTGGAAATACCATTGCCCGGCTTCGCGTTCGGTGGGTTTCGTCAAGGCGACAACCCGGGCGAGGCGAGGATTCATGTGGGCCGATGAGGCGGAAATCGCGCCACCCTTGCCCGCCGCATCTCGCCCCTCGAAAAGGGCCAATACGCGCTTGCCAGTGGCCTGCAGCCAGAACTGCACCTTGACCAGCTCGATCTGCAGCTTCTCCAGTTCCTCAAGGTATTCCTCTTCCTGGAGCTTTTTGTTGTAGGGATAGTCGCCGGATTGCAGGGCCGCCTCGTCAACCCAGTCCGGCAGCACGGGATCGTCGACGTCGAAGACACGCTTCTTTCCGCGGATGTCCAGTTCGACGGCTCTACGTTCGACATCATCGGCCATGGCTTCTCCCCCACTGTGAGCTTCGAAAGCAGGCGACCATATTTCGCGTTGAAAATCAAATGTCTTGCAGTTTGCGGAAATTCCTGTGCGTTCCCGTCACGGCTTTTCCGTCTGCTGGTTGCAGCCGAAAACTTCTGTCATGATTCACGGCTATCAGGCAGAGTTTGAAGATAGAAAGTACGAGTCGAGATCGCGAGGGGCAGTTGGAAAACGAGACGCCATGGACACGAAGCCTGATTTTGCGCATTCGGCAGGAGCGCCCCGTCCTGCTCGTGGCGCTGCTGATCGCACTGATCGCGCTTGCCGCAGGCGCGAACAAGTGGGTTGTGCTCGGCCTTCTGCTACTGATGATCATTACGGCCTTGTGGCACGCGGTTCCGATCATCCCGGAAATGCCGCTGGAACCCATTCCCGAGACTGTCGAAACTGCCGGCAACCGCTTGGCCGAGGTTACCGCGACGCTGGAGGCGCTCGATGTGCCGGTCATGGTGCTCTCCGGCGACGCCTCGGTGCTTTACCAGAATCGCGCCGCCGAAAAGGCTTTTGGCGAGGTCACCACTGGTGCACATATTTCCGCTCGCCTGCGCTCGCCTGGCGTCCTCGACATGATTAGTGAAACCATTGCGACCAACGCACCGAACCAGATCGAGCATTCCGAACGTCTGCCATCTGAGCGCGTTTATATCGTCCGCAGCGCACCCGTGATCCTTGATGGGCAGCAGCCTGCCGATGAGCGGTTCTTTGTGGTTTCTTTTCGGGATATTTCCGAAGTCCGTCGCATCGACCGCATGCGCTCCGATTTTGTCGCCAATGCCAGCCATGAATTGCGCACGCCGCTTGCGTCCCTGCGCGGTTTCATCGAGACCATCCAGGGACCGGCAAAGAATGATGCGAAAGCGCAGGAGCGCTTTCTCGGCATCATGCTGGATCAGACCACCCGCATGAGCCGTCTTGTCGACGACCTGCTGTCCCTTTCGCGCCTCGAGCTCAAGTCCCACATCGCCCCGGATCATAAGGTTGACCTCGTTCCCCTTCTCGGCCACGTGAGGGACTCGCTGGTACCATTGGCAAATGACGTCGGCGTTGAGATCGCCCTGCATCTTCCGCAAGGCAAAGCAGAGGTGCTCGGCGACCGCGACGAGCTGGTGCAGGTCTTTGAAAACCTGATAGAAAATGCCTGCAAATACGGGCAGGAGGGAAAGGCGGTCGATGTGTTCTTGAAGAACGGTCGGGGCGAGCCGGTGGAGGTCGCCGTCGTCGACAAGGGGCCGGGTATTCCGGCCGAGCACGTGCCGCGTCTGACGGAGCGATTCTACCGCGTGAGCATCGAGGATAGCCGCTCGAAGAAGGGCACGGGGTTGGGCCTTGCCATCGTCAAGCACATCCTGACGCGGCACCGGGCGCGCCTGATCGTCAAGTCTGAAGTCGGCAAGGGAACGAGTTTCACCGTGCGCTTTTGACATAAAACCGCAGGCGGTTGTCTGCGCGCAGGAATTTTATCAAATATATTCAATAGTATAACCCGTCACAAATGTTTCATCAAAATGACATAAAAGCTCTGGTCATCAGGGGCTAAAGAGAGCGGGCCGCTGATGAAGACGGCACCGCCAAGGGCCACTCAAGGCCGCACTCAGACCGCTATATGCCCGGGAGATTGTTATGAACGCCTTTAAATTTACGGTCGCTGCACTCGCCGCTTCCGCCGCTTTTGCTGGCGCGGCTGTTGCTCGCGACCAGGTTCAGGTTGCTGGTTCGTCCACCGTCCTGCCTTACGCCAAGATCGTTGCCGAAACCTTCGGCGAAACCTTCAAGGACTTCAAGACGCCGGTCGTTGAATCCGGCGGCACGGGCGCTGGCCTCAAGGAATTCTGCAAGGGCGTCGGCCCGGACACCATCGACGTTGCCAACGCTTCGCGTCCGATCAACGCCAAGGAACTGGATGCCTGCAAGGCTGCCGGCGTAACCGACATCCAGGAAGTGAAGATCGGCTATGACGGCATTGTCTTCGCAACCGACTCGTCCAACCCGGACGTTGCCTACGTTCCGGCCGACATCTACAAGGCTCTGGCTGCTCAGGTCGTCGTTGACGGCAAGCTCGTCAACAACCCGTACAAGAAGTGGTCGGAAGTTAATCCGAAGCTCCCGGCCGTTGACATCGCGGCCTACATCCCAGGCGAAAAGCACGGCACCCGCGAAGTCTTCGAACAGAACGTTCTCGCAGCTGGCTGCAAGGCCTCCGGCGCTCTGGATGTCATCAAGGCTGCGATTTCCGAGGCTGCTGCTCAGACCAAGGCTTGCGTCGCAGTCCGCAAGGACGGCGCTGCTGTCGACATCGACGGCGACTATCCGGAAACGCTGGCACGCATCGCTGCCAACAAGACCGGCGTTGGCGTCTTCGGCCTTTCCTTCTATGAAAACAACGCCGACAAGCTGAAGGTTGCAACCGTCAACGGTATCGTTCCGTCGACCGAAACCATCTCCGACGGCACGTACCCGGTTTCCCGCCCGCTGTTCTTCTATGTCAAGAAGGCACACCTCGGCGTTATCCCGGGCCTGAAGGAATACGTCAACTTCTTCGTTTCGGAGCCGATGATCGGCCCGGATAGCCCGCTCGTCGAGTACGGCCTCGTTGCTGCTCCGGACGCAGAGCGCGACGCGATCCGCAAGTCGGTCGAAGATGGCAAGACCATGTAATGACCTTGCCGGCGCGATCACCAAGATCGCGCCGGCATTGCCTTGTCCCGCCAGTTGTGACGGGGTTTGAACTTCTCCAAGTTTGAGAGCCGGATCGGTCCGCCTGCCGTTTCCGCTTTTTGGGGTCAAAGGGCCTGGGGACCTTACGAATGAGTACATCCGTCATACTCCTGTGCCTCATGGTGCTGGGCGCCGTTGCCTTTCTGGCAGCCAGCAGCCGCGCTACGGCACTTGCGGGAGGCAAGTCCTCCGCGCTGCATTCGCGACCGGGCTATTATGGCGCCTATGCCGCCATCTGGACGATACTTCCGGCACTGATCGTGCTGTGCGCTTGGCTGGCAATCAGCCCTTCAATCATTGAATCTTCCGTGCGTGGCGCCTTCCCGGATGACGTCAAGGCGCAGCCTGCTGCGCAGCAGAACCTGAACTACGGGATGGTCAGCGCGATCGCGCGCGGCCTGCCGCTGCTCACCCCGGAGGCGATCAGCGGTGCTGCCGGCGATCCGGCGGGCCTGCAGGCAAAGCTTGCTGCGAAGGGTGTTCCCCTTGCCGGTCAGCCGCAGCCCTACATGATCGACGCCGCGCAGAAGCTGAATGCTGAATCCGGTTCCAGCCGTCTCGTCATGACGGCGTTCGTTCTCGTCCTTGCCGTTGCCGGCGCGTTTTATGCGCTTCGCGAAGTCGCTCCGCGGTTCCGTGCACGAAACCGCGTCGAACGCGTCATGCTCTGGGGCCTGCTCCTGGCGTCGTCGATCGCCATCCTGACGACGATCGGTATCGTTCTGTCGATGCTGACGGAAGCCGCACATTTCTTCGCGGCCGTTCCTGCCGCAGACTTCTTCTTTGGTACTGTCTGGGATCCGCGCTTTGCCGGTGCCGGCAGCTCGTCCTTCGGGCAATTCGGCTTGATCCCGCTGTTGCTCGGCACGCTCTATATCGGTTTCGTTGCAATGCTGGTGGCAGTGCCTGTCGGTCTCTTCGCGGCGATCTACATGGCTGAGTATGCTGCCCCCAGGGTCCGGTCTATTGCAAAGCCGCTGCTCGAGGTCCTCGCCGGTATTCCGACGATCGTTTACGGCTTCTTCGCCCTCGTCACCGTCGGCCCCTTCCTGCGCGACCTGTCTTCGCAGGTGAGCGGCCTCCTGTCTGGCAATTATACGAACTTCATTCAGGCGCAGAGCGTTTTGACGGCGGGTATCGTCATGGGCATCATGCTGATCCCGTACGTTTCGTCGCTGTCGGACGATATCATCACCGCGGTGCCGCGTGCGCTGCGCGACGGTTCCCTCGGGCTCGGCGCGACTCGCTCGGAGACGATCAAGAAGGTCGTGCTTCCCGCCGCGCTGCCCGGCATCGTCGGCGCGCTTCTGATGACAGCCTCGCGGGCCATCGGCGAAACCATGATCGTGGTGCTGGCGGCGGGCGTCGCAGCGCGCATCCAGCTCAATCCTTTCGAGCCGATGACGACAGTGACGGTCAAGATCGTCAACCAGCTGACTGGCGACCTAGAGTTTACCTCGCCGCAGACGCTGGTCGCCTTCGCCCTCGGCATCACGCTGTTCTTCATCACGCTTTGCCTCAACATCTACGCGCTCTACATCGTGCGCAAATACCGGGAGCAGTACGAATGACGGATATTGTTTCTCCGGTTCAAGGCGTTGTCGTTTCGAAGGCGCCTGAACGTCGCGACATCGGTCTGAAGAGCCGCTATGCCGCCGAACGCCGGTTCCGTGCCTATGGCATAGCCGCGATCTCCTTTGGCTTGATCTTCCTGGCAATCCTTTTGACAAGCGTCATCAGCAAGGGCTACACGGCCTTTCAGCAGACGGCGATCATGTTGCCGATCGAATTCAGCGAGAAAACGATCGACCCGAACAACAAGCGGGCGACCGATCCGTCCGTGCTGATTGCCGCGAACTACCCGGTTCTCATCCGCGACGCGATGATCAAGACGCTGAACCTGAATGCATCGAGCCGTCCTGATGTGCGTGATGCGACAGCGATGATCTCCAAGGGTGCGCCGATCCAGTTGCGCGACATGGTCGTTGCCGATCCGTCGCTCATCGGCAAGACGGTCAATGTGACGCTGCTTGCCGACGCGAACATCGACTCCGCCAACAAGGGTCAGATCGACCTCAAGGTGGACGAAAAGAACCGCAAGGTGAATGACAAGCAGGTTGGCTGGATGCACCAGCTGGCTGCCAGCGGTACCCTGCACAAGCAGTTCAACACCGGCCTCTTCGTCAACGGCAACTCCAGCCGTCCGGAAGCCGCGGGCCTTGGCGTTGCGCTGATCGGCTCGCTCTACCTGATGCTGATCGTGCTTGTTCTCGCGCTGCCGATCGGCGTTGCCGCTTCGATCTACCTCGAAGAGTTCGCGCCGAAAAACAAGCTGACGGACCTGATCGAGGTGAACATCAATAACCTCGCAGCCGTTCCTTCGATCGTCTATGGTCTGCTCGGTCTTGCCGTCTTCATCAACTTCGCTGGCCTGCCGCGCTCGGCGTCGCTGGTCGGCGGTCTGGTGTTGACGCTGATGACCTTGCCGACGATCATCATCGCGACCCGCGCAGCACTTCGCGCCGTGCCGCCGTCGATCCGGGCGGCTGCTCTCGGCCTCGGCGCTTCCAAGATGCAGATGGTCTTTCACCACGTATTGCCGCTTGCGATGCCCGGCATCCTGACCGGCACCATCATCGGCCTGGCGCACGCGCTCGGCGAGACCGCACCGCTCCTCCTGATCGGCATGGTCGCGTTCGTCGCCAACGCTCCGGCAACGCCCATGGATCCTTCGACGGCCCTGCCGGTGCAGGTCTATATGTGGGCCAACGAAGCCGAACGGGCGTTCGTCGAACGCACGTCGGGTGCCATCATCGTCCTGCTCCTGTTCCTGATCGTCATGAACTTCGGAGCCATCCTCTTGCGTCGTCGCTTTGAGCGCCGCTGGTAAACGGAGTAGACATTATGAACATGTTGACGGAAGCAGCAGTTGAGAAGGCGCTGGATCAGAAGATGAATACCGTTCCCTATAAGATGATCGGCCAGGACGTCTCGGTTTACTACGGCGAGAAGCGCGCGCTCTTCGACGTCAAGCTGAACATTCGCGAAAACACCGTGACGGCCCTCATCGGCCCTTCGGGCTGCGGCAAATCCACCTTCCTGCGCAGCCTGAACCGTATGAACGACACGATCGACGGTTGCCGCGTCACCGGCAAGATCACGCTCGACGGCGAAGATATCTACGATCCGGATATCGACGTCGTGGAACTGCGGGCCCGCGTCGGCATGGTGTTCCAGAAGCCGAACCCGTTCCCGAAGACGATCTACGAAAACGTCGCCTACGGCCCGCGCATCCACGGTCTCGCCAAGTCGAAGGCCGACATGGATCAGATCGTCGAGCTCAGCCTGCAGCGCGCCGGCCTGTGGAACGAAGTGAAGGATCGCGTTCATGAAGCCGGCACCGGCCTTTCCGGTGGCCAGCAGCAGCGCCTCTGCATCGCCCGCGCCGTTGCCGTGAGCCCTGAAGTGATCCTGATGGACGAGCCGTGCTCTGCGCTCGATCCGATTGCGACGGCAAAGGTCGAGGAGCTGATCCACGAGCTTCGCGAGAACTACACGATCGTCATCGTGACGCACTCGATGCAGCAGGCTGCCCGTGTCTCGCAGCGCACCGCCATGTTCCACCTCGGCAACCTCGTCGAGGAGAACGATACCGACAAGATGTTCACCAACCCGGACGATCCGCGCACCCAGGACTACATCATGGGGCGCTTCGGCTGATCGCCGGCGTCGGTAACACTCACGATATTCAAGGATGATCCCTATGGCATCGACACATATCTTTTCTGCCTACGACGATGATTTGAAGTTCCTGTCCCGCCGTATCTCGGAGATGGGCGGCCTGGCCGAGCAGATGGTCTCGGATGCCGTTCGCGCCCTTGTAAACGGCGATACGGCCCTGGCCCAGAAGGTCATTTCTGACGACGTGATCCTCGACCACGCTGAACGCGAGATCGGTGACAAGGCAATCGTTACGATCGCCCGTCGCCAGCCGATGGCGGCCGACCTGCGCGAGATCATGGGTTCGATCCGCATTGCGGCCGATCTTGAGCGCGTCGGCGATCTCGGCAAGAACACCGCCAAGCGCGTCATTGCTGTCCAGAGTGCCGGCGTGCCGCGCAAGCTCGCCCGCGGCCTCGAGCACCTTTCCGAACTGGCGCTCGTCCAGCTCAAGGAAGTCCTCGACGTCTATACGAGCCGTGCTGCCGACAAGGCAAAGTCGATCCGCGAGCGCGACGAGGAAATCGACGCGATGTACACCTCGCTGTTTCGCGAGATGCTCACCTACATGATGGAAGATCCGCGCAATATCACCAGCTGCACGCATCTTCTGTTCTGCGCCAAGAACATCGAGCGCATCGGCGACCACGCCACCAACATTGCCGAGACCATCTATTACATGGCCACCGGTGCTCAGCCGGAAGGCGAACGTCCGAAGGACGATACCGCCAACACCGTCGGCGCTGTCACGGAATAGTCGTTCTGCGATCGCGCCCCCAGGAGACCGAAACGAATGATCCCTAAAGTAGCTGTCGTTGAAGACGAAGAAGCACTGAGTGTGCTTCTTCGCTATAACCTTGAAGCTGAAGGTTTTGAGGTCGATACCATCCTGCGTGGCGACGAGGCCGAGATCCGGCTGCAGGAACGCACGCCAGACCTTTTGATCCTGGATTGGATGCTGCCGGGTGTGTCCGGCATCGAGCTCTGCCGGCGTCTGCGTATGCGGCCGGAAACCGAGCGCCTTCCCATCATCATGCTGACGGCTCGCGGCGAGGAAAGCGAACGCGTTCGCGGTCTCTCCACCGGCGCCGACGACTACGTCGTCAAGCCGTTTTCGACGCCGGAGCTTGTCGCGCGCGTTAAGGCAATGCTTCGTCGCGCCAAGCCGGAGGTGCTCTCCACGCTGCTGAAGTGCGGCGACATCGAGCTCGACCGCGAGACGCATCGCGTTCATCGCAAGAGCCGTGAAGTCCGCCTCGGCCCAACCGAGTTCCGGCTCCTCGAGTTCCTGATGGCGTCCCCCGGACGCGTCTTCTCGCGTTCGCAGCTCCTCGACGGCGTCTGGGGTCACGATATCTATGTGGACGAACGCACCGTCGACGTCCATGTCGGTCGCCTGCGCAAGGCGCTGAACTTCTCCAACATGCAGGATGTCATCCGCACCGTGCGCGGCGCCGGATATTCCATGGAAGCATAAGGCGTCGATGGGGACTGAGCGGCTTTCATCTCCGAAACATGAAAACGGGCCCGCAAGGGCCCGTTTTTTTATTCCTTATCCGGCTTGCGCATCAGGCAACCCGGTTGGCGGCCTTGCGGCGCTCATTGACCGGCTGGTAGGCCATGCGCTGATGGTACGTGCAATACGGGGAGGAATCCGGGGACTCGCAGCCGCAGAAGTGGAAGTCGTCCTTCAGCGGATCGCCGACCGGCCACTTGCAGGTGCGCTCGGTCAGTTCCGTCAGGCCGAGGCGACGCGAAATCGGGACGACCACATTTGCGGCCGGGCGGAAGCGGACTTCCTCGACCGTGTCGATCTCGATCTCTTCCTTGAGCATCGTTGCACCCTGCTGGCGGGTGACGGTACGCGTGGTGATCCGCGAAGCGTAGTTCGGTGCGCGCGGCGCCGATGTGGTGCGCTTGGGCGTTCTGACGGTGGTCGCCGAGCCGCCGGCCTTGGCGCGACCGGGCAAACTCAAACGGTGAACTTTGCCAATGACGGCGTTACGGCTTACACCGCCAAGTTGCGCTGCGATCTGGCTGGCGCTCAGGCCCTCGGACCACAGCTTCTTCAGTTTTTCAACGCGCTCGTCTGTCCAGTTCATGCCCCTGTCTCCGCCTTATTAGCGTTGGTGTAGGCAGAATCCCTCACCGTTGCCTCGGACGTATCCGAAGCAAGAAACGCTTGCTCGATTTTGGTGACTAGTTCCGCCGCATGCAGTCTAGTAATTGAGTTTTAACCTAGTGTGAGGCTGACTCCGTGACAAGAGTCGGTTGAATCTCGGCGAATCGATTCTCAGGTTTTCCCCAACTTGCTGGGCGCGAGAGTCATTTCTGCAACATTAATTGTTGATAGATCCGGAGCCTCCCGATCGCGGCTTGACGCATGCATCAAAACCTCAGTTTTGTTGACATTGCAGTGCGAAAAGTAAATAGTGCTGCTCGCCGCCGAAAGGCGGCATTTTTAATTTCCGGACCTGCATTCCTTAGCCGGAGTCCGGCTGCTGATGGTTATTGACAGGAGATCGCGCCATGGCTGAAGCCGCGCTTTACGACACCTACTCTCGTGCCCCGCTGCGGTTCGAGCGAGGAGAAGGCGTGTGGCTGATCACCGAAACGGGCGAGCGATATCTTGACTTCGGCGCAGGCGTTGCCGTTACCTCCGTCGGCCACAGCCATCCGCATGTGGTGGGTGCGCTGAAGGAGCAGGCCGACAAGGTCTGGCACCTGTCCAATATCTACGAAATCCCGGGTCAGGAAGCGCTCGCGAAGCGGCTGACCGAGGCCACATTCGCCGACAAGGTGTTCTTTACGAACTCCGGCGCGGAAGCCCTGGAATGCGCGATCAAGACGGCGCGCCGCTATCAGTTTTCCAAGGGCCATCCCGAGCGGTTTCATATCATCACGTTCGAAGGTGCCTTCCATGGCCGCACGCTGGCGACGATCGCTGCGGGTGGCCAGGAGAAGTACCTCGAAGGCTTCGGTCCGAAGGCGCCCGGCTTCGATCAGGTTCCTTTTGGCGATCTCGATGCCGTGCGCAGCGCCATCACAAACGAGACGGCCGCGATCCTCATCGAGCCTGTCCAGGGGGAGGGTGGCGTCCGTGCGGCGACCAACCAGTTCCTGAAGGCGCTTCGTGAGATCTGCGACGAGCACGGTCTGCTGCTGGTCTTCGACGAAGTGCAGACCGGCATGGGCCGCACGGGCAAGCTATTTGCGCATGAATGGTCCGGCGCCACCCCTGACATCATGGCGGTGGCCAAGGGCATCGGTGGCGGCTTCCCGCTCGGCGCCTGCCTTGCGACTGCGGAGGCAGCTTCCGGCATGAAGGCCGGCACGCATGGCTCCACTTATGGCGGCAATCCGCTTGCCATGGCTGTAGGCAGTGCCGTGCTCGACGTGATCCTCGCGGACGGCTTCCTGCAGCAGGTGCGCGACGTCTCGCTGGTCTTCCGCCAAGGGCTCGCCTCGCTCAAGGATCGCTATCCTGATATCATTGAGGACGTTCGCGGCGAGGGACTGCTGCTCGGCGTCAAGGCAGCCGTGCCGTCTTCCGAGCTGCTGCAGGCAATCCGTGACGCTCATCTGCTCGGCATTCCCGCTGGCGACAACGTCATCCGTCTTCTGCCGCCTCTGGTCGTCACACCGGACGAAGCCCGTGAGGGCCTCGCCCGCCTTGAGCGCGCCGCCGAAAGCGTGCGCGCTTCGAAGGTCAAGAAGACGGCTTAATGGATAATGCCTGCCACAAGGCGGGCCTGATAGGTAAAGACAATGGCTTCCACCAAACACTTCCTCGATCTCTCCGCCGTTGCGGCATCAGACCTGCGGCTCATCATGGATGACGCCATGTCCCGCAAGCAGGCCTTCAAGGCTGGGCAAGGCGACAAGCCGCTCGCCGGCAAGATGCTCGCGATGATCTTCGAGAAGCCTTCGACCCGTACCCGCGTCTCCTTCGACGTCGGCATGCGCCAGCTGGGCGGCGAGACGCTCTTCCTCTCGGGCACCGAAATGCAGCTTGGTCGCGCCGAGACCATTGGCGACACGGCGAAGGTGCTCTCACGTTACGTCGATGCGATCATGATCCGCACCACCGATCATGCCCGCATGCTGGAGCTGGCCGAGCACGCCACGGTTCCCGTCATCAACGCGCTGACGGACGATACCCATCCCTGCCAGATCATGGCCGATATCATGACCTTCGAGGAGCATCGTGGCCCCATCAAGGGCAAGACGATCGCCTGGACCGGCGACGGCAACAACGTGCTGCATTCGCTGGTCGAAGGGGCTGCCCGTTTCGGCTATCGTATGAATATGGCGGTCCCCCTTGGTTCCGAGCCGAAGGATCACTATTTGAACTGGGCCCGCGATGAGGGCGCCGAAATCATGCTCTGCCATGATGCCGACCGTGCGGTCGCAGGCGTCGATTGCGTGGTGACCGATACCTGGGTCTCCATGAATCAGGAACATCGGGCCCGGGGTCACAACGTCTTCCAGCCTTATCAGGTCAATTCGGCTTTGATGGCACAGGCCGACAAGGATGCATTGTTCATGCATTGCCTGCCCGCCCATCGTGGTGAGGAAGTCACGGACGAGGTGATCGACGGCCCGCAATCCGTCGTCTTCGATGAAGCGGAAAACCGTCTTCATGCGCAGAAGTCGATTCTTGCTTGGTGCCTGGGCGCGATCTGAACCATACTTGACGCCGCGTTTGGCCGGAAGGCCCGTTGGCCGCGCGAGCGGATGGACACTCTCGTCTGCCGCTCCCAGACTAGGAGAAGACCATGGCAGAACCTGCAGCCGCCCTCGGCGAATTCAATTTCGCCGGCGATGATCACGTCGTTCCGTTTCAGGTTGAAGGGCTGGATGTGCGCGGTCGCGCCGTCCAACTCGGCCCGATGCTGGACGCGATCCTCGAGCGTCATCGCTATCCTGCGCCTGTCGCGAGGCTTCTTGCCGAAGTCGTCGTGTTGACCGTGCTGCTCGGCACGTCGCTGAAATTTGACGGCAAGTTCACGGTGCAGACCAAAGGCGACGGCCCGGTGGACCTGCTTGTTTGCGATTTCTCGACGCCCGAGAACGTGCGTGCTTATGCGCGCTTCGACCAGGGCCTCCTCGACAGGGCCATCGCCGCTGGGCAAGTTGAGCCTGAACAGCTGCTCGGCAAGGGTATGCTGGCGTTTACGATCGATCAGGGGAAGTTTAGCCAACCCTATCAGGGCATCGTTGCGCTCGACGGAGCGACCCTCGAGGAAATCGCCGGCACCTATTTCCGCCAGTCGGAGCAAATTCCGACGCGAGTGCGTCTTGCCGCTGCCGAGCTCTTCGATCGCGACGACGCGGGCAAGCCGCGTCACCGCTGGCGGGCAGGGGGGCTCGTGGCCCAGTTCCTTCCGGAAGCGCCGGAGCGCATGCGCCAGCCGGATCTTCACGGGGGCGACGGTGACACGGCCGGCGGTTCCCACAAGGAAGACGATGCATGGATGGAAGCCCGCTCGCTCGTCGAAACGATCGACGCCGACGAGTTGACGGATCCGCAGGTGGGCACGGAGAGGCTTCTGTACCGCCTGTTCCACGAACGCGGCGTTCGCGTCTACGAACCGCGCGAGGTCTTCGATCGCTGCAGCTGTTCGCGCGAGAAGATCAAGGGCGTGCTGAAGGGTTTCTCTGCCGAGGAAATCGATGACAGCCAGGAAGACGGCGCGATCTCGGTCACCTGCGAGTTCTGCTCGACGACCTACCGCTTCGAAGTGGAGGAGGTGGCTCAGGCTGCCGAGTGATCAGTTCAGGACTCTGAGCAGCCCTGGCGAATCCAGCGAGAAGGCGGGTATTTCGACATCGAAAAGCTCGCCTTCATCCGTTTCCATCTGGTAGTGGCCGAACATCAGCCCTGATGGCGTATCCAGTGGGCAGCCCGAGGAATATTCATAGGTATCGCCCGGAGCAAGCCGCGGCTGTTCGCCGACAACGCCGGCGCCCGTGATCTCATCGACGATCCCGTTCTGGTCTGTGATGTTCCAGTAGCGGTTCACCAATCGTACGGTCGTGTCGGAATTGTTGCTGATGACGATCTTGTAGCCCCAGACATAACGATCGTCCTCCGGATCGGATTGCTCCTCCAGATAAAAGGGTTCGACGACGACTTCAATGTCTCGTGTAAGGGCGCGATACATGCCTACACCATAGTCAACATACGTTACCGGTATCTTATACGACGGCCGATCCGTCAATAAACCGATAGGCGATCACGTCCCGAATGCCTGCAATGGCAAGAGGTTTCGCGTGCTAAGCCTAATTTTAGCCCGCCTCGCGTGTGGCGGAAACGCATGGCGGTCGGCCGGATCGGAGGCAATCCGGCCGATATGGGCGGATCAGGCGTTCACCTTGGCGAGCGCCTGGGCAAAATCCTCGATCAGATCATCCGTGTCCTCGATGCCCGCGGAGAGACGAACGGTGCCGCCGGAGATGCCGAGCTCTGCGCGCGCCTCGTCGGTGAGGTTCTTGTGCGTCGTCGTCGCCGGGTGCGTGATCAGGCTCTTGGCGTCGCCCAGATTGTTGGAGATCTTGACGATATCAAGCGCGTTTTGAAGCGCGAAGGCTGCCTCCTTGCCACCCTTCAATTCGATGGCGACCAGCGTTGAGCCGCCCTTCATCTGCTTGGCGACGATGTCGGCCTGCGGATGATCCTTGCGGCCGGGATAGATTACCTTGGCGACCTTCGGCTGATCAGCCAGGAAGTCGGCAATCTTCGATGCATTTTCGGTCTGCTGTTTGACGCGCAGTGGCAGTGTCTCGAGGCCCTTCAGCAGCGTCCACGCCGTGAACGGCGACATCGCCGGGCCGGTGTGGCGGTAGTAGTCCTGCAGGTTCTCGTTGACCCATTCCGTGTCGGAGAGGATCACGCCCCCGAGGCTGCGGCCCTGACCGTCGATGTGCTTGGTGGCCGAATAGACGACGATATGGGCGCCGAGCTCGAGTGGCTTCTGGAAGATCGGGGTTGCAAAGACGTTGTCGACCACGACTTTGGCGCCGATCTGGTTGGCGAGCCTGGCAACACCGGCGATGTCGATCACTTCCAGCGTCGGGTTCGTCGGGCTTTCCAGGAAGAACACCTTCGTGTTCGGACGGATCGCCTTTTCCCAGTTCTCGAGATGGCGACCATCGACCAGCGTACATTCGATGCCATATTTCGGCGCAAGCGTCTCGATGACCCAGCGGCAGGAGCCGAAGAGGGCGCGGGCTGCGACGATGTGGTCGCCTGCCTTCACCTGGCAGAGGATCGCGGCGGTGACGGCTGCCATGCCCGAGGCCGTGGCACGGGCCTCCTCGGCACCTTCGAGCGCGCACATGCGCTTCTCGAACATGTCGTTGGTCGGGCTGCCGTAGCGAGCGTAAATATAGCCTTCGGTCTCGCCCTTGAAGCGTGCTTCGGCCGCTTCCGCGCTTTCATAGACGAAGCCCTGCGTGAGGTAGATTGCTTCGGAGGTCTCGCCATATTGCGAGCGCAGCGAACCGTCGTGGACGAGTTGGGTTGCCGGGCGCCAGGTCTTGCTCATGAATCACCACTTTCAAACAACAAAAAACCGGCCGCGAAAGCAGACCGGTTTTGCACCCGGTCCTTTTAGCCACTTGTTTAACGTGGCTGCAAGCCGACCGGCCAAATCACCACGGGATAAAGCTGCAATACTGCCGTTCTATGCTTGCGTCAATTCCTTGAGTTTGGTTTTGTCTGCGACAAAGATGGATGAGGCATGATGGCTCGCGTAACAGGAATTTTGGCAGATCGTGCGATTGCCGCGCTCTTTGAGGCCGGGCGTCTCACCTCTGAGCGCGATTTGGATCACGACCAGATCCAGCCGGCAAGCCTCGACCTCAGGCTTGGTGCCAAGGCGTTCCGCGTTCGCGCGAGTTTCATGCCGGGTCCATCCCATCTTGTGTCCGACAAGCTCGATCGCCTAAGCCTTCACGTCGTCGACCTCTCCGAAGGTGCCGTGCTGGAGACAGGCTGTGTCTATATCGTTCCGCTGATGGAGCGCCTCGACCTGCCTGCCGATATGTCGGCCTCGGCCAACCCGAAGAGCTCGACGGGGCGTTTGGATATCTTCACGCGCGTCATCACCGACTATGCGCAGGAGTTTGATAAGATCCCGGCCGGCTATTCCGGCCCTCTCTACCTCGAAATTAGCCCGCGCACTTTCCCGATTGTCGTGCGCCGGGGCTCGCGCCTGTCGCAGATCCGCTTCCGTGTCGGGCATTCCCTGCTCGGCGAGCCCGAACTTCTGGCGCTGCACGATGCCGAAACGCTGGTTGCCAGCAAGCAGCCGAACGTCTCGGGCGGCGGTATTGCGCTGTCGATCGATCTTGCGGGCGACGAGGACGGCCTGATCGGCTACCGCGGCAAGCATCACACCGCCGTCGTCGATGTCGACAAGAAGGCGCAGCACGACATCTATGATTTCTGGGAGCCTCTCTATAGTCGCGGCCGCAACGAACTGATCCTGGATCCTGACGAGTTCTACATCCTCGTCTCCCGCGAGGCCATCCATGTGCCGCCGCACTACGCGGCCGAGATGACCCCCTTCGATCCGCTGGTCGGCGAATTCCGCGTGCACTATGCCGGCTTCTTCGACCCAGGCTTCGGCCACGCACCCGCTGGCGGCCGCGGCAGCCGCGCCGTGCTCGAGGTCCGCAGCCACGAGGTTCCCTTCATCCTCGAAGACGGCCAGATCGTCGGCCGCCTCGTCTACGAACATATGCGGGAGCACCCGGAAAGCCTCTACGGCTCCGGCCTCGGCTCGAACTATCAGGCCCAGGGCCTGAAGCTTTCCAAGCACTTCCGCATTTGAGCGTCCTGGTGTGGTCGGTTGCTGGTTGCCGCTTTCTCGTCGGTAGCCAGAGGGCGCGGTTCGCCATCATTCGGTCAGAGGTGGGGCAATGTTTCTGCCGTCGATTTGAAGGAGCGGCGTTCGGCGCGTGATAAGGTCCGGCCGGTAGAATCTTATTGAGCCTTGTGGTGTCCGTGCTGTGACGATTGCGGTGAACAAGACTGACAGTGGCGTTCTTCAATTTCCTCAATCCTGACATCGTCATGATTCAGATGAATTGAAGGGCGGTTCCAGAGTGCTTTTGTTTTGTTTGTGAGAGCGCTTACAACGTTCGGGTTATTTGCCACAAACGGTATTTTATTATGAAAAGCACGTATTGATCCGCAGTTGTGACCCACCCACCAAAAACCGCGCGGAGGCTGCAATATCAGAGGTGCCTTGTTATGATTGTCGGTGTTTGGCCGCTTGACAGCGGCGATCATCTGTAGAAAGTCTCGCTCTAGTGCGGGTGTAGCTCAATGGTAGAGCAGCAGCTTCCCAAGCTGAATACGAGGGTTCGATTCCCTTCACCCGCTCCATCAATGTTTTCAGTTACTTAGATACCAACTCCGACCACGGAACAACCGTGGTTTTACAGGCAGTTTTACAGCGCCTGTTCGTCGTTCGTGCTTTTCGAAGCCGCGGTTTTCTTCTCTCGCGCTTCGTTGAGTTGGCGAATCGCCTCCCTCGTCGCAGCACCTCGGCTGACATATCGACGAATAATCTTCTCCACCTGATCTTCTTCCCAGCCCATAATTTCAGCAATCACCCGGATCGACAGACCGGCAGTGTAGAAGTTTGTCGCGGCGGTGCCTCGCAGATCGTGAAAGTGTAGGTCGCGTTCCTGCATGTGCGCTTCGACCTTTGCGGTCCAGAACGAGCTAGCGAGGCCGTCTTGCGTCCAAGGTCGCTTGCGGCTGTTGGTGAGGATTATCGGCGAGTTCTTCGGGATGCGGTCGAGCAGCTCGTTCAAAGCGTCGTATCGAGGGATCACCGCTTCTTTCCTGTGTTTGCTCTTGCCGGTGGAAATCACAATTGCGTCCCTCCCGATGTGGGACCATGCTAGGCGAACAAGATCGCCAACCCGCAATCCGGTATGGGCTGCGAGATCGACGGCAAGTGCAACTTCCTTGGACGCCTCCGTTTTCAGCTGAGCGATGTCGTCAGCAGTCCAGATGATCTCAGCGCGAGATTGGCTGTAGAGGTGCCGTATGCCTTCGCAAGGGTTTGACGCTATTTTTCCCATGGGATCGACAGCGTGCGACAATAGTCGCGATAGCACCTGCAGCGCGAGATCCGCTGTGCGAGGGGTCTCGGAATACTCGCTGCGCCAACGGATGATGCTTGGCCGAATTTTCTCAGGTCTATTGAACTGCGCAATGCTCAGATCGCCGAACCGTTTCCCGATCTTATCGAGCCAAGGCGACCAAACGCGCCTGGTAGATGAGGCCAGCTTGCCGAATTCATGAGTTTTGTAGTGGGCGATGACCGACTTAAACTTTCCGTCCTCGGGCGCACGCCGCTCGGCGATTGCCTCGTTGTAGGACTTCATGAATTCGAACGAGCCGGGAAGGCCTTTGAGCGCCGGCCCGCCGCGCCAAGCGTAATAATAAATCTTGCCCTTGGCTTTGACGGTGTGGATGCCTTTAAGCTCTATTTCGACCATTGCGCTCTTCAAAGTCCCTTAGCTCGCGATCGAGCTCGTCCTCATCCGGCTTTCCCGGCGGCGTAAAATGCCATCGCATGCCACCATCTGGCAATGTATCCATTGCCAATGGCGTGATACCCGCTGCTTTCAGGGCCGCAAGCGTAGTGGTGATGTCCGTCGATCGGATGACTGCGCGGCGTCCCATCACTCTTCCTCCGGTCGATTTTCTGCAGGTTCCCTCTCTAAGGGTGGTGGGGATGTCCGGTAACCCCGGCCAAGATCTAGCGCGGCTGGGCGCGCTCTGGTAGCCTGCCGCTCGTCATTAGAGGTGCTTTCGTGATCCGGCCACTTGTTAAGCTTGCATTGATCTTGTCTGTTTTCGTGCCGTCCGCTGCACACGCGATATTCGTTACCAACTATGCGAGTTGGAAAAAATTCCAACCAGCGATGCAAGAGGCCTATTTGGTCGGCGTAATGGATGGCTGGACACGAACATCCACCCCCGGAGAGCCGCCGTGGATGAAAGCCCAACGCACAGGGATTAACAAGTGCCTTAAGGAGCAAGAAATCAACTCCACGATGCTCGTGGACCTTGTGGATTCGCATTACAGAACCTACACGGCCGACTGGCGGCTTTCCCCAGCACTCGTCGTAAAAGACGTAGTGATGCGGACATGTCTGGCTGACGTTAACAGCGAACGCGAGAAAGCCGGTTTCAGCCCGTGGGAGCGAAAGGCCGGCCAGATTTCCCGCGACAACTAACCCCGTAGCCCCTTTCGATTGGGGCGGCGCTAGCATATGAAGCTGCTTAGCTTCCATGTGCGGAGCCCTCCGAAGCGGTGGCAAGGGCGGGCCGGGCAGCCTCATCCAACGTCTTGCCGAAGCCAAGCCTGTCACCGGTCTGGTGACGGACAATGCCGAGCCGGTCCCCGTAGGGCTTCATGTCGATCGAGCCTTTGCCCGCTAGCCGTACAAGCCAAGGGCTAGGGCAATTGGGGTTGTGCTGAACGGCAAACGCCAGCTTGCAGAGTTCTTCCCATACCGGATCGGACGCCACCACATGTGGAACGGGTGGGGGGGTGGCAGTGATGTGCTCTAACAGCTCGTGCCGGTGGCCATTGAAGATTGCCACGTCCCTTTGAAGCAGCTGGATCTCGTTGGCTGCTTCGTCGCAGATGGTATGGTGCACAGCTGGGCCCCACTCGTCGGTCGGGCGGTATGGGCACAGGCGATCCACTAGGTCGGTCATGCGGCGTTCCTCTTCCAAGCTTCGAACTCGGCGCGCAGATCGAACCATCGATTGCGGGCGCCGGCGTCGGTGTTCAATTCGTTTCGGCTGTCGATTTTCAGGAGGTAGCGAATGTGCGAATCCACTCGGACGGCGTCGCTGACTTCGGTCGCGCCCTTCTCTTCAAGCATGAAGCGGCGGAAGATCTGATCATTCGATCTCATCGCGCATTCCGCCGCGTAGTTGGCGTTCTTGTGCGCGTGCTCTGCCTGTTGCTGCTGGCGAGGCTTCCAGCGTCGGATCTCGGCGAATGCTTCCTGGAGTAGCCCCAGGATGAAACGCAGATCGTCGTGGGCATGAAGCAGGAAGTCGCGATCGATGTAGCCGCACTCGACAGTCAGCTGTGCGACGGACACTGGCTGTGTGTTGGGTACGATAATTGCGAGCAGCTCTGTCCCGGTGCTGCCGAGCTGCCAGTTGGTGCTGGCCTCGGCATGGCGGGCGCGGATCGCTGAAAGACGTTCGCCGTCTGCCTTAGAAGCCACGGGCTCCTCCTTGGCGATCGGCCTCACGGGCGGCTGCGTGCATGGAGACCCAAGGCAATGTGAAATCCACGTAGGCAATGCCACCGTGGTCACCGGCGACGACGCGGCGGTTTATCGTGATCGTCTTAATCACAAGCGGACGATCGAGCGTCTGTCGGCGAAGCTCTTTGCCGGTCAGCTTCTTCAGCTTAGCCTGCATACGCGCGCTCCATCCTCTCGATTGCCTCGTTCAGGGTGCGGCGAAGCGGCAGATCGGCGTTGCGGCAGCCAAGGGCGTCGATGACATCGATCATCGCGTGTACGAGACCGATCATGGTGTCGTCGGTCAATCCCTCGAAACCGGACTTGCGGCAGAGATTTGCGACTACGAGATCGATGTTCGCGCTCGCGACATGTTCGAACGCCTGCGCAACGTGGCGACGGCGGGCTTCGGCCATCTGGATTTCGATCTCTTCCTCAATGCTGGGGCTGAATCGGTCTGAGACGACGCGAAACTTCGGAGGGAATGTGAGGATCTCGGCCATTACATGTCCCTCCAAGGAGAGTTTTCCCAAGTGTCGTCGACGCGAAGCGAGCGCAGGCGGCGCCACTCGACCAAGCGTCGAATGGCCTTAGGCAGCTTACCGATTAGCAGCGCCGTGCCGAATAGCATGCCAGCGCAGAAAGCTGCGCCGACGCCCGCAAGGATGGCGGTTGGTGCTGTCATGCCGGCACCTGGAGGAGAATCGCGATCGGGAGGACGATCGAGAGGATGAACAACAATGCGAACTCGACACGACGCTGATCCTCAACAGGCATCCGCGTGACGCGCAGAATAAGCGAACCCGCTTCCGGCAGCGCGATTGCTGTCGGGCGAACTGTCCGGACCGTTTGCATGAGAGGAGCCCTTTCGCTTCCGTTTCGGAACCCGCTCCGTTCCTGGTCGGAGCGGTGACCGAAACCGGATCTCAGGCGACCCGGCGCATCGCGCGGCGGGCGTAGATGGCGGCGGCTTCGTCGCTGTAGCGGATGATCTGGGCGTCGGTGAAGCCGAGGCGCTTGTAGTCCTTGAAAGTCAGGCCCTCGCCGCGCTCCCGCGCGTGCTCTGCCATTTCATTGGCGATGTTGCGGCCGATCGCGGCTGGGTAGGGGGTCTGTGTCTGCATTTTAGCTCTCCTTCGCCTCCCGGTTTCGCCGCTGCTCCGGGAGGAGGAGAGAGCAGCGGCGCGCCCCCGATAGGCGATCCGGCTTGGGAGGAGGAGTTTAGACCGGATGCTGCGGACAATAATGCGGATAAATGACCGCTGTCAACAATGTGTGCGGCTATTTAACCGCATACCAGCCGATGTCTTTGAAAATGTGAGGCAAAAACTAAGTGATCGGCGAATCGCTTCGCCGCTCTTTTTGCGCGTCAATACGGATGGGTGAGGCTATACGCCGTAGATTTCGTTCATCGACAGCACCTTGTGAATCGCGACGATGGTCGATCGCGGGATCTCGATTTCGGCGGTCGGGTTATGCTTCCGGATGGTGACGGTTTCGGGCGCGCGCTTGCTGAGGATGCCGATCGTCGCTTCCATCGAGCCATGCGCGTTAAACTGGCACTGGATGACGACGGCGTCTCCGAATCGGGGCGGCTTATCGGGATGCACATAGATCAGGTCGCCTGGCTGGAACTGCGGTTCCATCGAGGTGCCTTCGACGTAAAGCGAGTATACATTTCGAGCATTCATCAGGGTATGCGGACGCCTCACATAGTCTACGGGCTCGGTCGAAAGCTGGAAGGCGCCTTTCAAATGCGATCCGGCGGCCGTGCCCATCACGGGGACATCTTTCACCATTTCCATCGGCAGTGGCAAGGAGGCAGATGCGGTGCGGACATCATTTGTGGGTACGGTCGGTTGTGTCGAGCTCGACATGTCGATGGATTCGCCTAGCAGCGTCGCCAGCGGAACGCCAAGGCCATCGGATATCTTTTTGAGCGTTTGACCGCGTGGCGATGCGCCTCCGCGCTCGAAGAGCTTGCGAAAATAGCTCCGCTCCAAGCCGCTCTTCAAAGCCGCCGCTTCCCACGTAAGCCCTTGCTCGGCAATGAGTTCTTTGAGGATGTCGGTCACAGATTTCTCCATGTGCGGATTATCAGCCGCATTGAGATGGTTGGAAAGCGGTTATTTGATCTTGACATATGCGGCCATTTGACCGCATTTTGCCGCCATGACGCTACGAGAACAAATTATCACTATTGCCGATACCTACGCCGAGGCCTCCGGCATTGGGCGTAAACGTATGTCGACGATCGTCTTCAATCGCGGCGCCAAGCTCGACGACATTGTCGACGGCGGCGATCTGGCGACCGGCACCTTTGAACGTGCTCTGCAATGGTTCTCGGACAATTGGCCTGATGGTGTCGCTTGGCCGGATGTAGGTCCTCTGCCTCGTCCAGAGTGCACGAAGGAGGCCGCATGACTTCCCGTGGTTCCCTGCGCGGTTTTTACCGCCGCGCCACCTCGCGCCGGACTGCCCGACTTCCGCGTTCCGGCGCGCTTTCTCTTCCATGTTTCGTCCAGGCATGCGGACCTCCGTGATCTGCTGACGGACTGAACATCGCATTTCTGAACCGTTCCCAACACGGGAAAGCCCGCCGGAAATTCCCGGATCGGGAAAGCCTTTTCTTTGCCTTTCGGAGACCGACATGGATGCCTTTCTCTTCCGCGTAAAAGCGGCCCAACGAGATCTTATCGAGCGCTGCGGCGGCATCATGCGCGTCGTCGACAAGTCCGGCTATTCCAAGAGCGAGGTCGGACGCTGGAACAATGGTGCGGAGCCGGATCTGATGTCGGTTGGCGCGATCGCGGTGCTTGAACGTGATTGTGGCCAAGCGCTGGTGACAGCCGTTCTCGCCGAAACCAACGGACGACGACTGACTGATCCGGATGAAACCCGCAAGGCGGAGGTCAATGTGCTGACCTCGCATGCTGAACTGATGCGGCAAACGGCGGAACTGGCCAATGCCATCGCCATCGCCATCTCGGATGGGCAGGTTACTCCTTCGGAGGCAACGACCGTCGATCGCGTAGCTGGTGGCTTGGAGCGTGCAGCCTCTGATCTTCGTGCCTCGCTGGCCGTCATCAAGGCGAGGGGCGGTGCAGCTGCGGGCTTGAAGGTGGTCGGAGAATGATGGTGACCGATCCCGGCCTCAACAGTGCTGGATGCCGCCTCCTGTATCGCGTACGGCTCCACGCCCGGCAGAACCGCCGGGCGTATCCGCTTTCGCTGGATGCTGACTTGCGCGGCGTCGGCGCTGCGATTGAGGGTGGCTATCTCGTGCGGCTCGACGACGATCCGCATCTCGTGTCCATGACCGCGAAGGGTGAGGCTTATCTTCTCCGCCTCATGAGGTGCGAGTGATGGCCGACTATCCAAAGCTCGGCCCGACGCAGGCGAGCCTCATGCAGCGCGCGCTCGATCCTGCCAACGACTTCAGTGTCGTCACTGGTGCGGAACGCGAGTCGAAAGCCGCGCGCGCGCTCAACAGCAAGGGCTTCCTCTCCCGCGACAAGGTCAAGGCTGATCTCTGGTATTCGACCGAGAAGGCGAGGGCGGTATTCAACGGCTGGGCTTACGATCCCGAGAACGCCGAGGCCGGCGACGATGTCAGCGTGACCATTTCGTCTGGCGGCGCATCCGTCGAGACGACGGTTGGAGAACTGAAGGCGCTTGCCGATGTCTCGACCTACGATGCGTCAGGGCTCGTGCAGGTCGTCGAGCGTGCAAGGGCCCTCCTCGACGAGGGCGATGCGATGGCGGCGCGGCTTTTGGCGTCCGGCGCATATGACCAGGCGAAGGCCGGAGCGCAATTTGCGGCGCGCGTTGGCGCTAAGGATCGGCTGGTGCAGAAGGCGCGACGCCTGCAGGGCGAGGCGCTGTTGATCGAGGCGCGGGCAACGATCCTGATCGCGGACGAATGGGACCGCGCGGTTTCCGACGGCAAAACCCTGAAGGGCAGGCCGAAAAAAAGCGTTCCAGACGAGAACGCTTTTACGGCTGAGGAGGCGGGGCTTTCACGCAAGGAAATTCATGAAGCGCGAAAGCTTGCGGCCGCCGAACGCCGCGAGCCTGGCCTCGTCGAGCGGGCGATACGTGCGCGCATCGAGGCGGGGCTTGAACCCTCTCGCGCCAATCTGCGCGTTGCGGTCGGCACGTCCACCGCGACGAAGGAAGAGCGCGGCCACAATCTCTACGAAACCGGGCCCGAGGCCATGCACACGCTGCTGGCGCTGCAGAAGTTCTCGTCGAAGGTGAGTGACCCGTCCTGCGGGCGCGGCGCGATCTCGAAGATGATGGAAGCGGCCGGCTATACGGTCATCATTGCCGACCTCGTCGACTACGGCACGGCCGACCGGTTCGGCGAGCTGCAAGGAGTGGCGGACTTCCTCGAAAGCGAGGGAGATCCCGACCAGCCCGATATCGTCACCAATCCGCCCTATGGCGAATTGCTCAACCGTTATGTGGCGCATGCACTCCGCGTCCATCGCCCTCGCAAGATGGCGCTGTTGCTCAACCTCAACTTCGTCTGCGGCTTCGACGATTCGGAACGCAACTTTGCGATGGACGACAACCCGCCAGCGCGCGTGCTCGTCTTCAAACGCCGTCTGCCGATGATGCATCGCGACGGGTGGGACGGCCCGGAAGCGCAAAGCCGGATGAATACAGCCTGGTTCGTCTGGGAGCTGCAGGACGACGGCAGCTACGGCGACACGACAATCATGCGGCGCGTCGACTGGAAGGACTACATGCCGGCTGAAGGCGAGGAGGCATGAGCGACATGCTGCCCATCGTCGACATTCTGGCGGATGCGACCACGCATGACGAGCGCGCGAAATGGCTGTTTGCGTGCCCTTACTGGGTGATCAACCGCGAGCATATGAACATTCGCCGCATCCTCCAGCAGTCGGGGCTGATTGCGGGTGTCGGCTATCTCGAAGCGGTCCAATCGCTGACCAATGCGCGGCGACTGCCGGACGGCTCTCTTCCACACACAATCGTCCTGTCTGCGGAAATCGCGGCGCAGGATCTCAGAGCGGCGGCGCGTGCGAGCGTCGAGGGGGCGGAATGAGTATGAAACCGATGAGAGTTCTTATCGGCTGCGAGACGTCGGGACGCGTGCGGCGCGCCTTCGCCGATCGCGGCCATGATGCGTGGTCCTGTGACCTGCTTCCTGCCGACGACGGCAGCAATCGGCATATCGTCTGCGATGTGCGCGACCTATTGGGCGACGGCTGGGATCTGCTGGCGGTATTGCATCCGCCATGCACGCGGCTCTGCAATTCCGGTGTGCGGTGGCTGACAACGCCACCGCCGGGGCGCACGAAACTCGAAATGTGGAATGATCTGGAAGACGGCGCGTCGCTGTTCTCCGATTGCTGGAATGCGCCGATCGAGCGCGTCTGCGTCGAAAACCCGATCATGCACAAGTATGCCAAGGAGCTGATCCGAAATTACGAGCCACCGGCGCAAACGGTGCAGCCGTGGTGGTTCGGAGATCCCGCCTTCAAGGCGACGTCACTCTATCTTCGCGGGCTCCCGCTGCTCATCCCGACGAACCGATTGACGCCGCCGGCAAAGGGCACTGACGAGCACAAGCGCTGGTCAAAGGTGCATCGGGCCTCGCCGGGGCCGGATCGTTGGAAGAAGCGTTCCGAGACGTTTCAAGGGATCGCCGATGCGTTCGGTGCCCAGTGGGGCGGCGTCGCGTCCGAGCAGGTGGCTGCATGACAGCAGCCCCTCATTACCGCCTCTCAATCATTCCCGGCTGGATCGTCACCGACGCACGGTTGAAGGGCAAGGATCTGCAGGTGCTTTGCCTCCTCGGCCGGCATACCAGCAACAAGGATGGCTGGTGCCGGCGCAGTCAGGTGAAGATGGCCGGTGAGCTTACCTGCTCGCGTTCGACGATTCAGGCATCGCTCGATCGCCTTGTTGACATGGGCGTCATCGAGAAACGCATCGTCACCTCGCCGGATGGTCGCGACAGCGCGCACCGCTATCGCGTGATCTATGATCGCGAGCCGGAAAGCTTTGCAAATTCTGCATGGGACGACGAAGACGGCGAGGAAAATGATCCTACCGGCACGCGGGATTCGGCCACCCCCCCTGCCGGTATATCGGCAGGGGGTGCCGACTCTGGGCAGGCACCCCCTGCCGGCTCTGGACCGGCACCTATTAACTACTCCAACCTAACCACTCCCCCTAACCCGGAAGAGAGAGAGCGCGAGCGTGACGGGGAAGAGGAAGAAAGTCCCAAGGCGCTGGAGAAGCGATTGCGGAAGTGGTGGGCCGGCTGGCCGACATACACCAGCGACAGCGAAGCGAACGTCCGCCGGGAATGGCTGGGACTGACGTCAGCGCAGCGGAAGGCCTGCGAGGAGCGGACGCCGGACTACATCGCTGCGGTGAAGGCATCGGCGCGGACGATCTTCAAGGCTGGCGCCACATACCTCGCGGAACGGGCATGGGAGCGCTTGCCGACAGAAGCTCCGGCTGATGCCGGCAGGGCAGCTTATGCCGCACCCTTCACCAAACCGTGGTGCGGACTTCGCTTGGCTGAGCAGCTGCAGCCGATGGCGCCTTTGCCGCTCATGTCGAGGCTTAGCCAGATGGTGGCTGATCAGGTCGACGAGGGAGGCAGTCCGACGAAAGCGGCGTTGCAGGAACTGGCGTCTCACCGGCTGCGGCATGGCTGGCGGCGGGTGTACGAGATGTACGAAAACGCGAGAGCCGGCCGTGGAACAAAGATCTCGCCGGCGATTGTCGCGAAGGCCGACGACTTCCGGAGCGTCAAGATCGATAGCCCCCTCGGCGACGCGTGGCGCCGTATGCACGAGCGTCGCGGCTGGGCATGGCCGGAATTCAAGCTTGAATATCTCTGCTTCCCGCCATCGGAGATCGTGAGCGGCGAGTGGGTTGAATTGGATGATGCGGTCGAGCAGGCGCTCGCCCGTTTTGCAGCGAAACTCGGAATGGAGCGGGACAATGATCATGCAGCGTAAAATCACGATGGCCGACAAGGTCGACATGGACCGCCTGATGCCGGCGCTGGAGCGCAGCGCCAACTTGCGGCGAATCAAATCGACGATGCTTTCCATGGCGAGTGCGAATCAGCCTGGGATTCGCGAGTGGTTCGTCCTTCACACGATGACGGGAGGTGAGAAGACTGTGGAAAGCGCGCTGAAGGCTCAGCACGTGCACACCTACCTACCGACGGTCGAGGGTGGCAAAATGGTCATCCGTCATCGTGTGGTAAACCGTGGAAGCAGACCTGCATTGCCCGGATACATTCTCGTCTCGGTCGTTCCGTCGTCTGCTGCGTTTTCGGGATTGAGATGTGTCGACGGCGTTATCGGCCTCGTCGGTGGCTCTGAGAAGCCGCACAAGATAAACGATGCGGACGTTATAAGATTCAAAGCCTTGCTAGGCCAACTTGAAGGCTCGTCAGTTCATTCGGAGAAATTTGCGAAGGGCGATATGGTCCGCTTTGAAGAGGGGCCATTCATCGGTTATTCGGGACGAATTGCGAAGATCCGCAAGCTTAGTTTGAGGCGTGGTGAGGCGCCGGTCGGGGTCGAAGCTATCGTCGAACTGCGGCTTGCGGACGTTGAACATTCGATTACGACGCCCCTTGCGTTGCTTGAGAAGTTGTGACTTCAATCTGCCTCGGATGATCTGCTGATCCTGAGCAAGCGTTTGACCCGCCCAACGAGAATGGGCCGGGAGTGAGGGAAACCTCCACGCGGGTATGCCGGGCAGACCCCGCCTTGAAAGCCTCTTCTGAGGTGCTGATTCAGGGTCATTGCTACAGCTATGAGATTGCGAACTTGAGCGAGGCGGCCTTCGGGGTCGCCTTTTTCGTATCAAGAGATATGAGCTTCTCGTTTCAGACCAGCATCGAGCAATGGACAGCCGATCTTGAGGATATCTACAAGCGGCAGATCCCATTCGCGACGGCTAAGGCGTTGAACGACACGGTCGACGACATCAGGGACTATCATCAGATGATCATCCCGATCGTCTTCGACAGGCCCACCCGATACACGCTGAATAGCCTTCGTGTCTTGAAGGCAAGTAGCCGCGGCGACCTTGAGGCTGGTGTCTATTTCAAGGATCAGAACCGCCGTCGACAGCATTATCTCATGCCTCAGGTGGACGGCGGCAATCGCCCGCATAAGGCGTTCGAGACCTGGCTGATACGCCGTGGCGTGATGAGGTCGAATGAGTACGCTGTGCCTGCATCGCGTCTAACGCTGGATGCCTATGGCAACGTCTCGCCGGGCATGATTACTTCGATCCTCTCTCAGCTGGCGGCAGGTCCGGACGCGATGCAATGGGAGACGAAGCGCTCCCGCAAGCGGGCAGGATCCGCGCGCAATCGTTACTTCGTACCCCAACCGGGCAGCACCTTGCGGCGCGGTATCTGGCGGCGAAAGGGCAGGAAATCGATCGAGCCCGTCTTCATCTTCGTGTCCGGTGTGACCTATCAGAAGCGGTATGACTTCTTCGGCATCAGTATGGATCGTGCCCTTGCCTTCTTCCCGTTGAACTTCGAACTGCGGTTGATGAAGGGCATCGAAGATCAGCGCGGGTATAGGTCGAGGCAGGGCATGGACGCCCCGCTGAGCACATGGACCATGCCCTCAGACAGCTGAATCCGCGATTGAGAGCCGAGAGGCCCGGTCGCCAGGGGCGGTGGGTCCTTCCAGCGATCTGAGGCCCCGCGAGGCAGTTCGAACCCCGATCTTTGTGACTATGCAGCGCGCGCACCCGCCTGCTTTTGCCATTGTTGTTGTTGTCGCCCTACAGGTATGACCGAAAACACCTCGCAACTCACCGAAAACCAGATCGAAAGCCTCGTAGCGAAATATCCGCTGCCGGTGGGTGCGATCGACTGCGTCATGACGCGGGAAGAGCTTGCTGAATCACTTGCTGTTTCACTTCCGACCATCACGGAATGGATCGGCAAGGGTATGCCGGTCAAAGAGCGCGGTGGGCAGGGCAAGGCCTATGAATTGCAGCTCTCCCATTGCTGGGCATGGCGGCAGGCTTGGAAGGCCAACGAAGATCTTCGCTCCGATCAGGTCAAGCGGGCGCAGGCGGCGATGCGCCTGGCGCTGGTCGGCGGCTCTAGTGGTGACAGCCTAGAATCCCTCGACCCGAAGACGCGCCGCGAGATCCTCGCGGTGCAGATCGAGCAGGAACGGTTTCAGCGCGAGCGCAACGAGCTGCTGAAGCGCGACGACGTAGCCGAAGCTTTAGACAACCTGTTTGGGATGATCCGCGACACGCTGGAAAGCGCACCCGACCGCATCGAGCGCAAGGAAGCACTGTCGCCAAAGGCGACGTCTGCTCTCGTCGACATCTGCGATGAACTGGTCAACGAAATGGCGCGGCGCATTGCCGAGTTCTGGACTGCGCGTCCGGTCAAGGCCGTGGTGGCAAAGGAAGGCCTGTTCGATGCCTAGTGCGCCTGCATGGGTTCGGTTCCTTCCGCAGGCGGTGGCACCTCGATTTGCCGATGCCGGCGATATCATTCTCGACCGCCTCCCGACCTTGCGGCCGGCGCGACGTATCGACGTTCCGACCTGGGCGGAACAATCGCGGCGCCTGGCGACGACGGGGTATCAGGGGCTCTGGCGCAACGACTTTGCGCCATACATGACCGAGCCGTCCCGCATGGTGACGTCCCGCAAGTATGGTGCCGTGGTGTTTGTTGGGCCAGCCCGTACAGCCAAGTCGGAGAGCCTGGTGCTCAATGTCATCGGCCACCGGATTGATTGCGCTCCATCCGACATGCTGGTCGTCTGCCAGACGCAGGACAGTGCCAAGCAGTTCTCCGAACGCAAATTGGCGCCGATGCTGCGCGCAAACCGAGAGCTTGCTGCAAAGCAAATGACCGGGCGCGGAGCCGATAACATTCATGAGAAGCGTTTCGCGGGAAACATGAACCTGCAGATCCGCTGGCCGGTCATCGGCTATTTCTCGCAGAACGAATATCCGATTGTCATCCTGACGGATCGCGATCGCATGCCGGATGACATCGACGGTGAAGGCGATCCCTTCACGTTGGGACGCAAGCGTACACAACATGCCGGTTCGCTGGGGATGCTGGTTGAGGAAAGCTCACCTGGCCGACCAATCCTTTCGGATGACTGGAAGCCGGAAACCCCTCACGAGGCCCCGCCATGCGGCGGCAGCCTCGGCGATTACAACCTCGGCACGCGTGGCGCGTTCTATTGGTTCTGCCCTTCTTGCGGCGATCCGTTCCGGCCGGAATTCGACATGCTGCAATGGGAGACCAAGGCGACACCGGGCGAAAGCGCCAGAACCGTTGAAATGGTCTGCCCGCATGGTTGCTGCATTCCGCCCGATCAGAAGTACGCCTGCAACCAGGCTGGTATCTGGCTTCACGAGATGAGCGACGGCAAGGAGGTCTGTGAGATCGACGATCCCCGGATTCGGGAAACGGATATCGCTTCCTATCGGTGTGAAGGGCCGGTCGCGGCAATGCAGAACTGGGAGCAGCTCGTGCTCCGCCAGTTACAGGCCAAGGCGACGTTCGATGCGACTGGCGACGATCAGGCACTCAAGGCAACCATCACGCTCGATCAGGGAAAGGCCTACCTGCCGCTCGTCCGCAATATCGGCGAGTCCGTTTCGGAAGATACGTTGCGGGCATTGGCGGAGCGCTACCCGCTTAAGATCGTTCCGGCAGAGGCCCGCTTCCTGACGGTTCAGATCGACATTCAGGGCAACCGCTTTGTCGTTCACGTCGACGCCTGGGGCGAAGGCCTAGAGCGCTGGTTGATTGACCGCTTCGATATCGCGCAGCCACCGGAATCTGCACCTGGTGGCCAGCGTGACGAGAAGGGCAACGCGCGCCGCGCTATCGATCCGGCGCGGTATTTCGAAGACTGGAAAGAGTTGCCGGAAATTCTGCATAAGGCTTACCCGGTCGCTGACAGCGCTTTTTCGCTGATGCCGGTTGCCATGATTATCGACTCTGCGGGCCGTCCCGGCGTGACGCCAAACGCATATCGGTTCTTGCGCAAGATGCAAAAGGAAGGTCTCGGCCAGCGCGTCTATCTGGCGAAGGGTAGCTCCCGGCTCGATGATCGCGCCCGCTATGTCGAACCGGAAAAGATCCTTCAGCAGAAGGGGCGGCGCATCGCCGATATCAAGCTCGTTTTCGTCGGGACCGACAAGGTGAAGGACGAAATCATACTGGCCGTGACCCGCAAGGAACCCGGTCCCGGCAAGTATCACCTCAGCGAGCATCTGCCGGCGCAGGTTTTCGCTGAGATGACCGCCGAAGTGAAAACAGAGTCCGGATGGGAGCGACGGAAGAGCGGCCTGCCGAACGAAGCTTTCGACTTGTCCGTCTACGGCAAGGCGCTGGTCATCGTCCTGAAGGGCGAAAAGATCGATTGGGCAAACCCGCCGCATTGGGCGCGTCCCGCCAATGAAAATTCCTTTGCGGTTCGCCAGCAAGGCGAGGCCGCAAAGGCAGAACTTGTCCATCCAGCGCCAGTCCGTGGCCGGCGCGTCCGCTCGCAAGGTATCCGATAAATGGCAGGTATCACCCTCGATCAGGCGCAACGCCAGCTGGACGCCTACCTGGCGGCCTCCGAAGCTGTGGCGCGCAAGCAGTCCTATTCGATCGCCGGCCGCTCGCTGACGCTGGCGGACGCGGCCGACATCCAGAAGAGCATCGAATACTGGAACGCTCTCGTTCAGAAGCTCAGCGCCGCTGCCTCCGGCCGTGGCCGTCTCCGATACGGAGTTGCCGAATGAAACCGCCGCGCATGCCTCTGTCCTTTATTGACCGCGCGATTTCTGTTTTCGATCCTGCGCGCGCCCTGCGCCGCCATCAGGCGCGCACGATGCTGGCGCTGACGACGGGCGGTTACAAGGGTGGCAAGAAAAACCGTCGGCAGACCGCGAACTGGAATGTCGATGGCGGCAGTGCCAATCAGGACAGCGTGCCTGATCTGCCGACCCTGCGCGCGCGCTCCCGTGATCTGCGACGCAACGTGCCGATTGCAACCGGCGCCATTGCGACCCGCATCACCAACATTATCGGCGAGGGCCTGAAGGTTTATCCCAAGATTGATCGCGCGGCGCTCGGTTTGAGCGTCGAAGAAGCGCGTGAATGGAACCGGAAGGCAAAGGCTGAGTTTGAGCTGGCGGCTTGGACGGCGGATTTCACAGGCGCGCAGAGCTTCGACGAGCTGCAGGCGCTGGTCTTTGGGTCGGCGGACGAATCCGGCGATGTCTTTGCAATCCGCCGCTACAGGAAAGACCCCGGCGACACCTACGGCTCCAAGTTGCAGATCATCGAAGCCGATCGCATTTCCAATCCGAATAATGGCATGGACACCGACACGCAGGTGGCCGGAATTGAAACCACCTTGGATGGCGTCGTTCGCGCCTACCATGTGAGCGATCGGCACCCCGGCGACGTATTCCGCAAGGCCATGACATGGCGGCGTGTGCCTGCGTTCTACAACGACGGCCGGCCCATCGTATTGCACCTCTTCAAGCGCCTTCGTCCGGATCAGGCGCGAGGTATCCCGTATCTGGCTCCCGTCATCGAGATCCTGAAGCAGTTCGGCGAATACACGGATGCCGAAGTTCAGGCGGCAGTGATCTCGGCCTTCTTTACCGTCTTCATCAAGAAGGCTCCGGATGCGACCTCCGGCCCGCTGCCATCAAGTGCGACTGATGGGGCATCTGGCAAGGATGAGGTCAATCTCGGTGCTGGTGCGATCGTCGATCTCGCGGAAGGCGAAGATATCACGATTGCCGACCCCAACAGGCCGAACCCGAACTTCGATGCGTTCGCTCTCGCGCTGTTGCGACAGATTGGCGTTGCCTTGGAAATGCCGGTGGAACTGCTGATCAAACACTTCATGGCGAGTTATTCGGCCAGCCGTGCCGCGCTCGAAATTGCATGGCAGACCTTCCGCCGCGAGCGTGCTTGGCTCGTGAAGAACTTCTGTCAGCCCTATTATGAGTGGGTGATTGAGGAAGCGGTGCTAACCGGCCGGCTGCAGGCAAAAGGGTTCTTCGACGATCCTGCCATCCGTGCCGCCTGGCTGAAATCTGACTGGTATGGCCAGACGAAAATCTCGCTCGACCCGAAGAAAGATGCCGAGGCCGACACGATCGACATCGGCAACCGGACGAAGACGCGCCAGCAGATCATTCAGGAGCGCACCGGCGGCGACCTTGAGAGCAAGTTCGAACAGCTCGGCATCGAGGAGCAGCTCGCGCAGGAAAACGGGCTGGCGACAGCGCCTACCGCCGCTGCGCCTGGCGCTGCCGCCCAGCCCGCCGACACAACCGACGAGGAGCAATAACATGGATCCTGCTTTGCTAGCGGCAGTTCAGGGCTTTATGCAGCAGATGGGCGGACGCAACGCTGGCGGTCTGTCGCCCTGGGCTATTCGTCCCGATGCTATTGCGGGGTCGCTGCAGACCGTTCGCGCCATTCGTTCCCGCGATGCAACGGCGCCTGCCGCTGCGTCCAATGTCGTGTCGATTAATCGGCGTGGCACCCCGATCGCGAACGGAAGCTTCGCCACGCGCGTCGGCAATGTTGCCATCGTTCCGGTGATCGGTCCGCTCGTTTCGCGCTTCAGTTGGCAATACTGGTCATATGACGAAATCGTTCGCGATCTGCGTCTCATCGGCTCCATGCCCGATATCGAGGCCTGTATTCTCGACATGGATACACCGGGCGGCATGGTCGACAACGTCGACTCCGTGCCCACCGAAATTGCCCGCCTGCGGGAAAAGATGCCGGTCTATGCGCATGCCAATTTTTGTTGCAGCGCTGGCTACTGGATCGCCTCCGCAGCGGAAAAGATCATCGCCAACAGGACGGGTCTTGTCGGTTCGGTCGGAGCGCTCATCCGCTATGTCGAGATGGAGGGCATTCTGACGCGCCTTGGCGCCAATGTCGTCGAGGTGGTTGCCGAGCAAAGCCCGAACAAACGCCTCACGCGCGACAGTGAAGAGGGCAAGGCCGAGCTGCAAGCAATCGTCGATGATGGCGCGGAGCTGTTCATTCAGGGCATCGTCGCCAATCGCGGCGTCACGCGGGATACCGTTCTCGAAAATTACGGGCAGGGTCTGGTCTTTCCCGCGGCCGAAGCGCTCAAGCGCGGCCTCGTCGATCAAATCGGATCGCTTGAAGAAGTTTTGACGGACCTGGCGGGCCGTCGGGAGAATTCACTCATCGCGGCTTCCGCCACCGCGAAAGCCGGAACCGAAAAGGAATCCACAATGCTGACACTTGAAACTCTGAAGGCGGAGCATCCGGATCTCGCTTCCGCCCTTCGCGCGGAAGGCGCCATCGATGGCGCGAAGGCCGAACGTAATCGGTTGATCGGGATCGAGGAACAGGCGGCCGGCCTTACCGGCCACGACGAGCTGGTCAAGGCCATGAAGGCCGATGGCAAGACCACGCCTGCTGAAGCGGCGACCAAGATTCTCGCTGCCGAGAAGGCAAAGAATGCTGAACGGCTTGCCGGTCTGCAGCAGCTCGACAATGCAGCCGCCGGCGTGACCAGCACGCTTTCTGGCGGCGACGGCGGCGAGAAGAAATTCCCGCAGAATGCCGAGGGCTGGAAGGCCGAATGGGAAGCGACGCCCAAGCTGCAGGACGAATTCCCGACTGCGGAATCCTATGTCGCGACGATGAAGCGCAAGGCCGCCTGAACGGCGACCTGATCCCTTTCCAATCAGCGGGCGGCGTGCCGCCATTTTCTCAGAGAAAGAACAGCCATGAAAAAGACCCTGCTTATTGCGGCGGGCCTCGCCGCCGTTTGCATGCTTGCAGCCTTCGTTGTCGTCGGACTTCCGGCGGACGCGGGCCATGTCGTCGCGTCCCTGATGCCTCACGACGTCGTTGGAACAATGGCGATGACGACGCTCGCGGCGTCCAAGACGCGCGACTATCAGCTGGGCGACAAGGAGGAATATCCGGTCATCGCCAGCGACATCATCTACCAGGGTGCGGCGGTTGGCGAGAACGGCGCTGGCTACGCCCGTCCCCTGGTCGCTGCCGATCCTTTCATCGGCTTTGCCATGGAAACGATCGACAACTCGGGGGGTGCTGCTGGCGCCAAAGGTGTGAATCTCCGCAAGAAGGGCAACATCGTCCTGCCGATTGCGGGCCTTGCCATCACCGCGAACGATCGCCCGGCCGTCTATGCCAGCGATGACGATACGTTCACGCTGACGGCGGCCGGGAATAGCCTGATCGGCTACGTCTCTCGCTGGGTATCGACCGGCGTCGGCGTCGTCGAATTCGATGCGGCTCTGGCACGCGCTGCGCTGCAGGCCTGATCCGAGCTTCATTCATCCTGACAACCTGAACTTCAATCTTCGACGGGGCGCGGCTCCGGCTTCGAAAGGGCAAAACCATGCTTCCACAGCAGTATCAGAAAATCACCACGCGGGGCGTGCTCGGAATGGTCCTAGCGCGCCTCGATACCGGGACCGCCGCCTGGGTCAATGACATCGCCATGCGTATCACCTCCGATCAGGCGATCGAGAATTACGCCTGGCTTGGTTCGGCGCCGGCGCTGCGCGAATTCATCGGCGGCCGTCAGCCGGCCGAACTGGCGGAAGTGAGCTTCACGATCTCTAACAAGGATTATGAAGGCTCCATCAAAATCCAGTCCAAGGATATGCGCCGCGATAAGCTCGGCATGATCGCGATCCGCGTCAATCAGCTCGCCGATCGTGCGAACGACCATCCGGCGCGGTTGCTTTCGGCGCTCATCATCGCCGGCGAGTCCACGCTTTGCTATGATGGCCAGTATTTCTTCGACACCGACCATGCCGAGGGCGCCAGCGGTACGCAGTCAAATAAGATCACATCGACTGCAGCGGCGCCGGCTGATCCGACTGTTGCCGAGTTCAGCAAGGCCGTCGTCAAGGCGATCCAGCAGATTATGTCGGTCAAAGATGACAAGGGCGAACCGACCAATCAGAGTGCGAGCGAATTCCAGCTTCAGGTTCCCATCACAATGCTGGGAACGGCATTGGAAGCCGTCACCGCCCTACTCGGCGTAGGCGGCGCGAATAACACGCTTCCAGTGCTGAAGGGCAAGTTCACGATTGATGTCGTTCCCAACGCACGACTGAACTGGACGACGAAAATCGCGCTCTTCCGTACCGACGAGGCAGCAAAACCATTCATCCTCCAGGAAGAGGGCGTGCCTGATGTCGTCGCCCTCGGCGATGGCTCCGAATACGAGCAGCTGAACAAAGAACAACTGTTCGGCATCGATTGGTCCGGAAACGTTGGCTACGGCTACTGGCAGCTCGCCTGCCTTGTAACCTTCCAGTAACAGCGCGGTTTCACGCGTGATCTGCGCGCGCTCCACCGCGAGCGCGCCTCCTTCCATGAAGAGGATATCTCGATGAAGTACACGGTCACCGGCCGGTTCGCTGAGTTCGGCGTCGGTCAGCAATTGAGGCTCGCTGCACAGCAGATCGACGCCCGCCGCCACGCCCTCGAAATTATTGACAAGGCAAAGGGCTCCGTCAGCGCCATCGCCCTTCTCTACTTCAAGCAGGGTGAGGAAGTCGACCTTGCGGTTAAGCCGGAAGATCTGCCGCGTCACCTCGCGACCAATCTAACGCCTAGCTCCAAAGTCCCGGCCGAGCAGAAGCAACAAAGGACGGCGGCGAGAAAACCAGAGGTCGCATCGGCCAATGATGCCGCCGTGGACGATCTGGATGCCCTCGAAGCAAGGCTTGACGGCGCTGAAAAGGCGTACGCCGAGGCGTTGCAAAAGCAGGGCCTTCCTGACGATCGCGATCTGACGGATGAAGAGCGCGGGCACGTCGTCTCCGAGGCCGACGAGCTGGCTGCCGCAAAGGCCGCCTATGACGAAGCGGTTGGCGCCTGATGCCAGTCGAAACGGATGACGACCGGCTGATTTTCGTCAATCCCGACGAGTTCGGCTCGGTCGCTGTCTGGACGAGCCTGTCCGGACAGAAGCCTCCGGTCGCGTGCGTCTTCGACGACACCTTTCTCGGTTTGTCCGCCGGCGACCTCGACTTTGAGGCAGAAGGCGCTCGCATCCAGATCACGATCCGATCAAGCGACATTCCCGCCGACGCCGCGCACAAGGACCTCGTGAAGGTCACCAGCCAGATCGGCGGCGAGAAAAACTACAGCGTCCTCGAATTCCAGCCGGACGGCACGGGCATGACCGTGGTGCGGCTGCAGGAGCCAGATTGATGTCTCACATCCGCAAGCAGCTCCGCGCCTTCGCTGCCGACATGCTGAAGGGCAGCTCCTTCTGCGGTAGCAAGGTATTTGCTTCGCGTGCCAGACCTCTGGCGCGCGAGGAGGTAGCCGCGGCGTTTGTCTATACGTCCGATGAGGCGTCCGAAGACGTCACGACCGATGGCGTCCAGCAGCGCTCCATAAGATTGCGCATCGATGTGGTTGCCAAAGGCGACGAGGTCACCAAGGCCGATGCGCTTGACGATGAGTTTGCGGTCTATGCCGAGCGGCAATTTGCGGCAGATCCGCAGCTCGGAGGCCTCGCGAACGCCAGCGAATATCGCGGCGCAACCTTTGCAATGACGGTGGACGGCGAAAAGACGTTCCACGTCATGTCCATGACCTATCAGGTCACGGTTTTCACCCGCAACAGCGATCCCGAAACAGCCCTCTAAGGAGAAACGCCATGGCTGTGCATCATGGAAAGAACGGCAAGGTCAAGATCGGCGCGAATGCCGTTGCGGCCGTGCAAAAATGGTCGATCAATCAGAATGTCGAGGTCGCGGACACCACCGTCATGGGCGACGCCTGGCAGACGCATCTCGTCGGTATTCCCGGCTGGTCTGGTTCGGTCGAAGCCCTCTACGACCCCGCCGACGCAACGGGTCAAGTTGCGCTGGTGGTCGGGGCATCGGTTTCGCTCGGCCTCTATTCGGATGGTGACGTCGCTACCAAGAAGTATTTCAACGGCACGGCGACCGTCACCAGCGTGCCCGTCGAAACCGATATGAAGGGTCCGGTAAAGATCACCTTCAACTTTCAGGGCAACGGCGCGCTCGACATCGACACGGTGTCCGCATGAGTGCGCTGGCTCAGGCAAAGGCGCACTTCACAGGCCATACCAGGCAGTCCGTCGACGTGCCGGAATGGGGAGCGGAAGGCAAGCCGCTCCGCGTCTTCTATGGCGCCATGACCGTTGCCCAGCGCCGCAAGGTCTGGCGCGACGAGGAGGGCAAGGTTGTCGATGGGAATACCGCCTGCGTGCGCGCCATCCTGTTTCAGGCCTTCGACAAGGACGGCAAGCGCCTGTTCGACGACATGGACGAGCACGCCTTGACCCACGAGGTAGACAGCGAAGTTGTCTCGCGCGTGGGAGCCGTCATTCTCGGCTTCGTCAAAGGCGAACCGGTCAAAGCCGACAAGCAGGTAGACGACGCAAAAAACGGCTGAAGGGCGATAGCGAGTTGATGGTGATCTACTCGCTCGCGGCCCGGCTCAATCAATCCATCCAGTCAGTGATGTCCATGCCGGAGGAGGAATTCTACGGCTGGATTGCCTTTTTCGAACTCACCAAGCCAGCGTAGAGGAATTGCCGTGTCGACAGCGCAGATGTCCGATCTGATGTTCCGTATCGTCGGCAACGACAATTCGCGCGCGGCGTTCGATTCGGCGGGCAGAAATGCTGACGGTTTCAGTCGCAAGGCAGGCGCGGCTGGCCGGGAGGCGGCCAAGAGTATCGATGTCGCAAAGGGCAGCGTTTCGAACTTGGCGGCACAGTTCAATGATATCGGCGTTCAGCTGTCTGGCGGCCAAAGCCCGTTCCTCATCGCGCTTCAGCAAGGGTCGCAAATCGGGCAGGTTCTTGGCCCGTTGGGTGCAGGTGGAGCGGTACGGTCTCTGAGCGCCGCCTTTCTCAGTCTGCTTTCACCGGTCAACCTAGCAACCATCGGCCTGATCGCCGTTGGCGGCGCGGCGGTGCAGTATTTCAGCGGCCTCCTCAGTGACGGCGAGGATGCCGCCACGGTTCTGGAAAAGCAAAGCGAACTCATTTCATCTGTTGCGGCAAGCTGGGGCGATGCTGTTCCGGCTCTCAAGGACTATGTCGATCAGCTGGAGCGCGCAAAAGAACAATCCGACCTCGTCAAGGCCACGGATGCCCTCGCTGGTCAGCAATGGGATGTAGCGCGGCGCGATGTATCTGCCTTGAATGATGAACTTGCCGTATTGGTTGGAGATCTTCGCCAGGCTGGCGCCGAGGATACAACGATCCTGGCGCTCCAGAGTGCATGGAACGAACTGTCGGCCAGTGTGAAGGCAGGCGAAGAAAATACAGCCGCAATGAAGGAAGTTCAGGACGCGCTCGCAAGCGCGTTGAACGAGACCGGCATACCGGCAGTCTCCGATTTCTCGACGGCATTTTCCGGACTGACAGATACGATAGCAGGCGCGGTTCGCCAGGCGCAAGCATTCAGGACAGAAGCGCTGAACGCGCTCACCACGGGCAAGAATGGACCGGCGCTCGGCACGTTGTCTCCGCTGTTTTCCGACAACGGACAGATTTACTCGTCCGGCAACTTTATACCGGGAACTGTGCCGGTTCCCGGAACCAATCCTCTCAGAAACCAGAGCCTCAACAACGAGGACATCTACGGCGGGCCGAAACGAACTAGAACTGGAAAGTCCGAGGAGGAGCGCCAGGCGGAGAACATCCAAAAAGTGATTCAGTCGCTGGAGGATGAAGTTTCGATGGTCGGCAAGAGCAAAGCCGAGCAGCGGGCGCTTCAATTGCAACGCCGCGCCAACGTCGACGCCGCATCCGTGGAGGGGCAGACGATTGCCAACCTTGTCGCGCAGATCGACAAGGAACAACAGGCTTACCGCGAGGCCAAGGCTGCTGGCGATTTCATGCGCGACAACCTCAAACAGTCGTTCGCTGACGTCATTCCAGAGATCGAAACCGGCAACAAGGCTCTGGATGGTTTTATCAATCGCCTCATACAGGCCAGCGCGGAAGCGCTATTCTTCGGCGATGGCCCGCTGAGCGGAATGTTTGGAACATCGAAGTCTGGTGGTCTGCTTGGATCGATATTTGGTGGCGGCCGAGCAGTCGGCGGTGGCGTTGATCCCTGGCATGATTATCTGGTCGGGGAGAACGGGCCTGAGATCGTTCGCATCGGCGCTCGTGGCGGGGTTGTGGGTCAGGGCGCGAGCCGCGACGCCGGTAAGGGTGGCGGTGCGTCTCATATAACCGTTGGGGTGTCGGTCGACGATGAGGGCAATCTTAAAGCCTACATCAAAAGCGTGGCTCAGAGCGAAGGCTCCTCTGCCGCAACTGCTGCAGTCTCCAACTATGACAAGCAGATGCCGGCGAGGGTCCAGCAGATCAACAAAAATCCAAGGCGCCGCTAAATGCCTGTATCCTATCCCTATGGTGTCACTGACTTCGCAGACAAGCTGAATGTGCTGTCGGTGGTATGGGACATCCAGCGCAATGACGAGCTTTCAGGTTCGGGCGACGGTCGGGTCTGGCAGGCTGAGCTTGCTCCACCTCTCTGGATCGGGACGGTGGCCTTGCAGCGCGGCGGAAACGACGCGATGAAGCAGGTCGCCGCCCTGATGCGAAAGCTCCACGGATCGCAAGAGGCGCTGTTTCTCTACGATCCATTGTCAAAGTATCCGCAATCAGATCCGGCTGGCGCGCTTCTTGGCGCCTCGAATGTGCAGGTCAACTCGGTCGCGGCAGACCGAGCAAATCTCAGTCTTAAAGGTCTGCCGGCAGGCTACGTGCTTACCCTTGGGGACAAGATGCAGATCACGTATGGCAGCAGCCCGACGCGGTACGCATTCCTTGAGGTCTCCGAGACGGTGACGGCAAGCGAGGCAGGTGTCGCCCCGCTATTCGGCGTCTTTCCGCACGTCCCAGCCGGCGTTGGCATCAATGCCAACGTTGGGCTGCTCAAGCCGGCTTGCAAGTGCATCATCATGCCGGGGAGTCATAATCCCGGCACAGGTGGCGCAATGGGAACGGAAGGCGCAACCTTCCGTGTGGTGCAGAAGAAATGAAGAACCTCAATTCTGGGTTTTCCGCGGCGCTCGGGGCTGCCCGCAACGGCGGGATCGTTCCGCGTGTCTTTGTCTTCATCACAGCCAAAGTCCGCGCGACCGGTGCGCCTGTTTCAATCGGATTTTGGACAGGTGACGAGGATATCAATGCTACCGTGATAAGCGGCATCACCGGCCTTCCTGAAGCGCGCTCGTACGTTGGCGCCGTCAATCTGGCAGTTAGCGCCATTTCGCGTGTCTCGGATCTAACGACGCAGACGGTCACCGTTGAAATGAGCCAAATTGCAGATGCCGCGCAGCAGCTCGTGCGAACCTACGACATCCGCCTCGCAAAGGTCGAAATCCACGAGATGACTTTGGATGTCGCCAGTCGACAATTGTCCTCTAATCCGGAGATCGCATTTCTCGGCCAGGTGGACGGCGCTCCGGTGGAGACGCCGATGGTCGGTCAAGACGGACGCCTGACGATCAGCGTAATTTCCGACGCGATCAACATGCTTGAACGCACCAATCCGCGCAAATCTTCCTACGAGGGGCAAAAGCGACGCGGCGGCGACGAATGGGGACTTTATTCCTCGACGATTGCCACGTGGCAAATTCCATGGGGGCAGAAAGCGTCATGATCGAACTAAGACGGCTTCCCGACTGGCGGCGACGGTTCTCCAACGAGATCGACCGGGTTCGCCTCACCCCGTTCTCATGGGGCGCTCACGATTGCGGGCCGGGTTTGGCGGGTAACATCGTAAGGGCAATAACCGGTATTGATGTCGCTGCTCCTTATCGCAACCGATATACCACCCTTGCCGGAGCACTGCGCGTCATGCGCAATGATGGCTTCAACAGCCTTGCTGATCTAGCGGCCTCGATCGTGCCTGAGCACGACCACGTCTCGCAGGCGCGAGTTGGCGATATCGCCGCTGTTCCTATGCCGACTTCGTTCGGCTTCGCGCTAGGCGCCGTAAACGGCGAGCGCATCTTCGTACTGATGCCCGACGGCATCGGGACCGTCGACCTCCTCGACGCAACACGGGCTTTCAAGGTCGGCTGATGAAGTTCTCGAAATGGTTGTTGGCATCGACCGCGTTCTTCGCGGCCGCTACACCTGTGCATGCCGAGCCCGTCACGATCGCTCTCTTCGGCGCCGCTTTCGCTGCGACCATTCCGGGGCAAATCGTTTCGCTCGCGCTCTTTGGCGCGGTCAACTACGGGCTATCGCTTGTCAGTAAAGCGCTGAAGAAGAACGGCGACGATGCCACGCGCGATCCCGGCACCTCGCTCACGGTCCAGATGGGAGACGATCAGCCCGTTAGTTTCACGGGAGGTTCGACCGCGACCGCTGGAAAGCGCAAATATAGCGGCACATGGGGAAACGACGGGAAGACACCGAATGCCTACCTCGTCGATGTCATCGAGCTTGGCAATATGCCGACGAGCGGCACACCTGGCGTATGGGTGAATGACGATAGGGTGACCGTGCTTTGGGCCGAACCGGAGCCAGGTGGTCTCGGCTTCCCGGTTCTGGAGTATCGCCGCGGTGGAACCGATTACCTTTGGATCAGGTTTGCGGACGGCACACAAACGGTTGCCGATCCCTATCTGCGAGACAAGTTCGGCCTCCATCCGGAGCGCCCCTTCACGAGCACGATGATCGGGCGGGGTTGCCCCTATGCGGTGATGACCGCGCGCTATAACCGCGACATCTATATCAATGGCGCGCCGTCGTTTCTCTTCGAGACGGGGTCCGTCCGGTTCTACGACGTGCGTAAAGACTCGACCAATGGTGGATCTGGCGCGCATCGCTGGGCTGATCCAGCGACTTGGGAGCCAAGCAATAACAATGCGGTCCTGATCTATAACATCATCCGTGGCGTCTACTATGGCGATGAATGGGTCTATGGAGGACAGGATCTTCCTGCCTTCCGGCTTCCCTCCTCCAACTGGATCGCGGCTGCGAACGAATGCGATGCCCTCGTCAATCTCAGTGCCGGCGGCACCGAGAAGGCTTACCGTGCCGGGTACGAGTTTCGCGGCAATGAACGACCGATCGAGGCAATCGACAAGCTTCGAAAAGGTTGCAACGGTCGCCTTGCCGAAGTCGGCGGCATATTCAAGTTGCTGGTTGGAGCGCCAGGCGCTGCCGTCTACAGCTTCACCGACGACGATATCCTTGTCACGGAGGGACAGACATTCACGCCATTTCCGACCCTCGTCGATACCGTGAATGCTGTCGAGGCGACTTATCCGGAACCCGCTGCAAAGTGGGCTACGAAGGACGCACCGGCCCGTTACTCCGATGTGATGGAGATCGAAGACGACGACAACCGGCTTCCTGCCGGCATCGCCTTCGAGACGTCACCCTACGCCAACCAGGTGCAGCGGCTGATGTTGGCGGCGGTCCAGGATGCGCGCCGATTTAGAACGCACCAGTTCCATCTACCGCCAGACGCCTACGCGCTGGAGCCGAACGATGTTGTTGCCTGGACATCGGATCGAAACGGCTACGAGAACAAGAAATTCCTCGTTACCTCGATTGTAGGGGCGCGGACGTTCAATCAGCTTGTGACCTTCAAGGAAATCGATCCTTCCGATTATGATTGGGACACCGATTTCGAATTGCCGACATCGGATGGCTGGATCGGAACGATCACGCCTCCTCCGCAACCGATGTACGGGTGGCAGGTTGAGCCGGATGTTCTGAAGGATGCTGCAGGCGATCCATGGCGGCCAACAATCCGGGTTAGCGCTTCGCCGGATCAGGATGATGTCGAATTTGTCTGGGTTCAGGTCCGTCTCGCCGCAGATCTGTCGATCGTCTTCGACAGTTCTTCGACGCGGTACGGTTCGCCATTCAGTTGGCTGCTGAACGCCAATTTCAAGGGAAACACCGACTACCAGGCGCGTGGAAAGTTTATTCCCTTCTCAAACCGCGAAACGGAGTGGTCGGAGTGGCTTCCCGTCACGACGCCCTATGTTGCTGCGTCCGAATTGATTGCCGATCTCGCGCATATCGGCCAGGACGTGAAGGAGGTTTTCAAAGACCTGTACGATACGATGAGCAGAACCGAGTCGCTGCTCGTCCAGATCCAGCAGAACTATCAGATCACCAGCAGCGTCTCACAATCGATCGGACGCAAGCTTGAAGTGTCCGGCGCCTCCTTCAGCGAGCAGGTTCTCGTTCTCAGCTCTGACGTTGTCAATATTGCCGAGCAGACGACCGAGCTGAGCGCGCAGCTTGGCGAAAACTTCGCCAATGGTCTGATAAAGTTTGAAGCGTCGGCTGACCCTGAGGGCGCTCTTGCTCAAGTCGCGATACTTGTTCGCGCTGGGGACGGAGACTCGTTTCTGAATTCCGGTCTGTACATCCGGGTCGTCAATGATGCCGGTACATTGACCTCGGAGATCGCATTGGACGCGCAACGCGTCGTTTTCATCGACGGCAGTGATCCTAGCAACAAGACGCCAGCAATTGTCTTTGAAGGCGGCACGGCGAAGCTCGCGGTCGCCGATATCGGCTCTGTCAGGACCGCTGATATCAGCCTCGGTAACGGCAAGGTCCAAATTAATGCAACTGGCATTACGGTAAAGAGCGGCTAATGGCGATCAGCTGGCATGTGGGTGTCGATTATCAGGATGCGGGCTGCGTCAAGATCATGAAGGACGCGGCCTATGATCCTGTCAATACGCCGGATTCGGAACGGTACAAGTTCCTGTACAACAGCAAGTACCAGACGATGCGGCCGGCTGGCCGCGATACGCAGCCCTATTTGGGGGCTGCAGAGGTGTTCACTCCTGGTGGCAGCAACGTCAATACCTTCGCGAAATACCACCGCTCGTTCGTCGGCAACAATGGTCAGCTGTTCTATCGATCATCGTTCTTCACTAGCTTGGAATACAGCGTCCCGCTCTACGAGGTGAAGCAGAAGGACCAGGCGAATACCCTCTACTACGCCGCACGTGTGACGCGGGCGTTTATCGGCTTCAACAATCGATCCGCCTACTGGACTACACCAGCTTACATGGAAGTTGGCTGGCTAAGCGAGTTCACGAGCACGTCCTTCGCCACCAACTTCAGCATGACGCAGGGTCTGGCTTCTCTCTTTGACACCTCACTCTTCGCTCAATCGTGCAAGGAGGTTGTCGTCTGGAACCTTCCCGGCAACAGCGTGGCAATTGCCAATCCGCCGTTGGCTCCTGTCGCCGGGCAGGTTCAGGTGCAGATCACCAGCGACTTTTGCCGCGCCTCAAAACCCGGTTACGACGCTCGCACGGCCACGCCATCGCAGCTCTATTTCGACAGTTCGGCGCGATCCGCGAAGGTCATCGCAGCGGCCGACATCGCCTTGCCATCTGGAACGACAGTCTATCCGCTTGGCAATTTGGGTGCCGGCGCGGTTGGCAACCTCTTTGCGGATGTCATCGTCTATCAGGGCTCGACAGTCTACTACCCGACCAACCCGCTTTCATCGGAAACGGAGTATGGGGCCGATTACTATTTCAGCGGCGCGAACCTGGTGCTGTCAAATCCCTATGGAGCGGCGCGGGCGCGCTTCATCGTTTATGCGCAAGACGACTCTTCGCCAGTAGGTGGCGGCAACTATGTGTGGCGCGAATTCAACGATGGCACTCGTGATGTTGTGCAGTTCCTCCGCCCTGGGGCATCCAATCCGCCGCGTCTCGCGGACGTCATGGTCGATAGCCGCTGGCCGATGGTGCAGCTCATCGCTGAAGGCTACATCAACGTCACCGCGCAGGCAGACGGCGCGCGCGAATGGGCTATTCCGATCGACACGACCGGCCTCTTTCCGTTCGTCAAGTATATGACGGTCCATGGCGGCGGAGGTGGGGTCAACCTCGGTGGCTTCACCGGCAATCTCTCGTCGCGTGTGCGGCCGCCTTACACGCTGTTCGGCTACGTCGATCCGACGGAAACCGGCAAGCAATATTATACGGGAGGCGGCTCAACATACTGCCGACTCACGGCAGGCGAGGCGCGCTTCTACACGTTCAGGGGACTTCCAGCGAGGCGATACCTGTCGGGCGGAAGCTCGATCAGCAATCTCGTCAATGAGGGTGATTCTACCCCGATCATCGGCATCCGCTACTACATCCTCGGCATCCCAGCTTAAGGAACTTCACAACATGACGACTGCATACACGACGGGGCAAATCACCCTGACGAACGGCTCTGCCGTGGTCACCGGCGCCGGCACGGCATGGGCAATTTCGCTCGTCGCCGGCGGCATCGTCGCACCTCAGGCCTCGGGCAACATGCTGCCGATTGCGTCGGTGAACAGCGATACGCAAATCACGGCCGCGACGGAATGGGTCGGCGCATCTGGCACCTACGACTACGCCATCATTCGCGACACGGCGTATCTGCAGCAACTGACAACCAACAGCAACACGCTGGCGCAGCTGATTGCGGAACTTGCGACAGGTACCGTCTTCAAGTTTGACGCCAGCGGCGATCTCGCCGGCCGCGCATCTTACAATGACCGCGCGAAAGGCTTCTCCTACCTGGTCGTCATCGGTGTGACGCAGCCGCAACTCTACGTGAAGGCATCGGCAACGTCTGCTGATTGGGCTGGTCCGTTCTCCTACGGCACAGGCCCGAAGGGCGATAAGGGCGATGTTGGTGACACGGGGCTGGTCAATTGGCGTGGTGTGTACAGTGGCGCGACAGTGTACGCCAAGAATGACGGTGTCTATGACACTGGCAGCGCCTGGATTGCCCTTCAGGCAACCACCGGCCATGCACCGCCGTCGTTGCCGACCACGTCCAACGCCTACTGGTCGCTGATGGCCATCAAGGGAACGGATGGCACCGGAACCGGCGATGTCGTCGGCCCGAATGGTGGCGTCACTGACGGCTATCTGGTCGCCTTCAATGGCGGCACGGGCAAGCTCGTCAAGCAGCTGACGCCGGCGATGGTCAAAACGCTGCTGGCTTACAGCGCGCTCGATGTCTCCTTCGACAACAGCGTTGCAAACCTTGCTGGCGCGCCCGCGACCGTTCAAGCTGCGATCAATGCGTTGGCGGGCGCGGGCGGCAAAAACGACGCGGTATTTGCAATCGAGATTGCCGACCTGAAAGGCCAGCGCATGGGCATGGTTGGCGGCGTGGCGGATTCGTTTGACGATACGACGGGCATCACGGATGGAACGGCGGGCGGTCTTGACCCTGCCGCTTATACACTTCTTCATTTCGACGGCGCTAATAATTCCATATCGTTTCCAGATTCCGGCGCTATCCCTAGAAGCTGGTATAACTTCGGAGGAGCCAAACTAAGCACGGCTCAATCTAAGTTTGGCGGCGCTTCGCTCGTTTTGGACGCTACCGCAAACACATATCTTGCAACAATCGAAGGTCTTTCTGATTTCACGTTCGGAACGGGGGACTTTACCGTCGATTTTTGGATTCGTCCTACTACGCTCGGCGCTAGTGGTATGTTGTTTGAAAGTCGACAGACGTCTGCGGCAAATAATGTAGTCATCTACGTTAATGCATCTTCAAAGTTGCAGTATTACGTCGGCGGTGCGGGGCGCATAGCGTCAACAACGACACTTGTTGTCAATACATGGTACCATGTAGCCGTCTGCCGATCCTCCGGGACCACCAGGCTATTTATAAACGGTGTACAAGAGGGTGGTGACTACGCGGACTCGACGAACCTGTTATCCCCGCCTACAGCGATTTGGATTGGTTGCGACTATACGGGCGCGGGGCTTTTTGTTGGCTACATCGACGAATATCGAGTGTCTAAGACGGCAAGGTACACCGCCAATTTCACGCCGCTATCTGTGGCATACGCGAATGATCCAAACGGTTCATTCAATTACGTGTACGACAGTGCTAACGACCGTTTTTCACCATACTCCCCGTCGCAAATCTCCTCACCGGCAACAACAACGTCGGGGGCGGTAACATATACATTCATAAATCGCGCGTTCACACTGACTCAGGGTTACACTCTTACGCATGTCGGGCTGTACTCGGCATTGGCGGGTAGCAAAACGATAAAGATTACTAGGCGTGTGTCTCCGGGCGTTTATGACGTCATCGCATCGTACACATTCACCCATCCGGGCGGCGGGTGGTATGACTACCAACTTCCGACTCCTTACGTTGTTCCTCTCGACGGGAAGCAAATATATCTGGGTGCCGTGTTCGCCGGGACCGGTGCAACAACTGATGTCATTACGGTGTCGCGAGCGTATCAAACGACTGACGTTGCTGTCGGAAACAACATTTCTGGCTGGACAGAAGACACGGCAGCGGCGCATCCGTTGCGTACAACATATCAGCCAAACAACATGACGCTCGTATCCGTCAACTATACCGCCACATCGACCCCTGCTAACGCGCGTGTTGCGCTTCAACTTGCCGACTTCCTATCGTTGACGCCCGGAACGGATTTCATAATGGAAGTCTCGCGCGACGGCGGCGCGACATGGACGGCGGTAACGATGACGCTGACAATGCCGTCATTCGGTGGCGTGAAGATGTACGAAGGTTCGGCGTCGATAAGCGGACAACCTTCGGGCACGTCGATGAAATGGCGACTGAAGTCTCTCACGAATAAGGCGATCATCGCTTCCGGTGTCGTCCTGCAATACTCATAAGAGGAAACCGGATATGGCTCCGAAGGTTTGGGGAAAAATTGCCGACAGCTCGGCGGAACCGGCTCCACTCGCCGACGTAAAGGCGCGTCTGAAAGCTGTGATAGATATAGCAGCGGAGGAAGAGCGCCTGAAGTACATCACCGGCGGCGCTGGGCAGGCCATGACCTACCAGCAGAAGTCAGACGAGGCGAAGCGCTACTTTGCAGCGCTCGAAGCTGGGGGAACGCCAGAGCCATCGGACTTTCCGCTGTTGTCGGCGGAGGTCGGGATTACCGCGCCGACGCTCGGGGAGGTCGCCGCTATCGTTAGCGGCGCTTTCCTGCAATGGCAGGTCATCGGCAGCGCGATCGAGGCTGCCCGCCTCGGCACAAAGGCCTCGATCGAAGCCGCAGCGACGGCTTCGGACGCTGAGGCAGCGGCTAATGCGGTCGTCTGGCCTGGCTGAGGTGACGCCGGATCGCCGTCCCGCCCGGTGATCCGTTTTCAATAACTGCACGTCAGCGCAATTGTGGCACGCCTAACGCCGAGCGCACTGTCGGCGACGGCATTTTTCATCAAAACTTGGAGCTTTCAAATGAACGTACTCGTTACGGCTCAGCACATCCGCGTGGCCGCTCTCACGCCTATCAACGAAACCAACATGAATTCTGTCCTCGTGTCGCTCGATCGGTATCGCGACGACTTCGGCATGGATCGGGTGCACCGCGTCGTGCAGTACCTGGCGCAGCTGATGCATGAAAGTGGGGACTTCCGATATGATCGCGAGATCTGGGGACCGACGCCAGTGCAGGCCCGCTACGACACGCGCACGGATCTCGGCAATACGCCGGCGATTGACGGCGACGGCAAGAAGTACATGGGCCGCACCGGCATGCAGCTCACCGGTAAGGCGAACTACCAGGCGTTTTACGATTGGTGCGTAGAAAAGGGCCTTAACCCGCCTAACTTCGTCGCCAATCCGGATCTGGTCAATACAGACCCATGGGAAGGCCTGGTGCCGCTCTGGTATTGGGACAGCCGCAACCTCAATCGCCTCGCTGATCAGGGCGACATCGAGATGATCACCAAGAAGATCAACGGTGGCATGAACGGCTTTGACGATCGTGTCCTGCACCTTGCGCGTCTGACGTTGGTGATGCTCGGGCTGAAGCCGACGGCGATCCGGGAGTTTCAGGCGTCCAAGGGTCTGGTCGCAGACGGTGATGTCGGGCCGAAGACGCGTGCTGCGCTCCACTCGGAGCTGCTGGCGATGTCCGGAGCGACGACGGCGCAGGGCTTTGTCTCAGCGCCGGTTGTGGCTGACAAGCCGGTCGTGCCGGCCGCCGTCGAAACGCAAGTGAAAAAGAAGTTCAACCTGCTCGGCTGGATCGGCGGACTTGGTACCGGCTTGAGCACGGGCCTTGGCTTCCTCGGTGGCATGGACTGGCGGACCATCCTCGCGATCGGCGGCTTCGCATTGGTCGCGTTCTTGCTGGCGCTGTTGCTGCGGCACTCGATCATCGCGGCCGTGAAGGACATCCGCACGGCCGTCGAGGGCTAGGCCGGTGTTCGCGTGGCTCCCGGACAGTCTGAAACTGCCAGTGGCCGCGATCGGCGGCGCTGCCGTCGCCGGCGCGGCACTGATCATCATCAATGCGGTGTGGTGGCTGCCGGCCGCCAAGCAAGAGGGTAGGGTCGCGGAGCGTTCTGCGGCCTTGCAGCGATCGATGGATCTGATCAAGAAACGGGGCGTGACAAATGAAGCGGTGGGCAGGTTTAGTGATGGAGATTTGTGCCGTAAGCTTCGTGGTCAATGGGTGCGTGACACGGGCACCTGCGAATGACGGCGCCGGCTTCGAGCGCCTGACGCCATCGTCGGAAACGCGAAAGTTCATCATTGCCAACGATCGACCGTTCGCTGAACAGGTCGCTGCGCACAATGAAACCTGCGATCAGCAGCCCGCGTGCCGGAAGTGAGGACTCAACGTTGACGTCAACTGATTTTGATCCCCGGCTACACCAGCAGATGGGCGAAGTTCTGGCAGAAGTGCGCAACCTCCGAGACGCCTTCCGTGCATCAGAAGTGAAGTCAGACGCTAGCCGAGCAAGTATGCACCAGCGCATGGATCAACTCGTCGATCGCGTAGGCAAGGTGGAAGGGAATGTGGCCGCTGTTCAGGAGGACATTTCCGAAATGCGTCCGGTCACCGATGACGTCAAGCGTTGGAAACTGATGGGTCTAGGTGCGATCGGGGTTGTTGGCATCGGGAGCATGGCGCTGGGTGTCACATTTGCCGACGTCATCCGTCGCATAGCGGTCGCTGTCATCGCCCGATAGGAGGGAACAAACTTGGCCACAATCAAGCAAGAGCCAATGAGGCTTGGCCGAAGTCAACTAAAGGGAAGCCCTCGCGGGTTTGGATGGAGCAACGGCTTCCCTTTTCTTGTCCTACTCGTCCGAGACCAGGACAGGCACAGGTTACGCCAATCTGCCGGGATCGCTAGTCGGACCAAGGTCCACCTTGAAAAAGCGAGGGGAAGGCTCAGCAGCTAGGTGTACGCAGGGGATCGCTGTCGAGAACCTGACCCCTCAACGCATCCTATCCCGGTGGACAGGACGCCAGTGGGACCTCAGGCGGAGGGTGCCCGATGTCGTTCCATGAATGCCAAGATGAGCGTCATTGGCATAACAACCATTATACGCGCATGGCGGTGGATTGGGTAGCGAACTGTCACGGCAAGTCGTGGCCGGAGGCGCCAAAATAGGATTGCATCTCCTCCTCAAGCTCGATGCAGATTTGCTCGTATTCCTCCAGGAGCGCCTTGTTGTCACCCTCGGCACGCAACCTGTCGCGGAACCTGACGGCGTCACCATATTCCTCGATATCTTCCGTCCACCAGTGTGCAATATGGGCATAGGGACGAAGATGTGGGCAGCGCAGAAGAAGGGCCGCCAGTCCATAGCGAAAGCCGTCGAAGTGCTGCTCTTCCATGTTTCAATGCCGTCAAGAAAGAGGCTCTGCGAACGGAAGAACGCAGAGCCCAGGCAGTTGAGCTTTGATGCCGGAGGGACACCGACATCAGGCGTTAAACGCCGCTCTCCGGCATTAGTTCCACATCAGGCGAACCCATTGTGTTTCCGTGCTGATACGCTAAAATAAAGCCATCGGCCCCCAGTTTCTACGGCGGAGGTCGCTTGAGAGACATTCTTGCTCTTGCCGCACCACGGAGGAGCAGAACATGTCTCTTCTCAATCTTCTTTCCCTAGACGACGATGGCATCGACTGCGTTACCAGCGTGGTTCGCAAATGGTGCGAGCAGCATGGTGTTGAGTTGGATAGCCAGCGCGGTCACGAAGCGATGGCTACGGCAATCCAACTTGTGACCGCAGGCGAGAAGTCGCCGGAGATTGTAGCCGATGCACTCAGCCGTCATCTTGCAGCAGTGCAAGACACCGATCTAAGAACTCTCAACTGATTGCCGGGAAGAAGTTCGATATCCTTCTGGTGTGTCAGATCGATGAGTACATCTAGGATCTCGGTTTCCGTGAAACCCTGAGCGACCAATGGCTGCCCTATGTCGTATAGATTGAGGACGGCGTTCACCCTGGGGAGGAGCGCCATCAAGGCGGTTCGAGTGTGAGCGCGACGAACAGCCCACCTTTTCTTTGTTGGTAGAGACCGCGAGATAAGCTCCTTCATCGACAGGAGCGGAACGAATGGTTGGAGATCGCGCTGATGCCATGCTTGAAGTCATGGATGAAGGCATGCATGAAGCCAGGCATGAGGGAAAATATCGTCGGATCGAGGTGATCACCGGTCGTCGCCAGCGGCGGAATTGGACTGAAGAGGAGAAGGCGCGGATCCTTGCGGAAAGCGCAGAGCCCGACGTGAACATCTCGGCGATTGCCCGGCGCTGGGGCGTCAATCGCGGCTTGCTGAATGCCTGGCGTCGCGAAGCCGGACTGACCTCTCAACGATCCGCG